>NZ_LN850107.1:3702556-4936741 GCF_900070365.1 Alloactinosynnema sp. L-07 | reverse complement strand
CGCGCACCTCCGGCGCGCTCGGATGGGCGGCGGCGATCGCGGCGGAACCGTCGGTGGAGGCGTTGTCGACCACGATCGCGCGGTGCGGCCTGGTCTGCGCGGCCAGGGCGTCGAGGCACGCGGCGAGGTGTGCCCGGCCGCGCCAGGTGACGACGACGACGGTCGTGCGGACGTTCACCGGCGCGACGCTACCGCAGGCATGCCATCCTTCCGGCGTGCCCGAGCTGGTCGTCCTCACCGAGCAACTGCTGTCCCCGGTTCCGGGCGGAACCGGCCGCTACACCCGCGAGCTGGCCGCCGCTCTGGCAGCCGCCGCTCCAGTGGGCTGGACAGTCCGCGGCGTCACCGCGCGCCACGCCGACCTGTCCCCGGCGGCGATCCCCGGCGTGCTCGGCCCCCGCGCGCTCGCGCTGCCGAGGCGGGCGCTGACGCTGGCCTGGGAGTACGGCATGCCGCTGTGGCCCGGCGGCGACATGGTGCACGCGCCCACCCCGCTCGCCCCGCCCGCGCGCGGCGGGCTTGTGGTCACCGTGCACGACACCGTGCCCTTCACCCACCCAGAGACGCTGACTCCGCGTGGCGCCGCCTGGCACCGCAAGGTCATCCGCCGGGCCACGGCCACGGCGGCGGCGGTGATCGTGCCGACCCAGGCCGTCGCCGACGACCTGGCCAGGCACGCGCCCGGACCCGCACCGGTGCACGTGATCGGGCACGGGGTCACCGCCGCCGAGCCGACCCCGGTCGACGGCCTGCCGCCGGAGTATGTGCTGGCCATCGGCACCGTCGAGCCACGCAAGGGCCTCGACACCCTGGTCGCCGCGATGGCGGGCCTCTCGCGCGCCGCGCTCGTCGTAGTCGGCCCGCGCGGCTGGGGTGAGGTTGATCTCGACGCCCTCGCCGACCGCCACGGCCTGCCCCGCGCGCGGCTCCACGTCCTCGGTCGGGTGACTGACGGCGAACTCGCCACGGTGCTGCGCCAGGCCGCCGTGCTCGCCGCGCCGAGCCGGGCCGAGGGGTTCGGGCTGCCGGTCCTGGAGGCGATGGCGGCGGGCGTCCCGGTGGTGCACTCGGACGCACCCGCCCTGGTCGAGGTCGCGGGCGGGGCCGGGATCACCGCCCGCCGCGACGATCCAGCCGACCTGGCGCGTGCTCTTCGGGAGGTGCTTGAGCGGCCGGACACGGCCGCCGACCTGGTCGCCAGGGGCCGCGCGCGGGCCGCCGGGTTCACCTGGGCGGGGGCGGCCGAGGCGGTCTGGCGGCTGCATGTGAGCCACTGGGCTAACAAGAGTGGAGAAGGAAGTTAACCGGTTCGGTCATTCCGCCGACATCGGCCGTCGTACGCTGTCCAGCGTGTCCGACCCCGCCGTGCTCATCGACGCGACCGCGGTGCCCGCGGACCGCGGTGGGGTGGGCCGGTATGTCGACTCGCTGGTCGCGGCCCTGGCCGCCGACGGCGCCGCGCTCAGCGTGGTCTGCCAGCCCCGCGACACCCGGCTCTACAGCGAACTGGCCCCCGACGCGCGGATCGTGCCGACCTCGGCGTCGGTGACCACCCGCACCGCCCGGCTGACCTGGGAGCAGACAACGTTGCCGCGGCTCGTCCGCAGGCTCAACGTCGACGTGCTGCATTCCCCCCACTACACGATCCCGCTGGCCAACCCGGCCGCGTCCGTGGTCACCCTGCACGACGCGACCTTCTTCACCGACGCCGTGCTGCACCACTCGATCAAGGCGACGTTCTTCCGCGCCTGGACCAAGACCGCCCTGGTCCGCGCCGCGCGCTGCGTGGTGCCGAGTGTGGCGACGGCGGCCGAGCTGACGCGGGTCGCCAACGCCGACCCGCGCAGGCTCGACGTCATCCAGCACGGCGTGGACACCGAGCGCTTCCACCCACCCTCGCCCGCCGAGGTCGCCGAGGCGCGGGCCGTGGTCGGGCTGGGGGACCAGCCGTACGTCGCGTTCCTCGGTGCTCTGGAGCCGCGCAAGAACGTGCCCGCCCTGATCCGCGGTTTCGCCGCGGCCTGCAAGGGCCGAGCGGAGCCGCCCGCGCTGGTGCTGGCCGGTCAGCCCGGCTGGGACCACCAGATCGAACGCGCGCTCGACGCCGTGCCGCACCGCCTGCGCGTGATCCGCGCGGGCTACCTGCCCTTCGAGAACCTCGCGGGCTTCCTCGGCGGCGCCGCGCTGGTCGCCTACCCCAGCCTCGGCGAGGGCTTCGGCCTGCCGGTCCTGGAAGCGATGGCCTGCGGGGCGTGTGTGCTGACCACGCGGAGGCTGTCGCTGCCCGAGGTCGGCGGCGACGCCGTGGCCTACTGCGGCGTCGGCGCGGGCGACATCAGCGCCGCCATCGCCGACCTGCTCGACGACCCGGCCCGCCGCGCGGTGCTGTCGGCCGCGGCCCAGCAGCGGGCCAAGGAGTTCTCCTGGAGCCAGTGCGCCGACCGCCACCGCGAGGTGTACGAACGGGCGCTGCTGACCCACCGCCGGGCCCGCTGAGCCTGCGTGGACAATGTTTGGTCGTGACCGAAACCTACGGTGCCGAGATCGCCGTCGTGACCGTGACGTACTCGCCCGGGGAGACGCTCGACCGGTTCCTTGTGACACTGGACAAGGCCACCTCCCGCCCGGTGCACGTGATCCTGGCCGACAACGGCTCCACCGACGGCGCCCCTGAGGCCGCCGCCGAGACCCACGACAACGTCGAACTCGTGCGAACCGGCGGAAACCTCGGCTACGGCGCGGGCGCCAACCGCGGCGTAGCCGCCCTGGACGACAGCTACGGCTGGATCGTGATCTCCAACCCCGACGTCGAATGGGAGCCGGGTTCCCTCGACACCCTCCTCGAAGCCGCCGACCGCTGGCCCCGCGGCGGCGCCTTCGGCCCCCTGATCACCGAACAAACCGGCGCGGTCTATCCGTCGGCCCGCGAGATCCCGTCACTGGGCAAGGGAATCGGGCACGGGGTACTGGGGAAGGTGTGGCCGGGCAACCCGTGGACCAAGGCGTACAAGCAGTCGGCGACGGATGTCCGGGAGCGGGTCGCAGGCTGGCTGTCGGGCTCGTGCTTCCTGATCCGCAGGGAGGCCTTCGACTCGGTTGACGGTTTCGATTCCCGCTACTTCATGTACTTCGAGGACGTCGACCTCGGCGAACGCCTGGGCAGGGCTGGCTGGCAGAACGTCTACGTACCCACAGCCAAAGTCATGCACATCCAAGGCGTATCCACGGCAAAGGCATCGACAAAGATGCTGGCAGCCCACCACGACAGCGCCTACCGCTACATCGCAGACCGCCACCAGGGCCCCATCTGGGCGCCAGTACGCCTCGCAGTGAAGGCAGGCCTAGCACTACGCCTTAAGCTCGAAACCCGCTAAGCGCAACGGGCCGAATCCAACGGCCTGTTTGGGTGGTTCGCCTTGATTTGGGGGAAATGGGCCTAAAATCGCGGTGCGGGTGAGGTTCCTTGAGCTCGCCTTTTGACCCGCACAGGCCCATTTCTAGGGGCCCCAAATCAAGGCGAACCACCCAAACAGGCACCTCACCGGGCAGCTGGGCCGTGGTTCGGCCCAACCAGGCTCAGCCGTCGAGCCGCTGCGTAAAGGTCTGCCGAGGCTGCGGCGACGGCCTCGTCGTGGGCACCAGACCGTCCACTTGCTCCGGTCGTGCCTGCGGAAGCTGTTCCGTGGGACGGGAACGCGGGTCGACCGGGTGCTGGGCCCGACGAGGCGGAGCGGCCAGCGACTGCGTCGCCGCGTCCTGGGCGATCGCGGGAAGCTCCTCGGTCGCCACCGGGAAGACCATGGTGACTTCAGTGTCGTCCAGCGCGTTCACCACAGCCCGTGGGATCTGCAGTGTCGCGGAGGCGTCCATGGGAGAGATCGCACTCTCCGGAGTGACGACGAAGGCGCCACGGGCACGTGCGCGGGCGAGAATGGCGTCGGCGCGCTCTCGGGGGTCCATAGAGTGCCCTCTCCTGCGTCGCTCCATGTGCCCTGCCAGAGTATCTCTCCAGTCGCGTGCCGTCATCGGCCAGCGCCGATCGGACGGGTCAGATGTAATCGAGTTCGCCGCGTTCGCGCAGGATCTCGGTCAGCTTCTTGATGTCCTGGGCCCGGTCGCGCCTGCACACCAGGACCGCGTCCTCGGTGTCGACCACGATCAGGTCGTTGACGCCGAGGGTCGCGATCAGGCGGTTCGCCGGGACGACGACCACGCCCTTGCCGTCGACCACGATGACCTTGCCGTTGCCGCTGGTCGACACCGATCGGCCGCCTTCGCCGACGTCGGTGCCGAGCAGGTCGCCGAGGGTGTCGAAGTCGCCGATGTCGCTCCAGCCGAAGTCGCCGGGGACGGTGGCGACCTTGCCCTCGGCGGCGGCCGGTTCCATCACGGCGTACTCGACGGCCACCTTCGGCACCGACGGCCACAGCTGGGACAGCACGGCTTCTTGCGCCTCGGTGTCCCACGCGGCGGCGATGGCCAGGATCGGCTCGGCCACGTCGGGGCGGCGGGCGGACAGTTCGGCGAGGAAGACGTCGGTGCGCCAGACGAACATGCTGGCGTTCCAGAGGTAGCTGCCCGACTCGACGTACTGGGTGGCGACCTCGAGGCTCGGCTTCTCCTTGAACTCCAACAGCTTCTGGATGACCCCGCGCTCGGCGGGTTCACTGCACCGCAGGTAGCCATAGCCGGTCTCGGGGCGGGTCGGCGTGATGCCGATGGTCATCAGGTTGCCGTCGCGCGCGCCGTCGACCGCGCGGGCGACGGTGTGGGCGAACTCGTCGGTGTCGGTGATCAGGTGGTCGGCGGCGAAGGAGGCCATGACCGCCCCCGGCGCGCGCTTGTCGATCACCGCGGCGGCCAGCGCGATGGCCGCGCAGGAGTCACGGGCCAGCGGCTCGACCAGGATGTTGCGCTCCGGCAGGTCCGGCAGCTGCCGCGCGACGCCCGCCGCGTGCGCCGTACCGGTCACGACCAGCAGGTTCTCCGCCGAGGAGAGCGGGGCCAAGCGGTCGAAGGTGGCCTGCAGCAGTGACCGGTCGGTGCCGGTGAGAGGGTGCAGGAACTTCGGGTTCGCGGCCCGCGACAGCGGCCACAGGCGGGTGCCGCTGCCCCCGGCGGGCACGACGACATGCAGTTCGGCAGTCACAGAGCTTGGTGTCCTTTGGTCCCCGGCGGGCGTGATGTGCGGACCACTGTAGCCAACCGGCGGGTACGGTCCTCGTGATGACCGCGATCCCCGCCCCCGCCGCCCTGGTACGGCACTGGGCACCCGACGGCCCGCATGACGTCGCGAGCGCCCTGCGCCCGCTGCGGCGCGGCCCGGGCGACCCGGCGTGGCAGCAGGACGAGCGTGGGCTCTGGCTGGCCGCCAACACCCCGGACGGAGCGGGCACGCTCTGCCTGCGCATCGGCGACGACGTGGCCGCGTCAGCCTGGGGGCCCGGCGCGGAGCGGCTCATCGACGGCCTGCCCGCGTTGCTCGGCGCCGAGGACGACGACTCCGGCTTCGTCGCGCACCATCCGCTCGTCGCGGAGTCCCGGCGCAGGCGCCCCGGGCTGCGTTTGGGTTCGACCGGGCGGGTGTGGGACGTGCTGCTCGCGGCGATCATCGAACAGAAAGTGACCGGCACCGAGGCCTACCGCACCTGGCGTGACCTGGCCCGCCGCTTCGGCGACCCCGCGCCCGGACCGGCACCCGCCGGCCTCACGACCCCGCCTTCGCCGCGGGCCGTGCTGGGCATCGAGGACTGGGAGTGGCACAAGGCAGGCCTCGACGGCGCCCGCCGCCGCGCGGTGCTCGCCGCGGCCCAAGTGGCGGGCCGACTGGAGCGCGCGGTCGAGCTCAAGGGCGAAGAGGGACGGGCCCTGCTGCGGAAGGTCCCGGGCATCGGCGTGTGGACCGCGGCGGAGGTCGCCCAGCGCGCCTGGGGCGACCCGGACGCGCTCAGCGTCGGCGACTACCACCTGTCGGACCTCATCGGCTATGGCCTGCTCGGCCACAAGATCGACGACGACCGGATGCTCGAAGAACTGGCCCCCTACACCCCACAACGCCACCGCGCGGCCCTCTACGTCCTGCTCGGCGGCCCCGGCAAACCCCGCTTCGCGCCGCGCTTCTCACCGCGCGACTACCGCAGGCTCTGACTCGAAGAAAAGTCGGGCGGCGATGTCGAGAACCCGTGACCTGCTCCGTCCCCGCACTGAACGCGACCGGACTGGGTCGCATCAGCACCAAGGAGAACCACGATGGCCAAGTACTTGCTGCTCAAGCACTACCGCGGCGCCCCGTCAGCGGTCAACGACGTGCCCATGGACCGGTGGACGCCCGCGGAGATCTCGGCCCACATGCGGTACATGAGCGACTTCGCGGCCCGGCTGGAGGGGACCGGCGAGTTCGTCGACGGTCAGGCGCTGGCCCCCGAGGGGACGTGGGTCCGCTATGACGGCGAGGGTCGTCCGCCGGTGACCGACGGCCCGTTCGCCGAGACCAAGGACCTCATCGCGGGCTGGATGGTGATCGACGTCGACAGCCACGAGCGCGCCGTCGAGCTGGCCGGGGACCTGTCGGCCGCCCCGGGCGCGGGCGGGAAGCCGATCCACGAGTGGCTTGAGGTGCGCCCCTTCATGGCTGCGCCGCCCACCATCACGGAGTGACCTGTGAACGAGGTCCTACTCAGGAGCCTCACGCCCAGCGTGCTCGGTATCCTCGTCCGCCGCGGAGCAGACTTCGCGGCGGCCGAGGACGCCGTGCAGGACGCGCTGGTCGAGGCCGTCCGCGTCTGGCCCGCCGACCCGCCGCGCGACCCGAAGGGCTGGCTGATCACCGCGGCCTGGCGCAAGTTCCTCGACGCCACCCGCGCGGACGTCGCCCGGCGCAGGCGTGAAGACCTCGTCGAAGAGGAGCCCGTGCCCGGGCCCGCGCCCGCGGTCGATGACACGCTCCAGCTCTACTTCCTGTGCGCCCACCCGTCGCTGACGCCGTCATCCGCCGTCGCGCTCACGCTGCGCGCCGTTGGAGGGCTGACCACCCGCCAAATCGCTCAGGCCTACCTGGTGCCCGAAGCGACCATGGCGCAGCGCATCAGCCGGGCCAAGCGCACTGTCTCGGGAGTGCGTTTCGACCAGCCCGGCGACGTCGCCACCGTCCTACGCGTTCTATACCTGGTCTTCAACGAGGGCTATAGCGGCGATGTCGATCTCGCTGTCGAGGCCATCCGACTCACCCGGCAGCTTGCGACTGTGATTGATCACCCCGAGGTGGCCGGCCTGCTCGCCCTCATGCTGCTCCACCACGCCCGACGCACGGCCCGGACCGCGCCCGACGGCAGCCTCGTGCCGCTCGCCGAGCAGGACCGCGGCCGATGGGACACCGAGTCGATCACCGAGGGCGTCGAGATCCTGCAGGCGGCCCTGGCGCGCGACCGACTGGGCGAGTTCCAGGCTCAGGCCGCCATCGCCGCACTGCACGCGGACGCGCCCACGGCAGGGGAGACCGACTGGGTACAGATAGTCGAGTGGTACGACGAACTCGCGCGCCTGACCGACAGCCCGGTCGTCCGGCTCAACCGCGCGGTGGCCGTCGGCGAGGCGGACGGCCCCATCGCAGGCCTCGCGGCACTCGCGAAACTGGACGACTCACTGCCCCGCCACACCGCGGTAGCGGCCTACCTTCACGAGCGCGACGGCGACCTGGAGACGGCAGCCCGGCTGTACGCCGATGCGGCTCAACAGGCACCCAACCTCGCCGAACGCGACCACCTAACCCGCCAAGCCGCCCGACTCCACAACACCCGCCAGCCGCACTGACGCCCCGGACGACATCCGGGTCCCGGACCAGCGATTGTAGGATTGTCGGAACGTTGGATCCCGGCTTGAATCCGGGTTTTGGTGGCGATCCTGTAGGATTTCTACCTGAGAGTCTGTCTGGGCAACGTTTCGCCAGGGTATAGGGAGGCCGGCGGTGCTGGTGCGGTTTCGGGTCGCGAACTTCCGGTCGCTTCGAGGAGAGGCTGAACTTTCCTTCGTCGCGTCCGACTCCGATGACGCGATCGTCCGGCGCACCGGCGTCGAGTCGGGCGGCAAGGAGATCGGCATCATCCCCGCGGTCGGGGTGTTCGGGGCCAACGCTTCCGGCAAGTCGAACCTGCTGCAGGCGCTGCTGGCGATGAGGGCGGCCGTGCGCGACTCGATGGTGTCCTGGGCGGGTGGACATGGGGTGCCTCGGGAGCCGTTCGCGCTCGACCCTACTTGCGGGGACGAAACAACACTCTTCGAGGTCGATCTGCTGTTGCCTGAGGGTTCGCGTCGCGACGGGCGGAAAGTGCGCTACACGTACGGATTCGAGTTGTCCGACGATCGGGTGGAGGCTGAGTGGCTGCACGCCTACCCCAAAGGAAACAAGCAAGTTTGGTTCGATCGCGATCCGGGGCGTAAAGGCAAGGAAATTCACTTCCCCAATGAGAACCTGCGTGGCGCCAAGGAACATCTGGTCGCATCGACCAGGCCAAATGCGCTCTTTCTGACAGTCGCGGCCACCCTCAATCACCCGCAGCTGTCTCCCATTTATCGCTGGTTCCTGGACAACCTGTCGATGGTCAGCTCCGGCGACGATATGACGAAGCGTGCCGAATACACCAGGAAGCGGCTGACAGATCATCACGATACCGGTTACCGCGGTCGAGTCGAGTCGCTGCTGCGGCTGGCGGATTTGGGAATTCTTGGGCTGGACGTGGACAGCGCGAAGCCGGTCGACCAGCAGATACGGTTGCTGCACCGCGGAAGCGGTGACGAACCGGTGGCCCTCGAGTTCCACTCCCAGGAGTCCCTTGGCACTCACGCGTGGTTCGCGTTCATCGGGCAGGCGCTGGACAAACTTGACAGTGGGTCGGTCTTGCTCGCGGATGAACTTGACTCCAGCTTGCACCCGATCCTCGCCGCCGAGGTCATCCGGCTCTTCCAGGACCCGGTCGCCAACCCGCACGGCGCGCAGTTGCTGTTCACCACTCATGACGCGACCCTGCTCGGCACCGGGATGGTTGGCAGGCCGCTGAGTCGTGACCAGGTGTGGATCGCGGCGAAGAAGTCGAGCGGGGAGACCGAGCTGTATTCCCTGATCGATGCCCGGCCGCGCAGGGACGAGAATCTGGAGCGCGGCTATCTCCGGGGCCGCTATGGCGGCGTGCCGAGGGTGACCACCGGCGAGATGGCGCGAGAAGTCGCCGACCTGGTGGCGGGGCTCGCGTGAGCAGGCGGCGCGATTCGAACGCGGACCGGCCGATCCACCGCAGGGTTGGGCCACGTCGCGACCATCGGGTGGGCGGTTGAGGGCGAGCGAACGGAGTTCGACACTTCAACTACCCCAAGACGGGCTCGCCGAACGCGACCACCTAACCCGCCGGGCCGCCCGACTCAACAACGCCCGCAACGATTGTAGGATTGCCGAAACGTAGAATTGTAGAATGATCCAAGCCGCGCCGACCCACAAAGCAGCATCGGGTGAAACTGGGCGATCACGCTGTGTCTGGGGGGACGACGGCCCCTAAGCTGCCTGGCGTGTGGGGTGCCTTATCCGCCACCGCTTTTTCCCCACAGGGGCCGTCGTAGGGGCCCCGGGCACAGCGTGATCGCCCAGTTTCACCCGATGGTGCGGCCCAAGCCAGACGGCCCGGACGACGCCGGGTCCGCTGATCGGTTGAACAGCGATGTGAACAGGGTGAATCGCTGAACGGCAGGATCCGCGAACAGCGGGCGACGTTGAACAGCGGGCGCCGTCTACCCACGCCGGATTGTTCAACTTAAGGATTGTCGGATTGTCACCGAGTCTGCTGCGCGAGCGCCGCCTCAACAATCGCCAACGCATCCTCCGTCGACAGTCCCAACTTATGAGCCGCCGACGCATAAGCCGCCGCCGCCGTGCGCGCGCGTTCCAGCGTCCGATCCCCCGCCGCCCCAACGAACGTCCCCGCTCGCCCGCGCGTCTCGACCAGACCAGCCTCTTCCAACTCCCGATAAGCGCGCGCCACGGTATTAGCCGCCAAACCAAGATCGGCCGCCAACTGCCGAACAGTAGGCAGCTTCGTCCCCACCGCCAGCGTGTGATCGTTGATCCCCTGCGCCAGCCCACTCCGAACCTGCTCGAACGGCGGCACCGCCGACTCCGGATCAATCCGGACGCTGATCACCGCGCGACCAAGGCGTCGATCATCTCCGCGATCCCGGCTGAGCCGTCCGGGTCGTCCGGCAGCGCGTCGATCGGCCACCACCGCAGATCCAGCGACTCGTCACTGCACACCGCGCGCGCACCCGCGGGCGCGCGCACCGCGAAACGGACGTCGAAATGCCGGGTCGGCACACCAAGCGAGCACGTGATCGGGTGCACGTCCACATGAAACGGCACCGGCTCGATCACCAGCCCGTCGATCCCCGACTCCTCGGTCGCCTCCCGCAGCGCCGCCCCCGCCAGTGACACATCCGAAGGCTCGCAATGGCCACCCAACTGCAGCCAGGTGCCGACGCGCGGGTGCAGGGTCAGCAGGACCTGGGACCCCGTGTCGTCCAGGACCAGCGCCGACGCCGTGAGGTGTCCGGCCGCGCACGCGCGTTCACACGCGTCCGGCCGTGCCGCGAGGAAACCGAGGTAGGCCTGGCGCAGGGACTCCTGTCCGCGGTCGGCGGGCTTCCACGAGGTCAGCGTGGCCACGGCGTCCGCGTGCAGCGTCATTTCTCCACCCAGCAGTCCTCGGTCGACATCGAGCGCGGGGTCAGTTCCTCCACCGGGTGCCCCACGGCGACCGCGCCCAGCGGCTCCCACGTGTCCGGCAGGTCGAGTACGCGCCGGACTACATCAGCGCAGAAGATCGTCGACGACACCCAGCACGACCCAAGTCCCTCGGCCGCCAGCGCCACGAGCGTGCCTTGCACCGCCGCGCCGCCCGCGATGGTGAACATCGTGCGTTCGGCCTCGGACCTGCGGGCGTCGGGATAAGTGTGCGCGCCGTCGCGGACCAGGAACGGCAGCAGGATCTCGGTGGCCTCGAACAGCAGCGCGCCCCGGCGGACGCGGCGTTCGATCCAGTCCGCGGGCATCCCGTCGCCGCGCAGGTCGGCCTTCCACGCCTCGCGCATCGCCGCGAGCAGTTCGTCGCGATGGTCGGCCAGCCGGACGAAGCGGACCGGGCGGGTGTGGTGCGGAGCCGGGGCGGTCAGGCCCGCGGCCACCGCGCGGCGCAGCGACTCCGGGTCGACCGGCTCGCCGGTGAACTCGCGCAGGGACCGGCGCAGCAGCACCGCCTCCTGCCTGCCCTGGGCGATGGACTCCTCGGTGCCCAGCCGGAACAGGTCGTCCTCGACCGACCGCAGCAGGTCGCGCGCGGTGGCGGTCTCGTCGCCGATCTCCAGGCCGCGCACCACCGCGACGGGCACGCCGCCGAGCTTGCCCTTGACCAGGTCGGCCGCCGCGGCGACCTCGTCGGCCACGGCCACCCTGGTCACCGACAGCTCGTTGCCCTGCGAGTCGATCTGGCCCGCGTAGGAGTGCAGCACCCGCAGCCCGGACGAGCCGATCGCGGCGTCGGTCTGCCCGATGCGCCACGCCCGGCCCATGGTGTCGGTGATGACCACGGCCACCTCGACACCCAGCCGCTCGCGCAGCCCAAGGCGCAGGGCCAGCGCCGAGGCGTCGGGGTCGACCGGCAGCAGCGCCAGCTCGTCGCCTGCCACGTTGGACGAGTCGATGCCCGCGGCTGCCTGCACGATGCCCAGCCGGTTCTCGGTGATCAGCGAGCGGAACTTGCGCGCGACGATCTTCACCGACTCTTCGAGTACCAGCTTGCGCCGGACCGCGTCGCGGGCCTCCGGGTCGGACGGCACCGACACCAGCTGACCCTCTACTTTGGACACGACCTTGCTGGTGACCACCACGATGTCGCCAGAGCGCAGCCACGGCGCCGCGGCGACGATGGCGCCGGTCAGGTCGTCGCCCGGCCGGAACTCGGGCAGCCCGCGCACCGGCAGGATCTCCACGGACCCCCGCGCACCGTGTTCAGACTGTTCACTCAACATCGACACCACCCAGGTCGAACGCCGCGCGAGCCATCGCGGCCGTCGCGTCCACATCGGACATCAGCAGCGGCACCGCGCGCACCAGCACCCCCGGCACGTCGGCGGTGTCGCCGGAGTGCACCAGCCACCCGTCGAGGATGCCGTTGTCGGAGCACTCGCGGGAGCCATAATGCCTGCCCACGGCCTCGGCGGACACACCGAGCCCGACCGCGGTCAGGCACGCGTCGGCCATCCCGCGCACGGGCTGGTCGTTGATGATCGGCGAGATGCCCACCACTGGCGCCTCGGTCTTGCGCAGCGCGGTCCGCACCCCCGGCACCGCCAGCACACTGCCGATGCTCACCACCGGGTTCGACGGCGCCAGCAGCACGATGTCGGCCGCGGTGATCGCCTCCACGACGCCCGGACCGGCACTGGCCTCGTCCGCGCCGACCGGCACGATCGACCGCGCCTTCGGCTCGGCGCGGTAGCGCACCCACCACTCCTGGAAGTGCACGGCCTTGCGGTCGCCGGTCTCCGGGTCGTCGATGACCACGTGCGTCTCGACCCGGTCGTCGGACATCGGCAGCAGCCGGACCCCCGGCTTCCAGCGGTCGCTCAGCGCGGTGGTGATGTCGGAGAGTTCGTAGCCCGCGCGCATCATCCGGGTGCGCACCAGGTGGGTGGCGATGTCCTTGTCGCCGAGGCCGAACCAGTCCGGGTCGGCGCCGTAGGCGGCCAACTCGTCCTTGACCGCCCAGGTCTCGCCGGTGCGGCCCCAGCCGCGCTCGGTGTCGATGCCCCCGCCGAGGGTGTACATGCAGGTGTCGAGGTCCGGGCAGATCCGCAGGCCGTGCAGCCAGATGTCGTCGGCGGTGTTCACCACCGCGGTGATCTCGTGCGGCGAGTCGGCCGGGGCCGGGCCGACCGGGTCGAGTCCGAGCAGTTTCTTGACGCCGAGCAGGAACCGGGCTCCGCCGACTCCGCCGACGACTACGACAACCTTCACGGTGGGTGATCCTCGCACGTTCGGGTGAGACCGGGCTCAGCGCTGCCAGAAGAAGAATTCGTCCGCGCCGTACACGGAGTACAGGACGTCGCCGCCGATGACCTCGAACAGCGCGTAGACGACCTCCCACAGCGCCGCGCTCACCCCAGGGATACCGATCAGGGCCGCGAACAGGAACAGCGGCGCCCACGGCCGCGCCTTCGCGCCGAACATGCGCGCCTGGTGGGACAGGAACGGCTCGATCGCGCCCCAGCCGTCGAGGCCGGGCACGGGCAGCATGTTGAGGATGAACGCGCCGAGCTGCAGCACGGCCAGGAACGACAGCGCCGCCGCCAGCGGAAGGGCGGGCTCGAACACGTTCACCGACAGCGCGAGCAGGATCGCGATGGCCAGGTTCGACAGCGGCCCGGCGAGCGACACGCTTGATTCCACTGCTCTGGAACGCAACGCGTGGTGGTTGATCCAGACCGCGCCACCGGGCAGCGGGATGCCGCCGATCGCCAGGAAGATCACCGGCATGAGCAGGCTCAGCACCGGGTCGGTGTACCGGCGCGGGTCCAGGGTCAGGTAGCCCTTGAAGTAGACCTCGCGGTCGCCGCCGCGGAAGGCGACCAGCGCGTGGCCGAATTCGTGCAGGCAGAGCGACACCACCCAGCCGCCGAGCACGAGCAGCACGACGCCCGCCGTCACGGCGGTTTCGCTGTTGAGCAGGGTGAGCAATCCACCGCCCACGGTGACGGCGAGGAGTCCGAGGAAAATGGGAGAAGGGCGAACCGCTGATCTCTGCACCCACCCAGTGTGGCAACGTATGCCGGTTGCGCGTCGGCCGCCCCGGCTCTCCGTACCGTTTCTGCTGGTACACGATCGGGTACAGCCTGCGCATAACGCATCACCCACCTGGGGGCAGCGCTTGACCCGCCGCCATGACAAGGGTGTAATCACATTGATGTCATTCGCCAGGGAGTAGCGAGTGCATCCGCCAGCCGGGAGTGCGGAAGGCGAGGAGGCGGGCGATATGCAGGGATTGAGTGACGGGGGTCGCGTCGTGGAGTGGGGCGAGCGTCCGTCGGAGGAAGTGGACGTGTTCGCCGGATTCTTCGACGAGACCGATGAACAGGAATGGCAGGAACGCGCGCTGTGCGCGCAGACCGACCCGGAGGCGTTCTTCCCCGAGAAGGGCGGCTCGACTCGTGAGGCCAAGCGCATCTGTCTTGGCTGCGAGGTCCGGTCGGAGTGCCTCGAGTACGCCTTGGCGCACGATGAGCGCTTCGGCATCTGGGGCGGCCTGTCCGAACGAGAACGTCGAAGGCTGAAGAAAGCCATGTAGGGAGTCGTCGCCGGGGGAGTGCGCTCGCGGGAGAGCGCTCGCCACGGCGACGACTCTCTGCGCCTGCCCGAGCCCCCGTGCGTTCGGTGGCCGAACCAGCTTGGTCGCCGATGAGCGGCCACGCAACGATTCGGGGCGGGGTGCGCGGGTTTCGGCCGGTGGCGTCGTACGGTGTGGGCTCGGTGGCCGGAGGTCACCGCTAAGCCAACTGCGGGCCACGGGAGGTGGGCGCGGCCGTGCCGCCACGATCGCACCAGGCATTGGGCCGTGGCGCCCCCGTCCTGCGCACCGCACCGGTGTTGGCCGTCCTGGTCTGCCACGACGGTGCCCAATGGCTCCGGCTCGCGCTCTCGGCGCTGCGGCACTCTTCGCCAAGGCCGCGCCACATCATCGCCGTCGACACCGGATCGACCGACGACACCGCGGCCATGCTCGCAGCCGCCGCCAAGGGCACCGACCGGGTCCTCGACGGCGTCATCACCCTGGAGCGCCACACCGGGTTCAGCGAAGCCGTGCACGCCGCTGTCGACCACGCCGTCCAGCGCTGGGGCGACCCGGGCGGGTGGATCTGGGTCCTGCACGACGACTCCGCCCCGGAACCCGACTGTCTGGCCACCCTGCTCCTCGCCGCCGAGGTCTCGCCGTCGGCGGGCGTGCTCGGTCCGCTCGCCGTCGACTGGACCGACCCGCGCGAGGTCGTCGAGGCGGGTTTGTCCACCGACGCGTCCGGTCACCGCCAGACCGGGATCGGTCCGTCCGAACTGGACTGGAGCAGGCCGGCCACCGACGCGCACCGGTTCGAGCAGAGTTCCGAGGTGTTGGCCGTGTCGTCGGCCGGGATGCTCATCCGGCGCGACCTCTGGGAGGAGCTCGGCGGGTTCGACCGCGCGCTGCCGATGCTGCGCGAGGACGTCGACTTCGGTTGGCGCGTCAACCGGTCCGGCCGGGTCGTGCTGTGCGTCCCGGCCGCGCGGATCCGACACGCCCGCGCGCTCGCCCGCGACCTCAGAGGCATCGACGCGCGCTCCCCGCTGGGCATGCTCCCGCGCGCGGTCGACCGCGCCCACGGGCTGCGCACGTTCCTGGTCAACTGCTCGACGCTGTCGTTCCTCATCGGAGTGCCCCGGCTGACGCTGCTCTGCCTGCTGCGCGCGCTCGGGTTCGCCATGCAGCGCAGGCTCCCGGAGAGCGGCGCCGAACTCCGGGCTGTCGGCTACCTGCTCAGCGGCCGCGCGCGGCTGCGGGAAGGCCGCGCGACACGGGCGGCGACCGCGCGCAAGGGCAGCGTGCGCGGGCTGTTCACCAGCAGGCTCACCCGGCTGCGCAACGCCACCCGGGGCGTGCTGTCGACCATGGTCCGCCGCCGCGTCGAGGCCGACGCCGCGCTGGGCAGGCTGCCCGGCCCGGACGCGGTGTGGACCGCCCCCGAGGCCGCCTCGGCGCCGCGCGCGACGCTCGGCCCGGACGCGTTGCCCGCCGGAGCGCACGGCAGGCCCCGCCGGGCCGGGCTGCGCAGGCCGTCCGGCGCGGTCGCGGTGCCGCTGCTGGTGCCCGACGACGCCCCGACCGGCCTGCGGCCCAGTCCGCGGCCCCGGCCGTCGCCGACCCCGCGCGACGGGACCGCCGAGCCCGCGCCGGATCTGGTTCTCGTGCACGTCGACCGGGGTCGGGTGCTGCGTCAGCTCGCGCTGTCGCCGCCGTTGCTGCTCGTGCTCGGCCTGATCGGGCTCGCCGTGGTGGTGAACTCCGGCCGGTGGGGGTTCGACCTGACCGGCGGCAGGCTGCTCCCGGTCGGGGACCTGGGCGAGACCTGGTCGGACTACCTCGCCACCTGGCACGGCGTCGCGGGCGGCACCTCGGCCCCCGCGCCCGCCGCGCTGGCCATCGTCGGTGCGCTGGGCACGGTCTTCCCGCCGATCGGCGGGCCGCCTGCGGCGGTCGCGTTCCTGTTCTTGGCCGACCTCCCGCTGGCCGGTCTCGCCGCCTACGCCGCGACCCGCCGGGCGCCGGTCCGCCGCTGGGTGCGCGCGCTGCTGGCGCTGGGCTACGCGCTGCTGCCGCCCGCGACGGCGGCGGTGGCGCAGGGCAGGCTCGACGTCGTCGTCGTGCACATCCTGCTGCCGCTGGTGGCCGCCGGGGCCGCCGCGCTGCTGGTCCGGGGGCGGACTGGGAGCGGTGGATCGTCGTGGCTGTCGACGGCGGGCGGCACGGCGCTCGGACTCGCGGTGGTCGGGGCGTTCGCTCCGCTGATCCACCTGGTGATCGTGGTCGTCTCCCTGGTCGGCTTCGTCCTCGTACCCGGCGGCGGCGCCCGGCGCGGGGCGGCGCTGTTCCTGGTCGTGCTGATGCCGCTGGCGCTGCTGCTGCCGTGGCCCGCGGTGGTGATCCAGCACCCGTCGGTCGTCCTGCACGGGGTCGGCGCGCTGGTGAGCGCGCCTATGGCGTCGGTGGCCGACCTGCTGAGCCTGCATCCGGGCGGGCCGGGCGCGTGGCCGTTCGTGGGCGGGGCGGTGCTGCTCGCGGTGCTGGTCGGCCTGGCCCTGCGGCCGAGTCGAGCGGTGCTGCCCGGTCTGGGTTTCACGGTCGTCGGGCTGCTCGCTGTGGGGCTCGTCCACGCGGTGCCGATGACCCCGCTCGGCGGTGTCGAGTCCACCCACGGCTGGCTCGGGGCGCCGATGCTGGTGGTCGGCTGGGGTCTGCTGTGGACGATGCTCGGGGTGTGCCGAACCGGGCGGGACGCGGCGCCGGTCCGGTTCGCGCGGCCCATGGCGGCCATGGCGGTGCTGGTCCTGATCGGTCTCGCCGCGAGTGCCGCCGTGGCTGGTCGTCAGGGCCCGCTGCGGGCCGACGATCAGCCGGTGCTGGCGAACACCCTGGTCGAGGAACTCGCCGCGACCGGCCGCTCGGTCCTGTTCTGCGCGGCCGACGGCGCCCCGGCCCGCCAGATCATGTCCCGCCCCCCTCGCTTCGGCGACGACGACATCGCCCCCACCCCCGCCGCCCCGGTCCGCCTGAGCGCCCTCGGCCGCGACCTGGCCTCCGGCGACCCCGACGCCACCCGCGCCGCCATCGCGAACGCGGCGGCCAATGGGGTCCTGTTCGCGGTCCTGCCGGACAAGCCTTCAGGCGACCGCCTCAAAGCCGTGGCGGGCGAATTGGTGGCCGACGCGCCCACGACCTCCGACGGTCGCCCGGTGGTCCGGCTGCAGCTGAGCGCGGGCTCCGCGGCGCTGCTGTCACCCGACCTCGCCCGGGCCGCGGTGACCGGCGGCATGCCACCCGCCCAACTCGACCTCGGCGGCGGCGTGGTCCCGGTCTCAGCAGGCCCGCCGAACGTCGCTGTGCGCGTGTCGGACGGGGCTCAGGGTCGGCTGCTGGTGATCGCGGCCGAGGAGGAGCCGGGCTGGCAGGCCACCGTCGACGGCAAACAGGCCCCCATAGTCCGCGCGTGGGGCCACCTCGTCGCGGTGGCGGTCCCCACCCGCGCGGCCGATGTCCGCGTGGAGATGCCGACCGCCCTGCGCAGCGTGTTGCTGCTGACCCAGGGCGCGGTGGTGTTGTTCATCCTGCTGACGTCGATCCCAGGGCGGCGGGAACAGGAGATCTAGCCCCCAGCCCCAAAGTGATCACGGCGACCGTCTCGCAGCCGTGCGTCCTGACCTGGCGTACTGCGTGGTTCGTCTGTGGCGCAGGTAGCCGCGGACGTCAGAGATCCGCCTGAGTCGGTGGTCAGGCTTCGCCCTCGACTACGCCGGGGTCCAGGCCCAGGTAGGTGGCGACCTGTTCCACGAGCACGTCATGGATCAAGCCAGCCAGGTCGGCCCCGTCCTTCGCCCGCGCCTCCAGTGGCCTGCGGTACAGGACGATCCGGGCGCGGGTCGGCTGGCCGCGTCGGTCCACTCCGGCCTGCACCAACCGAGCCAGCGGCACACCACTGTCGGCGAGCACACCGTCCGGGGGAGCGCCGTCCGGAACCTCCGGAACATCGTCGACCGCGACGTCGAGCTTGGTCAGCTCGGTTCGCCAGCGGGCCTCGATGGGTTCGAGCGCGTCCAGCACGAGTGCGTCGAACTTCTCCGCGCGGGTGCTGGCCGCGGGGAGGGTCGAGGGAAAGAGCGGTCCGCGCAGGCCGCGGCCGTGTCGGTCGCGGTTGCGTCGTCCGCGTCGCCGGGAGCTGCGAGCCGTCACCACGATCAGCAGGGTACGGCTGCGCCGGATGGGTGTGCCAGCGGCATCGCACCGGGGTGCGTGGGCGTGTCGGGCGCACACTTGCGGCGCCGGACTGACCGGAGGCGCTATGGTCACCGATCGTGCGGAGCGTGCGTCGGTGTTCGCGAACCGGGTGTCTCAACCCGGCCGTCGCCACGCTGACCTACGCCTACGCCGATTCGACCGCGGTCGTCGGCCCGCTCGCCACCTACTCCGAACCGCACAGCTACGACCTGTGCGAGGAGCACGCCCTGCGGCTTACGGTGCCGCGCGGGTGGGAGGTGGTGCGCCATGACGGCGAGTTCGCCCTCCCGGAACCCTCGGTCGACGACCTGACCGCGCTGGCCGAGGCCGTGCGCGAAGCGGGCCGGGTCGACCGGCCGATCGAGCAGCCCGAGCCGACGCTGGGTTCGCGCCGCGGGCACCTGAGGGTCCTGCCCGACCCGGTCAACGACTGAGTGCGGTACTGCGGCGAAGTTCCCCGCCGGTAGGCTCGCCGCGAGAGCCCACAGAGCCAACCCCTGGGAGCATCCCGTGCGCGACCTGTCCGGCGTCTTCAAGGCGTACGACATCCGTGGTGTCGTCGGCGAGCAGATCGACGCCGACCTCGTCCGTGCCATCGGCGCGGGGTTCGCGCGGCTCGTGGGTGGGCCGACCATCGTCGTCGGGTACGACATGCGCGACTCGTCGCCCGGCCTGGCCGACGCGTTCGCCGAAGGCGCGAACGGCGAGGGTGTCGACGTCGTCAACATCGGTCTGGCCAGCACCGACATGCTGTACTTCGCCTCCGGCAGCCTGAACCTGCCCGGCGCGATGTTCACCGCGAGCCACAACCCGGCCAAGTACAACGGGATCAAGCTCTGCCGCGCGGGCGCCGCCCCGGTCGGGCAGGATTCCGGCCTCACCGACATCCAGCGCGACGTCGAGAACGAGACCCCCGGCTCCGGCAAGACCGGGTCGGTCGAGCGTCGCGACCTGCTGGCCGAGTACGCCGCGTACCTGAACAAGCTGGTCGACCTGTCCGGCAGCCGCCCGCTCAAGATCGTGGTGGACGCGGGCAACGGCATGGGCGGCTACACCGTCCCCAGCGTGTTCGCGGACCTGCCGTTCGAGATCATCCCGATGTACTTCGAGCTCGACGGCAGCTTCCCCAACCACGAGGCCAACCCGCTCGACCCGAAGAACATCGTCGACCTGCAGGCCAAGGTCCGCGAGGTCGGCGCCGACGCGGGCCTGGCCTTCGACGGTGACGCCGACCGCTGCTTCGTGGTGGACGAGCGCGGCGAGCCGGTGTCCCCGAGCGCGGTCACCGCGCTGGTCGCCGTCCGCGAACTGGTCAAGGACCCCGGCGGCACGATCATCCACAACCTGATCACCTCGCACGCGGTCCCCGAGATCGTCACCGAGCACGGCGGCAAGCCGGTCCGCACCCGCGTCGGCCACTCCTTCATCAAGGAAGAGATGGCGCGCACCGGCGCGATCTTCGGCGGCGAGCACTCCGCGCACTACTACTTCCGCGACTTCTGGAAGGCCGACACCGGCATGCTGGCCGCGCTGCACGTGCTGGCCGCGCTCGGCGAGCAGGACGGCCCGCTCTCGGCGCTGACCAGCGAGTACAACCGCTACGCCGCCTCCGGCGAGATCAACTCCACGGTCGGCGACCAGGCCGACCGGCTGGCCGCGATCAAGGCCGAGTTCGGCGGCCGCGACGGCGTGGAACTCGACGAACTCGACGGGCTGACCGTCCAGCTGCCAGACGGCGCGTGGTTCAACCTGCGGGCGTCGAACACCGAGCCGCTGCTGCGCCTGAACATCGAGGCCGCCGACGACGCCGCGGTCGCCGCGCTGCGCGACGAGGTCCTCGCCATCGTTCGGGCCTGAAAGAGACGATCTAGCCCGGGCGGGGGCGGCCCCGTCCTGGGACACTGGACCCGAGGAGGACCCACCATGGCAGTCGACCTGGACCCACAGTTGCTGGACATCCTCGCGTGCCCGTCGGACGACCACGCGCGCTTGGTCGTCGGCACGCCGGACAACCCCGACGCCGACGCGCTCACCTGCACCGAGTGCGGGCGGCAGTTCCGCGTGGACGACGGCGTGCCCGTCCTCCTGCTCGACGAGGCGACCGAGCCGGGCGAGCCGGACTCGCGGTGACCGCCCTGCCCGACGACAGCCTGCTGGACGACGCGGTCCGGCTGGCCGAGGTCGACACCGACGGGCTGCTGCGTGCCGCGGCGCTGGCGGGCGCGCAGGTGCGTGCGACCGCCGAGGCCGCCGTCGAGGCTCGGCTGGACCGCCTCGAAGGGCTCAAGCCGCGCGCGATCGTGCTGCTGACCAGGCCCGGCCTCGGCCCGGCCGTGTGTCACCTGCTCTCGGCGCTGCTCGCCCCGTCGTGCCCGGTGCCACTGGTCGTGGCCGACATGGTGCCCAGCTGGATCGGGCCGCTCGACGTGGTCATCTCGCACACCGACGACGCGGGCGACGTCGTGCTCGCCGAGTCCATCGCGCGGGCCGGACGCTTCGGCGCGGGCGTCGTGCTGACCGCCCCGGAGGAGGGGCCGGTGGCCGCGGCGGGCGCGGGCATGGCCGTGCACCTGGCGCCGCGGCTCAGCGTGCCGCCGGGCTTCGGCTTCGCCAAGGCGTTCACCACGGGCCTGCTGACCCTGCGCACCCTCGGCCTGCTCGAGGTCGACACCGACACCTTGGCCGACGAGCTCGACAACGAGGCCGAGCGCGACCACATGCAGCACGAGTCGTTCGTCAACCCGGCGAAGTCGCTCGCGCTGCGGCTGGCCGACCGCACGCCGCTGCTCTGGGGCCTGGACTATGTCGCCTCCGCCGTCGGCAGGCACGCCGCGCAGCTGCTGGCCACCCACACCGGCGCGGTCTGCGACGTGGCCAGCTACGCCCAGGCGATGTCGCGCACCGCGCTGCACCGCTCGGCCGTGGCGGCCACCTCCGGCCACGACCTGTTCGCCGACCCGGACGACCTCGGCGGCGCCCCCGCCCCGCCGCGCGCGCTGCTGTTGGCGATCCGCTCGAAGCCCGGCGACCCCGACCGCGCGCACGCGGCGGCGACCCTGCCCGGCGCCGACCTCATCGCCATCGCCGAGGAGATCACCGCCGACGAGCCGACCCTCGCCGCGGTGCTCGCGCTCAGATTCGAACTCGCCGCGCTTTATCTCGGGCTCGCGGCGGGTACCGCGGGTGGATCGGGCCGCTACGCGCCCGCCACGGCCTGACCGGCCAGTTTTCGGTTCGACAAGGGAGTGAAGTGGCAGTGGACCTGTTGCGCAACGCTGTGCGCCCGTACGCGTGGGGGTCGCGCACGACCATTGCCGAGCTGCTCGGTCACCCGGTTCCCGCGCCGCACCCGGAAGCCGAGCTGTGGATGGGCGCCCACCCCGGCGACCCGTCGCACCTGGCCGCGTCCGACAAGTCCCTGCTCGCGCACATCGAGGCCGATCCCGAGGCCGAGCTGGGCGCGGACAACGCTGCCCGCTGGGGCAACCGGCTGCCGTTCCTGCTCAAGATCCTCGCCGTCGAGGAGCCGCTGAGCCTGCAGGCGCACCCGTCGGCCGAACAGGCAGCCGAGGGCTACGAGCGGGAGGAAGCCGCCGGGGTCGGGCGCGACGCGGCCAACCGCAACTACCCGGACCCCACGGCCAAGCCCGAACTGGTGTGCGCGCTGACCGAGTTCCACGCGCTCGCCGGTTTCCGCGACCCGGACCGCACGGTCGCGCTGCTCGACGCGGTCCGCACGCCGTCGCTGTCGCCCTACATCGACCTTCTCGGCGACCAGCCCGACTCCGACGGCTTGCGCGCGCTGTTCACCACGTGGATCACGTTGCCGCAGACCGCGCTGGAAGCCCTGCTGCCCGACCTGTTCGACGCGTGCGTCGCGCACGTGAAGGGCCGCGGCGAGTTCGCCGCCGAGTGCCGCACGGTCCTCGAACTCGGCGAGCGCTACCCCGGCGACGCGGGGGTGCTCGCCGCCCTGCTGCTCAACCGGCTCGTGCTCAACCCGGGTGAGGCGATCTACCTGCCCGCGGGCAACCTGCACGCCTACCTGCACGGCACCGGCGTGGAGATCCTGGCCAACTCCGACAACATCCTGCGCGGCGGGCTCACCCCCAAGCACGTGGACGTGCCGGAACTGCTGCGCGTGCTCGACTTCCGCTGCGGCGACATGCCGGTCACCTCAGGCGAGCCAGACGGGCGCCGCCACGTGTACCCGACTCCCGCGCCGGAGTTCGAGCTGTCCCGGTTGGAGTGGGCGGCCGGGGACGCCGAGGCCGCGCCGCTGCCGTCGGCCCGACCGCAGATCCTGGTGTGCACGCACGGCAAGGTCACGGTCGAGGGCGAGTCGGACACGGTCGAACTCGACCGCGGCCGATCGATGTGGATCCCCGCGACCGACGCGGCGCTGTCGGTGCGTCCGTCCGGTTCGGACGGCGCGCAGGTGTTCCTCGCCACCGTGGGTGCCGAGTCGCCGCTGCACGACACGCTCTAGTGTCCCGAGTTGGAAGTTCGGCGCCAGATCCGGTGATCCGCGTGGTGGCTGGGCGTGCCGAGCGGAAGGTCGTAGTACCGGGTTGTACTTGGCCTTTCGCTCGGTGCGGCCAGGCGCCGCGCGGGCGCCGGAGGTGGTGTCGAACTTCCAACTCGGGCCACTAGGCTCCATCCAGACATTCCGGACTGAGGGTAAGAGGAGCTGCTGTGTCCGCAGGGGGTAGCACCAAGGCGATCCTGGCCGCGCTGTTCGCCAACGCTGGAATCGCCGCGGCGAAGTTCGCGGGCTTCCTGGTCACCGGGTCGTCATCGATGCTCGCCGAGTCGGTGCACTCGGTGGCCGACACCTCCAACCAGGGCCTGCTGCTGCTCGGGCAGAAGACCTCCCAGCGCGCCGCGACGAAGGATCACCCGTTCGGCTACGGCCGCGACCGGTACTTCTACTCGTTCATCGTCGCGCTGATGCTGTTCACGCTCGGTTCGGCGTTCGCGCTCTACGAGGGCATCCACAAGGCGATGCACCCGGAGAAGCTGACCTCGGCGATCGTGGCGGTCATCATCCTGGTCCTGGCGATCGGCCTGGAGACCTACTCCTTCCACACCGCGATCGTCGAGTCCAGGAAGGTCAAGGGCGACGCCTCCTGGTGGGGCTTCATCCGCCAGTCGCGCACCCCGGAGCTGCCGGTCGTGCTGCTGGAGGACGCGGGCGCGCTGTTCGGCCTGGTCCTCGCGCTCATGGGCGTCGGCATGACGGTGATCACCGGCGACCCGATCTGGGACGCCATCGGCACCATCTCGATCGGTGTGCTCCTCGGGGTCATCGCGATCATCCTGATCATCGAGATGAAGTCGCTGCTGATCGGCGAGGGCGCCACCGCGCCGGAGCTGTCCACGATCGAGGCCGAACTGGTCGGCGGCAAGATCGACCGCGTGATCCACATCCGCACCCAGTACGTCGGGCCGGATGAACTGCTGATCGCGGCGAAGGTCGGCCTGGCGCCCGGGCTGCCGCTGGAAGAGGTCGCCCAGGCCATCGACCAGGCCGAGTCCCGCATCCGCGCGTCGATCCCGGCCGCGCGGCTGATCTACCTGGAGCCCGACCTCTACCGCGCGCCGGTCGTCTGATCCAGCGCGACGACCGCGGCGGTGATGGCGGCTCTGGTGTCGGGGTCGTGTACGAGTCCGTCCGGTCCGACGTCGCCGTGGCTGACGTGGACTGAGACGACGGCGTCCTCGATGATCAGGGAGCCGGTGTAGCCCAGGACGGTCCGCAGCGACTCGTGGGCCTTCGCCGCGCCGCGGGGTGCGGAGTTGATCCACGCGACGGGCTTGCCATAGGTCTCGCCGCCGCCGACGCTCCAGTCGAGCAGGTTCTTGAAGGAGCCGGGCAGCGCCCCGGCGTATTCGGGCGTGCAGAACAGGATCCCGTCGGCCTCGCCCAGCGCCGCGCGCAGTGCGGTGACCGCTGGGTGCAGCGGCTCGGCGTCGTCGTCGGGGTTGAAGTGCGGAAGGTCGGCGAGGCCGGTGTAGTGCGTCAACCGCACGCTCGGAGGAGCCAGCGCGGCTGCCGTGGCCAGGACCGCCGCGTTCGTCGAGCCCGCGCGCAGGCTGCCGCAGACGAGGAGGATTCCCATGCGGCAGACGGTATCGGGCTTGTGATCACTGTCCAACAGGGAGACCACGCCGCAGGAGGTCGCGCACCGCGGCGGAGATCTGCGCGGGTGCCTCCTCGGCCATGAAGTGTCCGCAGGTCACGGTGGTGTGGTCGAGGTCGGGGGCCTCGCCTGGATGGCGCTGGGCGTGGTCATCTACTTCGGCTACAGCAGGCGCGACTCCGTGCTCGGCAAGCGGGTCGGCGCCGACAAGTAGGATCCCCGCTCGTGCCGCTGCTGTGCTTGGACGTCGGATCAACCTGGACGAAGGGCGCCCTGGTCGCGCCCGACGGCACTCTCCTGGGCACCGCCCAGCACGCCACGACACCGCCGGAGGTCCTCGACGGCGTCGCCGCTGTCACCGACGCGCTCGACGCTCGCGCCGCCGAGGTCCTCGCCTGCTCGTCGGCCGGTGGCGGTCTGCGGCTGGCGGTGGTCGGTCAGGAGCGGCTGGTCAGCGCCGAGGCCGGGTACCGGGTCGCGCTGTCGGCTGGGGCCAAGGTCGTGCACGTCTCCAGCGGCGACCTCGACGGCGCGGGCATCCGGGCCCTACGCGCGGACCGGCCGGACGTGATCCTGCTGGTCGGCGGCACCGACGGCGGCGACCAGCGGGTCCTGCTGCACAACGCCCGCAGGCTCGGGGCCAACCGGATCGCGGTGCCGATCGTGTTGGCGGGCAATGTCGAGGCCCAGTCCGAGGCGCTGGAGTCGTTGGCGGGCCGCAAGGTCGTCGCCACCGCCAACGTGCTGCCGGACGTCGGGGAGCTGGCGCCCGGCCCGGCTCGCGCGGCGATCCGGTCGGTGTTCCTCAGTCACGTGATCGGCGGCAAGGGCCTGTCGCGCGGCCCCCGCTTCCGCTCGCTCGTGCGGACCGTCACCCCGGACGCGGTGCTGACGGGCGTGTCCAGGCTGGCGGGCGTCTTGGCGCGGGACGAAGAAGAAGGCGCGGTGCTCGTCGTGGACGTCGGCGGCGCCACCACCGACGTCTACTCCGCTGTATCCACTGTGGACGGTGAACGGGCGGCGACGGTCGCGCTGCCCGCCGACCGCCGCACGGTCGAGGGCGACATCGGCATGCGCTGGTCGGCGCCGGGGATCGTGGCGGAAGCCTTGGCGGAACGCCTGATCACCGCGCCGGAGGACCTCGGCGCGGCGGCGAAACACCGCGCGGCGGACGTGGACTTCATCCCGACCACCGCCGAAGAGTCCGAAGTGGACATCAGGTTGGCCGCGCTGGCCGCGATCCTGGCTGTGCGCAGGCACTTGCGCTTGGTCGAGGGCAACCTCGGCCCCAAGGGCGCGGGCCTGCTCGTCCTGTCCGGCGGCGTCTTCCGGCACGCGTCAGCCGACGCGCTGGCGCAGGTCGAGGCGACGCTGCGGGCGGACCCGATCGTGCGTCCGGTGCTGCGTACGGCGCGGGTCGTGGTGGACCGGAGCTACGTTCTCGCGCCCGCCGGCCTGCTGGCGGACGCGGGTCACGGTGACGTGGCCGATCGGCTGCTGGAAGGCTCCATCTAGAGGTGCCTGCCCGCGGTGACCTCGCCGAACGTCAGCGTCGGCACGGCTTCCATGATCTCGCCGATCCGCGCGACCTGGGATTCGACCTCGGCTGACTGTTTCCTGGTGAGCCGGGTGAACGCCTCGACGGTGACCGCCGTGCGCTTGCCGGACCGCTTCTGGTGCCAGATCCCGGCGACCACGCCGTCGATCAATACCACCGGAACCGTGCCCGCTTGGCCCCGAGACAGCGCCCGCTCATAGGCCTGACCAGGGAAAACGCGGTCGCGCGGGTGGGAGCCGACGGTGTAGCAGTCGAAATAGGGCAGCAGCCGGACCCCGCACGGCCGCACCTCATCGGCCGGTTCGTCCAACCGCCAAGCGTCCTCGACTGGGCGGACGCGGTCGCCGAGCGCGGCGAACAGCGTGGCCGCGCCCGCCGGGGCCATGCCGAGCCAGCGGGCGAACTGCTGGTGGGTGACGGGGCCGTACGCGCGCAGGTAGCGGCAGGCCACCTCGGCGAGCGCCGTGCCACCGTCGAGGGGGTCGCCCTGGTCGGGGCGGGTGTAGGTGACCTTGCGGCCGCGGTCGGGGCCGAACCGCAGTGCGCCGCGGTAGGCGGCCAGTTGGATCACCGAGCGCCACTTCGGCCACAGGCCGTCGAAGCCCGGAAGCACCAACTCGCCCGCCCAGTGACCCGCCCGCTCGACCACCCCGGCGTTCAGCTCATCGATGGTGAGCGCCTGACCGTCCAGCGCGTCGGCGATCGCGGCGATCACCGCGTCGACCTCGGCGTCGGTCATCCTGGCGGGTTCGGGCAGGGTCGGGCGGGGAATCGGCGCGTGCGCGAGGGCCGCCATCCACAGCGACTCCTCGGCCGCGGGGAACAGGTGCACGGTGCCGCGCATGCCGTAGGTCTTGACCAACTCGCCGTCGGCCAGCGCGGCGCGGACATCGGCCCTGGTCGTCCCCGCGACCCGCAGGCCGAGGGCGACCTCGGCGCCGGACATCACCTGGGCGTGGACGCCGCACACGTCGGCCGCCGCGGTGACCAGGCTGTCGGTCGGTTCGGTCAGGTGGTGCCGGGCGAGCCTGCGGCGAAACACCTTGGCCCAGTCCATCTACCGCCTGCCGACCCGGGGCCAGGGGAGTCCGGCCGAGTCCGGGTCGGCCGGGTCCATCCCCGCCGCCATCGCCACCGCCCGGTCCCACTCCGGGTCGACCGGGTAATCGTTGTGGCCGAGCACCCCGGCCGCCCACCGCCGTCCGGGGAAGGGGCCGCGCATCGGGTCCGGCAGCCAGTGGTCGCCGCCGAGCACCAGGGCGCCGGTGGGGCTGACCTGCGCGGCGGGCAGGGGACCGATGGTGCCGTCCGGCCGGAAGCCGGTGCCCAGCAGCTTGCCGTCGCAGACCTGGCGGTTCCACGTCGTCACGGCGCCGCCGAGCGGGTCGGTCCCCCGGCACAGGGACCGCCAGCGGGTGCCGAGTTCGCCCGCCAGATGGGCCAGGGAGGAGTGGGGCACGACGCCTGGGAAGGCGCGCGCGTAGGCCCACTGGAGGTGGGAGCCGACGGTCAGGATGCCGAGGCGGTGGCGTTCCGGCTCGTTGATCGATTCCAGCAGCCGGGCCGCGGTGACCGCGACGATGAGCCCGCCCTGGCTGTGGCCGGTCAGCACGACCCGGGTGCCGGGGTCGCGGAGGTGTTCGACCGTGCGGGCCGCCAGCTCCGGCACGACTTTCAGCGCGTAACAGGGCGGCACCGTCGGGTGGGCCTCGCGCGGCCAGAAGCAGGCCAGGTCGGCGACCACGCCAAGGCGCCTGCCGCTGGCCGGGTCCTTAGCCGCGGTGTAGACCGCGCGCAGCAGGGCCGCGGCGAGCAGGCCGAGGGCGAGGATGCCGACGGCGGACAGCGGCTCCATCCAGAACGGCGGCGCGAGCCCGGCGACCCGCATCGTGACCGCCACCCCGGCACCGACCGCCAGCACCGCGGCGCCCGCCAGCAGCAGCCGGTGCAGGTTGCGGCGCTGCCAGGCCGCGGTGTGCCAGGCGCGGTCGGCCCAGGCCCGGTCGCGCGGCTTGCCGTGGTGGAGCAGGTCGACCTCGCGCCTGCCGCGCCTGCGCCAGAAGCCGACGCCGACCCAGGCGGCCACCGGCAGCGCCACGACCAGGCCGATCGCCGCCGCGGCGCCCCACAGCAGGGTCACCCGCTCGTAGCCGTCGGGGAGCCGCACGCCGTCGGACCCGACGAGCTTGCCGACGGTGATCGCCAGGCCCGCGCCGAAACCGCCGCCCAGCAGTCCGGCCACGGCCAGCACCGGCGCCGACATCCAACCGCCCGCCCACGGCCGCAGCCCGCGCGGCAGGTCGGACCACGTGCGACGCGCCATCAGGGCCGCGGGCACCAGCAGCACGCCAAGCAGCACGATCACCGCGATCAACGCGCCCGCCACGGCCTCGACCGTGGCGCCCGAGCCGGGTAGACCGGTCGCGGGCAGTTCGATCACCGCGCCCGCGCCGCCGACCAGCCCCACCCCGAGCGTCAGCGCCAGCGCGCGGACCGGCCCGTTCAGCGCGGTCCGCAGCAGCCTGCCCGCGCGCTCGGGCACCGCGCCGCGTGGATCGTCGAGCGTCAGCACCGCCAGCAGACACAGTCCGAGGAGACCAGCCGCGCCGAACCACAGCGCCCGGTCGGCGACATCGGCGGGCACGCGGAACGGGCCGCCCAACGCCAGCAGCGCCACCGTCGCCAGCGCCGCGACCAGGTGCAGCGCGCGCAGGGCCGGGGTGTCGGGGTCGGCGACGAGATTGCGTCCGGGCAGCTCCACCCGGGTGTTGGGCGGCGCGGCGGGCGGGTTGGGGGAGTCGGCGGTCTCCCACGCCACGCCCGACACCCGGTGCAGCACCAGCACCGCCAGCAGCACCGGCACCAACCCGGCGAGCGGGCGCACTGGGTAGGTCTCGCGCAGCCAGTTCGGCACCGAGTCCAGGCAGCCCGTTCCCGGCGCGAGGCACTGCGCGGCCACCAGGTCCAAACTCACCACTGTGGCCTGCGCCACAAGCAGCATGGTCAGCAGCACCGCGGCCAGGCGCAGCAGCGCCCGCGCCGCGCCGCCGAGCAGCCGGGCGGGCCGGTGCCCGCTGGGGATCGGTGGCAGCATCCAGTGGGCGACGTTGGCCAGTGAGAACGGGAACAGCAGCGCCCAGGTCGCCTTCGCCCAGCCGCCGGAGGTCATCGCGCCCCAGACATAGCCCTCGACCACGCGGGGGATGGATCTGCCATCGGCCTGCAGGACCGGCCCCGGTGCCGGACGCTGGAGCCGGTCGGCGGGTCGTACGATTCGGCCGACGCCGTCGCCGGCGACGTCGACCGCGGACCCGGCCGACACCAGCGACTCCGCGCTGGTGCCCATCAACCCATGCACCCGCAGCTCGACAACGCGTGTTTCCGTGCCTGTAAGCAGCACTTCTCTCCCAAGTTGCCCATCCGGCCGATCACGCCTCATTGGGCGATCCGTGTCCCCTCGGACAACGGTAGTGTTCGACAGGGACCAGAGTCTGGAGGATTCACTCGATGACCGCAGAAGACACGCGGACCACGACCGGGGCGAGCTACGCGCAGACCCGCAACGGCATTGATTTCGCCGTCGCCGATCTCTCCCTCGCCGAGTTCGGCCGCAAGGAGATCCGCCTCGCCGAGCACGAGATGCCCGGCCTGATGGCGCTGCGCCGTGAATACGCCGAGGTCTACCCGCTCAAGGGCGCGCGGATCTCGGGTTCGCTGCACATGACCGTGCAGACCGCGGTGCTGATCGAGACGCTCGTCGACCTCGGTGCCGAGGTGCGCTGGTGCTCGTGCAACATCTTCTCCACCCAGGACCACGCGGCGGCCGCGACCGTCGTCGGTCCGCACGGGACCGAGGAGGAGCCCAAGGGCGTGCCGGTTTACGCCTGGAAGGGCGAGACCCTGCCCGAGTACTGGTGGGCGACCGAGAAGATGATGACGTGGCCCGACGGCGGCGGCCCGAACATGATCCTCGACGACGGCGGCGACGCCACGCTGCTCGTGCACAAGGGCGTCCAGTACGAGAAGGCGGGCGTCGTTCCCGACGCCACCGAGGAAGACTCGGAGGAGTGGGCGCTCATCCTCGAGACGCTGCGCAACTCGCTGGCCGCCGACTCCGGCAAGTGGACCAAGATCGCCGAAGGCATCAAGGGCGTCACCGAGGAGACCACCACCGGTGTCCTCCGGCTGACCCAGATGGCCGCGGCCGGGGACCTGCTGTTCCCCGCCATCAACGTCAACGACTCGGTCACCAAGTCGAAGTTCGACAACCGCTACGGCATCCGCCACTCGCTCGTCGACGGCATCAACCGCGGCACCGACGTGCTGATCGGCGGCAAGGTCGCGGTCGTCGCGGGCTACGGCGACGTCGGCAAGGGCTCCGCGGAGTCCCTGCGCGCCCAGGGCGCCCGCGTCATCGTCACCGAGATCGACCCGATCTGCGCGCTGCAGGCGGCGATGGACGGCTACGAGGTGCGCACGCTCGACGAGGTCATCGACAAGGCCGACATCGTCATCACCACGACCGGCAACAAGGACGTCGTGCTCGCGGGCGACATGGCCCGCATGAAGCACCAGGCCATCCTCGGCAACGTCGGCCACTTCGACAACGAGCTGGACATGGCGGGCCTGGCCCGCTACCCCGGGGTCCGGCGGATCAACATCAAGCCCCAGGTCGACGAGTGGGTGTTCCCGACCGGCCGCTCGATCATCGTGCTGTCCGAGGGCCGCCTGATGAACCTCGGCAACGCCACCGGCCACCCGTCCTTCGTGATGTCGAACAGCTTCTCCAACCAGGTCATCGCCCAGGTTGAGCTGTTCCTCAAGCACAAGGAATACGACAACGAGGTCTACCGCCTCCCCAAGAAGCTCGACGAGAAGGTCGCCCGCATCCACCTGGAAGCCCTGGGCGGCTCGCTGACGAAGCTGACCAAGGAGCAGGCGGAGTACATCGACGTCGACGTCGAGGGCCCGTTCAAGTCGGAGCACTACCGCTACTGACGCGAAGATCTTTTTGGCCCCGGCACGCAACCTCGCGTGCCGGGGCCGCGTCTTTTCTGGTGAGTTCGTCAGAACGTGTAACGGATCGATAGCCCTAACCGATCTTGCATAGTTCTGACGCGCTGGGGGTGCGTCGGACCCGAAGCCGCCCCGGGGGTGGACGACGTCGGTGGGTGAGGGATTCTCCGAATGGGGTACGGGGAACGCCTCACCCACCGACGTCCTGGCTTTCTGGTGTAGAGTGGCTCTTGCTGAGGCTGTTGAGCCGATGAAGTGAGCCCGAAGCGTGTCCGGACGGTCACCCTTCGGGCTTCGCGCTTTCAAAGGCCGTCGAGATCGACCTCACCGGAGACGATCGGCGCGATCCGCTTCCTCCACTCCGATCCGGCGCCATAGCACCAAGCCACGACATCGGCGATCCACAGCAGCGGCTCACCGGTGCTCATGTGCTCGTAGATGAACGTGTGATCGATGCGGCTCAGCGTCGTGCTGTCGATGACGTCGCGATGGGAGCGGCTGTCGATCACGAGCCTGCTGATTCGGTGCCCAAGCAATTCCACGGCCGTTCGCAGGCACGCTTGGCGTGCCGTCTCGTCGTGGCGTCGACACGTCTGGCTGTAGATGTTCACCTCGACCGGGAGACGGGCGAACGAATCGGCCAAAGCCCGCCGCCGTGGGTCTTTCTCCTTCTTGAAGTGGATCTCCCGTTGGCCAGGGAGCAGCAGATTTCTTACATCACGTCGGAGCTCTCGCAGGTGTCGAGGCTCGACCAGGGCTACTGCGACGTAGTACCGCGATCCGCGGCGGGACTCGTCGACAAAGGCGTGGATGGACATGGTGTCCTTCATGATGACCACGCCCCGGCTGACACGATCGAGACACCGTTAGGGTCTTCGGCATGGGTCGTCTCATCGTCATCGAAGGGCTCGACGGGGCCGGTAAGCGCACCCTCGCCGAGAAGCTCACCGCCGCCTTCGCCGAGCAAGGCGCGCGCACGGCCACCATGGCCTTCCCCCGCTACGGCCGCAGCGTCACCGCCGACCTCGTCCGCGACGGCCTCTACGGCAAGCTCGGCCCCCTAGGCGACTCCGTCTACGGCTCGGCCATCCTCTACGCGCTCGACCGCCAAGGCGCCGCCGCCGACATCCAGTTCAAGCTCGACACCGCCGACGTCCTCCTGCTCGACCGCTACATCTCCTCCAACGCCGCCTACGGGGCCGCGCGGCTGCACGAGGACGCGGACGGCGAGTTCGTTCAGTGGGTCAAGTCCATCGAGGTCGACCGCTTCGAACTTCCCCTCCCGCACGCCCAGCTCCTGCTCAAGGTCACCGCCGCGACCGCCAAAGAGCGGTCCGAGCACCGCGAGCGCACCGAGAACCGCGAGCAGGACAAGTGGGAGGCCGACGCCGACCTTCAGGCGCGGTGTGCGGAGGTCTACGACGGGCTGGCCGCGAGTGCCTTCCTCAGCCCGTGGCACGTCATCGACGGGGCCGCCGAGACCGACCTCGCGACACTCTCGAAGCACCTGCTCACCCCCTAATCCGCGCGCAGTGCGAATATGTGCTCATGAAGGCACGTGTGCTGGTAGTGGACGACGACCCGGCTCTCGCCGAGATGCTCACGATCGTGCTGCGCGGCGAGGGGTTCGACACCGCCGTCGTGGCCGACGGCTCGCGTGCGCTGCCCGCGCTGCGTGAGCTCAAACCCGACCTGGTGCTGCTCGACCTCATGCTGCCCGGCATGAACGGCATCGACGTTTGCAAGGCGATCCGCGGCGAGTCGGGGGTCCCGATCGTCATGCTGACCGCCAAGAGCGACACCGTCGACATCGTGCTGGGCCTGGAGTCCGGCGCCGACGACTATGTGGTCAAGCCGTTCAAGCCCAAGGAACTGGTCGCCCGGGTGCGCGCCCGGCTGCGTCGGACCGAGTCCGAGCCCGCCGAGACCCTGGGCATCGGCGACCTGACCATCGACGTCCCCGGCCACGAGGTCCTGCGCGACGGCAAGGCCATCCAGCTCACGCCGCTGGAGTTCGACCTGCTGGTCGCGCTGGCCCGCAAGCCGCGGCAGGTGTTCACCCGTGAGGTCCTGCTCGAACAGGTCTGGGGCTACCGCCACGCCGCCGACACGCGGCTGGTCAACGTGCATGTGCAGCGGCTGCGGTCCAAGGTCGAGCGCGACCCCGAGCACCCCGAGGTCGTGCTGACCGTGCGGGGGGTCGGGTACAAGGCGGGCCCTCCGTGACAGGCCACTGGTGACCGCGTTCCTCACCCGGCACCTGCGCACCATCGTCGCCGCCGCGACCAGGGTCATCGCGAAAAGCAGGCGTCGCTCCGCCGCGTTCGGCGAGCTGTGGCGACGGTCGCTGCAGATCCGGGTCGTGGTGAGCACGCTGGCCCTGGGGTCGGCGGTCGTGTTCGTCCTGGGCATGGTGCTGCAGAGCCAGATCACCGAGCGGCTCATCAGCGCCAAGGAAGGCGCCGCGGTCGACCAGACCCGCGACGCCGTCCTGGTCGCCCAGCGTGAGCTGCTCGGCATCTCGCTGGGCTCGGACATCCAGAGCAGGCTCAACAGCGCGCTGACGAAGCTGACATCGTCGTCGCCGGACCCGCAGGCCGGGACGGCGTCGGCAGGCGCGTTCGAGCCGGTTCTGGTCAGCGACCAGGTCGGCTTGCCGCTCAGCGACGTCAAGGCCGCGGGCGCCTACGTGGACGTGCCCAAGTCGCTGCGCGAGTTCGTCCTGACCAGCGCCAACCGCACGGTCTCGCAGATCCACACCGTCGACCGCGACGGCGAGCGGATCACCTTCCTCATGGTCGGCGCCCCGGTGACCACCGCGTCACCCGCCCTCCAGCTCTACATGCTCTATCCGCTGACCGCTGAGCAGCGCACGGTCGAGGTCGTGCAGAGCACCTTGCTGGTCGGCGGCATCGTGCTGATGCTGCTGCTCGCGGGCATAACCAACCTGGTGACCCGCCAAGTGGTACTCCCGGTCCGCCGCGCCGCCCGCGCCGCCGAGCGGTTCGCCGACGGCGAGCTGGACGAGCGCATGGTCGTGGCAGGCGAGGACGACGTGGCACGCCTGGCTCAGTCCTACAACGAGATGGCCGAGAGCATCGAGCGGCAGTTCCGCCAGCTTGAGGAGTTCGGCCAGCTGCAGCGCCGCTTCACCTCCGACGTCTCCCACGAGCTGCGCACCCCGCTGACCACGGTCCGCATGGCCGCCGACGTGCTGCACGCCTCCCGCAAGCAGTTCCCGGCGGGCCTGGCGCGCTCCACCGAGCTGCTGGTCGACGAACTGGACCGGTTCGAGACGCTGCTGGCCGACCTGCTGGAGATCTCCCGCCTCGACGCGGGTGTCGAGGAGCTGGTCGCCGAGTACGCCGACCTGCGCGCCATCGCCCGGCGTGCGGTCGAGTCCGTCCGGGTCATCGCGCGGCGGTCCGGCTCGGAGATCGTGCTGGAGCTGCCAGAGGAAGAGATCATCGCCGAGGTCGAGTCGCGCCGGGTCGAGCGGATCATGCGCAACCTGCTGGCCAACGCCATCGACCACGGCGAGGGCAGGCCGGTCGAGCTGCGCTTGGCCGCCACCGACGACGCCGTCGCCTTCACCGTGCGCGACCACGGCGTCGGCCTGCGCACCGGCGAGGCCGACTTGGTGTTCAACCGCTTCTGGCGGGCCGACCCGTCGCGCAACCGGCACACCGGCGGCACCGGGCTCGGCCTGGCCATCAGCCTGGAGGACGCCCGCCTGCACGGCGGCGGCCTCGACGCCTGGGGCGAGCCGGGCGACGGCGCCTGCTTCCGGCTCACGCTGCCGCGACAGCAAGGCGAGGAATATGGCGAGAGTCCCCTCGCGCTGCCCCCGGTCGACCAGGCGCGGCTCGCGGTCCCCGAGGAGGTGGCCCAGTGACCAGGCTGCTCGTCGCGGTGCTGGTGTTCGCCGCGGTCACCTCGGGCTGCGCGAACATCCCCGACCGCACCCCGCCGAAGGTTGTGCTCGACCAGCCCGTCACCGAGCCGAGCAAACCAGGCAAGCCGCGCCCCGACCTCGACCCGTTCTCCCTGGTCCAGGACTTCGTCAACGCCGCGGGCAACCCCGATGCGGCCAAGACCTACCTCACCGAGGAAGCGGGCCAGCACTGGCCGAGCAGCCAGGTGCCGACGATCCTGCAGGACAACTTCACCATGCCGCCGCTCACCGGCCAGGAGAACGGCGTGGACCCGGCGAACCCGGACGAGAAGGTCGTCGTGCTCACCGGGACCGTGGTCGGCAGGCTCCGCGACAACCATGTGTTCTCCCCGGAACCCCAGAGCCTGGAGCACCGGGTCGTGGTCCGCAGGCAGCCCGACCGACAGTGGCGCATCGCCACCCCACCGCCGGACCTGCTGATCACCCAGTCCAAATTCGACGTCGCATACCGGCGCGTCAACCTGCAGTTCTTCGACTCCGAGCAGCGCGTGATGGTGTCCGATCCCCGCTACGTGGAGAACGAGCCACGCGAGGGACTCGAGGACCGGGTCATGCGCCTGCTGGTCGCGGGCGCGTCCGACTCGCTCAAGACGGCGGTGCGCAGCCCGCTGGCCGGGATCAACCTGCGCACCAACGCGGTCCTGGAGAGCGGCGCCGTGGTCGTCAACCTGACCCAGGTCGACAAGTCGGTCGAGGATCGCAAACGCATCGCCGCCCAGATCGTCGAGTCGCTGCGCGAGGTCACCTCCAGCCCGGTCCGCATCCTGAGCCAGGACCGCCCCTTGCTGCCCCAGGTCGAGTGGCGCCCCAGCGACGTCGACTCCTACGACGCGCTGACCACCCCCAAACCCGACCTCCTCGGCCTCGTGGCCCACGGCGGCCGCATCTACTCGATGCGCGACGGCAAGGCCATCGAAGGCCCATCGGGCGCGGGCGCCTACGACATAGCCAGCGCCGCCCAGTCCATCGACGGCACCCAACTCGCGATCGTCCAGCGCACGGCCGCGGGCATGCGCCTGCGCATCGGCGCCCTCAACGCCGACCTCGCCGAGGTCTCCCACCCCGCCGCCGCCACCCTCACCCGCCCCACCTGGCTCTACGGCGACAACGGCGGCCGAGAGGCATGGACGGTGCTGGACGGCACCGTGGTCATCAGGGCGGTAAGGACACCCCAAGGCGGCTGGGAAGACCTCTCAGTCGACGCCTCAGAACTCACCGCCAACGGCGGCACCATCACCCAACTCCGCCTGTCCCGAGACGGCGTACGGGTCGCGGCAGTCGTGAACGGCGAGATCAAGATCGCCTCCGTGGTCCGCACCGACGACGCCGTATCTATCAGCCTCCCCAGAACCCTCCACGGCGCCAAGATCAAGGAAGCCGTCAGTGTCGACTGGATGGGTAAAGACGCACTGATCGTGGCCACCCGGCAGAACCTGCTTCCCGTGGTCAAGATGCCGATCGACGGTCTCGCCTTCAGCGTCTACAACTACTCGACCCTGACCCAGCCCATCACCGCGATCACGGCGTCGCCCAGCAGACCGGCAGTGGTGACGGACGGGTCAGGCATGTGGTCGGCACAGGAAGCAGGCCCCCTGTGGCAAGCGCACCCCCACGGCCAGGGCCCCGGCTCAGTGCCCTTCTACCCAGGCTGACGCCAGCACCCCCAGCACCCCCGGCACCCCAGAACGCAAGGGCCCAACCAGGCGCCCACCGCGCCAAGAACGCCTGTGGACAACCGACCGCGCCAAGCACGCCTGTGGACAACCCGACCGCCCACACCAAGAACCGTCGGTGACCACCCGCACGCTGAACGCATGCTCAACGCACTCCTGGACCTACTCCTACCCCGCTTCTGCGCAGGCTGCCGCACCCAAGGCACCCGCTGGTGCACCCCATGCACCGACGCCACCGACGGCCTCTTCACCGTCCGCCGAGCAGCCCTGGAAAAGCGACCCCCAGCCCACGCACTAGCTCCCTACAACGGCCCAGCCCGACGTTTCGTCATCGCCTACAAAGACGGCAGACGAGAACTAGCCCCCATCATGGGCGCCCACTTCGCCAAAGCCCTGCTCCGCCTGGAAACCCGTGACGTAACCATGGTCCCAGCACCATCCCGCTGGTCAGCCGCACGAAAGAGGGGCGGAAACCACATCGCACGAGCCGCCGAACACACCGCCAAAGCCCTCACAAACCACCAAATCACCGCCCAAGTGGTCCCAGCGCTCAAGATGGCCTGGCGAACCCGCGACTCAGCCGGACTGAACCCCATCCAACGTGCCGCGAACCTCCACGGCGCGCTCACGGTCGTCCGCAAGCCGCCGCCAGGGACACCCGTCGTCCTCCTCGACGACGTCATCACGACCGGCGCCACCATGGCCGCCTGCATCGATGCCCTAGCCGCCGCAGGGATACCAGTGGCCGCCGCGGTCAGCTTCACGGCCACTATCTGATACACCCACACGGGTGAACCTGAGTTCGGGAACCCTCAGCCGCCCGCGTCCGTTGGCCAAGTATGCGGCGTGACGCGAGCGACCCGGTTCCTCCATCGGAAGCAGGTACCACTAAGCCGTTCGCATCATCGTCCTACGCCGCTCAGTGGGAGCTATTGCGCCAGTTGAGTGAACGTTCGGCCACCCGTCCGGGGGCGTGTCGCGGGGCATGGCCTTGGCTACCTGCGACGTCGTCGCGCGCGGTGAAAACTAGTCCCCAACAGATGTCCCCCGCGTCGGGGGCTGTTGCGGAACCGAAACCCGGACTAGCGTGCCGCACTATCAACGTTCCCGTTGGCAGGGAGGAGGCGAAGCGCCCATGACCCTGGTGCCGGTGGAGCGCTGAATCTCCGGGAGCGGAGTCTCCCCAGGTCACGCCCCGTTCTGGACGTCGAATCCCAGACATACCGGCGCCGCCAATGTTTTCGGCGGAGAGATCCAAGGCTCGCAAGCAGCGAGGGAGGTTCGTGTATGGACATCGTGGTTAAGGGCCGTAACGTCGAGGTGCCGGATCACTACCGAGTGCACGTCGAGGACAAGCTGACCCGGATGCAACGGTACGACCGCAAGGTCATCCGTTTCGACGTGGAGCTGTTCCATGAGCCCAACCGCAGGCAGCTCAAGAACTGCCAGCGGGTCGAGATCACCGGTGTGGGCCGCGGCCCCGCCGTTCGCGCCGAGGCGTGCGCGGGCGACTTCTACGCCGCGCTCGATCAGGCCGTGGCGAAACTCGAGAACCGGCTTCGCCGCCTGCATGACCGCAGGCGTGTCCACCACGGGCGACGCAGCCCGGCCTCCGTCGCGGAGGCGACCGCCGCTGTCAACGGCAGGCGGTCCGCACAGCTCGCGGTGCTCGACGCACCCGAGTTCGAGGGGATGCCCGAACTCCCCGAGCAGCAGCGCTGGACCGACGACCAGGCTGACAACCTCCCAGGTCGCGTAGTCCGGGAAAAGGAGCACCCGGCCAAGCCCATGACCGTCGACCAGGCCCTCTACGAGATGGAACTGGTCGGACACGACTTCTACCTCTTCGCCGACGTGGACTCCGGGCAGCCCAGCGTCGTGTACCGCCGCAGGGGCTTCGACTATGGCGTGATCAAGCTGGTCTGACCCAGCCCGCCAACGATGACGGATGCGGTGCCCCGGGGCGTGTCGGCCCCGGGGCACCGGCATGTGCGGAACCATGTGGCCCGGTGATGCGTTGGTCCTGTGGTGCTGCCCGCCCCGGTACCCTGCGCGAGCAGCCGACGCACGTCGCTGCACGCCACCGGTCGGGTTGCCTACGATGACGTACAGGAGCGTCCGTGGCGGACGCACGACAATCAGCTAGCGAGGTCGAGTCCGGATGGTGCTGTCCCGAATCCTGCGCGCGGGCGAGGGCAAGATGCTCAAGCGACTGCGCAACATCGCAGCGCACATCAACTCGCTGGAAGACGACGTCGTCGATCTGACCGACGACCAGCTGCGCGGCAAGACCGAGGAGTTCCGCAAGCGCTACGCCGACGGCGAGTCGCTCGACGACCTGCTGCCCGAGGCGTTCGCGGTGGCCCGTGAGGGCGCAAAGCGCGTGCTGGGCCAGCGGCACTTCGACGTCCAGCTGATGGGTGGCGCCGCGCTGCACCTCGGCCAGGTCGCCGAGATGCGTACCGGTGAGGGCAAGACCCTGACCTGTGTTCTCCCGTCCTACCTCAACGCCATCGCAGGCGACGGCGTGCACGTGGTCACCGTCAACGACTATCTGGTCAAGCGTGACGCGGAGTGGATGGGCCGCATCCACACCTTCCTCGGCCTGACCGTCGGCGCGATCCTGTCGGAGATGACCCCGCCCGAGCGCCGCGAGGCCTACAACTGCGACATCACCTACGGCACGAACAACGAGTTCGGCTTCGACTACCTGCGCGACAACATGGCGTGGAGCCTGGACGAGATGGTCCAGCGCGGCCACTGCTTCGCCATCGTCGACGAGGTCGACTCGATCCTGATCGACGAGGCCCGCACGCCGCTGATCATCTCCGGCCCGGCCGACCAGTCCTCCCGCTGGTACCAGGAGTTCGCCCGGCTCTCGCCGATGCTGAAGAAGGACCTGCACTACGAGGTCGACGAGCGCAAGCGCACGGTCGGCATCAGCGAGAAGGGCGTGGCGCTGGTCGAGGACCAGCTCGGCATCGAGAACCTCTACGAGGCGGCCAACACCCCGCTCGTGGGCTACCTGAACAACGCGCTCAAGGCCAAGGAGCTCTACAAGCGCGACAAGGACTACATCGTCCGCAACGGCGAGGTCCTGATCGTCGACGACTTCACCGGCCGCATCCTGGCCGGTCGCCGCTACAACGAGGGCATGCACCAGGCCATCGAGGCCAAGGAGAACGTCGAGATCAAGGCCGAGAACCAGACGCTGGCCACGATCACGCTGCAGAACTACTTCCGCCTCTACGACAAGCTCAGCGGCATGACCGGTACCGCCGAGACCGAGGCCGCCGAGTTCCACACCACCTACAAGCTCGGTGTCGTGCCCATCCCGACCAACCGCGACCTGATCCGCAAGGACCAGGCCGACCTCATCTACAAGACCGAGGAGGCGAAGTTCCTCGCCGTCGCCGAGGACATCGGCGAGCGGCACGTGAAGGGGCAGCCGGTCCTGGTCGGCACGACCAGCGTCGAGCGGTCGGAGTACCTGTCGAAGCTGCTGGTCAAGATGGGGATCCCGCACAACGTCCTCAACGCCAAGCACCACGAGAAGGAATCGCAGATCGTCGCCCAGGCGGGCCACAAGGGCGCGGTCACCGTCGCGACCAACATGGCGGGCCGTGGTACCGACATCGTGCTCGGTGGCAACCCCGAGCACATCGCCGAGGAGGCGCTGCGGGCCCGCGGTCTCGACCCGGTCGAGACCCCAGACGAGTGGCGCGCGGCGCTGCCCGGCGCGCTGGAGAAGGCCGAGCTCGAGGTCAAGGCCGAGAAGGTCGAGGTCCAGGCCGCGGGCGGGCTCTACGTGCTGGGCACCGAGCGGCACGAGTCGCGCCGCATCGACAACCAGCTGCGCGGCCGCTCCGGCCGTCAGGGCGACCCCGGCGAGTCGCGGTTCTACCTGTCGCTGGGCGACGAGCTGATGCGCCGGTTCAACGCGAGCATGGTCGAGCGGGTCATGGACACCCTCAAGGTGCCCGATGACCAGCCGATCGAGGCGAAGATGGTCACCAGGGCGATCAAGAGCGCGCAGACCCAGGTCGAGGGCCAGAACTTCGAGATCCGCAAGAACGTCCTCAAGTACGACGAGGTCATGAACAAGCAGCGCAAGGTGATCTACGGCGAGCGCCTGCGCGTCCTCAAGGGCGAGGATCTGCACGAGCAGATCGAGCACATGATCAGCGACACGGTCTCGGCCTACGTCGACGGCGCCACCGCTGACGGCTACGCCGAGGACTGGGACCACGAGAAGCTGTGGACGGCGCTCAAGACGCTCTACCCGGTCACCGTCACCTGGGACGAGCTGGCCGACAAGGCCGAGGGCGACGGCGGCGACATGGACCACGACTTCCTGCTCAAGGAGGTCACCGCCGACGCGCTGCAGGCCTACAAGGACCGCGAGCGCGACATCGACGGCCGGGTCGGCGATGGCGCGATGCGTGAGCTGGAGCGTCGGGTCATGCTGACCGTCCTCGACCGCAAGTGGCGCGAGCACCTCTACGAGATGGACTACCTCAAGGAGGGCATCGGCCTGCGCGCGATGGCCCAGCGCGACCCGCTGATCGAGTACCAGCGCGAGGGCTTCGAGATGTTCACCGTCATGCTCGACGCGCTCAAGGAGGAGTCGGTCGGCTACCTGTTCAACGTGCAGGTCGAGGCCGAGCCGCAGCCGCAGATCCAGCTGGCCCAGCCGTCGGCACTGCCGGTGGTCAACCAGCCGGTCGACCCGGCGGCGGCGGCCCGTCAGGCGGAGTTGGAGCAGCGGCAGGCCCGCGCCATCGCCGCGCAGCAGCGCGCGGCCGAGGAGCGGGCGGCGGCGGCCACCAAGGCCGAGCACGTGCCGCTTGCCCTGCGCGGCAAGGGCCTCGACGCCCCGACCCCGCAGAAGCTGAGCTACAGCGGCCCGGCCGAGGACGGCGGCGTCGAGTCGCACAGTGACGGCGCGGGCTCCGCTGGAGCGGCTGGCGCGGGCGTAACGCGCCGTGAGCGCCGTCAGGCTGAGCGCGACGCCAAGAAGCACAAGCCGACGCGTCGGTAGCGATGTGTGGCAGAGGCCCCGGCGATCAGCCGGGGCCTCTGCTGTCTGAGTGGGAGGATGGTGGCGTGTACGAGGCGCTGGTCGTGGACTACGCGGGCGTGTTCACCGAGCCCGCGATCGTCGAGGTCGTTCGCGCGGCGCGTCGATCCGGTCTGCGCACGGCGCTGCTGTCCAACGCCGACCGGCGGCCGTTGGTGCCGGACCTGTTCGACGTTGTGGTCGTCTCCGGTGAGGTGGGCGTGGCCAAACCGAACAAGGCGGTCTACGACCTCGTGGCCGAGCGGCTCGGCACCACGCCCGACCGGTGTGTCTTCGTCGACGACATCGCCCGCTACGTGCGCGGCGCGGCGGCGGCGGGCATGACCGGCGTGCACCACATCACCGTCGAGTCCACAGTGGACGAACTGGAGATCCTGCTGGGGCGCAAGTTAAGCGCGTGAGCGGCGGACCAGCTCGAAGCACAGCACGGCCGCCGCGCTGGCCACGTTCAGCGACTCCACCCCGCCCGCCATCGGGATCGACACCCACCGGTTGATGTGCGGCCGGACGCCGTCGGTCACCCCGGAGGTCTCGCTGCCCAGCACGAACGCCACCCGCTCCGGCAGCTCGACATCGAACACCGTGCGACGCGCGCCCGCGTCCATTCCGAACAGCGTGTAGCCCGCCGACCGCAGGTCCGCCGCCGCGTCGGCCGCCGACACGCAGCGCAGGACCGGCGCGGTGAACGCGACCCCGGCCGACGCCTTGACCACCAGCGGGTCGATCGTGGCCACGCCGCGGCGCGGGACCACGATCCCGCCGAGTCCGGCCGCGGTCGCGGTGCGCAGGATCATGCCGACGTTGGCAGGCGTGGTGATCCCGTCGAGCAGCAGCACCGAGCGCGGGGCCGAGCGGCCCGCGAGGGCGTCGGTGAGCAGGCGCATACGCGGCGCGACGACGTCGGCGAGGACGCCCTGGTCCTGTTTCCCGTTGCCCGCCAGCACCTTCACCCGCTGCGCGGTCGCGCGCTGGACCTGAACACCGCGGTGGCGCGCGGCGTCGAGGATCTCGCGGGCGGCGGCGCCGTGGGCGTTGTCGGCCAGGATCACTTTGTCGACCGACAGCCGGTCGTCGGCCAGTGCCTCCAGCACGGGCTTGCGGCCGTACACGGTGACGAAGCGGTCTTTCGGGGAAGCGGCGGAATCCACACCGAGCAGCATCGCACGTCACCTCCGCGACACCGCGATGTGTCAGGATCGAGTGCATGCCCGACCGCCTGTCCGCCCTCGACGCGTCCTTCCTCTACCTGGAGGATCAGGCGACACCGATGCACGTCGGCGGGGTCGCGGTCTTCCAGAAGCCGCGGACCGGGTTCTCCTACGCCCAGCTCGTGTCCCTGATCGAGCACCGGCTGCCGCTGGTCCCGCGCTACCGGCAGAAGGTCGTCGCCGTCCCAGGGCACCTGGCCCGCCCGGTCTGGGTCGATGATCCGCATTTCGACGTGGCCTACCACGTCCGCCGCTCCGCGCTGCCCAAGCCGGGCAGCGACGAGCAGCTGTTCGACCTGGTGGGCAGGCTGATGGCCCGGCCGCTCGACCAGAACCGCCCGCTGTGGGAGGCGTACCTGATCGAGGGCCTCGCGCACAGCCAGGTCGCCCTGGTCACCAAGACCCATCAGGCCATGGTCGACGGCGTGCGCACGATCGATTTCGCCCAGATCATCCTCGACCCGTCCCCGCACGCCGCGGATCCGCCGCCGGAGGAGCCGTGGCTGGCCCGCCGCATGCCGGGCCCGACCAAGCTGGTCATGGACGCGCTCGCCGAGACCGTCCAGCGTCCGCGCGAGATCGTGGAGAACGTGCGGTCCGCGGTGACCGACGTGGTGGCCACCTCGCAGAAGGTGGCGGGCGCGGTCGTCTCGGCGGTCGGCATCGCCGCGAACCCGACCTCCGGCGGGCCGCTGAACGCCCCGGTCGGCAAGGCCAGGCTGTTCGCGGTCGCCCGAACCCGTCTTGAGGACCTGCGCAGCGTCCGCGCCGGTCACGGCGGCACGGTGCACGACGTCATCCTGGCGGTCATCGCAGGCGCCCTGCGGGCGTGGCTGCTCTCGCGCGGCGAGCAGGTGACCTCGTCGAGCAAGGTCCGCGCGCTCGTCCCGCTGGCCGTGCGCGACGACGACGGGACCGTGCCCGGCATGCTGGGCAACCGGGTCAGCGCGCACCTGGTCGACCTGCCGGTCGGCGAGCCCAACCCGTTCGTCCGGCTGCACCACATCAGCCACGCCATGCGCGCCCACGGCGACGGCATGGCCGCCCGCGCCCTGCTCGGCGTCGGCGGATTCGCCCCGCCCACCCTGCACTCGCTGGGCGCGCGGGCGGCGGCGTCGTTCTCCCAGCGGATCTTCAACCTGGTCGTCACCAACGTCCCCGGCCCGCAGTTCCCGCTCTACGCGGGGCCCGCCCGGATGACCGAGATGTTCCCGGTGATGCCGCTCGGCAAGAACCACGCGCTCGCCATCGGGGTGACGTCCTATGACGGTGGCGTCTGCTTCGGCCTCACCGGGGACCGCTCTGCGATGGCGGATGTCGACGCGATGGCGAGAATGGTGGAAGAGTCTTTGGAAGAGTTGTTGACGACAGTGAGAGCGTGATGATTTGAGGGTCTACGTACCGGCGACAGTGGCCATCCTGCGCGAGCTGAACGAGGCGGGCGAGCTAGTCGCGGTGGGCAACACCGCGTTCGCGCTGACCCCGGCCCTGCGCGAGTCCTACGCGACCGGCGGCGACGAGGAACTGGAGTACGCCGCCATGCTCGACGCGGCCCGCGCTTCGCTGCGGCTGCTCAACGCCGAGCTGGAGAAGGATCCCAACACGGTCATGCGCCGCGCGGTGATCTCCGCCGACGTCGACGGTGCCGTGCTGCGGTCGGACCTCGACTACGCCGTGGTCAAGCTCGCGGGCCCGATCCCGCTCAAGGTCGTGGCCGCGATCCACCTCGACACCGAGGACGCCCAGGACGCCGTGCGCGCCGCCGCCGCCGTCGTCGATGCCGCTGACCTGGGCGATCCCGACGCCGAGTTCACCCTCGGGGACGCCGAGGACCACGAACTGGCCTGGTACGCCGTCCAGGAGCTGCCGTTTGTCCTGGAGCTGATGTAGGCCGACGAAACATCCCATGACAGGATGCGTGTCACCCGGGTGAGCGGCCACAAGCGGGGCTCACCACGCCAACAGGGAGGCGAGCCACACCGATGGACGCGATTTCGTCAGTTCCAGAGCCGTCGAACGAGCCCATCAACTCCTACGCGCCGGGCTCACCGCAGCGTGAGTCGCTCCAGCGCCGCATCGCGGAACTGGAGGCCGAGCGCGTCGAGCTGACCATGACGATCAACGGTGAGCAGCGCATGGCCGCTGGCGAGCGCATGGACGTGGTCCAGCCGCACGACCACGCCCACGTCCTCGGCGTGACCGCCCAGGCCACCCACACCGACGTGTCCGACGCCGTCGCCGCCGCGAAGAAGGCCGCCCCCGCCTGGCGCGAACTCCCCTTCGACGAGCGTGCCGCCGTCCTGCTGCGCGCCGCCGACCTCCTGGCGGGCCCCTGGCGCGACACGCTCAACGCCGCCACCATGCTCGGCCAGTCGAAGTCGGCTCAGCAGGCCGAGATCGACAGCGCGTGTGAGCTGATCGACTTCTGGCGCTACAACGTGGCCTTCGCCCGCAAGCTGATGGAAGAGCAGCCTTCGTCCGCGCCGGGCATGTGGAACCGGTTCGACCACCGCCCGCTGGACGGCTTCGTCACCGCGATCACCCCGTTCAACTTCACCGCCATCGCCGGGAACCTGCCGACCGCGCCCGCGCTCATGGGCAACACGGTCGTCTGGAAGCCGTCGCCCACCCAGCAGCTCGCCGCCCACCACACCATGCGTCTGCTGGAGGCCGCCGGACTCCCGGCCGGTGTCATCAACCTGGTGACCGGCCACGGCGCCGTGGTCTCCGAGGTCGCGATGACCGACCCGGGCTTCGCGGGCCTGCATTTCACCGGCTCCACGGCCACGTTCAAGTCCCTGTGGCGCCTCATCGGCGACAACCTCGACACCTACCGCTCCTACCCGCGCATCGTGGGCGAGACCGGCGGCAAGGACTTCATCGTCGCCCACCCGTCGGCCGACCCGGCGGCGGTCGCCATCGGCCTGGTCCGAGGTGCCTTCGAGTACCAGGGCCAGAAGTGCTCGGCCGCCTCCCGCGCCTACATCGCCAGGTCCCTGTGGGAGGGCGGCGTGCGCGAGCGGGTCGCCGACACGGTGGCCTCGCTGTCCTACGGCGACGTCACCGACTTCACCCACTTCGGCGGCGCGGTGATCGACGCCCGCGCGTTCGCCAAGCACAAGGCGGCCCTGGAAGCGGCGGCCGCGGACTCGTCCATCGAGGTCCTCGCGGGCGGCACCTGCGACGACTCGGTCGGCTACTTCGTCCAGCCCACCGTGCTGGTCGGGTCCGACCCGCTGAACGAGATCTTCACCACCGAGTACTTCGGCCCCATCCTCGCCATCTACGTCTATGACGACGCCGAGTACTCGAAGATCCTCGAACTGGTCGACACCTCGTCCCCCTACGCCCTCACCGGCGCCGTGTTCGCGACGGACCGCGCGGCGGTCGAGGAGGCCCACAAGGCTCTCCGTTTCGCGGCGGGCAACTTCTACGTCAACGACAAGCCCACGGGTGCCGTTGTCGGACAGCAGCCGTTCGGTGGCAGCCGGGCGTCGGGCACGAACGACAAGGCGGGCTCGATCTACAACCTGCAGCGGTGGGTGAGCCCCCGGTCGATCAAGGAGACTTTCGTTCCGCCGACCGATCACCGTTACCCGCACATGGGCTGATTCACCCCGGGAACAGCTCACCCATTTGTGCAGCTTGCGGCCTTTCGGGACCGTGATCTCATGAACGTATGAGCGAACTTTCCGCGCGGTTGCGCGCCCTGGCAACGGAATTGACCTCGGCACGCAACCGCGCGGGTCTCAGACTGCGTGAGGTAGAAGAGAAGCTGGACGTCTCGCTGGCGTCGCTGAGCCGAATCGAAAACGCGAAGCGAACTCCTACGGTCACGACTGTGGCGGGAATGCTCGCCATCTATGGCGTGGTCGGCGAGAAACGCAAGCGGATCATGACAATGATGGACGAGATCAAGGCCGCCACCTGGATGGAGGTCGGTCAGGACTTCGGCCACCTCTTCCAGGCGCTGGTCCGCTTCGAGAGCGACGCTCGGTCGATCACCAACTTCGCCCCATTCGTGGTGCCTGGCATGCTCCAGACACCCGCCTACGCCAGGGCCGTCACCTCGCTTGGCGACTCGTCCGCCGAGGTGCATGAATCCCTGATCGCCTCCCGCTTGGACCGCCAGACTGTCCTGGACCGTCTGGTGAGCCCCGACTACGTCGCGATCTTGGATGAAGCCGTGCTCCGCAGGGGCTTCGGCGGCGATGACGTGATGGCCGGTCAGATTCGCTGGCTGATCGAACGGGCGAACCTGCCGCACATCGGCATTCACGTCATCCCGTTTCGTCACGGCGGATATCACAACCCTGGCTACTTCTCGCTCTTCGAATTCCGCGACGAGACGCCGATCGTCTACATCGAGCAGGACGGCGCCCGCGGCTTCCTCGACCCCAAGGACGCACCCCGGTTCCAAGATCGGGCCGCTAGGCTGATGAAGACCGCGCTGGGGTCCACCGATTCGGTGAACTTCCTCGCCAGGGTGGCCGCTGACTACGAACGGGGCTGAAACACAATGGGTGCAGAGTGGCGGAAGTCGACCTTCAGCGGCACCGAACAGCCCGACTGTGTGGAGGTCGCCTACGCGGCCGAGGTCCGTCTCCGCGACTCCAAGAACCCCGACTCCGGCACCATCACCATCCCGGCTTCCTCCTGGCACAACCTGCTAATTAGGTGCGCTCAGCCCTGACACTGCCAGGTAGACGAGAAGCGCCCCACGGGAATCCCGTGGGGCGCTTCTCGTCAGCTAGTTGGATCAGCTGCCCGGCAGCTCAGCGACCTCAGCCGCGTCCGGAGCCTTGACCTCGACGCCCTTGCCCCAGTTGGAGTAGTCGGCCTGGACCTTGCCCGCGCCCGCACCGGCGGCCGTCGGGATGTCGATCACGAAGCGGACCGGCAGGTTCTCCTCGTTGATCCACACGTCGACCGGCATCTCCTTGACACCGGACTTCTCCAGTGCCTTGATGCCAGCCTCGTCCATGCCAAGCTGGGCGTCCTTGAGCTTGGCGGTGTCGACGATGATCGAGTAGTGCTTGACGGGCTTGCCGTCGATCTCCTCGTCCTTCACGGACTTGATCTGGCCCGAGTCCGCCAGCTGCTTGAGCGTCTGCGACGGGTCGGTGTTCTTCATCGAGCTCAGCGACGAACCCATCATCTTGGCGAGCGGGTTGTCCTTGTCGTTCAGGTCGAGCTTGAGCCACGGCTTGCCGGGCTGGATCTCCTGCGGGGTCTTGATGTAGATGATGTTGTCGACGAAGCGCATCGAGATCTCGCCCTCGCCGGTGGCCATCGTCATCTGCATCGCGGTCTTCTCGCCAGCGAAGTTGAAGTCGCCCTCGCCCTTGATCTTCTCGCCCGCGGCCTCACCGGTGAAGACGACGTGCGCGCTCTTGGCGCCGTCGCTCTTCTCGGCGACGGCATCGCTCAGGGCCTTGAGGCTGTCGAAGCCAGCGGCCTTGCCCGGCTTGTTTTCCGCGGCGGCCGACGTGCCGCCGGTGGAGGTGGTGGACGTACCGGAACTGCACGCGGTCAAGGTGAGCGCCGCCAGGGCAGCGCCGCAGACAAGCAGCGTCGTCTTGCGCATAACTGTGGGTGTCCCCTCAGAGATTGGCTCGGTCGCCCTTAGGACGTTCGGAGCTGTCCGGCGGTTGCGACCCCAGTACGGACAAGGTATCGAGCGGCTATTCGGCCGAATCAGACGGGTCCGACATGGCTATCGCCGTGCCGGAGACCGAGATCCCGGCCTCAGGATCAGCCGGGATCCCCACCGTGATCACGCCCGGCCGACCCAGGTCGTCGCCCTGGTGCACCGTCAGCGTCGCGGGCACCTCGACCAGCCCCAGTTCCCGCAGGTACCCGCCGAACGCCGCCGCCGCCGCGCCCGTCGCCGGGTCCTCGACCACCCCGCCGGGAGGGAACGGGTTGCGCGCCCAGAACACCGACGCCGACTCCCGCCACACCAGGTCCACCGTGGTCCACGAGTGCGCCGCCATCAGCGCGGACAGGGCGTCGAAGTCGTAGTCCAGATCCGCCAGCCGCTCCCGCGACCGCACCGCCACAATCGGGTGCCACGCGCCCGCGTAGGCGACCCGCGGTGGCAGCGCGGGGTCCAGGTCGTCCGGCGACCAGCGCAGCGCGGACAGCAGAGCGTCGAGATCGGTCATCTCGGCCGACTTCGGCGGCACGCTGACCAGCGTCGCGGTGATCTCGCCGTCGTCGACCGTGGTCACCTCGACCGGTCCGACCGACGTGTGGAACCGCACCGGCCCGACGCCGTTGGCGCGCGCGTACGCCACCGCCGCCGCGATCGTCGCGTGGCCGCAGAACGGGACCTCGGCCAGCGGGCTGAAATACCGGACGTCGACCTCGCCCGGCCCGCGCGGGATCAGGAACGCCGTCTCCGAGTAGCCAAGGTCGGCGGCCGCGGCGAGCATGGCCGCGTCGTCGGCCCCGGTCGCGTCGAGGACGACGCCGGCCGGGTTTCCGCCGGTCGGGTCGGTGCTGAAAGCGGTGTAGCGCAGGATCTGCATGCCCGGATTCTGTCAGTCGGCGTGCTCGTCGGCCCCCGCCTTCGACGCGAGCAGCCTGCGCAGCGAGGTGAGCCTGCCCACCGTGGCCGCGCCCTCCTCGACCACCGAGTCGAGCACGCAGTCCGGGTCCTCCGGCGCGCCGCGGTGGCCGCAGTTGGACGGGCATTCCTCGGCGGGCGCCACGAACTCCTCGAACGCCGCCACGATGTCGTTCGGCGTGACATGGGCCAGCCCGAACGACCGGATACCGGGCGTGTCGACCACCCAGCCGCCCGTGGGCAGCGCCAGCGCGACCGCCGTGGTCGACGTGTGCCTGCCCTTGCCGACGCCGCTGACCACGCCGACCGCCCTGGCCGCGTCCGGGACGAGGCGGTTGACCAGCGTCGACTTGCCCACCCCCGAGTGCCCGACCAGCGCGGACACCCGGTCGGTGAGCCGGTCGTGCAGGTCGGCCGGGTCCTGGTCCTGCCGGGTGATGACCACCGGCAGGTTCAGCTCCGCGTAGGCCGCCAGCAGGGTCGACGGGTCGGCGAGGTCGGACTTCGTCAGGCACAGGACAGGTTCGAGGCCGCCGGAGAAGGCCGCGACCAGGCAGCGGTCGATGAACCCGGTGCGCGGCGGCGGGTCGGCCAGCGCGCAGACGATCAGCAGCTGCTCGGCGTTGGCGACCACGACCCGCTCGAACGGGTCGGTGTCGTCGGCGGTCCGGCGCAGCACGCTGGCGCGGTCGGCGACGCGCACGATGCGGGCCAGTGTGTCGGCGTTGCCCGAGGTGTCGCCGACGATGTCGACCGAGTCGCCGACGACGACCGAAGTGCGGCCGAGTTCGCGGGCGCGCATGGCGATGACCAGGTGGTTCGGGTCGCGGTCGACCGCGCAGGTCCACCGGCCCCGGTCCTTGCCGACGACCATCGCGGTGACCGCGTCGGCGTGTTCTGGCCTGCGCTTGCTGCGTGGTCGCGTGCCTTTGCCGGGGCGCACCCGGACGTCGGCCTCGTCGAGCCTGCTCCAGTCACCGCGTTTCGACACGTCAGCGCGCCAGCATCCGGGTCCACATGGCCGGGAAGTCGGGCATTGTCTTGGCGGTAGTGGCGATGTCGTCGACCGACACCCCCGCGACGACCAGGCCGATGATCGCGCCGGCCGTCGCCATCCGGTGGTCGGCGTAGGCCCGCCATGGGCCGCCGTGCAGCTTCGCGGGGCGGATCGTCAGACCGTCCTCGGTCTCCTCCGCCGCGCCGCCGAGGCCGTTGATCTCGGCGACGAGCGCGGCGAGGCGGTCGGTCTCGTGGCCGCGCAGGTGCGCGATGCCGCGCAGGTGGGACGGGCCGTCGGCGAGCGCGGCGAGCGCGGCCACGGTCGGGGTCAGCTCGCCGATCTCGCGCATGTCGATGTCCACACCGGACAGTGTGGCCGGTCCGCGCACGGTCAGCGCGCCGTCGGCCTGCGTCACCTCGGCGCCCATGTCGGCCAGGATCCCGCAGATCGCGTCGCCGGGCTGCGTGGTCGCGTCGGGCCAGCCGGTGATGGTCACCGCGCCGCCGGTCACCGCGGCGGCGGCCAGGAACGGGGTCGCGTTGGACAGGTCGGGCTCGATCACCCAGTCCCGCGCGGCGATCGGGCCGGGCTCGACCCGCCAGGTGTTGGGCTCGCTGTCGTCGACCGCGACGCCCGCGGTGCGGAGCATGGCGACGGTCATCTCGATGTGCGGCATCGAGGGGACGGGCTTGCCGTCGTGGTGGACCGTCAGGCCCTTGTCGTACCGGGCGCCGGACAGCAGCAGGCCCGAGACGAACTGGGAGGACGCCGACGCGTCGATGGTGACGGTGCCGCCCGCGACCGCGCCGGTCCCGGCCATGGTGAAGGGCAGCGAGTCGCCGGTGACCGCCGCGCCGACCGCCCGCAGCGCGTCGAGCACGGTGTTCATCGGCCGCTCACGGGCGCGCGGGTCGCCGTCGAAGCGGATCTCGCCGTCGGCCAGCGCGGCGGCGGGCGGGACGAAGCGCATGACCGTGCCCGCCAGGCCGCAGTCGATGGTGGCGGGCCCGCGCAACCCGTCGTGGGCGCCGACGGCGATCGTCGTGCCGTCGACCTCGATCGGCACCCCGAGCGAGCGCAGCGCGGCGATCATCAGGTCGGCGTCGCGGCCCTCCAGCGCGCCGGTGAGCGTGCCCGCGCCGCCGCTGAGCGCGGCCAGGACCAGCGCGCGGTTGGTGATCGACTTGGAACCGGGGACCGCCAGCGTGGCGTGGACGGGGGCGGGCGCTACCGGGGCTGACCAGGGCTGCGGCATGCGGCAATCTTCCCGTACGCGGGGGAGCCTGTGGATACCGGCTCGCCACTGTCGGTCCGGCGTGTCACGATGCTGTGTCTTCCCCAGGTGCGGAGGTGAGCCGACTTTGTGCGGCAGGTACGCGGCCACGAAGGACCCGGCGACCCTGGCGGCCGAGTTCGACGCCATCGACGTGCTCGGCGACGGCGGCCCCGACGTCGACTTCAACGTGGCGCCGACCGACCCGGTGGTGACGGTGGTCCAGCGCCATCCGCGTGACGCAGCGGGCATGGCCGACCGGACGCGCACCGAGCGCACCCTGCGCGTGATGCGCTGGGGTCTGGTCCCCGCGTGGTCCAAGGACGCCTCCGGCGCCGCTCGGATGATCAACGCCCGCTCGGAGAGCGCGGCCACCAAGCCCGCCTTCAAGAAGTCCCTGGCCGAACGCCGCTGCATCATCCCCGCCGACGGCTGGTACGAGTGGCGGCGGGAGGGCACGGTCAAGCAGCCGTTCTACACCTCCTCGCCGGACGGCCACAGCCTGGCGATGGCGGGCCTGTGGACCACCTGGCGCCCCGACCAGGACGCCCCGATGCTGATCACCTGCTCGGTGCTCACGACGGCTGCGGTCGGCCTGCCCGCCGAGATCCACGACCGGATGCCCCTGCTGCTGGCCCGCTCGGCCTGGGACCAATGGCTCGACCCGGACGTCGCCGAGGTGTCCGAGCTGCTGGCCCCACCGTCGGATGACCTGGTCGCCACCCTGGCGATGCGTCCGGTGTCCACCGCCGTCAACAGCGTCCGCAACAACGGCCCAGAACTCCTCGCGCCGTACGAAGAGCCCCGCGAACTGGACTTATTCGATGACGCGCGCTGAGATCGACACCCCCCACGGCCTGGCCCGCGCCGAACTCCACTGCGCCCCCGAAGGCCGTGCGGGCTTGCTCCTCGGTCACGGCGCGGGCGGCGGCATCGGCGCCCCCGACCTCGTCGCCGCCACCCGCGGCGCCACCGCGGCGGGCGTCCACGTCGCCCTGGTCGAACAGCCCTACCGCGTCGCGGGCCGCCGCGCCCCCGCTCCTGCGGGGCATCTCGACACCGCGTGGCTGGCCGTCGCCGACCACCTGTCCAGCCTCTGGTTCGACGGCCTGCCCATGGTCTTCGGCGGCCGGTCGTCCGGCGCCCGGGTCGCGTGCCGAACGGCACTGGAGGGCCAGGCGGTCGCGGTCGTGTGCCTGGCGTTTCCGCTGCACCCGCCGGGAAAGCCGGAGAAGACGCGACTGTCCGAACTGGACGAGGTGACGGTGCCGACTCTGGTGGTGCAGGGCGAGATGGACTCGTTTGGTCGGCCGCCCGGCGCGCACCACCGCGAGATCGTGCTGGTGCCGGGGGACCACAGCCTCAAGAAAGAGCTACCCCGAATCTCCCGCACGGTCGAGGAATGGCTCGACCGCATCCTGCGTCCCCTGGACTGACGGCCCGACCCTCGTGACGCGTCTCGTCGGACGATGGGTAACACTGGTGGTAACATTGCTTGTATGACGCAGCAGCTGTCGATGAAGATCCCCGACGAGTTGGACGCGCGATTGCGCGCCGCGGCGGGCGGCAATGTATCGCAGTGGGTAGCCGAAGCCATTCAGGACCGTCTTGATCGCGAGATGTGGGAGCAGTCGAAGGTAGTCGACCAAATGCTCGGCATCACGCAGGAATGGATGTACGACCAGATGCGCTTGCGCGACCAGGCGCGTGGCGAGGCTTTGCGTTGAAGCAAGGAGAGATCCGTCGGTTGCTGGCCACCGCATCCACCGTTCCGGTGCACGTCCTGGTGTTGTCCGGTGCACGCTACCTCGCAGCAGGCAAGGGTCGCGTGATTGTGTGCCATGTGGTGCCCGGTGCTGTGCCCGATGACTTCACCTCGGTGCACAGGGTTCGCTACCAGACCGAGGAGGGCGTGGACACAATCGGCTTGGCAGTGCCCGACCTGATCGACTGGTACCCGGCCTCCGCGCTGGGCGAGCCGGTAGGCTCCGTGTCCGACATAGGCCCAGTGATGCGTCTGGTGGATGCCCTGTTCCGGTGAGGTTCTCAGGCCGCGATAGGTGCTACGACCGCCGATAGCAATGCCACCAGATCCGCCGCCGCGACTTCCACCTCAAGCCCGCGCCGACCAGCCGAGCAGAACATCGTCGGCATCTCCAGCGCACTCGAGTCCAATACAGTCCGCAGACGCTTCTTCTGGCCGAGGGGCGAGATCCCGCCCGCCACGTACCCCGTGGCCCGTTCCGCCGCCGCGACCTCGGCCATCTTCGCCCGCTTGCCCCCGACCGCCGCGGCAAGTGCCTTCAGGTCCAACTGGCCTGCGACAGGCACGATTCCGACCGTGAGCGCGCCATCCACATCGGCTAGGAGCGTCTTGAACACCCGCGACGGGTCGACACCCATGGCCGCGGCTGCCTCCAACCCGAATGACTCGTGTCGCGGGTCGTGCTCGTACGAATGCACAGTGTGGGCGATCTTGCGCTGAGTCAGCAGCGCGGTCGCCGGGGTACCTCGTCCAGCCACTCGCACAGTCTAAGGATGTGGCCCATGACCTTGGCCCACCACTAGGGAATGCGGCGCCGGATTCATGCGTTATCCCGCACGTGCTGACTGAGCTGATCCACGAATCGAAGCGTCCAAGCTCACGTCCCGCGCGTGGCGCAGGCCACAGCGGGCCGGGCGAGGGCCGCGTACGCTCGGTCAAGCGCTATTCGTCGATGGAAGGGAGCGCGGTGCCCCGCACGGAAACCTCCGCCCAACGGGCCGAGCGGTTCGAGCGTGACGCCATGCCCCTGATCGACCAGCTCTACTCGGCCGCGTTGCGGATGACGCGCAACCCCGCCGACGCGGAGGATCTGGTCCAGGAGACCTATCTGAAGGCGTACGCCGCCTTCGAGTCGTTCGCCGCGGGGACCAACCTCAAGGCGTGGCTCTACCGGATCCTCACCAACACCTACATCAACGGCTACCGCAAGAAGCAGCGGCAGCCGCTGCAGTCGCCGACCGACGAGATCACCGACTGGCAGCTCGCCAAGGCCGAGAACCACACCTCCAGCGGGCTGCGCTCCGCCGAGGTCGAGGCCATGGACCTGCTGCCGGACGACGATGTGAAGCAGGCGCTGCAGCAGCTGCCGGAGGAGTTCCGGCTCGCGGTCTACCTTGCCGACGTCGAGGGTTTCGCGTACAAGGAGATCGCCGAGATCATGGGTACGCCCATCGGTACCGTGATGTCGCGACTGCACCGGGGCAGGCGCCAGCTGCGCGACCTGCTCGCCGACGTGGCCAGGGAACGCGGATTCATCCGCCCGGCGAAACAGCAGGAGGTGGCGGGAGCGTGACGAACTGCGGCGGCGACCACGAGACCGACTGCTCCGACGTCCTCAACGAGGTCTGGCTCTTCCTCGACCAAGAGTGCGACGTGACCCGGCGGGCGCTTCTGGAGCGGCACCTCAACGAGTGCAGCCCGTGCCTTGAGGAGTACGGCCTCGAGGAGCACCTCAAGATCCTGCTGGCCCGCAAGTGCGGCGGCGACCACGCGCCGGACGAGCTCAAGGAGCGCCTGCGCGCCTCGATCCGGCAGACCGTGATCAAACACGGTGGAGCGAACTTCAAAGAGTGAGAACAGGCCCCGGCGGAATCCGCCGGGGCCTGCCACGTCAGAGCCAGGCTCAGGCGTTGGGGCGCTTACCGTGGTTCGCGCCACCCTTCTTGCGGTCACGACGCTTGCGGGCGCGCTTCGACATCGGTAATCCTCCTACGTTCGACTGGCCGTGCGCCGCGTAGCAGACGCGCGACACACCTTCGGGCACAATTTTGCCACGCGTCCGTTGTCGCGTTCGCCAGGGCCGATCGTGGTTGGATTATCCCGAGCGGAACACCCATGAGGAGGAACTGTCGGATGGCCCACGAGATCCATGCCGAGATCGTCGCGAGCGTGTTGAAGGTCGTCGCCCACGAGGGGCAGGACCTGGCCGCGGGCGACACGGTGGTGATCCTGGAGTCCATGAAGATGGAGATCCCGGTGCTGACCGAGGAAGACGGCACACTGACGAAGCTGGCCGTGCGGGAAGGCGACGTCATCCAAGAGCATGACCTGATCGCCATCGTGGGCTGACGGCCGCCGTGTCGACGCTGGCCGACCTGCTGGCCCACCACACCGGACTGTCCGCGGGCGCGGTCGACCACCTGCAGACGGTGGTGGCGGAGTGGCAGCTGCTGTCGGACCTCTCGTTCGCCGACTTCCTGCTCTGGGTCAAACAGACCGAGAGCGAGGACGGCACGCCGCTGCCCGCCGACGCCGAGGAACGCTTCCTCTGTGTCGCGCAGGCCAGGCCGACGACCGCGCCGACCGCGCACCCCGACGACGTCGTCAGCAGCCACACCAACGCCACCGAGCACCCGCAGCTGCGCCGGGCCATCGTGGAACGGCGGATCTGCCGCGAGGAGGACCCGCGCTGGCACCTTGGCGTGCCGGTGCGCCGCGAGGTGATCCCGGTGCAGTTCGGCGGCGAGATCGTCGCGGTGCTGTCGCGGGAGACGAACCTGGCCGTCCCTCGGGTGCCCAGCGCCCTGGAGATCGCCTACCTCGGCATCGCGGGCGACCTGTGCCAGATGGTCACCGACGGCACCTTCCCGGCCGTCGAGCCGTCCCCTGACGTGCATACCAGCCCCCGCGTCGGCGACGGGCTGATGCGGCTGGACCCGGCGGGCGCGGTGGTCTTCGCCAGCCCGAACGCGCTCTCGGCGTATCACCGGATGGGCCACGCCGCCGACCTGATCGGGGTGCGGCTGGCCCCGCTGACCAGGTCGCTGATGGCCGACCCGTTCGACGCCACCGAGATCTCCCAGCGCATCCTGCAGGCCCTGGAGGGCCAGCCGAGCATGCGCATGGAGGCCGAGTCGCGCCGCGGCGCGGCTGTACTGTTCCGCGCGTTGCCGCTGCGGCCCGGCGGCAAGCCCGCGGGCGCGCTGGTGCTGTGCCGCGACGTCACGGAGGTCCGCCGCCGCGACCGCGCGCTGCTGTCGAAGGACGCGACGATCCGCGAGATCCACCATCGGGTGAAGAACAATCTCCAGACCGTCGCCGCGCTGCTTCGCCTGCAATCGCGGCGCACGAGCAGCCCGGAGGCCAAGGAGGCGCTGGCCGAGTCGGTCCGCCGGGTCGCCGCGATCGCGATGGTGCACGAGACGCTGTCCACCTCGGTCGACGAGCGGGTCGACCTGGACGCCCTGGTCGACAAGGTCATCCCGGTGGTCGGCGACGTCGCCGTCGCCGAGAGCCATGTGAAGGTCCGCAAGACCGGCCAGTTCGGGGTCGTGGCCGCCGAGGTCGCGACGCCGCTGGTGATGGTGCTGACCGAGCTGATCCAGAACGCTGTCGAACACGCCTACCCGGCGGGCAGCTCGGGCGAGGTCGTCGTCACCGCCGAGCGCTCGGCCCGGTGGGTCGACGTCGTGGTGGCCGACGACGGCCGGGGCCTGCCGCGTGGATTTTCACTCGAACGGACTAATGGGCTCGGGCTGCAGATCGTGCGCACCCTCGTCGAGTCCGAGTTGCGCGGCACGCTCTCGCTGCGCCGTCGCGAGCCCAAGGGCACAGAGGCGATCTTGCGCGTTCCGCTTACCTCGCGTCGATAGCTGATCGCTATTCACCGCATTGCGTAACAATGCAAAAGGCCCCCGTGTCGCGTTTCCGCGCACAGGGGCCTTTCGACGGAAGCTCAGGCGTTGCTGCGTGCCCGGGTCCGAGCGTTGCGGCGCTTCAGCGCGCGACGCTCGTCCTCACTCATTCCGCCCCAAACGCCAGCATCCTGGCCGCTCTCGAGTGCCCAGGACAGGCAGTTGGAAGCGACGGGGCAGCGGTGACAAACGGCCTTCGCCTCGGAGACCTGCAGGATCGCCGGGCCGCTGGTTCCCACGGGGAAGAACAGCTCGGGGTCCTCGTCACGGCAGGCCGCGCGGTGGCGCCAGTCCATTTCTACTTGCTCCTCGCTCGGGCGCGCTGATAGCGCGCCTCTAGGTCGTATCCGGTCGTCGGGGTGCTTGTGAATGGTTTCACGAACCCAGGAGATGTCAAGGGTTCTTCCGCGCCCGGTGAGTGAACTCACCCGAAAGATCGACGTCAAAGCACTTTCGGAGCGGAGAGCAACGATTCGGTCTCAGAGGCCCTCTGGTCTGGACCGATGATCAGATCGCGACGGTCAGCGCCTTCGGCATCGAGGTGAACTCGACGCGCGTTCGGGCGCCGATGAGGTCTCCGTCACACTGCAGCTGGACCGGGTTCGCGGCGGTCACGACCAGCTTGGCGACGTCGTCGCGGCGGACCAGGTTCTTGCCCTTGGTCTCGCCTTTGCCGCTGAACGCCTGGGCGACGTGGCGGACCACCGTGGGCGCGCGCAGTGTCCGCAGGGCGAACAGGCCGAGGCCGGTGTCGAACGACGTGCCGTGGTTGAGGTGGATCGCCCGCGACCCCATATAGGTCCACGGGTCGGTGTTGGAGATGAACGCCAGGCGCAGGCCCTCGATCGGGTCCTCGCCGGGGATGTGGACTGTGAGGTCCGGCTTGCCGTGTCGGGGCCGCAGGTAGCGGGCGGCGGCGATGCGCGTGTAGAGCGCCGGGCTGGCCTTCTTGCCACGCTTGCGGTCGACGTCGGCGACCACCTCGGCGTCCCAGCCCATGCCAGCGCTGAAGGTGAACCACCGGGTCTGACCAGCGCCGATGTCGACCATGCCGAGCCCGACTTCGCGGCGGCGGCCCTCTTCGATCGCGCGCAGCAGGATGTGGGTGGCCTCGACCGGGTGCCGCGGCAGCCCGAGGGAGCGGGCGAAGACGTTGGCCGACCCGCCGGGGACGACGCCCAGCATCGGCACGTGGCCACCCGCGCTGAGCATGCCGTTGACGACCTCGTTGACCGTGCCGTCGCCACCGTGCGCCACGACCAGGTCGACGTTGTCCAACGCGGCCTGCGCCGCGGCCGCCATGGCGTGACCGCGGTAGTCGGTCTCGACGATGTCGAGTTTCACCTGGCTGGCCAGGGCGTGCGCGAGCACGTCGCGACCGGCGGGAGTGGTCGCGGTGGCCTGCGGGTTCACCACAAGGACTGCGCGCATTACCGCAGGGTAAGGCAGCAGGGGCTCCCGTCTTGCTCTCACCCACCCCAAACGGGTGAGTCAGGTGTCATCCGATCGTGTTGCCCGTGACCGAGTTTGATCTCCCTTCGGCACCGCTGCTCGCCCCGGCATCGGTGAGTGCACCCAGACGACCGTCTGCTCATCGACCCGCGGGACTGACACCCATGATCCTTCACCGCCCCACCGACAAAAGCCACGGCCGTCCGGGTGGCATACGATCGGCGGTGTGCACGGACCGTCATCGTGCGCTAAATCCCGCGCTTGAAAGGCCGCCGTGCGTATCGCATCCGATGCCCCTCGGACCATCCTCGGCGCCGGGCTCATGGTCGCCCTGCAGGGCCTGACCGGCCTGGTCTTCGCCGTCGTCCTCGTCGTCTCCGGCAGTTCGACGCCGGGCAACAACGTCTATGGCGAGGCCGCGTACTTCGCCGTGCTGGCCGCGGGCGTGCTGGCCGCGGGCATCGGCCTGCTGCTGGGCAAGCACTGGGCGCGCAGCCCGTCGATCGTCATGCAGATCCTGCTGCTTGGCGTGGCCTGGTACGCCGCGGGCCCGTCGGGCAGGCCCGAGTTCGGCGTCCCGTTCGGCCTGCTCGTGCTCGGCACGCTGGTACTGCTCTTCCACCCCCGGTCGTCGGCCTGGGCGCAGGGCGACAGCGGCGCGGGGGACTGATCGTGCGGGTGCGGGAGGCAGGCCAGGCGGACTGGGCCCGGATCTGGCCGCTGTGGCACCGGGTGGTGTCGGCGGGCGAGACCTACATGTGGGCGCCGGACACCCCGGAGCAGGCCGCGCGGGCCGCCTGGATGCTGCCCGCGCCCGCCGCGGTGTTCGTCGCCGAGGACGGCGGCGACGTGGTCGGCACGGCGCTGCTCAGGCCCAACCAGCCCGGCCTGGGCGACCACGTGGCCAACGCGGGCTTCATGGTCGACCCGGACCGCGCCGGTGAGGGCATCGGGCGCACCCTGGCCCACCACGTGCTGTCGGCGGCGCGGGGACGGCGGTTCAAGGCGATGCAGTTCAACGCGGTGGTGTCGACCAACGTCGCGGCTGTGGCCCTGTGGAAGTCACTGGGCTTCGAGATCGTCGGCACGGTGCCCGGCGCGTTCCGGCACCCGGACGGGCTGGTCGACATCCACATCATGTACCGGCGGCTGTGAGCGCCTCGTCGGTGAGCCGGTGGACGGTCCACTCGTCCATCGGGATGGCGCCGAGGGATTTGTAGAAGCCGATCGCGGGCTCGTTCCAGTCCAGCACCGACCATTCGAGCCGCTGGTAGCCGCGGTCGACGCACTCTTGCGCCAGCGCCAGCAGCAGCGCCTTGCCCAGTCCGGATCCGCGCTGGGTCGTGCGCACGTAGAGGTCCTCCAGGTAGATCCCGTGCGTGCCGCGCCAGGTGGAGAAGTTCAGGAACCACAGCGCGCAGCCGACGACCTCGCCGTCGACCACCGCGACATGGCCGAACAGCGCGGGCGCGGCGCCGAACAGGGCGGCGTGCAGCTGCTCGGCGGTGAGATGGCAGTCCTGCGGGGCGCGCTCGTACTCGGCGAGCTCGTACACCAGACCGACCACAGCGTCCACATCGGACGGTTCGATTCGGCGGATTCGCGGGTCAGACATGGGTTTCTCCATACGCGGGGACGTTGAGACGCTCGATCTGCGGCACGCCGCGCTCGTCGCCGAGGATGCTCACCCCGGCCGGTTCGAGTCCGAAGTGGACGCCGAACTCGGCCGACTGTCCGATCCAGGAGGAGATGAGCACCCGGCTGAAGTGCCCGTGTCCGATGAGGACCACGTCCTGCCCGATGTCGCGCACCCTGGCGGCGACCTTCGCCGCGCGATCGGTGATGGCCTCGGCGGTCTCGCCGTTGGGGCACGGGTGGGTCCAGACGGTCCAATCGGGGACGGTCTCGCGGATCTGCGGGGTGGTCCGGCCCTCGTAGTCGCCGTAGTCCCACTCGGCGAGGTCCTCGGTGACCTCGTCCACGATCAGCCCGGCCAACTCGGCGGTCCGCACGGCGCGCTTGCGCGGGCTGGAGAGCACGACGGCGGGCCGGTCGCCGCGGAGGTGGCGCAGCAACTCGCCCGCCTTCCGGGCGCCCGCCTCGCCGTCCGGGGTGAGGTCGATGTCGGTGCGGCCGGTGTGTCGACCGGACTCAGACCACTCGGTCTGGCCGTGTCGGAGCAGGTAGAGCATGCCCTGATCCTATGGGGACGCACTTGCCGCCGAATCTACTCACGAGTAGCTTTGGCTCCGTGAGTGCGACGAAGACCTATGCGATGTGGCGGACGCTGGCCGAGCGACCCCTGGGCAACCGCCTGTTCTCGGCCGCGATGTCCCTGCGGGTGCCCTACTTCGGCACCGTCCTGCCCACGGTCGTCGACATGCGCCCGGGTCGCTGCGAGGTCCGGTCGCCGAAGTGGTGGGGCGTGCACAACCACCTCGGCACCTTCCACGCCATCGCCGCCTGCAACCTCGCCGAGGTCGCGATGGGGATGCTGGCCGAGGCGACGGTCCCGGCCAGCCACCGCTGGATCCCCAAGGGCATGACTGTGGACTACGTGGCGAAGGCGAAGTCGAGCCTGCGGGCGGTGGCCGAACTGCCGGTCATTCCCTCGTTCGGGAGTGAGCCGTTCGACCTGCCGGTGCCGGTTTCGATCACGGACAAGGACGGGCTTGAGGTCGTGTCCGCGGTCATCACGATCAAGGTGTCCCCTCAGTAACCGCGGATCCCCACCCGCGTCGCGAGCTTGAGGGACGAGTCTCCTGGCTTGCTGGGCAGGCCGATCCGGTGGTTGATCATCGGGCCGAAGGGGCCGCAGCCAGCGGCTTTCGGCGCGGTGAAGGTGTTGTCGGCGATGGCGAACTTGACCACGAGCGGGTTGGTGGTGACGACCTCGGTGGGGGCGGTTCGCTTGACGACGAACCGGATGGGGTCCTGGTCGGTGCCGATGGTGCAGGTCTTGGGGATGAGCGGTCCGGTGACGGCGAGTTTGAGGTGCAACTCGCCCATGCGCTCGTCGGTGGAGAGAAAGTCGGAGTAGCCCGCGTACTGGAGGCGGGTCTTGAGGCTGGTGCGCGGGATGCGGACCTCTTCTGAGCGGAGTGCGCCGAAGGTTTGGGCGAACTTTCCGTCCTGGGTGCCTTCGGCGAAGGTGAGGCGGAGGGTGCCTAGGTCGAGTTCGGGGAGTCTGCCGAGTTGGAAGGTGCCTTTCGCGGCCATTTCCTCGCAGCGCCAGAGGTTGGGGTCGGCGGCGGCGGGAAGGGTGGGGCAGTCGGCGAAGGTGAACTCTGGGGTGGCTGATGCGGGAGTGGTCATGGCGATGGTCGCGGTCGCTGCGAGCAAGATCACAGTGAGTGGTTTCTTCATGCTTTGAGCTTGGCGGAGCGGGGGACGGTGATCATCGGGGAAGACCCGGGGAGTGGCCCGGAGTCGTCCCGGACAGGGGACGGCCCCCGCGTCCAAGTGTGGATGCGGGGGCCGTTGGACGGACCTTGGGGCTTACGCCTTCTTGGTCTCCCAGAAAATCTTGTCGATCTCGCCGATCAGGTCGAGCAGGGCCTGGCCGGTGGCCGGGTCCATCGAACCCTTGGTGCCACCCGCGCCCGCGGCCTTGGTGGCGCGGTTGAACAGGTCGTGCAGGTCCGGGTACTTCTCGAAGTGCGGGGCCTTGAAGTAGTCGGTCCAGAGAACCCACAGGTGGTGCTTGACGAGCTCGCTGCGGTCCTCGGAGATACGGATCGCGCGGGCGCGGAACTGGGGGTCCTCGTTGTCCTGGTACTTCTTCTGGACCGCCAGCACGGACTCGGCCTCGATGCGGGCCTGGGCCGGGTCGTACACGCCGCAGGGAAGGTCACAGTGGGCGGTGGCCTCCAGGCGAGGCGCGAAGACGCGCGACAGCAGTCGCATTGTTCCTCCAACGGCAAAACAGGGGTGCTCCGACGGATCCGACCCTACTCCCGGCATGCTGGGAGGGCAGGCGGAGGTGATCGTTGAGTCCACTGGGCAGGATGCCGGTCCGACGTGTGGTCGTGCGTGGTCGGTCCATGTCACCCACGCTGTCGGACGGGGACACCGTTCTCGCTGTTCGACGTTCACCGAAAGCCGGTGACGTGGTCCTGGTGACGTGGGTGAGCAGGCCAGGCCAGCTCTCGGTCAAACGGGCCATTCGCCCCGACGGCACCGGCTGGCACGTCGAAGGCGACTTTCCCGAGGCCTCGACCGACTCGCGCGACCTTGGGCCCGCGCGGGTGCACGCGGTCATCCGGTGGCGACTCCGGCCGCGGTTTGGGCGGGTCTAGAGCTAGAGGGCGGCGTAGCGAGCCAGGCAGTCCTCGTAGCGCGGCAGCAGGCCCGCGGCGAGGGCTTCGGCCAGTGTCGGGGCGGCGGCGTCCTTCTCCGACAGGGTGGGTTCGACGTCGGCGGACCATGGCAGCGCCAGCTCCGGGTCCAGGGGGTTGATGCCGTGCTCGGCGCCCGGGTTGTAGCCGGTGGAGCACAGGTAGGAGATCACCGTGTCGTCCTCCAGCGCCATGATGCCGTGGGCCAGGCCCTCCGGGACATACACCGCGCGGAAGTCCAGCGGGTCGAGGCGGACGGAGTCCCACACGCCGAAGGTGGGGGAGCCGACGCGGATGTCGACGACGATGTCCAACAGCGCACCCTGGGAGCAGTGGACGTATTTCGCCTGTCCGGGTGGGACGTCGGCGAAGTGCAGGCCGCGGATCGAGCCGCGTCGGGACTTGCTGTGGTTGGTCTGCGCGACGGTGAGCCGGTGGCCGACCGCATCGAGGAAGACGTCCTCTTGGAACGGCGAGACGAACAAGCCGCGGGAGTCGGGAAAGACCCGTGGGGTGAACTCGAACGCGCCAGGGACCTTGAGTTCTCGTGCCTGCATGGGCGCAGCCTAGTGATCGGTGTCTCGTTCGATTCCGCACGCTCGCGTTGTGACTCTCCGACAGAACCGGCCGGTAAACCAAACCGGACGGACGTCTTGGTAAAACCGCTTCTGACGTGCGGATTTAGTCGCCTTCGATGTGATCCCGACCGCAGACAGGACACACTGGTCCTGTCACACTGTGCGCACCGCAGCGTCCAACGGTCGCCCGCCCACACCCCGGGCAAGCGACCGGAGAACCCAGCCGCCGACCAACTCCGCAGTCCGTCAACGACGCCACCCAGCGCCTGTGCGACCGAGACCAAGCCCGTGTCCGGACTTCGGAGTCACGTCCGGCGATCGCTCGTGCCACCCGAGGCACGAGGCCCAGGAGGGACGCCTTCATGACCGCAGTGAACGACTACCGAGAGACCGCCGTGGACGACTCAGGCCCGATCACCGACGAGGAGATCTTCCGCGCGCATGAGGGCGGCAAGCTCGGCGTCGAGGTGACCAAGCCGCTGGCCGACCCCCGGTCGCTGGCCATCGCCTACACCCCCGGGGTGGCCAAGGTGAGCCGCGCGATCGCCGAGGACGCCACCCTGGCCAAGCGCTACACCTGGGCGGCACGCCTGGTCGCCGTCGTCTCCGACGGCACCGCGGTTCTCGGGCTCGGTGACATCGGCGCGAGCGCCTCGTTGCCGGTCATGGAGGGCAAGGCCGCGCTGTTCAAGACCTTCGGCGGACTCGACTCCATCCCGCTGGTGCTCGACACCACCGACGTCGACGAGATCATCGAGACGCTGGTGCGCCTGCGGCCGTCGTTCGGCGCGGTCAACCTCGAGGACATCTCGGCGCCGCGCTGCTTCGAGCTGGAGGAGCGGCTCATCGAGGCGCTGGACTGCCCGGTCTTCCACGACGACCAGCACGGCACCGCGATCGTGTTGCTCGCCGCGCTGCGCGGGGCCAACACGGTCCTGGGCAAGGACATCGCCAACCAGCGCGTCGTCATCTCCGGCGCGGGCGCCGCGGGTATCGCCTGCGCGAAGATCCTGCTGGCCGCGGGCGTGGGCGACGTGACGCTGCTCGACTCGCGCGGCATCATCCACTCCGGCCGCGACCACCTGAACCCGATCAAGGAGCAGATGGCGGAGGTCACCAATATCGGCGGCCTGCGCGGCGGGCAAGCAGAAGCACTGCGCGATGCCGATGTGTTCGTCGGGCTGTCGTCCGGCACGGTGCCCGAGGAACTGATCGCCACCATGGGCAAGGACTCGATCGTCTTCGCGCTGTCGAACCCCGACCCGGAGATCCACCCGGACATCGCGGGCAAGTACGCCTCGATCGTGGCCACCGGGCGCAGCGACTTCCCGAACCAGATCAACAACGTGCTCGCCTTCCCCGGCATCTTCCGCGGCGCGCTGGACTCCGGTGCCCGGCGCATCACCGAGCGGATGAAGCTGGCCGCCGCGGACGCCATCGCCGCGGTCGCCGAGGACGACCTGGCCGTCGACAAGATCGTGCCGAGTGCGCTCGATCCGCGGGTCGCGCCCGAGGTCGCGGCGGCTGTCGCACGGGCGGCGAAGGAGGACGGGGTAGCCTGAGGGCCGGCGGGATGCTCGGCACGGTGCCCACCCGCCTACTAAGGGTGGAGGGATCGCGCCGTGGCCGAGCATGTCGTGCGCGTCGGGCTACCCGGGGTCGTGCCGACCAGCGGTCTTGACGTCGACGCTGGTCGGATCCTCGCCCCGGATTTGGCCGGGCCGGTCGCGCCCAACGGCATGGTCGACGCCGTCGCCGAACGTGCTTTGTTACTGGAGGCCCAGCGGATAGCCCGGCTGGGCAGTTGGACCTTCGACTTCGCCACTGGCTCGGGTTACCTCTCCGACGGCCTGTGCAGGCTGTGCGGGCTGTCGCCGCGCAGCACCCTGGACGAGCTGATCGCGCTCGTGCACCCCGACGACGTGCCCGCGCTCAACCGCTTCCGCGCGCGCTTGGTCGCCCACCGCTCGTCCCAGCCGATCGAGCTGGAGGTGCGCGACCTTGCCTGTGAACGGACCTACCTGGTCCGGGCCAGAACCGAGTGTGACGCGGGCGGCAAGCCGACGCGGGTGCACGGCACGGTCCAGGACTTCACCAAGTTCCGCGCGATGGAACGCCAGCTCAGCCAGGACGGCAGGCTCTTCCGCGAGGCGCAGCGGGTGGCCCGGCTGGGCACCTGGGAGTGGAACACCGAGACCAACGAGTGCCTGTGGTCGTCGATGCTCTACGAACTGGGCGGCGTCGAGCCGGGGACGAAGATCACCTACGCCGACTACCTGGAGCTGGTCCACCCCGACGACCGCGGCTGGGTAGACCAGCGCTGGCAGGAGCTGGCCGCGACCCGCAGGCCCGTTGAGTGCGAGCATCGGGTGATCCGGCCGGACGGCAAGCGCCGCGTGTTCCGCATCCGCGGTGAGGCCGCGGGCGCCGACCAGGGCGACGCGGTCATGATCGGCACCGCCCAGGACGTCACCGAGCAGCGCTCCACCGAGACGCGGATGCAGCGATCCAGCAAGCGTTTCACCGACCTGGTGGCGATCACCCCGGTCGGCATCGCCCTGTTCGACGACGCCGAGCGCCTGGTCGACGCCAACGACGCGCTGTGTTCGCTGCTGGGCATGGACCTCGACCGGCTGCGCGGGATGACAGCCGACCAGCTCACCCACCCCGACGACCGCGACGCCAAGCGGCACGGGACGCACTCGTTCCACAGTGGACAGCGGGTCCTCAGCACCGCCGCGGGCAAGCCGGTCTACTGCGAACTCAACGCCACCATCTCGGTCGCCGACGACGGCAAGCGGTTCTGGCTGGTCGTCTTCGCCGACGTCACCGACCGTCGCCGCACCGCAGAGCGCCTGCGTTACCAGGCCACCCACGACGAGCTGACCGGCCTGCCGGGTCGCGCCGCGGTCAAGGAGTTGCTGGCCAAGCTGCTCGGCGGGCGTGACTACGAGCGGATCGCGCTGCTGTTCTGCGACGTCGACAACTTCAAGCGGGTCAACGACTCCCTCGGTCACGACGTCGGCGACGAACTCATCACCGCCTTGGCCCGCAGGCTCGAACGCGGCCTGCCGCCCAGCTGCACCGTGGCCCGCATGTCCGGCGACGAGTACGTGGTCATCTGCTCCGACGTCGACGAGGTCGGCGGCGTCGAGGCGCTGGCCAACCTGGCCGCCAAACTCCTGCGCACCGCGGTGCCGGTCCGCGGCCAGCTGCTGCGGGTCTCGGCCTGCATCGGCGCGGCGGTGCCCTCCGGCTCGGAGACCAGCGGTGCCGACCTGCTGCGCTACGCCGACGCGGCGATGTTCGCCGCCAAGGAACGCGGCACCGGCCGGGTCTCGCTGGCCAGCGACGCGCTGATCGCCTCGGCCAACAGCCAGATGCTCCTCGAAGGCCAGCTGCGCGAGGCCATCGCCAACGACCAGCTCGTCCTGCACTACCAGCCGGTGGTCGGCCCGGACGGCACCGTGCTCTCGGCCGAGGCCCTGGTGCGCTGGCCACACCCGGAACGCGGCCTGCTGCTGCCCGGCGAGTTCCTCCCGGTCGCCGAACAGGGCGACCTGCTCGGCGAACTCGACCGCTGGGTCCTGCGCGCGGCGCTCACCGAGGCCGCCGAGTGGCCGCAGATGACCGGCGGCACCCTCGGCGGCGGCGTGGCCATCGCGGTCAACCTGGCCGGTCTGGTGCCGGGTGACCCGGAGTTCGTCGAGGTGGTCACCGCCACCGTCGCCGCGACCGGGATCGCGTGGGACCGGGTGGTGCTCGAACTGGTCGAGACCAGCCTTATCGACCTGCCCTCCCGCAGCCGCGAAGCCATGGGCGAGCTGGTCGAGCGGGGCGTGCGATTCGCCGTGGACGACTTCGGCACCGGCTATTCGTCGCTGGCCCGGCTCAAGGAACTGCCCGCCCAGATCATCAAGATCGACCGCCGCTTCGTCTCCGGCGTGGCCACCGACGCCTCCGACTTCGCCGTCGCCCGCGCCCTGGTCGACATGGCCCGCGCGATGGGCCGCAGCTGCGTTGCCGAGGGCGTCGAGAACGCCACCCAGTTCCACGTCCTGCGCGGGGTCGGCGTCGACGCCTATCAGGGCTGGCTGCTCTCCCGCCCGCTGCCCGCGCGCGATTTCCGCGAAATGATGAAACTCGGGCCGGTGCACATCCCCAGCGGGACGTGACCAGGGCCATTGATCCGTCTGTGACGTGCTTCGAGAGCCGTCGCCTTGGGGTGGCCCGCGGTGCGTGCGGGTCGGTGTGAGATGTTCCTGGAGACCTGACACGGCCAGGGAACTGGGGACCTGCCATGTGGATCTCTTCGCGCGCGCTGCTACGCCGGTGGTCGGTGCTGGCGCTTGTTGCGCTCTTGCTGGCCGGGTGCACCAGCCAGATCAGCGGGGACGCACGCCCCTACGGCGATGTCGCCGCGGCGTCGGCTCGGTTGGCAAGCGCGCGGGCCGCACTGGGTGAGTTGCGTTCGCTGGACTACTGCACGCTGCTGGGAGGGGACGGACCCGGTCGCACCGTGGATGGCGACCAACTGGTCCGGGGCATGGACTTCTGTGCGACCTTTGGACTGTCGGCGGGTGCCCGCGTGGAAGTGATGGTCGGCCCTGTCCACGTCCGCCCGAAGTTGCCCGACCATCAGTTGCGGGCATTGGACCAACTGCCGCCTCCGCTGCGGGTCAACCGTCCCTACACCAAGTCCGACGGGTCCTGCGAGATCCTGTTGGCGTTCCCCGGCAAGGAACTGCTGCGCTTCCGCGCCCGCCATGTCGGTGATGAGCGGCCGCCACCGACGGAGCAACTGTGCGACCTGGCCGAGTCGACGCTTCGACACGCGGTGGAGCGCATGGGTGCGGGCGAGGTGGGTCACGTGACCCATGGACCAAAGTCACTTGGTTTGGTCGACGCCTGCTCATTGCTGACCAAAGACGAACTCGCGGCGGTGTTCTACACCGCCGAGGCGGCAAGGCCCAGTCCGACCGGACACCATTGCCAGTGGGTCGAGAGTGACGTGCTCGAGTTCCACAAGGTCGACATCTACCTTGACCGAGAAGGGATCCTGCCCGCGCCGGACAATCGGTCGGTCGTGAAGGAGACCATCGCGGGTCGCGAGTCGTATGTGCTGGAGGAAGCCGACGACAGGAATACCTATTGCTCAGTGTGGGCAGCGCACAAGGCAGACGAACAGCCGCTGGTCGAGGCGGCCAAGCTGGTGGTCACCGACGGCAACAACGCGTTGGGCGCGTGTGCGGTGGCGCGGCGGTTGGCTGGGCTTGCCTGGGCCCGGTTGCCCGCTCTCTGACCGCCTACCGCGCGCGGAGGATCGCGGTGATGCGGTGGCGGGGGAGGTCGATGAGCCGTGAGCCCAGGTCTGCCTCATCCGGCCACAAGTCGGCTACCCGCTGCTTGGCTTCCCGCTTGGTCAGGTCGGGGTCAGCCTTGATCAGGGCTTCCCTCCAGACATTGCCGAGCTTTCCGTGGGCCCGCCGCAGCAGTTCGGCGCGAACTCCGTCGCCGTCGACAGGTTCGGCGATGACGACCGCGTGCTTGCCGTCGGGGGTGCTGCGGTGGAACGTGAGCCGGTATTTCCCATCCACCAGGTCCCGCAACGCCACCTGGCCGCGTTGGTCGGCGATGTCCGGGTGGTTGTTGCCGACCAGCGCGCCGACGCGGACCGGGGGACCGGCGAGCAGGGTCCTGGCCAGCCACGGGCCTGGGTCGGCGGTCAAGTCGTAGGCCACGGGCTTCGTCGCCCGGACCGGCTCCGACCAGCCGGGATGCCGGGTCTCCGGCTGTTCGGCGCCGTCGCCGCGGGTCAGTCTGAGCAGGGTGGCGACGGCGGCCGGGTCGGTCCCGGCGGCCTCCACGGACTGCGGGCCGTGGGTGTAGATGGCGGTGCCCGCGTCCCGGACGGACTCGGCGAGTTTGGCCGAGCGCGCGGTCGGCTGCAGCACATACAGGTCGCTCGCGCTGCCGACGGCCTGGGCACCGAGGTAGCGGTTGAAGCCGGGCAGCACCGCCTCGAACACCAGGCCCAGCCGCAGGACCTCCTGCTGCACCTTCAATCCGAGGGCCGGGTTGCGCTCGCTGTAGCCGTAGGCGACGACGATCCGGCCGTCCGGGCTCCGCAGGGACTCCACGGCGCGCGCGAGGAACAGGCGCATGCCCTCGGGGGTGTACGGCGGGTCGGTGAAGACCAGATCAGCTTCCAGCGGGGGCAGGCCGAAGCGGAAGTCGGCGTGCAGGCAGCGGATGTTCAGGCCGCGCGCCTTGGCGGTGGTGTCGATGTACTCCAGCAGCGCCTCGTCGAGGTCGACCACGGTCGCGCTGAGTTCGGGCCGCGCGGTGCAGGCGGCCAGGGCGGTCAGGTCGTGGTCGCCGACGCAGACCAGGTGCGCGCCGGGCAGGTAGTACGTCTCGTCCAGCCACTCGGCCCGGCGGACCATCGTGTCCAGATCGGCTTGGACGTGGTCCAGCGCGCGCTGCGGGGCGGGGACGCCCGCGAGGTATCCGGCGAGGGTGTCCCGCAGGTCGGCGGGGGTGGGCAGGGCGGCGAGGAGAGCCGGGTCCACCTCGGCCGACCAGCTGTCGTCGTCGCGGGTGGCGCCCGCGGCGGCCAGCAGTTCCTCGACCGTGCGGCGGGGCACCGCCGCGGTTCGGACCAGCACGTCCAGCGGTCGCGGACCCGCGCTGAGCAGGGTCAGCACGTGACGCAGGGGGCGGGAGTGCACACCGCGGTCGGTAAGGAACGTCGCGAGGGAGTCGGCCACAACCCGGAGAGCCTACGGAACCGGCTGTCCACCAGGGGGCAATAGGGGGCCTCACATCGTGGAACGCCCTGCCGGTGTCAGCCGTTCGGGTTAGGGTCGAACGATCAACGGCTGGCAAGGAGCCGTTCCACCCGAGGGGCTTCGAGTGATCGAGTTCCAGGCCGTGACCAAGCAGTACGACGACGGAACGGTCGCGGTCGACAGTCTCTCCCTGACCATCGACGCCGGGCGGATCACCGTCTTCGTGGGACCGTCGGGCTGCGGCAAGACGACGTCGCTGCGCATGATCAACCGGATGATCGACGCCACGTCCGGTGCGATCCTGCTCGACGGCAAGGACATCCGCGGCAGGCACCCGGCCGAGCTGCGCCGCGGCATCGGCTATGTCATCCAGCACGCGGGCCTGTTCCCGCACCGGACGGTCCTCGACAACGTCGCCACGGTCCCGGTGTTGACCGGCGTGTCGAAGTCGTTGGCGCGCAAGCGGGCCGCTGAGCTGCTGGAACGCGTGGGTCTGCCCGTCGAGCTCGGCAAGCGCTACCCGGCGCAACTGTCCGGTGGCCAGCAGCAGCGCGTCGGCGTGGCCAGGGCGCTGGCCGCCGACCCGCCCGTCCTGCTGATGGACGAGCCGTTCAGCGCCGTCGACCCGATCGTGCGCGAAGAGCTTCAGGACGAGCTGCTGCGGCTCCAGTCCGACCTCGGCAAGACGATCGTGTTCGTCACCCACGACATCGACGAGGCCATCAAGCTCGGCGACAAGGTCGCCGTGCTGCGGGTCGGCGGCAGGCTCGCCCAGTACGCCACACCCGCGGAGCTGCTGGCCAAGCCGGTGGACGACTTCGTCGCGTCGTTCGTCGGCCGCGACCGCGGCTACCGCGCGCTTGGTTTCCTTTCCGCGCAAGGGGTTCCGGTCGGACCGGTCGCCACGGTCCCACTCGGCGCCGACGTCGAGCAGGCGCGTTCGAGCCTGGACAACGGCTGGGCCGTGGTCGTGGACGAGATGGGCAAGCCGCTCGGCTGGGTGTCCGACCAGTCTCTGTCCATTGTGGATGGAACGGTCGGCCGATCCGACCTGGTGTCGGGTGGTTCGCTGTTCGACGTCGGGTCCGGATCACTGCGCACGGCCTTGGACGCCGCGCTCAGTTCGCCCGCCGCGCTGGGCATCGCCGTCGACGCCGACGGCGCCGTGGTGGGCGGGGTGGTGGCCGACACCGTCCTCAAGGAACTCGCCGACGCCCGCCGCTCGGGCGAGGTGCCGACGTGATCTGGGTCTTCGACCACCTCGCTGAGCTGCTGTCGCTCAGCGGCTATCACCTCTGGCTGGCGCTCCTGCCGCTGGCCGTCGGCCTGCTGATCGCGCTCCCGCTGGGCTGGGTCGCCAGCCGGTACCACTGGGCGCGGGTGATCCTGGTGCCCGCCGCCGGCCTGCTCTACACGATCCCGTCGCTGGCCCTGTTCGTGCTGATGCCGCTGGTCCTGGGCACCCTGATCCTCGACCCGCTCAACGTCCAGATCGCGCTGACCCTCTACACCGTCGCGCTGCTGGTCCGGGTCGTGGCCGACGCGCTCGCCGCCGTGCCCGCGACGGTCGCCGCGGCCGCCACCGCCATGGGCTATCGCCCGGTGGGCCGGTTCTTCGCCGTCGACCTGCCGCTGGCGCTGCCCGTGCTGCTCGCCGGGGTGCGCGTGGCCGCGGTGTCGAACATCAGCCTGGTGAGTGTCGGCTCGCTGATCGGGGTGCACGGCCTCGGCCAGGCGCTAACCGAGGGATTTCAGCGCGACAACTACGCCCAGATCATCGCCGGGATCGTGTTGATCGTGCTGCTGGCGCTGGCCATCGACGCGATCCTGGTGCTGGTCGGGCGGGTCATGACGCCATGGGCGCGGATCGGGGGTCGGCGCTGACATGTGGGACTGGCTGACGAACCCGGACAACTGGACCAACACCCTCGGCACGCCCGGCATCCCGCAGCGGCTGGCCGAGCACCTGCGGTACACCGTCGTCGCGGTCGTCATCGCGGCGCTCATCGCGGTGCCGCTCGGCGCGTTCATCGGCCACACCGGCCGCGGCGGGACGTTCGTCGTCGGCCTGGTGAACGCCTTCCGCGCGCTGCCCGAACTGGGTCTGCTGATCCTGCTGACCCTGTCCATGGGGGTGCTGCTCGCCTTCGACGCGATGACGATCACCCTGGTGCTCATCGCGGTCCCGCCGCTGCTGGCCGGAACCTACGCGGGCATCCGCAACGTCGATCCGTCCGCTGTGGACGCCGCGCGCGGAATGGGCATGCGGGGACGGCAGATCCTGGTCAAAGTCGAGCTCCCCAACGCCCTGCCCCTGATCCTCGGCGCCCTGCGCACGGCGACACTGCAGGTGATCGCCACGGCCAGCATCGCGGCGTTCGTGAGCCTGGGCGGCCTCGGCCGGTTCGTCATCGATGGGTTGGCCCTGCGCGAATTCGACCGGATGGCGGGCGGCGCGGTGCTCATCGCGGCGCTGGCCATCGTCGCGGAACTTGTCCTGGCGGGCTTGCAGTGGCTCGTCGTCTCGCCGGGACTGCGGGCTCCCCGCACCAGAAAACGGAAGGCAACGACGTGAGGAGATCCTCGATGAAGCGCGTACTCGCCTGGGTGGCGACCGCGGCGCTGGCCCTGACCGCGTGTGGGGGCAAGTCCGACCCGCTGGCAGGCCCGTCGAGCACCGCGGCCCCCGCCGCGGCCGACACCATCGCCATCGGCTCGGCGAACTTCCCGGAGAGCACCCTGCTCGCCGAGATCTACGCCAACGCGCTGGAGGCCAAGGGCGTCAAGGTCACCAAGAAGCTCAACATCGGCAGCCGCGAGACCTACTACGCGGGCCTGCAGGACGGCTCGATCGACCTGATCCCCGAGTACACCGGCGTCCTGCTGCTGCATGTCAACAAGGAAGCCAAGGAGACCGCGGCCGACGACGTGTACGCGGCGCTGTTGAAGGCGTTGCCCGCGAACCTCACCGTCCTCGACAAGTCGAGCGCCGAGGACAAGGACGCGGTCGTGGTCAGCAAGGAGACCGCCGAGAAACTGGGCGTCAAGTCCATCGCCGACCTCGCCGCCAAGGGCCCGGTCGTCTTCGGCGGCCCCCCGGAATTCCAGAAGCGCGCCGACGGCCTGCCCGGTCTGAAGGCCAGCTACAACCTTGAGGTCTCGGAGTACAAGTCCCTCGACGTCGGCGGCCCACTGACGGTCGACGCGCTGAAGTCGGGCGCGGTGCAGGCGGCGGACCTGTTCACCACCGACCCGGCGATCGCGGCGAACGGTTTCGTGGTGCTGGCGGACCCGAAATCGAACTTCGCGGCCCAGAACGTCGTCCCACTGATCAACAAGACCAAGGCGTCGGACAACGTGAAGAAGGTCCTCAACGCCATCTCGGCGAAGTTGACCACGGAGATCCTGCTCGAACTCAACGGAAAACTCGCGGCCCCGGACAAGCCGGACGCGTCCAAGGTCGCCAAGGACTGGCTGGCAAGCGCGGGTATCTAGCTTTCAGCGACCCCCGAGCCGCGCGGTCAGTTCACTGGCCGCGCGGCTCGTCTCATTGGCGAGGTCGGCCCAGGTCTCGCCGCACTCGTCGGGGCAGACGTGGCGGAAGGTTGTGCTGATCGCGGCGGTGGGGCGGCCGGTGTGGTCGAACACGGCCGCGGCGACCGACGCGAAGCCCTCGGTCACGTACCCGTCCTCCACCGCCCACCCCCGCCGCTTCTCGACCGCCAGCAGCCCCCGCAGCGCGGGCAGGTGCTCCGGCCCCCGCGCCGTACGCCGTACGAAACTGGCTCGCGTCGGAAAAAGGGCCCTGACCTGCGCGGCAGGCAAGTACGCCAGGATCGCGCGACCTGACGCGGGCAGGTGTGCGGGCAGCCGAACCCCCACATCAGTCACCACCGTGTGCGGATGCGCGGGCTGCTCCCGAAGCAAGTACAGCGTCTCACCGCCGTGCAGGACCCCCAGATGCGCCGTGTGCCCAGTCCGCTCGATCAGCCGCCGCAACAACGGCCGCGCCAGCCGCTCCAGCGGGTCGTGCCGCAAGTACGCCGACCCAAGCTCGAACGCCGCCACCCCCAGCCCATACCGCCGCTCCTCGGGCAGATGCGTGACGAAGCCTGCCTCCGCCAGCTCGCCGAGCAGGTGATACGTAGTCGACCGCGGCAGCCCCAGCTCCCGGGCCACCGCCGTCGCCGTCACCGGACCGGCCTTGCCCGCGAGCAGCCGCAGCACCGCCAGCCCGCGCCGGAGGGCCGGGACATCGCTGCTGGCGCCCATCCCCCCAAGGTACCCGCGTCTGGAATACCAGACACTCTCACCCGATCCCCCCTCGTGCCCGCCCCCGTCCCGCGTTGAGATGGGCGCATGCTGGAACTCGTTCAGATCGACGGTGGTCCGCTCACCCGCGCGGACGTGGTGAAGGTCGCGCGGACCGCCGCGCGGGTCGAGGTCACCGCGAACGCGCTCGCCGCGGTCGCGAAGTCGCGGGCCCACATCGAGGAGTTGGCCAACGCCGAGAAACCGACCTACGGGATCTCCACCGGCTTCGGCGCCCTGGCCACCCGGCACATCCCGCAGGACAAGCGGGCCGAGTTGCAGCGGTCGCTGATCCGCTCGCACGCCGCGGGCGCGGGCCCCGAGGTCGAGCGGGAGGTCGTGCGGGCCCTGATGCTGCTGCGGCTGCGCACCCTGGCCACCGGCCGCACAGGGGTCCGCCAGTCCACTGTGGAGACCCTGCTCGGCCTGCTCAACCAGCGCATCCACCCCGTCGTGCACGAGTTCGGCTCGCTCGGCTGCTCCGGTGACCTCGCGCCGCTCTCGTCGATCGCGCTCGCGCTGATGGGCGAGGGCATGGTGCGCGACCGCCTCGGCGACCTGCGTCCCGCCGCCGAGGTGATGGCCGAGCGGAAGGTGAGCCCGGTCGAGCTGGCCGAGAAGGAAGGGCTGGCGCTGATCAACGGCACCGACGGCATGCTCGGCATGCTGTGCCTGGCCGCCGACGACCTGCGCCACCTGCTCGACATCGCCGATCTGACCGCCGCGATGAGCGTCGAGGCGCTGCTGGGCACCGACCGCGTGTTCGCCCCCGACCTGCACGCCCTGCGTCCGCACCCCGGCCAGAGCATCTCCGCGGCGAACATGGCCCGGTTCCTGGCCGGGTCGCCGATCGTGGAGAGCCACCGCGGCCCCGACTGCACCCGCGTGCAGGACGCCTACTCGCTGCGCTGCTCCCCGCAGGTCCACGGCGCCGCGCGGGACACCGTCGGCTACGCCGAGACCGTGGCCGACCGCGAGTTGGCCAGCGCGATCGACAACCCGGTGGTGCTGCCCGACGGCCGGGTCGAGTCGAACGGCAACTTCCACGGCGCGCCCGTGGCCTACGTGCTCGACTTCCTCGCCATCCCCGTCGCCGACGTGGCCAGCATGGCCGAGCGGCGGACCGACCGGATGCTCGACGTCGCCCGCTCGCACGGACTGCCGCCGTTCCTCGCCGACGATCCCGGCGTCGACTCCGGCCACATGATCGCCCAGTACACGCAGGCCGCGATCGTCTCCGAGCTCAAGCGGCTGGCCGTGCCCGCGTCGGTCGACTCGATCCCGAGCAGCGCGATGCAGGAGGACCACGTCTCGATGGGCTGGTCGGCCGCGCGCAAGCTGCGCAAGGCCGTCGACGGGCTCACGACCGTCCTGGCGATCGAGCTGCTGACCGCCGCGCGGGCCCTTGACCTGCGCAAACCGCTCCAGCCCGCGCCCGCGACCGCCGCGGCCGTCGCCGCGTTGCGTGAGCACGTCGAAGGCCCCGGCCCCGACCGCCACCTCGCCCCCGAGATCGCCGCCGCCGAAGAGCTGATCCGTTCCGGCGACCTGATGCGCGCCATCACCAGGAAGGTTTCCCGATGAGCACAGCTCGACCTGTCCGCGCCGCCCGTGGCACCACTCTCACCGCGCGCAACTGGCAGACCGAGGGCGCGCTGCGGATGTTCCACAACAACCTCGACCCCGACGTCGCCGAGCGTCCCGACGACCTCGTCGTCTACGGCGGCACCGGCAAAGCCGCGCGGAACTGGGCCAGCTTCGACGCCATCACCCGCGAGCTGACCACACTGTCGGAGGACGAGACGCTGCTGGTCCAGTCCGGCAAGCCGGTCGGCGTCATGCGCACCCACGAGTGGGCCCCGCGCGTGCTCATCGCCAACTCGAACCTCGTCGGCGACTGGGCGACCTGGCCGGAGTTCCGCAAGCTCGAAGCCCAGGGCCTGACCATGTACGGCCAGATGACCGCGGGCTCGTGGATCTACATCGGCACCCAGGGCATCCTCCAGGGCACCTACGAGACCTTCGCCGCGGTCGCCACCAAGCGCTTCGGCGGCACCCTGCGCGGCACGCTGACCCTGACCGCGGGCCTCGGCGGCATGGGCGGCGCGCAGCCACTCGCGGTGACCATGAACGACGGCGTCGCGCTGTGCGTCGAGGTCGACCCCGACCGCGCCCGCCGCCGCGTCGAGACCCGCTACCTCGACGAACTCGCCGACTCACTCGACGACGCCGTGGCCAGGGTGGAGAAGGCCAAACGGGAGAAGCGCCCGCTGTCGGTCGGCGTGATCGGCAACGCCGCCGAGGTGTTCCCGGAGCTGCTGCGCCGCGGCGTCGAGATCGACATCGTCACCGACCAGACCTCCGCGCACGACCCGCTGGCCTACCTGCCGCGCGGGGTCGACCTGGCCGACTGGCAGGACTACGCGGCCAAGAAGCCCGACGAGTTCACCGACCGCGCGCGCGAGTCGATGGCTGAGCACGTCGGCGCGATGGTCGGGTTCATGGACAAGGGCGCCGAGGTCTTCGACTACGGCAACTCCATCCGCGGCGAGGCCAAGCTGGGCGGCCTGGAGCGGGCGTTCGACTTCCCCGGCTTCGTCCCCGCCTACATCCGCCCGTTGTTCTGCGAGGGCAAGGGCCCGTTCCGCTGGGCCGCGCTGTCGGGCGACCCGGCCGACATCGCCGCCACCGACCGCGCGATCTTGGAGCTGTTCCCGGAGAACGAGTCGCTGGCCCGCTGGATGCGCATGGCCAGTGAGCGCGTCGCCTTCCAGGGGCTTCCGGCGCGCATCTGCTGGCTCGGCTACGGCGAACGGCACCTCGCGGGCCTGCGGTTCAACGAGATGGTCGCCTCCGGTGAGCTGTCCGCGCCAGTCGTGATCGGCCGCGACCACCTCGACTGCGGCTCGGTCGCCTCCCCGTACCGCGAGACCGAGGCGATGGCCGATGGCTCCGACGCGATCGCCGACTGGCCGCTGCTCAACGCCCTGGTCAACACCGCTTCCGGGGCGAGCTGGGTGTCGATCCACCACGGCGGCGGCGTCGGCATCGGCCGCTCGATCCACGCGGGCCAGGTCTGCGTCGCCGACGGCACGCCGCTGGCCGGTCAGAAGATCGAGCGCGTCCTCACCAACGACCCGGCCATGGGCGTCATCCGGCACGTGGACGCCGGGTACTCCCGCGCCGACGAGATCGCCGCCGAACGCGGTGTCGTCGTTCCGATGGCGCGTTCGTGAGCCTGCTCGACGCCATCGCCGACGTCGGCGTCGACCAGCGGCGCGGCGGCTACTCGCGGCACGGGTTCGACCCGGTGGAACTGGAGCTGCGCTCCTGGTTCGTCGCCGAGGCGCAGGCACGGGGATTGGCCGTCGAGACCGACCGCAACGGCACGCTGTGGGCGTGGTGGGGAGCGCCCGGCGACCGTGCGATCGTCACCGGTAGCCACCTGGACTCGGTGCCGGGCGGGGGCGCGTTCGACGGCCCGCTCGGCGTCACGTCGGCGCTGGAGGCGGTGGACCTGCTGCGCGCCCGCGGCTTCACGCCGGGCAAGCCGCTGGCCATCGCCGTGTTCCCGGAGGAGGAGGGCGGCCGCTTCGGCGTCGCGTGCCTCGGCTCCCGGCTCATGACCGGCGCGCTCGACCCGGACAAGGCCCGCCGCCTGACCGACCCCGACGGCGTCACCCTCGCCGACGCGGTGCGGTCGGCCGGGCTGGACCCGGCTGGGCTCGGCCGGGACCCGGTCGGACTCGGCCGGATCGGCACGTTCGTGGAACTGCACGTGGAGCAAGGCCGGGGGCTGGTCGACCTGGCCGCCCCGGTCGGCGTGGCGAGCTCGATCCTGGCGCACGGCCGCTGGCGGTTCACGTTCACCGGCGAGGGCAACCACGCGGGCGCGACCATGATGGGCGACCGCCGCGACCCGATGCTCCCCGCCGCGATGACCATCGCCGCGACCCGCAAGGCCGCGGTCGCGGGCGCCAGGGCCACGGTGGGCCGGATCGTCCCCAACCCGGGCGGCACCAACGTGATCGCCTCCTCGGTCACGCTCTGGCTCGACGCCCGTGCCGACGACACCCCACGCACTCGGGCCGTGGTCGCCGACATCACCGCCGCGGCCCAGGCCGCAGCGCTCGCCGAGGGCTGCGAGCTCACGGTCACCGAAGAGTCCTATGGGGACACTGTCCACTTCGACCCGGTCCTGCGCGACGACCTCGCCGCCTGCCTGGGCGGTGTCCCCGCGCTGCCGACCGGGGCGGGCCACGACGCGGGGATCCTCGCCGCGCACGTCCCGACCGCGATGCTGTTCGTGCGCAACCCGACCGGCGTCAGCCACGCACCGCAGGAATTCGCCGAACCAGCCGATTGCGCGGCCGGGTCGGCGGCGCTGGCCGATGTGCTGGAACATCTAGCCCAATGATTACTTACTGGTGCGAACATGCCTGGCTGACCGGCGGCATCGCCCGAGGTGTCCTCGTCACCGTCGCCGAGGATGGCACGGTCGGCGCTGTGACGGCTGCCGACACAGCGCCGACCGGTGCGACCGCCCTGCCCGGGCTGGTGTTCCCCGGCTTCGCCAACGCGCACTCGCATGCCTTCCATCGGGCCTTGCGGGGGCGCACACACGGCGACGGAGGCACGTTCTGGACGTGGCGCGAGCGCATGTACGCGTTGGCGGGCAAGCTCGATCCCGACACCTATCTGACCCTCGCCCGCGCCGTCTACGCCGAGATGGCGCTCGCGGGCATCACTTGTGTCGGCGAGTTCCACTACCTGCACCACGCTCCCGGTGGCCGCCGCTACGCCGATCCCAACGCGATGGGGGTCGCGTTGGTCGAGGCCGCGCGGGACGCCGGGATCAGGATCACCCTGCTCGACACCTGCTACCTCGCGGGCGGCATCGACACGCCGGTGTCGGCCGAGCAACTGCGATTCAGCGACGGGACCGCGGGCGCCTGGGCGGAGCGGGTCGCGGGCCTGCGGCCGGACGCGACCACCCGGATCGGGTCGGCGATCCACTCGGTGCGGGCGGTGCCCCGGGAGTCCCTGGCTGAAGTCGCCCAGGTCGAGGGCCCGCTGCACGTCCATCTGTCCGAGCAGCCCGCCGAGAACGAAGCCTGTCTGGTCGCCTACGGCCGGACCCCGACCGAACTGCTGGCCGACGCGGGCGTCCTCGGCCCCCGCACCACGGCCGTGCACGCCACCCACCTCACCGCGGGCGACATCGGCCTGCTCGGCGGCTCGGGAACCGGGGCTTGCTTCTGTCCGACCACCGAGGGCGACCTCGCCGACGGGATCGGCCCCGCCCGCGAACTCCTCGACGCCGGTTCGCCGCTGTCGCTGGGCAGCGACCAGCACGCGGTGGTGGACCCGCTGACCGAGGCTCGGTCGGTCGAGCATGGCGAGCGGCTGCGCACTGGACAGCGGGGCAGGCTGAGCCCTGACGAACTGGTGACCGCGCTGACCTCGGCGGGACACGCGAGTCTGGGCTGGGACGGCGGCCGGATCGAGGTCGGCGCCCCAGCTGACCTCGTCGCCGTGCGGCTGGACACGGTCCGGACGGCTGGATGTCTGCCGGGGCAGGTGATGCTGGCCGCCACCGCGTCCGATGTGGACACCGTGGTGGTGGGCGGCCGGGTCGTCGTCAGCGGCGGCGTGCACCGGTTGGGCGATGTCGGGGCGATGCTGGGCAAGGCGATCGAAGGGCTGTGGTCGTGAGTATTCTGGTGACCGGCATCGGCGAACTCACCACCAACGACGGCGACGCCCGCACCGACGCCGCTGTGGTCATCGACGGCGACCGGATCGCCTGGGTCGGTCAGGCGGCGTCGGCACCAGACGCCGACGAGCGAGTCGACGTCGAGGGGCGCGCGGTGCTTCCGGGGTGGGTCGACAGCCATACCCACCTGGTGTTCGCGGGCGACCGGACCGAGGAGTTCCGGGCCAGGATGGCGGGCGAGCCGTACACCGCGGGCGGCATCGCCGTCACCGTCGGCGCCACCCGCGCGGCCACCGACGACGAACTGGCAGCGGGCTTGCGCGGGCACATCGCCGAGGCCGTGGCGCAGGGGACCACGTACGTCGAGACCAAGACGGGCTACGGCCTGACCGTTGAGGACGAGGTCCGCTCCGCCCGCATCGCCGCCGAACACGCCGACGAGGTCACCTTCCTCGGCGCCCACCTCGTCCCACCCGGCGCCGACCCGCAGTCCTATGTGGACCTGGTCAACGGCCCGATGCTCGATGCCGTCGCCCCTTACGTGGGCTGGGCCGACGTCTTCTGCGAGACGGGCGCTTTCGACGAGGCCCAGTCCCGCGCGGTACTCGAAGCCGCCGCCGCCAAGGGCCTCGGCCTGCGCGTCCACGGCAACCAGCTCGGCCCCGGCCCCGGCGTACGCCTGGCGGTCGAACTCGGCGCGGCCAGCGTCGACCACTGCACGTACCTGACAAAGTCCGATGTGGACGCTCTGGCGTCATCGGACACGGTGGCCACGCTCCTGCCCGCGTGCGACCTCTCGACGCGCCAACCGCTGCCTGACGCCCGAGCGCTGCTGGACGCGGGGGCCACGGTCGCCTTGGCCTCCAACTGCAATCCCGGCTCGTCCTACACGTCCTCGATGGCCTACTGCGTCACCACTGCGGTCCTTCAGATGCGAATGTCGGTCGCCGAAGCCATCCGCGCCGCCACCTGGTCAGGCGCCAAGGCCCTCCGCCGCGACGACATCGGCGTCATCCGGGTCGGCGCCCGCGCTGACCTGCACGTTCTCAACGCGCCATCGGCCACCCACCTGGCCTACCGACCGGGCGTGCCCCTCACCTGGGCCGTCTGGCGGGCGGGGGAGCGCGCGCGCTAGCCATCGGGCGTAGGTCAGCCGCGTGGCCGGGAAGGGATCGCCGGGAACGTCGTCGGTCGGTGGATCGAGCAAGGCGGCGACTGGAGTTCGGTCGACGGCTTTTGTCGAGTTTGAGTGGAAATGTCGGTATATAACGTCGCGGCATGGAACATTGTCAAATGGGATTGCGGTGAACAAGTCCCGAATTCTGTTCTCTTGACAGTGCAAGAGGCGGTCGCCATGATCGGCTAATCATGAGAGCGATCAATTTAGTCAGGTAGACGCGGAGAGTGGCCTGGGGTGCCACGTGAGATCCCATTTCTACCGCAACTATCCCTAATATTCGCGTCAGATCCGCCTGTGGTGTGCGGAAATTGTGACGCGCCTCTGGGTGAGGACTGTCGATGACTGTTGCCGCGCGCCCGAAATCGGGCGGAAACCGATACCTGGCTGATGCGAGATCAGGATTCCTGGTCTCGCTCATCGCCCTGCCGTTGTCATTGGGGATCGCCGTGGCCAGCGGCTTTCCGCCGATCGCCGGGGTGATGACGGCGATCATCGGGGGCGTCGTCGTGAGTCTGTTCGGCAGCGCCCGCCTGACCATCAAGGGCCCGGCCGCCGGGCTCATCGTCATCGCGATCGGGGCGGTCACCGAACTGGGCCAGGGTGACATGGTGGCCGGCTACCGCAGGGCGCTCGCGGTCGGAGTCGTGGCCGCGGCACTGCAGATCGTATTCGCCTTCGCGCGGGTGGCCACGGTCGGTCTGATCCTGTCGCCATCGGTGGTGCACGGAATGCTGGCCGCGATCGGTGTGCTGATCATCGCCAAACAGGTGCACGTGCTCGCCGGTGTCACGCCGGTGTCCCAGCATCCCCTTGGCCTGCTGGCCGAGATCCCCCACTCCTTGCTCCGAGCGGACGGAAAGGCTCTGCTCATCGGGCTGATCGGCGTGGTCATCATGGTCGCGATACCGATGCTGCGCCGGGTGCGATCGGTGCCCGCGCCGCTCCTGGTGGTGGCCGTCGCGATTCCGTTGGGGCTGCTACTGAACGTGGAGCCGTCGCGGCTGGTCCAGCTTCCCGGCTCGCTGCTCGACGCGGTCGCCTTCCCCGACTTCAGCCACATCCTCAGCGCGACGTCCATCCAGTACATCGTCATGTTCGCCTTGATCGGTTCCATCGAGTCCACCCTGACGGTGATCGCGGTCGACGGCATGGATCCCGCTCGCCGCGCGTCCGACCTCAACCGCGATCTGCTGGCCCTGGGCGCGGGGAACCTGGTGTCGTCCATGGTCGGCGGGCTGCCGATGATCTCAGAGATCGTTCGCAGCAAGGCCAATGTCGACGCGGGCGCGACCTCGCGCTGGTCCAACTTCGCGCACGGCGCGTTCCTGCTGCTTCTGGTGGTGCTGATACCCGGCGTGCTCCAGACGATTCCGCTGGCGGCCCTGGCGGCGATGCTGGTCTACACGGGTGCCCGCCTTGCCGCGCCACGCGAGTTTCGCCGGGCCGCCGAAACAGGCCGAGACCAGGTGGCCATCTTCGTCACGACGCTGGTGGTCACCCTGCTCACCGACCTCCTGATCGGGGTCGCCGCGGGCCTGGCGCTCAAACTCCTCTTGCACCTGGTGCGGGGAGTCCCGGTGTCGGCGATCATGCGCCCTCGGGTCGACGCGCTGCGGTCAGGACCGGTGCTGCGTCTCAAGGTCCACGGTGCGGCGGTGTTCCCCGCACTGCTGCCGATTCGCCGAGCTGTCGCGCGCGCCGAGGACGAGGTCACCGATGTCGTAGTCGACGTCGGCGACACCCGCCTGGTCGACCACACGTTCCTTTCCCGGCTCGACGCGATGGCCGCGGAATGGCCGAACGTGTCCTTGACCGTCGAAGGGCGCGACACCCTCGTCCCGGTCGCGAACCACCCGCACGCGGTCCGGCGGCGGCGCTCGTGATCGGCGACCTGATCGATCACGCCGCCCACTTTCTGCCCGCCCAAGGCCCATTGCAGACCTTTATTCACCACAACACATTGCATGCCTTCGAATCCATGGCGTTCACCGACGCGGTGGTCGCGGCGTCGCGGCTCTACGGTACCGAGCCATTCCTGCCCGAGCGGGTCTTCCACGACCACGTGCGCGCCGGGCGGATCAACGCCGCCGACATCGACGCCGTTGTCGCGGCGGAGATTCCCCACGGCGCGGAGCCGATCATCCCGGGCGGCCCGAACCGGCTGATCTTCCACAGCGAGCGGCTGCGTTACTGGATCGATATCCCCGCCGGGCACCGGCTGCGGTGGCGGCTGGCAGAGACGGACGCGTTGACCGAGGTGACACCGCTGGCCGCGGACCGCAGGCGTGGCGAGAGCACCGACCTGACCTCCCTGTGGACGCATTTGACGGCGGTGGATACACAGGCACCCACCCCCGCTGTCGGGGCTCGCCCTCGGGAGTCGCTGCTCGCCGAGACCGGGGTCGACGCCGACCATCTGGTGCATCCAGTGCTGATCCGGGTGACCGCCGCGTTCCTCGACCAAGGCGTGGCGCACTGGTCGATGCCTGGTCGGGCAGGCGGCCTGCTGGCCGCGTTCCGCGAGGTCTACGGCGGCGTGGCGGGTCCGCCGGATCGGTTCCTGCGGGGCCTGTCCACCTGCCTGCGGGCGCAGCATGGGTGGGGCAGCGAACGCACGATCTCGTGGGCACTGGCCGAACTTCGCGTCGCGCGACGAGACTGGGGCACGGTCATCGCAGACACTCTGATTTCGCTGCGCGGCTGGGCGGGCATGGTCAGGCACCTCCAAGAGCGCCCGGACAGTGCCCCGGTCGCCGCGCCGCCTGCCCGGCTGGCCGATTACCTGGCGGTCCAGCTCACGCTCGACGTGTTCGCCGCTCGACATGTCTCCCGACTTCCGCGGCGACCGGTCTCCACGCCGGATTCGAGCCTCGCGCTGGCGTATGAGGCGTTCATCCTCGCGCAGATCATGATCGTGGACCTCGATGTTCTCGCCGATCCCCGGCACGCGGCGGCCTGGCTGAGCCAGGTGAACGCGTGCGACGAGTTGACCCGCAGGCGCCTGCTGCACCTGGCCTACGAGCATCGTCACCGCGAAGGCTTCCTCGGCGCGCTCGCCGCACACCAACGGGTCGCCCAGCCCGCGCCCGACGCCGAGTGGCAGGCCGTGTTCTGCCTCGATGAGCGCGAGGAATCGATGCGGCGGCACCTCGAAGAGCACGACCCGGCTGTCGAGACTTTCGGCGCAGCGGGCTTCTTCGGGGTAGCCATGCGCTACCAAGGGCACGCCGACGTGCGCTCCCGTCCACTGTGTCCAGTAGTGGTGACGCCGACCAAAACCGTTGTGGAGAAGGTGGTCGAGCCGGGTTTGGGAAGCCGTCGCAGGCGGTGGCGCGGCCGTGTCGCCGGTGCGCGCACGCTCGGGCGCGGAACTGTGGTCACCGTCGGCCTTGGCCTGTGGCACGCGGCGGCCCTGGTTGGACATTGCCTGTTCCCGCGCGCGACGCACCGCAGTATCGACGCGCTCCCGCGCCCGCCGAAGACGCGACTGGTTCTGGAGCCCGAGTTCACCGTCGAGGACATGGCCGAGATCGTCTCCGGCCTGTTGCGCACCATCGGACTTCGGTGCTCGCCGCTGGTGGTGCTGGTCGGGCATGGCTCGTCGAGCATGAACAACCCGCACGAGTCCGCGCACGACTGCGGCGCGACCGGCGGCGGGCGCGGCGGACCCAACGCCCGCGCCTTCGCCGCGATGGCCAACCACCCTGGTGTGCGGGCTCGGCTGCGGGACATGGATGTCGTCATCCCGGACACGACATGGTTCGTCGGGGCCTACCACAACACAGCCGACGACACGATGACCTACTTCGACACCGACCTGGCCCCGGACGGTGCGCTGGACCGGGCGCGGGCGAGCTTGGCAACGGCGTGCGCCTCGTCCGCGCATGAACGGTGCAGGCGCTTCGAGTCGGCTTCCCTGACCTTGCCCACGCACCGCGCGACCGCACATGTCCACCGGCATTCGGTCGATATCAGCCAGCCGCGACCGGAGTACGGCCATGCCACCAACGCGGTGTGCGTGGTCGGCGAGCGATCGCGTACCAGGGGCCTGTTCCTGGACCGGCGGGCGTTTCTGGTCTCCTACGAACCTGGCAACCGGGGACTGCTCGACGGTCTACTGCGCGCGGTGGGGCCGGTGTGCGCGGGGATCAACTTGGAGTACTACTTCAGCTCTGTCGACCCGGTGGGCTACGGCTGCGGAACGAAACTGCCGCACAACATCACCGGCTTGATCGGGGTGATGGACGGCCACTCGTCTGACCTGCGGACCGGATTGCCTTGGCAAATGGTGGAAATCCACGAACCGGTACGGCTGCTGCTGGTGGTGCGGGCCGACCCTGACCACCTGCTGGAAATCATGATCGGCGATCCCAACCTGTCGTTGCTGGCAGGCAACGGCTGGATCCAGGTCGTGGCGTGGAATCCCGACGCCGACCAGATGCACCTGTTCGCCGACGGCGCGTTCACGCCGTACGTTCCCGCCGATATCGAACTGCCCACAGTGGACAGTTCGGGCGAGGTCTACGGCGGTCGCCGCGACCACCTCGGATTCGCGCACGTGCGGCCGTCGGACGCCGTCGCGGTGACGGGCGTGATCCGGTGAGCCCACTGTGGTCGGTCGTGCTGCTGCCGCTGGTGGCGTTCTCGGTACTCGCCTGCCCAGCGTGGTTCGGCCTGCGGGTGTCGGAATCCATCGCCTCGACCGCGGTCGTGAGCGCCTGCGCGCTCGCCGCCATGGCGGCGGCCGTGCCGTGGTCTCCAGACGCGATACTGGCCGGGGACTGGCTCGCGCGGGTGTTCGCGGCGTTGACGTCGGTCCTGGGTGGACTCATCGGCGTCTTCGCTCGACGCTACCTCCACCGTGACCCTGGCTACCTGCGGTTCTACCTGCTGCTCGCGCTGTTCGTCGCGGCTGTCGAACTGGTAGTGCTCGCACACGGCCTTGAGCACGTGTTGATCGGCTGGGAGGTGTGTGGCCTGACGTCGGCACTGCTGATCGCGTTCTTTCACCAGCGGCGCGGACCGGTCGCCCACGGCCTGCGTGCCTTCGCCACCTACCGGCTCTGTGACATCGCTTTGGTGCTCGCCGTCGCACTGCCCGGTGCGTCCGCGTCCGTGACCGGTGTCCTGCTACTGATCGCGGCGATGGGCAAATCGGCGCAGTTCCCGGTCGGCGGCTGGCTGCCTCGGGCGATGGAAGGCCCCACGCCGTCGAGTGCGATCTTCTACGGCGCGATCTCGGTCAGCCTCGGGCCGTACCTGCTGCTGCACACCCGCCCGCTGTGGGACGCCTCGACCGTCGCCCACGTCGCGATCGTGGCTGTCGGAGCGGTCACCGCCATCCACGCGACCATTGTCAGAAGGGTACGGACCGACATCAAAAGCGTCCTGGCCTATGCGTCGATGACCCAGGTGGCCTTGGTGTTCGTGGAGGTCGGCATGGGGTGGACCGTGGTGGCGGTGGTCCACCTGGTGACTCACGCGCTCACCCGCACGGTCCAGATCCTACGATCGCCGAGCCTGCTGCACGACCATCATCGGCTCGAACAGCGTGGACTGCTGCGCGAGACCGGGCGGGTCTTCGGAATGCTGCCCGCTCCGGCTCGGGCCTGGCTGTACCGGTTCGCGCTCGAAAGCTGGTACGTCGACGGGCTGCTCGGCCGGGTACGGGACGGGGCACGCCGATGGTCTCGCTGACGGGCTTGGCCGCGGTCGCGGCCTGGACGATCACCGGCATGGCTGTCGGCCGGATCGCCGAGCCGCGCGCGGCCCGTCGCGCGGCCGTGTGGTGCGCGACGGGTGTGTTGGCGTTCGCGGTGGCCGAGTGGGTGGTGGCGGCCCCGGCGCGCTCGACGGTGGTCGCGGTCTGGGCGGGTGTCCAGGTCGGTGCTGGATCGCCGGGTACGGCTTTGGCGGCGGTGTGCCTGTGCGGCCTGCTCGTGATGGCGATGGCATCGGTGGTCGATCACGCGCCCGCGGTGCTCGGCCGGGTGTGCCTGTTGTTCGCCATCGCCTGCGGCTATGTCGCCATGACCCATCCCCTCGCGGACCTCGCGCTGTGGATCTTGGCCATGGCGGTGGCCTGGCGGTGGGTCCGTGGGCCGGTGTACCTGCTCGCGCAGCTCGCGGGCGCGGTGGGGCTGGTGTGGGGCATCGGGATCGGCGGGTTCGCCAGGTCGGCCGTGTGGTTCGCGCGCGCCCCGATGGGGGTGCTGGTGGGACTGTCGATGGTGCCGCTGTCGTCGGCGCCCATCTCCGGTTCGTTGCGCGTCGCCGCGGCCGTCGTGGCGGTCTGCGCGGCGGTGTACGCCGTCGTTCAGGACGACGCCCGTCGGATGCTGGGCGGATTGATGGTGTCCCTCAACGGCTTCCTGCTGACTGGCGGTGCCTGGCAGGTGCTCGCCGTCGCGTGCGCCGGGCTGGGGATGACGCTGGCGGCTGTTGAGGCTCGACGTGGCCCGCTGTCCCTGTCCACGCCGAGCGGCAGCTTGACCGAGACGCCCCGGCTGGCGACCGCGCTGTTGGTGTTCGGCCTGGGAGCTGTCGGGTTCCCGCCATTGCTGGGTTTCCACGGCGTCCACGCCGCGATTGAGGCGACACTGCCCCTCGCGGTCGCGGCGGCGGTCAACGGCATCACCGTGTTGCGCGCGTTCTTCGGCCTGTTCGCGGGTACCGCCGCTCACATCGGAGAACCCGACCTGACCGCCCTGGAACGCTACGCGGTGTTCGTGGCAGGCGCCGCGATGGTCCTTGGTGGGCTCTAGTGGCCTGCCATGCCCCTGGGCCGCTAGATCAGGTCGGCAAGATCGAAGGTCACGTCAACAGGGTCGGAGATCACCGCTTTGCCCGCGTCGACACCAGCCGAGGCGTAGGTCCGCGTTGTCGGGTCGAGTCGATAGCGGAACAGCGTCAGCCGCTCCTCGTCGTCCGGCGCGCTTTCCAGCCGCCAGAAGTGGGGAATCCCGGCTGAGGCGTACTCGGCAGGCTTGTCTGTCTGGTCGGTTGTCACCGACCCGGGTGACATGATCTCGACGACCAGCAAACAGTGCCTCGGCCGGAGAATGTCGTCGTGCGGCAACGCGCCGTCGTAGACGACGACATCCGGTCGGCGGTTGAGAAGCGGAACATCCCGCAGCCGGAGATCGACGCTGGTCGCGACCACCCACCGGTCTCCGACCCCGACGTCGAGCGCGTTGGCAAGGCGTCGCGTGAATCGTTGGTGGGAGCGAGACGGCGGCGGGTTGGGGACGATCGCTCCGTCGACCACTTCCATTGCGCCGCAGGTGTCCTCGGGCAGCCGGTCATAGGTCGACGCGGTCAGTCCGATTCGACGGCGTGGCATCGGGACTCAGTCGTCGATCTCGTCGTCGTCGCGGGCCAGGAAGGTGGCGAGGCGTTCGATGGGGGTTTCGAAGTCCGGGTTGGTGTCGACGAAGGCGCGGAGGCGGTCGGCCAGCCAGGCGAAGGTGATTTCCTCTTCGCCGCGGCGGTTTTCCAGTTCCTCGATGCCGCGATCGGTGAAGTACACGGTCACTCCTTGAAACGGCGGAGCCGCCGAACCCGGGTTCGGCGGCTCCGCTGGTCTGTCCTTGGTTACTGGAACGCCTTCTCGATCAGCGCGCGCTGTTCGAGTTCGTGGACCTTGCTCGATCCGGCCGACGGCGCCGACATCGGACGGCGGGAGACGCGGGTGAGCTTGGTGACGTGCTCGGGCAGCGCCTCTGGGAGGTTCAGGCCGTAGAACGGCCACGAGCCCTGGTTGGCGGGCTCTTCCTGGACCCAGCGGTAGTCCGCGGCGTTCGGGTACTTCTTGAAGATCGCCGTGAGCCGTTCGAGGGGCATCGGGTAGAGCTGCTCGACGCGCACGACCGCGGTGTCCTTGATGTCGCGCTTGGCCTGTTCGGCGGCCAGCTCGTAGTAGAGCTTGCCGGAGACGAACAGCAGCTTGGTCACCCCGGCCGGGTCCGGCGCGGTCGGGTCATCGATGACCTTCTCGAACCGGGTGCCGGTGAGGAAGTCCGCGACGGGGCTGGTCGCGGCCTTGTTGCGCAGCATCGACTTCGGCGTGAACACCACCAGCGGACGCTGCACGCCGTCGAGGGCGTGGCGGCGCAGCAGGTGGAAGTAGTTCGCCGGGGTCGACGGCACCGACACCGTCATCGAGCCCTCGGCGCACAGCTGCAGCCAGCGCTCGATGCGGCCCGAGGTGTGGTCGGGGCCCTGGCCCTCGTGGCCGTGCGGCAGCAGCACGACCACGTCGGAGCACTGGCCCCACTTGGCCTCGCTGGAGGCGATGTACTCGTCGATCACCGACTGGGCGCCGTTGACGAAGTCGCCGAACTGCGCCTCCCACAGCACCAGCGCGTCCGGGTTGGCCACTGAGTAGCCGTACTCGAAGCCCAGTGCCGCGTACTCCGACAGCGCCGAGTCGTAGACCATGAACTTGCCCTGGTCCTCGGACAGGTTCTGCAGCGGCAGGTATTCCTTGCCGGACTTGCGGTCGATGATCGCCGCGTGCCGCTGGGTGAACGTGCCGCGGCGCGAGTCCTGGCCAGCCAGGCGCACCGTGCGGCCCTCGATGTTGAGGGAGCCGAACGCCAGCAGCTCGCCGTAGGCCCAGTCGATGTCGCCTTCGCGGGACATCTTGGCGCGGCGGTCGAGCACCGGCTTGACCCGCGGGTGCGGGCTGAAGCCGTCGGGCAGGTCGGTGTGCGCGTCGGCGATGCGCTCCAGCACCGCGGCGCTCACGCCGGTGGCCAGCTTGGCGGGCACCTGCTGCTCGGACTCCACCGACGGGCTGGCCACGATCGGGTGCTTCTCCAGCTCGCGGACCTCGTTGAAGACGTGCTCCAACTGGCTGGAGAAGTCGCGCAGCGCCTTCTCGGCCTCCTCGACGGAGATGTCGCCGCGGCCGATGAGCGCCTCGGTGTAGCCCTTACGCACCGACCGCTTGGTGTCGATGATGTCGTACATGCCGGGCTGGGTCATCGAAGGGTCGTCGCCCTCGTTGTGGCCGCGGCGGCGGTAGCAGACCATGTCGATCACGACGTCCTTGTTGAACGTCTGCCGGTAGTCCATCGCCAGTCGCGCCACCCAGTAGCAGGCCTCCGGGTCGTCGCCGTTCACGTGGAACACCGGCGCCTGGATCATCTTGGCGACGTCGGTGGCGTACTGGCTCGACCGCGAGTGCTCCGGGGCGGTGGTGAAGCCGACCTGGTTGTTGATGATCACGTGCACGGTGCCGCCGGTGCGGTAGCCGCGCAGCAGCGCCAGGTTCAGGGTCTCGGCGACCACGCCCTGACCCGCGAACGCGGCGTCGCCGTGCAGGGCGACCGGCAGGACCGAGAAGCCACCGCTGGCGTCGCCCTTGTTGAGCAGGTCCTGCTTGGCCCGGACGATGCCCTCCAGGACCGGGTCGACGGTCTCCAGGTGCGACGGGTTGGCCGTCAGCGACACCTTGGTCTCGCCGTCGCCGAACATCCGGAAGTACTTGCCCTCGGCGCCGAGGTGGTACTTCACGTCGCCGGAGCCGTGCGCCTGGCCGGGGTCAAGGTTGCCCTCGAACTCCTGGAAGATCTGGGAGATCGGCTTGCCGACGATGTTGGCGAGCACGTTGAGGCGGCCGCGGTGCGGCATGCCGATGACGACCTCGTCGAGCTCGTACTCGGCGGCCTTGTCCAGCACCGTGTCCAGCAGCGGGATGACCGACTCGCCGCCTTCGAGCGAGAACCGCTTCTGGCCGACGTACTTGGTCTGCAGGAAGGTCTCGAACGCCTCGGCGGCGTTGAGCTTCGACAGCACGTACTTCTGCACGGCCGCCGGGGGCTTCTCGTGCGCGCCCTCGACGCGGTCCTGGATCCAGCGGCGCTCGGCCGGGTCGAGGATGTAGGTGTACTCGACGCCGACGGTTCTGCAGTACGAGTCGCGCAGCACGCCGAGGACGTCGCGCAGCTTCATCCGCTCCTTGCCCGCGAAGCCGCCGACGGGGAACTCGCGGTCGAGGTCCCACAGGGTCAGGCCGTGCGACCGGACGTCGAGGTCCTCGTGCTTGCGCTGGCGGTAGTTCAGCGGGTCGGTGTCGGCCATCAGGTGACCGCGGGTGCGATAGGCGTCGATCAGGCCGATGACGCGGGCGGTCTTGTCGACCGGCCCCTCGGCCAGGTCCGACGTCCAGCGGATCGGCTCGTACGGGATCCGCAGCGACGTGAAGATGTCGTCGTAGAAGCCGTCCTCGCCCAGCAGCAGCTTGTGGATGCGGCCGAGGAACTCGCCGGACTCCGCGCCCTGGATGATGCGGTGGTCGTAGGTGGACGTCAGCGTGATGATCTTGCTGATGCCCATCTCGATGAGGTTCGTCTCGGCGGCACCCTGGAACGGCGCGGGGTACTCCATCGCGCCGACGCCGAGGATCGTGCCCTGGCCGACCGACAGCCGGGGCACCGAGTGGTTGGTGCCGATGCCGCCGGGGTTGGTCAGCGAGATCGTGGTGCCCGCGAAGTCGTCCGCGGTGAGCGCTCCGGTGCGGGCCTTGCGGATCAGGTCCTCGTAGGCCTGCCAGAACTGCTGGAAGGTCATGCCCTCGCAGCCCTTGATCGCCGCGACGACCAGATTGCGCGAGCCGTCCTTGCCGGGCAGGTCGATCGCCAGGCCGAGGTTGACGTGCTCGGGGGTGACGGCGAAGGTCTTTCCGCCGTCCTCGGCGTAGTGCCGGTTCATGTTCGGGTACGCCTCAAGGGCGCGCACCATCGCGTAGCCGATCAGGTGGGTGAAGGAGACCTTCCCACCGCGGGTCCGCTTGAGGTGGTTGTTGATCACGATGCGGTTGTCCGCGAGCAGCTTCGCGGGCACCGCGCGCACGCTGGTCGCGGTCGGCAGCGTCAGCGACGCGTTCATGTTCTTCGCGATCGCGGCGGCGGCCCCGCGCAGCGGCTTGCGCTCCTCGCCCTGCCCAGCGGGCTTGGCCGCCACGGCGGCGGGCTTGGCCGCGGGCGTCGCGGCGGGCTGGCCGTTGCCCGATGGCACGGCCTGCGCGGGCTTGGGCGCGGCGGGCGGCTGCTGCGGCGGCTTGGTCGCGGTGGTCGTCGACGCGGCGGGCGGCGTCGCCGTCCCGCTGTCACTCCCCGCACTCTTGGCCTGAGCGGCACCTTGGCTGGCGGCGCGCGGTGTCGGCTTGTAGTCGGCGAAGAAGTCGTGCCACGCGGGGTCTACCGAAGACGGATCCGCGAGGAACTGCTCATACATCTCTTCGACGAGCCACTCGTTCGCACCGAACTGTGACGCGGGACTGCTGCTGGACACGGCTTGCTCTCGCCTCTATCCATCTCGATCTCTTGGTGAAGTCACTTCCCCGTCAGGCTAGTCCCCCAGTTAGGGGGTGTGTTAACCAACCGGACCCGCGTGAGTCAGGTCATGGGTCACCTTCTTCACTGTATCGGTCCAGCTCACCGAACCCGGTGGCGGCGTGTGAGGCGGAGACGGCGCCTGATCACGCCGGCGCGGCCTCCAATGACCCCAATCGCCACAGGTGCGCGTAGTGCCCGTCCTTGCCCAGCAACTCCGCATGTGTGCCCTGCTCGATCACCTCACCCCCGGCCATCACGATGATCGCGTCGGCCCGGGCGGCCGTGGCTAATCGGTGCGCGACGACGAACGTCGTCCGAGCGCTGGTGACCTTGTCTCCTGCCGCGACCACGGCCGCTTCCGTCGCCGGGTCCAACGCCGCGGTCGCCTCGTCCAGCAGCAGGATGTCCGGGTCGACCAGCTCAGCCCGTGCCAGCCCGACGAGTTGACGTTGACCGGCCGACAGCGACTGGCCGCGTTCACCCACCTGCTGCCGGAACCCCTCCGGCAGCGTGGCGATCATCGGCAGCGCGCCAACCGACCGCGCGGCGGTTTCGATCTCGGTGGACGAACTCTCGGGAGCGCCGTACCCGATGTTGTGGGCGACGTCGCCGGTGAACAGGTGCGCCTCCTGGGGTACGACGCCTAATCGCTGCCGGTAGCCGCTCAGGTCGTACTCCCGCAGGTCGGTGCCGTCGACCAGCACCTGACCCGCGGTCGGGTCGTAGAAGCGGGCGATCAGTTTCACCACCGTCGACTTGCCCGCCCCGGTCGCGCCGACCAACGCCACCGTTTGGCCTGGTAGGGCCCGTAAGGACACGCCCTTCACGGCCGGGACATCGGTGCCGGGGTAGGTGAAGGTGACGTCGCGCAACTCGACCTCGCCGGTCAGCCGGGCGGGCACGGCGACCGGGTGCGCGGACGGCGGCACCGTGGTCGGCGTGCGCAGCAGGTCGGCGATGCGGTGCAGGCCGACCCTGGCCTGCTGGTAGCCGTCGAAGATGCCGGAGAGCTGCTGGACCGGGGCGAAGAACAGGCCCAGGTACAGCAGGAACGCCAGCAGCACGCCTGGGCTCAGGTCGCCCGCGGCCACCCGGTGGGCGCCCGCGACCAGGACCGCGGCCTGGGCCAGGCCGGACAGCATCGACACGAACGGGAAGTAGGTGGCGATGTAACGCTGGGCGCGCAGCCTGGTGACCCGGTAGGCGTCGCTGCGTTCGGCGAAGCGTTCGGCGGCCTGGCCTTCGCGGGTGTACGCCTGGGCCACGCGCAGGCCGGTGACGTTCTCCTGCATGTCGGCGTTGACCGCGCTGACCCGCTCGCGCGCCTCGGCGTAGGCCGCCGACGACAGGCGCTGGAACACGATGGTCGCCGCGACCAGGATCGGCAGGACCGCCAGCGCGACCAGTGCCAGCGAGAAGTCGGTGATCAGCAGGGCCACGGCGACCGCGACGACGGTCAGCAGGCTCGCGGCGGCGGTGGCCAGGCCGGTCTGTAGGAACGTCGACAAGGCGTCGACGTCGGTCGTCATCCTGGTCATGATCCGGCCTGCCATCTCGCGCTCGTAGTAGTCGAGGCCGAGCCGTTGCAGGTGGGCGTAGCTGCGTAAACGCAGGACGTAGAGCATCCGCTCGCCGAGGCGCGCGGTGCGGATCACGCCGATCGCCGTCATGATCCAGATCAGGACGACGAGGCCCGCCGACATCGCCGTCGCCAGCCACAGCGCGGCCGTCGTCCCGGTCAGCACGCCGGAGTCGATGCCGTATCTCGTCAGCGCGGGCATGGCCATGGCGATCAGCGCGTCGGCGATCACCAGGGCGGCCACCAGCGCGATGGACCAGCGGGCCGGTCTGAGCAGGCCGCGCAGGCGGAACCCGGGGTCGGGGGCGGACGGGTCCTCGCCATGGGTGTCGGGCTGCTCGACCGCCGGGGGAAGCGCCTGGACCTGGGCCAGCAGTTCGGGGGTGGGCGGCAGCGCGCCGAGCCCCTCGCCGGGGCCGCCCATCCGGCCGCCGATTCCCGACGGAGTCTGCGACGTCGGTCGGTCGGGCTCGGTCGGCGCGGGCCACAGGGCCTCGGTGGTCCCGTCCGGGCCGGGCACCAGGTCGGCCTCGGCCCGGCGGGTCGGGTCTTCGATGACGTCGCCCGGTCCGGCCAGCAGCGACCGGTACAGCTCGCAGCGGCCTGCCAGTTCCGTGTGGGTGCCGATGTCCACTACGCGGCCCTGGTCGAGCACTGCGATCCGGTCGGCCAGGCCGAGGGTGGACCGGCGGTGGGCGATCAGCAGGGTGGTGCGCTCGGCGGTGACCTCGCGCAGCGTGTCGTGGATGGCGGACTCGGTGGCGGTGTCGACCGCTGAGGTCGCGTCATCGAGAACGAGCACCCTGGGGTCGGACAGCAGTGCTCTGGCCAGGGCCACCCGTTGCCGTTGGCCGCCGGACAGCGTGAGCCCGCGCTCGCCGACGACCGTGTCGTACCCCGCGGGCAGGGCCTCGATGAACTCGTGCGCCTGCGCGGCTTTCGCGGCGGCGTGGATGTCTTCATCGGTGGCTTCCGGTCTGCCGTAGGCGATGTTGGCGCGCACGCTGTCGGAGAACAGGAACGCCTCCTCGAACACCACGCCCACCGTGCCGCGCAGCGAGGCCAGCCGCAGGTCGCGGACATCGACACCGCCGACGGTGATCGAACCCGCGTGCACGTCGTAGAAGCGGGGAAGCAGCAGCGAGACCGTCGACTTCCCCGAGCCCGCCGTCCCCACCAGCGCCAGCGTCTCGCCGGGGGAGACCCGCAGCGACACCCCGTCCAGGACCGGGTCGCTACGCGTGTAGCCGAAGGCGACGTCGTCGAACCGGACCTCGACCGGACCGTCCGGCACGTCCACCGCGTCCGGCTTGTCCACGACGTCGGGTTGGGAGTCGATCAGCTCGTAGACCCGCTCCACCCCGGCTCTCGCGAGCTGGGCGTTGACCAGCAGGCCTGCGACGAGCCTGGTCGGCCCGACCAGGTTCGCCACATAGCTGGCGAAGGCCAGGAACGTGCCGAGCGTGACCTGGCCGTTGAGCGCCATCCAGCCGCCGAGCCCGAGGACGGCGACGTGCCCGACCGAGGGCATGGTCACCAGCGTCGCCGACATCCGCGACGTCAGCGCGGCGCTGCGCATCCGCTCGGCGAACAGCTCGCGCGCCGCCTTCTCCAGCCGCGTGACCTCTCTGGCCTCCTGTCCGAAGCCCTTGACCACTCGGACGCCGGTGACCGTCTCCTCGACGTGCTGAGCGAGATCGGCCGCGCGCTGCTGGGCCGACCAGGTCGCCGGGAACAGCGTCTTCCTGCTGCGCATCGCGACGTAGGCGACGACCGGGGTGACGATGAGCGCGACCACCGTCAGCAGTGGGGACAGCCAGAACATCGCGATCATCGCGACCAACGCGAAGGCCACCGTGCCGATCGACAGCGGGACCATCATCAGCAGCCCTTGCACCAGCTGCAGATCGGTGATCGACCGGGACACGACCTGACCCGTGCGCAGCGCGTCCTGCTTGCCGCCGTCGAGCCGCTGGACCGCGCCGAACACGGCCTTGCGCAGGTCGTGTTGGACGTCCAAGGCCAGCCTGCCGCCGAGATAGCGGCGCAGGAACGCGCTGCCGAAGGTCAGCAGTTCCATCGTCACCAGGCCTGCGACCAGCCAGCCCAGCCGGTCGGTGGCGCCCGCGACGGCGTCGTCGACCACGAACTTGATCAGCAGGGGACCGGCGGCCTGGAAGCCGACGCCGACCACCGACGCGACGACCGACAACACCACCAGACGGCGGTGTCGCCAGCAGGCGGCGGTCAGGCGGCGGATCCAGCCAGGGTTCTCAGGCACACAGCCAGATTAGGCGCGGGCCGCTCCCTCGTGTGGGGAGCGGCCCGCGCCTGTGGATAACTCAGTCGAACTCGCGGATCACGTGATGTCGCGGCTCTGGTTGCGCAGCATGCCGGTGACGAAGAAGACCGCGGTCCACACGAAGAAGATCAGGCCGCTGATCCACAGCGAGAACGCGCCGTACGCGCCGGTGATCACGCTGACGACATCGTGGAAGCCGTCGCGCACGTCCTGGTCGGCCAACTCGCCGCCGCGGTCGAGGACCAGGGTCTGGATCTGGTCGAACAGCAGGATGCTCGCCGTGGAGCCGGTGAGGCCGTTGGCCGCGCCGTTGGGCAGGAAGCCCGGCGCGTGCGAGCCCTCCGTCGCGGAGAACAGCACGAATTCGCCGAACGGTCCGACGATCAGGGTGTAGATCAGCAGGATCACGAGCGTGCCGACCGGCGAGCCGATGAGCGCGCCGACACCGAGCGCGAACAGCGTCCATAGGGTGCACATGATCACGCCCGCGAGCATCACCAGGAACCACTGCTTGGCGTCGGGCAGATATCCCTTGTCCGAGCCGACGAGCGCGCCGATCGTTACGCCGCCGCTGATCACCAGGCCGTAGATGACGCCCCACAGCGTGTAGGTGATGCCCTTGGCGGCCAGCAGGCCGGGACGGCTGGCGGCGGTGAGGAACGACGTGGTGATCGTCTTGCGGTGCAGCTCGCTGGCCAGGCCGAGCGCGCCGAACACCATCGGGAAGATCGACGCGATGTTCATGCCGCGCACCAGCGCGATGACCGACCACGAGATCTCGTCGATCGGCACGTCGAAGTCGCGGATGATGTCCTCGTCGACCAGGTCGTTGGCGATCCCGGTGGTCACCGCCGACCAGCCCCACGCCGCGCCGAAGGCCAGCAGGAACGCCGGGATGAGCAGCGCCCACCACAGCCGGGTCGTGAGGATCTTGCGGAATTCCGCGGTGATCATGTTGCCCATCAGGCGTTGCCTCCCTGTCCGGTTGTGTCGTTGTGGGTCGGGTTCGCCGTCGGATCGGGCTGGTACGGCGACGGTGGCTCAGGCTGCTGCTGATAGGGCGAAGGCGCTTGGTAGGGCGAGTTTTGCTGGTACGCCTGCTGTGCGGCGGGCTGTTGGTACGGCTGCTGCTGGTAGGGGTGCTGGGCGACCGGCTGCTGGTACTGGAAGCCCCCGGTCTGCGGCGGCTGCTGGTACGACATGGCGTAGCCCTGCGGCGGCCCGTACTGCTGGGGCATCCCCGGCGCGGCGTACTGGCCGCTGGTCAGGCGGAAGAAGAGCTGCTCGAGGTCGGCCTTCTCCTCATGCACCCCGTAGAGCGCCACCCCGGCCTTCGCCGCGATGTCGCCGATCTGCTGGATGGTCGCGTCCACCACGGCGACCTTGCCGTCCGGGGTCGGCTGGATGCCGGTGATCCCGTCCGCCTGCAGGGCCGCGACCAGCGCGGACGGGTCGCCGGGCTGCACGATGACCCGCGACTGCTGCTGCTTGCGCAGGTCGTCGAGCATTCCGTAGTACATGGTCTGGCCGCGGCTGATGATCACGACCTGGTCGATGGTCTGCTCGACCTCGGCGAGCAGGTGGCTGGAGATCAGCACCGTGCGGCCGGAGGAGGCGAAGGCGCGCAGGAACGTGCGCAGCCACGCGATGCCCTCGGGGTCGAGACCGTTGGCGGGCTCGTCGAGCACGAGCACCTGCGGGTCGCCGAGCAGGGCGGTGGCCAGCGCGAGGCGCTGCTTCATGCCAAGGGAGAACCCGCCCGCGGCCCGGTTCGCCGCGCCGCCGAGGCCGACGAGTTGGACCACCTCGTGCGCGCGCTGGTCGGGCAGGCCCATCGCGGCGGCGTAGACCCGCAGATGGTTGAGCGCCGAGCGGGTGGGGTGGAAGCCCTGGGCCTCCAGCACCGCGCCGACGACCCGTCCCGGGTTGCCCAGCTTCTCGAAGGGCTGGCCGTTGATCGTGGTGTATCCCGCCGTTGGCCGGACCAGGCCGAGCAACATCCGCAGAGTCGTCGTCTTGCCCGCGCCGTTGGGCCCGAGGAAGCCGGTGACCGACCCCGGCTCCACGTGGAAACTCAGGTTCTGCACCGCGGCGACCTGACCGAAACTCTTGGTCAGGTTCGACACCACGATGCGGCCGCTACCGTCGTGCACAGGCCCCTCCAACTCGCCAGGCGTAATGCCGGCCATCTTGCCTCATCGCGACTACGCGGCGTGGCGGCATGGCGAAGTTGGGCGAGGGGACACCCCGAAATGTCACGCCGGGCATGTCCTGCGGATCACGGATCCCACCCACCATGATCCACAGGACACGTCCTAGTGGTCAGGTGCGGTGGGGCGGCCGGTCACGGTGGACGATCGGGATCTCCGTGGTGACCTCGGCGTGGTTCTCGCCGTGCTGGGCGGGCCGGGCCCGGTTCGCCTTGCTGAAAGGGTTGCGCAGCGGGCGTTTGCGCTCGCGGTGCGGCACGCCGTCGCCGATGAGGTGTTCGTGGGCCATCTTCCAGACCTGGCACGGCCAGCGTCGGCCCCGCAGCCCGGAGGGGCAGGCTTGGCAGCGGCCGTCGGGACCTTGCCGGTGGACTGTGAGCAGCAATCGCCAGCCGTCGGCCAGCCTGCTGATCTCGCTGCGGGCCAGGGGAAGCAGCGTGTCGGCGTCGGCGTGGTCGGCCGCGTCGTCGAGCAGCGCGAGCCTGCGCAGGACCGCTTCGCGCAGGGGGTCGCGGGTCATCCGGCCCTGACCTCGTCGGCCCGGTCGGCGGCCTGGTCGAGCACGAGGCCCAACGACCGCGTCTGCTGTGCGGACAGCACCGCCGACGCACCGGGTGGGGGGACCAGTACGACCAAGTCATCCTCGACCAACACCGTCAACGCCCGGTCTCTGCCGAACGGATCGTGGCAGCCGATGCACCATCGAGGCTCTGTCACCGTTGCACCATCGGCGCCGCAGGCCCCTGGCCATAGCCCCAACTGGGCGCATTCACCCGATTGTGGTCACACCGTCAAGAGTTCACACGGTCCGGTAGGGGGTGCGTTGACAAGTATTTTCGACTCCAGCAACCCCCAGTGCAGCGCTACGCCGCGAATGTGCCTAAGCTATACATGGCGGCCCGCTCCCAGTGACCCCCAGGCTGGTTGAGCGGGCCGCCCTTTCTTTGTCTCTGAACGCAGCCCGCCCCCACCGTCAACGACGATGAGGGCGGGGCCGCACCAATCTGGTTCAGGCGAGAGCGTCAGCCAGCGGAGTCGACGGCAGTGCGTGCGCGGTGGCCACGGGCTCGTTGGTCAGCAGGCCCGCGTGGGTGTTCAGGCCCAGGGCGAGCGCGTTGTCCTGACGAAGAGCCGCCAGCCAGCCCTTGTCCGCCAACGCGACCGCGTACGGCAACGTCACGTTGGTCAGCGCGTAGGTCGACGTGCGCGGGACGGCGCCGGGCATGTTCGCCACGCAGTAGAAGATCGAGTTGTGGACCGGGTAGGTCGGGTCCGCGTGCGTGGTCGGTCGCGAGTCCTCGAAGCAGCCGCCCTGATCGATGGCGATGTCGACGAGCACCGAACCCGGCTGCATCTGCGAGACCAGCTCGTTGCTGATCAGCTTGGGTGCCTTGGCGCCCGGGACGAGGACCGCGCCGATGACCAGGTCGGCTTCCCTGGCGGCCTGCTCCACGGCGTAGCGGCTCGACGCCACGGTCCGGATGCGGCCGTTGAACTGGCTGTCGATCTGGCGCAAGCGGTCGACGTTGGTGTCGAGGACCTGGACCTCCGCGCCCATGCCGAGTGCGATCGTCGCGGCGTTGATGCCCGCGACACCGCCGCCGATGACGACGACCTTCGCCGGGTGCACGCCGGGCACGCCGCCGGGCAGCACGCCGCGGCCGCCGGAGGGCTTCATCAGCGCGAACGCGCCGACCTGGGGCGCCAGGCGGCCCGCGACCTCGGACATCGGCGCGAGCAGCGGCAGGGCGCCGTTGGCGGTCTGCACGGTCTCGTAGGCGATCGCGGTGGTGCCAGCGGCCAGCAGCGCCTTGGTCAGCGCCTCGTCGGCGGCCAGGTGCAGGTAGGTGAACAGGGTCTGGCCCGCGCGCAGGCGGGGGTACTCGACCGCGATGGGCTCCTTGACCTTGAGCACCAGGTCGCCCTCGGCCCACACGTCCTCGGCGGTCGCCAGGATCTTGGCGCCCGCGCCCAGGTATTCCTCGTCGGTGATCGATGAGCCAAGGCCCGCGCCGGTCTCGACGAACACGTCGTGACCGCGAGCGGTGAGCTCGTGCGCACCCGCGGGCGTGAGGGCCACCCGGTACTCGTGGTTCTTGATCTCACGGGGAACGGCGATCTTCAACGGAGTTCGTCCTCTCGGGTGCAACAAGGTGTGGTGTACCACGGTCGGGTACTTCCGAACGGCTGTCATCGTGCTCTGAGCACGAGAACGATGGCGATCATTTGTGCTGCGGGCACATCACTGCCAGCGGAGGGCCACCAGCTGCGTGAGTAAGGCGAGCCGCACGTCTGGCTCGGTCAAGTCGGCGTCGAGCGCGCCGGTCACCCGGGACATCCGGTACCGCAGGGTGTTCGGATGGATGTTCAGCGCCGCGGCGGCGGCTCGGGGATCGCCGGGGTGGCGCAGCCACTCGTAGAGCGTGTCGACGTACCAGCCGTCGGAGTCCTCGTCGAGGGCGCGCAGCGCGGCCAGCGGCCCGATCGCCGTCACCCCGGCGGCGGCGACGGCGGCGCGGTGCAGCACCAACACGGCCCACACGTCCTCGTGCAGCGCCACCGGACCGTCGACCAGCCCCGCCCGCAGCAGGCTCAGCGCCTCATCGGCCTCCGCGCGGGACCGTGCCAGGTCGGCCAACTCGACCGGCGACCCGGCGGCCACCAGCGCGCCGCCGGTGGCCAGCGTCGACCGCACCTGCTCCCAGCCGCCGTCGTCGGGCACGACGGCGTAGAGCACGCCGTGCATGTCGGTGACCGCGGGCCGCCTGCCGATGCCCTCGGTCAGCCGCTGGACCAGTGCCAGCCGCACGCCCTCGGCGCCGAGAGGGTCCTGGGCCTGCACGTCGACCGCGACGACCCGGTGCTCGCCGGGCGCGAGATCGAGCTCGGCTGCGACCAGCCGGGCGCTGCCGGTGCCTTCGAGGACCGACCGGATCAACTCGGCCGACCGTCTGCGCTCGCTGTCCTCCCGCGCCCGCCTGCGCAGCAGGTGCAACGCCACGACGGGCGCGGTGTCGGCGAACGCGGCGGCCCGGTCGTCGGGCACGGGGCCGGGGACCACCGCCCACATCGAGCCGAGCAGTTCGCCGCCCATGCGGATGGGCACGATCAGCCGGGGCAGGGTGCCGTCGCGCTGGGCGGGGACGAAGATCGTGGTCCGGCCCCGGCTCAGCTCGCGGAAGACACCGCGGGAACGGAAGCGGGCCAGGACGTCGTCGGGGACTCTGCGGCCCATGATCGTCGATACGCGGGCAGGGTCGGTGCGGTCTTGTCTCGCGGAGTAGGCCAGGACACGGGAGTTCGCGTCCTCGATCGTCACTGGTGCGTCGATGACTGCTGCGGCGGCGTCTGCCAGGCGGAAGAGGTCGCCGAACGGGCCCTCGGCTCTTGAGGCGTCTGACTCGTCGGCGGCGGCGTCCAGGACTGAGCGCAGGAGCCAAACCAGTTGGGCCCAGGCCGCGCCGGTGTGTACTTCGATGATCGCGACTTTGGCGCGCTGGGCTGCGGTTTTTACGGCGTTGCGGGTGGCGTGCGGTGGTTTGAGGAGGACGGCTGCGGCGCCGTGGGCGCCGCAGTGTCGGACTAGTTCTACGGCGTCGGTGGCTCCGGCTACGGCTATGCCTAGGACTAGATCGCCGGTGGCTACTGGGGTTCGTTTGCCTGCTTCGACGATGATGACGTCGGTGACTTGGGGGTGTTCGGTGTGGTCGGCGATGATTCGGAGCAGGGTGGGACCTACGCGGTCCACAACTCCCTGCATCGTGATCATCGTGGCTCCTTGTCTTGGGGTGTTGTGACAAGTTGACGTTCTCTCCGCCCTAAAATGTGGAGAGACCCTCCACGCTGCGCGTGGAACACGCGGCGTCCGGGTGGATTACCGCTTCGCCGCGCGGTGCCACCATCGCTGGTGGTCCTACCCGCGCTCCACGGTCGTTTAGCCTGTCCGCCCGTCCGGCGGCCAGAATGTTCCTTGCGGCGTTGACATCCCGGTCGTGGTGACTCCCGCACGGGCAGTCCCATGATCGGATGTCGAGCGCCATCTTGTCGTTGATGTGTCCGCAGTCGGAGCACATTCGGGTGGACGGGAAGAACCGGTCCACCCGGGCGAACGTCCGCCCGTGCCGGGCGGCCTTGTACTCCAACATGGCCGTGAAGCGTGCCCAGCCCGCGTCGTGCACCGACTTGGCAAGCCGGGTCCGGCCGAGACCGACCACGCACAGATCCTCGACGTACACCGCTTGGTTGTCGCGGATGATTTCGGTCGAGCGCTTGTGCAGCCAGTCCCGCCGGGTGTCGGCTACCCGCGCATGGGCGCGGGCGACCTTCACGGCGGCCTTCCTGCGGTTGTTGCTCCCTCGCTGCTTGCGGGACAGGTCTTGTTGCAGGCGGCGCAGCTTGCGGGAGGCGCGACGCAGGAACTTCGGCGCCGTGGTCTTCGTGCCGTCCGACAGCACCGCGAAGTGGGTCAGCCCCAGGTCGATGCCCACCTCAGCCTCGACATGGGGCAGTGGTTCGTCCGCGCTCTGCACGACGAACGACGCGAAGTACCGGCCCGCCGCGTCCCGGATCACCGTGACCGAACTGGGCGCCGCCGCAAGGCTGCGCGACCAGCGCACCTCCAGGTCGCCGATCTTCGGCAAACGCAGTCGGCCGTTGTCCAGCACCTTGAACCGGGCGTTGGCGGTGAAGCGGATTGCCTGCCGGCTGTCCTTGCGTGATCGGAACCTTGGCGGTGCGACCGTGCGGCCCTTGCGTTTTCCGGTGATCGAAGCGAAGAGGTTGCGGTACGCCGCGTTCAGATCTGCCAACGCCTGTTGCAACACGACCGACGAAACCCCGCCCAGCCACGCCCGCTCTGGCGTGAGCTTGGCCCGCGTGATGACCTGCTTGGACAGATCCCCGTCCGAAACGTACCTCTGGTCACCGGCCCGTGCTTCCTGCCGTGCGCGCAGTCCGTCGTTGAACACCACCCTGGCGCATCCGAACGCCCTGGCCAGCGACTCGCGCTGAGCGGCATCCGGATACACCCGGTAGTTGTAACGGAGCTGCACAGTCCCAGACTATCATTGGTTTATGGTCGCGCTTGAAGGCATTCGCACTGGTAGGCACTGTGTCTTTGCACTGCACGCTCACTTGGTGTTCGTGACGAAGTTCCGGCACAAGGTGTTCGGTGACCGGCACCTCACCAGGATGGAAGAGGTGATGCGGGTGGTGTGCGCCGACTTCGAGACCGACCTGGTCGAGTTCAACGGCGAGAACAACCATGTCCATCTGCTCATCAAATTCCCGCCCAAGGTCGCCTTGTCGAAACTGGTCAACAGCCTCAAAGGCGTGTCCAGCCGGCGGCTGCGGCAAGAGTTCCCCGACCTGGCCCGCCACTACTACAGGGCAAACAAGCTCTGGTCGGGGTCATACTTCGCTGGCTCCGCCAGCGCATCCCTGAGCGTCATGCGCCAGTACGTCGAGCAGCAGAACCGCCCGGGTTAGGGCACAACTCAGGCAAGTCAGCCCTCCCAGCGCGCGCCTTCACCCGGCCGTGAACGCCCGAGCGCTGGACGGCATCCCGGTAGCGGGTTTGTCCACACGAGACGGTGATCGGCGTTGTCCGGATGGGTTCGGTGGGGTATCTCTCCCGCGAACACTCCTTCGGGTCAGCGGGTTAGGTGGGTGGTGAGCCAGGTCAGGGCTGCGGTTAATCGCATGCCTGCGGCGTTGGGGTGGATGGGTGCCGCGGGGGAGGCAGGGCTCAGTGGTTCTACCCAGCGTTGGGCGGGTGGTTGGCAAGCGTCGTGGTTGAGGGAGAAGGCGTAGGGGTCCACGAAGTGGGCGCGGGTGGTGTTGGTGGCTTGTTTGATGGTGTTGTTGAGGTTGCGTTCGGTGGCGTCGAAGTAGGCGGTGTCGCCTGCGGCGAAGGGCATGCTGGGCCAGCAACCGGTGTGCGGGGGCAGGATCCTCAGGTAGCCGACGACCAGGATCTTGGCGTGGGGGGCGCGGGCGCGGATGTCGGCGATGACCTGGGTGATCTTGGGGGGTAAGGCGGCGATGCGGTCGGCCAGGACGTCGCGGCCGTCGCGGTTGTAGTAGCGCTGGCAGGGGTTGCCTGCAGGCCACGGACAGTCCATTGTGGTCAGACGGTGTCCCGGATCCAGTCGGGCACCGGGAGATCGCGGTTGAGGCATTCGTCCGACAGGCGCAGGGTCCACCGCAGTGCCTGCACCATCAGTGCCGCCATCTCGTCCGGGGCGGCGTTGGCCAGGGCGATCTCGATCTGGGCCTTCGCGCCGTCGGTGTCGCCGTGGACCTCGGCCAGCAGGGTGCGCACCGCCGTGCGGACCGGTGGGTCGGCCTCGTCGATCGGGACTTCCTGCCCGTCGTCGTCGTAGACCTGCATCTTGACCGGGGCGGAGCCGCCGGAGCCGAGTTCGGCGACCATGCCGCTGCACTCGTGAAACAACATGAGCATCAGTTCGCGGGCGTCGGTGTGGCTGTCCGGCGCGGCGCGCACGGCGGCGGCGACGCGGTCGAGCGCGCCGTCGTCCTGGCCCGCGCGCATGGCGGAGAGGGCCGCGCCCGCGGCGTCGGTCAGGCGTCGGCGGCGGGTCGGTTCCGGCTCGCTGTCGGGGTCCACGTCACTCATCCTGCAACAGCCAGGTGTCGCGCGGGGAGATCGACGCCGTCGGATTCGTTCACTTGGCCGCTCTCAGCACGTCCTCGATGTCCAGCGCGGTGCCGAAGGCCGGGCCCTCCCCGGTGACCACGCCCAGGTCGGCCCACCAGCGTGCCTCCGCGAAGTCCCGCACGCTGCGGATCCCGACCGCCGCCCCGGCCGCGCCCACCGCCGCGATGACCTCGCGTACGGCTCTGACCTGGGCACAGTCGCGCGGCAGCCAGTCCGGCCGCCACCCGTCGAACGGGTCGGCGAGCAGCACGGTGTCGACCTTGAACCGTTCGATCATGGCCAGTTCACGCGGGCCGCCCGCGAACCCGTGCAGTGCGGTCACCACCCCGATGTCGCTCAGCGTGCGCAGGTTGTCCTGGGCGTCCGCGCTGGTCAACACGGTCGACGCGGCCAGCCCGACCTCCAGCAGGCCGGGCGGGACACCCGCGTCGGTGACGGCCCGGTTGAGCACCGCGGACAGTTCGGCGTCGGCCGACTGCAGCGGCGAGAGCAGCACCCGCTGGACCGGCCCGTCGCCCGCGACCGCGGCGAACAGCGACCGCCACACCGGCACCTGCGCGGTCGACCGGCTGATCAGCCACGGCCCCAGCGCCACCGAAAGCCCCGTGGACTCGGCGAGCTCGATCGTGGACGGCAGACCCGGCACGGGTCGCGGCCGGGGCAGGTGGGCGATGGCGGCCACCCGCACCGGCACCCGGTCCGACAGCCGCACCACCCGGTCGTAGGCCACGTCGAGTTCGCCGTTCTCCCACGCCGCGGGCAGCTCCGTGGCCGCCTTGCCCGCTTTGCGGTCGCGCTTGTCGGCGTCGGGGTCGAACTGGGCCCACTGCCGCCTGCCCGTCAGCCGGGCCTGCCGCAGCGCCGCGTCGGCGGCCCGGAACACCTCCGCTGCCGACATCTCGCCCGGGCTCGTCCGGATCACGCCGATGGTCGCGCTGACCGCGAGCCCGATCCCGTCGCGGTACTCGGGTTCGGCCAGTTCGGCCTGGATCGCCTCGACCAGGTCCGGCACCGACGGCGTGTCGGGTCCGTCCTGGATCAGCACGGCGAACTCGTCGCCGCCGAGTCTGGCCACCACCGCGTTCTCCGCCGCCACCACAGCCTTGAGGCGTTCGGCCACCGTCCGCAGCACCCAGTCGCCGACCGGGTGTCCGTAGGTCGTGTTGACCATGGCGAACGCGTCCAGATCCAGGCAGCACAGGGTGAGCGTTCCGGTCGGCTCCACCCGCCCGTGGACGGCTTCCAGCCGGGACTCGAAGCCCACCCGGTTGACCAACCCGGTGAGCGCGTCGTGCAGCAGCTGGTGGGTGAGCCGGTCGCCGAGCAGGTGCAGTTCGCTCAAGTCTTGGACCATGGTCACCCGGTAGGCCTTGCCGGCATCGTCGGACAGCACCGAACTGGTCGCGAAGACCCACGCGGCCTCGCCGTTGGCCCGCAGCAGCCGCTGCCGGTCGGGCAGGTGCGCCAGCGGGCTGCCCGGCACGTCCGGCTCGTCGGTGACGAAGTCGGCGAGGGCACGTCCGGCCAGAGCCGCGGGTTCGCAGGCCAGGATCTCCGCCAGCGCCGGGTTGGTCTCGACGAATCGCCCGTCCTGGTCGGTGATCGCGATGCCGACCGACGCGCTCGCGAACACCTCGCGGAAGATCGATTCGGTGTTCTTGCGGTCGCGCTCGGCGCGCAGCATCGCGGTGTGCAGGGCCAGTCGCATGTTCTCCTGCTGTGACAGAGTCCGCTCGCGCCAGGCGTTCGCGTAGCCAGACGACACCGCCGCGAGCAGCTCGATGACCCGCTCGGCCGGGGCGCCGCCCGCGATCAGCCTGGTGGCCAGCGTCGCCACCGACCGCCGCAGCGTGTCCTCGCCGGTGAACTCCTCGGCGACCATCCGGGTGCCGACTTCGAGGCCCGCCGCGCTGTCGAACGGGGCGGTGTCGAGCGCGTCCATGATCGTGTCGACCATGCCGGTCAGCACCTCGCGGACGTCCGCCGACGACCGCGGCACGTACGCGGTGGCGGCGATGACGCGCATCCAGGCACGGACCAGGGAGTCCCGGTCCGTGCGGGAGCGGACGATGGGGTTCGACACGGGCGTGGTCAGGTCAGTTCTTGCGGCCGACACCCGAGAGGATTCCTGCCCGGTTCGGGTCGTCGCCGTCGTCGAGGCCCTGGTCGGGATGCCACAGCGCGGTCGGCACGATGCCCGGCTCGACCAGTTCGTAGCCCTCGAACAGCGCGGCGATCTCGTCCCGGGACCGCGGGAACATCGGGTCGCGGCTGGACTTCATCACCTCGACGATCCGGTCCATCTCCTCCGGCATCAGGTCGCGGGTGAACTGGGAGAACGCCAGCCAACTGCCCGACGCGGTCGCGTCCCGGTAGCGCGCGACGATCTGGGCGGGGTTGCTCCGCGGCGGCACGAAGTGGAACACCCCGGCCATGATCAGGCCGATCGGCTGGTCGAAGTCGAGCAGGGCGCGCGTCTCGGCGGCTCCCAGCACGGCGTCGGGATCGGTGAGATCGGCCTGGACGATGGTGGCGTTGGGGTTGTCCGCGAGCATGAGGTGGCTGTGCGCGAAGGCGACTTCCTCGTAGTCGACGTAGACGACGCGCGCGGTCGGGTCGGCGGCCTGGGCGATCGCGTGCACGTTGCCCACGGTCGGGATACCGGAGCCGAGGTCGAGGAACTGCCGGATCCCTTGGCCTGCCATGAACAACACCGCGCGGCGCAGGAACGACCGGTTGTGCCGGGCGATCTCGCGGGCGTGCGGCTGGGCCTTGAGGAAGCGTTCGGCCAGCTCGCGGTCGTGGGCGAAGTTGTGCCCGCCGCCGAGCAGGTAGTCATACAGCCGGGCGGCGCTCGGTCTGTCCAGGTCGATCCCGTCCGGGACCCATGTCGTCGACTCGGCCACCACGACAACCCCACTCTCCGCGATCGTTTCGTGACCGTTGAGATTACTCACCCCGCAAGGGGATCCGACAGTGGATCTCGGCGGTGCAGGTCCTTGACAGATGGCGACTTGTCGACACTCACCGGGTCCGGGTAGGTGCCAAGAGCCCGGTCCGCGGTGCCGGTCGTGGTGACGGTGAACCAGTAGTGCTCGTTCTTGTAGTGGTGGAGGCGGTGGTTGCGCCAGACCGCGCGATAGGCGCGGGTGCGCGGCACGTAGTCGCTGTGGATGAGGTAGTGCGTCCACTCGTAGGCCAGGCCGAGCGCGGCCACGAAGCACAGGTAGGTCAGGCCGAGGCCGGTTCGGCTGAAGGCGAACAGTGCGATGGCGGTCACCAGCGGCAGCAGCCACAGCAGGACCGGCCAGGGAATGAACACCAGCGGCACGTCCCGCGGGTCGGTGTGGTGTTCGCGGTGTTTGCGCGACAGCAGCGGATCGATGGTCAATGCGCCGATCCGGCGGGGGCGCCAGTGCAGGATCACCACATGCACGACCCATTCGAAGAACGGGAACACGGCGAGCATGACGAACGGGAGCAGGGTGTCCCACAGCCGCCAGTCGCCCACGACGATCCGGGCGATCACGGCGCTGATCAGGGTCGTGCCGATCAGCCATGGCGACGGATGGCGGACGAACTCGGCGGCGGCGTCCACAAGCGACAGTCGCCTGCGGGGGCTGGGCGAGTTGGAAGCTTCACGGGTCGGGTTCATGGGTCCCCTCGGGTTGCGTGCTCATGGGAGTCCGGAGGCGCTGCGCGCCTCCGGCGTCTCCGGTCACGGACCCTCCATTTGTTCAATTGCCACATGGAACAGTTCGGTGGCGGGCCGAAGCAGTTCGTCGGCGGACTGCCGGGCGGATTCGGGGTCGGCGGAGGTGATCGCGGCGGCGAGGACGCGGTAGGCGTCGGCGCGGGAGACCTCGGCGACCATGATCGGCGCGAGGACGTCGAGCGCGGGTTCGTAAGCGGCGCGCAGGCTGTTGAACATCAGCCGGAACACCACCGAGTCCGACCCATCGACAATGTGGTCCCAGAAGGTGAGCGCGTGCCGCTGCGACGTGATCGGGTCGTGCTCGCTCGCCAGGTGTTCGATCACGTCGTCCAGCGGCGCCTTGAGGCTTTCGCCTGATCGAGTGGCCGCCAGTGCGGCGATCTCGGGGCCGATGGCGAGACGGGCGTCGAGGATGTCGCGCACCACCGAGGGGACGATCGTGCCGCCGCGCAGCAGGAGCCTCGGGAGCAAGTCGAGTCCCGCGCTGCGGCGGAAGTCGCGGACCACGGTGCCGTCGCCTTGGCGGACGTCGACCAAGCCTGCCTGCGACATGCGCTGCAAGGCTTCGCGGACGGCGGGCCGGGACACCCCGAGGACCTCGGCGAGCTTGCGTTCGCTGGGCAGCGAGTCGCCTGCGGGGATGCCGCCGTCCATGACCGCCCGGATGAGCTGGGCGAACACTTCGTCGGGCACCGACGTGCGGGCCACCGGCTGGAAAGTCACGGTTCGACGGTAAGACGGAATTGGTAAGAGGTCAAGTGGTCAGACCAGCGCGATAGCGACCCGGAGGTGGGAAGGTGTCCTCGTGACTGACTCGGATCTGACCGGCCTGCGGGAGCGCGCCGCCAACGGCGACAGCGACGCGATAGACGAACTGGTCGAACTCGCGGGCGAGCGGGGCGACCTGGCCGAGCTTCGACGCCTGTCCGATGGCGGCAGCGCGACGGCGACCGATCAACTGATCGAACTCGCGGGTGAACTGGGCGATATGGCCGAGCTTCGGCGTCTGTCCGACGACGGCAATGCGACGGCGACCGACCAGCTGATCGAACTCGCCACCGAGAAGGGCGATCTGGGCGAACTGCGACGGCTTGCCGACGGCGGCAACGTCACCGCGGCCGAGCAGTTGGCCGAACTCGCCGAGTGATCAGACGCCGGGCGTGTTGACCAGCGCGGCGAGCGCCATGGCGGTGAGCAGGTCGGCCATCTGGTCGCGGTCGAGGTGCCTGCTGTGCGGGGTCGAGTTGATCAGCCCGAACACCGCGTGCGCCGCCGCGCGGGCGGTGGGTTCGGCGGTCGCGGGGACGGCGTCGCGGATGACCTGGACCCAGGTCTCGACATAGCGCCGTTGCAGGGCGCGGACCTTGCGGCGGTCCGGGTCGGTGAGGTTGCCGAGGTTGCGTTCCTGCACCGTGATCAACGCCGGATTGTCGAGGGCGAAGTCGACGTGGAAGCGCACCAGGTCGCCGAGGGTGTCCTCGGCCCCGGAGGCCTTGTCCACCCGCGCCTGGCCGCCGTCGAGGAGCACCTCGGAGATCGATGTCAGCATCTCGCCGAGCATCGCGTCCTTGGAGCGGAAGTGGCGGTAGAGCGCGGGCCCGGAGATGCCGACAGCCGAGCCGATGTCGTCGATGCCGACGCCGTGGAAACCGTGTCGGGCGAACAGTTCCGCGGCCGCGGCGAGGATCTGCTCGCGCCTGCTCGGCCCGGTTTTCGCTGGTTCGGCTGCTGGTGACACGCGGTTCATCGTATGGCAGCCGAGTTAGCGAGCGCTAACCCCTACTCCGTGGGGCCCAGGCCGATTGTCGGTAGCAAAAACAAGTTACCGAACAGTTCCGTATTCGGTGGGTCGCTGGTAGTCATGATCTGTCGGGTTCCCCTCCAACGACGGAGGCAAGGCATGCGTGTCTCACGGTTCCTCGTCATTCCCCTCTTATCGGTCTTGTCCCTGGTCGGGCTGGCGACCTCAGCCTCGGCCGCGACCGGCAAGTACGTGGCGCTCGGTGACTCCTACTCCTCGGGCCTCGGCGCGGGCAGCTACGGGAGCAGCGGCTCCTGCAAGCGCAGCGCCAACGCCTATCCCCAGCTCTGGGCCAACTCCCACGCCCCATCCGCGTTCTCGTTCGTCGCGTGTTCCGGCGCGAAGACCGGGGACGTGCTGGCCAACCAGGTCGGCGCGGTCACCGCGGACACCGCCCTGGTGACCATCTCCATCGGCGGCAACGACGCGGGCTTCGCGGGCGTCATGACCGACTGCAACACCGGGTCGGACTCCTACTGCGTGCAGCGCAACCAGCAGGCGCAGGCCTACGCCCGCAACCAGCTTCCGCCGAAGCTCGACCAGGTCTACTCGCAGATCCGCAACCGGGCGCCCGGCGCGCGGGTGCTGGTCGTCGGCTACCCGCACATCTACAAGCTCAACGGCTCGTGCTGGGCGGGCCTGAGCGAGACCAAGCGGGCCGCGATCAACCAGTCCTCCGATGTGCTGGCCCAGGTCATCTCGGGACGCGCCGCGGCGGCGGGCTTCACCTTCGTCGACGGTCGCACGGCCTTCGCGGGCCATGAGATCTGCGCGTCGGGTACCCGCTGGATCAACAGCGTGGTCTGGCCGATCGAGGAGTCGTACCACCCGAATGTCGCTGGTCAGAACGGTGGCTACTTCGCCGCGGTGCGTGCTGTCACCGGCTGATAACCCGCTGTTCGCCAAGGGCCACCCCTGTTCGCCGGGGTGGCCCTTTCCATGAGTGGACGCCGACGTTAGCGAGCGCTAACATCGACCGCGTAGTTAACGGTGACTAACATGCGATCGCGAGGAGCGAGATGGACGCGCCCGTCCTGCGCACCGCCGCCGACCCCACCGCCGAGGCCTACCTGCGCAACGTCAAGGAGCACGGCGAACTCGTCGGCGACCTGCGCGACCGGTTGGGCACGGCGGCACTCGGCGGACCCGAGAAGGCCCGCACTCGCCATGTCGAACGCGGAAAGCTGCTGCCCCGCGACCGCGTCGACTCGCTGGTCGACCCCGGGTCTCCGTTCCTGGAGCTCTCGCCGCTGGCCGCCACCGGAATGTACGGCGACGACGCCCCGGCCGCCGGGGTCATCACCGGCGTCGGGCGGGTGTCGGGCCGCGAGTGCGTCATCGTCGCCAACGACGCCACCGTCAAGGGCGGCACGTACTACCCGATGACGGTGAAGAAGCATCTGCGCGCGCAGGAAGTGGCGCTGCAGAACAACCTGCCGTGCGTCTACCTGGTCGACTCCGGCGGCGCCTTCCTGCCGAAACAGGACGACGTCTTCCCCGACCGCGACCACTTCGGCCGGATCTTCTTCAACCAGGCCACCATGTCCGCGCAGGGCATCCCGCAGATCGCCGCGGTGCTCGGCTCGTGCACCGCGGGCGGCGCGTATGTCCCGGCGATGAGCGACGAAGCGGTTATCGTGCGCAATCAGGGCACGATCTTCCTCGGTGGCCCGCCGCTGGTGAAGGCCGCGACCGGTGAGGTCGTCACGGCCGAGGAACTCGGCGGCGGCGCCGTGCACTCCGGCGTCTCCGGCGTCACCGACCACCTTGCCGACGACGACGCGCACGCCTTGCGGATCGTCCGCTCGATCGTCAGCACGCTGGGCCCGCGCGCGCCGCGGCCGTGGGAGGTCGCACCCGTCGAGGAGCCCGCGGTCGACCCGTCGACGCTCTACGGCGTGGTGCCCACCGACTCCCGTACGCCGTACGACGTGCGCGAGGTGATCGCCCGCATCGTGGACGGCAGCCGGTTCCGCGAGTTCAAGAAGGAGTACGGCTCGACCCTGGTCACCGGCTTCGCCCGGATCCACGGCCACCCGGTCGGCATCGTGGCCAACAACGGCGTGCTGTTCAGCGAGTCGGCCATGAAGGGCGCGCACTTCATCGAACTGTGCGACCAGCGCAGCATCCCGCTGCTCTACCTGCAGAACATCACCGGATTCATGGTCGGGCGCGACTATGAGGCGGGCGGCATCGCCAAGCACGGCGCCAAGATGGTCACCGCGACCGCGTGCGCGCGCGTTCCCAAGTTCACCGTGGTCGTCGGCGGTTCGTTCGGCGCGGGCAACTACTCGATGTGCGGCCGGGCGTACTCGCCCCGGTTCCTCTGGATGTGGCCGAACGCGCGCATCTCGGTCATGGGCGGCGAGCAGGCCGCTTCGGTGCTGTCCACCGTGCGCCGCGACCAGATCGAGGGCGGCGGCGGCGAGTGGTCCGCCGAGGACGAGGAGGCGTTCAAGGCGCCGATCCGTCAGCAATATGAGGACCAGGGCAACCCCTATTACTCCACTGCCCGGCTGTGGGACGACGGCGTGATCGACCCGGCGGACACCCGCCAGGTGCTCGGCCTCGCGCTGTCCGCGGCGGCCAACGCGCCGCTGAACCCTGTCAGCTACGGCGTCTTCCGGATGTGAGTGCGATGTTCACCAGCGTTCTGATCGCCAACCGCGGCGAGATCGCCGTCCGCGTCATCACCACGCTGCGCCGCCTGGGCATCCAGTCCGTCGCGGTCTACAGCGACGCCGACGCGGGCGCCCGGCACGTGCGCGAGGCGGACGTGGCCGTCCACATCGGACCAGCCGCGGCCCGCGAGAGCTACCTGTCCATCGAGAAGATCATCGCGGCGGCGGTCGAGACCGGCGCGCAGGCGGTGCACCCCGGCTACGGCTTCCTCGCCGAGAACGTCGAGTTCGCTCGCGCCTGTGCGGCCGCGGGACTCGTCTTCATCGGTCCGCCCGCCGCGGCGATCGACGCGATGGGCGACAAGATCCGCGCCAAGCTGACCGTCATCGCGGCGGGTGTGCCGGTCGTCCCCGGCCGCACCGAGCCGGGGATGTCCGACGACGACCTGGTCTCCGCGGCCGAGGAGGTCGGCTATCCCGTGCTGCTCAAGCCGTCCGCGGGCGGCGGCGGCAAGGGAATGCGGCTGGTCACTGCGCCCGATGGCCTGCGCGCGGCCATCGAGTCCGCCCGGCGGGAGGCGCGCGGGTCGTTCGGCGACGAGACCCTGCTGATCGAACGGTTCGTGCAGCGGCCCCGGCACATCGAGATCCAGGTCCTGGCCGACGCGCACGGAAGCACCGTGCACCTCGGCGAGCGCGAGTGCAGCTTGCAGCGGCGGCACCAGAAGATCATCGAAGAGGCGCCGTCGGCGTTGCTCGACGAGGCCACCCGGGCGCGGATGGGCGCGGCGGCGGTCGACGCGGCCAAGTCGGTCGGCTACACCGGCGCGGGCACCGTCGAGTTCATCGTCTCCGCCGACCGACCTGACGAGTTCTTCTTCATGGAGATGAACACCCGGCTGCAGGTCGAGCACCCCGTCACCGAGCTGGTCACCGGCCTTGACCTGGTCGAACAGCAGCTCCGGGTGGCCGCGGGCGAACCGCTGTCGTTCAAGCAGAACGACGTCGAGCTGCGCGGGCACTCGGTCGAAGCGCGCGTCTACGCCGAGGACCCGTCGACCGGCTTCCTGCCGACCGGCGGCCGGGTGCTTGGCCTGCGCTGGCCGTCGGCGGACTGGTCGCGCGTGGACTCCGGGCTGCTGGCAGGCTCGGTCGTCGGCTCGGACTACGACCCGATGCTGGCCAAGGTGATCGTGTGGGGCGAGGACCGCGCGCAAGCGCTTTCGCGCCTGTCCGACGCGCTCGCCGACACCGCCGTGCTCGGACTGGGCACCAATATTTCGTTCCTGCGGGCGCTGCTGGCCGACGAGGACGTGCGCGCGGGCAGGCTCGACACACAGCTGGTCGAGCGCAACCTCGACGCGCTGACGTCGGTGGCCCCCGTGCCCGACGAGGTGTTCGCCGCCGCCGCGCTGGACGAGCTGATCACGATGCAGCCGACCGGCGCGGTGATCGACCCGTGGTCGGTGCCCAACGGCTGGCGCCTTGGCCGGGCCGCCGTGGTCCCGCTGCGGCTGACCTGCGGCGATCGCGACGTCAAAGTACTGCTTTCGGGTAGTCCGGCCGCCGCCACGGTGACGGTCGGCGACAGCACCCCGGTGTCCGCGTCGGCGTCGCGTGTGGACGGTGAGCTGCGGGTCACCTATGGCGGTCGGAACCTGCGCTACGCCCGCGAGATCGCCGGGGAGACCCTCTGGCTGGCCGCGGGCGGGCACGCGTGGGCCGTCGCCGAGCACTCGATGCTGGAGGGCGCGGGCACGTCGGCAGCCGCCGGTGGGCCCGTGACCAGCCCGATGCCGGGCACGGTGCTGGTGGTCAAGGTCGCCGCGGGCGACCAGGTGACCGCGGGCCAGCCGCTCCTTGTCGTCGAGGCGATGAAAATGGAGCACACCATCACGGCCAAGGTCGACGGTGTGGTCTCCGAACTGACTGTGCGCGCGGGCCAACAGGTCGCGCTGAACGAAACGCTCGCTGTGGTAACCCCATCGGAGGACCCGTCATGATCGACTTCACGCTGGGCGAGGAGCACGAAGCGCTCCGAAAGACCGTCCAAGAGTTCGCGCGGGAGGAGGTCGCCCCGGTCATCGGGGACTTCTACGAGCGCGAGGAGTTCCCGTACGAGATCGTCGCCAAGATGGGTCACATGGGCCTGTTCGGCCTGCCCATCTCGGAGGAGTACGGCGGCATGGGCGGGGACTACTTCGCCCTGTGCGTCGCGCTGGAGGAGCTGGCGCGGGTCGACTCGTCGGTGGCGATCACGCTGGAGGCGGGCGTCTCGCTGGGCGCGATGCCGCTCTACCGGTTCGGCACCGAGGAGCAGAAGCGGCAGTGGCTGCCCAAGCTCACCACCGCCGAGCGGCTGGGCGCGTTCGGCCTGACCGAGCCCGGCGGCGGCTCCGACGCGGGCGCCACCAGGACCACCGCGCGCCTCGACGGCGACGAGTGGGTCATCAACGGCTCCAAGGCGTTCATCACCAACTCGGGCACCGACATCACCGGGCTCGTCACGGTCACCGCGGTCACCGGCACCAAGCCCGACGGCCGCAAGGAGATCTCGGCGATCATCGTGCCGTCGGGCACGCCGGGCTTCTCGGTGTCGAAGAAGTACTCGAAGGTCGGCTGGAACGCCTCGGACACCCGTGAGCTTTCGTTCGTCGACGTCCGGGTGCCGCGGGAGAACCTCCTGGGTGAGCAGGGCCGCGGCTACGCGCAGTTCCTGTCCACTTTGGACGAGGGGCGGGTGGCCATCGCGGCGCTGTCGGTCGGCCTGGCCCAGGGCTGTGTCGACGAGTCGCTGAAGTACGTCGGCGAGCGCGAGGCGTTCGGCCGCAAGATCGGCGAGTACCAGGCGATCCAGTTCAAGATCGCCGACATGGAGCTGCGCGCCCACACAGCCCGGCTGGGCTACTACGCGGCGGCGGCGAAGATGCTGCGCGGCCAGCCGTTCAAGAAGGAGGCCGCGATCGCGAAGCTGTACGCGTCGAACGCGGCCATGGACAACGCCCGCGACGCGACCCAGATCTTCGGCGGCTACGGCTTCATGAACGAGTTCCCCGTCGGCCGCTTCTACCGCGACGCGAAGATCCTGGAGATCGGCGAGGGCACCAGCGAGGTCCAGCGGATGCTGATCGCCCGCGAGCTCGGCCTGCGCTGACCCCGCCCGCCCGGGACCTCGGTCACATTTCGCAACGAAGCGAAGTGGGGATCGTTGTCCCGGGCGTGGGAAGCGTGGGTACGGCAGACTCAGGGGCGGCGATAAGCGATGTCGCAGTGCCTTCGCGAGTGAGCCACCGACCTTGGGAGGAGGCCGCATGAGTGTTGCCGAGTGGATCACCGCCGCGGCGGGGAACGTGACCGCCAAGGTGACCAGGGGCGGGGTCGCCGACCTGCGGCCGATGCCCCGGGTGCTGATCGACAAGGGCCGGATGCGGTCGGTCTACCGGTTCGCGGGCTCGGCGACGGGCGATCCCGTGCTGCTCGTGCCGCCACTGGCCGCGCCCGCCCTCTGCTTCGACCTGCGGCGCGGGTGCAGCCTGGCCGAGCATCTGGTCGACCAGGGCCGGTCGGTGTACCTCGTCGACTACGGCACGGTCAGCTTCGGCGACCGCGGTCTCGGCCTGGAGCACTGGGTCGACGACGTCCTCCCGCACACCATCCGCGCGGTGAGCAAGGACGCGGGCGGCCGCCCGGTCCACCTGGTCGCCTGGTGCCTTGGCGGGATCATGTCCCTGCTCACCGCCGCCGACCAGCACGACCTGCCGATCGCGTCGATCACCAGCGTGGCCGCGCCGTTCGACATGACGGCGATCCCGCTGATCGCGCCGTTCAAACCCTTGGTCGACATCGCCGACGGCTGGTTCCTCACCGCGGCCTATCGGCTGGTCGGCGGGGCGCCCCGGGCCCTGGTGAAGCGGGCCTTCCAGCTCTCCGCGATCGACAAGGTCATCACCAAGCCGTACGCGATCCTGTCCCACCTGGACGACACCGACTTCCTGGCTCAGATCGAGGCGGTCGACCGGTTCACCGACAACATGATCGCCTACCCCGGCCGCACGTTCGGCCAGATCTACCACCGCTTCTTCCGCGCCAACGACCTCGCGGGCGGCGCCTTCGACCTGGGCGGACGACGGATCGCACTGGCGGAGGTCAAGGTGCCGGTGCTCGTAGTGGCCGGAACGGGCGACAGCATCGCCCCGCAGCGGGCCGTACGGCATCTGGTCGACGTGCTCGACAACGCGGCTGAGGTTGTGTTCCATACCGCGCCCGGCGGTCACCTAGGGGTGCTGGCGGGGCGTGGGGCACGAGAGACCACGTGGAAGTACATCGACGATTTCCTGGCGGTTCACAACCCCGTTTAGCGCAGGTCGAAGGGGTCGGCCCGGTTCTCCGCGCGCGGGTCGACGCGGCCCGCCTGCCCTAGATCGACTTCATCCGTCGCCACGGGCAGGTCGGCGAATCCCGTCTCGGCCACGGTCACCGAGAACGGGGCGACGCGGGACCCGATGGCGTGCGGGGCGAAGACCCGAGTCCCGTTCTCCGTGTACCGCAGCATGATCGCGCGGTCGGCTTCGGCTTGGGCCACCGGAACGATGTCGAGGTAGGGCGCGTCGGGGTCGGTGGTGTCGGCGTAGACCGACAGCGCTCCGCCGCCTTCGGTCTTGACGGTCATCAGGACCTGGCTGCCCAGAGACCAGCGGACCGTGACCGGGGCCGGCGACACCATGGTGGCGATCTTTGCCTGAGCCAGGCCCCATGCGACGGTGTGCGGGTCGGCCCCGCGCAGGTCGGTGCCTGGCGGGAGCGGTGCGTCGGGAGCGTTGGGGAGCGGCAGGAATCCGGGGTCGTTGAGGTTGTCGCTGTCCTCGATCACCGGACGGTCCACCACCTCGGCGCTCGCGTGGGTCATCCTGATTCGGGCCGTCATGGCCACGGTCGGGGTGCCGGTGAACAGGACTCCGTGGTCGTGTTGGACGCGCTGCCACTTGCGGTGGGCGACTCCGTCCGCGTCGTAGGTCGGTTCCCAGGACACGTCGAGGTCGCGCAGGGTCGGGTCGGTGAGGATGAACAGCCAGCTCTCGCCGCTCAGATCCATCCACGCCCGCGAGACGACACGGTCCTCGACACCCTCACCAGCGGGGCCGAGCGGGGTGAGGGCCGCGATAGCACCGCCGGTCGGACCGGACAGCGCCACGATCTCGCCGCGATCGGCGTGTCCGATCGCGCCGACGACGAGCCTGCCCGCCGAGGTGTCGCCCGCGTAGAGCACGGTCAACCGCGAAGGTTCGATGGCCAGGGTTCCGATGACCGCCTTCGCGGCCGCCAGCGCGTCGGGGTCGCTGGCGAGGGAGCCGCGGGGAAGCCAGTCGAACATCGAGTCGGTGGTGGGGACGACCGGGGGATCGTCCTGGCGGCTCTCGGTCGTCGTGACTTTCGGCGCGAGCGCGATGGCGGCCACGACGGTGGCGGCGGCGACAGCCGCGACGATCTTTCGACCCATGAACAGAACCGTACGGCGCGAGCGCGCCGTACGGTTCTGGTTCTCACACGTGGATCGCGGGTGCCGACGTGTCGAGTTCGGCCGGGACGCCCGGCTTGATGATGAACACGCTGATCAATCCGCCGACCACGAACAGCGCCGCGCTCCACCCGAAGGCCGCGTTGTAGCCCGCGATCGCCGCGCCCGCCAAGGTCTTGCCCTCCATGGCCGCGTTGGTCATCGCCGTGGCCGCGACCGAGCTGAACAGGGCCGTGCCGATCGAGCCGCCGACCTGCTGGACGGCGTTGATCGCCGCCGAGGCCGCGCCTGAGTCGTTCGGGTCGACGCCCGCGACGCCGACGTTCATGGTGGAGGCCATGGTCAGGCCGATGCCGACGCCGGAGATCAGCAGGCCGGGCAGGACGCCGCCGGAGTAGGTGCTCTGCTCGTCGAGGAAGACGAACAGGGCGATGCCGACCGCCGAGGAGAGCATGCCGAGGCCGACCAGCGGGCGCGGGCCGATCTTGGGCATCAGCACCGTGGTGGACAGCGTCGCCGCGACCATCATGGTGGCCAGCATCGGCAGGAACGCCACGCCGGACTCGACCGGGCTGAACCGCAGGTTCTGCTGCAGGAAGTACGTCAGGAACAGGAAGATGACGAAGATTCCCGCGCACAGGATGAAGATCGCCAGGAACGAGCCGCCGCGGTTGCGGTCGAGCAGGATGCGCAGCGGCAGCAACGGGTGCGCGGCGCGGGTCTGCCACCAGGTGAAGACCACCAGCAGGGCCACGCCCGCCACGATGTAACCCCAGGTCTGCGGGGAGCTCCAGGTCTTGGTGTGGGCGTTGCCCAGGCCGTAGACCAGCAGGAACATGCCCGCGGTCGCGGTCGCGACACCGATCAGGTCCAGCTTCGGGCGCTCGGTGACCGTGCTCTTCTCCAGCAGCGACGCGCCGCCGAAGAAGGCGACCGCGGCGAAGATCAGGTTGACGAACATGCACCAGCGCCAGTCGAGATACTCGGTGAGGAAGCCGCCGAGCAGAAGACCGATCGCGCCACCGCCACCGGCGATCGCGCCGAAGATGCCGAACGCCTTCGCGCGTTCCTTCGGGTCGGTGAACGTGGTGGTCAGCAAGGAAAGCGCGGCGGGCGCGAGCAGCGCGGCGAACACACCCTGGCCGACCCGGGCCGCGACCAGGACCTCGAAGCTGCCCGCGGCGCCACCGACGGCCGAAGCCGCGGCGAAGCCCGCGATGCCCACGAGGAAGGTCAGCTTCCGGCCCCACAGGTCGGCGATCCGGCCGCCGATCAGCAGCAGACTGCCGAAGCTCAGCGCGTAGCCGGTCACCAGCCACTGGCGCTGGTCGTCGGTGAACTTCAGGTCCGCCTGCGCCGACGGTAGCGCGATGTTCACGATCGTCGCGTCGAGCACGACCGTCACCTGCGCGATGGCGATCACGGCCAGGATCAGCCACCGCAGATTGGACGCGGCAGGCTCGGAAGTCGCTGGCGCGGGCGTGCGCGCGTCCGAGATAGTCATGAAAGCCCCATAAGTTGAGATCCGGTCTCCGGTTACTGGTGACGACGTTATCAGTCAACTGGAGGATGATCCTCCGGTTTTGTTACGCTCCGGGCGTGACCTCGGCCACCAAGCCCCTGCGCGCCGACGCCGAACGCAACCGCGTCCGCGTCGTGATCGCCGCGCGCGAACTTTTCGCCTCCCACGGCTTGGATGTCACGCTGGATGACGTCGCACGGCACGCGGGGGTCGGGGTCGGCACGGTCTACCGGCGGTTCCCGAACAAGGAAGCGCTGGTCCTGGCGGTGTTCGACCATGTGCTGGACGAACTGGTGGAGCACATCGATGCGGCGGTCGCCGAACCGGACGCGTGGGTCGGGCTGTCGCGGCTGATCACGGACATCGCTGAGAAGCAGGCCGCGGACCGCGGGCTGTACGAGATCTGCACGCGCGCGGACTTCGGCCAGATGGAACGCATCTCGGCGCACTTCATCCCGACGATGGAGGCGTTGGTCTCCCGGGCGAAGGAACAGGGAGCCCTGCGTCCGGACTTCGAGGCCCCGGACATCGGTCCGCTACTGATCATGGTGGCGGCGTCGGCCGAGCTGACGCGTGCCATCGACCCCGACCTGTGGCGTCGCTACCTGACGATGTTGCTGGACGGAATCCGGGCCGGGTGTTCGAGCCCGCTGCGGATCGACGCGCCGACGCATGAACAGATGGACCAGGCCATGCGGGACAAACACGCCTGAGGCGCTACTTCGCCGCCTGGCTCCACCACGGCTCGGTGCGGCACTTCGGTGATCGGGATCCGGCGGTCTTGAAGTCCTGGCTGACGGGGACGTCCTTGAGCGGACGGGCGGTCAACGCGGCAATGGTCGGGCTCGCGGTGGCCATGACCTCGCCGACCGCTCTGGTGTCCGCGTCGGCGGGCAGCGCCGCCATGGCTGACTCGGCGCGTTCGAACAGGTCGACATGAACGGTGAACTTCGCGGCGAGGTCGTCGACAACTTGATCTCCGTCGGCCAAGGGGGATCCGGGGAGCTCCTTGAGCTTGCTCGCCGTGTCCCGAAGGCCATCCGTTGTCGTGCCTAGCTGCCGGGTGAACTCCGCCTTGAGTTCTGTCGAGTTCACCGCAGGAGCGGCGTCGTACACCGATCGTACGAGGGTGCCGACCGTCTTGCAGAACGTTCCAACCCACTCGACCGCATCCGAGCCGATCGGAGTGACATTTGTTGCGGGACCGGAGGTCTGGCCGCTCGACGTTGGAGTCGCCTGGGCGCATGCAGTCAGGACAACGCAGGTGGCTACCGCCACGGTGGCTTTCCGAACGAACATGGTCACCGCCGTTTCAGAATCGTTGGAGGCTCCCAGTCGTCATCGTCGTCGCTGGGCCGGGTGCGAGGCTTTTCGATCGACTCCTGGGCGGCGTCGTGCTGCCATTGGTCGAGAGTCAGTCTGCCAAGACGCTCATGTTCGACTCGATCGGACTCGGTGAGGCTTTGGTACCAGCCGGAGAACAAGCGGGCACTGTCGTCGAGGACATCCTGATACCTCGATCCCAGCATGGCGCCGCGCAGATCGGTCTTGTTGCCGAGGACGTCGTTCGCCAGCGCGCGTGCGCGCGGGTCTGTGGCGCTCTTCGCCAGCATTTCCAGCTGTTTCCGCAAGGCGATCGACTGTGCTCGACTGATGGCCATACCTGCGAAGGGGTCTGGTCGCGGAGTCATGGCTGTCCTTACTTCCTGAGTGGTCATGCTCCGACTTGCGGGTTCGGATGGTCGTAAGCCTCGGGGATCGCCATCGGCGTAAGCTCATCGAGTGTATCCGCCTCCTGTGACTGAAGAAACCCGACGAACCCTTCGATAGCAGCCTGGGTGTTGCTGATCAGCTGGGTGGCGTTTCCCCAGAGGCGCATGATATTCGCGCATTCCAGTGCGGCCACTGCGAGCGAGATACCTGCACCGACCCCAGTCCAGGAGAGATACGCAGCTGCCATAACCGCGATCCCGGCGACGATCACATTGTCCAGGATCATCTTCAGGAGGTCGGCGAGTGCCCGAGCGCAGTTCCAAACGCCCCGGGCCACATCGAGATACTTACCGTGCAGGCGGCGGAGAATATCTCGATGGCTGTCGATCGCTCTCCGGAGACGGTCCAGATAGGCTACAGCTTGGTCGGCGGCCTGACCATGCCAGTCCTGCGAGAGCCACCTAAGCCCGTAATCAATGTTCTCACTGATCGCATCTGCCGATCGACTAAGCGATTCCCACACGATGGCGCACTTGGCGAACCCCTCCCAGTCTCCGATTAGTTGGTCGGTGACGAATTCGAGAGGGTTGCACCCGATCGTGTCGTCCAGAACCTGGTTTATCCACCAGGTCGGGCTCAAGAAATCGCTAACAACATTGAAAAGCTTGACCGGATCGGTGAATTCTTGAGGCTGCTGTGGCGGGTTCAACGAACTACGCGGATCGGTGACGTCGATGCCGGTTCCAGCCGTGTACGGCCCAGCCTTTCCATCGAGATGAGGTGGGCGGTATGAACCTGGAGAATCGATGTACGGGCGCGCTGAGCCGCGGTACTGCCGATCCAGATTGGCCGCTGAGGTTCGGTCGGTCGCCGCGTAGTAGTCAGCTGACTTGCCGAGTTCGACTCCGCTGCCCTCCAGAGCCTGCGCAGCTCGTGACAGTCCAAGCGACATGCGGTCACGGGTTTCATGATGGGCGCCGCTCAACGTCTGGAGCCATAGTCCGGCCGTTGACCCGAGGTGCAGGTGAGCGTCGAGATGCGCTCGGACGTCCCACATGGCGTGTCCGTTTCGACTGATCTGGTCGCCGCATCGCCGCACTGTCTCTGGTTCAACCTTGAACTCCACTGGAGCTGTCCTTCCGTCTCGACAATCAGCTGCTAGAGTCGCTCAATGCGCTGGTTCTCTGGATCTGAATCCCCGCTAGTAGATGACATCTATCGAAACCTTCGGTCGAGCGTCGCTGTTGGTGTGCTCACCTTCGGCGGCGGACTCGGCGTTATTTTCTTGGGCTACTCTAGCCGCTTTACACACTTGATGATCGCGATCATAGGCGTAGGCGCGGGGATTGCCGCTTTGGTTTGTATGGCCACGCGCGACAAGCGGCTATCGACTCGTTGGCTTTGGGTGGCTCTGGCGCTGTTCGCGGCCCAATTGGCACTTATGGGAGTAGTTCAAAGCATCTCGCCGCCGCTATTCCCCCGAACTGGTACGCATGCTTGAAGGGACGATTAAGGGATACTTGGCTCGATCAATTGGGCCATCCGATATGCGAGTTCGCATGCCTTAGCCTTGTCGGTGCCCGCGCCAACTGTTGTGGACACGCGAGATTTGTCAGTCACTGCCATGCTGACCGAGCAGGTACCGGCCCCGCCGCCGAGCGCGGTTTGCACGGTTTCGCGATTGCCGATCTTCGGCACTTCGACCTTGTTGGCGCTGGCTGGGATGTCCTTGATTCCGTCTTTGTCCGCGATGTCAACGCTGAAGATGTAGGTGTCTTGTGGGCCGCGAAGGCGCCATTTGCACGTTCGTTCGCGGCCGACTTTCCCCGGTTCTCCCGCCCCGCTCAGTCCGAGTTCTTTCTTGCCTGCGTCATCGAGCATGTCACATGCGTCTGCGTCGGCGAGTGGATTTCCGGGGGGGCTAATGGTCGAAGTAGTTGCCCGAGTTTGCTCAGTTGCGGGCAGACTCGGCGCCTCAGTGGCGGTTGTCGGTGAACCGTCGGTCTGCTGGCTGCAGCCAGCGAGAGCGAGGGTCACGGTGAACAGCACGACGAGCGATTTCTTGTTCACTTGCTGGTTCCTAGTCCATCGGGTTCAGGGACGATGCACCGGATTGATCGGTGTTTCGATAGTTGGACATGGCCGTCCTGATCGCCTCTTCCGCTTCGGCCAGCGAGTGACGAAGGGCGAGCAGTTGGGTGATGAGGCCACGATCGTCGGTTGCGACAGCCTCGATATGGGGCTTCATGACTTCTGCTGCGACGCTTGATCCGAGCATCGGCTGTCGTGCCAACTGCTGAAGCTCCACCTGTTGTTCATCGATCCAGTCCCGAAGACCACGGCAGGCGTCGAGGAGGGCCTGGCCACCGGTCTCGTTGACGGCGAAGCCGCCGCTCTTGGCGGCGGACAAGAACTTCGAGACGCTCTCGCCGATCGCGGCGCCCCCTGCGTCGTCCACGTACATACACCGACGGTACCGGAGCGCAACCGTGTCAGTACGGAGAATGACGGAACTGGCTAAGCAGCCGCCGCCATGCACCTTGACCGATGGTCAGGTGGGGGTCGGGGTGCTTGCTGTCGCGGATCGCGACGCGATCAGCTTGGGCGATCTCGACGCACTCGACGTTGTCGTTGCTGAAGCTGCTCTTCCGCCAGAGTAAGCCGTCGCCAGGTGTCACTGCGCCTCCTTGGCTGTGCGGGTGACCAAGTCCAACGACATGGCTGGGCTCAGCGCCAACCCACGCAGGTGGTCCAAGGCGATTCTATGATCTTTCACCACCCTTTGGTCCTCCAGGTAGAGCGCACCACCGCGATGCTCGATATAGGCGAGTCCTGGATCGTTCTCGGCGGGGAAGTCCATGATCGCGAACGCACCTTGAGTTCCAGGGTGCGCGCCGACATCGCCTGGTAGAACCTGAATCGTCACGCGCGGGTACTTGGCCACGGCAAGCAGGTGGCGTAGTTGTGCGCGCATGACGTCCGGTCCGCCGACATTGCTGTGCAGTGCGGCTTCGCCAAGCACCAGCCACAGTCGTGGCGGATCGTTGTCAGCGAGGATGGCTTGCCTCGCGAGGCGGGCCTCAACCCTGCGGTCGATGGCATCCTCGGACAACTCGGAGGTCCCGCCCTGCATGACCGCCCTCGCATACTCCCCGGTCTGGAGCAGACCGTGGACGAGCATTGGCTGCCATGTATGGATTTCGCTGGCCCCTTGCTCCAGGCCGACGTAGAGCGAGAACCAGTCCGGTTGCGTAGGCGCGTAGCCCTCCCACCAGCCCTTCTTGCGGGCGTCGCGGGCGGCTTGGAGGTAGAACGGCCATCGGTCCTGCGGTACGCCGAACAAGGGGAGAAGAACCTTCTCCAACTCCAGCGTCTTCGGCGGCACGGTCCCGGTCTCCAAGTGGCCGATCTTCTGCGTTGTGCAGTGGAGTTGCTCGGCGACCTCCTTGCGGTCCAGACCAGCCGCTGTTCGTAGGCGCAGTAGTTCATGAGCCAACCATCGTTGCCACACCGTGGGACTCGACGGCATAGGCACCTCCCGTGTCGATCAACCACGCACTGTAGCCGAGTGGAGTGTCCACGATTGGGCGACTTTACATAGGGTCGCTCAAACTTAGACTCTAAGTTCATGAAGCAAGGGATGGATACCCCTCGGCGATTCGCCATCGTGGAGGACTTCGAGGACGGACGGGAGTCCATGGTGGTCGGTTGGGGCTGCGAGTTCACGGACAGGGCTGACTTCGTCAGCGAGGACGGACGGATGTTGATGACCAGTTCGTCAGCAGAATCAACGCGCGATCTTCTCGGCATCACCGGTGACATGCGGCTGGTGTGGCCATGAGGGTTGGTCGGGGGCGCGGGGAAATCGACACCCTGCGCAAGGCGCATGAGGCGCTGGCGAAGGTCAGGCCATCAAGTAGCGCAGCGAGGAACGAGTGGCTTGCGTTCCGCCAGCTCAGTGTGCGCGTGTACGCCGAGATCGCTGATCTCGATCGTGGTCACCATCATGAGGCCCGCTATCACGCGAACTATGAGCGGGAGCGGATCGATGAACTGCGCAACGAAAGCGGCGCCTCCCAGCTCAGCTGAGAAGCGCCGCCTTCGGACTTCAGATCACTTGAGTTCGGCGCTCGACTTGTTCAGGAGGCGGCGGGCGACGATGAGTTGCTGGATCTGCTGGGTGCCCTCGAAGATGTCCAGGATCTTCGAGTCGCGCGCCCACTTCTCCAGCAGCGAATTCTCGCTGTAGCCAACCGATCCGGCCAACTCCACGCACCGCAGGGTGACGTCCGAGCCCGATCGGCCCGCCTTCGCCTTGGCCATGCTGGCCTGCAACGAGTTCGGCTTTCGGTTGTCCGCCATCCAGGCCGCCTCAAGCGACAGCAGGTACGCGGCTTCCCAGTCCGATTCCAGTTGCAGGAACAGCGCGACCGCGGCGTGTTGCACGTTCGCCGGGCGGTCGTAGTCGATCTCGACGCCTGCCTCGGAGAGGATTCGGCGGGTCTCCTCCAGGGCCGCGCGGGCGACGCCGACGGCCATGGCGGCGACCAGGGGGCGGGTGTTGTCGAAGGTCTGCATGACCCCCGCGAAGCCCTGTTCGGTGTTGATGTCCGGGCTGCCCAGCAGGTTGTCCTTGTGGACGCGCACGTTCTCCAGCCGGAAGTGCGCGGTGTCCGACGCGCGGATGCCCAGCTTGTGCTCCAGGCGGACCAGCTCGAAGCCCGGCGTACCACGATCGACCACAAAGGACTTGATGGCGGCCTTGCCCACCGAACGGTCCAAAGTGGCCCAAACAACGACACAGTCCGCGCGCTCGCCCGAGGTCACGAAGATCTTCTCGCCGTTGAGCACATAGTGGTCGCCGTCGAGCACCGCGGTGGTGCGGATGGCGCCGGAGTCCGAACCCGTGTCGGGTTCGGTGATGGCCATGGCGGCCCACTTGCCCTTGTAGCGCTCCAGCTGCTCGTCGTTGGCGACCGAGGCGATGGCGGCGTTTCCGAGACCTTGCCGCGGCATGGTCAGCAGGAGGCCGACGTCGCCCCAGCACATCTCGATGGTGCCTAGCAGCAGTTGCAGGTTGGAGCCGTTGCGGTTCCCTTTGTCTTTTCCTTCATCCCTGCGGACACCCGCCGCGCCCGCGCCGCCGCCGGAGGCCGAGAGGCCGTCCAGCAGGGCCGCCAGCATGTCGAGCTCCTTGGGGTAGGTGTGCTCGGCGTGGTCGTACTTGCGGGAGTTGGGGCGGAAGAACTCGGCGGCGGCCTGGTGTGCCTGGTCGACGAGCTGCTGGAACTTCTTGGGGACTTCGAGGTTGATCATCAGAAATTCTCCAGCTCAGACGAGGACGATGCCTTCGACAAGACCGACCGCACGCAGGTCGCGGTACCACCGCTCCACCGGGTGCTCCTTCACGAACCCATGGCCGCCGAGCAGCTGCACGCCGTCGTTGCCGATCATCATTCCCTTGTCCGAACACAGCTTGCGGGCCAGCGCGGCCTCGCGCGCGTACGTCTTTCCCTGTTCCGCGCGGCTGGCGGCGCGGTAGGTGAGCAGGCGCATGCTTTCCAGCTCGATGCCGATGTCGGCGACCTTGAAGGCGACACCCTGGCGGTGGCTGACCGGCTCGCCGAAGGCGACTCGATCATTGACGTAGGGGATGACGTAGTCGAGGACGGCCTGGCCGGTGCCCACGGCCAGCGCGCACCAGCCGATGCGGGCCAGTCGGACGCACTCGGCATAGGCGTCGGCCTTGCCCTCGGCCAGCAGCGCGGTGGCGGGCAGCGTGACCTTGTCCAGGTGCAGCTTGCCGAGCGCGGCGGCGCGCAGGCCCATGGCGGGCTCGGACTCGACGCTGACCCCCTTGCTGCCGGACTCGACCAGGAACAGCGCGGGGCCCCGTCCGTCCAGATCGGCCGAGACGATGAACAGCTCGGCCTGGGCCGCGCGCGGCACCAGGGACTTGACGCCCTCGATGGTGAAGCCGCCCGGGGTGCGGAACGCCTTGGTCTTGAGCGCGAACGGGTCGAACAGCGCCCGTGGCTCCTGGATGGCCAGCGCGGCGGCCGGGACGCTCTCGCCGACGAACGACGGCAGGTAGGTCGACTGCTGCTCCGCGTCGCCCCACAGAACCAGTGCGGTGCTGACGGCCGAGGGGGCCAGGCAGGCGACCGCGAGGCCCATGTCGCCGTGGGCCATGGCCTCGGCGATGAGCACGTTGGTGACCGCGGACCGCTCCGAACCGACGCCGCCGAGGTCCTCCGGGACACCCACAAGGGTGACGCCGAGCTCCGCGGTCAACGAAAGCAGCTCTTGCGGCGTTTCACACTTGGCGTCGGCGTCGGCGGCGACCGGGCGCAGCTTCTCCGCGGCGAAGTCCACCACGGTGTCGCGGATCATCTGCTGCTCGTCGGTCGGTGTGAGGTCGAACAGACCCGTGTCCGGCGCCTTGGGCAGCCTGCCGGGCTTGCCGAGCTTGGTCGTGGCGGCGAAGGTGCGGCTGGCCGCGCCCACCGCGGTGAAACCGGTCTTGGTCGCCTCGTAGACGGTGCGTTCCACCGGCTTGCGCAGGCCGAACCGATCGAGCACGGTGGTGCTCGCCAACCGGTTCAGCACCGCCAGCGCCGCGCCCATGGCGTCGCGCCGTGGTGGCTTCGTGCCCACCTTCTCGTTCCCGGCCATGTTGCTCCTTGTCGGTCGAACCTCTTACCTACTCTAGAGTAGCAAGTGGGTTCGGTCGACCCCTGTGGGCGGGGTCACCGACGCGGCGGGCGCTTCTCCACCACGTTGAGCAGCGGTTCCCCGCTCACATATCGGGCCAGGTTGGTCTCGAAGAGGCGGACCAGCTCGTCGCGCCAGCCCTTCACATCCCCCGACATGTGCGGCGACAGCAGCACGTTGGGCTGGTCCCACAGCGGCGAGGACGGCGGCAGCGGCTCGTCGGCGAAGACCTCCAGCGCCGCCCCGGCGATGGTGCCGGTGTCGAGGGCGTCGAGCAGGTCGGCGGTGACGACGAGGCCGCGGCGCCCGATGGTGATCAGCCGCGCGGTCGGGCGCATGGCGCGCAGCATGGCCGCGTCGATCAGGCCCGCGGTGGCCGGGGTGAACGGCAGGGCGACGATGACGTGGTCGTGGTCGGGCAGCGCGTGCCGCAGATCGGCCATGGCGGTCACGTCGCCGAAGTCGGGGTCACCGGTCCGCGCCTGCCGGCCGACCCCGGACACCGAGACGCCCGCCGCGCGCAGCTTGCGGGCGATGGCGCGGCCGATCGGCCCGATCCCGACCACCAGCGCGCGGGACCCGGCGAGCCGCTCGGTCTCGCGGTGCTGCCAGATCCGGCGCTGCTGCAGCCGCATGGTGGTCGGCAGGTCTTTCGCGAAGGCCAGCATGACGGTTAGGACGTACTCGGCGACAGGTTCGTCGAAGATTCCGCGCGCGTTGGTCAGCACGACGTCGCTGTTGATGAGCCCGGGGACCAGTAAATGGCTGACGCCCGCGGCGGCGGCGTGGACCCAGCGCAGCGCGTCGGCCGCGGGCCAGGCGCCCGCCAGCGCGGTGGAGCGCAGATCCCACGCGAACAGCACATCGGCGCCGGGCAGTACCTCGGCGAGTCGGGCCCCAGAGGTATAGCGGACGCTCGCGATCTGTTCTATCGAGGTCATCCGCGGTGGTCGTTCGGCGCCGCACAGCACGACGATGGTCGGCCGCCGGTTGGGGTCCATGGTGGAGCATTCCCCATTTCGGGTGGTCGGTGCCCAGGCCACGCTAGGAACCCGTGGGTGCGGGTGTCAACGCGGCGACTCAATCGTTGTCCGCCGATCGACCTCTAGTGGTCACTGAGCGTGGCGGCGCAGTGACGGTTGTCTATATGTTCGGCGGGCTGGTCCATCCGGGCGACGATGTCCCTCGAACGACGCAGCGGGCGTCGGGGATCCGACCGTGCAGCTCGGCCGTGCATTTGATCTTGACCCGCCGGTGGGAGCAAAAGGGCGGATCATCAGTGCTGGCACACACTCTGAGTAGAGCGCCGGCCTCGCTGTGTCGACGGGGGATCGACCGTTAGTGACGGAAGTCCGGGTTTCGTGCACGGAAGGTGTCGCATAGGGCCGTTGGACCCTTCCCGGTGTGAGGTTGAATACGAAAACATCCCTCAGAAGTACTAGGGGAAACTCTGGTGCGGACGTCTCCCCCCGGCTAACATCACTCTCCGTCAAGGCCCACCATCGAATCCGACGATCTGGACGGACCGGGTGAAATAGGCCGGGGCAGCCCACGCGATACCGGATCTCAACGGGGCACCACCGAGAGGGTGTTCCGCATACTCTGGGGGCTCATGTGAGTTCTGCTGTCAGGCCGCCCTCCACCGACCTCGAGCCCGAGGTCACCGCGCCCGACCCGAAGACCACCGGGACGGACGCGGTCTTCGCGCGGCTCAAGAGCTCCGCGTTCCACGAACTGGTCGGCGCGTCGCTCAAGGGCGACCGCCAGGCGATCGGCACCCTGTTCACCTGGATCAACCCAGCCATCGTGCGCTACTGCCGGGCCCGCATCGGCCGCACCGGGTCGGCCTACTCCTCCGCCGACGACGTTGCCCAGGAGATCCTGCTCGCCGTCCTCGGCGCGCTGCCGCGTTACAGCGACGACTGCGAGTCCTTCCTGCCGTTCGTCTACGGCATCGCCTCGCACAAGGTCGCCGACTACTATCGCCGCTCCGGCCGCGACCGCTCCGAGCCCGTCGCCGACCTGCCCGAGACCATCGACGTCGGCCTCGGCCCCGAACAGCTGACCCTGCGCAGCGAGATGCGCGGCAGGCTCGTCAAGCTCCTGGAGACGCTGGCGCCCCGCCAGCGCGAGATCCTCGTTCTGCGTCTGGTCGTCGGCCTCTCCGCACAGGAAACGGCCGTCGCGATCGGACTGACCGCGACGGCCGTTCGGGTGGCTCAGCACCGGGCACTCACCCGCCTGCGCGGCGCCCTCAGCGCTTCAGACTGGCTCTAGTCGACAACTTTGGCGCGAAGGTAGAGCTGGACCTCGATGCGACCCGGCTCGGCCATCGCCTCGACCTCCAGCAGTTGCGTTACCTCGAATCCGGCGTCGGCGACGACCTGGCGCAACTGGTCGGGCGGGTAGGCCGACACCGTGGTGGGCGAGCCGAGGAAGTTGACCGGGAACGTGTCGAAGTCGCCCTGGACCATGCTGATCAGCAGCAGCTTCTCGCCGCGCAGCTGTGCGCGGATGGCGGCCAGCGTGGCCTCGATGTCGGATTTGGACAGCATCAGCAGCGCGAAGTACGCCACCACGGCGTCGAACTCGCCGAACTTCGCCGTGTCGCGCAGGTCGTCACGCAGGTAGGTGGCGCCAGGGGCCTGCTCGGCGGCGAGATCGAGCATGACCTGGGACTCGTCGACGCCGACGACCTCGAACCCGGCGTCGAGCAGCTGCTTGGCGCTGGGCAGGCCGCTGCCGCAGCCGAGGTCGAGCACGCGGGCGCCCGCGGGCAGCCGCTCGATCAGCCAGGCGGTCTCGGCGATCTGGACGTCGCGTTCCACGAAGGACTCGTCGTAGCGCTTGCCGATCAGGTCGAACGCGGGAGCTGTGTTCTCGGTAGGCACGCGCACAGCATGCCGGGGCGACCCCCGCCGGTCCAGTGACCGAACGGGTTATGGCATGTCCTGCGGATCATGGCGGGCGGTATCCGTGATCCACAGGACACGCCCTAGCTCTGGTCCTTGCCCAGCAACAGCCGAACCGTGAGTTCCAGCCGGGCGGCCACGTCGTTTGCGGTGGCCCGCCGGGTGACCCAGGCGACCAGGTTCGACAGCCACACGTCGGCGATGACGCGGGCGACGGCCATGTCCTCCTCGGTCGGCTCGTCGTGCATGGCGTGGCCGAACATCCGGTCCATCAGCTTGCCGACGGTGTCGACCTCGGCGGCGGCCGACGCGTCGGCGAACATGAACGCGCGGGTCATCGCCTCGGTCAGGTGCGGGTCGCGCTGCATGGCCCTGGTGACCCGGCCAAGGACGAACAGGACGCGCTCGTACGGGGTGGCCCCGGGGATCGTGGCCCGGTCCATCCTCTCGGTGCCGCGTTCGAGCTCGCGGGCCAGTCCGGTGACCAGCAGGTGGATCTTCGAGGGGAAGTAGCGGTAGAGCGTGCCCAGCGCGACGTCGGCCTTCTCGGCGACCGCGCGCATCTGCACCGCCTCGAACCCGCCCTTGGACGCCAGGGCGATCGTGGCGTCGAGGATCCGCTTGCGTCGGTCGCGCTGGGCGGCCGAACCGGGTTCCTCCTCGGTGAGCAGGCCGTTCGCCCTGGGGCGGTTGCTGGCGGTCATCGGACTGGTCCTTCGTTCGGGTCACGAAACTGGAACACGTTCTATAGTAGCCGAGGGTCCGAACCAAGGAGGTCAGCCTTGCCGATCGCGGTCACCGGAGAGCAGCGCGTGATTCAGGACGCCATTCGCGCGGTGGCCGCGCGGGTCGAACCGCGTCGGCTTGTCCGTGAACACGTTACAACCCTGTCGCCCGAACTGATCGAACTCGGCGTGCTCGGCCTGGCCGTGCCGGACGACCTCGGCGGCGCGGGCGGCACCATGGTCGACCTGGCCTGCGCGCTGGAGCAGGCGGCCTACGAGCTGTTCCCCGGCCCGCTGCTGAGCGCGGCGCTGGCCGCGGTGGTGCTGGCCGAGACCGGCACACCTGAGGCCAAGGAACTGTTGCCGGGGCTGGTCGACGGCAGTTCGCTGATCGGGGTCGCGCTGCCGTTGTGCGACGCGGGCGTGCCGCGATTTCTGTTGGGGCAGGAGGTTGTGGACATCCGGGTCGAGCCGGTCGACGCGGTGGACCTGACGCGCCCGCTGACCCGTCCAATCGACCCGGTGGTCGTCCCGGACCGCACCGCCGACCTCCTGGTCACCCTGGCCGCCGCGGAGGCCGCGGGTGTGGCCCGGTGGTGTCTGGACACCGCGGTCCAATACGCCAAGACGCGCACCCAGTTCGGCAAACCGATCGGCGTGTTCCAAGCGGTGAAACACCTCTGCGCGCGGATGCTGTGCCGGTCCGAACGCGCCGCCGCCGTCGCATGGGACGCCGCGCGCGCCGACGACCCGTCGGCCGCCGCGGTCGCCGGTGCGCTCGCCCTCGACGCCGCGGTCGACAACGCCAAGGACTGTATCCAGGTGCTCGGCGGGATCGGCTTCACCTGGGAACACGACGCCCACCTCGCCCTGCGGCGCGCGCTGTCCCTGCGGACCCTGGCGGGCGGCTCGGGCCACTGGCGGCGACGGGCGGCCGAACTGGTGGTCGGCGGCGCGCGGCGGCGGCTGGGGATCGATGTCGGCGTGGACCACGAGATCCGCGCGCTCGCCGAGAAGATCGGCGCGCTGCCGGTGGGCGACCAGCGGGCGGCCCTGGTCGAGTCCGGATACCTGACCCCGCACTGGCCCGCGCCGTTCGGACTCGCCGCCTCCCCGCGCACCCAACTGCTCATCGACGCCGAACTGGACCGCGCCGGGGTGCGCCGACCGGACCTGGTGATCGGCGCCTGGGCGGTGCCGACGATCCTGCGCCATGGCACCGAAGCACAGCGGTCCCGGTTCGTCGCCCCGACCCTGGCGGGCGAGCTGTCGTGGTGCCAGCTGTTCAGCGAACCCGAGGCGGGCTCGGATCTTGCGTCGCTGCGCACGCGCGCCGTCCGAGTCGACGGCGGTTGGCGGCTGACCGGGCAGAAGGTGTGGACATCGCGGGCGCGCGAGGCCGACTGGGGGATCTGTCTGGCCCGGACCAACCTGGACGTGGCCAAACACAAGGGGATCACGTACTTCCTGGTCGACATGGCCAGTCCCGGAATCACCCTGCGGCCCCTGCGCGAGATCACCGGGGAGTCCATGTTCAACGAGGTCTTCCTCGACGATGTGTTCGTGCCGGACGACTGCGTGGTCGGCGCGGTCGACGGCGGCTGGTCGCTGGCCCGCGCGACCCTGGCCGACGAACGGGTCGCCATGGGGTCCAGCTCGGCGGTCGGCGAGTCGGTGGAGACCCTGGTCTCGGCGTTGGGGCCGGTCGCCGACCCGGTGGTGCTTGATCGGCTGGGCGGGCACATCGCGGACGGGACCGCGGTGTCCCTTGTGGACTTGAGAGCGACGCTGCGCGCGCTGGACGGATCGGCGGGCGCGGAATCGGGAGTACGCAAGCTGATCGGCGTGTGGCACCGGCAGGCGGTGGCGGAGACGGCGGTGGACCTGCTCGGCGCGGGCGCCGCGGTTGACGACGGCACCCGCTCCGTGCTGCGTGAGTTCCTGGTGTCCCGCTGCCTCTCCATCGCGGGTGGTACCGAGCAGATCCTGTTGACGGTGGCCGGTGAGCGGGTCCTCGGACTGCCCAGGGACTAGCTCACCGCGTTGTTCATGTCTGCTCCGATCTCAGTGGCCGTGAGCACCCGGTTGTAAACCCGGACGTCGTCGATCAGCCCGCCGAAGTACTCACCCCACACCGAGTTCCCGCCGATCCGCAGCGCCCCGGTCGAAGCGGCCACCGACCCAGGAGCAGCGGCCGACGTGACCTGCACGCCATTGACGTAGAGACGGATCGTCGCGCCGTCGAACGTCATCGCCACATGGCTCCACGCGTTCTGCGGCAGCGCGGAAGGCCCGGTCGCGGAGTCGTCGGCCGTGAGGAGACGAACGTAGGCAGACGGGCGGCCCGCGCCGTTGTCCGAGTAGAGCGAGTAGGACAGGCCGCTCGGTCGTTCCTTCATCAGAACCGTCCGCCAGTCCGCGCCCGCGCTCGGTCGGACCCAGCCCTCCAGCGTCATCGCGTTGGTGAGGTCGAGGTCGTTGGCGTCGGCGATGGTCACGAGATCGTTGACACCGTCGAACGACAGCGCGCCGCCGGTCTTGCCCGCCGGCGACCAGCTCGCGCCGGTGATGGTGCCGGTGTGGCCCTTGCCGGTGCGGTCGGTCAGCGTCGGTCCCGTGCCCTCATTGAAGTTGTACGAGGCCACGGGTGCGCCCGGTGGCGGTTCGGTGTTGGTCACGGTGACGTTGATCGGCGCCGACGTCGCGGTGTTGCCCGCGACGTCACGGGCCACCGCGGTCAGGACGTGGGTGCCGTTGGTGGAGATGCGGGTGTCCCACGTGGTCCCGTACGGGGACACCGTGTCCTCGCCGCCAAGGGGCTGCCCGTCGAGGCGCAGTTGGACCCCGGCGACCCCGCCGCTGTCGGCCGCCGACGCCATGACCTGCACGATGCCCGACAGCTGACTGCCCGCGGCGGGGGTGCTGATCGACACCGAAGGCGGCGTGGTGTCGGCGGTGACGGTCGCCGACGCCTCGTTGGACGGGGCGGATCCGTTGCCCGCGCCGTCGCGGGCGATGACGCGGTAGTAGTAGGTGCCCGCGGTGAGGCCCTGGTCGGTGTGGCCGGTCGTGGTGCTGGTGGCGACCTTGTTCGCCGCGGACGGGGTGAAGCCCGCCGTGGTGGCGCGGTGGATGTCGTAGCCGGTCACCGCGACGTTGTCGGTCGACGCGGTCCAGGACAGCGTCGCGGTGCCCAGCGAACCCGCCGCGGTGAGGCCGGTCGGCGCGGTGGGCGCGGTCGTGTCACCAGAGATCGCGGTGTCGCGGTCGACGACGATCTCGGCGGCGGACAGGGCGCGGCTGTGGATGCGAATGTTGTCGAGCTGGCCGGAGAACCACTCGCTCCAGATCGTGTTGCCGCCCAGGCGCAGCGGCGAGGCCGACGTCAGCGCCGCCGCGGTCTGCGGTGCGGTGGCCACCTGCGTCCCGTTGACGTAGAGCCGCATCGTCGTGCCGTCATAGGTCATGGCCAGGTGCGACCACGTGTTGGCGGGCAGTGCGGTCGGTCCGGTGACGTCGTGGTCAGGGCCGCTGGAGATGTAGCCGGAAGGCTGGTTGAAGCCCGCGGAGTACAGCGCGTAGGACAGGCCGGACGGGCGTTCCTTCAGGATCGCGGTCCGCCAGCTGGTGCTGACCGTCGGCCGCACCCACGCTTGCAGCGTCATCGCCGTGGTGAGGTCCAGGCGCGCGGAGTCGTTGACCGTGACCATGTCGTTGACACCGTCGAACGACAGACCGCCGCCGTACCGACCCGCCGCCGCCCACGTCGGGCCCGCCAGGGTGCCGGTGTGGCCGTTGCCGGACCGGTCGATCAGCGTCGTGCCGGTGCCCTCATCGAAGCTGTACGCGGCCACCAGCGTCGGGTCCCCGCCGCTGATCGGGGCGAAGTTCGCCCGGTAGGTGGTGTTCGCGGCGGGCACGATGATGTCGTGCGACCGCGCGCCGCCGTCCGACCAGTTCTGGAAGCCGTAGGTGGTGGCGCCAAGGGTCTGCGGGTCGACGGTCGACAGGCTCTGGCGTGAACCGATGATCGCCTGGTGGGTGAACGGCGTGGTGGCGGACCTGGTGCCGATGCTCGCCGTCAGGCCGGACGGCGCGGTATCGATGGTGACGGTGGAGACCTTGGGATCAAGGCGCCTGCTCACCGTGGTCTCGACGCCGGTGCTGTCCCTGGCGGTCAGCCGGATCTCCAGGTAGGCCGGGTAGTCGTGGTCGGGGGCGCCGAACGAGCCCGACGCCACACCGTCGAAGCCGACCTGCGGGTGCTCGTGGCAGGCGTCGATGGTCACGCAGTGGTTGAGGATCACCCGCCAGCTCAGCGCGGACGCGGGCAGGGTGCCGTCCTCGGCGTCGGTCGCCGAGCCGCTGAACGCGATCTGGTCGCCCACCGCCCAGGTGAAGCCGGAGGCGGGCGTCGCCATGGTCACCACCGGCGGGGTGGATCCGGCGACGACGACCGTGCGCGCGATGTCGAACTGGCCGCCCGCGTCGCTGACCCGGACCCCGACGTCGTAGCTGCCCGCGACGGTGAAGGTGCGGCTGGTGGTGGCGCCGGTGGCGTCGTCGAACGCGCCGTCGTTGTCGAGATCCCACGCGTAGGTGAGCGCGCCGCCCTCGGGGTCGACCGAGCCGGTGGCGCTGAACGACACCGTGAGCGGCAGCGAGCCCTGCCTCGGGTTCGCGGTGATCGAGGCGACCGGGGGCTGGTCACTGGCGTTGAACCGGAACCGCTTGACCTGGCCCATCGCGATGTCGACGTAGTACATGTCGCCGTTGGGACCGAGGGTCAGGTCGACGGGGAAGATGCCGGTCTGGAACACCGTGCGCGTCGCCGGGTCCGGCACGCCGCCCGCACCCGCTCGCATGAACCACACGCAGCGGCGGCTGTAGTCGGCGAAGAAGTACGCGCCGTCAAAGGTGTCCGGGTAGACGCCGTTCGGGTAGAACGCGGCGCCCGAGACCGACGAACCGGTTCCGTTCGAGCAGCCGTCACCGGAGACGACGGGCTGTCCGTGCTGGTAGGTGAAGTGCGGGTTCACCGTGGGCACGGTGTTGTTGACGATCCGGTTGCACATCGTCAGACCGATGTTGTAGCCGTCGTTGGGCGAGGTGCCCTCCTTGCACGGCCAGCCGAAGTTGTCCACGGCGCCGTCGGTCGGGCTGGTGATCCGGTTGATCTCCTCCCAGGTGCCCCAGCCGACGTCGCCGAGCCACAGCTCGCTGGTCCCCGGCCGCAGGGCGAAGCGGAACGGGTTGCGCAGGCCCGCGGCGATGATCCGCCGCGCGTTGGCGTCGGCGCTGCCCGCCATCGGGTTGCCGGGCGCGCCCTGGCCGGTGACCGGGTCGATCCGGATGACCGTGCCGTCGAGGGTGAGCGGGTCGGTCATGGTCTGCACGTCCTGCGACCGCAGCGCCCCGCCCTCGGCGGTGGGCACGGTCTGGACGCCGCCCACGCCGCCCGGTGGGTCGCCGCACGGGTTGAGCGGGTTGCCGTCCTGGCCGTAGTCGGCGAAGACGTAGCTGGCGCCGTCGCCGCCGCTGGCGTAGAGGAAGCCGTCGGGCCCGAAGGCGAGGTCGCCGACGGAGTGGCTGGGGTACTGCTGGCACCAGTCCTCGATCAGCACCTGCTCGGCGCCGCTGGTGTTCAGTTTGGACAGTCGGCCGGAGATCACGCAGCCGTCGCCGGTCGCGCCGGGCGGACTGGGACAGTTGTCGTTGGTGCCGTCACCCGGACCCCAGCGCGGCGCGGTGCCGCCGATCGCGGCGTCGTGGGCGTAGAGGACGTAGACCGATGGGTCGGTGGGGAAGGTCGGGGCCAGCACCAGGCTCATCAGGCCGCGGTCGGCGAAGTTGTGCACTTTGGCGCGTAGGTCGGCGTAGATGGTGGGGGTGGTGTCGGCGAGTCCGTCGAACACCTTCACCAGGCCGGACTTCTCGGCGACGAACACGCGGCCGTCGGGGCTGAACTCGACTGCCATTGGCTGTACTAGGCCGCTGATGACGACTTGCTCGCTGAAGCCGACGGGGAGCGCGGCGGCGGGGGTGGCTAGCAGGGTTACGGCTGCGACTGGGATCAGGCCGCAGAGTAGGAGGGGGGTGGCTACCGCCGTCAGGAACCGCCTGGTTCGCCGCATACCGCAGCCCCCTTGCTCGGAGCGTCCACAGCGGATCGCGCTATGAGACTCGCGAGGAGGGCAGAAGTTGTTACCGATTGTATGAGCGGCTGATCCTAAATAGGGTCTTTTGGCCTATCTCGTCCTTCTTTTGGGTGGTCGGTCGGTAGCGGAAAGTGTAAGAACGCGCGCCGCTTGGTCATGGTCCAGCTCGGGGGAGCGCGGTCGCGTTCGGGCCGGGTGGTTGGGCTCGCACCATCGGGTGAAACTGGGCGATCACGCTGTCCCTGGGGCCCCTACGACGGCCCCTGTGGGGAAAAAGCGGTGGCGGATAAGGCACCCCACACGCCAGGCAGCTTAGGGGCCGCCGTCCCCCCAGACACAGCGTGATCGCCCAGTTTCACCCGATGCTGCTCAGGCGGCGGGTGCGCCTTGGGTGGGTTGGCGGTGTGGGCATGACTGGTGTCGCTCCTGGCCGCGCGCTCACTCGAAGGTCAAGGTGATGGCGGTCAGGGCGGGTGCGTTCTGGCGGGAGGGGACTGTGGTGATCGCATGCCAGGTGTTGCCGACTTGCCAGGCCTCGGTGCGCAGGGTTTCGCCGGGGTAGACGACGCCTGCGAAGCGGGCCTCGAAGGAGTGGATGCGGGTCGGGTCGGCGTCCAGGGCTGTGTCGGTCAGGGCCTTGCAGACCATTCCGTAGGTGCACAGGCCGTGGAGGATCGGGGCGGGGAAGCCCGCCGCCGTGGCGAAGGTGGGGTCTGCGTGGAGGGGGTTGCGGTCGCCGCATAGGCGGTAGAGGAGGGCTTGTTGGGGGAGGACTGGGGTGTCGATCACCAGGTCCGGCTCGCCCGCCGGCTCGAACTTTGTTGGTGAGGGGCCTCGGGAGCCGCCGAAGTCGCCTTCGTCGCGGGCGAAGATGCTGGACCTTGTTGTCCATAGTGGAGTGCCGTCGGCGGCTGTCGCGGTGGCTTCTTGGACGATCACGGCGGCTGTGCCCTTGTCCCAAACCTCGGTGATCCGGGCGTTGATGTGGGCTTTGCCCTCGACGGGGATCGGGGCGTGCAGGGTGATGCCCTGGCTGCCGTGCAGGACCTTGGCCAAGTCGATCGAGATACCCGGGAAGCGGACCGCGGGCGGCTCGAATACCCGCAGGCTCGGTGCCACGACGCCGAAGGTGGGCAGGGTGTGGAGGTCGTTCTCAAGGGTGTAGCGCAGTTCGCGCGGGTTGGTCGGGTCGGCGCCCGCGCCAAGAGCTAGGTGGTAGAGCAGGACGTCGCTCGCGGTCCAGGTGAACGTCGTTCCCGGCAGTTCGGCGCCGATCGCGATGGACGGGTCGATGGGCATGGGGGCACCCTCACTCGTAGCTGATTTCCACTTTCTCGCTGACCGGCAGCGACTGGCAGGCCAGCCGGATGCCCTCGTCGAGATCGTCCTTGTCCAGCACCTCGTTGTTCAGCAGCTTCACCTCACCCGACACCAGCCGGTAGGCGCACGCGCTGCACGCGCCCTCGCGGCAGGAGTACGGCGCGGCCAGGCCCTTGTCCAACAGTAGGTCCAGCAGCTTGGTCTCGACCGGCCAGTCGAGCGTGTGCCGGGTACCGTCCAGTTCGAGTTCGACCACCGCGGACCCCGCGTCCGGGTCGGTCACCTTCGCCACCAGCTCGAACGGGTTGGCGCCCAGTGAGGCGAACCGTTCCAGGTGGCGGCGCTCGCGGGGCAAGCCCAGCGACTTGAGTGCTTCGGTGACCGCCTTCATGAACGGTGCCGGGCCGCAGGTGAACGCGTCGAACGTGGCGAACGGGCGGGCGAGTTCGGTCAGTTGGGCGACCGTCGGCAGGCCCTGCACGCTTTCCAGCCAGTGAAACACCGTCAGCCGTTCGGGGTTCGCCGCGGCGAGCGCGCGCAGGGCGGCGGCGAAGATCACCGAGGACTCGTCGCGGTTGGCGTAGAACAGCACGATCCGGCCCGAGCCCGCGCACAGTGCCGAGCGCAGGATCGACAGGATCGGGGTGATGCCGCTGCCGCCCGCGAACAGCAGCAGGTCGGCGTCGAGCGATTTCGGAGTGAAGATCCCCGACGGCGGCAGCACCTCGATCGTCGAGCCCGCGCGGACGTTGTCGCACACCCAGTTCGACGCGTACCCGTCGACCGTCCGCTTGACCGTGATGCCCGGCAGGCCACCCTGGTGCGGCGAACTCGACAGCGAGTAGCACCGGGCGACCGATCCGCACTGGTCGCTGGGGATCCGCAGCGTCAGGAACTGACCAGGGGCGTACGGGAAGTCGGCGTCGAAGACGATCGTGCGGGCGTCGGCGGTCTCGTCCACCACCTCGGCCACCCGCAGCACCCGCGGCTCAGTCACCGGGCACCTCCAGCTTTCCGTCGCGCACGGCCTGCTCGATCGACTCGCGCAGCGTCCAACACGTGTCCACCAGCGCGCTCAGCGTCCCGCCCGCCACCGCCGCGGCGAACTCGGGGCAGGTCTCGGCGGGCGGGGAGGTCCACTGCACGCTGGTGTGCCGGACGCTGGTCTTCTTCACCAGCACCCGGGTCGCGCACCGCGCGCACACCAGCGGCACCAGGCCGCCGTCGAGGAACTCCCGCCGCTCGGACACCGCTACGCCTCTCGCGCCGCGAGGTTCTCGGCGACCTCTTTCTCCCAGACCTCGTTGGCCCGGCTGGTGTCGACCTCGAACTCGAAGCGCTGGGTCATGTCCTCGGTGACCTCGGCCGCGTCGACGTAGAACTGCTCGTACCAGCGGCGCAGCTGGTAGACCGGGCCGTCCTCCTCGCACAGCAGCGGGTTGTCGACGCGGATCTTGTTCTTCCAGATCTCCACGTCCTGCAGGAACCCGACGCCGAAGCTGCGGGCGAACTTGCCCGCGATCTTGTCCGCGTCCTCCGGCGAGACCCCCGGCAGCCGCTTCACGATCACGCCCCACTGCAGGACGAAAGCGTTCTCGCTCACCGGGTAGTGGCAGTTGATCAGCACGGTCTCGATGACGGTGCCCTTGTAGTCGTTCCACAGGTAATTGATCATGTAGGACGGGCCATAGTAAGACGCCTCCGACCGCAGGGCCAGGTCTTCCGAGGCGTAGCTCGACTTCGAGTACACATCCGGGCGCCCGCGCGAGTTGAGGTACTGGGTGGCGACGTGGCCCTCGAAGATGTTCTTGAAGAACGTCGGGAACGCGAAGTGGATGTAGAAGAAGTGGGCCATGTCGACCAGGTTGTCGATGATCTCGCGGCAGTTGGACCCGTCGATGCGCACGCTGTCCCAGGTCCACGAGCTCCACTCGTCGGAGAACGCACCCTCCACCCGCGGGATCACCACGTCCTGCGGCGGCGGGTTGCCTTCCGGGTCGTTCCACACGAACAGCTGCCCGTTCTGCTCCTGGGTGAGCCAGGAGCGGGTCCGGGCGCGCAGCGGGATCCGCTTGGCGTAGGGGATCGCGGCGCACTTGCCGTTGCCCGCCCAGCGCCAGTCGTGGAACGGGCAGGCGATGGTGTCGCCCTTCACCGTGCCCTGGGTGAGGTCGCCGCCCATGTGCCTGCAGTGGCCGTCGAGCACGTTGATCGTGCCGTCGGAACCGGCGAACACCACGAGCTTGGTGCCGAACGCCTCGATGGCGTGCGGCTCGCCGTCGCGGAACGACTCGGCCAGGCCGAGGCAGTGCCAGCCGCGGGCGAACCGGGCGGGCGGGACGCCCACATCGATCGTGCGGACCTCGTCGGTCATGCTTCCCTCCGGGAGCGAATCATTGTTCAACAATCCTAACGTTCACTTGTAGGATTGTTGAACACTTGCTTGGGTGGCGATGTCCTGTGCCGCGAGATAGCCGAAGACCATCGCCGGGCCCAAGGTCGCCCCAGGGCCCGCGTAGGTGTGTCCCATGACGGCGGCACTGGCGTTGCCCGCGGCGTACAGGCCGGGGATGTGGGTGCCGTCGCCGCGCAGCACGCGCGCGCGGGTGTCGGTGCGCAGGCCGCCCTTGGTGCCCAGGTCACCAGGGACGATGCGCACCGCGTAGAACGGCGGCTTGCCCAACTCGCCCAGGCAAGGGTTGGGTTTGACGCGAGGGTCGCCGTAGTAGCGGTCGTAGGCGCTCTCGCCCCGGTGGAAGTCCTCGTCGCGGCCCGACCTGGCGAACCCGTTGAACCGCTCCACAGTGGACACCAGCGCGTCGGCGGGTACGTCGATCCGGTTCGCGAGGTCGGCCAGCGTGCTCGCCTTGTACACCGCGCCGGACTTGAACCAGCGGCCAGGCAGCGGTTGCCGCGGACCAAGCCCGGCGAAGACGTAACGGTTGCGATAGCGCTGGTCGAGGATCAGCCACGCCGGAATGTGCGGCTTGTCGTCGGTGTGGCCGTCGTACATCGCGTGCACCGCGTCGACGTACGGCGAGGCCTCGTTGACGAACCGCTCACCGGCCTGGTTGACCATGACGCACCCGGGCAGGGTGCGCTCGGCCAGGCAGAAGTAAGGCCCCCGCGGCAGTTCGATGGACGGGCCCCACCAAGCGTCGTCCATCAGCTCCACCGCGGCGCCTAGCCGCAGCCCCGCTTCGATCCCGTCCCCGGTGTTCTCAGGAGCGCCGACGGTCCAGTCGGCCGTTATCGGTTCCCGTTGGTACTCCTTTCGCATTCGCTCGTTGCGCTCGAACCCGCCGCTTGTCACGACCACACCCAGCCGTGCCTCCAGTATCCCGCCTTCGGTGACGACGCCAAGGACTCGACCGTCCGCTGTGGACAAGTCGAGCATGGGTGTGGACAACCGGACTTCGACCCCGGCGCGGGTGAGGCCGACGCGCAGTCCCGCGGTGAGCGCCTGACCCATCGTCAGCATCTCGCGGCGGCGCAGCAGCGACAGCGCGCGCCTGCCCGCGACCCGGCCCGCGCGCAGCAGGCCGCGCGGGTGCCGGGCCATGAGGTTCATCCAGCGGTAGTCGGCCTGGGTGATAGCCATCCCGGTCGGCGCTTTGAGGTAGGGCGGGGTCAGGTCGGCCCGGTCGGCGCCCAGAAGGCGTGCGTCGAGCGGCTTCGGCTCGACCGACCGGCCGCCGGGCAGCCCGCCGGGCGCCTCGGGGTAGTAGTCGGCGTAGTCGGGGACCCAGGCCAGGTCGAGCGGGGTGTTGGCGAGCACGAAGTCGACCACCGCGGGCCCGTTGTCCAGGAACGCCTTCCTGCGCTCGGCCGGGACGACGTCGCCGACGATGTGGTCGAGGTAGGCGGCGGCCTGCTCCGGGCTGTCAGGCACGCCTGCGGCGCGCAAGGCCGAGTTGTTGGGGATCCAGACCCCGCCGCCCGAGCGCGCCGTCGAGCCGCCGAAGGTCGCGGCCTTCTCGATAAGCACGGTGCGCAGGCCGCGGTGTGCGGCCGCCAGCGCCGCGGTCATGCCCGCGGCGCCGCTGCCGACCACCACCACGTCGTACTCGGGCACATCCACCTCCGGTGTCGTCTCCCCGTTCCGGACAATACTAGAACAGGTTATAGTTCTGTCACGCTCACCGCTACGGGATCTGCGGATTCATGGGAGGGAACGAGTTGCAGGAGTCGGTCGATATCGTGGTCGTCGGGTTCGGCGCGGCCGGGGCGTGCGCGGCCATCGAGGCGGCATCGGCGGGTGCCGAGGTGCTCGTCATGGACCGCTACGGCGGCGGTGGCGCGACCGCGGCGAGCGGCGGCGTCGTCTACGCGGGCGGCGGGACCTCGGTGCAGGCCGCGGCCGGAGTCAAGGACACGCCCGCTGCGATGGCCGACTATCTGCGGCTCGAAGTCGGTGACGCGGTCTCCCCGGAGACCCTCCAGGCATTCGTCGACGACTCTGTGACGACGATCGACTGGCTGACGAGCCAAGGCGTCCCGTTCGATGGCAGCCTCTGCCCGACCAAGACGTCCTACCCGACGAACCAGTTCTACCTCTACTACTCAGGCAGCGAGCGCTCGTTCCGCGCCCAGGCCGAGCCCGCGCCGCGCGGCCACCGGGCCAAGGGGCCGGGCACGTCCGGCAAGCTGCTTTACGCCCGACTGGCGGCCGCGGCTGTCCGCGCGGGGGCGCGGGTTCGGCCGCAGACCGAGGTGGTCGGACTGATCGTCGAGGACGGCCGGGTCACCGGGGTCGAATGCCGGACCCTGGCGGGCGCGTCGCGCTGGGTCCGGGCACGACACCGGCTGCTCAGCAAGTACGCGGCCAAGCCCGGCCTCTACGTGCCCGCCCTACGCAAGGCGCTGACCCGCCGGGCGACCCGCTTGGAACAGCGGCACGGCAAGCCGATGACGGTCACCGCGCGGCGGGGTGTCGTCATCGCGGCGGGCGGCTTCGTGGCGAACCGGGAGATGCTGCGCACGCACGCGCCCGCGTATCGCGGCGGACTGCCATTGGGCACCTCCGGTGACGATGGCTCCGGGATCCGGCTCGGCCAGTCGGTCGGCGGCGCGGTCGGCGCGATGGACAAGGTGTCGGCGTGGCGGTTCATCACGCCGCCGTCAGCGCTGCTCGAAGGCGTTCTCGTCGCCGCGGACGGCTCCAGGGTGTGCGACGAGTCCCGCTACGGCGCCGCGATAGGCCACGAGCTGATCACCCACCACGGTGGCCGGGGCTGGCTGCTCATCGATGAGCGAGGGGTGCGCGAGGCGCGACGGCAGGCGCGGTCGCAGTCGCTGTGGTTCCAGTACCTCCAGGTCCGCTATCTGCTGCGGGTCGCGCGCGTCCGGGGCCGGACCGTCGCGGAGGTCGCAGGCAAGGTCGGCATCGACGCGGCGGGGCTGACCAGGACCCTCGACGCCTACAACGCCGCGCCGACTGATCCGCTGGGCAAACCGGACGAACTGGTCCGTCCGCTGGTCGAGGGGCCTTTCTCACTCATCGACGTGTCGATCAAACCGTCGGTCGGCTACCCGTGCCCGATGCTTACCCTCGGCGGCCTGCGCGTCGACGAACGCACCGGCCAGGTGGTGCGCGAGGGCGGCGGCGTCATCGAGGGTCTCTACGCGGCGGGCCGGTCGGCCGTCGGGATCTGTTCCAACTCATACGTCAGCGGCTTGTCGCTGGCCGATTGCGTCTTCTCCGGCCGCAGGGCCGGGCGCTCACTCGCCTCCAAGGAGTCCGACAGTGCTCACGGTTGATGAACGCACGCTGATCGCGGACCGGCTGCGGTCCGCCGAACGTGACCGGGCGCCGATCCCGCCCCTGATCGAGGGCCACCCCGGCCTCGACCAGGCCGACGCCTACGAGATCCAGCTGATCAACATCCGGCGGCGCGCGGCGGAGACCGTGGGGCACAAGGTCGGGCTGTCGTCGCGGGCCATGCAGCAGATGATGGGCGTCGACGAACCCGACTACGGCCATCTTCTCGCGGATATGTGCCTGTCGCAGACCGAGCCCGCCGACACGCTCCGCTACTGCTATCCCCGCGTGGAGATCGAGGTCGCGTTCATTCTCGGCGACGACCTGCCGGGGGAGGGCTGCACCGAGGCCGATGTCCTGGCCCGCACCGAAGCGGTCGCGGCCAGCATCGAGCTGGTCGACAGCCGGATCGTGGACTGGCGCATCAGCATCGCCGACACCATCGCCGACAACGCGTCGGCGGCAGGGTATGTGCTCGGCGACACCAGGATAGCACCGTCCGATGTGGACCTGACGGCGATCGACGCGGTGCTCACCCGCAACGGCACCCAGGTGGCGGCGGGCCGATCGGACGCGGTGCTCGGCGACCCGGTCCGCGCGGTGGCGTGGCTGGCCCGCAAGGTCGCCGCGTTCGGCGTGCGGCTGCGGGCCGGGCATGTCGTGCTTCCCGGTGCCTGCACCCGCGCGATCGACGCGCGGCCGGGGGACGTGTTCGTCGGCGAGTTCAGCGAACTCGGCCAGGTGTCACTGAGTTTCGCGGGAGGCCAGCGGTGAAGGCGGCGATCATCGGGTCCGGCAACATCGGCACGGACCTGCTCTACAAGCTCCTGCGCTCCCCGGTGGTCGAGCCGGTCTGGATGGTCGGTGTCGACCCGGCGAGCGAGGGTTTGGCGCGGGCCCGCTCGCTCGGCCTGGAGGCCACCGCGGAGGGGGTCGACTGGCTGTTGGCCCAGGATGTGTTGCCGGACTTGGTCTTCGAGGCGACGTCGGCCCACGTGCACCGGCTGAACGCGCCGCGCTTCGCCGAGGCCGGGATCACCGCGGTCGACCTGACCCCCGCCGCGATCGGCCCGTACGTCGTGCCGCCGGTCAATCTCGGCGACCACGCCGAGGCCACCAACCTCAACCTGATCACCTGCGGCGGGCAGGCCACCATCCCGATCGTGCACGCGGTGTCGAGGGTCGTCCCGGTGGCGTACGCGGAGATCGTCGCCACCGTGTCCTCGGCGTCGGCGGGCCCGGGCACCCGAGCCAACATCGACGAGTTCACCCGCACCACCGCCCAGGGCATCGAGTCCGTCGGCGGCGCCGACCGGGGCAAGGCGATCATCGTGCTCAACCCGGCCGACCCGCCGATGGTCATGCGCGACACCATTTTCTGCGCCATCCCCGAGGACGCGGACACCGACAAGATCGCCGAGTCGGTCCACGACATGGTCGCCGACGTCGCCGCCTACGTGCCCGGCTACCGGCTGCTGTCGGACCCGCAGTTCGACCCGACCGACGACGGCGGCCCCGCACGGGTGACTGTGTTCGTGGAGGTCAAGGGCGCGGGCGACTTCCTGCCGCCCTACGCGGGAAACCTCGACATCATGACCGCCGCCGCCACCCGCGTCGGCGAACTGCTCGCGACCAGGGGGACCGCGTGACGAGTTATCCACATACCCACGAGCCATCCACAGGTCCGCACGAATCCACCCCCACCCCGGCCACCCCCGATAGACTGGACAAGGGCCGTCCCCCCGGGACGGGTGGGGGCCGCGCTTCTGCGGGTGGAGTGGATATTCGGGTCACCGATACCTCACTGCGGGACGGGTCGCACCACAAGCGGCACCGGTTCGTCGCCGAGGAGGCCCGGGCGATGGTGGCCGCCATCGACGGGGCCGGGGTGCCGGTCATCGAGGTCTCCCATGGCGACGGGCTTGGCGGGTCGTCCTTCAACTACGGCTTCTCCACCACCCCCGAGCAGGAGCTGATCAAGGTCGCCGTCGCGACGGCGCGGCAGGCCAAGATCGCCTTTCTGATGTTGCCCGGGGTCGGCGTCAAGGATGACATTCGCACCGCACAGGACAATGGCGCGTCGATCTGCCGGATCGCCACCCACTGCACGGAGGCAGACATCTCGGTGCAGCACTTCGGGTTGGCGCGCGAACGCGGTCTGGAGACGGTGGGGTTCCTCATGATGGCCCACTCGCAGCCGCCGGAGGTCCTCGCGAAACAGGCCCGGATCATGGCCGACGCGGGCTGCCAGTGCGTGTACGTCGTCGACTCCGCGGGCGCCCTGGTGCTCGAACAGGTCTCCGATCGGGTCGCCGCGCTCGTCGCCGAGCTCGGGGACGACGCGCAAGTCGGGTTCCATGGCCACGAGAACCTGGGCCTCGGGGTCGCCAACTCGATCGCGGCGGTTCGGGCCGGGGCGGTGCAGATCGACGGCAGCACCCGCCGGTTCGGCGCGGGTGCGGGGAACACGCCGGTCGAGGCGTTCGTCGGGGTGTGCGACAAGCTGGGCATCACCACCGGCATCGACTTCTTCGCCATCGTCGACGCCGCCGAGGACGTCGTGCGGCCGGTGCTGCCCCAGGAATGCACCCTCGACCGGCTCGCGCTGGTCATGGGCTACGCGGGCGTGTACTCCAGCTTCCTGCGCCACGCCTACCGCCAAGCCGAACGCTACGGCGTTTCCGGCGCGCAGATCCTGGTGCGCGCGGGGGAACGCAAACTCGTTGGCGGACAAGAAGACCAGCTCATCGACATCGCCCTGGAACTCCGGCGTGAGGCGGACGCGTGATCCCAGCGGTCAGTCGAGCCCGTCGATGGGGACGCTGACAGTCGGCGTCGGGTCGTGGTTCTGACCGCTCGGAGGTGGGCCCGAGATCAGCATGGCCGTGGTCAAGGCGGTGACCGCGGCCGTGCTGGCCATCACCCGCATGAACGAGGCAAGCTTCATCGACACGTACATGGCCTAGCTCCTTGGGTTGCGCGGGAGGGCTTCGGAATCGGTCGCCGTCTTGGCGATCGTGGTGAACGACCGTTCCGCGGGTTCGGACTGGGCGCACCCGGACAGGTGAATCGTCGCCAGCGCGATCGCCACCGAGAATGCGCTGAACAACGCTCGTCGCACCATTGCGGCCTCCCCTCAGTCGTCGTCGGACCCCCGAGATCCGGCGTTTGGACTTGACGGACGCAACGTCAATCTCTAGATTGCGCGATGATCGCCCAGGAAGCAAGCGCTTCATGCAAGTGCATGATGGGACTGCGTTCGGACCACCCGGTCGGCGGTATCAGCTCGGCCTATGCCCCCAGGGAGGTGACGTGCCCGCGCAGGGACCTTTGATCCCACGCCGACGACTTGGCGCGGAGCTTCGCCGACTCCGGGAGAGCGCGGGCCTGCACCTGGAGGACGCCGCCGAGCGCCTGGAGTGCAGTACGTCGAAGATCAGCAGGCTGGAGACCGGGCAGGGCATTCCCAAGAGCCGCGACGTTCGCGACCTGCTCAGTCTTTACGGCGTGGATGACCAGAGAGCGGTGGAGAGGCTGCTGCGCTGGGCGGGCGACGGCAAACGCCAGGCGTGGTGGCAGGACCTCTCCGATGTCATGTCGACCAACCTCGGCGCCTACATCTCGCTGGAGTCCGAATCGTCGCGCATGCGGGTTTTCGGCGGCTCCTATGTCTACAGCCTGTTCCAGACCCCGCAGTACGCCGAAGCGATGTTCCGTGACTGCTTTCCCCGTGCCGACGACGACTCGATCGACGGGCGTGTTCGGCTGCGGGAGGAACGCAAGGCGCAGATGTCGGCCCGGGACGAGCAGCCGCGGATCGACGTGATCCTCGAAGAGGCGGTCCTGCGTCGGGCTGTGGGCTCACCCAAGGTGATGGCCGCCCAGTTGGAACGTTTGATCGAGGTTGATTCCGAGCATGACCGATCGCTGCGGATTTATCCGTTCTCGGCGGGCGCGGACCTGGGGATTCAGTGTACGTTCGTGGTGTTCACCTTCGAATCCGATTTCGATCGCAACGCGGTCAATCTGGAACTCAGTGGTGGTGACCGGTGGCTCGAACAGGACGCTGACGTCGCAAGATACACAAGGATTTTCGATACTTTGACAAGTAAGTCCCTGTCGGAGTCCGAATCTGTCACCATGATCAAAAAGATTATGAGTGAGTACCGGGATCAGTAGGAGCCGCGTTGAAGATCAATACCGGGTACCGTCAGAGTTCCTACTGCGCCAGCGGAAGCTGTGTCCAGGTGGCGGTGCTGTCCGATGGGCAAGTAGCCCTTCGTGACTCGAAGCATGTGTCGCTCCCGCCACACGTATTCAGCCCGGATGAGTGGGTCGCATTCACTCAGGGTGTGAAATCGGGCGAGTTCGACTACCCGGAGACCGGTATCCAAACTTCGCGCTAGCTCGGTTGGACGATCGCCATAGCGAGTTATCGACCGCTAACCTGGTGTCGAGGGTCGAATCGCCATCGGTGCGCCGAATTGGATCCCGGCTCTCTCCTGTTGTCGGGGCTAGGAGGCGATCGTGGCTGACGTCTATCGCAAGAGCAACTTCTGCACGAGCGGCTCATGCGTGGAGGTGTCGTCCGACGGGCGAACCCTGCGCATTCGATCGCGGGGCGGGCGCCTGTTGCGGGTCGGCGCCCCGGGCGCCTGGCCGCTGCTGCTGTCCTGTGTGAAGGACGGCCGCTGGGACCGTGCCCGGGGTGGCGGCTCGCCGGTTTGATCGCCTGCTGATCGGCCGCATCCGTCGACAGAAACGAGAACGTGTTCTAGTCTGGCCCTGGCCATCAGGAACACGTTTCAGTTTGGGGTGCGGTCGATGAGTGACGACGTCCTTGCCGCGGTGGAGGAACTTCTGCCCGGCCTGCGCGAGCGGGCCCAGGAGACCGAGGACGCGCGCCGGATTCCGGTGGAGTCGGTCAAGGCGCTGCGGGAGGCGGGCTTCTTCAAGCTGCTCCAGCCCGCCCGCTACGGCGGGTTCGAGGCGTCGCCGAACGTGTTCTATCGGGCGGTGCGGATGGTCGCGGGCGCGTGTGGGTCGACCGGGTGGGTCGCCTCGGTGCTCGGGGTGCATCCCTGGCAGCTCGCCCTGTTCGACGACAAGGCGCAGCAGGAGGTGTGGGGTGAGGACACCGACACGCTCGTGTCGTCCTCCTACGCTCCGATGGGCCGCGCCAAGCCCGTCGACGGCGGGTTCCGGTTCAGTGGGCGCTGGAGCTTCTCATCCGGCTGCGACCACGCGGAGTGGGTGTTCCTCGGCGGCCTGATCCTCGGTGACGACGGCACCCCGGTGGACTTCCGCACCTTCCTGCTCCCGCGCGCCGCCTACGTCATCGAGGACGTCTGGGACACCATCGGCCTGCGCGGCACCGGCAGCAACGACATCATCGTCGACGACGTCTTCGTGCCCGAGCACCGCACGCTGAGCTTCATGGCCACCGGCAAGTGCGTCTGCCCTGGCCAGGAGGTCAACACCGCGCCGATCTACAAGCTGCCGTTCGCGTCGGTGTTCTCGTGTTCCATCTCGGTTCCGGTGATCGGCATGGCCATGGGCGCATACGAGGCCTATATCGGCTACACGCGGGAACGCGTGCGCGCGTCGACCGGCGGCAAGGCCGTTGACGACTCGTTCACCCAGCTGCGGATCGCCGACGCGTCGGGGAAGATCGACGGGGCGATCATGGCGATCGAGCGCGACATCGACGAGGAACTGGCGTACGTGACGGCGGGCGAGAAGATCCCGATGCCGCTGCGCATGCGCGTGCGCCGCGACCAGGTCAACGCGACCGGGGCGGCCATCGCCGCGGTGGACCGGCTGTTCGAGAGCGCGGGCGGGCGCGCGCTGAAGGCGGGCACGCCGATCCAGCGCTTCTGGCGCGACGCGCACGCGGGGCGGGTGCACGCCATCAACGACCCGGAGAAGGCGCTGGCCATGTTCGGGCAGTCCGAACTCGGCCTGCCGGTGCGGGACGCGTGGGTGTGACGATGGAGATCCGTGGCGGCTTCGTCGACACCGGCGGCTTCAAGGTCCACTACCAGGAGGCGGGCGACGGGAAACCGTTGGTGCTGCTGCACGGCGGCGGACCCGGCGCGTCGGGGTCGAGCAACTTCGGCGCCAACCTCCCCGTGTTCGCCGAGCGGTTCCGCACGATCGTGGTCGACCAGCCCGGCTACGGGAAGTCCGACAAACCCGAGGTCCAAGGCCAGTACTTCACCTTCAGCGCCGACGCGCTTCTGTCCACACTGGACGAACTGGGTGTCGAGAAGGCTGACCTGGTCGGCAATTCGCTCGGCGGCGGCACCGCTGTCCGGTTCGCCCTGCGCCATCCCGACCGCGCGGGCAGGCTCGTGCTGATGGCGCCCGGCGGCCTCGGTCTTAACGTCTTCGCGCCCGACCCGACTGAGGGTGTTCAGCGGCTGGCGCGGTTCGGGTCCGCGCCGACCAGGGAGAACCTGGCCGATTTCCTGCGCACGCTCGTCTATGACCGGTCCCTCGTCACTGACGAGTTGGTCGAGGAGCGGTTCGCCGCGGCGGCCGACCCGGCGGCGCTCAAGGCCATGGCGTCGATGGGCGCGTCGTTCATGCGGCCGGACACCTTCGAGGAGGGCATGCTCTGGCGCGAGGCGCACCGCCTGCGGCAGCGCGTCCTGCTGGTGTGGGGCCGCGAGGACCGGGTCAACCCGCTCGACGGCGCACTCGTCGCCCTGAAACTCATTCCGCGCGCGCAGCTGCACGTCTTCGGCCGCTGTGGACACTGGGCGCAGCTGGAGAAGTTCGCCGAGTTCAACCGGCTCGTGCTCGACTTCCTGACCGACGGAGGCAGCTGATGGGCATCCGATCCCTGGCGTATCTGCGCGTCGAGGCCACGGACATGCCCGCGTGGCGCGAGTACGGGCTCAAGGTGCTGGGCATGGTCGAGGGCAAAGGCGTCGTGCCGGACGCGCTCTACCTGCGGATGGACGACTTCCCCGCCCGGCTGGTGATCGTTCCGGGCGAGTCCGACCGGCTCGCCGCCTCGGGCTGGGAGTCGGCCAACGCGGCTGAACTGGACGAAGTGCGGACGAACCTGGCCGCGGCGGGCGTCGCCTTCAAGGAAGCGACCGCCGAGGACCTCGCCGACCGGCGGGTCGCCGAGCTGATCCGCTTCGACGACCCCTCCGGCAACACCCTGGAGGTCTTCCACGGCGCCGCGCTGGAGCATCGCCGGGTGGTCAGTCCCTACGGGCACCGTTTCGTCACCGGGGAACAGGGTCTCGGGCACGTCGTTCTATCCACAAAGGACGATGAGGCCGCTTTGACATTCTACCGCGACGTCCTCGGTTTCCGGCTGCGCGACTCGATGCGCCTGCCGCCGCAGCTCGTCGGCAGGCCCGCCGACGGGCCGCCCGCGTGGCTGCGGTTCTTCGGCTGCAACCCGCGCCACCACAGCCTCGCGTTCCTGCCCATGCCCACGCCCAGCGGCATCGTGCACCTGATGGTCGAGGTGGAGAACTCTGACGACGTCGGCCTGTGCCTCGACCGCGCGCAGCGCCGCAAGGTGCCGATGTCGGCGACGCTGGGCAGGCACGTCAACGACCTGATGCTGTCCTTCTACATGAAGACCCCCGGTGGCTTCGACGTCGAGTTCGGCTGTGAGGGCAGGCAGGTCGACGACGCCGACTGGATCGCCAGGGAGAGCACCGCGGTCAGCCTGTGGGGCCACGACTTCGGCGTCGGCATGCGATGACCGCCGCCATGGTCGACCCCAGGACGTTCCGCACCGCGCTCGGCCACTTCTGCACGGGCGTGACCGTGGTGACGGCGGTCGACGGCGGCGAGCCGGTCGGGTTCGCCTGCCAGTCCTTCGCCGCGCTGTCGCTGGACCCGCCGCTGGTGCTGTTCTGTCCCGGCAAACAGTCCCGCGCGTGGCCCGCGATCGAGCGGGCGGGCCGCTTCTGCGTCAACGTGCTCACCCACGCCCAGCGCGACCTGAGCACGGTGTTCGGCACCGCGGGCGCCGACAAGTTCGCCTGCGTGCCATGGCGGCCCGCGCCTTCGGGGTCGCCCGTGTTCGATGACGTGCTGGTGTGGGTGGACTGCGCCATCGAGGCCGTGCACGACGCGGGCGACCACTACGTCGTGGTCGGCCGCGTGACGACGCTCAGCGAACCGTGCGACGAGCGGCCCCTGCTGTTCTACCGCGGCCGCTACTCGGTCACCGAGGCCCCGGAGACCACGCCGGGCGTGCTGGAGACGCTGATCACCTGGTCGCGGGACGACGACTGGATGTGAGCCAAAAGGGGACTGCACCGACCCGAACAGGTGCGCCCCGCCGTGTGCCCGCTTGAAGAACAGGTGCGCGTCGTGTTCCCAGGTGATCGCGATCCCGCCGTGCAGCTGGATCATCTCCGCCGCGGCGGCCTGGAACGCCTCCGTGCAGTGCACCCGCGCGACCGCCGCCAGCTCCGGCGACTCGGCCGCCGCCTCGGCGATCGCGGCGGCGGTCTCGACGAGCACGTGCAGGTCGGCCACGCGGTGTTTCAGGGCTTGGAACGAGCCGATCGGCCTGCCGAACTGGACCCGCTTCATGCTGTAGGCGACGGTCAGCTCCAGACACCGCGCCGCCGCTCCCGCCTGTTCCGCGGCCAGGAGCAGGCACGCCACGTCCTTGGTCCGCTGGAGCGCCGCCGTGGCGTCCGCGCCGATCCGCCTGCCGGGGCCGTCGACGGTGACGGTCGCGAACCTGCGGGTCGGGTCCAGGGTCGGGGTCGGGGTTGCGGCGGTCGGGGTCACCTCGAACAGGCCGGTACCGTCGTCGGTTCTCGCCGCGACGAGCACGGTGTCGGCGATGTCACCATCGAGTACGTAATGTGCCGTTCCGGTCACGTTGTGACGTTTCGCCACGCACGAAGGCCGCGCCGGATCCCACGCGCCGTCCGCCCCGGTCCACGCCAGCGCGGCGACCCTGCACTCGGCGATCGCGGGCAGCAGCCGGGCCGCGGCGTCCTCGTCCCCGGTCGCCAGCACCGCGTGCGCGGCCACGGTCGAGCCCAGCAGCGGCGCCGGGGTCAGCGTGCGGCCGAGTTCGCCCAGTACGACGGCGGTTTCCGCGACGCTCGCGCCGACTCCACCGAAGCGCTCCGGCACGCTCAGCCCGGCCACCCCGATCTCGTCGCACAGCCTGCGCCACAGGCTCTCGTCGTACCCGCGGGCCGAGACCATCGCGGCTCGGACCGCGGCACTGTCGGACACTCGCGACAGCAGCAGTCGGACGGTTTCGCGCAGCGCGGTCCGCTCATCGGTCACCCAGCTAGTCACCAAACAATCGCTTGGTTGACTAGCTGGACCGCTGCGGTTCGTGTGGGCTCGTTCGATAGTGTCGTGTGTTCACGGGAACGCCACATTCGAGGAGTGCCGGGTCATCGAAGAGGGTCAGCTCGTCGCGGATCGCTACCGCCTGCTGGAGACCATCGGCAGCGGCGCCATGGGCGTCGTCTGGCGGGCCAAGGATGAGCGCCTCGGGCGGATCATCGCGGTCAAGCACCTGCACGTCCGCACCGGCCTGAGTGAGGCGCAGACCGACGAGGCGCGCAGGCGCGCGATGCGCGAGGCACGCATCGCCGCGCGGCTGCAGCACCGCAACGCCATCGCCATGCTCGACGTCGCCGAGCAGGACGGCGACCCCTTCCTGATCATGGAGTTCTTGGCCTCGAAGAGCCTGTCGGCGGTGCTGGCCGAGCGCGGCACGCTGCCGCCGGACCAGGTCGCCGCCATCGGCTCCCAGGTCGCCGCCGCCCTCGCCGCCGCGCACGCGGCCGGGATCGTGCACCGCGACGTCAAGCCCGGCAACATCCTGCTCGCCGACGAGGGCACGGTGAAGATCACCGACTTCGGCATCTCCCGCGCGCTCGGCGACGCCACGATCACCGAGACCGGGATGCTCGCGGGCACCCCGGCCTACCTGGCACCGGAGATCGCCCGCGGCAAGGACCCCAGCCACGCCTCGGACGTGTTCTCCTTGGGCGCCACGCTCTATCACGCCATCGAGGGCTCGCCGCCGTTCGGCCTGAACCCGAATCCGCTGGCCCTGCTGCACGCCGTGGCCAAAGGCCACGTCGACCCGCCGCGCAACGGCGGATCGCTGACGCCGACCCTGATGTCGCTCTTGCGGTCCGAGCCCGCGCACCGGCCCACCATGGCCGAGGCCGCCACCACGCTGGCCGCGCCGACCGCGCCGCTGCCCATGGCCGACCCGGACACCGTCGACCTGCGCGACTCCCGGCTGCCCGAGCTGCGCATGTCCGATCTGCACGCCCGTACCGCGGTCGGTGTGCGCTCGCTGGACCCGCGAACGCCCCAGCGCCCGGTCGGCGTCCGGACCGGACCGCGACCTGACCCGCGGGGTTCCTTCGTTCCCGTCGAGGCCACCGCGCCCGTCCGGCGGGTGCCGACCGATCGCCCGGCGCCGCCGCCGCGCCGCGGGGTGCCGGTGCTGGTCTGGATCCTCGCCGCCGTCTTGGTCCTCGGCGGCGTGGTCACGTTCATCGTGGTCAATTCCGACAAGGGTGGGGCCGGGACCGTAGCCACGCAGTCGTCGACCACCCCGCCGACCACGGTGTCGACGACGGTCGCCCAGGCGGAGAAGGTCACCAACTACTCCGCCGCCGGGCAGAAGGTCATCGACTACTTCGGCGACGCGACGCCCGACGCGCGCTGGGAGATGCTCGGCCCCAACGGCAAGGCCGCCTTCGCCGACCGCGCCGCCTTCGACGCCTACTGGGCCAAGTTCCAGTACGTCAGCTCCCGGCAGGCGCGGGTGACCGGCGAGAACCCCGACGGATCGGTGATGGTCAGCGTCGAGGTCACCGGCAAGGCGTCCTCCGGGGACGACGTCCGCAAGCGCACCGTGAAGGTCATCCTGGTGGGCGGCCAGTACTTCATCGACTCCGACTCAAAGTGATCGCGGGCTGAGCACTCCGACCGCATCCGCTCGACCAGCACCAACGCCCCGCCCGCGTACTGCGCTCCGAGCGCGGCGACCACCCAGTGATGCCAGCCACCACCCCGGCAGCCCTGCGGAGCGCCGCGGCCCGCTTCGGCGCGTGTGAGGCCGACACGCGACCTCCTCCAAAGCAAGTGCTTGGTAGGCTACTCTGGCCGACGTAGGCAAGAGTGGAGGTGCTCATGGACTTCCGAATGGCTGCCCGCCAGTGGTTGGCCGACAACCTGGCGGGCGAGTTCAAGCATCTGCGCGGACTCGGCGGCCCCGGTCGCGAGCACGAGGCGTTCGACGAACGGCTGGCCTGGGACCGGCACCTCACCTAGCAGCCAGCATCCCTGAGAGGACCGACATGCGAGAGACCAGCGGCAGGCGCGCGGAACTGCTGGCCCTGGCCGCCGAGATGTTCGCCGAACGCGGCTTCCGGGCCACCACGGTCCGCGACATCGCCGACCGCGCGGGCATCCTGTCCGGCAGCCTCTACCACCACTTCGACTCCAAGGAGTCCATGGTGGACGAGATCCTGACCGGCTTCCTCGACGCGCTCTTCGGTCGCTACGAGGAGATCGTGGCCCTCGGCGCCGGGCCGCGCGAGACCCTGGAGGCCGTGGTCGTGGCGTCCTTCGATGCGATCGACCGCAGGCACTCCGACGTCGCGATCTACCAGAACGAAGCGTCGTATCTGGCCCAGTTCGAGCGCTTCGGCTACATCGAGGAGCGCAATGTCCAGTTCCACAAGATGTGGTCGACCATCCTCAGCGACGGCGTCCGTAACAGCGTGTTTCGCTCGGACCTCGACGTCGAGGTCGCCTACCGCTTCCTGCGCGACACCGTCTGGGTCGCCGTCCGCTGGTACACCCCGGGCGGCGCGCTGACCTACCAGGACATCGCCCGCCAGTACCTCGGCATCCTGCTCGACGGGATCGCCACCAGCCCTAAGGAGTAGCCCATGGCCTACGTGATCGATGCCCTGCGCACCCCGACCGCTCGCCGCGGCGGCGCGCTCAGCACCGTGCACCCGATGGACCTGGGCGCGCACGTGCTGCGGGCGCTGCTCGGCCGGGTCGACGTCGACCCCGCCGCGGTGGACGACGTGATCTTCGGGTGTGTCGACACGATCGGCCCGCAGGCAGGCGACATCGCGCGGCTGTCGTGGCTGGCCGCCGGGCTGCCCGACGAGGTGCCGGGGGTGACCGTCGACCGGCAGTGCGGGTCGAGCCAGCAGGCGCTGCACTTCGCCGCGCAGGCCGTGCTCAGCGGCACCGCCGACCTCGTGGTCGCAGGCGGGGTGCAGAGCATGAGCCAGATCCCCATCGGCTCGGCGATGACCGTCGGACAGCAGTTCGGCTTCCCGACCCCCATGTCCGGTTCCTCCGGGTGGGACGCCCGCTACGGCGCCGAGGAGGTCGACCAGTTCCGCGCGGCCGACCTGATCGCCGAGAAGTGGGCGATCAGCCGCGACGACCTGGAGGAATTCGCGCTGACCAGCCACCAGCGCGCGGCCGCTGCCATCGACGCGGGCCGGTTCGACCGCGAGATAGTCCCGGTCGGCGAGTTCGGCGTCGATGAGGGCCCGCGCCGCGACACGTCCCTGGCGAAGATGGCCGGGCTCAAGCCGCTGCGCGAGGGCGGGATCACCACCGCCGCCATGGCCAGCCAGATCTCCGACGCGGCGAGCGCGGTGCTGATCGCCTCCGAACGCGCCGTCGAGATCCATGGCCTGACGCCGCGTGCCCGCATCCACCATCTCTCGGCGCGCGGCGACGACCCCGTGTTCATGCTGACCGCGCCGATCCGCGCGACCCGATTCGCGCTGGACCGGGCCGGGATGTCGCTGGACCAGATCGACTTGTTCGAGGTCAATGAGGCCTTCGCGAGCGTGCCGCTGGCCTGGCTACGCGACCTGGGCGCCGACCCGGCCAAGCTCAACGTCAACGGCGGCGGCATCGCCCTCGGCCACCCGATCGGCGCGACCGGGACCAAGCTGTTCACCACGCTGCTGCACGAGCTGGAGCGCACCGGCGGGCGGTTCGGACTGCAAACCATGTGCGAGGGCGGTGGCCAAGCTAACGTGACGATCGTCGAACGGCTCGGCTGATTGCGGTAACCCGCGCGCAGTGGCAGCGTTGAACGTTCGGAAGCTGGAGGACCGCACATGGCGCTCATGCCCGTCACCGACTCGATGTTCCTGCTCGGCGAGTCGCGCGAACACCCATTGCACGTCGGCGGCCTGCAGCTGTTCGAGCGGCCTGAGGGCGCGGGCCCCGACTTCGTGAGCGACCTGCACAAGCGGCTGCTCGAAGAGGTCGACATCCGATCGCTGTTCCGGCGCAGGCCGCGCGGCCCGGTCGGCAGCGTCGGCCCGCTGCGCTGGGCCGCCGACGACGACATCGACCTCGAATACCACGTCCGGCTCTCCGCGCTGCCGACCCCGGGGCGCGTGCGTGAGCTGCTGGAACTGGTGTCCCGGCTGCACGGCTCGCTGCTCGACCGGCACCGCCCGCTGTGGGAGGCGCACCTGATCGAGGGCCTCGCCGACAACCGGTTCGCCGTCTATACCAAGGTCCACCACGCGCTGGTCGACGGCGTGTCCGCGCTGCGGCTGCTGCAGAAGTCGCTGTCGGAGGACCCGGCCGAGCGCGACATGCGCCCACCGTGGTCGCCGCGGATGCGCACCGACGCCGCCGAGGCACCGCGCAGGGACGGCCCGCCGCTGGCCGGGATCGCGAACGCGGTCAACGCGGTGCGCGACGTCATCGGGCTGGCGCCCGCGGTGGTCCGGTATGTGAACCAGGTCTTCCAGGAGCAGTCGGCCACGCTGCCGTTCGAGGCGCCGAAGTCGATGTTCAACGTGCCGATCACCGGTGCGCGCCGGTTCGCCGCCCAGGGCTGGCCGATGGAGCGCGTCCGCGCCGTCGGTGTCGCCGCGGGCGCGACCGTCAACGACGTCATGCTGGCCATGTGCGCGGGCGCGCTGCGCGAGTACATGATCGAACTGGGTCAGCTGCCGGACAAGCCGCTGGTCGCCGCCGTCCCGATCTCGCTGCGCGCCGACGGCGACTCGGCGGGCGGCAACGCGATCGGCCTGATCCTGACGACGCTGGCCACCGACGTCGACGACCCGGTCGACCGCCTGGCCGCGATCACCGAGTCGATGCGCCGCGGCAAGGAGTTCTACAGCGGCATGAGTCAGCTGCAGATCACCGCGCTCAGCGCCATCCCGTTCGCCCCGCTCGCGGTGGCCCTGCTGCCGGGCGCGCAGAAGATCACCCCGCCCGCCTTCAACCTGCTGATCTCCAATGTCCCCGGCCCGAAGAACGCGCTGTACTGGAACGGCGCGAAGATGCAGGGCGTGTACCCGGTGTCGATTCCTTACGAGGGTCAGGCGCTCAACATCACGGTGACCAGCTACAACGGCAGCCTCGAATTCGGCCTCACCGGCTGCCGCCGCTCCGTGCCGCACCTCCAGCGCCTGCTCACGCACCTGGAGACCACCTTGGCGGCCATGGAGAAACAGCTCGGATAGTCGGTGCCCGGCCCTAGCATGATCTCCATGTGGAGATCATGGGCTTGGTCCGTCCTGTTCCTTGTCGCGTCGTGCTCGTCCACCGTCACGGCGACTCCCATTCCTTCCACACCGATCGTGGAGACGGCGGGCCCGGGGATCTACCGCGTCCCGGACGACCGCCCGATGCTGTGCGACACCATCAGCTACGCCGCGCTCAAGGACTTGCAGGGCGAGCCGAACGGCAAGCCGGAGATCACCAAGACCGGCTCCGACCCGGCGACGGTCAGCGGTGTGCGCTGCGCCCAGCAGCTCGACGGCGGGCTGATCTCCACCCACATCAGCTTCTGGACCAAGGTCGAGACCGCCCGCTCGCAGTACGACCACCACCGCGACGACGTCGACAAGGAGGAAGGCAAGATGACGGAGCGGCCCGGCATCGGCACTCAGGCGTACGCGCTGGAACACAAGCTGGGCGGGCCGACATCGCCGATCCTGCAGATGCAGGTCCAGGACAGCAACGCCTTCCTCAAGCTCAGGCTGATCACCGACAAGCCGACCGAGTACACCCCTGACGAGATCAACGCGCTGTTCGATGCCATGGGCGCCTTCGCCAAGGACGTGCTCGCGGAATTACCGAAGGCATAGGCGCTGTCCTGCGAGTCCGTGGCCTGCCGGGTCTCCCCGACGGCATCGACGACCAGCTCGCGCCGAGCAGTTGGCGGGTGGGTTGTGCGGGCCGATACACGAGATGTTCTGGTTGCCGAACGCATCGATCTGGTTGGCGCCCATCACCACATGTCGCCGTATTCGAGGTAGAGGGCGGCAAACTCTCCCTCGCCGACGGCTGGCGGCACGGCCCGGCGGTCGACAGGGGCGCCCGCTGGGAGCCCGCCGAACTGGGACCGGTGGTCGCTGATCTCTTGGCCAAGACCCCGCCGCCGGGGTCTAGCTGTCCGACGCTTCGGGATGGTAGGCGTCGTCGGGGTTCGGCCAGTACTTCACGCACATGAGCATGATGGCGATCAGGATCCCGGTCGGCGGCAGTCCTTCATGGACCCGCGCCTTGCCCTCTGCTCCCGAGTTGTAGACAAACACAGCGAGCGCGACCAGCGGCGCCACCATGCCGAAGGTGACCACCTTGATGGCGAGTTTGTACTCGCACAGGCCAACGCATCGCCCTGGGTAGCGGTGCCCGCAGGTTTTGCTCGCCTTCGACAGCGTCCGGGGAAGCTGTCGGTGGGAGGGGAGTTGCTCAAATAGACGCACCACAGAACTGGCACCTGCTTCGGTCAGGCTTGCCGCGCGCACGAGGGGACTCACTGTACCCACTGCGGTCCACGCGGTTGTTGCTGAGTTCCTGTGACTAGAGGCGTTCCAGGATTGTCGCGGTGGCGAGGGCGCCGCCCGCGGCGTGTTGAACTCGGTCCCTTCGATCAGGACTGCCACGCGCACGAAGGGACTCATCGCACCCCCGCACGTAGTCCGGGTAGTTGACACCACAGGAGGCCCTGTAACAGGCTGGCGATCGCGCGGGTGCTTGGAGTATGCGGCGAGGTGTCGGTGCGGCTCCGTACCTTGACACTGTGTCCGTAGAACAGGTATCCACGGCGCTCCACGCGGTACTTGCACGACTCTTCGAGGCGCGCGAGTCCATGAGGTCGGCAGCAGCTTTCCTCGACGAAGCGGCGCAGGCCGCAAGCTCGACGATGGTGGGAACCCGTGATCCGCATGCCAGCGACGTAGCTGCGAACATTGATCGGGCGGAGCGGGATCTGATCCGCTCCGAGCAGACCGTTCAGAGGGCTGAGGTTGGCATCCGGTCCTATCTCGCGGACATCGGCGCGGTGCCTGTGCCGGCGCTCCGGTCACTGTCGCGGCCGCCCGAGCCTCAGTCAAGCCAGAGACCGAACCGCTCGGCGTGGCGAATCGGCACGGCGACCGCTACCCCGAAGGGGCTCTGCCCTATTCCGACGACCTGCCACCCCGCGTGAGAGCACGCAGGCGGAACGCGCCGATGACCGGCCATGTCGAGATCGCCGGGCGATCCTATGGCACGCTGACAGCAACGACCCAGGATCCGTGGACCCGGGACGCGGTGCAACGAGTGAAACTGCTGGGCTTCTCGTTCGCCGAGATGCGGCTGGCGAATCACGTGGAGATGAAGGCGGTGATGATCATGATTCAGAACGGCGCGGACGAGTGTCGTGTGATCATCAACCATGCGTCCTGCGGGTCGGAACCTGGGGCGGCAGGAGGATGTGACTCGTTCCTCCCGCACTTCATCCCGGCAGGAAGCGCACTGACCGTGATGGGAACCGACGCGAACGGCGGCCCATTCACTCGCGTCTACCGGGGGAGGGCAGGCTGATGATTCTCGACGCCGCGTACCTGCATGTCGATCGGATACCCGTTGAGTCGGATCTGGTGGCGCAGTTGCGTTCACTGCAGGCCGAGGGTGTCGAGATCCCGTGTGCCTGGAGCCTGACTTCCGGTCCTGATGATCCCGGTTCCCCAGGGCGCGTCACGCTGGACTTCGGACTCAACGGCGACGTGGGAATGGTTCAGTGGATTGACGCTGATCGACACCTTGTCCCGGCTATGGGAAGCAATCCGCGGTGGTCGGTCTACTACTTGGGCGGGACGTACGACACTCCCGTGCCGCCGTACGCGGAAGTGTCGCTTGAGACGGTCTGCTCCGTTGTCGCTGAGTTCCTGCGAACTCGTGTCCTGCCGACGGTGGTCGAATGGCAGGAAGCTGCTCCCATCGAGTCGATGTTCGATTCGATCTTGGACTAGATTCTCGCGAATCCCCGCTGATCAGAGGCGTTCCAGGATTGTGGCGGTGGCGAGGGCACCGCCCGCGCACATGGTGACCAGGGCGGTGCTCTCGTCCCGGCGTTCCAGTTCGTGCAGGGCGGTGGTGATCAGGCGGGTGCCGGTGCTGCCGACGGGGTGGCCCAGGGCGATGGCACCGCCGTTGACGTTTACCAGGTCCAGGTCCGGCGAGTGCACGCGCGCCCAGGACAGCACCACCGACGCGAACGCCTCGTTGACCTCGAACAAGTCCAGGTCCCCGATCTTCATCCCGCTGCGCTCCAGTACTCGCGCGGTCGCCTGGACTGGGCCGTCGAGGTGAAAGTACGGGTCCGAGCCCACGAGGCACTGCGCGACGATCCGGGCCCGTGGGCGCAGGCCGAGCGCACGGGCGCGGTCGAGGTCCATCACCAGCACCGCCGACGCGCCGTCGGAGATCTGGGATGAGGTTCCGGCTGTGTGGACGCCGCCGTCCAGTACCGGCTTGAGTGCGGCGAGGCCGTCGAGGGTCGTGTCCCGCAGGCCGCTGTCCCGGTCGAACGATCCGACCGGCACGATCTCGCGGGCGAACCTCCCGGAATCCCAAGCCTGACAAGCCAATTCCTGCGACCGCAGGCCGAAAGTGTCCACTTCGGACCGGGTCAGGCCCCGATTGGTCGCGATCCGTTCGGCGGCGACGAACTGGTTGGGCAGGTCGATCGACCACGACGCGGGCCGGGGCGAGGCGTCGCCGACGTTCGCGCGCAGGGGGACGCGGCTCATCGCCTCCACGCCGCACGCGACGCCGACGTCGATGGCGCCCGCGGCGATCAGGCCCGCGACCAGGTGGGTCGACTGCTGGGCCGAGCCGCACTGGGCGTCGACGGTCATGCAGCCGGTCGGGTAGGGCAGGCCCGCGTGCAGCCAAGCCGTGCGGGTGACGTTGTTGGACTGCTCGCCAGCCTGCGTCACACACCCGCCGATCACCTGCTCGACCAGCGCCGGATCGATCCCCGCGCGCTCGACCAGCCCGCGCTGGGCGGCGCCCAGGATCTCGGCGGCGTGCAGGTGGGACAGGGCCCCGCCGCGCTTGCCGATGGGGGTTCGTACGGCTTCGACGATCACCGGATTGCCCACGCGTAACTCCTTCGGTCAGGTTCAAACTAGAACACGTTCTCAATCTAATCAAGATCGTCCGCTAGTCGATCTTGCAGCGACGCTTCCAAAAGTTAACACCGTATGCTGAAATCAGTTTTAGAACCCGTTACAGCTTGGGAGGCAGCGTGGCCGAGATCCCCGCCGGTTTCGACTTCACCGACCCCGACCTCTACGCCGAACGGATCCCGGTCGCGGAGTTCGCCGAACTGCGCCGCACCGCCGGGGTCTGGTGGAACGCCCAGCCGCACAACGCCGCGGGCTTCGGCGACGACGGCTACTGGGTGGTCAGCAGGCACGCCGACGTCAAGGAGGTCTCGCGCAACAGTGAGGTCTTCTCCAGCTGGGAGAACACCGCGATCATCCGTTTCGGCCCGGACATGGAGCGGGAGAAGATCGACCTGCAGCGGCACATCTTGATCAACATCGACCCGCCGCACCACACCAAGCTGCGCGGCATCGTCTCCCGAGGGTTCACGCCGAAGTCCGTCAACAGCCTGCGCGACGCGCTGGCCTGCCGCGCGGCGCGCATCGTGCACTCGGCGATCGAGGGCGGCACCGGCGACTTCGTCACCGACGTCGCGTGCGAGCTGCCCCTGCAGGCCATCGCCGAACTGCTCGGCATCCCCCAGGAAGACCGCCACCGCGTCTTCGAGTGGTCGAACCAGATGATCGCCTATGACGATCCCGAGTACTCGGTCGAGCCGGAGAAGGCGTCGGTCGAGCTGCTGGGGTACTCGTGGAACCTGGCTGAGGAACGCAAGCGGTGCCCGGCCGACGACATCGTCACCAAGCTGGTCAACGCCGACATCGACGGCGGCAACCTGGGGTCCGACGAATTCGGGTTCTTCGTGCTGCTGCTGGCGGTGGCGGGCAACGAGACCACCCGTAACGCGATCACGCACGGCATGCACGCGTTCCTGGAGAACCCCGAGCAGTGGGAGCTCTACAAGGCCGAACGGCCCGCGGGCACCGCCGACGAGATCGTCCGGTGGTCGACGCCGGTGGTCTCCTTCCAGCGCACCGCCACCCGCGACACCGAACTCGGCGGCGCGGAGATCAAGAAGGGGCAGCGCGTCGGCCTGTTCTACAGCTCGGCCAACTTCGACGCCGAGGTGTTCGACGCGCCGGAGAAGTTCGACATCACCCGGGACCCCAACCCGCACTTGGGTTTCGGCGGCACGGGAGCCCACTACTGCGTTGGCGCGAACCTCGCCCGGCTGGAGATCGACCTGATGTTCAACGCCATCGCCGACCACATGCCCGACATCCGCAAGGTCGCCGAGCCGCGCAGGCTGCGGTCGAGCTGGCTCAACGGCATCAAGGAGTTCCAGGTCGCCTATCGCTGAGGCCTTTCCCGGCCCACAACCCACATCGCGAAGAACTGGGACCCGCCGCCGTAGGCGTGTCCCAGTGCTTTGCGGACGCCGTCGACCTGGTGGTCCTCCGCCCGGCCCATCACCTGACGGGCCGCCTCGGCGAACCGCAGCATCCCGGACGCGCCGATCGGGTTGGAGGACAGCACCCCGCCGGACGGGTTCACCGGCAGCCGTCCGCCCATCCCGGTCTCGCCCGCCTCGGTGAGCTTCCAACCCGCGCCCTCCTCGGCGAAGCCCAGGTTCTCCAGCCACATCGGCTCGAACCAGGAGAACGGCACGTAGATCTCGGCGGCGTCGATCTCGGTCAGCGGGTCGGCGATTCCCGCGTCCCGCCAGAGGGCCGCCGCCGCGTCCCGGCCCGCCTGGGGGTTGACCTGGTCGCGGCCGGCGTAGGTGGTGGGTTCGGTGCGCATGGCGGTGGCGTGGATCCAGGCCGAGTCGGCGCGTGCGGTGCTCTCGTCGCCCAGGACGATCGCGCACGCGCCGTCGGAGGACGGGCAGGTCTCGTCGTAGCGGATGGGGTCCCAGAGCATCGTGGACGCCTGGACCGACTCCAGCGTGATGTCCGGCTGACGCAGGTGGGCGTACTGATTTCGGGCGCCGTTCTGCCGGTCCTTCACCGCGACCATCGCCCCGACGTGGTCCGGAGCCCCGGACCGGCGCAGGTATGAGCGGACGTGCGGAGCGAAGTAACCGCCCGCGCCCGCCCCGACCGGCATCGTGAAGGGCGGCGCGATCGACAGCGCCCACATGGCGTTCGACTCGGACTGCTTCTCGAAGGCCACCGCCAGTACCCGGCGGTGCACCCCGGCATGGATCAGACTGGCCGCGACGTTGGCCGTGGAGCCGCCGACCGAGCCCGCCGTATGCACCCTGAGCAGCGGTTTTCCGGTGGCGCCCAGGGCGTCGGCGAGGAACAGCTCCGGCATCATCACACCCTCGAACAGGTCAGGGGCCTTGCCGACGACCACCGCGTCGATCCCGTCCCAGTCGACGTCGGCGTCGGCCAGCGCGCGGTCGATCGCCTCCCGGCACAGGCCCGCCATGGACACGTCGAGCCGCTTGGCCCGGTGGTGGGTCTGGCCGACACCGAGGACGGCGGCGGGGTGCTTCATCGGCCCTCCATGACGCAGACGAGGTTCTGCTGCAACGCCGGTCCGCTGGTCGCGTGTGCCAGCACCCGGCCGTGGGAGCCGTCGAACACCCGGCGGGCGGCCTCCCCGATCCGGGCGAGGCCCGCGGCGAACATCGGGTTTCCCGCCAGCGCCCCACCGGACGGGTTGACGGTCACCTCGGCACCGAGTCCGAGCGCTTTGCTCAGCAGGATTTGCTGATGGGTGAACGGCGCGTGCAGTTCGGCTAGCTCGACACCGTCTGTGCCCGCCGCGCGGGCCGAGGCCACAGTGGACGGTGATGTGGTCAGATCGCGGGCACCCAGGCTGCCGGAGTCGATCCGGTGTTCGATCCCGGTGATCCACGCCGGCCGCGCGCACACCTCACGGGCGCGACCCTCCGACGCCAGGATCACCGCGCACGCGCCGTCGGTGATCGGGGCGCAGTCGTGGCGGCGCAAGGGATTGGCGATGTAGGGCTGAGCGAGCAACTCGTCCAGGTCGCCGCCGACCACCTCGGCCATCGCCTGCTCCGACCACCGGCCTGCGTCGATCCCCAGCCTTGCCTGCAAGGCGGCGACGGTGACCGAGTCCGGCCAGAGCGGCGCGACGGTGTACGGGTCCAGTTGCAGCGCCAGCGTCCGGCGCAGGTCGCCCGCCGAGGACTTGCCGAAGCCGTAGACCAGCGCGGTGTCGACCTCGCCGGTCCGGATCTTCAGCCAGGCCTCGTAGAGCGCCCACGCGGCGTCCATCTCGACATGGGATTCGACGATCGGCGGCACCGCCCCGATCGCGTCCACCGCGGCGATGAACGAGAACGCCCGCGCGGCCAGGTAGTCCGACGAGCCCGAACACCAGAATCCGATGTCCTCTTTGGATAGTCCGGTCGCCGCGAACAGCTCGGCGAACACGGGGACGAGCATCTCGACCCCGTTGGTGGTCCCCAGGGTCCGCCGCACGTTCGGTGCCTGGGCGAACCCGACGACGGCCACGTTCATAGGTGCCCCGCGTAGGTCTCGTAGGCGGCGTCCGGTTCCCCGGTAGGGGTGAAGTGATCGATGTTCTCCAGCGTCGTGCTCCACTCGGCCTTGGGTTTCCAGACCGCCCGCACCCGCATGCCCATCCGTACGTCCTTCGCCTCGCAGCCAAGGACCAGGTGCAGAAAGGCGATGTCGGCGCCGTCGAGCAGCACGTAGGCGGCGACGTAGGGCGGCTGGATCCGCTGGCCCTGGAAGGGGACGTTGACGACGCAGAACGTGGTGACCGTGCCGATGTCGGGCAGTTCGACCTCCTCGACGGTCGGAACCCCGTCGACCGGGCACGCGCCGCGCGGCGGAATGTAGATCTTGCGACAGCGCGGACACCGCTGCCCCAGCAGCCGCCCCTCGGCCAGCCCGCGCAGATACCGGCTCTCCTCGGGCGACACCGAGTGGACGACGTCCAGCGACACCGGCGTCGTCACCATCGTCACTTCGGCAGGAGGCGCGAGAGGTGTCGATCTCTCCGGTGCGGTCACCGGTTCAAAACACTCGATGTCGCGAATGCCGCCCGCAGGTTCAGCGGCCCAGCGGATCCGCACGCGCAGGCCCGTGACCAGCTCATCCTCACCCGCGTCGACGGCGTGCAGCATCGGGGTGTCGGCGCCGTCGAGCCGGACCATCGCCCAGCCGAACGGGCGGTCGAACGGCTGGCCCGCCAGAGGGGCGCTCATCCAGGTCCATGTCACCACGGTGCCCTCGGTGCCGACCTCGACGAACTCCGTCAGCTTCGCGGCGGTCACCGGGTCGTACTCGAGCGGCGGCACGTGCACGCGCCCGTCCGAGCCGCGGATCCCGACCACGCGCCGCGCGCGGAGTTCGGTCATGAAGCGGCCTAGAACGGGTCCCAGGGAACGCGTGTAGTCGAACCCCACTCGCAGCGGGGTACTCAGCGGCGCGGTCACCCATTGAGTGAAACACGTTCTAGTATTGTCGGCAAGGAGGCGCCATGAGGCTCGGACTGCAGCTCGGCTACTGGGGTGCGCGGCCGCCCGCGAACGCCGGTGAACTGGTGGCGGCGGCGGAGCGGTGCGGGTTCGACGCGGTGTTCGCCGCCGAGTCGTGGGGGTCGGACGCGTTCACGCCGCTGGCCTGGTGGGGCTCGGCGACATCGCGGATCCGGCTGGGGACGTCGGTGGCCCAACTCTCCGCGCGGACTCCGACGTCGTGCGCGATGCACGCCCTCACGCTCGACCACCTCAGCGGCGGCCGCGCCGTCTTGGGCCTCGGCGTCTCGGGACCACAGGTGGTGGAGGGTTGGTACGGGCAGCCGTTCGCCCGCCCGCTCGCCCGGACCCGCGAGTACGTCGACATCGTCCGCCAGGTCCTCGCCCGAGAGGCGCCCGTGGTCAGCCCCGGGCCGCACTATCCGCTCCCGCTGACCAGCGAGGGACTGGGCAAGCCGCTGCGGCCGATCACCCACCCGCTGCGCGCCGACCTGCCGATCTGGCTCGGCGCCGAAGGACCCAAGAACATCGCCTTGGCCGCCGAGATCGCCGATGGATGGCTCGCCGTCTACTTCTCCCTGCGCATGGCCGGGCAGTACAACGCCTGGTTGGATGCGGGTTTCGCGCGGCCTGGCGCGCGACGGTCGAGGGATGACTTCGAGGTCGTCGCCGGGGCCCAGATCATGGTCACCGACGACCCGCGTGCCGCGTTCGCCGCGATGAAGCCCGTTCTGGCGCTCTATCTGGGTGGGATGGGGGCGCCGGAGATGAACTTCCACGCGTCGCTGTTTCGCCGGATGGGCTACGGCGACGTCGTCGACGAGGTCGGCGCGCGGTTCCGCGAGGGGAGCCGAGACGACGCCGCCGCGGCGATCCCGGACGAGGTGGTGGACGACATCGCGATCGTCGGGAGCCCGGCGCGGGTGCGGGAGCGGATCGGCCAGTGGGAGCGGGCGGGCGTGACGATGCTCAGCGTCGGCGCCGGGTCGGTGGCCGAGATCGAGACGCTCGCGACCCTTGTCGGGGAGTGAAACGCGTTCTAGATTGGCGAGATGCGCTCGATCGGTCTGTGGAACATCGCCCGCGACGACGCCGACGCGACCGCCGTCGTCTGTCCAGACGGCAGAGAGGTGTCCTACGGCGAACTGGCCGCCGCCGCCGATCGCTACGGCCGTGGTCTGCAAGCGATGGGACTGCGGCCGGGCGACAGTGTGGTCCTGTTACTGCCCAACGGTTTCGACCTGCTCGCCACCTACTTCGCCGCCGTCCAGACCGGCCTCTACGCGGTCCTGGCGAACTGGCATCTCGTCGGCGCCGAGATCGCGTACCTCATCGATGACAGCGGCGCCAAGGTGTTCATCGCCGACGCGCGCTTCGCCGAGTCCGCCTCGGACGCCGCCGCGCGCAGTGGGCTGCCCGCTGAAGGGCGGCTGGCCGTCGGGGAGATCGCCGGGTTCCAGCCACTGGACCGGCTCGGCGCGGGGGAGCCCGCCCAGCGGCCGGACGTGCGCACTCAGGGCTCGCCGATGCTCTACACCTCGGGCACCACCGGCAGGCCCAAGGGCGTCCGCCGCCCGCTCGCCGGAACCGACCCGGACCTGGTCCCGCCCGCCGCCGAGTGGTTCTTCGGGATCTTCGGACTGAAACCGTTCCACCGGCACGTGCATCTGTGCGGTTCACCGCTCTACCACACCGCCGTCATCAACTTCGTGGTCACGTCCATCCAATTAGGACACACGGCGGTGCTGATGGACCATTGGGAGCCGCGCGAGATGCTGCGGCTGATCGAGCGCTATCGGGTGACCCACAGCCACATGGTGCCCACGCAGTTCCACCGCCTGCTCGCCCTGCCCGACGACGTCCGCGCCGCCTTCGACCCGTCCTCGCTGCGCGTGATGATCCACGGCGCGGCGCCGTGCCCGGTCGAGGTGAAGCGGCGGATGCTGGACTGGTGGGGCCCGGTGGTCGTGGAGTACTACGCGGCGACCGAGGGCGGCGGCACGACCATCACCGCCGAGGAATGGCTGCGCAAACCCGGCTCGGTCGGGCTGCCGTGGCCGGGCTCGGTGGTCCGAATCCTGGACGACGACGGCGCCGAGGTGCCCACCGGCACGGCGGGCCTGGTGTATCTGCGCATGGGCACGTCCACCTTCGAGTATCACGGCGACGCGGCCAAGACGCGGGCCGCGCGCGTCGGTGAACTGTTCACCCTCGGCGACATCGGCTATCTCGACGAGGACGGCTATCTATTCCTCTGCGACCGGAAAAGCGACATGATCATTACCGGCGGGGTGAACGTCTATCCCGCCGAGATCGAAGGGGAGATCTCCTGCCACCCCAAAGTCGCCGACGTGGCCGTGTTCGGGGTGCCGCACGCGGACTGGGGTGAGGAGATCAAGGCCGTGGTGCAGCCGGTGGACGGGGTGGCGGGCTCGGCGGCCCTCACCGACGACATCCTGTCGTTCGCCGCGAGCAGGCTTGCGAAATTCAAATTGCCTCGCACCATCGACTATCTAGCCGAACTCCCGCGCGACCCCAACGGCAAGCTTTACAAGAGGCGACTTCGCGAGGGTTATCTGAACGCCTGATCTGGGAATGGCAACGGTGAAATGGTGGTACTAGCCCCGATCGCCGTCTGTTAAGTCTTTTCGTGTCGCATGTGCGACACGAAAGGAGATTCCCCTGCGATGAAGATTCTCCGGAAGATATCCCGCGTGCTGCTGCTGACCTGCTCTGCAGCCGCGCTCACCGCCGGTTCGATGCCGACCGCGGCGGCCACGCCGGACGAGACAACCACGCCCGCGCGGAGTGAGGGCAGTCCGCGGGCGTACCAGGTCGGTGAGGAACAGGTCGCCGATGTGCGGATCGACTACGCCGCGCGGACCGCGCGGCAGGTGATCAGCAGGCCGGGTTCGTCCTACGTCAAGGTGCACTTCGCCGCACTCGCGCTGGCGGACGGCGACCGCGTCACGGTGTCCGATCCGACCGGCGCCGAGGTGCACACCTACAGCGGCGACCCGACGAAGGGCGAGGCCGCCGCGACCGACTCCCTCCACACCCGCCAGGGCAGCGGGTTCTGGGCGCTGTCGATCACCGGCGACACCGCCGTCGTCACGCTGCACCGCGCGGGCCGCGCACCGTCCACCTCGGACACCGGGGTCGTCGTGGACAAGTACTTCCGCGGCTACTCCAAGGCCGAGCAGGCGCAGCGCGACCTCGGCATCCTCTCGGTGTGCCAGACCGACGCGCGCCGCGATTCTGTTTGCTACCAGCAAAGTCACCCCACCGAGTACGGCAAGTCCCGGTCGGTGGCGAAGATCCTCTACAACGGCGCGTCGCACTGCACGGCGTGGCGGCTCGGCTCGACCAACCGGCTGATGACCAACAACCACTGCATCGGCACGGCTTCCCAGCTGGCGTCGATGGAGATGTGGTTCGACTACGCCTGCGCCACGTGTGGGGGCAACAACCCCAAGCCCGCGGTGAAGGTGACCGGCGCGCAGTTCCTCAAGACCAGCGCGAACCTGGACTACACGCTCTTCTCGGTGAACAACTTCGCGAGCATCGAGTCCTTCGGGTACCTGCTGCTCGACGTCCGCGCGCCCGTGCGCAACGAGCGCATCTACATCACCGGCCACGGCGACGGCGACCCGAACGAGCTGTCGATCTTCGAGGACACCCAGGGCGGCGCGACGTGCGACGTCGACAACCCCAACAGCGACTCGATCAACATGGGGTACTACTGCGACACCAGCGGTGGGTCGTCGGGGTCGCCGGTGCTCGCGGCGTCGTCGAACAAGGTCATCGCGCTGCACCACCTGGGCGGCTGCCTGAACGAGGGCACCCGGATCGAGCTGATCTACCCGGAGATCAAGGACCTGATCGACAACGGTGGCGGCACCCCGCCGCCTCCGCCGCCGGGTGGCAAGTTCGAGAACACCAACAACGTCACCATCGCGGACTCGCCGGGCGCGGCCGTGACCAGTGACGTCGTGGTGACCGGCCAGCCGGGCAACGCGCCGTCGACGCTGAAGGTCAACGTCGACATCAAGCACACCTGGCGGGGCGACGTGGTGATCGACCTGGTCGCGCCGGACGGATCGGCGTACCGGCTGAAGAACTCGTCGTCCAGCGACTCGGCGGACAATGTGATCGTGACGTACACGGTGAACGCGTCGACCGAGGTCGCCAACGGCACCTGGAAACTCAAGGTCCAGGACGTCGCCCGCTACGACACCGGCTACATCGACGCCTGGTCCCTCCAGTACTAGTCCGCCACCCCGGAATTCTACGGTTGGTCACCATCGAGCGAACCTCCTGTCCGTCGGTAGCCGTGGTCGGCCGCCGTCACGGTGCCCCTTAGGTGCGGTTCGTGGACTATCCGGTGAAGCGGGGTTTGCGCTTTTCGGCGAAGGCGCGGGGGCCTTCCTTGGCATCGTCGCTGAGGAAGACCTCCGTGCCGAGCCGCGCGTCGATCTTGAACGCGTCGTTCTCGGGCATGCCCTCGGTTTCTCGCATGGTCCGCAGGATCGCCCGCACCGCCAGTGGGCCGTTGGCCGCGATGGTCTCGGCGAGTTCCAGCGCCTTGGGCAGTGCCTGGCCGTCCGGCACGACGTGGCCGATCAGCCCGATGTCGCGGGCCTCCGCCGCGGTGATGTGCCGCCCGGTGAGCAGCAGGTCCGCCGCCACCGTGTACGGGATCTGCCGCGGCAGCCGGACCGCCGATCCGCCGAGCGGAAACAGCCCCCACCGCGCCTCCGAGACGCCGAAGCGGGCGCTCTCGCCCGCCACCCGGATGTCCGTCGCCTGCAGGATCTCCGTACCGCCCGCGATCGCCGGACCCTCGACCGCGGCGATCAGCGGTTTGGTCAGCCTGCGGCCCTTGAGCAGCGCCTCGATCACCGACAGGTCCCACCCGCCGCCGGAGAACTTCTCGCCCGGATGGGTGGTGGTCATCGCCTTGAGGTCGGCGCCCGCGCAGAACGCGCCGCCCGCGCCGGTCAGTACGCACACGCGCACCGAAGGGTCCTCGTCGACCTGGTCCCAGGCCGTGCGCATGATCGACATCATCTCGCCGGAGAGGGCGTTGCGGGCCTCCGGGCGGTTCATCGTCACGACGAGCACGGGCCCGTGCCGCTCGACCAGGCAGTCCGGCATGCGAATCCTCCTCGCAACTGGGGATTGCCACGAACGATAACACGTTCTACTTTAGGGCGATGGCGCTCACAATCGCGGACTTGTTCGAACACGCGGTGGACCTGTTCCCCGAACGGGTCGCCGTGGCCTGCGGCGACCGGTCACTGACCTTCGCCGAGCTTGAGGCCGGAGCCAATCAACTGGCCCACTACCTGGCCGAACAGGGAGTGGGCAAGGGGTCGCACGTCGGCCTGTACGCGACCAACTCGATCGAGGCGATCGAGACCATGATCGCGGTGTACAAGCTGCGCGCGGTGCCCATCAACGTCAACTACCGGTACGTCGAGAACGAGTTGCGATATCTGTTCGACAACGCCGACATCGTCGCCCTCGTCCACGAGGACAGCTATTCCGACCGGGTCGCCGCCGTGCGCCCGGACGTCCCCACGCTGACCGCGACGCTCACGATCGAGGGCATCGACGCGGCCAAGTCGGGCCGGTCGGCTGAGCGCGACTTCGACGAACGCAGCCCCGACGACCTCTACATCCTCTACACCGGCGGCACGACCGGCAGCCCCAAGGGCGTGATGTGGCGGCAGGCCGACATCTGGCGCGTCCTCGGCGGCGGGATCGACTTCCTCTCCGGCCAACCCTTGCCCGACGAGTGGGCCCAGTCCCGCCAGGGCCAGGTCACCGGCGGCCTGACCCGGCTGGCCTGCGCCCCACTGATCCACGGCGCGGCCCAATGGGCGGCACTGGCGGCGCTTTTCGCGGGCGACACCGTTGTGCTGGTCCCCAAGTTCGACCCGCACGACGTGTGGCGGGCCATCGAGCGGCACCGGGTCAAGGTGGTCACCCTTGTCGGGGACGCCATGGCCCGGCCGATCATCGAGGCCCTGCACGTCGGCGGCTACGACGCGTCGTCGCTGCTGGCGATCTCCAGCCACGCGGCGCTGTTCTCCGGCGCGGTCAAGCAGCAGTACCTCGACGCGCTGCCGAACGTGGTGATCACCGACGCCATCGGGTCGTCGGAGTCGGGCTTCAACGGCATCGGCATGGTCGCCAAGGGAGCGGAGTCCAGCCCCGGCGGCCCGCGGGTCCGGCGCGGCCCGGACGTGCTGGTGATCGACGACGACGCGCGGCCGGTAGAGGTGGGCGAGACCGGCAGGCTGGCCCGCGGCGGGCACGTGCCGCTCGGCTACTACAAGGACCCGGAGAAGAGCGCGACGATCTTCGTGGAGATCGACGGCAAGCGGTATGTCGTGCCCGGCGACTACGCGCGGCTGGAGGACGACGGCACGATCACGCTGCTAGGCCGCGGCAACATGTGCGTCAACACCGGCGGCGAGAAGGTGTTCCCCGAAGAGGTCGAGTCGGCGCTCAAGTCGCACCCCTCGGTGTTCGACGCGCTGGTGATCGGGATCCCCGACGAGCGCCTCGGCCAGCGGGTCGCCGCGGTGGTGCAGCTGCGCCCCGACGCGGAGGCGGACTTCGCCGCACTCGACGCCCATGTCCACACCGAACTGGCGGGCTACAAGGCACCGCGCAGCCTGTGGGTCGTCGACGAGGTCGGCAGGCTGCCCAGCGGCAAGCCGGACTACCGGTGGGCCAAGGCGCACGCGGCGGACAACGCCCCGACCTGGGCCGCCGCGCCCGCCCGCGCCTGATGCGCACGGTGCTGTGCGACCTGGTCGGCGTGGATCACCCGATCGTGGGGTTCACGCCGTCGGAACACGTCGCCGCCGCGATCAGCCGGGCAGGCGGCCTCGGTGTGCTGGGCTGTGTCCGGTTCAACGACCCCGACGAACTCGACGCCGCCCTCGACTGGATGGACGCCAACTGCGACGGCAAGCCCTACGGCGTCGATATCGTGATGCCCGCCGCGGTGCCGGTGGAGGGCACGCAGGTCGACCTCGGATCGCTGGTCCCCCAGGGCCACCGCGACTTCGTCGACAGCACGCTGCGCAGGCTGGGCGTGCCGCCGTTGCCCGATGGCGAGGCGTCCGACGGCGTGCTCGGGTGGCTGCACTCGGTCGCACGGTCCCATGTGGACATCGCGATGAAACACCCGATCGCGCTGATCGCCAACGCGCTGGGGTCCCCGCCCGCCGACGTGATCGACCGCGCCCACCGCGGCGGCGTGCCGGTGGCAGCACTGGCGGGCAAAGCGGCGCACGCGGTCCGGCATGTCGAGAACGGCGTGGATGTGGTGGTGGCGCAGGGATACGAGGCGGGCGGCCACACCGGCGAGATCGCCTCGATGGTGCTGATCCCGGAGATCGTGGCCGCGGTCGGCGACCGCGTGCCGGTCCTCGCCGCGGGCGGCATCGGCTCGGGCAGGCAGATCGCCGCCGCCCTGGCACTGGGCGCGGTCGGCGCGTGGATGGGGTCGATCTGGCTGGCGACCGAGGAGTATCGGGAACTGAGCGCGGGAGCGTTGCAGGAGGCTCTGGTCCGGGCTTCATCGAGCGACACCGTGCGCTCGCGGATCTACACCGGCAAACCCGCGCGCCTGCTGAAGAACCAGTGGACCGAGGCCTGGGAAGGCCCGGACGCGCCGACACCGCTGCCGATGCCCCTGCAGAACCTGCTGGTCAGCGGCGCCCACCAGCAGATGAGCCGGGCGGGCGACCCGGACGTGCTGGCGATGCCGGTCGGCCAGATCGTCGGCTCGATGAACGAGATCCGCCCGGTCGCCGCCGTCATGACCGACCTGCTGTCCGAACTGGACGAGACACTGAAACGCCTCAGCGCGCTGTAAGAGCGCGTCTGAGGACTGGCGCACGCGATAGCCGCGCCGAGATGGCTCCTGGCGGCACGGCCGGATACGCCCACAGACAACTCCGGTATGCGGACGATCCGGCCGCACCGCCAGGAGCCATCTCGATCACGACTCTCACGCACGCCAGTCCTCAGACGCGCTCTAACCCAGGCCGGTGACTTCGGTGAGGTCGGCGCCGTCGAGCCGCAGCAGTCGCCGGGGTGTGCCGGTGAGGTCGGCGTTCCGCAGGACCGCTCCGCTGAGGTCCGCCGAGGTTTCCACGCACGTCGGGTCCTCCGGGTCACCGCGGTAGGCGCAGAAGGTCACGGCGGTGATGACGGCGCCGGTCAGGTCCGCGCCGCGCAGGGTCACGTCGGCGAAGTTCGCTCCCGCGAAGACCGACCCGCCCAGGTAGGAGTTCGAGAAATCCGCCGACCACGCGGTGATCCCGGTGAAGTTCCCCCTGGCCAGCCGCAGGGCGTCCGCGCGGGTGTCGTTGAAGGTGGCACCGGTGAAGTCGACGGTCTGGCCGGTCGCGTTCGTCATGACCGTCCCGTAGAACGCCGCCCCCGCGAGACTCCCCCCGAGGCGCGCGTCGCGCAGGTTCGCCCCGCCGAAGTCGCCGCCCTGGGCCGACACCGGCGAGAGTTGGGCGGACTCGAGATCGACGTCGCGCAGCCCGGCCCCGTCGAGCCGCACCCCGCTCAGGTCGGCACGGCGCAGGATGGCGCCGTGCAACTCCGCCCCGCTGAGGTCGGCGCCGTTGAGGTCGACCTGCTGGAGCATCGCTCCGCGCAGGTCCGCCCCGGCGAGGCAGGTGTCGGAGAGGTCCACCTCCAGCCGGTACGACCAGGTCTCCCGGGGCTGCCGCAGCCGTCCGACGGCGGTCAGCGCTCCTTGGACGTCAACAGCGGTGCCGGACGCGCAAGGCATGTGAGCCGGGGCGTGGGTGCGGATGAACGCGGAGAAGACGTCCTCGGCCATGTCGACGAACCCGGGCTGGTCGCGGGCGAGCTGTTCGAGCGCGTAGACCCCGCCGAGCCGCACGTCGATCTTCTCGGCCCCGAGCTGGTCGATCGCCCGGCCGAACCGGTCGGTGTTCTGGCCGCGTTCGGCGAGGCGGACCTGGTCCTGAGTGGCCTTCGACTGGGCCTGCGTCGCGATCAGGGTCTGGGCGGTGAAATACAGGCCCGCGAGGAGGACGACGACGCCGACGGTGGCGGGTGCGCTCGCCCACCCGCGCCAGGCCAGGAGCCTGCGCACCGGTGATCGGCGCCGGGGCCGCGTCAGCCGGAGCCTGCCTGCACTCCTCACACCGGCCAAACTACTAAGGAAGGCACCGCACGAGCCGCCGCGTCACCCGGTGGTGGCGCGGCGGCGCGGTCGCCTCAGCCGCTTTTGCGGCGGAACTGGCGCTTGGCCCCGGCCCGGCCGTGGGCGTCGTGGACCTTGGAGCCACTGTCGGCGTGGCCCTCGCCGCTCTGGGAGCGGGCCTGCTTGCGTTCGAGGGCGGCGCGGAACTTGCTCTTGAGGTCCAGTTCCTCGCCGTCCTCGGGGGCGGGGTTCTCCGGCTGTTCGGACATGGGGACCTCCAGTAGTTCGTCGTGCCCGTTCGGCCAGCGTCGCACGACTGTGGCGTGTGGTCGACTTGATTAACGGGCCGCGGATTCAGCGCGGGCCTTGAGGCCTTCGGCCTCCATGACCAGATAGCGGTCGGTCAGGCCCGCCGCGAGCTTACCGATCAGCACCCCGAGCGGGCCGCTCTGGTCGATGGCGTTGGTGGCCCGGCAGCCATCGCCGTCCGGGGTGACGGTGTGGGTGGCCACCGTGCGCGCCAGCGGGCCGGTCGCGGTCCACTCCCAGGACTTGCCCTCGTCCAGCGCCGTCACGGTCCAGACCGTCGTGGGGAGCTTGGGCTGGCTGATGCGCACCCGCTGCCCTAGTGCGTTGACCACGGACGTTCGCCGGGTATCGGCCTGTCCACGGCGTGGCTGGCAAGGCGGAGGGAAGACCGTAGTACCGGGTTGTACTTGGGCTTTCCGACAACGCGGCCAGGCGCGTCGTGGGCAGGTCGAGACCCGGTGAAGGTTCGTGGTCAGCGCACTAGCCGCAGCGGGCCGGGGTCCAGCGGTGTGACGGAGGTGACGGACTTGGTCCACTCCGGCCACCGGGCGACGTCGGCGTAGACCGCCCAAACCCGCTCCGCACTGGCGTCGATGACCACTTCGGCGCTGAACCGCATACCCGTCACCCTACTGATCCACGCCGATGCGCGGGGTCGACCTGGTTGATCATCACGGCAGGTGAGCGGTTACCCTGTGTGCCCGGAGGGAACGCGTGAATCTAGGCGACCACATCGCGTGCGTGGCGGAGTTGATCGGCTGCGCAGACCATGACCCGGCGGCCCTGGCCGCCGACGAACACCTGCGGTTCGAGTGGTACCGCGACGCCCGGCCCGCCGATGAGCGGGCCTTCCTCGAACACGTCCTCCGTGACCCCGACGAGGCCATGGCGGTGGCGGCCGTGGTGAGCCGGATCGAGGAGAAGGCCCGCTCCGCCGCCGACTACTGCGCGTGGGCCGAGGCCGTGGCCCCCGCTGTCGCGCGCGTTGACTTTGTGCGTGAGCGGCTGGCTGAGTGGCGATTGCTGCGGGACGTGTTCGCCGGGCTGCCGGTGGACCCAGCCGCCGTCCTGGCCGCGTCCGACTGGGCGCAGCGCAAACTGGCCGCCGTCGCCGTCGGCGATTTACTGGTGCTCCTGGCCGAACACGGGCGCACCCGCCGGGTACGGGCCATGACCAGGGTGCCCAGACCCGCCCGCCCCCGCGAGTCGATGAACATGCTGCCCCGACACTTCTGACTCTCACTGTGCGAGACAGCTACCGATGACCTTCAGCTGAGCGGTGGCATCGCCGAGGGTGAACTCGAGGCGCTTCGCCGCGGTGAAGTACTTCTGCAAGGTGTGGCTCGTGTCGAGGCCCACGCCGCCGTGCACGTGGACGGCGGTATGGGCCACCCGGTGACAGGCGTCGGCGGTCCAGAACTTCGCGGTGGCGACCTCGGCCTCGGCGGGCAGCCCCTCACTCAGCAGCCAAGCCGCCTGCCAGAGGGTCAGCCGAACAGCCGCGACGTCGATGTAGGCGTCCGCGAGTCGCTGGGTCACCGCTTGGAAGGTGCCGATCGGTTTGCCGAACTGGACTCGTTCGCCCGCGTAGGCCGCGGTGCGGCGCAGGGCTTCCTCCAGGACGCCGAGTGCTTCGGCGCAGGTCAGCGCCGTGAGGTTCTGCGAGATCGAGGCGGCGGTGTCGGGGAGGCGGCGGGCCGGGGTGTCGGAGAAGGTCACCATGAGGGCATTCCCCGAGACAAGTTCCTGCGCCGTGACGGAGACGCCGGGATCGGTGGCGTTGGCGACGTAGGCGTCTGCGCCCGCTGTCACCGCGAACACATCCCCTTCCGGGACCAGCATCTTCGTTCCCGACAGGCGTCCGCCGGTCGCCTCCACCGGGTCCAGTGGATCATCGATGACCGCGCAGGTAGGCGATCCCTCCATCGACGCCAGCGCCGAACAGGCCGTCACCCAGGACGCATACGGGGTTGACGCGGCGGCGCGACCCAGTTCCATGGCGATCGTGCACTGTTCGAGCAGGCCGAAGCCGGAGCCGCCCACCGATGTCGGGAGCGCGGCGGACAGCACGCCCGCCTCGTCCAGGACATTCCACAATGGACGAGAGGTGTCGACCAAGGAGCGGACCAAGCCGGCGAGGTCGTTCTGGGCCTCGGTGAGGGAGAAATCCACTGCTAGTCCTCTCAGCGGCGGGCGGGGGGCAGGCCGAGGCCGACGGTGGCGATGATGTCGCGCTGGACCTCGTTGGTGCCGCCGCCGAAGGTCAGGATCAGGGAGGACCGGTGCAGGCGTTCGATCCGGCCGCGCAGCACCGAACCTGGTGAGCCCGTGCGCACGATGCCCGCCGGGCCGAGGACTTCCATCAGCAGCCGGTACGCCTCCGTGGCGAACTCGGTGCCGAACACCTTCGTCGCCGACGCGTCCGCTGGGCTCAGCTTCCCCACGCCCCAGGCGATCTTCCAGTTCATCAGCTTCAAGTACTCGACCTTGGCGTGCACGCGGGCCAGGTGGATCTGGACCCACTCCTGGGCGATGACCGGCGATCCGTCCGGCAGCTTCGTCTCCCGGGCCCACTCGACGACTTCCGCCAGGGACTGCTGGATCGGCGCCGCGGAGGTCAGGGCCACCCGTTCGTGGTTGAGCTGGTTGGTGATCAGCTGCCAACCCTCGTTCTCCACACCGACCAGTGACGTCACCGGCACTCGCACGTCTGAGTAGTACGTCGCGCTGGTGCTCGGGCCCGCCATGGTGGTGACCGGTGTCCAGGAGAATCCAGGGGCGTCGACCGGGACGATGATGATCGACAGGCCCTTGTGTTTGGCCGCTTCGGGATCCGTGCGGCACGCCAGCCAGAGGTAGTCGGCGTACTGGATCAGGCTGGTCCACATCTTCTGGCCGTTGATCACATACGAGTCGCCGTCGCGGACCGCCCGGGTGCGCAGGCTCGCCAGGTCGGTGCCCGCCTCCGGCTCGGAGTAGCCGATCGAGAAGTGCAGTTCGCCGCGGGCGATGCGGGGGAGAAAGAATTCCTTCTGCGCCGGGGTGCCGAACTTCATGATCGTCGGACCGACCGTGTTGATCGTCAGGAACGGCACCGGGGCGCCCGCGATGGCGGCCTCGTCGGTGAAGATGAGCTGGTCGAGCATCGAGCCGCCTCGGCCGCCGTGCGCCGCGGGCCAGCCCATGGCGAGCCAGCCGTCGGCGCCCATGCGGCGGACGACCTGTTTGTAGACCTCGCCGGTGCCGTACTCGCCGCCGGTGAGGGCGTCGCGGACGTCGGGGGTCATCAGGTCGGCGAAGTAGGCGCGCAGTTCGGCGCGCAGGCGTTCCTGTTCGGCGGTATAGGCGATCCGCACGGCAGCCTCCCGGAAGAGAACACGTTCCATCAGCAACGTAGCACGCTAAGGTGGAACACGTTCTCTGTTCGTGGAGGAGGCTGCTGTGAAGATCGAAGTGGATCGGGACCAGTGCGAGGCCAATGGGGTCTGCGTGGGCGTCGCGCCCGAGGTGTTCGAGCTGGATGACGACGATGAACTGCACATAAGCGAGCCGGACGGTGATATTGACCCGCGGCGAGTGGCTCAGGCGGTCGCGTCTTGTCCGAAGGTGGCGCTGACTCTGCGCGCCTGAGGGTTGCCCAAAACGAGAACAGATTCTAGTCTGACGTTCCACTCACCCCGAGGAGACGTCATGTCCGTGGACCTCGACGGCAAAGTCGCCGTGGTGACCGGCGCGGGCGCCGGACTGGGCCGCGCAGAGGCGCTGTCGCTGGCCGCCCAGGGTGCGGTGGTGATCGTCAACGACCTGCCAGGTGGCACCGGAGGAGACGTCGTCGCCGACGTCGAGGCCGCGGGCGGCAAGGCCGTCCTGGTCGAGGGTGACGTCGCGGACCGGGCGACGGCCGACGCGCTCACCGCGGCCGCGCTCGACCGGGGCGGCCTCGACATCGTGGTCAACAACGCGGGCCTGCTGCGCGACCGGATGCTGTTCTCCATGTCCGACGAGGAGTGGGACCTGGTTCTCAAGGTCCACCTCCGTGGGCATTTTCTGCTGTCCCGCAACGCCGCCGCGCACTGGCGGGCCGAGTCCAAGGCCAAGGGCGGCCCGGTCTACGGCCGGGTGGTCAACACCGCGTCGGAGGCGTTCCTCGTCGGCTCGGCGGGACAGGCCAACTACGCCGCCGCCAAGGGCGGGATCGTCGCGCTGACTCTGGCCACCGCCCGCGGGCTGAACCGCTACGGCGTGCGTGCGAACGCCATCTGCCCCCGCGCCCGCACCGCGATGACCGAGGACGTCTTCGGCGACGCCCCCGACGGCCCGGACCCGCTCTCGCCCGACCAGGTCGCGCCCCTGGTCGCCTATCTCGCCTCGCCCGCCGCCGACGCGGTCACCGGGCAGGTCTTCGTCGTGCACAGCGGCATGGTCGCCCTGCTCGCCCCGCCAACGGTCGAGCGCCGGTTCGACGCCGACCAGTGGACACCGCAAACGCTTGCTACCCAGGTCGGCGGCTATTTCGCCGACCGCGACCCGACTCGCTCGTTCGCGGCGGATGACATCCTCGCGCTCAGCAAGGAGAGCTGATGACCCTCACCGTGGCGTCCCACGCCGCTCGTGTCGGCCTGCCCAGCCAGGGCATCCTGATCGACGGCAAGTGGCGCTCGACTGAAGCGGCCTGGACCCACATCCACCCCGCGAGCGGCGAGGCCATCGGCGAGTTCGCGGTGGCCAGTGCGTCCGATGTGGACAGCGCGGTGCGGGCCGCGCGGACAGCGTTCGACGAGGGAACGTGGCCGAGGGCGCGGGCGACGGTCAGGATCAAGGCCCTGCACCGCTACGCCGCCCTCCTGCGCGAACACGCCGACGAGCTGCGCGCCCTCCAAGCCCTCGACAACAGCGTCCCGCTCAGTTTCGGCGGCATCTACGCCACGTCGGTCGAGGCCGCCGCCGACGTCTTCGAGCACCACGCGGGCTGGATCGACAAGATCGGCGGCGAGACCCTGCCGCCGTACCAGGGCGGCGACCACCTGGCGATGACCTTCCGCGAGCCGGTCGGCGTGGTCGCGGCGATCCTGCCGTGGAACGCGCCGTTCCTGCTCTACGCCCAGAAAGTGGCCCCCGCGCTCGCGGCGGGCTGCACCGTCGTGGTCAAGCCGTCGGAGTACGCGACGTTCACCGTGCTGCGCATGATCGAACTCCTGCAGGAAGCGGGCCTGCCCGACGGCGTGGTCAACGTCGTCACCGGCCCCGGCGACCCGACCGGTGAAGCCCTGATCACGCATCCGCTGGTCGACAAGGTCAGCTTCACCGGCAGCCGCGCGGTCGGCCGCCGCATCATCGAGGCGTCGGCGGGCACGTTCAAGCGGGTCAGCCTGGAACTCGGCGGCAAGAGCCCGACCCTGGTCTTCCCGGACGCGCCCGACATCGGCCTGGCCGCGATGACGACCATGGGCACGGTCACGATGGGCTTGTCCGGCCAGGCCTGCGTCGCGCACACCCGCGCGCTGGTCCACCGCGACGTCTACGACGCCTTCCTCGGCGCCGCCGAACTCCTCGCGGGAATGATCACCTACGGCGACCCGTTCGACCCGACCGTCCTCGCCGCCCCGCTGATCAACCCGCGCCAGCTCGATCGGGTGATCGGCTATATCGATCGGGGCAAGGACACGGCCAGACTGGTCACCGGTGGGTCTAAAGTGGACGGAGTGGGGAACTTCGTCCAGCCGACCATCTTCGCCGACGTGGACAACACCCATGAGCTGGCTCAGGACGAGATCTTCGGCCCGGTCCTCGCGGTGGTCCCGTTCACCGACGAGGACGAAGCCATCCGGCTCGCCAACGCCACCGAGTACGGACTCGGCGCCGGGATCTACACCACCGACAACCGCCGCGCCTTCCGCGTCGCCCGCGCCCTGCGGGCGGGAACCGTGGGGGTCAACGGTTTCCAGGTCGAACCGCACCTGCCCTTCGGCGGGTTCAAGCAGTCCGGACTCGGCCGCGAGGGCGGCCGGTCCGCGTTCGAGGCGTACACCGAACTGAAGACGGTGCTCATGCCGCTCACCGACGAACTCATGTAGGGATGTCCGAATGGGACGGTTGGATGACAAGGTCGCGCTGATCACGGGCGCGGCGCGAGGGCAGGGCGCGGCTGCCGCGCGCCGGTTCGTGGCCGAGGGCGCCAAGGTCGTGCTCGCCGACGTCCTCGATGACGAAGGCAAGACCTTGGCCGACGAACTCGGTGACAGCGCGTACTTCCGCCACCTCGACGTCGCCGACGAGGACGACTGGGCGGGCGCGGTCGCCGACGCCCGCGACCGGTTCGGCCCCGTCACCGTGCTGGTCAACAACGCGGGCATCCTGCACTTCAGCCCGCTGGTGGACACCAAGCTCGCCGACTACGAGCGGGTGATCCGGGTCAACCAGGTCGGCTGCTTCCTCGGCATGCGCGCGGTCGCGCCCGGCATGATCGAGGCGAAACGCGGCTCGATCGTCAACGTCTCGTCGATCGAGGGCCTCAAAGCCGCGCAGCTCGTCATCGCCTACACCGCAAGCAAGTTCGCCATTCGTGGAATGACGAAGGTCGCGGCGATGGAACTCGGCGAGCACGGCGTCCGGGTCAACTCCGTGCACCCTGGCGTGATCGACACCCAGATGTTGCCCACCGCGCTCGGCGGGATCGAAGTCGACACGAGCCGCATCGGCAAGCGAGTCGCGCTGCGCCGGACCGGTCAGGCCGACGAGATCGCCAACCTCGTCCTGTTCCTCGCCTCCGACGAGAGCTCGTACTGCACCGGCTCCGAGTTCGTCGCCGATGGCGGAGCGACTACCACCCACGCCCTGTCCTTCTAACGTAATACCTGTGAAATTTTCGCGTACCTGGTTCGCCGACGCATCGTTGTGCTGACGAACACTGTCCGCGGTGACGACCGGCAGGAGTGATCAGCCGTTGAACACGCGAACCGACATCGCTGTCGTGCGCGGCCTGCGCCAGGTCGGCCGGGTGACAACGCTGGCCTGGGACGTCGTCCGGTTCACCCCGCGCAGACCGTTCCAGACCCGCGAGTTCATCCAGCAGTGCTGGTTCTTCGCCAGCGTGACGATCCTGCCGACGGCGCTGGTGGCGATCCCGTTCGGCGCCGTCATCGCCCTGCAACTCGGGTCGCTGACCCAGCAGATCGGCGCGCAGTCGTTCATCGGCGCCGCCAGCGCGCTGGCCATCGTGCAGCAGGCGGCCCCGCTGATCACCGCGCTGCTCGTGGCGGGCGCGGGCGGGTCGGCGGTGTGCGCGGACATCGGCTCGCGCACGATCCGCGAGGAGATCGACGCGATGGAGGTGCTGGGCGTCTCACCGATCCAGCGGCTCATCGTGCCAAGGGTGCTCGCCGCGATGGTGGTCGCGACCCTCCTCAATGGACTCGTCAGCGTGGTCGGTGTCGCGGGTGGCTACTTCTTCAACGTCGTTCTGCAAGGCGGCACGCCGGGCGCGTACCTGTCGAGCTTCAACGCGCTGGCCCAGCTGCCGGACCTGTGGATCAGCACGATCAAAGCGGTCATCTACGGCTTCGTGGCCGGGATCATCGCCGCCTACCGCGGGCTCAACCCGTCCGGCGGGCCCAAGGGTGTCGGGGACGCGGTGAACCAGACGGTCGTGATCACGTTCCTGCTGCTGTTCGCCATCAACGTCGTGCTGACCGGCATCTACCTCCAGATCGTGCCGCCGAAGGGGTTGTGACATGGCCACGATCCCGCGCCCGCTGCGCAAGGCGGTGACCCAGCCCGCCGAGGGGCTCGCTTCCCTCGGCTTCCAACTCGCGTTCTACGTGCGGGTGATCAAGTCGTTGCCGCGCACGATCTCGCACTACCCGCGCGAGATCATGCGGCTGCTCTCGGAGGTGTTCTTCGGCAGCGGCGCGCTCGCCGTCATCGGCGGCACGCTCGGCGTCATGGTCGGGATGACTGTCTTCACCGGCCTGATCGTCGGCCTCCAGGGCTACTCCGCGCTCAACCAGCTCGGCACGTCGGCGCTGACCGGCTTCATCGCCGCCTACTTCGACACTCGCGAGGTCGCGCCGCTGGCCGCCGGGCTCGCGCTGTCGGCGACGGTCGGCTGCGGCTTCACCGCGCAGCTCGGCGCGATGCGGATCTCCGAGGAGATCGACGCGCTGGAGGTCATGGCGGTGCCGAGCCTGCCGTATCTGGTCACCACCAGGGTGATCGCGGGCGTGGCGGCGGTGATCCCGCTCTACGTCGTCGGCCTGCTGTGCTCGTATATGGCGTCCCGGCAGGTCACAGTCTGGTTCTACGGTCAGTCAGCGGGCACCTACGACCACTACTTCCATCTTTTCTTACCCCCGGAAGACGTGCTCTGGTCGTTCCTCAAGGTCCTGGTGTTCAGCGTCGTGGTCATCGCCGTGCACTGCTACTACGGCTACACCGCCACCGGCGGCCCGGCGGGCGTCGGCGTCGCGGTGGGCCGCGCGGTGCGCACCGCGATCGTGCTGCAGACCCTGCTCGACTTCTTCCTCAGCCTGGCGATCTGGGGCGCGTCGACGACGGTGAGGATCGCCGGATGACCGAGGGCAAGCTGCGGTACCAGGTCTACGGGCTGGTGTTCCTGCTCGTGGTCGCCGGGCTCGTGTGGGTCGCGATCGGCTTCTACCGCAAGGCGTTCACCACGGTCGTGCCGGTGAGCCTGGAGACCGACCGGGTGGGCAACCAGCTGCGCGAGGGCTCCGACGTCAAGCTGCGCGGGATGATCGTCGGCGAGGTCCGCTCGATCCGGCCGACCGGCGACCGCGCGGTCCTCGACCTCGCCATCGACCCCGACTCCATCGACCTGATCCCCGACAACGTCTCCGCCCAGCTGCTGCCCAAGACGCTGTTCGGCGAGCGCTACATCGCCTTGCAGCTGCCCGCCGCGCCGTCGCCGACCCCGCTGCGCGAAGGCTCGGTGATCCCCCAGGACCGCACCAAGTCGGCGATCGAGATCGAACGCGTCCTCGACCACTTGATGCCGCTGCTGCAAGCCGTGCAGCCGGAGAAGCTGGCGACCACGCTCTCGGCGATGTCGACCGCGCTCGACGGCCGGGGCGAGAAGTTCGGCGAGACCATCGTGGAACTCAACGCCTACCTGGAGAGGTTCCTGCCGAGCCTGCCCGACCTGCGGGCCGACCTCACCGCGCTGGCCGTCGTCGCCGACACCTACGCCGACGCCGCACCCGACCTGCTGGCCGCCATGTCCGACCTGACCACCACGACCCGCACCATCGTCGAGCAACGGTCCAATTTGGATGCTCTCTACGCGTCGACGACCACGGCGGCGGTCGACCTGGAGCGGTTCTTGGCCGTCAACAAGAACAACCTGATCGAGCTGGCCGACACCTCACAGTCCACTTTGGCCGTTCTCGCGAAGTACGCGCCGGAGTACCCTTGTCTGCTGGAGAACCTGGTCAAGGCGATCCCGGCATCGGAGCGCGCCTTCGGCAAGGGGACCGACCACCCGAACGTCTCCCGGGTCACCATGGAGATCGCCGCGAGCCGGGGCAAGTACCTGCCAGGCGTCGACACCCCGCGCTACGACGACAAACGCGGCCCCCGCTGCTACCGGATGGCCCAGCCAGGCGAGAAGTTCCCGCAGTACACCACCGACGGCCCGCTCAAGGACGGCTCATCCAAGCCGCCGCCTCCAAGGTCGGACCGGCCGGAGCAGTTCCGCCCGACGATCCCGCAGAACACCGACGTGCCGCTGGTGGCCAACACGCCCGCCGAACGCGACCTGGTCAACGCCCTGATCGCGCCCGGTCTCGGCGTGATGCCCGACGACGTGCCGGAATGGGCGAGCCTGCTGGTCGGACCGGCCTTCCGGGGCGTGGCGGTGAGCCTGCGATGAGGTCGGTCACCGGTCCGCTCATCAAGATCACTGTCTTCGCCGTGGTCACCGTCGCGCTGACCGCACTGCTGGGGCTGACGATCGTGAACTCCACCCTCGACCGCACCACCGGCTACGCGGCCCTGTTCACCGACGCCACCGGCATCATCGCCGGTGACGACGTGCGCATGTCCGGGGTGCGGATCGGCCAGGTCAGCGGCGTCACGGTGGTCGACCGGCCGGGCGGCGGACCGCAAGTGGCCGAGGTGACCTTCACCGTGGAGGCGTCGCGCAAGCTGCCCGCCTCGATCACGGCGACGATCAAGTACCGCAACCTGATCGGCCAGCGCTACGTCGCCCTGGGCATCGGCGAGATCCGCGACACCAACGCCGTGTTCGGCTCCGGCGACACGATCCCGCTCGACCGGACCAAGCCCGCGCTCAACCTGACGGTGCTGTTCAACGGGTTCCGCCCGCTGTTCCAGGCGCTCGAACCCAACCAGGTCAACGAACTCACCGCGCACCTCATCCAGGTCCTGCAAGGCGAGGGCGGCACGATCGACAGCGTCCTGACCCACACGTCCTCGCTCACCAACGCCATCGCCGACAAGGACAAGGTGATCGGCCAGGTGATCGACAACCTCAACACCGTCCTCGACACCGTCAACGGCCGCAGCGCCGAGGTCGCGGGGCTCATCGACCAACTCCAGCGGCTCAGCACCGGCCTGGCCGAGCAGCGCGAGCCCATCGGCGACGCGGTGGCCGCGCTCGGCGACCTGACCACGGTCACCTCGGGCCTGCTCACCGAGGTCCGGCCGCCGCTCAAGCACGACATCGCCGGGCTCGGGCAACTCTCCACGACCCTCGCCCAGCACGAGACCACGGTCGAGACCTTCCTCCAGACCTTGCCGGGCAAGCTGAACAAGATCACCAGGTCGGCCAGCTACGGCAGCTGGTTCAACTACTTCCTGTGCAGCGCGTCCGGCCGGGTCGGGGTGTCGGAGCTGGGGATCGTGGTGGACCTGCCGCTGCTGCCGCTGCCGGGGACCCAGCGGCCGGAGAGGTGCGGGCCATGAAATCACTCCGGGAACGTGACCAGGCGAGTGTGGGCGCGGTGTCCCTGGTGCTCATCGTGCTGACCGTGCTCGCCACGTTCTTCGCCGAGGACCTGCCGATCATCGGCGGGGGCACCACCTACGCCGCGGAGTTCACCGAGTCGGCGGGTCTGCGGCCCGGCAATGAGGTCCGGGTGGCCGGGGTCAAGGTCGGCGCGGTCGACGCCGTCGAGCTGTCGGGCACCCGGGTCCGCGTCGACTTCACCATCCGCGACGCCCGCATCGGTGACCGCAGCACGCTGTCCATCCAGATCCGCACCCTGCTCGGCGACAAGTTCCTCGCCATCTCCACCGAGGGCGCCGACACACAGAACCCCGACGACGTCATCCCGCATGCGCGGACGCTGACGCCATTCGACATCCTGCCGGTGTTCAACGAGCTTTCCCGAACGGTCACGAAGATCGACACCGACCAGCTCGCCGAGAGCTTCCGGGTGGTCTCCCAGGCCATGTCCGGCAGCCCAGAACACTTCCGCGACGCGCTCACCGGCATGTCCCGCCTGTCGGCCACCCTCTCGACCCGCGACGACGAACTCGCCAGGCTGCTGGCCAACACCTCGACCCTGAGCAAGACCGTCGCCGACCGGGACCGGCAGCTGCAGAAACTGTTCGCCGACGCAGGCCTGCTGCTCGACGAGCTGCAGGTGCGCCGCGACGCGGTGGGCAAGCTGCTGACCGGCACCAAAGCCCTGGCCGACGAACTGCGTGGGCTGGTCGCCGACAACTCCGCCCAGCTCAAGCCGATGCTGACCCAACTGGACAAGGTCACCACGGTGCTGGCGCGCAACCAGGACAACCTGAGTCAGGGCGTGGCGAACCTCGCGCCGTTCGTGCGGGTGTTCAACAACGTGGTGGGCAACGGCCGCTGGTTCGAGGGCTACATCTGCGGGCTGCTGCCGCCGCCGGTCAAGACCGGGATCTTCGACATCAACCCCGAGGGCTGCTCGACCCCGCTGACCCCCGGAGGTGGCCAGTGATCCTGCGGTCCAAGCTCCATCGCGACGCGACCTTCGCGGTCACCCTGCTCGTAGTGCTAGGCCTGATCCTCGCGGGCGCGCTGTGGTGGGCGGCCAAGCCGACCTCCGGCGTGTCGATCACGGCCCGCTTCGCCAAGGCGATCGGCGTGTATCCCGGCTCGGAGGTCAAGGTCCTAGGCATCACGGTCGGGTCGGTGGACGCGGTGACCCCGCGCGGCGACCACGTCGAGGTCACCATGACGGTGGACGACGGGCTGCCACTGCCCCCCGACGTCTCCGCCGTCGCGGTCGCGCCGAGCCTGGTCAGCGACCGGTATGTGCAGCTCACGCCGGTCTCGGACGGGGCATCGCTGGCCGACAGCACGGTGATCCCGCTGGAGCGCACGTCGACTCCGGTCGAGATCGACGACCTGGCCGCGAGCGTGGCCGAACTGGCCGACGCGCTCGGACCGAACGGAGCCAACGCGGACGGCGCCCTGTCGGACGCGATCAACTCCGCGGCCGCCACCCTCGACGGCAACGGGCAGCTGCTCAACGACACCATCCACCGCCTGTCCGAGGCGGCCAATACTTTGTCGACGTCGTCCGGGGACCTGTTCTCCACTGTGGACAACCTGCAGAAGTTCACCCGCGCACTCGCCGAGAGCGACGCGCAGGTACGCGGCTTCAACACCCGACTCGCGAGCGTGGCCGACTACCTGGCCGACGACAGCGACGACCTCGGCATCGCACTCACCGCCCTGGCCGACGCGCTCGGCCAGGTACACGGCTTCATCGCCGAGAACAAGGACCTACTCAAGTCCAATGTGGACCGACTGGTCGGCATAACCCAAACGTTGGTCGACCAGCGCGGCGCACTCGCCGAGGTACTCGACGTCGGCCCCCTGGGCGCTTCCAACTTCCTCAACACGTATGACGCCGCCACCGCGACCTTCGCCGTGCGCGGCAACATCAACGAGCTGACCTACCCGCCCATGGCGCTGCTCTGCCGAACCATCGCGGCGAGCACCCCCAAGCAACTCCCACAGCTCCTAAGCGACACGTGCGCCAAACTGGCCCCGATCCTGGACGGCACAGTGAAACTGCCATCCCCGAACGACGCCCTCAACGCCTTGCAACGCGGCGAACTGCCGCCGATGCCACTGCCGCTGCTTGACCTCCCCGGCCAGAACGGCCCCGGACTCACGGGCGGTGGCCGATGACCCGAGTTGTCCACAGTCACCTCAAACCATCCACAGCCCAACGCCAACCACCCCGCAAGCCGCCCAGCACCGATAGACTGGCCAAGGGCCGTCCCCCGGGACAGGGTGGGGGCCGCGCTCGTGGGGTTTGCGCTTGCGGGGGGTTGGTCTTTGGCTGTCGGTTTTGGCGATGGTGACGACCGGGTGTGGCAGTGGTGGCCTGTATGACGTGCCGCTGCCCGGCGGCGCTGATCTGGGGGATCGTCCCTACCGGGTGACCGCGCACTTCGCCGACGTGCTCGATCTGGTCCCACAGGCGGCGGTGAAGGTCAACGATGTCGCCGTCGGGCGGGTCGACCGGATCACCTTGGCCGAGGACAACACGACCGCCGTGGTCGACCTGCTGGTCAACGGCGACGTCCGGCTGCCCGGCAACGCCGCGGCCGACCTGCGTCAGTCGAGTCTGCTGGGGGAGAAGTACATCTCGCTGCGGGCGCCCGCGCAGGGGCAGGGGTCGCTGGACGACGGCGCGGTGATCCCGAGGGAGCGCACCAACCGCAACCCCGAGATCGAGGAAGTCCTTGGCGCGCTGTCGCTGCTGCTCAACGGCGGCGGGGTCGGGCAGGTGGCCGACATCGTGGGCGAAGTCAACGCCGCGATGTCGGGGAACGAGGACGAGATCCGCGCCTTCTTGTCCAATGTGGACACGGTGGTGACCGAACTGGACGGTCAGAAGGGCAACATCACCCGCGCCATCGACTCGCTCAACCGGCTCTCCGGCACGCTCGCCGCGCAGACCGATCAGATCACCGGAGCGCTGGACCACCTGGCGCCGGGGCTCAAGGTCGTGGCCGACCAGCGCGACCAGCTCGTCACCATGCTCGGCGCGCTCGATCAGCTCTCGGCCACCGCCGTCGACACGGTCAACCGCAGCAAGGCCGACCTTGTCCAAGATCTCAAACTGCTCGCCCCCACGCTGGAGAAGCTGGCCGCGTCCGGGGCGAACCTGCCGAACTCCCTGCAACTGCTGCTGACCTACCCGTTCACCGACTACACGCTCAACGCCATCCAGGGCGACTTCACCAACGTCGACGTGAAGTTCGACCTCGACCTGAGCGTGCTGCTGGACAACATCAACAGCGCGAGCACGCCGATGATCCCGCTGCCGGGCGTGCCGCCGCCGGTCGCGGCGCCGCCGCAGGTGCCCGCGCTGCCGCTGCTGCCGTCGCTGCCGATCCCGCAGGTGCCGACGGCCGGTGGCGGATTGCTCGGTCCGCTGCTCGGCGGCCTGCTCGGGGGTGGTGGCTGATGCTGGCGATGCCGGTCAAGGTCCGATTGTTCCTGTTCTCGCTGATCGCCGTCGTCGGCATCGCTTATGTCGGCGGCACCTACGCGGGCCTCGACCGGCTCGTGGGCCTGCGCGGCTACACCGTCACCGCGCGGTTCGCCGACTCCGGCGGCATCTTCACCAACGCCGAGGTCACCTACCGGGGCGTCCCGGTCGGCCGGGTCACGGCGCTGCGGCTGGCCGTGGACGGCATCGACGTCGACCTGGAGATCGAGGACAGCGCCCCGGCCATCCCCGCCGACACCGACGCGGTCGTGGCCAACCGCTCGGCGGTCGGGGAGCAGTTCGTGGACCTGGTCCCGTCCCGCGACGGCGAGCCGTTCCTGGTTGACGGGTCGGTGATCTCCCGGGAACGGACCCGGATCCCGACTCGGCCGGACGAGCTGCTGTCGAAGCTGGACACGCTGGTCACCAGCGTCCCGATCGAGTCGCTGCGCACCGTCGTCGACGAACTCGACCTCGCGTTCCGCGACACCGGGCCTGCGTTGCAGTCGCTGCTCGACGACACCGCCACCCTGACCGGCGCGGCCACCGAGCACCTGCCGCAGACCACGAGCCTGCTGGCCGACGGCCGGATCGTGCTCGGCACGCAGGCCGCGCAGTCGGACCTGATCCGCTCCTACAGCCGCGACCTGCGCACCATCGCCGCCCAGCTCAAGACCTCCGACCCGGACTTCCGCTCGCTGCTGAACACCGCGCCCGCCGTCTCCGAGCAGGTCTACGAGATCCTGCGCGACTCCGGCCAGGGACTCAGCGTCGTGCTGGCCAACCTGCTGACGACCGCGCAGATCACAGTGACCCGGACCGACGGCCTGGAAGAGCTCCTCGTGGCCTTCCCGATCATGGTCGCGGCCGCGCCCGCGGCGAACCCGGACGGCACCGGCCACCTCGGCCTCGTACTCACCTTCGCCGACCCGCTGTCCTGCACCCGCGGCTACGAGACGACCAAACAGCGGCCCGCCAACGACCTCGCCGACACCCCGGCGAACCACCAGGCGTACTGCGCCGAGCCGCCGGGGAGTCCGACGGGCGTGCGGGGGTCGCAGAACGCGCCCTACGGTGGGAAGCCGAAGGAGATCCCGGCCGCACCGGTCGCCGCGCCCGGCCGCCCGGCGCCTGCGTTCCCGCTCCCGGGCACGGTCGGTATGCCGGGGCTGCCCGGTCTGCCGTCTTTGGCAGCTTTGCTCGGACTCTCCGGATAGGGATCAGCGGCCTCATCACGTTTATCGATCACGTGGTTACGCTGGGCATACCGGCGGCGATGTCGAGGCATGCGAAGATCCCTCTGGACCGCGGGCGTGTCGATCTCCCTGATGATCACCGGCTGTGAATCGGTGACACAGGACTCTTGGAATTGCACCCAGAGTCGATGTGAAATGACCGTGTCCGGATCCCCGACACTGGAGGTGCTCGACGCGCGCCTCAAGACGAAGGTGTCCAGAGGGCGGATCCGGGTGTCCGGCGGGGGCGTCGACGTGACGCTGAATCCGGGCGAAGCGGCGATGGTCGACGGCGTGCGGGTGGAGGTCCGCTCGGTGGAGAACGGCACGGCCACCATCGTCGTCACCGAATGACGAATCAGGGGGCAGTACGAAGGGCGGGCGCCGCATGGACCTCCCGGACGGAACCGTCGACCCGAGTTCCGGCGTGTCGCCAGGGATGATCCTGGCGGGTGCCGTCGCCTTCCTTCCGCTCGACCTGATGGTGCTGCTCATCGTGCATTCCGGCGGCGGCACCGCCCTGTCCACCCTGGTCCTGCTCGGTCTCGCGGTGGTCGGCGGGCTCATCCTGATCCTGACCCCCAACCGGTCCGCGCGCGGATTCGGCATCGGGCTTCTGCTCGGTTGGGTCATCGTCACCGTGGCCAGTGGTGGGACGTTCACGGGTCTGGGGTGAATTCCGTGGATAGGCCAACTGGCGCGTGATTGCCGGTGCGCTAGGAGGTCCATAATCCGTACCCATAACATGTCCGCATGGAACTGGAGTTCCGCCACCTGCGGATCGTCATCGTGGTCGCGGACGAAGGCAGCATCACCAAAGCCGCCGCCGCCCTGGGCTTGTCTCAGCCGTCCCTCACCTCGCAGTTACAGCGCATCGAACGAGCCATGGGCGCGCCGCTGTTCGACCGGGCCCGCACCGGGGTGATCCCCACCTCCTTCGGGCGCACTGTGCTGGTCAAGGCCCGCGCCGTGCTCCAGGAGATGGCCGACCTCCGCGGCGACGCGACCGCGGCGCCACCAGGCCCCAACCGCCAGATCGAACTCCGCATCGGCGGCATCCCCGGCGCGCTGGTCCCGACCCTGGTGCCCAGGCTGATCGGCCTGCACGCCCGCGCCGCGGGCCCGGACTCGCCGCCGCTGAAGGTCGCGGTGCACACCGACCCGTCGGTAGCGTCCCTGCTGGCCAAGGTCCGCGCGGGCCGAGTCGACGCCGCCATCCTGGTCGAGGGCGTCGGCTTCGAGGGCAGCGGCGCCGACGGCGTCCGCAGGGACGTGATCGTCCCGGTCGAGCCCCAGTTCGTCGCCCTGGCCGAGTGGCACCCCCTGGCCGCCCACGAGACCGTGGACCTCGCGGCGCTCGCCGAGGAGAACTGGATCGTCGACCCCCAGGAGGACCACGGCGGCGTCGCCGCGCTGCGCTGGGCCTGCCGCAACGCGGGCTTCGACCCGCGGATCACCCACGAGGCCAGCGACTCGGTCTCGGCCAGGGAGTTCGTCACCAGCGGGCAATGCGTGAGCCTGGCCCAGCCGACGTCGAAGGAGGGCATGGGCCTGGTGGTTCGGCCGCTGGTGGGGGATCCGCTGGTGGGCCGGGTGGAGTTGGCCTGGAAGGACCCGAGTCCGGTCGACCCCGAACTGATGCGGGAAGCCGTCGCGGTGACGTACTCGGAACTGGTCAACCGCAACCCGAGCTACACGAAGTGGTGGGCAGAAAACGGCGTCCTACTGGCGTAACTCCGAAGCGCCACTGACGCGTCCGTATGAATCAGCGCGGGTGGGTCTCAGGTGTGGTGGTTTCGGCGCCGACGACGGTGGTTGAGATCAACCAGCACACGAGGTCTGAAGTGGGCGCATGTCCGGTGTGTGGAGCGGGAACGGTGGACCCTGGGCAGACAGTGCCGCCTCACCAGGAGCGCGCCACTCGAACTACGTGTTCGGGGAGTGGCCAGACCGCGGTTGAGCGGTGAGTCACTGACAGATCTCAGATGAGATGCGTCAAGATGGGGGCGTGCAACTTCGAGAGCTTGATGCGCTGCTGGTGTCCCTGCTGAGCAACGATCACCCGGAGATCGTCAACGCGGAGCTGATCGACAAGGAGTCGTCCCCACACAGCAGGGTCCGCGTGGACTTCGCCTCCGGGGCCCGCGTGACTATTCAGGTCCGCTCGGTCGAGGGGCCAGGTGTGCCCGCACATCAGCCGTACGCGATCCCGTCGGCGGTGATCTGACATGTGGCGTGATCGCTTCGTGCAACATGTCCGGGACCTGCTCGCTGAGAGTGGACACCCTGAGATCGCCAGTGTCGACACGTACCAAATCGACTCGGCGGTCTCTGACCTCAAGATCACATGCACAGACGGACGTGTGTTCAAGTTGCACATTGTCCGCACCTCGCCGCCTGGCGGCGACAATTACAAGCAACCCGAGCCGGTTGTCACCAAGCAAGCCGATGTGCAGTAGTGAGCGTGTCCAAGACCGTGCTCGCAGATTCACTGATACTTTGGGATGTCGACCACACCCTCATTGAGAACGGTGGGGTCAGCAAAGAAACCTACGCGCTGGCCTACGAGTTGATTGTTGGTCAACAGCCGAATGTGAGACCTGTTACTCATGGTCGGACAGATTTTCAGATCATGAGGGCACTCCTGGAAGCGAACGGCCAGTCCGCAGCGGCGTTCCCAACCATATCCGAATTCACCGGACCATTGTTGGATGCCATGGCAATCAAGTCGCCGGAGCTTCCGGGGCGAGGGTATGTATTGACTGGAGTGGTTGCGGCGCTCACCGCACTCTCCATCGAGCCAAATATCATCCAGTCGGTGCTGACCGGAAATATCTCCCAGAACGCGTACGCCAAGGTCACGCCTTTCGGTCTGGACGAGTGGTTGGATCTGGATGTCGGCGGCTACGGGTCCGATAATGAGGTTCGGTCCGAACTGGTCGACGCTGCGCGGCGCAAGGTTGAAGCCAAGTACGGGCGACGGTTCACCCCTGAATCGACGGTGCTGATCGGCGATACGCCTCTAGACGTCAAGGCTGCGCATGACGGCGGAGCCAAGGTTATTGCTGTGGCCACGGGCGTTCATGATCTTGCAGAGTTGGTGGACGCAGGGGCCGACGAAGCGCTGCTGAACCTGGAGGACCACCAGGGGTTCATGGCCGCGCTCGCGAGGGTCCGGGCTATGCCTGCACGCTAGCCGACCTTGGTGCCTGTGGTTGAGTAGGCGTAAGCCTCGTCGCTCCAAACAAGTTCAAGGCTGCGCATGTACATGTCGAACATGTCGGCGCCAGATTGCCTGCGCAGGTGCAGGATCGGCGCCAGGTATCCGTAGGTTCCGTAGGCGTGTTGGTTCACAAGCATTTGGTCGTCGTAGCGAAAGATTGAGTTATAAAGCGACGTTCCGTGAATGCGAAACTCGACACCCTCGACTTCAAGTAGGGGTCGATAGTAGGCCAGTGCCATCTTGATTCTGCCAACGAGAGCATCGTGAAGTCGCTCTTCGCGGCCCCGAAGTTCCATTGCGGGTGCGTCCGGGTCCCCCATGAGGATTCGGACGCGCACACCCTTGGTAGCTTTCTCCTTTATGATGGAAATCGCCTCTGGGTTGTCTTCCGGTAGGAATAGGCTCGCGTTTGCGAACAGGTCTATCCGGTCATGCGCACCCTTGAGTAGATTCAACCACAGGCTCTTCGGCGTGTCGGAGCGATGCGCGTATAGTGCCACGAATTCTGCGGGCACGTTCGACGCGTTGCCCGCCGATGGTGCGGGTTCAGCTGAAGAGTCGGGTTGGAAGAGTTGCGCGGCGGTCCACCCGGGAAACATCTTCTCAAGCACTCGACAGTGATGCGGGTATGGAAGACTGAGTACATCTCCCGAAATCCATCGGAAGAATTGCGATCGGCTTGGGCCGGTGCCCTTCAGGTCCGGATCGGTAGCCATCGCGGCTCTGTTGTACTCCTTTGTAAATGCCTGATGGCCTTGAAGGTGGCGCTTCTTGAGTAGCGCCTTTAGAACGGTTGACGGCTCATCCATCGACGCTCCCCTTCTTCGTGCCCGGATGGGCGAACCTACTACAGATGGAACCTAGATGCGACTCGGCTGGGACAAGGTGGGAACAGATGCGATCGACATGGGGACTAGACGTGACCTGCTGTTGTCCGATGGTGGAGGTAGCCCGGTGACACGTGGGCTGCACAACACAGGTGACAACAGAAGGGTTTCCAAATGGGAGGGCGAGGTTGCGGGTCGCCCGGGGCGTTTCTCGGGCCGCTTGGAAGGTGTCGGTGGTGATCGCGGACCACTTGGACCTGCGGTGGCAGTCCGCCTACAGCGCGTATAGGCGGGCGTCGGGGGATGTTGCGATTGTCGAGCGGAGTGATCCAGACATGGCGCGGGCGATGGCGGTGGCCTCGTGGGAGGTGGCGGTGGCGTGGCGCGAAATCGCGGACGCACCCGGCCTCCCGTGATGGGCGGTGGCGTCGGTGCGCTCGGCGGCTGAGGCGTTCGAGTCGCAAGCGCGGGATTGGAATGCGCGCGCGGATGCCGGGATAGGTCCGTTGCTGCGTTCGGTGGTGCCTTGGCGGCAGGGCGGGGATGCCTGATGGTTTCGCGACAGATTCGGACGCTGCGGGAAGCCAACGAGGTGCTGGGGCGGGAGATGCCGCGGCCGGGGTCGTCGTACACGGTGCTGGTGTCGTTCCACCGTCGCGCGGAGCGGGTCTACCGGGAGGTGGCGTTGACTGATCGGCACCACCATCACGAGGCGATGGCGTGGGCGGGGATCGAAGCCGCTAACGCTGTGAAGGCCGAGAAGGGCCTTCGTGAGGCGCAGTCCCGAGAGGCACCTAGATAGGCGAAGGCCGATGAGTCTGCCGTGCCTGGGCTGATCCCCGCGGCCACCGCGTCAGCGGTCTCCTCGTGAACGAGGAGACGGACCTGAAGCGGTGTCCGCATTCACTGAACAGTTAACGGTTAACACTCCCGTTCGGGTGGCCTAGCCTCCGGTCCAGGGAGGCTGAGCCATGGCGATCATGTCTGTGGAGAACCGCGACGCCGGTCCGTTCGCCGACGCGCTGAGGGCGGCGATTCGGGCGCGGGGGCTGGGGTTGCAGCGGCTGCGGGAGCGGCTGCGGGTGAGTGGTGTCTCGATCAGTCTGGCGACGCTGAGCTACTGGCAGTCCGGGCGGAGCAGGCCGGAGCGGCGGGAGTCGCTGGTGGCGCTCAAGCACCTGGAGACCGTGCTGGAGGTGCCAGAGGGATCGCTGGCCGCGCTGCTCGGTCCGCCCCGGCCGCGGGGGCGCTGGCTCACCACGGTGGCCGACAGCATGCCGGTGAGCGCGTTGTGGCCGCGGCCAGAGGCGGTCGTCGACGCGCTGGCCGGGGTCGACGCGAGTTGGGACGATCGGCTTACCCGGCTCAGTCAGCACGATCGGGTCTTCGTCGGTCCCGAAGGCGGCGAGGTCGGCTACACCTCCCGCCAGGTGCTGCGGTCCGAGGTCGACGGGCCGGACCGGTGGGTGGTCATCCTGCACACCGACGAGCACGACCGGCCGCCGCCCGTGGTGCACCCGGTCCGCAACTGCACGCTGGGCCGGGTGGTGACTCAGCGGGCGGAGGGGCTGATCGTGGCCGAGCTGATCTTCGACCGGCCGCTGGCCAGGGGCGAGACGGTGATCACCGAGCACGAGATCGTGCACGCCGCGCCGTTTCCGGTGGATCGCAACTATGAGCGGAAGTTCCGGTTCCCGGTGCGGGAGTTCGTGCTGGAGGTGACCTTCGACCCGCGCGCGCTGCCGTCGCGCATCGAGCGCTACAGCCGGGTCGGCGGTGGCCCCGAGCAGACCGTTTCCGCTGTTTCCGACGCCAGCGGGAGCGTGCATTCCGTCGCGCTCAACTTCGGTCCTGGTTGCCACGGTTTCCGCTGGTCGTAGTGGAGTTAACAGTTAAGCCCGCGCCCTCGTTGTGCGTAGCCGAGGTAGGGGGTCATTCTGCAGCGGTGGGTTATCCCGGAGGCGAGGCGACCGCGGTCCTCGAAAGATCGTCGAGACCGTTCTTACGTACGGCACTGGACGACGTGCGCGCCGCCGTGGAGCCGATGATCGGCACCGGCCGGGTCGCCGACTACATCCCCGCCTTGTCCACTGTGGACCCCAAACGGTTCGGCATGGCGGTGGCCACCGTCGACGGGGAGACCTACGGCATCGGCGACTACCGGCAGCCGTTCTCGGTGCAGAGCCTGGCAAAGGTCTTCGCCTTCGCGCTGACCCTGGCTGTCGACGGCGACGGCGTCTGGGGCCGACTCGGGCGCGAGGCCTCGCCCCACCCGTTCAACTCCCTGGTGCAGCTCGAACAGGACCTGGGCGTCCCCCGCAACCCATTCCTCAATGCGGGCGCCCTGGTGACCACCGACCGCCTCCTCACCCTCACCGGCGACGCCGCGGGCGCATTGCGCGCCTTTCTTTGCGCGGAGTCGGGCAACACCTCGGTCGACACCGATCCCGAGGTCGCCTCCTCCGAACTGGCCCACGTCCACCGAAACGCCGCGCTCGCGCACCTGGTGGCCAGCTACGGCAACCTGGACAACGCCGTCGCCGACGTCCTCGACCACTACGTGCGCCAGTGCGCCATCTCGATGTCCTGCGAAGACCTCGCCGCGGCGGCCCTCTTCCTGGCCCGAGGCGGCCTCGGCGCCGACGGAGCCGCCATCCTCGACCGCGACGCCACCAAACGCCTCAACGCCACCATGCTGGTCTGCGGGATGTACGGCGGCGCGGGCGAGTTCGCCTACCGCGTCGGCCTCCCCGCCAAGAGCGGCGTCGGCGGCGGCATCATCGCGGTGGTCCCCAACCGATGCGTCGTGTGCGTCTGGAGCCCCGGCCTGGACGCCTGCGGCAACTCGGTGGCGGGTGTGGCGGCCCTGGAGGCCTTCTCGTCGATCACCGGCTGGTCCGTGTTCTGAGAAAAATTTGCGTTCAACGGTGGTTTACACCCGTAGTGGTGTTGTCACGCGCCCCCGATACCGCCAACATGATCCTGGACGGCCACGGAGTCGAGCAGGGTCGACTACGGTCGGCCGTCCGGCCTCGCCGCAACGCACTAATCCGGCCGGGACACCGGATTGACGCGCCCTCGCACGGCGAGGCCAGGTGACCCCGGGGCGGCGCTGCCAATCAGTCGCCCCGGGGTCACCCCACCAATCCGTTACAGGGGTGGAAGTCATAGTGGTTGCAGTGCATCACCACAACGGAACGCAAGGGGCCAAGCAAGACGGCGCCCACCAGCCCATCAGCCCCACCAGCCAAGCAGGCGAGCAGGCTCAGTCAGGATCGCTGGTCCGAGGCAACTGCCGCCGATCCTCGTCCCCAGCCAACCGATTCCACTCCCCATTGGCCACCGCACTCAACGTCGGCCGCTCAGCCTGCGCATACTTCGGCGAAACCTCAGTGTCATTCACCGCCGCCGTCAACTCCGCAAACGTCGGCAACAACGCCGCGGCCTCCCGAATCTGATCAGGATGCCGCGACAGCCACCACACCATCGCACTCCCCGGATCAGTGAAGACGTTCTCCGTCAAATACGACCGAGTGCTCTGCTCCAGCTCCCGCTCCTGGTGCAGCACCTGCTTCTCCTTGCGCAGCTCCGCGAGCCGAGCCAGCCGAGCGACGTCCGTCTCCGGAATCGTCAACCCCACATCCTCCGCCCAAGCCGTGATCTGCCCGGACCGGTCCACCACCTTCACACCCAACTCCGCGGCGAGGCGAGTGCGCACGTTGTCCGAGTCGGTCGGCGCCCCGGTCACCGTGATCTGGCGGGCCCGTTCCAGGACGGCGTGAACAGCCAAACCGCGAGGATTGCCGTGGTCGGCGTCCGGATGCGTCGTCCAGCAGACCTTGCAGGACAGGACGAACCGGTAATACGGCTCGGCGCTGTCGATCGGGATGGCGGGGACGTGGTGCTCGTTCAGCGTGGGCTCCGGCTCGGGCTTGGCCGCGGCCCGCTCCTTGGCCGCCTCGGCCCGCAGCTCGGCCTGTTCGCGTTGGAACACCACCTGCCGGATGCCCATCGCGCCCGCGCCGATGGACAGCACGAGCAGGACCACGGTGAGCCACCGCGGGAGGTTGAAGGCGAAGGTCAACATGAGCGGCAACAGCAACGCGGCGCCCATCACCAGGACGGGCGCCCGCCAGCGCGCGGAGGTCTCCACACTGTGTGCGTACCTGGTGGGACCTTGTCGCAGTAGCCGATCCATTCGGATTCCCTCGAACATACGAACATCATCACGGCGGGCTTGGGCCAAGCGGCTGAACCGATCCGGCATCAGGGGGCTTAGCGCTGTGTCCACGAACGTTGCCAGGCTCTCGACGGCCCAGCTTCCCGCTGGGCGCACCGCCGGAAAGCCCAAGTACACCCAGTACGAGCGGCATTCCGGCGGCACGCCCAGCGGAAACCTGGATCCGCCGATAGCCCGACAACGCTCATGGACACAGCGCTAGAGCGCCGAACGGATGCGCGCGGCGAAGTCCTCGGCCCGGTTCTCCGCGTCGTACGGGTGGCGCGGGCCGAGCCAGAATCGTAGGCCGTCCTTGCGTCGACGGGGGATGACGTGCAGGTGAAGGTGCGGCACCGACTGGCTGACCACGTTGTTGATCAGGATCATCGACCCGTCCGCGCCCAGCCCGTCCTCCACCGCCCGCTCCAGCCGCTGCGCGAGGGTGAAGAAGGCCGGGACCCGCTCGGCAGGCAGGTCGCTGAGTACCTGGACGTGCGTCTTGGGCACCACGAGCGTGTGGCCGTGGAACAGCGGCCGGTGGTCGAGGAAGGCGATCGTCGCGTCGTCCTCGTGGACCACGGCGGCGGGCAGCTCGCCGTCGGCGATCTGACAGAAGATGCACGGCTTGGGGGTCATCGGTGCATGTTATGGCTCACTGGGATATCCGCGGGCGCGGTGTCGCTGTCAAGATCGGCACAGCCGGTCGACGACCGGTCATGTGTGCTGGGCACAATGGCGCAATGAGCGCCCCAGACACCCCGTATCAGGTGCGTCGGACCCCGACCCAGTTCCGCGCCACCCGGCAGATCGAACGCATCCTCGACGCCGCCGCCCGGGTCGTGGTGGACAAGGGCTTCTCGGCCGCGACGACAGCGGACATCGCCAAGACCGCCAAGGTGTCCATCGGCTCGGTCTACCGCTACTTCCCCGACAAACTCGCCGTCATGCGCGCCGTCGTGGAACGCAACACCCTGCGCTACCAGGATCGCGTCACCGCCGAGGCCGCCGTGCTGCCGGTCTGGCACGAGGCCGTCGCCCGCGCGTACTCGATCTATGTCGGGATGTGCCGCACCGACGAGGGCTTCCGGGCCATCAGCAACGCGGGCCTCGCCGCGGGCGAACTCGACTCCAACGAGTTCGACGACCCGCTCGCCGACGGCCTGGCCGACGTGCTGGTCGACCGCTTCGGCTTCATCGACACCGCCGAGCTTCGGGTGACCCTGCTCCAGGCGGTGACGATCGGGGACGTGCTCACCCGGCTGGCGTTCCGGCTCGACCCGACCGGCCACGAGGACACGCTGGCGAAGACCGCCGCCATGGTCCACGAGCTGATCGCGGTCCACGCCCCGAGCCGCTGACCGTTGGGGTGTCCGCGGCCGACCGTCCACAAAGTCAGTTGGGAAACCCGCTGGTAGCAAGGTGATCACCGCCATAGCCTGCGCCGCGTACCCGATCATGTTCGGGCTGTGACGGGGTTCGCCCCCGAAGGAGCGAACCCCGATTCACGACAGGCGAAACGTGGGCTACGCGTAGGTGTACGAAGCCGAGTGCGACAGCATGCTCCGCGGCGTCACCGAACCGCCCCAGGGCAGCATCGGCTCATCGATGTCGACCACGTTGGTGGTGCCAGAGGTCGGAATGTAGGTGCGCGTCGGGTTCGCGGCCTGCCACTGCGACCACAGCCGGTCGATGTTGCAGTGGTGCATCCAGAAGACCGGGTCGTTGGGCGAGCCGAACCCCGCCATCGTGCCCGAGACCCACACGTGCACCCGGTTGTGCAGGTTGGGCCCGTTCCAGCCTTCGAGCTGGTTGCGGAAGCTCGTCAGCGACGTGCTGTTCCACGGCGACGTGTCGTAGTTGGTCAGCCCGAGGACCGTGCTGACCTGCGCGGCGGTCGGCAGGACAGTGCCGGTGCCCGCGCCGAAGCGGCGGCGCAGGTAGTTGTTGCTGTCCGTGCGGACGTTGAGGGTCCAGTTCCCGCTGCTCTGCGCGAACGGGCCCGACGTGACGCGCCAGTTCTGCGTCGAGGAGCCGTTGGGGCCCATGAAGCTCGTCGACCACAGCGTCGAGGTCGACCCGGCCGTCGTCCAGTCCCAGTAGGGCAGGTCGACAGCGGGGTTGATGGCCTTGAGCGCGTTCTCGAAGTCGAGCAGGAATCGGCGGTGCCACGGCAGGAAGCTCGGCGCCCGGTGGCCGATTCGCACGCCGTTGTCGCTGTCGCCGTTCGATCTGTCGATGTGCTGCTGCACGAAAACGTCATACTGGCCGTTTGCTTTCATGGCGAGCAGCGCGTTGACGAGGTTCGTTCGTTCGGTGGCGGTCAGATTCGCCTGGTTCTTGCGAATTCCCATTGGTCTACTCCACTACGAAAGTTGTCGAGGTCAGTGGTGGCCGTGGCCGACCGGGAGCGGCCGAGCGTCGCCCAGGGTGTCCACCGCGGCCCTGGCGGCTTCGCGCAGCGTGGCGAAGGGCTCGTAGTGGTTGACCGAGGTCACCAACGTGCCGTTGCCATTGCGCATCACGTGGACGGCGTCCCCGTCGACGGTGAGTGCGTCGATGTACTTCGTGCTGGTCAGCTTGTCGCTGGCATGCGTTCCCGCGATGCGGCGGCCCTTGTAGACCTCATCGAACTTCTCGTGGATCACGGTGGCGGTGGCCGAGTTCGCGCTGGTGGCGATCAGCGCGCCGCTTGCGCCCACGACCGCAAGGGCCCCCGTGGCGAACGCCCCGGTCAGGAATCTACGCCGGGACGTACCCGGCATTTCCCCGTTGTTCATGAATTGTCGAACTCCTCGATAAATGGGCAGGCCGGTCCGCGCCGGAAAGGGCGTGGCCGGGGTGGTCCGGCGACGCAGCGCCGGACGAGACAAGGATTCTGTGAATTGGCCGGTGCCGACAATGGACTGTGACCTCGGTCGCCGAGTCACCGCGCGCGCTGCTTTAAGGAGGGCGGCGGATTACGTGGTACTCAGAACTCCGCGATGTTATGGCAATTCGTGATGGCGCATTCGCAAAGGCAGCGCCGCGGGGTCAGGCTGATACGCGATGGACCGCGACGCCGTCGACGGCCACCCGACGGGCAGCACCGCATTGCCGGGAACGGCCCGCCACCTGGCCAAGGAAGCCCCCCGGGGAGGACGTGGGCTGACGGCGGCAGTCCCGGTTCCTTCCCGCCGCGACGTCCCGAGCCGAATCCGATTCGGTCGGACGTGCCGTGCGGGGTCGTAATCGAACCGGATTTCGTGACCCGCCGGTAGCCCGCCGAACCGGGCGATCCTCTGTGGACCCGACACAGAGGAGCGCCGATGAGCCGCCTGGCCACTCTCGCCGTGCACGCGGGCCGCGATGATCTCGCGGGACTCGGCGTGCATGTGCCCCCGATCGATCTGTCCACCACCAACCCGGTGCCCAGCGTCGAGTCCGGCGGGGCGGCCTACGAGGCCCTCGCCACCGGGGGACTGCCGCCCGCGGAGGGTGGGCTGGTCTACCAGCGACTGTGGAACCCCACGGTCGCGCGGTTCGAGGACGCTCTGGCGGCCCTCGAACGTGCCGAGCAGGCGGTCGCGTTCGGATCCGGGATGGCCGCGCTGACCGCGTGTCTCATCGCGACGGTCAGCGCGGGCAAGCCGCACATCGTGGCCGTGCGGCCGCTCTACGGCGGGTCGGATCACCTGCTGGCCACCGGGATGCTCGGCACCGAGGTCAGCTGGGTCGAGCCGGATGGCGTGGCGGCGGCGATCAAGGACACGACTGGGCTGGTGATCGTGGAGACCCCCGCGAACCCGACCCTCGACCTGCTCGACCTGCGCGCGGTCACCGCCGCGGCGGGTGACGTGCCGGTGCTGGTGGACAACACCTTCGCCACGCCGGTTCTCCAGCGGCCGGTGGAGCATGGGGCGACCCTCGTGCTCCACTCGGCGACCAAGTACCTCGGGGGGCACGGTGACGTCATCGGCGGCGTCGTGGCCGCCGACGCGGAGTGGGCGACGAGGCTGCGCGGCGTGCGGGCCATCACCGGGGGATTGATGCACCCGCTGGCCGCCTACCTGCTGCACCGCGGTTTGCAGACGCTGCCCGTGCGGGTTCAGCAGCAGCAGACCAACGCCATCGCGATCGCGGATTGGCTCGGCGGTCAGCAGCACGTCGAGCGGGTGTACTTTCCGTCCGGCGAGCTGGTCGGCAGGCAGATGTCCGGGCCGGGCGCGATGGTCGCCTTCGCCGTCGACGGCGGGTACGCGGCGGCGGCGCGGACGGTGGAGGCGGTGCGGCTGATCACCCACGCCGTCTCGCTCGGCGGGGTCGACTCGCTGATCCAGCACCCGGCCTCGCTGACCCACCGGCCGGTCGCGGCGCACGCGAAGCCGAACGCGGCGGTGCTGCGGCTGTCGGTCGGGCTCGAGCACGTCGACGACCTGGTCGCGGACCTGGAGTACGCGCTCAAGGAGGCACACCGCTGACCGGACAGTACAGTCGGTCGATGGGTGATCTCGACGCCGTCGACATCGCGATCCTGCGCGAGTTGCAACAGGACGCGCGGTTGCAGAACAAGGAACTGGCCGCGATCGTCGGGGTCGCGCCGTCCACCGCGCTGGAGCGGGTGCGGTCGCTGCGCCGCCGCGGTGTCCTCACAGGATTCCACGCGACTGTGAACCTGGCCGCGCTCGGCAGGCCGATCAGCGCGCTGCTCTCGGTGCGCGTCCGGCCGCACCGCCAGCAGATCGTGGCCGCGTTCAAGGCGTTCGTCCTCGACCAGCCCGAGACGGTGTCGTTGCTGCATGTGGCGGGGCCCGACGACTACCTCATCCAGGTCGCCGTGCCCGACACCACGCACCTGCAGCAGCTGCTCATCACCCGCCTGTTGAGTCGCCCGGAGGTCGTCTCGGTCAACACCATGCTGGTGTTCGAGGCGATAGGCCAACCGGTGCAAGGGCCGATCGGGTAGGAGTCGTCACTCACACGGGTGACATCAAACTGTGAATGACACATTGGTGTCGGTGGCATGAATGGGTAGCTACGTGTCGTCCGGGTGCGGTAAACAGGGTGAGACGGACACACCGTGTCATCGCTCGGGGGCACTCGGCGGCGGCGGCACCGGCCATTCGGGTGATGACGATGAGTCAACCTTGCGAAGAGTCACAACCGTCCGACTGGGGCGAGATAGACGAGCTCCTGCGCGCGGTCGTGGCCGACGGCTTCACCGTGTACCTCTGCGGCGGCCCGGACGTCCCGGAAGCGATCGTGGCGACCTACGCGTGGGAGAACCACGTCGACTATGTGGTGATCAAGGACGCGCACGACGTCACCGCCGCCCGGTCCCGGCAGAGCCGCGATTGGGACGTCTTCTCCGCTGACACTGTCGTCTGGTCCTACCACGGGCACGCCAGGTGGGCCCTGCGCGCGATCCTCGACCTGCTCCCGCCGGACCACCCGCAAGCACCGGACGAGGAGTACCCGGCGCCGGAGAGCCTCAAGGTCGATGAGGCCCACTTGCGCCGGGTGTCGGTCCGTACGCCGCGCCCGGGTCTGGTCGCCCGCCGCGCGATGCGGCTTCGCACCGTGACGTGGGGTTGCCGACTCGCCTGAGGACGGTCACAGCTTTTCGATGGCACCATCGTGGGATGAGACGGCTTCTTCTGGCTTTGGGACTGGGACTCGCGGCGGTCGCGTGGATCGTGCGCGACATCCCGGCCGCGCTGGGCGGCAAGGCGCGCGGCGACCGCGCGGCCCGGGTCCAGCGCTCGCCGCAGTTCCGCGACGGCGCCTTCCACAACCGCGCCCACACCGCGCAGATCGTCCCCGAAGCGGGCCGCGACATGGTGCGCGAGCTGATGTTCGGCGGTCAGCGGCGCACTCCCGCCGGGCCGGTCCCGCTGGTCAGCCCCGCTGCCCCGACCGACGACGGCCTCTTCCTGACCTGGTACGGCCACGGAACCACCCTGGTTGAGATCGACGGCGCGCGCGTGCTGTTCGATCCAGTGTGGAGCGAGCGCGTGTCGCCGTCGCGGCTGGTCGGCCCGCGCAGGCTGCACCCGATGCCGCAGCCGCTGTCGGAGGTCCCCGACGTCGACGCCGTCGTCATCTCGCACGACCACTACGACCACCTCGACCTGGCCACCGTGCGCGCGCTGGTCGAGACCAGGACCGCGCCGTTCGTGGTGCCGCTCGGGGTCGGCGCGCACCTGGAGCGGTGGCAGGTCCCGGCCGAGCGGATCATCGAGCTGGACTGGGAGGAGAGCACGGAGATCGCGGGCGTCCGGCTCACCGCGACCGCGGCCCAGCACTTCTCCGGCCGCGCCTTCACCCGCGACGACACGCTGTGGGCGTCCTGGGTCGTGGCGGGCCCGTCCCGCCGGGTCTTCTACACCGGTGACTCCGGCTACTTCGACGGCTACGCCGAGATCGGCGCGCTGCACGGCCCGTTCGACGCGTCCCTGGTCCAGGTCGGCGCGTACGCCCCGGGCTGGCCCGACATCCACATGACCCCGGAGGAGGGCGTCGCCGCGCACGTCGACCTTGACGGCGGCCTGCTGATCCCGGTGCACTGGGCCACGTTCAAGCTGGCCATGCACGGCTGGTCCGAGCCCGCCGAGCGGGTCTGGGCCGAGTCGAAGGCCCGCGACGTCGCCCTCGCGATCCCGCGGCCCGGCGAGCGGATCGACGTGGACAACCCGCCGCAGGTCGACCCGTGGTGGCAGACCCTGGCGTAGGCCGGAACCGGCCGGCTCGCTCCCGTCGCCTCAGGCGGGGCCGAGACTCGTCTCATGGCACCGCACCCTCGCATCCAGATGGACATCGAGACGATCGAACGAGTCGGCGCACACCTCACGACGATCGGGCGCGCGCTGGGAATCGACTGGACCGCGTTTCGGCAGCGGATAGCGACCGGCGAATCCGGAATCGGCACCGGTGTTCTCGGCGCGCGGTATCGGGTGGAATACACCCCGCCCGCCGACGCGATCCGCCGGGTAGCCGATCCGCTGCCCGGCCGATTCGGCGATCTCGGTCGCGCGGCGACACTGTCCGCCCAGTCGTATTCGGCGGGCGACAAAATCGCGGCCGACCAATTCCCGCGGTAGGCGTCATGGTCCCGGAACCACCAGACACCTTCGGGCTGTGGTCGGCGGTCAAGGCGAAGACCGGCTGGCCGGACACCAATGAGGACACCGTGCGCGAACTGGCCAGGACATGGCGCGGCGCGGGCGACTCGTTCAACGCCGCGGTCTACGACACCCGCGAGACGCGAGCCGCCTGGACCGACGCCGCGGGCGTCGGATTCGCCGGAGCCTTGGCGGTGGCCAACAACGACGCGGCCAGGGTGGGGCTGAGCTGCCATCAGCAGAGCAACCACGCCAAGGCGTTCGCCACGATCGTCGCGAACACCAAGCTCAAGATCAACCACACGATCATGGCCGCCATCCCGGCCTACGGACTGCTCACCGGCATCGTGGTGCTGCCCGTGCTCGCGCGGCGCCGATTCGTCCAGGCGACCGCGGCGATAGTCAACCGGATCATTCGTGACGCGGCGACCGCTGTCGAATACCTCGACTCCGGCGTGACGGTTCAGAACAATACCGGCGATCAGAGTCCGTTCGCCGAATGCAACAATATCAGCGTGTTCATCCTGAACGAGATGAACAAGAACGGGAACTCCGCCGAGGTCGAGAGAATTCGGCGGCTGCTGGAGTCGAGCAATCCGCTGGACAAAGCGCGCGGACTCAAGGAGTGGTACGACTTGGTGAAGACCGGCGGCCCATGGGATCACAAGTCGCGCATTCTCGGCATGACCGTCGGCGACAACGTGTTCACGCCGATGCCCGAGGGTGGCGAGATCCGGCACGACATCTGGTCCAACATCCACTACGGCTACGCGGGCACCCATGCGGGCATCGACGGCAGGGTGCTGCACGCGGGCGCGAACGGAGTGGACATGGTGGAGAACCTCGGCGTCGACAAGGGCGACCAGGCCGCGGTGCAGATCGGCATCGACCTCGCGCGCCAGTACCCGCCCGGCACTCTCACCCAGGCCGCGATGGACAAGGAGATCATGAACCGCTACGGCGTCCTCGTCGCGGCGGGAGTCATCCGACCGCGGTAGGCATAATGCGCAGGTGCTCACTTTCCGCGAAGCGACCCTCGCTGACGTGCCCGTTCTCGTCCCGCTCATCGAATCGGCCTACCGCGGCGATTCGAGTCGGGAAGGCTGGACGACCGAGGCGGACCTGCTCGAAGGGCAGCGCACGGACCCGGACGGGGTGGCCGAGGTGATCACCGCGCCCAAGAGCGCGCTGCTGACCGCCTGGGAGGACGGTGTTCTGGTGGCGTGCTGCCACGTCGCCGACGAGAACGGGTCCGGCTACTTCGGGATGTTCGCCGTCGTGCCCGGGATGCAGGGTGGCGGGATCGGGCGGGCGACGCTGGCCGAGGCGGAGCGGTTCGTCCGGGACGAGTGGGGCATGGGCGAGCTGCGAATGAAGGTGATCAACGCCCGCGAGGACCTGATCGCCTGGTATGTGCGGCGCGGGTATCGGCGCACGGGCGAGATGACGCCGTTCCCGTATGGGGACGAGCGGTTCGGGCTGCCGCTGCGCGACGACCTCGCGTTCGAGCTGCTGGTGAAACCGCTGGCGTGAGCTATCGCGCGATCGGATGACTAGGGCATGTCCTGCGGATCATGGCGGGCGCTATCCGCGCCCGCTCGGCCCCTGGCCGCACCGCGGGAACGGCCACGGACAACCAGTACGCGACCGTCCCCGCGGCACGCCCAGGAACCAAGCGGATCACGGATCCCACCCACCATGATCCACAGGACACCCCCTAAATCGCCGGAGTGATCCGTCGCGCGATCGGTTGACGGTCGGCGCGGGTGGCGGGTCTGCTGTGGGTGTGTCGACACGCCCGCTTCGCCAGCCCCGGTTCATCGCCCCGCCCAACGCCGCCGACATCCTGCTGATCAGGCACGGCGAATCCGCTGCGGCCGTCCCCGGCCTGCGGTTCGACCTGATGGACGGCCAGGGCGACCCGCCGCTGGCCCCGGAGGGGCAGGAGCAGGCCGAGCGGGTCGGGGCGCGGCTGCGCGAGGAGAAGATCGACGCCATCTACGTCACCACCCTGCGCCGGACCGCGCAGACCGCGGCACCGCTGGCGGCGGCGCTGGGGATCGAGCCGGTCGTCGAGCCGGACCTGCGGGAGGTGCACCTCGGCGAGTGGGAAGGCGGGCTGTTCCGGCAGAAGGTGGCCGCGGGCGACCCGGTGGCGCTGCGGATGCGCGCGGAACAGCGGTGGGACGTGATCCCGGGCGCCGAGCCAGCCGAGGCGTTCGAGCGGCGGGTGCGGGCCGGGATCGAGCGCCTCGCGGCGGCGCATCCGGGTCAGCGGGTGGCGGTGTTCACCCACGGCGGCGTTATCGGCGCGGTGATCGCGGCGGCGGCGAAGTCGGCGGCCTTCGCCTTCGTCGGGGCCGACAACGGGTCGATCTCGCAGGTCGTGGTGGACGGGTCGACCTGGTACACCCGCCGCTTCAATGACACAGCTCACCTGCCCGACGAGCCGGGCCTGGCCTAGTGCAGCACCGCGCTAATCCTTCGGGGTCTCGACGGCCCAGCTTCCCGCTGGACGTACGGCCGAAAGGCGCTGGTACACCCAGTACAAGTCGCCTTCCGGCCGCACGCCCAGCGGAAACCTGGATCCGCCGATACCCCGAAGGATCAACGCGGTGCTGCACTAGGCTTTCGGAATGGCAAACCGTCAGGTTTCGGATACCCGCATCATCTCCGCGCCCGCCGCGGAGATCTTCGAGCTGCTGGTCGACCCGGACAAGCACCCGCTCATCGACGGCTCCGGGACGGTGAAGGCCGCGCGGTCCAAGGGGCCGCGGCGGCTCGCGCTCGGCGACAAGTTCGGCATGGACATGCACATGGGGCTGCCGTACAAGATCCTCAACACCGTGGTCGAGTTCGAGGAGAACCGGCTCATCGCGTGGCGCCACTTCTATGGCCACCGTTGGCGCTGGCAGCTCAGCGACCTTGGCGACGGGCGCACCGAGGTCACCGAGACCTTCGACTGGTCCACCGCGCGCATCGGGTTCCTGCTGGAACTGGTCAAATTCCCGGGCAAGAACCTCAAGGGCATCCGCGCCACGCTCGACCGGCTGGAGCAGCGCTTCGCCTGAGTTGTCAAGCGGGTGGCCCGCGACGGTGCGACCATCGGGTAATGACGTATCCAGAGCATGACCCGCGCGGACCGCTGCCCGGCGAGGAGCAGGTCGTCCACGAGCGCGTCGAGGACAGTGCCGTGTCGCGCGGCCGTGCGATCAGCATGGTGTGCGGCTTCATCAACTTCCTTTGTGGACTCTTCGCCGTCGTCCTGGCCACCAAGATCATCCTGACCTTGGCCGACGCCAACCCGAACAACGGGTTCGCGTCCTTTGTGGATGGGTTCGCCGACGCCGTGTCGCTCGGCTTCGACGGCCTGTTCACCCCGGCGTCGGACAAGCTCGCGGTGCTCTTCAACTACGGCGCCGCGGCGATCGTGTGGCTGCTGATCGGCGCCGCGCTCACGTACCTGATCCGCAGGTTCGCCCAGCCCGGGGCCCACCGCCAGGTTCGCTACCGCCGCACGGTCGAATGACCAAAGAGCGCGTCTGAGGCATGGAAACCCCCGGATGGGGGTACCAGGTCGGCGTCAGAGGTAGCAACGCCGAGCTTGGGAGGACGAGATGTCCCTGGAAGACGACGACATCCGCAGTGGCGGCACAGGATCCCACGGCCCCTCCGACGGCGGCGCGACCGGACGACCGGGCGGCCACGACGGCGGCGCAGATGGCGGTGCTGACGGCGGCGCGGGCCACGACGGCGGTGCCGACGGAGGCGCTGACGGCGGCGCGGGTAACGACGGTGGCGCCGACTCCGGCGCGGGCGGCGACGGTGGCGCCGATGGTGGTGCCGACAGCGGCGCGGGCCGTGGCTCTGGATCCGGTGGCGGCGACGGCGGCGCGGACGGTGGCGCTGACGGCGGTGCCGACGGTGGAGCGGGCGGTGGGTCCGACGGCGGTGCCGATGGCGGTGCGGGTGGGTGAGCAGCCACTCTCGGCCGGGCGGTCCCCGGACCGCCCGGCCCTGCGCCGGTGTATCTCGGCTGAGCCGGGCGAGTTCGCCTCGGTCCACTGGGGACGCGCGCCCCTGCTCAGCAAAGCCGCCGACCTCGCAAAGCCCTTCGACGACCTCCTGACGCTCACCGACGTCGACGAACTCCTCTCCCGTCGCGGCCTGCGGTCCCCGTTCCTGCGCGTCGCCCGCGACGGCGCCGTCCTCGGGTCCTGGCAGTTCACCCGGGGCGGTGGCGTCGGCGCGGAGATCGCCGACCAGGTCGCCGACGACAAGGTCACCCGGCTGTTCGACGACGGCAGCACCCTGGTTCTCCAAGCCCTGCACCGGCTCTGGCCCCCGCTGATCGACTTCGGCGGCGGGCTTGGCGTCGACCTTGGCCACCCGGTCCAGATCAACGCCTACATCACCCCGCCCTCCTCCCGCGGCTTCTCCGCGCACTACGACGTGCACGACGTCTTCGTCCTGCAGCTCGACGGCCGCAAACGCTGGCTGATCCACGCCCCCGTGCACCCCGATCCGCTGCGCGACCAGCCGTGGGATCGGCGCCGGGCCGCCGTCGAGGCGCGGGCCGCCGAGGAGCCGCTGATCGACACCGCGCTCGAACCCGGTGACGCGCTCTACCTGCCGCGTGGGTACCTGCATTCCGCGACCGCGCTCGGCGGCGTCTCCGCGCACTTGACCGTCGGCGTCCACGTCCTCACCAGGTATGCCATCGTCGAGGCGCTGCTCAAGCTCGCGGGCGGTCTGCCCGAGTTGCGGGCCACCCTCCCGCTGGGCATCGACGCCGCCGACCCCGACCAGCTCGCCCCGCACATCGCCGAGGTGGTGGCCGAGCTCGGCAGGCTGGCCCCAGACTCGGGCGCGGTCGCGCGAGTCCTGCGCGACCTGGTCTGGCAGGGCACCCGGCCGAGTCCGGTCAGCCCGCTCGCCCAGGTCGCCGCCGCTCGGGCGGTGGCCGCGGGCACACGCGTGAAAGTCCGGCCCGGCCTGCGGTTCCGGCTCGACGCGCGCGACGGACGGGTGCTGCTCGACATCCCCGGCGACCAGCTCTCCCTGCCCGAAACGACCGCCGCCGCCCTCGCCGAGTTGCTCAGCGGGGAGCCGTGTGTGGTCGGGAGGATCGGGGGATTGCCCGTGGCCGACCAGATCGTCCTGGTGCGCAGGCTGCTCCGGGAAGCGATCCTGGTCCCCATGGGTGATGTGGTGTGATCCGCGAGCGCTGCTCGGACGGCTGCCTGCGCCGTGGCGACCTCATCGGCGCCAGCGCGCCGCCGGTCCGCCGCTGGGTGCTCATCGAGCAGCCTGGTCCGTGGGGAGCCGACGCGCTGTGGGAGTCGGACTTGCCAGCGTCGATCGCCGCGTCGGTCACCGCGCAGGCGGCCGAGGTGGGCGCGAGGGTGCTGCTGATCCGCAGACCAGGCCGCACACCTCCGGGTCCGCGCCGCTACGCCGTGGTCGACGCGCGCGCGGAACGCTTGTGGTGGAACGAGTTCACCGACCCGGCGGACTTGAGTGACCTGAGCGTGGCCGCGCCGCGCGGCGAGCCGTCGACCGAACCCGCCTACCTCGTCTGCGCCCACGGCAAGCACGACACCTGTTGCGCCATCCGCGGGCGACCGGTCGCCGCGGCGCTCGCGGCCGCGCGGCCAGGGCAGGTCTGGGAGTGCTCCCACGTCGGCGGCGACCGGTACTCCGCGAACCTGCTGGCGCTGCCGCATGGTGTCTACTTCGGACAGGTTCCGGCGAATCAGGCCGTCGCCGTCGCCGCCGACTTCGAGGCGGGAAACCTGACTCTGCCCTACCTGCGCGGCCGGTCGACCGTGCCCGCGCCGGTCCAGGCCGCGCAGCAGTTCGCCCGCGAGCGCTCCGGCGACCGGCGGATCGACGCCTTCGCGCTCGTCTCGGTCCGCCGGGTCGCGCACGAGGAGTGGGAGGTCGAGCTGGTGGGCGCCCGGCGGCTGCGGGTGCGCGCGGTCTTCGTCCGTAGTGACACCCCGCTGACCTGCTCGGCCACCGTCCCGGCCGCGATCAGGCACTTCGAGCTGCTGGAAGACTGACCCCGTGTCGCACATCGTCGTGATCACCACCACCGCGTCGGCCGACGAGGCCGCCGCGCTCGGCCGCGGCCTGGTCGAGGCCCGCCTTGCCGCCTGCGTACAGATCGTCGGCCCGATCCGCAGCGTCTACCGCTGGGACGGAGCCGTCCAGGACGACCAGGAATGGCAGCTGCAGGTGAAGACCGCCGCCGACCGGCTCGACGAGGTCACCGCGTTCCTCCAGCGCGAGCACTCCTACGACGAGCCCGAGGTGATCGCGCTGCCCGTGGTCGGCGGGAGCGCGGGCTACCTCGGCTGGGTCACCGCGCAAACGCGCTGATCAGCGCCTCGCAGCTGCGGGCCACCACCGTGGCAGCTCGGCGTTCGCGATCGGCGAGCCGGGCGTCCTCGGCGTGGGCACGCCAGCGCAGCAGCGCGTCGTAGGCGTCGCCGGACAGCGACAGCCGGGTACCTGGGTCGGTGCCGTGCTCGCCGAGCAGGCACACCGCCTCCTCGGCCGCCTCGCCGAAGGAGACCCGGCCCGTGCGCAGGGCGGCGAGCAGGCGCAGTTCGCGGAAGTCGTGCGCGCCCGCCAAGAGCCGCTCCAGGTCGGCGGCGATCGACGCCGCATCCGGGCGGGGTTCCATGCGCAGCACCATGTCCAGCGCCATCAGCGCCGACCGCGCGCGCAGAACCGGGGCGCGGTCGACGAAGTTCGCGCCGATCGCCGTGCGCAGGTCGAGGATCCCGCTGGCCCGCACCAGTTCCGCGGCGAGGCCATCGCGGTCGCGACAGCCGCGCCGGACCAGGGTGATCGCGATCCGCACGCCGAACATCCCGAGCCTGGCCACCAGGTCCGCGCGCACCGCGGGCGCGATCCGGCCGCCAGGGGCGGTGAAGCGGTCGACCGACAGCAGGGTCGCCTCGGCCTGGTCCCTGGGTTCCCGCCCGAGCAAGTCGAGGACCGCGAACTCCTCGGCGGTCAGCGTCGACGCCCCGACCGCGAGCAGACCAGCGACCGCGACGACGTCCTGGCACAGCCCGCCCAACTCGGGCGACTTGGCGTGCCGTCTGGCCACCTGCCGGGCCGAGATCAGCGCGTCGATCCGGCCGCCGCCCAGCTCGTCGGCCCGGGACAGCACCACGATCGTCGACACGGGAGTCGCCCTGGCGATCGGGTGGTCGGGGCGCAGCGCGGGCGGTTCGGACCCAGGTCGCGTGGTCAGCACCAGCGTCGCGTCGGCGTCGGCGGTGCCCGCGTCTATCAGCTCGACCGCCCCGGGCCAGTCGACCACCAGCCGCTCAGCGGCGATCCGATCGCCGACAATGGCGCCGAGCAGCGTCGAGCGCCCAGAGCCCGCCTCGCCCACGATCGCCAGGCGCAGCGGTCCGCGCAGGTGGTCAAGGTGGGTGCGTAGGAAGCCACCCGCGCGGTGGCTGTCCCGGTAGACCGAAAGCGCGCGGTCGAGCAGTTCCCCCGCCGCGTCGGGCAGGTTCATCCCGTCAGACCTCGCTGTGCCAACTCAAAATTCACGCCGTTAGGCCCTTCGGTACGTGTAGTGCGTCGATCCGCCCGCGTAGGGCGACCAGCTGTTCCAGCCCGCGCCGGACTTCGGCGGCGCGGCCGTTGCGCAGCGCCGCGCCCGCGTCGAGGTCGCGTTTGATCTCCCGCGCCGACTCGGTCGCCGCCTCCCGCAGTTCCTGGGCGACCTCGGCGAACCGGTCGCGCAGCGCGCGGTGGATCACCCGCATCGCGTCCTTGGTCTCCTTGCCGTAGGACAGGAAGAAGTCGTCGACGTGGCGCTGCGCGGAGGTCTTGGCGATGGCCTGGCGGCGCTTGAGCCGCGCGCCGCGCTCCTCGAACACGCTGCGCGCGCCGAAGGCCGCGCCCGCGCCCAGCGAGATCGGGTTGATCAGCGGCAGCCCGGCCAGCGTCGTGGCCAACCCGGACATCAGCAGGCCGCTGTAGGACCCGCGCAGGCCGACGAACATCTTCTGCACCGGGGTGAACTTCTCGATGTTCGGCTTGCGCAGCGCCGACGCGTGCTCGGCGGACAGGTCGCGCAGCAGCGTCGAGGGCAGCCGCTCGGCGTCGGGGACGACCGTGCGCGCGATCCGGGCGGCGATCCACTCGAACCGTTCCAGGAGCCAGTCGGAGTTGACCTCGGCGATCTCGGTCAGCGCCGCGCGCATCCAGTCCTCGAACTCGTCCCAGACCTTGGCCGGGTCGGCCACCTCGAAGTAGTCGTCGACCTCGCGCAGCACGCGGCGGGTGCGGTCGCGCAGGTCATACTCCACATCGGCCATCAGATCGGCGACGTCGTCGCTGAGCTGGGTCTGCCAGCGGGCGGCCTCCCGCTGCAGTTGCTCGACCCGGCGGCCCGCGGCGTGCCAGTCGGCGAGCGCGGCGGTGTCGGTGGTCGCGGCGACGGTGTCGAACTCGGCGCGCAGCGGCTCGATCAGCTGCTCGACGGCGAGTTTGCTGGTGGCGGCGGCGGCCTTGCTCGTCACGGCCACCGGGTCGGTCAGCACGTGCTGGCGCAGCTGCGTGATCAGGTCGGCGAACCCGGACTCGGCGTTGAGTGCGTGGTCCTCGGTTCGGGCCGCGGCCAGGCGCAGCGCCGACGACACCGGCACGACCGTGGTCGGCAGTCCGGCCTCGGCCAGCGCGCGGCGGTCGGCCTCGGCGACCTGCCGCCACCGCGGCACGATGTCGATCTTGGTGACCACCACCAGCACGGTTGGGCACAGCCGGTGGATCTGGCTCAGCAGGTCCAGTTCCAGCGCGGTCAGCACGGCGGTGGCGTCGGTGACCAGCAGCACCGCGTCGGCGTCGGCCAGCACGGACATCGCCCGGCCGGTGCGCGAGTCGTGGGCGTCGCCAACGGCGGGCGCGTCGATCAGGACCAGGCCGGCACCGAGCAGCGTGCGCGGCAAGCCGATCTCACAGTGCTGGACATCGTCGCGGACCAGGGCGAGCCGGTTGGCCTGCGCGCTGACCGACTCGATGGGCGCGGCGGCGCGCTCGACCGCGCCGCTGAGCGCGGGTCTGGCGTCGCCGGTCACCACCGCGGCGGTCGGCTCGTCGGCGTGCCGGACGACCGCGGGCACGACCGTGGTGATGTCGTCGCCGACCGCGCAGACCGGGGCGTTGATCAGGGCGTTCACGAGTTGGCTCTTGCCTTGGCCCGCCCCGCCGAACACCACCACGCGTCTGCCCGGTTCGAGGAGTCGGGCCCGGCGCCGCAGCAGTCTCTCAGCCAAGTCCGACCGGTCGTGCGCGGCGCACGCGCGGATGGTGTCGTCCAGGATCCCGAGCCAGGGCGGTGCCATCACCCGGTCGAGTGTGCCGTGTCGGGTCATGACAGTGAAGAAGGCGGGGTCCGTTGTGACCAGGACCCCGCCTCCACCGCTAGCGCTGGGTCGGTCAGTGGCCGAGGCTGAGGCCGTCGGTCAGTCCGCCCACGTCGGGCAGGCTGTTCTCGCCGGTCAGCTGGCCGAGCGGGCTGTCCTGGACGAGGCCGCCGACGCCGCCGGGCAGCGAGCCCAGGTCCGGCAGCGGGTTGGCGACCGGCAGGTCGGGCAGCTCGGGCAGGCTGATCGGCAGGCCGCCGGGCAGGTCGACCGGGAGGTGCAGCGGCAGGTCACCCGGCAGGTCCGTGGGCAGGCTGACCGGCAGGTCCGCGGGGACCTCGGGCAGGGCGGGCACGGCGGGCAGCGCGGGCAGGGCCGGGACGGCGGGCAGGTCGGCGATCTGGTCGGCCACGGTGCCCGAGCCGGTCTCGATGTGGCCGGCGACGTCGGCGCCGGTGCCGGTGAGGAAGCCGCCCAGGTCGGCCGAGCCGGTGGCGATCTGGTGGGCCACCAGGCTGCCGCCCTCGGCGACGTAGTTGGCCACGGTGGTCCCGGCGGTGATGTCACCCGCGCGCAGCAGGTCGGCGTCGAGCGCGTCGGCACCTTCGAGCACCACGTCCAGGCTGCCCAGCGACGGCGCGGAAAGCTCGGGCAGGGCGAGGGAACCGTCGAAGGCGCCCTCGGCGGCGAACGAGACGCCGGAGGTGCCCAGGTTGAGCTCGCCGTCGAAGAAGTCGGTGCTGACCGCGCCCGCGACACCGTCGGTGCTCACGCTGACGGCGCCGGTGCCGGTGGTCTCGCTGGCGAAGACGGCCTCGATGCCGTCGAGGCCCGCGGTGACGCCGCCGTTGCCGGAGAACAGGTCGCTCTCGACGCCGAACACGCCGGTGCCGCCGTCGGTGCCGACGACCGAGCCGCCGCCGACCGCGCCCAGGTCGGACGCCACCCCGAAGGCGCTGGTCAGGCCATCGGCCGTGGCCGCGAGCGAGCCCGAGCCGGAGAACTGGTCGGAGTCGAAGCCGAGGTCGCCCGCGACGCCGCTGAGGCCGCCCTCGACGGCGCCGGTGACCGCGCCCAGCGCGGAGTCGGCGGTGGCGTGGCCCGCGATGCCGTCCAGGCCGAGGCTGTACTCGCCCGCGCCGGTGCCCAGCGCGGTCTCGAGCACGCCTTGGCCGCTGCCGCCCGCGAGGCCGCCGTCGAACACGGTGGAGAAGGCCGCGTTCTCGGTCTCGCCGACGAAGGTGCCGGAGACCTGCGCGACGGTGGCGGAGATGCCGCCCGCGAACTCGCCGCCGAAGTCCGTGCCCGCCAGACCGCCGGTCAGGCCGCCCGCGAGGCCACCGTCGAAGTCCGTGCCGGTCAGCCCACCGGTCAGGCCACCCGCGAACTCGCCGCCGAAGCCCGCGCCGGTCAGGCCGCCGGTGAGGCCGCCGGTGGTGTCGGTGTCGCAGTGGCCCGCGTGGCTCTGCGCGGCGTCGGCCACGGCGGTGAGCTGCTCGACGACCGTCTCGGCGGAGGCGGGCAGGGTCAGGTCGACCGGGGCGTAGTCGGCGACCAGCGGAATGACGTCCTGGACGTCCTGGGCGGTGATGTCACCGAGGCCGGCACCCGCGAGTGCGGCGGTGGGGTCCTCGGTGAAGGCGATGCGCGCGGACTCGTCGGTCAGCAGGGTCAGCACGAAGTCGTGCAGGGTCTGCTCGGTGGCACCTGAGTTCGGCTGGTCCTGGTAGACGGTCAACGAACTACTCCAATTTCGGGGGTTTCGGGGAGGTCGCGCCAAGGCCGGGGGCATCGGTCGGGGCGTTGTGATCAATCTATGGACGGGCCGTACCCGGCACATCGGGGATCACTCCGAGTCGCCTACGTCACACGAACGGGTGAAGCAACTAGGTCTCGTTAGGGGGTTAGGGGGTGATCAGGCGCCTACCCGGGGTTGCTGTGCGGGATCAGGCGCCTGGTACGAACAGACCCCTCGCTACCGCCATAGTCAGGAGTCCGGGATGCCCTATGTGCTCGGCATCGACGTCGGCCGCACGCGCGGCGCGGCGGCGGTGTGCAGGCGCACGGGCAGTGCGTTCGGGCAGGCGGAGGCCGTCCCGATCGACCGCGGCAGCCCGTGGACCCCGGCCCTGCTGGCGATCTCCGATGGCGGAGAAGTGCTGGTCGGACAGGCCGCGCGAGCATGGGCGGCGGTCGAGCCGCAGCGGGTGGCCCGCGACTTCCTGCCGCGCGTCGGCGACGGCGTGCCCGTGCTGCTCGGCGGCGAGCTCTATCCGGCCGAGACGCTGGCCGCCGCCGTCGTCAGCTGGGTCGCCGACGCGGTCGCCGCGGTCGAGGGCAGGCCTGCCGAACGGATCGCGGTCACTCACCCACCCGATTGGGGGTCATACCGTCGTGGCCTGCTTCGCGGCGCGCTGCACGCGGCGGGGATGCCCGGGGTGCTGCTGCTGCCGACCGTGGTCGCCGCGGCCGAGGCGGCCCACGAGCGCGCGGCGGTGCCGGTCGGGTCGGCCGTCGCGCTGGGCCTGCTGGGCGGCAGGCACATCGAGCACGCCGTGCTCTACCGCGCGCAGGCGTCGTTCGAACTGGCCAACCACCGGCCCCTGGTCGACGCCGACGCGGGCGAGTACCTCGACGACGTGCTCGGCTCGCTCGTGCGCCCCGACCACGGGATGGACCCGGCCGCCTTCCGGCTCACCTGCGCGCAGGCCAAGGAACTGCTCTCGACCGCGCCCGAGGTCCGGCTGAACGACGAGATCGTGACCAGGGCGGCCTTCGATGAGGCGGCCCGGCCCGCGCTCGCCACCGCGGTCGATGACCTGGGCAGGCTCGCCGCCGGGGTGCCCGCCGACGTCCTGGCCGGGGTGGTCCTGGCAGGCGGAACCGCCGCGGTGCCGCTGGTCGCCGCGCTGGCCGCGGGCCGTTTCGACTCCCCGGTCACCGTCGAGACCGACCCGGCGACCGCAGCCGCGCGCGGTGCCGCCATCGCGGCCTGCCCGCGGCTGGCGCCCGCCCGGTTCGCCGCGCCCGGCGCCAACCTCAGCGCCGACGCCAGCCACCCCGGATTCCGGCATGCGAGTCCGGCAACTGGGATCGCGAATCCCGGCGGCGCCGCGCTCGTTGCGCTGGAGGGACGGAACGCGGAGATCGAGGAGAGTGCCGGGGTGCGGGAAGGCGTTGATCTGCCGCCACCGCGTCCGCCGGTGGAGATCAGCCCGCTCGAACCGCCCGCCCGCCGGTTCGCGCTGCGGCCCCGCCGTCCAGGGGAACAGTCGTGATCCCCGGACACGCGCTGCCCGACGAGCTCGTGCTGGACGACCCGACGCGCAGGCTGTGCGCGGCGATCATCTCCGGTGGCGTGGCCCCGGTCCGGCTCGCGGTGATCGCACCGGGCGGCTTCGGCAAGACCGCGCTGCTCGACCTGCTCGCCACCGCGCCGGGCGCGCGGCGCTGGCGGCCGGGCCTGGACGCGGCCGACCTGCTGCTGGTCGACGACGCGCATCTGTTGGGGGACAAGGACTTCGCTGAGCTGGCCGACCGCGCCGCCGACGGCCGGACCGGACTGGTCATCGCCGCCAGGCCACGGCCGCGGCCGGACGGTCTGACCGCGCTGCTCGGCCGGATGCGCGGCCAGATCGTGCTGCGCCCGTTCGACCGCGACCGGGTCACCGAGTGCCTGCGCGCGCTGCTGGGCGCCCCGCCCGCGCCGGGCGTCGCCGAACTGGTGCACAGCCAGACCGGCGGGGTGCCGGGCCTGGTGCACCGCGTCGCCCCGCACGTAGGCGCGGGCGACCTCCCGCACGAGGCGATCGAAGAGTTCCGATTCGAGCTCGACCGGCTCAGCCCCGACGCGCTGCGGGCCCTGATCGCCACCGCGGTCGGGGCGGGCGAGGTCGAGCTGGCCGAACTGCTCGGCCGCCCACCGGCCGACGTCCTCGATGAAGCCCGTGGCACCGGCCTGTTGGCGCCCGACCTGCTGCCGCTGGGCGCCACGGTGGTCCGCACGCTGATCCCGCCCGACCAGCGCGACGCCGTGTACGACCGGATCGCCGACCTGCGGCTGGCCCGCGGCGGCCCGCTCATCGCCGACGCGCTCACGCTGCTGGGTGCCAAGGCGGGCGGACCGTCGGTCGCCGCGGTGTTCGAGGCCGCCGCCGCGCAGGCCGAGCCAGCCGTCGCCGTGCGCCTCTACGCCGCCGCGGCCGCCGCCGGGCATCCGGTGGATGAGGTGCGCCAAGCCGAAGCCGAGGCGCTTTCCGGAGCCACCGACAGCGCGCTGCGCCGGGCCGACGCGCTCATGGCGGGCGCACCCAGTCCGGCCGCGGCCCGGGTGGCCGCCGCCGCCCTGGCCCACCGCGGCCAACTCGCCCGCAGCGCCGAGCTGTACCAGTGGTCCGGGTCCGCGCTGGCCGCCATCGGCTTGGTGGGCACGGGCCGCGTCGACGACGCCCGGACCGCCCTCAAAGCCGACGCCGACGACCCGCCGACGTTGGTCGCGGGCGCGATCACGGCCATGGCCCACGGCGTCCTCGACTCGCTTGACGACGCCTGGCCGACCGCACTGTCCACAGTGGTGCGCGCGGCCGAGATGCTGGAACCGGTGGGGGACAACGTCCTGCTGCCCGACAGCCCCGCCGCGATCAGCGCGATCATGGCCGCGCACACCGGCTCGACCGCGATCGCCGAACCCCTGCTCGACCGCGCCGTCGCCGCGGGCGGGACGCTGGCGAACCGCCACCGGCTGCTGCGCGCCTGGATCTCGATGAACCACGGCGTCGCGACCAACCCGCCCACCGCGGACCTGTCAGCGCGCGACGCCCTGTTCGCCGTCGGCCTGCGGGTCGGCACGGCCCGGCGTAGCAGCGACCTGACGGCCCTGCGCCGCGCCTGGGAACTGGCGTGCGCCACGTTCGTCCGTGTACCGGTCGACCTGTTCTCCCTGCTGCCACTGGGCGAGTTCGCCGTCGCCGCGGCCCGCCTCGGCGACCGCGAGCGGCTCGCGCCCCAGCTCGACGAGGCTTGGGAACTGTTGCGGCGCCTGGGGAATCCGCCGCTGTGGTCGACCATGCTGCACTGGCACTGCCTGCACGCCGAGATCATCGCCGACCAACCGGACACCGTCCGCCCGAGCGGCTCCCGCGCGGCCGACGCGCACGCGGCCGCGCTCGCCGACCAGGCCGCGTTCAGCCCGTTCCACGCCGCTCTCGCCGCCGCCGCCCAAAGCTGGCGCCAGGTCCTCGCGGGCGAGGTCGACGCCCCGAAGGTCGAAGCCGCCGCCAGGTCCCTGCACGCCGCGGGCCTGCCATGGGACGCCGCCCGGCTGGCGGGGCAGGCCGCGATCCGCACGCCCGACCGCACGGCGATGGTCGGACTCCTCGACTGCGCCCGCGTGCTGCAAGGCCCGGCCGCGCCCGCGCCCGCCGTGGAAGATCGGGCCGGGATGGTCCGGCTCAGCGAGCGGGAACTCCAGGTGGCCGGGCTCGTGCTCGACGGGATGACCTACAAGCAGGTCGGTGACCGCCTGTTCATCTCGGGCAAGACCGTCGAGCACCACATGGCCCGCATGCGCTCCCGCCTCGGCGCCACCAGCCGCAGCGACCTGCTGGCGCAGCTGCGTTCCCTGCTCGGCGATCGCCCGGGCGTCTGATCAGAGCCTGATGGTGGGGCAAGCCTGCGACCTGCCAACCGGATTATCAGGACATCATGAACAGGATCACGCCGAGCACCAGGATCGGCGCGAGCAGGAACCAGGTCGAGGTGATCCCGACCACCACCACGAGCCCGCCCAGCGCGAGGACGCCGAAGCCGATGAACATGGCTTTGGTGTTCTTGGGGTTGTCGTGGCGGATCAGCGAGTTCGGCTGCGCGACGGCCGGGGCCTTGGTGGGCAGGTCGTCGAACAGCAGTCGCAGCTCGGCCTGCGTCCTGGCCGCCGCGGCGATGCCGCAGCGCTGCTCGTACTCGCTGATGTCGAGCCTGCCCGCGGAGAAATGCTCGCCCAACTCGGCGATGGCGGCTTCCCGCTCGGCGGTGCCGACTCGGATGTTCTCATCCGTCCCCATGGCGACCACTCTACGGTGGAGACATGGTGACGGTCGCGCGGATCCGCGAACTGGCGATGTCGCTGCCGCGCACGGAGGAAGCCCTCGTGCGCGACCGCGTGAAGTTCCGCGTGCGCGGCTTGGTCTACCTCGCGCTCTCGCCCGACGAGACCGAACTCGGCCTCGCCTACCCCAAACTCGAACGCGCCGCGTTGATCGAGGCCGAGCCGGACCTGTTCTTCATGCCGATCCCCTCCGACGAGCGGTTCAACTGGGTCCGCGCGCACTTGGCGGCGCTCGAACACGACCGGATGGAGGAGTTGGTCATCGACGCGTGGCGGATGGTCGTGCCCAAGGGCGTGGCCGCTGACCACCTCGCTCGCCGCTCGACCTCTTTGGACTGACGTTTAGCGACTTGTTACATCATTCGAGTGAATCTATGTGACCATGAACCCAGCTGAGCGGGGGGACATGGACGTCACGCAGGACTGGCCGGAACCCGGCCGGGTCATCACCTTCACCCAATGGGATTTCCACGCGGGCCGCGCCCGATTCGTGGGCATCGGAGTCGTCGCGGGGGCGCCGCAGCGGCATCCGCACCTCGACCAGATGCGCCTGCCGATGATCGCCCGGCCCGGCGACAGCAGGGCTGTTCCCGAGTGGATCCGGCAATCGGACATCATTGACGTCGCGCCGCGCCACTGACCCGCGGTGCGGAGGGGTGTTCGATGAGCGCGACGCTGGTCGCCAAGGCGCTGGCCGCCGGGCACGGTGACCGGGTGCTGTTCACCGGCCTCGACTTCGTCGTGGCGCCGGGGGACGTGATCGGGCTCGTCGGGGTGAACGGCGCCGGGAAGTCGACCCTGTTGCGCACGCTGGCCGGGCTGCTGCCCGCCGACGAAGGCGCGGTGCGGCTGAGTCCGGCCACCGCGTCGGTGGGCTACCTCCCGCAGGAGCCCGACCGTCGGCCAGGTGAGTCGGTGCGTGCCTTTCTCGCCCGCCGGACCGGCGTGGCCGCGGCTCACACCGCGATGGACACCGCCGCCGAAGCCCTCGGCGCGGGTTCGGCGGGCGCCGACGACGACTACGCGCACGCCTTGGAGCGCTGGCTGGCACTGGGCGGCGCCGACCTCGACGAGCGAGCCGAGTCCGTGGTCGCCGACCTCGGTCTCGGGGTGGCGCTCGACCAGGAGATGACCTCGCTTTCGGGCGGCCAGGCGGCCCGCGCGGGCATGGCGTCGTTGCTGCTGAGCCGGTACGACGTGTTCCTGCTCGACGAGCCGACCAACGACCTCGACCTCGACGGCCTCGACCGGCTGGAGGCGTTCGTCTCCGGTCTGCGTGCGGGCACGGTGGTGGTCAGCCACGACCGCGAGTTCCTGACCCGCACGGTTACCGGGGTGCTTGAACTGGACCTGGCCCAGCAGCAGATCCGCGAGTTCGGCGGCGGCTACGCGGCGTATCTGGAGGAGCGCGAGGTCGCCCGCAGGCACGCACGCGAGGAGTACGACGAGTTCGCCTCGACCAAGTCCTCGCTGGAGGAACGCGCCCGGATGCAGCGCGGGTGGATGGACAAGGGCGTCCGCAACGCCCGCCGCAAGGCCACCGACAACGACAAGATCGGGCGCAAGCTGCGGGGGGAGTCGTCGGAGAAGCAGGCGGCCAAGGCCCGGCAGACCGAGCGGATGATCGAGCGGCTGGAGGTGGTGGAGGAACCCCGCAAGGAGTGGGAACTGCGGATGGAGATCGCCGTCGCGCCTCGGCCCGGCGCCGTCGTCGCCGCGCTTCGGGACGCGGTGGTGTCGCGGGGTGGCTTCACGCTGGGGCCCGTGAGCCTGGAGATCGGCTGGGCCGACCGGGTCGCGATCACCGGTGCCAACGGGTCGGGGAAGTCGACCCTGCTGGGCGCTTTGCTGGGGCGGGTCTCGCCTGCGGCCGGGTCGACGTATTTGGGGCCGGGGGTTTGCGTCGGGGAGGTCGACCAGGCGCGGGGGTTGTTCCTGGGTCAGGAGGAACTACTCGACGCGTTCGGGCGGGAGATTCCAGAGTGGCCGACCGCTGAGGTGCGGACGCTGCTGGCGAAGTTCGGGTTGAAGTCGCATCACGTGCTTCGGCCCGCGGCTTCGTTGTCGCCTGGGGAGCGGACCCGGGCCGCGCTGGCGCTGCTTCAGGCCCGCGGGGTGAATCTGCTGGTGCTCGACGAGCCGACCAACCATCTCGATCTTCCTGCCATCGAGCAGCTTGAGTCGGCTCTGGCAACGTATCCGGGGACGTTGTTGCTGGTCACGCATGATCGGCGGATGTTGGACGCCGTCGCGGTGAATCGGCGGTTCTCGGTTGACTCCGGGGTCGTGACCGAGGCGGGTTGATCCGGCCCCAGCCCGCCCCGGCGTGAGCCGGGACGGGCGATTCGGCGGCGTCGCCGGGGCGTCAGGGATGCTTGGGCAGGTTCGACCGGAGCTTGGCCAGAGTGTTGTCGATCTTGTCGTGGTACTTGCCCTTGGTGCGCTCGTCGATGATCCGGCCCGCCTTGGTCGCCATCCGGTCGACCTTGTCGGGGTGCTTGGCCGCGTACTTGCGCGCGGCCGCGGCGGCGCCTGCCAGGGCCACCAGTTTCTTGATCTTCGCCATGAGGTGTTCCCCGATCTCTGTGGTTCGTGCACTCCTTCAACGGAGTAGGTACCCCGAAAGGTTCCGAACGATACTGTGCACGTATGCGAACTTCTGCATCAGTTGACAAGCCCAAGAGTGACGGTCACCGGCGGATCGTCACTGAGGCGTTGCGGCTGACCAGGGAAGAAGGGGTGGAGAACTGGACGCTGCGGCGGCTGGCGGGCGCGGTGGGGGCCTATCCGGCGGTCGTGTACCACCACGTCGGCGATCGGGAGGCGGTCGTGGCCGAGGTGATCGACGCGGTGGTGGCCGAGGTGGCCCTGCCCGACGAGCGGCTGCGGTGGCGGGAGTGGTTCGAGGAACTGCTGACCGGGCTGCGTCCCGTCCTGCGCGGAGCGCCTGGGGTGGCCCGGCGGTTGGCGTTGCACGGGCCGGGGGTGCCGTCGGCGCTGCCGATCATCGAGGCCGGGGTTCGAGTGCTGCGGGCGGCGGGGTTCGGCGACGAGAGTGTCGTCGTCTACGAGTTATTGCTCAACCAAGCATGTCTCTTCGTGGCCTTCGAGGACGATCGGGACCTCAGTCCGGGGATTCGGGAACGGTCGGCCGAGCTGTTCAGCTCCTACCGCGACAGTGAGACCAAGCCCGGCCTCGCCGCGCTGGGTCGGTACGCCGCGGTGGCCGACCCGGCGGAGTTCTTCGGCTACGCCATCGCGCGCACGCTCGATGGCGTGGCCGTCCGCCTGGCCGACCGTCCCGTGTCGACGCCTGCTTAGAACACTGCTCAGAACAGCGCGTTCAGCTCCGGCCAGGTCATTCCGTCGCGCACCGAGTCGTACGTGCCGGTGGTGAGCAGCTCTTGGGTGGCGCGTCGGGTCAAGCCGTACGCGGCTTCGGCGATCGCCGCGCCCAGGCTGGCCCTGGCCACGCCCACGCCCGCCAGCTCCGGCACCGTAGGGAAACCGGGGCCGACCATGATGTTGACCGGAGCGGCGATCTCGGCGACCAGGGTCTTGATGGTTGTCAAGTCCCGCGCGCCGGGCACGAAGATCCCGGAGGCACCCGCTGCGAGATATGCCTGAGCGCGTTCGACCGTTAAGGCCACACGGGTTTCGTCGGAGCCCGCCGAACGCAGGAAAGTATCCGTCCTGGCGTTGATAAACAGTGAAATTCCCGTTTGGTCGGCTGCCGCGCGCGCCGCCGCAAGGCGTTCTGACTGGGCGGCGACCGCGCGCAGGGGCCCTTCGTCGCTCGCGAACGAGTCCTCGATGTTCACCCCGACCGCGCCCGCCGCGATCACCTCACGGACGGTTTGGGCCACGTCCTCGGGTGTGGCGCCGAAGCCGGTCTCGATGTCCGCGGTGACCGGGACGTCCACCGCCGCGCACACCCGAGCGATCAGATCAATGGCCCGAGCGCGGTCCAGCGAGTCGCCGTCGGCGGCACCGAGACTCCACGCGACACCCGCACTGGTGGTCGCGACCGCCTTCGCCCCCGCCGCGACCGTCACGCACGCGCTGGCGACGTCCCAGGCGTTCGCCAGGGCGAGCACGGTTCCGGATGTGTGCAGCTCATGGAACCGCGATGCGTGATCTTGCTGCTTGTTCGTCATGCTTGGGAGTCAACCAGCACCCCCCGACAAGCGGTGGCGAAAATGCGACAGTCCGGTCTACTTGCCGGTCAAGTCGGTTTTTGGCTAGCCCCTGCACTGGCCGGACCCCCATCCTGTCCGGGTGCATGACGACTTCGACCGCTGTGTGCGCGCCGTTCATTCCAAAGACTCCAGGTTCGACGGATGGTTCTTCACAGCGGTCCGGACCACACGCATCTACTGCCGCCCTAGCTGCCCTGGGATGCCACCAAAAGCTGAGAACATGTCGTTCTTTCCCAGCGCGGCCGCCGCCCAACAGGCCGGTTACCGCGCCTGCAAACGGTGTCGCCCGGACGCGAGCCCCGGTTCGCCGCAATGGAACGCGCGAGCCGATCTGGCCGCGCGCGCCATGCGGCTCATCGCCGACGGCGTCGTCGACCGGTCCGGAGTTCCCGGGCTGGCCGCGCATCTGGGCTACAGCGTCCGCCAAGTGGAGCGACAACTGCTCGCCGAGTTCGGCGCCGGTCCACTCGCGCTCGCCCGTGCGCAACGGGCGCAGACCGCGCGTCTGCTGATCGAGACAACGGAACTGCCGATGAGCGAGGTGGCCACGGCCGCGGGCTTCGGCAGCATCCGGACGTTCAACGACACCGTGAGGGAGGTCTTCGCGCTGCCGCCGACGGAGTTGCGTCAGCGCGCGGGCAGACAGACGGCGGGCGCGGGAGTCATCTCGCTGCGCCTGCCGTATCGCGAGCCCATGAGCGCGGACAGGCTTTTCACCCAGTTGGCCACGACGGTGATCCCCGGCGTGGAGGAATGGCGCGACGGCGCCTATCGGCGAACCCTGCGGCTGCCGCACGGACACGGCATCGCCAGCCTGCGGCCCGCGGCCGGGCACATCGTGTGCCAGCTGACCCTGACCGACCTGCGCGACCTGGCGCTGGCGATCAGCCGGTGCAGGCGGTTGCTCGACCTCGACGCCGACCCGGTCGCCGTGGACGATCAACTGGCCGTCGACCCCGTCCTCAAGCCACTGGTCCGGTCCACACCGGGCAGGCGGGTGCCGCACACCGTGGACGGTGCGGAGTTCGCCATGCGCGCGGTGCTCGGCCAACAGCTCACGACCGCCGCCGCCCGGGCCCACGCGGCCCGGCTGGTGGCTGCCCATGGCGAACTCGTGCGTGACCCGGTCGGCGGGCTCACCCACCTGTTCCCGTCACCGCAGATTCTCGCCTCAGTGGACCCGGACCTGCTCGCACTGCCCCGGACCCGCCGGGACACCCTGCTCGGTCTGGTCTCGGCACTGGCGTCGGGGACGATCGACGTCGGCGTGGGTGCCGACCGCGAGCGGGCCCGCGCCCGCCTTGCCGCCCTGCCCGGATTCGGTCCGTGGACGGTGGAGAACATCGCGATGCGCGCCCTGGGCGACCCGGACGCGTTCCTGCCGGGCGATCCCGGCATCCGGGCCGCCGCCCGCGAACTGGGCCTGTCGACCAACGCCAACGTCCTGGCCGCGCACTCCGCGGTCTGGCGGCCGTGGCGGGCCTACGCCATGCAACATCTGTGGGCGGTGAGCGAGCGGCTGCCAAGATAACTCTTACAGCCGTTCGACGTTCTCGCCCTCCATCCGGCCCCTGGTGTCCAGTACCGCTCGCGCGCCGCGGGTGATGGCGGGTAGGTCGAGTGCGCGGTGGTCCTGCAGCAGTACGACGAGGTCGGCCCGCCGAACCGCATTGTCCACATCGGACTCGGCGGGCACCGGCTCGCCGTCGACCAGGAAGCCGGAGACGTAGGGATCGTGGTAGCCGACCAGGATTCCCAGGTTGCGCAGCTGGCGGACCACGCCGGTGGCCGGGGTCTGCCGGACGTCGCCGACGTCGGGTTTGTAGGTGACGCCCAGCAGTAGCACCCGCGAGCCCGCCACTCGGCCGCCGTCACGGGCGAGCAGGTCGCGGGCCCGCCGGACGACGTAGGCGGGCATGCCCGCGTTCACCTCCTGCGCGGTGGTGATCATCGAACAGGGCAGTCCCTCGGCCCGGGCGCGGTTGGCCAGGTAGCGCGGGTCGACCGGGATGCAGTGCCCGCCGACGCCCGGGCCGGGGGAGAACGGCTGGAACCCGAACGGTTTCGTCGCCGCGCAGCGCAACACGTCCCAGACGTCGATCTCCAGTCGCGCGCACAACACCGCCAGCTCGTTGACCAGCGCGATGTTGACCAGCCGGTAGCTGTTCTCCAGCAGCTTGGCGGTTTCCGCCTCCCGCAGGCCCGCCGCCACCACCACCGAGTCGACCAGTTCCTCGTAGAACGCCTCGCATCGCTTGGCGCACAAGGGGGTGAGGCCACTGACCACTTTGGGCGTGTTCTCCAACCCGTGTTCCCCGTTGCCAGGGTCGATGCGCTCGGGCGAGTACCCGAGGTTGAAGTCGACGCCTGCCACCAGGCCCGTCGCTTCCAGCACCGGCAGGAGGACTTCCTCGGTGGTCCCTGGATAGCTGGTGGACTCCAACACGACCAGCGTGCCCGGCCGCAGCAGCTCGGCCACCCGCCTGCCCGCCGCGATCACCGCGCGCAGGTCGGGTTCGCCGTCAACCAGCCCGGTCGGGACGCAGATCACCACAGTGTCCGCTGTGGACACCGCGGTGAAGTCCGTCGCCGCGGTGAAACCCGCGTCGAGCATGGCCGCGATGTCGGCGTCGGAGGTGTCCCGCACGTGGGAGCGGCCCGCGCGCAGGCCCGTGACCACGGCGGCCTCGGTGTCGATCCCCGCGACCCGCAGGCCAGCCGCGCAGGCCCGGCGGGCGAGCGGGAGTCCGACGTAGCCAAGGCCCACGACCACGAGGTCAACAGAGAACAAGGAGATCCTTCCACCGGTGGGACGCACCCTCAGGCGCGGAAGCTGCCGACGTGGCTGAACGCGACCACCTGCCCTGGGGTGGCGGGGGTCGCGGATGCGGCCGGGGTGAGGGCGGTCAGCGCCGCCCCGGCGAACAGCACGGCGGACACCGACTGGACGAACCGCATGTTTCCTCCCTGGCTCGGACGCGACGCCTCCATGTTTGTCGCATTCCGCTGTGATCGCAGTCGCCGATCGGGTACGTGTTTTCATCCTATTGAGAGGTGGCGCGAACACGGTCGCGCTCCATAGCGTCCGCTATATCAGCCGCGCCGACGAAAGGTTCGACACCACGATGAGTCGCTACGATTGGGCACTGGCCCACCCGGGCATCGACCGTATTCGCGCCACAATCGAACCAATACGCACCGAAGTGACTCGTCACCCGATTTACCGGCGGATGGCCACGACCGAGGACGTGTCGGTCTTCATGGCTCACCATGTGTTCGCGGTATGGGACTTCATGTCGCTGCTCAAGAGCCTGCAGCGCGAGCTGACCTGCGTGCGGGTGCCCTGGGTGCCGACCACGCAACCGATCAGCAGGCGGCTGATCAACGACATCGTGCTGGTCGAGGAGAGCGACGAATTCGGCGAGGGCTACGTCAGCCACTTCGAGCTCTACCGGCACGCGATGGCGCAGGCCGGGGCCGACACCGGCCCGATCGACGCCTTCCTCGACCACCTGCGCGCCAACCGGCCGGTGGCCGAAGCGCTGGTCAGCGCCGGTGTCCCGGAGCCCGCCGCCGACTTCGTCCGGTCGACATGGGAGGTGATCACGCACGCCCCGGTGCACTGCCAGGCCGCCGCGTTCGCCTTCGGTCGGGAGGACCTGATCCCGGAGATGTTCGACCAGGTGGTCGCCGCGGGCGGGGCCAAGCTGGAGCTGTTCGGCGAGTACCTGGTCCGTCACATCGAGGTCGACGGCGAGCAGCACACCCCGATGGCGATGCAGATGGTGGCCGACCTGTGCGGCCCCGACGCCGGGAAATGGGCTGAGTGCGCGCGCACGCTCGTCGATGTGCTTCGGGCGCGGGTCGCGTTGTGGGACGGCATCAGCATCGCGTTGGACCAGCAACTCGCCCGGGCATGAATTGCATGCGCAAGTATTGATGTATCAATACTGTGACCTGCCAGCCTACGCACTTTCCGGCGGTCACGGCGGCCCCGAATGGTGGACAGCGAATTACACCCGAAAAGGGCCCGCGAGAACCCGACGCCGGGTCCGTGGCCGTTGCTAATGTCGAGAACGCGGAGCTGCCTGAATGCTGGGGCTCCCCTGATGAGTCCGTCGAGAATTCAAAGGAGCATGGTCGTGACCGCTAGCGTCCAGGACAGCCGCCTGAAGCGTCGTTTCGAGCTCTGGGACAGCAATGGTGACGGAACGATCGACAGGTCGGACTACGAGACCGAAGCGCGTCGAATCCTCAAGGCCTTCGGCGAGCAGGAGACCTCGCCCAAGGGCCGCGCACTGCTCACCGCCTACCTCGGCATGTGGGACAAGCTGGCCGCCAAGGCCAAGGTCGGCCCGCAGGGCAAGGTGACCCTCGCGCAGTTCACCCAGGTCTCCGAGCACGAGCTGGTCGAGGGCGGCGACGCGGGCTTCGACCGCAACCTGCGCCCGACCATCGAGGCCATCGTCGACCTCTGCGACACCGACTCCGATGGCGAGGTCAACCCGGCCGAGTTCAAGCGCTGGATGAAGGCTGTCGGCGTCGACGAGCGCCAGGCCGACTCGGCGTTCCGGCAGATCGACAAGGACGGCAGCGGCCAGCTGACCGTCGAGGAACTGGTGATCGCCGTGCGCGATTACCACCAGGGGGTGAACGACATCCCGCTGCTGGGCCGCTAGTAGCGCCCCGCGTGGTGCCCCCGGGACAGTGGCCCGGGGGCATTCGCGTGTTATCTGAGCTTTGCCAGTGCCGCGCGGGCGAGGATCTTCGGGTGCAGCAGTGCCGTCGGGTGCAGTCGCATGTTGACCACGTCGGCGAAACACTTGGCCACCACCGGATCCGCGGTGGTCGCCTGGTCGATGGCGGCGCCCACGGCGTGCATCATCCGGTAGCCCCTCGGGCGCTGCCCTGGGACGTGCGGCAGCGCGAAGTCGACCGTGGCCGAGGTCTGCCACGCGGCGTCGACCAGGACCTTGAGGCGCTCGAAGTACGCGTGGATGTCCTCGCCGGTTTCCAGCCACGCGGCCAGGGCCGAGGCGTGCAGCGCGGCTGAGGGCATCCCTTGCCCGTACACCGGATTGAACGATGCCACCGCGTCGCCCATCGGAACCACGCCAGCGGGAAAGTGACGCAGCGTGTGGAAGTCCCGGCGCAGGCTGTGGGCGAACCGGTGCACCTCCACGGGGCCGGCGGGCTCGCACTCCCGGGTCAGCGCGGCGAACCCGGCGGCGGGCTCACGATCGCACCGGGCCCGAAAGTCCGAAATGGACCGTCCGGGCCGCTGCTTCCCATACGCCGACACCGTGCAGATCCACCGGTCCGGTCCGGCGGGCGCCACCACGCTCACCCCTGGTTCCGGCGAACCGGCGGACCGCAGCGAGTGCACCGCGAAGAGGTTGTCCAGGCGCTGGTCCGGGTACCGGTGATACAGCATGGTCGCGTAGCCGAGATCCAGCTCCATCCGCCGCTTGGGCGGTGGCTGGAAGTCCAGGCGCAGCAGCCAGTCGCCGAGCCGGGACGCTCGCCCGGTCGCGTCGACCACCAGGTCGGCGGTCACCGCCGCCCCCGACGCCAGCCGGACCCCGTTGACCCGAGCCAGCCCGGCGGTGAGCCCCACGACCCGGTCCCGGACCAGCCGAACTCGCGGCAGCGCAAGGACTTCGGACCGCACGTGCCATTCCAGCAGCGGCCGCAACACCGGCATCAACTGGTCGCCGGGCACCGGCAGCCGCATCGAGCCGTCGAGGAACATCCGGGCGTCGTCGGTCGGGTAGGGCACCGTGCCCGCCGCGGCGAGTCGGTCGAACAGGGTGGGGAACCAGTGCGCGAACAGGTGCTGCGCCATCCCCAGCAGCACGTGGAACTGGTCCCCGTGCGGGGTTCCCGCGCGGTTGCGCGGACCGTCGGGCAGGTCGTCGGGCTCGACGATCACCACCTCGTCGGCGACGTCGTGCAGGACGCGGGTGGCGAGCAGGCCCGCCAGGCTCCCGCCCGCGACCACGGTCCGCCTCATCCGCGGACGCCGAAGCGGACCGGGGACTCCGGGGTCAGCGCGATCTGCTCACCGGTCACCGGCGCGTCCCGGTGGATCAGGATGTTGTAGTGGTTGGGGAAGTGGCAGGCGTCGAAGCCCAGGACCTTGCCCACGTACTCGCCGCCGATGTGGACCTCGTCGCCGCGGTCGATGACGCCGCCGTGGGAGATCTCGGTGAAGCCGAGGAAGCCGACCCGGTCGATGCGCGGGTCGTCGACGCCGTGGTCGGTGGTGACCAGTTCGTGTACCTCGCCCTGACGGACGCAGCGGCTGGCGAACTCCTCCAGTCGCATGCCGCGGTCGTCGCGACTGTGCACCAGGACCTTGACCAGGACCCCGGCCACGGCCCGCTTGTCGCCGTCCTCGATCATCGTCGGACCTCTCCGGTCATGGCGTGCTCGGCCTGGTAGACCGCGTCGACCAGGGACAGCGCGGCCAGGCTCGCGGGGTCCGGCCCGCCGTGGTGGACGACGTGGGCGAACTCGCGCAGGACACCCGCGTACTCGTGCCACAGCGACTGCTTGAAGCCGAGGAATCCCGCGAGCATGTCCGCCCGCCGGACCGTCCCGTCGGCGAGGCGTAGCTCGACGTCCTTGGTCTCGCCGGGGTGGCTCCAGTCCAGTTCGACCGTGGCGGTCGCGCCGGACTCCGACGTCAGCTCGATCACGGCCTGCCGGTCGACCCCGGCGTCGTCGCGGTGGACCTCGGCGCGTTCCAGGTCGAGCGGGCCGAGGAACAGCCGGGCCAGGTCGAAGGCGTTGGGGCCGTTGTCGGCCACACAGCCGCCGCCGCAGCGGGCGGGGTCGAGATACCAGCGGTCGTTGCCGACGTGGTCCTCGATGCGCTCCAGGTACCGCACGCGCACCGACTCGATCGGCACGCCCGACGGCAGGCCGTCCAGCATCGCCCGCACCCGCGCGTTGTAGCGGCGGTGGAACGAGGTGAACAGCACCGTTCCGCGCGCGTCGGCGAGCGCGGCCAGTTCCAGGCCGTCGTCGAGCGTGGTGGCCAGCGGCTTCTCCACACAGACCGGCAGGCCCGCGTCGAGCAGGTCGCGGCAGACCTCGGCGTGGTGGTCGTTGGGCACGGTCACCACGACCGCGTCGAGTCCACCGGCGGCGATGAGCTCGCGGTGGTCGGTCCAGCAGGGCACCTCGTCGCGGTGCGGGGCCAGCGCCTCCGGCCGCAGGTCGCACACCGCGCCCAGGCGCAGCGGGCCGCTTTCGCGCAGCACCGCCAGGTAGAAGCGGGAGATCACGCCGAGGCCGACGATGCCGATGCGCATCAGCTCACCCCTGGCGCGGTCAGGCCGAGCCGGTCGGCGATCTCGCGCAGTTCCGCGTGGACCGCACCGGTCAGCGGGACTCCGAACTCGGCGGCCTCGGCGGCGTTGGCGGCCTCGGGGCAGCCCGGATAGGACACCGTGTCGCCGGGGTCGACCGGCGGGCAGCCCAGCACCGACCCGAACAGCGCGCCAGCGTCGCGCCGGTACTGGCCCGGCGAGCGCAGTGCGGCGGGGGCGATGGCCAGCATCAGGTAGCCGATGTCGTCGTCGGGGGTGCGGTCGGCGGCGAACGCGGCGGGCGACGGACCGAGGCCCGCGCCGGGCACCAGCGCGGCGAGCACCTCGACCATCAGACCGAGCCCGAAACCCTTGTACTCGCCCGCTCCCGGAGCGCCCAGCCAGCTCAGATGGGCCTCGCCCGCGTCGAACCGGGTCGGGTCGGTGATCGGGGCGCCGCGGTCGTCGGCCAGCCAGCCCGCCGGGATCGACTCGCCCGCGCGGGCGGCCGCGCGGACCTTGCCGGTCGGCACGGCCGTGGTGCTCATGTCCAGCAGGAACGGCGGGTGCTCGCCCGCGGGAGCGGCAACGCTGAGCGGGTTGGTGCCCAGCATCGGCAGCCTGCCGCGCGGCGGCCTGGCGATGCGCTGGTGGCCGCAGTTGGCCGCGACCACGCCGATCATGCCGTGGTCGACCGCGCGCAGGGCGTGGTGGCCCGCGCAGCCGAAGTGCGTGGCACCGCGCACCGACACCATGCCGATGCCGTAGTCGGAGGCCCGGCGCACCGCGAGCTCCATCGCCTCGCCCGCCGCCCACAGCCCGAGCGCGCCGCGCGCGTCGAGCAGGACCGTGGCGCCGAGGTCGGTGAGTACCAGGGGTTTCGCGTCGGCTCTGGCCCGGCCGGACTCGAGCAGCGGCAGGTAGATCCGGGAGAGGTTGACCAGCCCGTGCGAGCCCGCGCCGGTGATGTCGCCGTGGCACAGCGCCGCCGCCGCGGCCCGCGCCCGCTCGGCGGGCACGCCGTGGGCGGCGAAGACGGCGGCGGTGAAGTCCAGCAGCTCGGCCTGGGGCACCCGGACCTGGGCGGTCGACTGAGCGGGCACGGCTAGGTCGGTCATCGGGAATCCGTTCTCGGTGGGGCGTCGGCAGGTTGTCCACATGGGGTCGAGTCATCCACAGCCAGCGGCGGCCATCCCTGTTGATCTTCCGCCGCCGGTAGACTGGAGCAGGGCAGCCCCCCAGGGCGGGTGGGGGCTGCGTTCTGGTGTGTGGGGCGTGTGTTCTCGCGTGTGGGGCGGGCGTTCTGGGGTAGGGCTGGTGGGGCGTCGGCGAAGGCGCGCAGGAGGCGGGACACCTGTTCGGCGAACGCGGTCAGCTCGGTGAGGGTGGCGAACTCGCCTTCGGCGTGGGCATTGTTGGCGGCGAGGTCGCCGGGGCCGAGCACCGCGGTGGCGGTACCGGGCACGTCGGCCAGCCAGATCGCGTCGCAGGTGAAGGCGGGCTCGTCGGCGGGCCAGCGGGGGATGGCCGCGGCGCGCATCCAGGCGTCCAGTTCGGCCGACCGCGTGTCCAATGTGGGCAGGCCGTGCTTGAGCCAGTCCACTGTGGTCACTCGATGCGCCTCGGCCGCGGTCAGCGCGAACTCGGGCAGGTGGGCGAACAGCTTGGCGAAGCGGTCGAGCCCATCGCCCACGGCGCGGTCGAGGGTTCCGGCGAGCCGTGCCCCCGCGGCGGGGGTGGCGTAGGCGAGGTTGATCAGCAGGTCGCCGCTGCCGTAGACGCGGTTGTGGGCGGTGCCGGTGTGCAGGCCCGCGACACACGCGTGGCCGTCGGCGTCGCCGACGAGTTCGCCCGCGAGGTGCTGGGCGAGGAAGCCGAGCAGGACGGTGGCGTTGTGCCCGTCGCCGGGGCGGTCGTCGATCGCGCCGTGGCCCGCCACGCGCACCGCCGCGGTGGCCGACGCGGTGGCGCGCGGGAGATACCGCAGGCCAGTGGGTTCGCAGAAGATGTTGAGGGCACCGACGTAGCCGCGCTCGACCAGCGGCCGGGTGCCGAAGGTGCCCATGGCGCCGCCTTCCTCCCCGGCCACGGCCTGCACCAGCACCGACACCTCGTCGCCGACGCGCGCGTCGCGGGCGGCGGAGTCGCGGATGCCCGCGAGCAGCGCGACCGCGGGCCCCTTGGCGTCGATCGCGCCCCGGCCCCGGAACGCCACGCCGTCGAACGACACCGGTTCCTGGCCCGCGACGGTGTCCAGGTGGACGTTGAACATCACGGTGCGCTCGCGCGGGCGCCGCGGGCCCAGGCTCAGCACCAGGCTCGGCTGCCCGTCGAGGAACCCTGGCTCCCGCGCGGCGGCCCGCACGGGAGCGGGCACGTCGGGCCTGCGCACGTCGGACAGGTCGGCCGGGGCATGGTGCAGGACCTTGAACCCCGTGGCCGAATCGGCGTAGGCGAACTGGGCGTCCCACAGGCGCGCGGGTTCGTCGGTCTCCAGCGGTCCGGCGGTGGGAAGGGCGAGCAGGCGGAGCAGCAGCGCGTGGTCGGCGCTGGTCAGCTGGGTCATCGGGCCGCGAGCAGGGATTCCAGCGCGCGCCCGGCGGCCACGAAGCCGTCGGCGCGGCCGGTGCCGGGGGCGTCGGCGTGCGGCTCCAGCGACAGGTGCGGCTCGATCGACAGCGCGCCCCGGTAACCCGCGTCGGCCAGCAGGTCCAGGCAGCCGCCCACGTCGGCGGCGCCCGCGCCCGGGACTGTCCACACAGGTCCGTCGGTCCCGTCCTTGATGTGCACGTGGTCGACGAACTCGATCACGTCGGCGAGCAGCTCGACGCCGGAGTAGCCGTAGGCGATGCCGTTGCCGGTGTCGAACAGCAGCCGCAGCGCCGGGCTGCCGGTCTCGACCAGCAGGTCCAGCGCGCGCTTGGCGTCCGCGCCCGCCCAGCCCGCGCAGTTCTCGTGCAGCAGGACCAGACCGGCCTGTTCGGCGCGCGCCGCCAGTTCGCGGATCCGCCGGTGGACGCGGCGGGCCCAGTCGAGGTCGTCGAGACCGTCGTTCGGGTACGACATGATCCGGACATGGCGGGTGTTGAGCGTGGCGCAGCGGCGGGCCAGCATCCGCAGCTCGTCCAGATCGCGCTCGAAGTCGCCGGTGATCGCCGAGGACCAGTCGCCGATGCGGGAGTCGACGCAGACCGTGCGCACGCCGTGCTCGGCGATGGTGTCGGCGGCCCGCTCGAAGGCGCGGCGGTCCAGGTCGGCGATGTGGACGCCGTCGACCGTGCGCAGCTCGATCGCGGTCCAGCCGAGTTCGGCGACGGCGGCGAGCTGGTCGGCCAGCGCGGGACCGGCCTCGTCCCCGATGCCCGCGAGCAGCGGCCTCACGCGGGCACCCCGGCCGCGACGGCCAGCCCGGCCCGGCGCTTGGCCGCGGTGATCAACTCGACCACGGCGACGCCGGTCTCGGGCTCGTCGGCGATCCGCTCCTCGCCCGCGAAGTGCGAGTACGCGAGCCTGAGGAACGCGCCGAGGGAGTCGTCGGCGAAGACCGAGCGCAGCTGCTGGCCCTGGGTGTTGACCCGCAGCTGGGCGTGGTCGTCGGCGTCGCTGACCGCGAAGTGCCCGACCAGCGTGCCGCCGTCGAGGTCGACGGTGACGCGCCGCTCGCGCACCGGAGAGGTCAGGTCGGTGCGGATCTCGGTGACGATCCCGCTGTCGTGGCGCAGTTGGACGGTCGCGCCGCCCATCGCGGGGTGGACGGTGTCGCCGAGCAGCATGTCCGAGCAGGTCGCGGCGGTGACCTTGGCCGGTCCGGCGAGCAGCAGGGCCAACAGCACCGAGTGCGGCAGCTCGACGTCGAACGCGGTTGGGTGGTCGTCACCCGCGCGGCCGAAGCGGGGCTTGGTCTGCACGATCGTGATCGACCGGGCCCGGCCCAGGTTCCCGGCCGCCAGGGTGGCGCGCAGGCGGCGGGTCAGCTCGCTGGAGCGCCACTGGCCGACCGGCAGCAGGTCCAGGCCCGCGGCGTCGCGCAGGCGCAGGATCTCGGCCAACTCGACGCTGTTCGCCGCCAGCGGCTTCTCCACCAGGATCCGGCGGAAGCCCAGCTCGGCCAGCTCGGTGAGCGGGGCGACGCGGGCCGCGGGCGGCGTGCACAGGTGCACCACGGTCGAGGCCGGGTCGGTGATCGATGCCGCGTGGGTGAGCGAGTCGGTCGCGGTGACCCCTGGCAGGTCGAGGGTCCGATGTGGATCAAAGGCGACCACGGGCTGGTGGGGGCGCAGCCTGCGCAGGACCGGCAGGTGCAGCGCCGTTCCCGCCCGGCCGAGTCCGACGACGAGCGAGCCGAGCATCGGTGCTGCCTCCTGCGCGGGATCGGGTGACGCCCGCCAACACTGGAGGTGCGGGGGACAGGTGTCAACGTGGACCGGGGGTCTCCACCCGACCGTGTGATCTTTGGATTCCGTTGCGGTTCAACGGATGTGCTCTGACTAGGTTGGAAAGCGCTGCCTCGGGCGCGTCCAGGAACTTCACCACTCAACCATCCGTCCGGAAAGGACACGCATGGAGCACGCCGCGACACTGACGGGTCCCGGCGCGGGTTCGGCGGCGTCCGCCCCTTCGGTGCCGTTCTTCACCCAGGCCGCGAGCTTCGCCGCCGTGTGGCCCAAGATCGAGGCCAACCTCAACGCGATGGTCGAGGGCGGCAAGTACTCCCACGGCCCGCTCGTGGCCGAGTTCGAGTCGGCGCTGGCCGAGTACACCGGCGCCGCGCACGTGATCGGGGTCAACTCCGGCACCGACGCGCTGGTCCTGCTGCTGCGCGCGGCCGGGTTGCGGCCGGGTGAGGAGGTCGTGGTCCCGGCGTTCAGCTTCGTGGCCTCGGCGTCGTCGGTCGCGCTGGCCCAGGGGCGGCCGGTGTTCGTCGACATCGACCCGGTCACCTACGCGATGGACCCCGACGCCGTGCCGGAGGTGATCACCGAACGCACTCGGATGATCATGCCGGTGCACCTGTTCTGCCAGCTCGCCGACCTGTCCGGGATCACGGAGGTGGCGCAGCGGTACGCGCTGACCGTGGTGGAGGACAGCGCCGAGGCCATCGGGATGCGCTGGGGCGGCACCCACGCGGGCCTGCACGGCGCGGGCGGCGTGCTGTCGTTCTTCCCCACCAAGACCCTCGGCGCGCTCGGCGACGCGGGCGCGGTGATCACCAACGACCCGCGGGTCGGCGAGGTCGCGGCGGCACTGCGCCACCACGGCCGCTTCGGACGCACGCTCGACCACTTCCCGGGCATCAGCAATGAAACAGTCCTGCCCGGGCTCAACAGCAAGATGGACGATCTCCAGGCCGCCGTGCTGCTGGCCAAGCTCGCCACCCTCGACGCCGACATCGCCCGCCGCGCCGTCCTCGCCGCGGCCTACACCGAGCGGCTCGCGGACCGCCCGGGCGTGCTGCGCCTGCCCACGGTGGTGAAGCGTCAAGCCGACACCACCGCCGTGTTCTACGTGTACCTGATCGAGGTCGAGCGCCGCGACGACCTGGTCGCCCACCTGGCGGCCAACGGCGTCACCACCGAGACGTACTACCCGGTCCCCCTGCACCGCCAGCCGTGCTTCGCCGAGCTGGGCCACCGCGCGGGCGAGTTCCCCAACGCCGAGGCCGCCTGCGCGCACGCCGTCGCCCTGCCGCTCTACCCGGACCTCACCGAGAGCCAGGTCGACCGGGTGTGCGAGTTGATCAAGGGGTTCTTCCGATGACCGTTCCCTCGCTGCCCTTCTTTCCCCCAGACCTGTTCGACGACGACCGCGAGCTGCTGCTCGACACCGTCCGCCGCGTCGGCCTTGCCGAGGAGCAGAAGTTCATCCTCGGCGCGAGCACCGCCCGCTTCGAGTCCGCGCTGCGCGACCAGCTCGGCGCGGCTGACGTCGTGGCCTGCGGCAGCGGCACGACCGCGCTGATGCTGATCCTGCGCGCGATGGACATCGGGCCCGGCGACGAGGTGGTCGTCCCCGCGTTCGGCTGCGCCCCGCTCGCCGCGTCGGTGGTCAACGTGGGCGCCACACCGGTCTTCGCCGACGTGCACCCGTGGACGATGGTGGTCGAGCCCTACGAGGTCGAGGAGTCGATCACCAGCCGGACCGCGGCGATCATGCCCGCGCACATGTTCTCGGTGATGGCCGACATGCCGACCATGCGCGCGCTGGCCGACCGGCACGAGGTCCGGCTGATCGAGGACTCCGCGGTGGCCCAGGGCGCGGTGCTCGACGGGACCCCGGCTGGCCGCTGGGGTGAGGCGGGCGTCTTCTCGTTCGTGCAGGTCAAGACGTTCGGCTCGATCGGCGAGGGCGGCGCGGTGGTCACCGACGACCCGGAGATCGCCGCGCGGGTCCGCATGCTGCGCAACCACGGCCAGGACGGCAAGCAGCGCTTCGTTCACCACGTCGTCGGGTTCAACAGCCGCTTCGACGAGATCATGGCCGAGTTCCAGCTGCACCGGCTGGCGGGACTCGACGCCCGCCTGGAACGCCGAGCCCAGATCGCCGACTACTACACCGAGCGCTTCACACCCCTGGCCGAGCGCGGGATCCAGCCGCCGCCACCGGGGCGTGAAGGCCGTTGCTACTACGTATATTCCCTGCTGGCCGACCGCCGCGACCACCTCAAGCGCCACCTGGCCGAGTTGGGCATCGGCACGCACGTCTACTACCCGACCCCGCTGCCCGCCCAGCCCGCGTTCGCCGAGTACGCCGCGCGCGACCGGTTCTGGCCGCACGCGGAGCTCGCGAGCGCGCGCATCCTCGCGCTGCCGATCTACCCGCACCTGACCGACGCCCAGGTCGAGTCGATCGCCGACGCGGTCTGCGCCTTCCCGGGAGGCTCGCGATGACCGCCATCCTCACCGCCGCGCCCGGACGGGTCGGCGCCTACGCCCGGCTGGCGAAGCTGGACGTGTGGGACTACTACCTCGCGCTGCCGCTGGCGTGGTCGCTGCTCGGCCCGGCGCTGTGGTTCGACCCGCGCGTGCTCGCGACGCTGGCGCTGTTCGGCGTGGGCACGGTGTTCGTGGTCGCCTCCGCGGTGGCCTTCGACGACGTCACCGGCTTCGTCGACGGCAGCGACGGCGCCAACTACGGGCCGAACGCGTCAGCCCGCAAACTGGCCCGCAAACCCCTGCTGACCGGCGAACTGACTGTCGTCGACGCTGTTCGGTTCGGCTGGGCCACCGCCGGGATCGGCGCGGTGTGCTGGGGGGTCTGCGTCGCGGCGGCCCCGTTCGCTCTCTTGTGGACAGTCGGGTTGGCCGTGTTGTGCCTGGTCACGGCCGTGCAGTACTCGTGGGGACTCAAGATCAGCTACCGCGGGTGGCAAGAGGTGTTCCTGGCCGGGTTCGGCACCGGACTGGTGCTGTGCGCGGTCGGGTTCGCGCAGGGCGCGATCACCGGGTTCGGCATCGTGCAGGCCGTGCTCTTCGGGCTCGGCCCGCTGCTGTTCGGCGTCTACTCCAACACCCGCGACGCCGACGGCGACGCCGCGGTCGGGCGGCCCACGGCGGCGGTTCTGCTCTCGGCGACCGGGAACCGGCTGTTCATCGCCGCGCTGTCGGTGGCCGAGATCGCAGTCATCGTGGTTTCCGCCGGGCTCGGCGCGGCCCCGTGGTGGTTCGCGCTGGCGATGATGCCCGCCGTCCTGCTTCGGATCGCGCAGCTGCGGCGCGGGGTCGGCATCGGCGACCTGCTCGCCGCCCGCACGCTCGGGCTGCGGGCGCACCGGCTGACCTTCGTGCTCCTGTTCGCCATCAACGTGCTGGGAGGGTGGCTGTGAGCGCGGACCTGGACGTCGCGATCGTCGGCGCGGGCATCTCCGGCCTCGCCCTCGCCCACCGGCTGCGCGCGGCGGGCCGGTCGGTGCACGTGTTCGAGTCCAGCCCCCACGTCGGCGGCCGGATGCGCACGGTGCGGCGCGAGGGCTACGTCATCGACACGGGCGCCGAGATGGTCGGCACCCATGGCTACGACGCGACCTGGCGGCTGGCCGGGGAACTGGGCCTGAGCCAGGCCGACGCGCCGCTGCTCGGCACACCCCTGGCGATGTGGCGCGAAGGCGTGGCCCACCCCGGCGTCGGCGATCTCGGCGGGCTCATCAAGGGCGCGGGGATGTCGGTGAGCGGTCGCGCGAGCCTGGCCAAGCTGATGGTGGGCTCCGGCCTGCGCAAGCGCTCCTACGACGTCGACCGGCCCGACCGCACCCCGCTCGGCTCGACCACCGTCCGCGAACTCGCGCGCCGCTACCACCCCGACGTGCACGACTATCTGCTGCAGCCGATGGCGGGCGGCTTCTTCGGCTGGGACACCGAACGGGCGGCGGCCGGACCGCTGATGAGCCACCTGCTCGCGGTCGGCCCCACCCGCACGTTCCGCACCTGGCGGCACGGCATGGACACCCTCGCCCGGCAGATCGCCGCACGGGTCGACGTGAGCACCGGCGTCACCGTCCACGAGGTCGTCGCGGGCGAACGGGACGCGACGCTGGTAGTCGACGGAGCGCCGCTGAGCGCGCGCACGGTCGTGCTGTGCGTGCCCGCCCCGGTGGCGGCGGAACTGCACGCGGACGCGCCCGACTTCGTGCGCGCGTGCCAGTTCCGGCCGATGGTCAAGGTGATCTGCCTGCTGGACCGCCCGATCGAGCCGATCGGCGGAAGTCCCGCGTGGGGGATCGCGGTGCCGTCGGTGGAGAACCCGGCGTTCGCGGGCCTCCTCATCGACCACCGCAAGCCAGGTCGGGCGCCCGCGGGTCGAGGACTGGTGACCTTGTTCGCGGGAGCGGCCGTCGCCGATGGCCTGATCGACGCCCCGAACGAGGAGGTCTCCGACCTGCTGATGTCGCACGCCGCCCGCTACCTGCCGGAGTTGGCCTCGGCGTGCCGGGTGTCGGTGGTGGTCCGCTATCGGCATGGTCTGCCGATGCCGACAGCGGCGGCTTTGGACGAATACCGGGACTTTCTGCACCGGCCGGTGTCCACTGTGGAGTACGCCGGTGACTGGTGCGTGTTGCGGCCGAGCAGTGAGGGTGCGATTCGGTCGGCCGAGATGACCGCGGATCGGCTGTTGGTCGGGTCGGATAGCGCGTTGGCGGTGTTCGGTGGCTGAGACCGCGGTCCGCTACGTCTTCGGCACGTCCTTCGAGCGGGAAGGTGAACGGCTGCGGCTCGGTGAGTCCTTGTGGGACAAGGGAACCAAGGCGACCTTGGCCGACCTGGACGTGGGGCCGGGCTGGCGGTGTCTGGAGGTCGGCGCCGGTCGCGGGTCGATCGCGGCCTGGTTGGCCGGGCGTGGGGCCGAGGTCACGGCGGTCGACCTGGACGTGTCGCGGCTGGTCGGGCTGCGCGGGGTCGATGTCCGCGAACTCGACATCGGCGCCGACGTGCTGCCCGGCGACTTCGACCTCGTCCACGGCAGGCTGGTCATGCAGCACGTCGGCGACCGGCCCGCCGCGGTCGCCGCGCTGTGCCGGTCCCTGCGGCCGGGCGGCCACCTGGTGCTGGAGGACACGGACACGACTTCGCTGTTCAGTCACGCGAACGGGCCGTTCCACCCCGAGGTGAAACGCGCGGCGTATGACGTGATGGCGGACGCGGGCTACCACCCGCGCTGCGGTCTGCTCGACGTCGACCTCGTCGAGGCGGCCGGGTTGGTCGACGTGCGGGCCGTCGGGCGGGCCGAGGTCGTGCGCGGCGGGAGCGACGGGGGCCGGTGGTTCGCGCTCTGGCTGGCGCACCTGCGGCCCGCGATGCTTGCCCGCGGCACAGTGTCTGAAGTGGACATCGACCGGGCGGTGGCCGACCTGATGGACACGCGGCACCGCTGGCTGTCGCAGGTGATGGTGACCGTCGTCGGCAGGAAGGACACCGGATGAAGCCCACCGATCTGGGCACGCTGTTCGACGACCTGGTCGACCGGGGTGTCAGCACGGTCGTCGAACTGAGCAGGCCGCTCGACATCGCGCCCGACCACGGGACCACCTACGACGTCGGGGAACTGGCCGCCCTGGTGCGCGGCGCGGCGGGGTGGCTGCACGCGGCCGGGGTGCGGCCCGGCGACCGGGTCGCGGTGGTCAAAGAGAACCATTGGGACTACGTGCTGCTGGCCTGCGCGGCGGCGAGGGTCGGCGCGGTGCCCGCGCTGCTGTCGGACCACCTGACCCCCGAGACCCTGCAACTGCTGCTCAAGCGGCTCGACCCGGCGCTGCTGGTCACCACCCACGCGGTGCTCGACCACGCCCGCGACAACGAGACCGACCTGATGGGCTTCGCCCGGCGCACGCTCACCCTCGACGGACCGCACCCCGGCGCGCTCGACCTGGATCGGCTGCGCGGGCACGAACCGCCGCGACCGGTCTCGCGCGACCCCGATGACCCCTTGGTCGTCAACCACACCTCGGGGACCACCGGCACGCCCAAGCTGGTCATGCACAGCACCCGGACGCTCATCCACGGCCTCGCCGCCACCGAGGCGGCCCGCCTGCCGGTGGTGTCGTCCAAACCCACCGACACGGTGTGCTCGGCCCTGGCCTACTGCCACGGTCGGGCGATCCCGTGGACGGCCAGCGTGCTGTGGCTCGCGCCGCGCAAGGTGGTGGTCATCGCCGACGCCGACGGGGCCGAACCGGTACTGCGGGCGCATCCGCCGACCACGCTGGAGGCGCTGCCGTCGATCTTCGTGCGCTGGCAGCCGCTGGCCGAGCGTGCCGACAACCCGTTCCGCGATGTCCGGCTCTACGTCAGCACCTTCGACGCCATGCATCCGCCGACCGTGCGCGCGTTCCTCGGCGCGACAGCGCGGCGGCCGCTGTGGGTGCAGGTGTGGGGGCAGACCGAGACCGGGCCGCTCACGTTCCGTTTCCTCACCCGCCGCTCGGTCGCCGAACGCGACGCGCGGCACCCCTCGACCCGGAATCTGGGCCGTCCGGTGCCGGGGCGGATGCGGCTGCGGGTGGTCGATCCGCGCACGTTCCGGCCTGTTCCCGCTGGTCAGCCGGGTTTGGTGTTGGCGCGGACGAAGGTGCGGTGCCTGGGGTACGTGGGTGAGCAGGAGCGGTGGGACGCCAAGGTCGTCGGCGGGTGGTGGAACACCGGCGACGTCGGCGTGCGCACCCGGACCGGGGCCTACCTGCTGCTGGACCGCGAGGTCGACGTCATCCCCGGGCAGAGCTGCGTCGAACTGGAGGACGTGATCGAGGACCGGCTGCCCTCCGTGGTCGAGTGCGTGATCCTGGGGACGCCGGGTGAGCTGCCGGTGCCGGTACTGGTCACCGACGGCGGCGCGCTCGATCGGCGGGGCTGGGCGCACGCGCTGCGTGACCTGCCCGCGCTGGCCGACCCGATCGTGCTGACCTGGGACGAGATCCCGCGGACCGGCACCGGCAAGGTGCGACGGATGGAGCTGCGCACGCTGATCCGGCGCGGCCACGACACCTTTGGGAGCGGACGATGGACGTGATGGAAGCGACCCGGGTCCAGGCGACGACCGCGGCGCCGGAGCTGTATCGCAAGCTGTTGGAGCTGCACACGGCCGCGGACCGCGCTGCGGTGGACGCGGGTTTGGAGCGGCGGCTGCTGGAACTGGTGCGCATCCGTGCCTCCCAGCTCAACGGCTGCGCGTTCTGCGTCGACCTGCACTCTACGGCCGCGGTGGAAGCGGGCGAGACGCCGCGTCGGCTGCACGCGGTGACGGTCTGGCGGGACACGCCGTTCTTCACCTCGCGCGAGCGGGCGGCGCTGGCGCTGGCCGAGTCGATGACGCTGCTGTCGGAGTCGCACGTGCCGGACGAGGTCTACGCGGTCGCGTCGACGGAGTTCGACCAGGCCGAGCTGGCGTGTCTGATGTGGACGCTGACGGTGATCAACGCGTTCAATCGGCTTGGGGTGGCGGGCAGGCTCAGTCCCGTCTGATTTGGCCGGGCAGGGTGAAGTGGATGGTTTCGCGCGCGGTTTCGTACTCGGTGACGGTGATGGTGCCGAGGCCGCCGATCGCGGCGACGACCTCGTCGACCAGGGTCGGCGGTGCCGAGGCACCCGCGGTGATTCCGATGGTGTGGGCGTCTTCCAGCCACTCCGAGCGGATGCCCGCGGCGTCGTCGATCAGGTGGGCGGGTGTGCCTTGGCGGTTCGCGAGTTCGACCAGCCGCTGTGAGTTGGACGAGTTGGCCGATCCCACCACCAGCACCAGGTCCGAGTCGGCGGCGATGGCCAGCAACGCGTCCTGGCGGTTGGTGGTGGCGTAGCAGATGTCGTCCGAGCCGGGGCCCTTCAAGTCGGGGAACCGGGCGCGCAGCACGTCGATGATCTCGGCGGTCTCGTCCACGGCGAGCGTGGTCTGGGTGAGGTAGGCGACGCGGCTCGGGTCGGGGACGGTGACCGTGGCGGCCTCGGCGGCGGACTGGACGAGGATGGTGCGGTCCGGGACCTCGCCGAGGGTGCCTTCGGTCTCCTCGTGGCCCGCGTGGCCGATGAACAGGATCGTGTCGCCCCGGTGGGCGAACCGGATGGCTTCGGCGTGCACTTTGGCGACCAGCGGACACGTGGCGTCGATGACCTGGAGGCCGCGCCTGCCAGCGTCCTCGCGCACTGAGGGCGCGACACCGTGCGCGGAGAAGACGACGGTGGCGTTGTCGGGCACCGCGTCGAGTTCGTCGACGAAGATCGCGCCGCGCGCGCTGAGTTCGTTGACCACGTGGACGTTGTGGACGATCTGTTTGCGGACGTGCACCGGGCCGTCTTCAAGCGCCCGGTCGACGATGTCGATGGCCCGCTCGACGCCCGCGCAGAACGCCCGCGGGGCGGCCAGCAGGATGCGCCTCGGGCCGCTGACGGCGATCCAGTGGGCTAGAGCGTTGTGCGCGGTCTGGCTGTCGACGGCGATCGCGGTGTCGCGGGACAGGGACACCCAGGCCGTCGCCTGACCGGTGGTCAGCGGGCCGCGGCGGGTGGATTTGCCTTGCCTGCGCAGCGTTCCCTCGATGAGCGGGGCGGCGGGACAGGGCAGGGTGTCGTCGCCGACGAGGTGATCGGCGACGGTGACCGGTGCGGTGGGATCGGGCATTGTCACGGCCTCCGTGGATCAGTGGTCGCGGCGGACGGTCAGGTGGGCCAGCGCGGTCAGCTCGGCGGCGGCGCGCGGGGCGGGCGCGGCTTGGTCGAGGTGGGTAAGGGCGTCGGTCAAGACTCCGTCGGCATGGGCCTGGGCCCAGGTGCGCGCGCCTGCCCGTTCGATCAGCTCGGCGGCGCGGACCAACTCGGCGGCGGACAGGGGGGTGCGACGGTGGTAGATCGTGGCGAGTTCGCGGCTCGCGGGCGTGTTGGAGCTGAGCGCGGCCACGACCGGCAGGGACTTCTTGCGGCTCTCCAGATCCGAGTACACCGATTTGCCGGTGGCGGTCGGATCGCCCCAGATGCCGAGCAGGTCGTCGACCAGTTGGAAGGCCAGGCCCACGCGTTCGCCGAAGCGGCGGAGGTGGTCGACCTGGGGTGCGCCGCCGCCGCCGAAGAGCGCGCCGACCGCGGCGGCGCAGCCGAGCAGGGCGCCGGTCTTGCCCTCGGCCATCCGCACGCACTCGGCGAGGGTGACGTCGGCGCGCTTCTCGAAGGCCAGGTCGGTGGCCTGGCCCTCCTGCACCGCCAACACGGCGGCGGACATGACCCTGGAGGCGTCCTGCGCGCGGGGATGCCCGGTGGCGGCCAGCACGTCGTAGGCCAGCGTGAGCAGGGAGTCGCCCGCGAGAATCGCGGGGCCGAGACCGAAGACGGTCCACGCGGTCGGGCGGTGCCTGCGGGTCCGGTCGCCGTCCATGACGTCGTCGTGCAGCAGGGTGAAGTTGTGGACCAGCTCCACCGCCACCGCCGCGGGCACGGCGTCGCGCGGCGATCCGCCGACCGCCTCGGCTGAGGTGAGCACCAGGGCCGGACGGATCGCCTTGCCGCTGTCGGCGTGCACCGGCCCGCCGTGTTCGTCCCACCAGCCGAAGTGATACCCGGCGATGCGCCGCATCGTCGCGGGCAACGAGTCGACGGCGGCGCGGATGGCGGGGTCGAGCAGCGAGCGGCTCTGGGAGAGCACCGCACGCGCCGAACGGAACCCGGTGATCACCTCGGTGGGTGCCATGGTGGTGGTCGATCTCCTCGCGGGCATGGGGAAATAGGCCTAGATGATTGATTCCTGACTATCACCAGGTCTCGACCGGCCCACGACGCCGCTGCCCGCGTTACAGGAACAGCCACGTACACCCGGTACGCGCGCTGTCCCTGCGCCTTGGCAGCGACGCCGTGGACCAGCCGATACCAGGCGATAGTCAGGAATCAATCATCTAGTGTGTGGAAGCGTCGGCCGATGGCGCGGAGTCCCGACCCGCGTCTCGACGTCCTCTGTGTTCTCTCATCGAGATTTCGCGTTGTCCGCTGGCTGCCGACCCTGTGAAGTTATCACCGGGAAATGGTGTTCGGCAGTCACCGGATGGGCTGGTGATAACCTCGCGAAATCCACTCGATCCAGTCGTAATGGCGACGGCGAGTAGTCATTTTCCGACACGTCACTCGATCATCGTGGGCCGTCCGGAACCCGCCGTGTCGATCACCCGCGCCGCCCGGCAGACTGGCCCAATGGGACCTGTGGTGATCCTCGGCGGACGCAGCGAGATCGGCGTCGCCGTCGCGCGGCGACTGGCCGAGCGGGGAGCGCGAACCGTCGTCCTGGCCGCCCGCCGCAGCAACGACCTCAAAGCCGAGGCGGCGTCAGTCCGGGCCGCAGGCGCGACCACTGTCGACCAAATCGAGTTCGACGCCGACGCCCTCGACACCCACCGCCCGGTCCTTGACGGGATCGTGGCAGAACACGGACCAATCGACACGGCGGTGATCGCCTTCGGAATCCTCGGCGACCAAAAACGCGCCGAGACCGACGCCGCGCACGCGGTGGCCGTAGTCCACACCGACTATGTCGCGCAGGTGGCCATCCTGACCCACCTCGCCGCGATGATGCGAGAGCAGGGACGCGGAACGATCGTCGTGTACTCGTCGGTCGCGGGCATGCGCGTGCGCAAGGCCAACTACGTCTACGGTTCGGCCAAAGCGGGCCTCGACGGCTTCACCTGCGGGCTCACCGACGCGCTGGCGGGCTCAGGTGTCCGAGTGCTGCTGGTCCGTCCAGGTTTCGTCATCGGCAGGATGACCGACGGCATGACCCCCGCACCGTTCTCCAGCACCCCGGACCAGGTCGCCGAGGCCACCGTCCGGGCGTTGGCCAAGGGCCGCCAAGAGGTCTGGGTACCCGGCGTCCTGCGCCCCCTGTTCGCCCTGCTGCGACTCCTGCCCCGCCCGCTCTGGCGTCGGATGCCGCGCTGATCGATTCTCAGCCGACCAGCCAGCGGTCGACAGCGGCGGCGAACCTCGGCTGAGTCCAGTACCCACTGTGATCCACGCCGACCTCGGCGTCGAACAGCTCGACTTCCCCCACCGGGAAACCGAAAGCACCGTTCGCAGCGAACACACCATCAGTCGGAACAACGAGATCATTGTGGGCCGAGCCGAACACCGAGTCCGTCGCCACGTTCCGGGCGCTGCGCAACAGCGATGACCCCTTCGGCGGATCATAGTTCGACGCCAAAGCACGGTAAGCAACCGAGTGAGCCGAAGGCTGATTGAGCCGCTCAAGGAAAGAACCCTTGGGATCCATGGACATCAACCCCGAAAGCCCCCGGAACGCCCCCACCGCCACCTGCTTGACCACCGTCAGTACGACGTCCAACATGTCAGTGATTCCATTGTCCGGCACCCACTGCAGCAGATTCGTCATCCGATCAAGCCACTTCGCCACATGAGCCGGATCGCACAGCGGAGTGCCAGCGTTCGGCGTCGCGACCATGACCAACGTGCGTACACTCATCCGCTCCGTCGTCAGCCCGATCTCCCCCGGCAACTCGCACAACACCCGCCCGACAAGCCCGCCGCGCGAATGGGCAACAATGTCAAGCCGTAGCCCAGCGTCAACAGGAATCTGCGCGACCAACGAACGCGCGTTGGCCACAGGATCCGTCGCGATCGTGTGATGGTCATAGGCAAAGACCCGACCACCATACCGAGTGTGCAAAGTAGACAGAACCTCGTCCGAAACCCCATGAAACCCGGTATGACTCTGACTTCCAGTGCCATGCAGGAACAACAGAGCAGGTCCCGCGCTCAGCGAGGACCAATCAACCGACGCCGCCGACGACTCCCGATGACCGCCCACAGTGAACTGTCGCAACCGAACCGGCCGATTGTGCTGCTCCCAACGGCTGACAAAGTGATCGCCGACCTTGCCAAGCACCGGATCGATGAGCGGAAACACGAGTACCTTCAACAACTTCGACCCCACCGCGCCGATCAACCCGCGCGAAGCGCCGGGGTCGACCGGCGCGACGGCGCGGACAAAGGTATACGTGCGGCGGTCACCGCCCCGGTCCGGGACGTCGACGGGGTCGATGTCGTCAGGCAGGTGCCAACTCAGCGCCCCGTCCTCATCGGCCGCGAGGATGAGCTGACCAAGACCGGCGCCCGGCCCGGGAACCTCCACCGTGATCGCAGGTTCGCCAAGGCTGGTCGCCCGGCTCGTCCCGGAAGCCAGTTCCGGGACCTCGACCGGATCGATGAGCCGGACGGTGAGCTGCTCGGAGAACCCTTCCCTCGCCAACGCAGCCAGCAGCACCGCCCGCGCGTCCTCGGCGGCCCTCATCCCCTCGCTGCCCGGCGGCAGCACCTCCACCCTGCCGGTCAGGCCCGGTGAGACGACGACGATGTCGCCGACGCGGACGGCGGTCCCGTCGGGACGCAGCGGTTCAGCCATGGTTTGCCCCCTTGTCGCGGCGCAGCCTCAGGCGAGGGTGGCCGAAGAACTGGTATGCCAGCGTGGTCGCGGGCCACGCCGGGAAGTCGGTGCGGGTCACCTGGGACCGGGCCCGGCGCAGGAACTCCGCGGGCGCCAGCGACTCGGGGCCGTAGGCGGCGCGGTAGAAGCTGTCGGCCAGCGCGCCCGCGGCCTCGTCGTTGACATTCCACAGTGGAGCGACGACGCCTGCCGCCCCCGCCGCCAGGAACGCCTTCGCCAGGCCGGAGTAGTCCCCGAGCACCTCGCCTGCCGCGCCGACCTGGCAGGAGTTGAGGAACACGAACGGTGCCGTGGTGAACTCGAGCGCGGCGACCTGGTCGGGTTGCAGGAAGCGGGGCACCAGCCGGGTCGGGTCGGCGTCGGACGGGGCGAGCAGGACCAGACCGTCCTGGGCGTTCTCCGGATCGTATCTGCCGTGCAGCGCGAAGTGCAGCACGCCGCCCACCGGCCCGGCTTCCAGGCAGTCGAGCACGGCGGAGTGCAGCGGCTCGATCTCGTCGGCGGGTGGGTAGGCCAGGCGCAGTCGCTCGGCTTCGGCCTCGGCGAAGGGAAGGCGAGACCAGCCCGCCACCCCTTCGTACCGGGCGGTGACCACGGTGTGCCGGTCCGCGCGGACCTGCGTCGGCGGTGTCGGCCGGGGCCTGCTCTTGGCCAGCACCCAGCGGCCGATCGCCATGGCCGAGCCGAGGAAGGGACTGCCGGGCGGCGGCGGGTCGAGCACCGCCAGCTCCCACGGCACGTGCGGTTCGGAGCTGAGCAGCAGGACCGTGGCCGGTTCGGGGGCGCGGGCGGCCGCCGCCGCGGTCAGCGCGGCGCGGACCTCCTCGGGGATGTGATCGGCGATCGCGCGGCCGACGCCGATGAGCTTGAGGGTGGTGCCGCGCGCGTCGCCGCCGAACGCACCGATGTCGAGTCGGATCCGCCGGGCGAACGCGGCCGGGTCCTCGCCGATCTCGCTGCGGAACGGACCTGGCGCGGCGGGCACCCCCGGCAGGGTGGTCCTGGTGCTCCACAACAGGGTCTGCCCGCGCAGGTCCTCGCCGCGCTCCACCACGACGACCAGGTCCGGCGCGTCCTGGGCCAGCAACGGACCGATGTCGAGCAGGCCGCCGTCGAACAGCGGGACGACGCCGGAGGGCGTGCCGGTGACCTCGATCCCGCGCGAGGCGTACCCGCGCAGGCCGCCGTCGACATAGAAGGACGCGCCGATATCGCGGCGGGTGCGCAGGTTCGGCCCGCCCAAGGCGGTCATGCCGACGGTGGCGAGCGGGTAGGGGCGGGTCGGGGTGACCGTGAGCCTGATCGGGTTGGCCCAGCCGACCGGAGCGAACGCGGCGGGGTCGTACATGAGGACGACCTCTAGTTCGACCGAGGTCGAGGGCACGGTGAACGACCCGGTGCCGAATAGTTCGATGTCCTGGCGCGGGCCGATGCCGACGTCGATGTCGAATCGCTCGTCGGCGGCGACCGCGGCCGGGAAGTCCAGCGCGGGCCAGGCCTCCCGGGTGGTGGGCGGCTCCGGGCCCTCGGGGATCGGGAAGGCGCCGGTCTGTTCGGGATCCGGCTCGGCGGGGTCGAAGGGCGGCACGATCGGATAGCCCGGATCGGATGGTGTGAGGGGTCTGCCGGGGTTCAGCGGTGGGCCGGTCTGCCAGCCGGGATAGGGGCCGGGCGGCCACTGCCGCCACTCTGGGTCGGGCCGCGGGCGTTCCCAGTATGGTCGCGGATCGACCGGTGCCTGGCCGTATCCGCCGTCGCGAGGTGGGGGCGGAGCCGACCTCGCGCCTCCCAACGCCAGAAGCAGGGCCCGCGCGGCGGTCGGCCGATAGTGCCCGTCGGCCACCAGCGGAGCCATCGCGCGCAGCACCACGGCTCGGTTGTGCGTTGTCAGCCGCGCGGCGATCGCGCCCGGCGGTTCGCCGTGGTCGATGGCCGCCTTGATCCACCTGCGCAGGCCTGCCGCACCGAAGATCCACGGGACCTTGGCGAGCAGGGCGGCGGCCTCGTGGTGGCGGGCGGGGTCGGCGAGCAGACTGACCAACCGGGGCAGGTCCGGTTCCCACATCTCGCGCCTCCTCACCGTTGGTCGTCAACGTAGTCACTTCCGTGACGGTAGGCGCGCACGGGTGCGTCGGCTAAAGCGCGACCCGCCACTGGACCGCGAAAATTCTTTGCCAATTGGGGCGGTGACGGAAACAATATGAATCGTCTCGCTCCGAGATCGTGCGGATATCCGACATTGGTTACCGCCAGTTAGCGAAATGGTGGAGCGGCCCTGTCTGTCCTGTGTGGCGGGTTGCCGAAGAACCCCGTCGAGGTGTCTGCCCGGAGACGGTTGTCCCAACCAGGTCCACAGGGGACTTGATCTGGTCTTGAGGTTCGCTGTTGGAAACTGGCCAACCCTCCAACGCTTCCCGGCGTGCACCTTCGTCGTTCAGCCCGCCGGGTGCCCCCATGTGGGAAAGTAGTTGTCGCTTCACCGACCCGGGCGGCCGTTGTACGACCGAGGGATGAGTCGAATGGGCCGAACGGCGGACAGGAAAAGTGAGACGCCGTCAAGATCGAGGAAAGCTCACCTGGGCACTTGGGAAACCTTCCACAATTGCTCGCGATGCCGTTAGATTCAGTCTCGACCGTGGGGTAACGGGAAAAACTGGTCACGATGAGTGACTTCGGCCCAGGTGTGGAGGTGACGCCGGGGCCGCGGTGGGCTCACAGGGGAAAGGCGACGGATGGCGCTGGTCGAGCGGAACGAGGAACTGAGAACCCTGAACCGGCTCTTCGCCGACTGTGCACGCAACCGGGGGCAGGTCGCGCTGATCAGCGGTGGGGTCGCCAGCGGCAAGACCGAACTACTGCACACCTTCGCCGAGCACGCCGCGGGCAAGGGCGCCACGGTGCTCACCGCGACGGGCTCACGGGCCGAGCACAGCCTGGCCTTCGGCGTGCTGAAGCAATTGGCGAGCGCGCAGACATTACCCGAGGCCGTGGCCGCGAACGTCGCCTCTTTGCTCAGCGGCGACACGGACGCGGCCCGGCCCGATCCCGTCAGCATCGGCCGCTCCCGCGCGCTGATCCTGGAAGGCCTCTGCGCCGCCCTCATGGAGGCGGCCAAAAGCACGTTGGTCGTACTCTGCGTCGACGACGTCCAGTTCGCCGACGGACCCTCCCTGCAAGCCGTGCTCTACCTGCAACGACGGATGCGCTTCGCCCGGGTCATGATCATTCTGACCGAGTGGGCCCTGCCCCGTCCGACCCGCGCGGTGTTCCGCGCCGAGGTCACCCGCCAGCCCAACACCACCCACCTGCGCCTGGCTCCACTGTCCAAGCGCGGTGTCGAAGACCTGCTGCGCGCCGAGTTGGACACCAGCACCGCGCGCACGCTGGCCCCGGTGCACCACGCGCTCAGCGGCGGCAACCCGCTGCTGGCCACCGCGCTGATCGAGGACTTCCGGGCCGCGACCAGGGCGGGCGGCGGCCGGGAGAAGGAGATGGCCGTCGGCCAGGCCTACGGCCACGCCGTCATCTCCTGCCTGCACCGCTGGGAGCCCGCGATGCTCGAGGTCGCCCGCGGCCTGGCGCTGCTGGGCGACGCGGGCACCCCGGCGCTGGTCGGCAGGCTTGTCGACATGACCGCGGAGGCCGCCGGGTCGGTGCTGGAGGTGCTGGAGCTGGCCGGTCTGCTCGACGGCGGCCGCTTCCGGCACCCGGTGGCCAAGGCCGCCGTGCTGCACGGGCTCGGCAAGGCCGATCGGGCCGCCAGGCACCTGCGGGCGGCCTGGCTGCTGCACCACGACGGCGCCGACGCCGCCCAGGTCGCCGACCACCTCGTCGCCGCCGACCAGGCCGACGGTCCGTGGGCGGTGGCGGTGCTGCGCCACGCTGCGCAGGAGGCGCAGGTCGCCGACCGGCTCGACCTCGCCATGGCCCGGCTTGACCTGGCCGCCCGGTCCTGTTCCGACGAGACCGAGCACGCCGACATCGTCACCCAGCTGCTGCGGGTGGAGTGGCGGGAGAACTCGGCCGCCGCGGAGCGCCACCTGACCCCGCTGCTCGACGCGCGGGCCAGCGGCACCCTCGCCGACCACAACGCCGTGCATCTGGCGAAGTTCCTGCTCTGGTACGGCCACACCGAGGACCTGGCGGGCACCCTGGCCGGGTTGGCCGCCGCGGCGTCGAAGCCGGACCACCCGGCCGCGGCCTATCTCGGCCTGGTCGTGCGGTGGCTGGCCTTCGTCACCCCCGGCGCCACGGAGCGGATCAAGTCCATGCCGCTGCCGTCGGGCAAGGACGATCCGTGGAGCCGCGCCGGAGCGGTGCTCGACGCCATCCGCGCGGGCAAGGCCGACAGCGAGACCGCGCGGGCCGCCGAGTACATCCTGCAGAGCTGCAGGCTCGGTGAGCAGGCCTTCGGCGCCCAGCTCTCGGCGCTGGCCGCGTTGATCCACGCCGACCGCATCGACCGGGCGGCCACGGTGTGCGAGGCGCTGCTGGCCGAGGCCACCAACCGGCGCGCGGTCACCTGGCAGGCCGTGCTCGGCGGGCTGCGCGGGGAGATCGCGTTGCGCCAGGGCGACCTGCCCGCCGCGGCCGAGTACGCCAGGGTGGCCGCCGACGCGGTGTCCGCGCAGGGCTGGGGCGTGGTCATGGGCTCGGTGACGGCGGTGCGCGTCGCCGCGGCGACCGCCATGGGCGACCATCAGCTGGCCGCGACGCTGCTGCGCCAGCCGGTGCCGGAGTCGGTCTTCCAGACCCAGTTCGGCCTGCAGTACCTCTACGCGCGGGGCGCGCACTATCTGGCCACCGACCGCCCGCACGCCGCGCTCGGCGACTTCCAGCGCTGCGGCGAGCTGATGGCGCGCTGGTCGGTCGACCTGCCCGCGCTCGCCCCGTGGCGGGTCGGCGCCGCTCAGGCCCAGCTCGCCCTGGGCAACCGGGAGGCGGCCAGGACGCTGGTCTCCGAGCACTTGGCGCTGCCCGGCTGCCGCGGCCCCCGCAACCGCGGGATCGCCATGCGGATCCTCGCGGCCACGGTCGACGCGACCCGGCGGGTGTCCATCCTGGCCGAGTCGGTCGACCTGCTGCACGCGGGCGGCGACCGGTTCGAGCTGGCCAGGGCCCTGACGGACCTGAGCCAGGCCCACCAGGACTCCGGCGCGTGCGAGAAGGCGCGGGCGGTGGCCCGGCGGGCGCTGCAAATGGCCAAGCGCTGTCAGGCCGAGCCGCTCAGCCGCGACCTGCGGCCCGCCCGCGAGGCCGAGCCCTACCCGGCCGACGCGGAGAGCCTCAGCATGGACGTACTGAGCGAGGCCGAGCGCCGGGTGGCGGTACTGGCCGCGCTCGGTCACACCAACCGCGAGATCGGCGGCAAGCTCTACATCACGGTCAGCACTGTTGAACAGCACCTGACCAGGGTCTACCGGAAGCTGAAGGTCACCAAACGGACTGACTTGCCCGCTGGCCTCCCCCGGCAGCTGATGGCCGAGGACCGCTAGCCGCACCAACACCGCTCGGCCGCGGTGACGTTTCGGGTGCGTGAATGCGCCGACGAAGTCTGGCGTGTTCACGTGCCCGAAACGTCACCTTGAGGCGGCCGAGCGCGCGTCCCTGGAGGGGACGCCAACAACACAGCTCCTATTGCTAGCACGTTGTCGATTAGGAAGAAGTGCCCGCCTGGGTATACCTCGATGTCGAGGGTTCCGGTGGTGTGCTCGGCCCATGCCTTGACCTCGTCCGATGTGGTCCTGGGGTCGGCGTCGCCGGTCATGGCCAGGATTGGGGCGTCGACCTGGGACCTTGGATCGCCGCGGTAGAGCTCGGCGGCGCGGTAGTCGTTGCGGATCGTGGGCAGGACCATCGCCATGATTTCGGGGTCGTCGAGCGCCTCGGCCTCGGTGCCCGCCAACTCGCGGGTCTTGGCCATCACGCCCGCGTCGTCCAGCGTGTGGATGTAGTCCTCACGCCACGTGCTCGGGGCCATCCGCCCGGACACGACCAGCCTGCTCGGGGGCAGCCGCAGGGCCAGCTCGTAGGCCACCGAGGCGCCCATGCTGTGGCCGAAGAAGGTGACCGGACGGTCCATCCATGGCCGGACGACCTCGGTCAGCGCATCGGCCAAACCGGTGACGGAGTCGATCAGCGGCTCGGCCAGCCGGTCCTGGCGGCCGGGATATTGGACGGTGAGCACGTCCACATCGGGGGACAGCGCCTTGGAGAACGGGAAGTAGAAGCTGGCCGAGCCACCCGCGTGGGGGAATATCACCAGGCGGTGTGCGGCGGCGGGGGCCGGATGGAAGCGGCGGATCCACAGGTCGGTGCTGGCAGACATAGACACTAGACTGCCCGCATCCCATCCAGGTTCGTAGATGAGGTAGCACTGTGCTGACCATGCAGGACGCGTTGCTCGCGTTGACCAGGTACTGGACCGAGCGCGGCGCCATGGTGGTGCAGCCGTTCAACACCGAGGTGGGCGCGGGCACCCTCAACCCGGCGACCGTGCTGCGCGTGCTGGGGCCGGAGCCGTGGCGGGTGGCCTACGTGGAGCCCAGTGTGCGGCCAGACGACGCCCGGTACGGGGAGAACCCGAACCGCCTGCAGACCCACACCCAGTTCCAGGTGATCCTCAAGCCGGACCCGGGCAACCCGCAGGAGCTGTACCTGGGCAGCCTGCAGGCCCTGGGCATCGACGTGCGCGCCCACGACATCCGGTTCGTCGAGGACAACTGGGCCTCGCCCGCGCTCGGCGCGTGGGGACTGGGCTGGGAGGTGTGGCTCGACGGACTGGAGATCACCCAGTTCACCTATTTCCAGCAGGCGGGCGGAATGACGCTCGACCCGGTTTCGGTCGAGATCACCTATGGCGTCGAACGCATCATGATGGCGTTGCAAGGTGTGGACCATTTCGCCGACATCGCCTACGCGCCGGGAATTTCCTATGGCGAGGCTTTCGGGCAGGCCGAGTACGAGATGAGCAGGTTCTATCTCGACGACGCCGATGTGGACTCGCAGCGGCGGCTGTTCGAGGAATACGCCGCCGAGGCGCGCAGGCTGCTGGACCTGCGCCTGCCGGTGCCCGCCCACATCCACGTGCTCAAGTGCTCGCACACCTTCAACGTCCTCGACGCGCGCGGCGCGGTCAGCACCACGGAGCGGGCCAAGGCATTCGCCAGGATGCGCGGGCTGGCCAGGGAGGTAGCGACCCTGTGGGCCGAGCGGCGGGCCGAGCTCGGTCACCCGCTGGGCACCGCTGATCTCCCCGTCCCGGCGCCCGCGCCCACCTCGTTCCCGGAGGTGGACGGTGAGCGGACGCTGCTGTTCGAGATCGGCACCGAGGAACTGCCGCCGCACGAGGTGGGCCGCACCGCCGACGCCGTTCGCGCCGCGCTGACCGACAAGCTCGCGGCCACCCGCCTCGCGCACGGCGACATCGCCACCTTCGCCACCCCGCGCCGGATCGTCGCGCTGGTCGAGTCGGTCGGCGCGCGGGAGCCCGACGCCGAGCGCACCGTGCGCGGGCCCCGGGAGTCCGCGGCGTTCGACGCCGACGGCAATCCGACCAAGGCCGCCGCCGGGTTCGCCCGCGGCCAGGGTGTCGATCCGGCCGAGCTGCGAAAGATCGAGGTCGACGGGGTGTCCTATGTGGGCATCACGCGCACCGAGGTCGGCCGCGGCGCGGTCGAGGTGCTCAGCGGGATCCTCGGCGAGATCGTCGGCGACCTGCGGGCGGACAAGAACATGCGGTGGAGCGACCCGAAGCTGTCGTTCACCCGTCCGGTGCGCTGGCTGGTGGCCCTGCTGGGCGACACCCCGGTCCCGGTCGCGGTGTCCGCGCTGACGGCGGGCTCGACGACGCGGGTGCACCGCACCGCCGACGAGCCCACGGTCACGGTCGCCTCGGCCGACGGCTACCCGGCTTTCCTTGCCACGCACGGAATCGTGCTCGACCAGGCCGAGCGCCGGTCGAGGATCATCGACGCCGCGCGGGAACTGGCCGCGACGGTCGGCGGGGACATCGACGCCGAGGGCGAGTCCGCGCTGCTCGACGAGATCACCAACCTGGTCGAGGAGCCCAACGCGCTGCTCGGCTCGTTCGCCGAGAAGTACCTGGACCTGCCCGGCGAGATCCTGACCACGGTCATGCGCAAGCACCAGCGCTACCTGCCGGTCCGCGACGCGTCCGGCGCGCTGCTGCCGCACTTCGTGGCTGTCGCGAATGGAGCGTGTGACCACGACAAGGTGCGGGCGGGCAACGAGGCCGTGCTGCGGGCGCGCTACGAGGACGCCGCGTTCTTCTGGCGGGCCGACCTGCAGACGCCCCTGGCCACGATGAAGGAGGGCGTCGCCAAGCTCGCCTTCGAGGAGCGCCTCGGCTCCGTCGCCCAGCGCGCCGCGCGCATCGGCGCTGTGGCCCAGGATCTCGCCGCCGATGTGTCCGGTGTGGACGCTGCCACGCTGGCGCGGGCGGCCGAACTGGCCAAGTTCGACCTCGGCTCGCAGATGGTCATCGAGCTGACCAGCCTCGCCGGGACCATGGCCCGCGAGTACGCCCGCCGCGCCGGGGAGCCCGAAGCCGTCGCGCAGGCACTGTTCGACATGGAACTGCCGCGGACGGGCGGCGGCCCGGTGCCGTCGACGGTCCCGGGTGCGCTGCTCGCGCTGGCCGACCGGTTCGACCTGCTGGCAGGCCTGTTCGCCATCGGCGCCAAGCCCACCGGCAGTTCCGACCCCTTCGGCCTGCGCCGGGCCGCGGCGGGCGTCGTGGTGATCCTGCGCGCCTTCCCGGACCTGCGGGCGATCAGGCTGTCGCGCGGCCTATCCGCGGCGGCCGAGCGGGTGCGGGCCCAGGGCATCGAGGTCACCGACGCCGTGCTGGCCGACGTCGCCGAGTTCGTCATCAAGCGGTTCGAACAGCAACTCCTCGACGCGGGACACGCCCACGACCTGGTGGCCGCCGTGCTTCCGCTGGCCCAAGCGCCCGCCGCGGCCGACGAGACGCTCGCGGAGCTGACCTCACGCGTGTCCGACCCGGACTTCGCCGCGCTGGCCGCCGCCCTGCAGCGGGTCCGGCGGATCGTCCCCGCCGACACCTCCGTGTCCTACGACGCGGCCGTGTTGTCGGAGCCCGCCGAGATCGCGCTGCACGAGGCGTTCGTGAAGGCCGGATCGGCGGGAACGGACCTGGCAGGCTTCGTGTCGGCGGCGGCGGTGCTGACCGGGCCGGTGAACACGTTCTTCGACGAGATCCTGGTGATGGCCGAGGACCCCGCTGTCCGGGCCGCGCGACTGGGCCTGCTGGCCTCGATCCGCGACCTCGCGGCGCCGGTCCTGGACTGGCAGGCACTCACCACAAGCCTGGAGGGCTGACCCTGCGAGACCGGCGGGAAGACCGCGACCCGGGTCCACAGACATGCGGTGGACCCGGGTCGCGACCGGCGGTCGAGGCTTCAGGGCGACAGGACGAGTCGCGCGTCCAGCTTGTCGATGACTACCCCGGCAGGCGGTGCGGCGACCGTCGTACCGGCCGGGTAGGCGTCGATGCTGGGCTGGTGGTCGCGGTCGCGGTTCCACACGATGACCTGCGCGCACAGTCGTTCGGCGAGTTGCTGCCGGGCGGGGCCGTGGCCGATGGCGCCGAGTTCGGAACGCCGCTCGGGACCGTCGATGCGGCGGTAGGTCACGTAGGCCAGGCTGGTGCCGTCGGTGATCGCCGGGGTTCGCCACCCGATCACCGGGGTGCACAGGCCGCTGGCGACGGCCTCGTCCTCGGCGGCGATGCGGCAGGTTCCGGCGTCGGTGGCGGTCAGGTTCAGCCACACCCCGTCGAACGAATCGGTGGGGCCGACGGTGACCTCCGACCAGACGGTCGATCTGGGCTGGTCCAGCACCCCGCGCAGGGCGGCGGGGTCGATGCCCTGATCGATGTCGAAGTACAGACTGACAAGCCCGCCTGTGTCGATGGTGCCGGTCTGTTCGCCTTCCTGGCCGATCATGGGGATGAACCCGCACAGGTCGGTGCGGTCGGAGACGAGTCGGTCGCCGTCGCGGACGAACGCGACACTGCGCGTCTGCCCACGCCAGCGCAGCGGCACGACCAGGCGGCCGCCGGGGGCGAGCTGTTCGCGCCACGCGGCGGGCAGGTCCCAGGCGCCGACCGTGACGATGATCCGGTCGTAGGGGCCGTTCTCGGGTGCGCCGAGCGCGCCGTCGCGGGTAGTGACCTGGACATGCTGGTTGCCGGTGGCGTCGAGGCCGCGGCGGGCTCCGGTGGTGACTTCCTCGTCGATGTCGACGGTGGTGACCCGCCCGTTCGGACCGGTCAGGACGGCTAGGAGGGCGGCGTTGTAGCCGGTGCCGGCGCCGATCTCCAGGATGTTGTCGCCGGGGCGGACGTCGAGCTGGTCGAGCATCATCGCCACGACGGTGGGCACCGAGGCGCAGCTCAGCGCGGATCCGTCGGCGGCGCGTTTGGTGATGACCGCGATGTCGGCGTAGGCGCCTTCGAGGGTGGCCTCATGTACGAACGCGTGGCGCGGGACGGCGCGCATCGCGGCCTCAACCCCGCTGCTGCGGGCGTACCCACTTTCCTTGACGGTGTCGACCATGGAGTCCCGCAGCGTCTCCGGTGCGCTGTCGGTGGTGGTGTTCATCGGTTCCTTCCGGTTGTTGAGCAGCCCGCCGCTGCCGGGTGGGCGTCGGTGTGCCGCCGCTGGTCCAGGCGTGCGCGAAGGCGCGGCACAACGGCCGCGAGTTCGCTGCCGGGGTCGGCATCGGCGGATGTCCGCGTCTGCGATCTCGCGGCGCTATTAGTTGTGGACCTGCGGGCACTCACCACAAGCCTGGAGGGCTGACCCGGGCGCGACTGCTCAGAACGCCGCGCAGGGGCCGCCGATCTTGGCGGGCGCGTCATGGCTGCCGTCAGGTAGCTGGCTTCTGCATCCGAGGTGGCTACGGTCCGTGCTGCTCGTAGATCCGCTTGAGCTCGGCGCCGAGCAGGGGGTGGAGTTGTCCGGCCGCTTTACCCTGTCCCTCGGCCCTGGCGGGTGCCGCGCCGTGGATTCCGTCAACCACCCGGCCGTTTTCAGCAACCGGGTGCTTCCACTCCGGACCGCACCTAGCCGGGCACGGGTGTTCCATGGCGCGCAGCACCATGCCGCCGTGCCCGTCTTGAGTCGGTTGTTGCCACCGAATCACGCCATGGCCGTCGCAGTGCGGGCAGCTACTTGGGGATCTCTCCAATTCCGCCACACCTCGGACAGTAGTCCTTCCGGTTGGGTGCGAGTCCAGACCCGAGACAGACAGGACAGGTGACCATTTCGATGCTTGGCGGGTTTGTCCCGCCGATGGCGGGCATGTGCGCTCGACGCATGGTGGCTCCTCGTTGTTCGGACTGGGTCGGTTGAGTCGGACCTGGCGTGCGGTCTCTTCGAGGATGGCGGCGAGATCGTCGGCCATCTCGGCTGTCGCCCAGCAGACGATCAAGCCTTGAGCTTGGGCACGTGCCTTGCCTGCGACTGTGTCGAGCTTGGTCGCGAGCATTGACAGGGCCGCCGCCAAGTCGGTGGGGCTCACGATGGCTTTGGCAGGCCGTGGCAGGCGAACGTGTGTCGGCGCATTGCCTGGCGGAGTTCTGATTGGGTATCGCCAAGCACGAGTGACTCGCAACGCACGGCAGGACACCACTGAGCCTTGCGTGGCGGATGCATGCCGCCGGGCGGGCTGACGCCCCGCAGCCAACGCGCCAGCAGGCCGCTGGAGGAAGAATGTGTCGCTCTGCTCATGGAGGGCGACGCTAGGAGCGGCGGGAACCCTTGGGAGGTACCGTTTGTACCCCTACACGATCGAGTCAGGCGACCTTGAGGCCCACGGCCGCAGCGAGACTGCGGACGTCCTCTCGCATCCCGGCCGGGGGTGTGTGGACGAGGTCGAGCAGCATCTCTCGGGCCCATCCGTTGAATCGGATTGTCTCCGGCGCGGTCCGGTTCGATGCGTTCAACAGCGCCCACACAGCGGGCCGTTCACCTCGCTGGTAGTGGGCGCGGGCGATCTCGATGAGGTGTCGGGCCCGACGCGGCACGCTGGCGATCTGATCGGGGTCGACGCGGTTTGCCGCCTGCAACGCATCGCCGGGACGCCGCAACTCGACACCGACCGTCGTGGCGTGGGCCGCCATCACCGCATTCGAGAAGCTGGACTGGACATGTCGATACCCGTCACCGAGTCGGCGCGCGATGGCGTCGGCGTTCTCCAAGTGGGCCCAGGCGTCCCCGGCGCGGCCACGCCGCGCGTGCACGTACGCGATCTCCGCTTCCAGGGCTCCGCACATCCCCCGCCAGTCCGCAGGTGCACTGTCGAGACGCGGCTGTAGTCGCACCATCGCGTCAGTGGCGAGATCAACGGCTTCCTCCCACCGACCCGCATCGCGCAGAGCCTGCACCATGGCCCAGGCACCTCCGGCCGCTACGTACGGGTCGTCGGCTTCCTGCCCCTCGGTGAGCGCCCTGTCGGCGACCATCCACAGCAGTTCGGGCGCGGGCTGGTAGGCGACGAAGAAGTCTGCGAGCTGATAGACACCCGCCAGGACGCGTCGGGCGTTGCGTCGCTCATCTCCGCGCGTTGTCCGGACTGCGCGCTGTGAATCGCGGATCAGGCTGGGCAGAATCGAGCCAAGCTGAGTGCGATGGTCTGGCGAGGCGTGCCTGACCTTCCAGGCGCCTGCGAGGCGGGCAGCCAGATGGTCGATGTTGGGTGCGCCCGCGCTCGGCGTGATGTGGTAGTCGGTCAGCGCCGCTCGTACCTCGGCAAGCGCGCGATGCTGCTCACCCGCGTACATCGCGACCGGCACGGCCAAGCCGTTTCCGGTGAGGGTGGCGAGGTCGTCTATGCCCAGGGCCTGGGCCAGTCGGAGCAGCATGGGCAGCCGCGGCATTTGCAGGCGCCCGCTCTCGACGGCCTTGATCCACTCGGCGGACTTGCCGACCAAACCGGCGAGGACGGAGCGTGTCATGCCCGCTCGCTCACGGGCGTGCTTGATTCGCTGTCCGACCGGAAGGCCATGATCCGGGTGTGCGCCCATGGCGGAACGACCCTTTCGCCGAGTGCCCCGCCGCGCGCCCGGGTCCGTTGGGCCAGGAACATCCTCGGCGAGGGGAACATAACCCAGCGTAGGGGCGAGTTGACGGTGTCGGCAACGGGTCGGAGTTTGGGCCTTTCGGGGGCACGCCGACCACCGGATTCGCCGATACTGGCGTGATGGTGGAGCTGAGCAGGCGGCGGGTGCTGACGGCGGGTGCGGCTGGGCTGGTGGTGGCGGGCTGCACCGCCGAGCCGACTCCCGCCGCGCGGACGGACTTCGATCCGACGGACTGGGGGTCGGTGCGCGAGCAGTTCCCGCTGACTCGCGACGTCCGTCAGTTCTCAGCGTATGTGCTCGCCGCGCATCCGCGGCCGGTGGCGGAGGCGATCGAGCGGCACCGTGCTGGGCTGGACAAGGACACCCACGCCTACCTCGACAGCCAAGGCGGTGGTGAGGACGCGGTCCGGGCCGCCGCAGCGGAGTATCTGGGTGGGCGCGCGGAGGACGTGGCGCTGACCGACAGCACGACGATGGGGCTCGGGCTGCTCTACGCCGGGGTCAAGATCGCCGCCGGGCAGGACGTGCTGACCACCGAGCATGACTTCTATTCCACCCACCAGGCCCTGCGGATGCGCGGTGTGCCCGTGCGGCGGGTCCGGCTCTACGACGATCCGGCGCTGGCCACGGCCGACGAGATGGTCGCCAAGATCAAAGCTGGACTAACTTCCTCCACCAGGGTGGTCGCGGTGACGTGGGTGCACTCGGTGTCCGGGGTGAAGCTGCCGATCCGGGCGATCGCCGACGTGGTCGCCGCGCACAACGCCGACCGGGCGCCCGCCGAACGCGCGTTGCTGTGTGTCGACGCCGTGCACGGGCTTGGGGTCGCGCCGGAGCGGGTCGCGGATCTGGGGTGCGACTTCCTGGTCTCCGGGACGCACAAGTGGCTGTTCGGCCCGCGCGGGACCGGGATCGTCTGGGGCAAGGCGGAAGCGTGGGCACAGCTGGACCCGGTCCTGCCCTCGTTCAGCGGTCCCGCGTTCGGCGAGTGGTTCGACGGCCGGCCCGCCGGACCCACCACGGCGGCCCTGTTCACTCCGGGTGGCTACCACAGCTTCGAGCACCGGTGGGCGGTCGCGGAGGCGTTCCGGTTTCACCTCGTGATCGGCCGTGAGCGGGTGGCGGCCCGGACCAGGGAACAGGTCGAGCGGATCCGCGCGGGGCTGGCCGGGATCGCGTCGGTCAGCCTGCGGACCCCGGCGGCGGACTCGGCGGGGCTGGTGTGTTTCGACGTGGCGGGCGAGGAGCCGCAGGCGGTCGTCGCGCGGTTGGCGGGGCATGGGGTGTCGGCGACGGTGACTCCGTATCGGGAGCGGCGGGTGCGGGTCGGGCCGAGCATCGTGACCTCCGATGAGGACGTCGACGCGCTGATCGCCGCGCTTAGGTGAACTTCGCGGACCGTCCGTAACGTGGTGATCACCAGGGGCGACTCAACGAGTGACGGGCTGGGCGGTTCGGGGGAGGGTCAGCGCGGATGACCAGGGATGAACCCTTATTAGTCGTGCGCAGGCCGCCGCGGCCGTTCTATCTACGCCGCCGGTTCCTGCGCACGTTCGGTCCGGTGGCGTCGCTGGCGGTCATCGGGTTCGTGGTGCTCCTGGTGGCTGGCACGCTCGGCCTGCCAGCCGAGCGGCTGGTGACCATGCGGGCGAAGATGGGGTCGAAGGCCGACTACTTCGACGACGCCGTGGTCAAGGATCTCCTGCTGCGCCACCACATGCGGGTCGAGGTGAGCCATATCGGCTCCCGGGAGGCCGCGACCAGCGACTACAGCGGGTTCGACTTCCTGTTCCCGTCCGGACAGGCCGTGGCCGGGCTGACCACCAAGAACAAGGACTTCAAGAACCACTTCAAGCCGTTCATCAGCCCGCTTGTGCTGGCCACCTATCGCGAGTACGCGCTGGCGCTGGCCGAGGAAGGGGTGGCGACGCCGTATCCGGACGCGTCGGGCTACTTCTATGAACTCGATATGAGCAAGTTCGTGGCGCTGACCCAGAACGAGCGGACCTGGAACGACCTGAAGATCGGGAAACACGGCTTCGCCAACGGCAATGTCGTGCTGGCGCAGACTTCCGAGCTTTGCACGTCCTATGGCGCCGGGGCGTATCTCGGGCTGGTGTCGCAAGTGGTGCACGGGCGGATCCCCCGTTCGGTGGAGGAAGCGCGGGCGTTCGCCGAGAAGATCAAGCAGCTGCACCGAAGCCAAGGCCTGGAGTCCTCGGCGGCGACGGAGAACTACTTCGTCGATGAGGGACGCGGGATCGCCCCGATCATCGTGATGTATGAACACCAGTACCTCGCGCGGCAGGCCCAGCGCGTGGAGAGTGGCAAGGGACTCGACGAGCAGCGGGTGCTGCTCTATCCCGACACGTCGATCTACACCAAGCCCGAGCTGATCACCCTGACCGACGACGGCGACCGGCTGGGCCACATCGTCGCCGAGGAGCCCGCGTTCAAGCAGCGGGCGATGGAGTTGGGATTCCGGGTGCTGGACAAGGAAGGGGTGTACTCCAGCGAGCGGCTCGCGGCGTTCCTGGCCGAGCGCGGGATCCCCAACCCGATGATCCGCCGGGACGAGACCGAGGCGGTGCCGTTGGACTCGCAGCTCCAAGAGGAAATGATCCGGGTCGTGGGCGGTTGCGCGTGATGTTCAAGGAGATCCGTGGCTGTCTTTGACGCGTTGTGGCTGCAAGTCTGGTGGCCGTGGCTGCTTGTCTGGCTCGCCGAGTTCGGGCTGGTCGTGGCCGCGGTGACCATCGTGGTGCGCCACTGGCGTCGGGCCCGGCGGCCCGCCACGCCCAGCGGGCACGGGGTCAGCTTCTATCTCGATGAGCAGTTCGTGCTTCGCCTCTACCGCCAGTTCGGCGGCAAGTACCGCGCGGCGCTGACCCAGGAGGTCGAGGAACGCATCAGCGAGGGCGACGAGACCGCCATCAGCGCCGAGGTGTCGCCGGTCAAGATCGGCAAGAAGGGCAGCAACAGCAGCGAGGTGTTCCGCCGCTATATCGAGGACAACGACGCGATCACCGTGATCGGCATGATCATCGACGTCCTCGACGCCGCCGACGACATCATCTACGTCGACCTGCGCAAGCGCGACGTGGTGTCCAACCGCGCGTTGGCCAAGACTCTCGACATCGAGGACGAGGCCGCGCCCGCGTTGGTGCGGCCTCGTGAACTCGGCTCGTTCGTGTCCTTGCGTGGTCGGTTCCGCCTGGTGGAGAAAACCGCGGAGATCGCGACTTTCCAGGCGCCCCTGGGGGATTCGGCCGACGAGGTGCTGGTGCGGTGCGCGGTGGTCGGGCTGAGCGGGGTGACGGTGCCGTCGGCGGAATTCCCGGCGCGGTGCCTTGGTCAGGTGCAGGAATGGGACTCAGGGACCCGCATGCTGACCGTGCACCCGATCGCGATCTTCCGCTAGTTCGGGACTGAGCCGACCAGGCCGCCGTCGACGACTAGTTCCTGTCCGGTGATGTAGGACGACCGGGACGAGAGCAGGTAGAGCACGGCGTCGGCGATGTCGGTGGGGTCGCCCAGGCGGCCGATGGCGACCTGGCCGCGGAAGAACTCACGCACCTGGTCGTTGCCGGTCACCGCGTCGAACATCTCGGTCTTGATGTGCCCGGGGGTGACGGTGTTGACCCGGATGCCGCGGTCGGCCAGGTCCGGCGCCAGGGTGCGGGCCAGGTTCAGCACGGCGGCCTTGCTCGCCGCGTACAGCGAGCCCATGCCCATGCCGCGGTGGACCAGCCACGAGGCGTTGAAGACGATCGAGCCGCCGTCGTTGAGGATCGGCAGCGCCTTCTGCACGGTGAAGAAGGCACCCTTGAAGTTGGTGCCGACGACCTGGTCGAAGTCGGCCTCGGTGATGTCGGCGGTGCGCGCGTTCAGGCCGACGCCCGCGTTGGCGAACACGCCGTCGAGGCTGCCGAACTTGCTCTGGATCTCGCCGATCAGCACGTCAACGTCGGCCGTGCTCGCCACGTCTGCCCGCACCGCGATGACCCGCTCACCCGCGTCGAGCTCCTTGGCCGCCGCCTCCAGGCGGTCGGTGTCGCGCCCCGCGATGGCGACGCGGGCGCCCGCGTCCAGCAGTCGCCGGGCGGTGGCAAGGCCGATGCCGCTGCCGCCGCCAGTGATCAACACGCTCTTGCCGTCGAATTCGCTCATGCTGGTCAGGGTCACACCCGCGCGGAACCCGGCGCATCTCTGGGATTGCGGCGGAATCCGGCACCATCGGAGATGTCGGGCCCCACGCCCGGTGTGAGGCTGCAGGATATGACCAGCTTCGACGAACGGGACGCGAGCATCGCCCTCCCCGGTGACCCGGCCTATGTCGCGGCGACCCGCGTCTTCAACCTCGCCGCCCCGGTAACCCCGGCCGCCGCGCTCACCGCCCGTACCGTCAACGAGATCCGCGCCGGCATTACTTATGCCAGGTCCGCAGGCCTGTCGGTGCGCGTGCACACCACCGGCCACTCCGCTGGCGCGGCCAAGCCGATGGCGGGCGCTGTCCTGATCCGCACCGAACTCGATGGTGCCGTCGAGGTCGACCCGGACCGCCGCGTCGCCCGGATTCCCGCTGGGACACAGTGGAAAGCCGTCGTGGAAGCCACTTCGGCCCACGGCCTGACCGCCCCCCACGGATCGTCGGGAACGGTAGGCATCGTCGGCTACCTGCTGCGCGGCGGTATTAGCTTCTATGGCAGGCAGACGGGCCTTGCGGTCAACCACGTCCGGGGAATCGAGTTGGTCACCCCAGATGGTGAGTTGGTCTGGACTGACGCCGACAACGACCCCGACCTGTTCTGGGCCCTGCGCGGCGGCGGTGGTGGATTCGGCGTGGTGACCGCGATCGAGGTGGACTTGTTTCCAGCGTCCACTGTGGTCACCGGAGCGGCCTTCTGGCCGGGCGAACACGCACGAACCCTGCTTACCTTGTGGGACAAGTGGTGCCGCGACGCCCCGAACGCGGTTTCGACGTCGTTTCGGGTACTGAACCTGCCCCCGTTTCCCGGCGTCCCGGAGGTTCTCAGCGGTGGCACCATGATCTGCGTCGACGGTGTCGTCCTGGGCGGCGCGGACGACTCGGTCGCCTTGGGTCAGGCAGATGACCTGTTGGCCCCGCTGAGGGCGGTCGCGGAACCGGTGATGGACACCTGGCACCTGACCACCCCACAAGACATCCTGGCCACCCACATGGACCCGGAGGACCCAGTCCCCGCCCAGGGTGACCACTTCCTACTGACCGAACTGACCGAGGACACAATCGACGAGTTCGTCAAGGTCTTCGGCCCCGGCACGGAATCCCCACTGGTCATGGCAGGCCTACGCCAACTCGGCGGAAACCTGGCCCAACCGTCCCCAACCGGTGGAGCCCTCGACCACCTCACCGCCCCATACCTCTACTCGGGCGCAGGAATCCCGTTGGACGCAGACACCTCGGCGACTATCAACGACCGCTTGGAACTGGCCAGGGCGGCACTGTCACCTTGGGACAGCGGCCGAACAGCCCCCACCTTCATCGAAAGCCCCACCCAACCCCAAGGCCACCTGACCCCAGAAGCCATCGCCCGCGTAGACGAAGTCCGAGCCAGACTCGACCCCAAGGGCCTGTTCAAGGGCGACGTAATGACCAACACCACCGCCCGTCCTTTTTAGACCGCAAGAAAAACAACGGCACCAAAGTCCCATCCGACCGCTTTCCACCAGCACCCCGTCCTGGCCATCTTTAACATTCGATCGGCGGTGTCAAGGGTCGGCTTGCCGATCGCGCAGCGACGCCGCAGGCGCCCTTGACGCCGTCGATCGAATGTTAAACGCTCGGGCTAGGGGAGCGACCCCGCGGTTGTGCGACGAACGAGTGCACTCGTTGGTGCACAACGATTGAGTGCACTCGTTCGGGCTTCGGAGGGCGAGCCGCTCCCTCGTCAATCAGCGTCTTGTCCGGGCCCAGCGATGTCAAGGGCGCCTGCGGCGTCGCTGCGCGATCAGCGAGCTGACCCTTGACATCGCTGGGCCCGGACAAGGGATTGCCAGGACGAGGGTGCAGGGGGAAGTGCAGGGACCTTCGGTCCCCACAAGCAAGGACCTGGCGGTCCCTTAAGCAAGGACCTTGCGGTCCCCTCAAGTAAGGCAGGTCGTGCCTATCCGGTGGGTTGGTTGGGTGAGACGGGGGTCACTGTTGCACGCTGGGTGATGTCGATCTGTGCTCGGGCGCACAGGGGTTACGCCATTTGAACCGTAACTCGTGGTCTGGACCCTTCTTGCTCTCCGCTGTGTCAGTGCATCCTCCTTTCGGAGTCGCTCTGGAGGCGGATTGCGGCGTGCTGGGGGAAGCGTCAGGCTCGCCTGGGATCTCTGTGAGGGCAACCGACTCCGACATTTGATGGGGCGAGAAACACAATGGGTAGTTCCACTCCCGCCGCTCGGCTGATCGCGGGGACGGCGGGTCTGGCCATGGCCGCCGCTGTCCTGGTGGCTACGGCGCCCGCTGCTGTGGCGGCACCCCAGCATGGTTTGGGGCATTCGGTTTCGCCTGCGCAGCAGTATGAGGGCAACCCTGACCCCAGTGACTGGCTTGGCTCGTATGTGGTGGGCGGTCAGCACGTGTGGTGCGTGAGCTACGCCTATCTTGCGCCCGATACCGATGAGCAGTATCAGCCGGGTGAGGCCTTGAAGACCAAGTGGGGGACGGAGTTGGCGCCGACGGTCGCGGCCGACATCTCCTATCTGCTGCTGCGATACACGAAGACCACCAGTGCCGACGAGGCCGCCGCGCTCGGGCATCTGCTGCATTCCTGGACGGCGGCACCGCAGAAGCCCGATCAGTTGTTGCCGACCAACACCTTCCGCACCATCGCCTATGACGAGGCGGGGCACTTCGCCAAGTTGCCCGCGTCGGCCAAGGCGGCCGTTGACAAGCTCAAAGCTGATGCGACAGCCAATCACGGGCCGTGGACGGTGAAGATCACGAAGCCGACCAAGCCGCAGATCATCGACACTCCCGACGCCTGGACTGTGCAGGTCAACAATGCGGCGGGCAAGGGTGTGGCGAACGTGCCGGTGGCGCTGACGCTGACCGACGCGACGGCCGAGGGGCGAACGACGCTCACCGCCAAAACCCCAGTCGACGGTGGGCCTGCCACGATCAACGTGACGCCCACGGGGGTCAATCCCAAGCTGGCGGTTTCGCTGTCGAGCCCGGCGGACCGGCCCGTGGTGCGTGCGGCCGTCCAGGTCGACACCCAGCGCGTGGTCAGCACGGGCGGTGAGAAGGCACTGACCGGCGCCGAGGCGACCACGGCGGTGACGGCGCCCGGGTCGGTGGCGGTGGCCAAGGTCGACGAGAAGACCGGCGCGGGCATCGCGGGCGTTTCACTGCGGATCACGGCGGCGGACAAGGTCGCGCCCGCGGTCGGTCAGGATGGCAAGCCGCTGGTCGGGGCGGATGGCAAGCCCACGGTCGTGGTGACCGGCGCTGATGGGACGGTCAAGGTGCCGGAGCTGAAGACACCGCAGGACATCTGCGTGATCGAGGTGGCCGCGCCCGCTGGGTATGAGCAGTCCTTCGATCCCACCGCGCCGCCATCGGTGTGTGGGACGGTCAAGCCGGGCGACACGCTGACGCTGAAGCTGGTGAACAAGCCGAACGTGCCGACTGTGCCGAAGACGATTCCGGCTGGTGACGATCCCGGTGTGGCGACCGCGGCGATGGATAGCGGCGGCCCGTCGACCGGGCTGCTGGTCGGCCTCGGTGCGCTGGTGCTGCTCGCGGCCGGTGGCTCGGCCGCGTTCGTCCGTCGCCGGACGCCGCGGGCTGTGGTGGGTCGCGGGATGCGTAGGGACTGGGAGCGCTGAGGGAGATGTCTCGGCGTGGTCCCGTCTCGGCCGCCGCCGCGGTGACGCTGCTGGTGGCGGCCGTGGCCGCGGTGACATTCGGTGGCCCCGGAGTGGTGTCGGGGGTGGCTCTGGCGGCTGGTGACGCGCCTGAGCCGGCTGCGGGGGTGGTGGGTGCCGTGGTGCCCGCGCCGACCTCGGCCCCACCGGTCACGACAATCCCAGAAACGACAGCACAACCCACGCCAACTCCGACCGCGACACCATCACCCGCGGCTCCGAAGCCGCCCGCCGCCCAGAGCCCCGGCACTGTCCGGTTGGCCAAGGGCGGAACGGCGACCCTGGTCCGCCGCGACCTCGGCCCGGACGCGAGCCTCCCCATCCCGGACGGCGTCCGCGAGGCCACCTGGTGGGGGGCGGCGCTCGACGCGGGCAAGGGCGCGACGGTGTTGGCCGGGCATGTGAACTGGAAGGGTCAGACCGGCCCGTTCTCCGAACTTTGGGAGTCCAGAAAGGGCGACATCACGTCCATTGTGGACCCGGCAGGCCGAATGTGGCGCTTCCGAGTCGAACGAATAGAAACGGTGGCCAAACACGATCTGCCTGCTCGCGCTGAGGAGTTCTTCGGCCAGACCGGGGCACATCGCCTGGTTTTGGTGACCTGCGGCGGCCGCTGGGTGGGCGGATCATCAGGCTACGAATCGAACCGCGTAGTGATCGCAGTCCCAGCCTGACCTGGCCGGGCCTGACCCACAGTTTCACCCGATGGTGCGGACAGAACGCGGACCAGGCACAAGCCCGGTCCGCGTCCGAAATGACCTAGGCGACCTGGCGAGCGGCGACCGCGTGCAGGTTTACCGGCAGGCTCCGGTGTCCATTCATGATGAACGTCGGCATCGGCACCAGTTCCTCCCGATCCACCGCCAGACTCAGATCCGGGAACCGCTCGAACAACGTCGAAAGGCCGATGTTCGCCACCAGCCGGGCGATACCGGCGCCCAAGCAGTAGTGCGGTCCGTGTCCGAACGACAGGTGCTCCTTGCTCGACCGCTGGATGTCGAACTCCTCCGGGCTGTCGGTGTGCAGTCGCGGGTCGCGCCCGACGGCGGCGTAGTTGATCAGGATCGGGTCGCCCTTGGGGATCGTCAGGCCGTCCAGTTCGATGTCCTCGGCCGCGTACCGCAGCGGCAGGCTGGCCAGCGGAGACTGGACGCGCAGGATCTCCTCGATGACGTCGTCCCAGGTGTTCTGGCCGGAGAGGACCAGTTCCAGCTGCTCGGGGTGGGTGAGCAGTTCGGTGACGGCGTTGTCGAAGAAGTTGATCGTGGTCTCCGAGCCCGCACCAAGGATGGCGAAGATGGTGTCGGCCAGTTCCTGTTCGGTGAGGCGGGAGCCGTCCTCGTCACGCGCGGCGATGAGGTCGCTGGTGATGTCCTCGCCGGGGTTGGCGCGCTTCTCGGCGATCAGGTCGGCCATCGCGCCGCGCCAGCCGAGGAGGATGTTCTGGGCGGTCTCCGGGGTGACGGTGGTGTCGACCATCATGTCGATCACCTTGGCCGTGGCGGCGCGCTGCTGTTCGCCCATGCCGATCAGCTCGGCGACGAGCATGCCCGGCAGCGGGTAGCAGAAGCGTTCCTTCAGGTCGACGACCTCACCCGCGGGGACGGCGGCCAGGCCGTCGAGCAGCATGTCGGTCAGGCCGACCACGAGCGGGCGCACTGCCTCGGTGCGGCGCGGGGTGAACGCCTTGCCGATGAGCCTGCGCAGCCGCAGGTGGTCCTTGCCGAACGACGTCGACACATTGTCCATCGCGACCCAGCTGATCATCTCCCAGCTGGGCGACAGGTCGCCGTTGTAGAACGCGGGCCAGTGGTTGCGGGCGCTCTTGGTGACCTTCGGGTTGGCCAGCATGTCCTTGATGACGGCGTGGCTGGTGACCGACCAGACCACGACGCCACCGGGCAGCTCGACCTGGGTGGCCGGACCGAGCGCCCGCAGCGCGGCTGCCTCGGCGTGGATATTCCGACCAGTGGTATCCAGTGCGGGACAGCGTTTCTCCATCGGATTGCTCCTATGACGTCGGGAACCATCGGGGTGGCGGACTCAGCCGTTGAGGCCGTCGCGGAACTGGCGGAGTTCGGCGAAGTCGGACAGATCGGGCACGGTCCAGCCGTCGAGGTCGTACTCGCTCAGGCACTGGTCGACGAACGCCTTGTAGCTGTCGATCTTGCCGTCGGCCAGTTGGGAGCTGTAGAGCTCGACCCGGGTGGCCTCGTGGTTGCCCGCGTAGTTGCGCTCATAGAGTTCGTGGCGCCCACCGAACTCGGTGCCCACGGCGTCCCACAGCAACTTCATCACCTTGACCCGGTCAACCGCTTCGATCCCGTTGGAACCACGCACGTACTTGTCCAGGTACGGCCGGATCTCCGGGTTCTTGAAGTCCTCGGCGCTGGAGTTGAGGTAGATCAGCCCGCTGGCGATGTCCTGCTCGATGATCTCCTTGACCCGCGGGTACCCGATCTGCATGAACCACCGGTATGCCAGCCCGTACTGCGGGTTGGGCAGCACCGCGCCGTTGACCCAGGGCACCGGGTTGCGCGCGGCGGCGTCGGACAGGCCCCAGAACAGGTTGCGCCAGGCCAAGACCTCGCCGATGCGGCTCTGCACGCCGCGGAAGTCCTTGGTGCCGGTGATCTCCACCGCCTTGGCCAGCAGACCCGCGATGAACTCCAGCTTGACCGCCAGGCGTGTGCAGCCGTGGAAGGTGAACCGCTCGGGGAAGCCGGAACGGCCGGTGAACAGCTGCACCTTGCCGAGGTGGCCGTAGATGAAGACGTTCTCCCAGGGGATCAACACCTTGTCCAGCACCAGGATCGTGTCGTTCTCGTCCATTCGCGACGAGAGCGGGTAGTCGAACGGGCTGCCCATCACCGCGGCCTGGGCGGTGTAGGACGGGCGGCAGATCAGCTTCATCCCGGCCGCGCCCATCGGCACGGTCGCCACCAGGGCGAACTTCTTGTCCTTGATCGGCAAGCCGTAGTGGGCGATGAAGTTGTAGTGCGTCAGTGCGGACCCGGTCGCTACGACCTTGGCGCCGCTGACGATCAGGCCAGCGTCGGTCTCCTTCTCCACGTGCACGAACACGTCGGCGACCTGGTCGGGCGGCAGGTTGCGGTCGACCGGCGGGTGCACGATCGCGTGGTTCCAGAAGAGGACCTTCTCTTGCGACTCCTTGTACCAGCGCCGCGCGTTGTCGGCGAAGGGCTCGTAGAACTCGGCGTTCGCGCCGAGGGTGCCGAGGAAGGCGGCCTTGTAGTCCGGCGTGCGGCCCATCCAGCCGTAACTCAGCCGCGACCACGCCGCGATCGCCTTCTGGTGCGCGACAAGGTCTTCAGCGCTGTGCGGGGTGGTGAAGAACCGGTGCGTGTACCCGTTGCCGCCGGTGTCGGTCGGGCAGGTAAGCACATCGCGCTGCGCCGGGTCGTGCAGCGCGTCGTAGAGGCGCGCGGTCATCCGGATCGGGTTGTGGAACGCCGGATGCGTCGTGACGTCCTTGACGCGCTCGCCGTAGATGTAGATCTCGCGGTCGTCGCGCAGGCTTTCGATGTATTCGTCGCCGGTCAGCGGACGGGTCGTGTGGTCGGTCACCGGACTGTCCCTCTTTTCGCGGCCGCAGCGGGCAAACGGGCGTGCGCTGAGACCTCGATCCTGGCAGCCTGGCGCGGGTCAGCCTTCTCTGTTAGTGCGGACATGCATTGTGGGACAACGCCATTCCGCAGTCCGGAAGGTGCCGCGGCCGCGGTCGGGTGAGACGGTTTTCGGTGGCGGCCGCATACCCGTGAACCGTAGGAGGACATGGCCATGACCGAGATCCCGAGCAGGGAGGAGCTCGTCGCGCGGGCTACCGCCCTGGCGCCGCTGCTGCGCAAGCACGCGGCGTGGGCCGAGGAGAACCGGCGTCTGCACGACGATGTGGTCGAGGCTCTCGCCGAGGCCGGGTTCAACAAGCTGCGCAGGCCCAAGCGCCACGGCGGCTACGAGGCCGACACCCGCACCCTGGTCGAGGTGGCCGCCGAACTGGGCCGCGCCGACGGGTCGGCGGCGTGGGTGGCGGCGGTGTACTGGATCCCCGGTTGGATGACGTGCCACTTCCCCGACCACGTCCAGGACGAGGTCTTCGCCGACGCCGACACCCGCGTCTGCGGCACCCTGAGCCCGTCGGCGATGGCCGCGCCCGCCGAGGGCGGCGTCGTGGTCAACGGCAAGTGGCAGTTCATCTCCGGCGCGCACCACGCGCAGTGGCAGGAGATCATCGCCATCTACGTGCCCGCCGATGGCGAGCCGTACCCGATCATGGCCCTGGTCCCGATCACCGACCTGCTGATCGTCGACGACTGGCACACCTTCGGGCTCAAGGGCACCGGCAGCGTCAGCACGGTCGCCAAGGACCTGTTCATCCCGCAGGACCGCGTCCTGCCGCTGCCCGCGGTCCTGGCGGGCCAGGGCGCCTCGCAGCTCAACGCCGACGGTTCGATCTACCGCTCCCCGCTGATGCCGGTCGCCGCCGCCTCCTCGGTCGGCACCATCGTCGGCCTGGGCCGCGCGGCCCGGGACGCGTTCCTGCACCGCCTGCCCAACCGCAAGATCACCTACACCGGCTACGACAGCCAGCGCGACGCGCCGATCACCCACCTGCAGGTCGCCGAGGCCACGCTGAAGATCGACCAGGCCGAGTTCCACGCCTTCCGCCTGGCCGACCTGGTCGACTCGAAGACCGCGGGCGGCGAGGAATGGAAGCTGGAGGAGCGCGCGCGGGCCCGCGCCGACATGGGTGCGGTGATCCGGCTGACCAAGGAGGCCATCGACATCCTGGCCACCGCCAGCGGCGGGTCGTCGATCTACAGCGACATCCCGATCCAGCGCATCTCCCGCGACATCCAGGCGGTCAACTTGCACGCGCTGATGCACCCGAACACCAACTTCGAGCTGTACGGCCGGGTGCTGTGCGGCCTGGAGCCGAACACGCTCTACATCTGATTCTCGGGACCTGGAAAGGGAAGTGGCATGACTGAACTGACCGACGGCGACAAGGTCGCCATCGCGACGCTGACCCAGAAGGTCATCTCGTCGTGGGCCTACGCCGACGCCGAGACCTTCGCGGGCGTGTTCACCGAGGACGGCACCATGGTGCTGCCTGGCCTGTTCAAGAAGGGCAAGACGGAGATCCAGGCGTACATGGAGAAGGCGTTCGCGGGTGTCTACAAAGGAACCCAGGTCACGGGCAAGCCCGTCGACATGCGCCCCCTCGGCCGCGACGCCGCGATCCTGCTCTCCCAGGGCGGCGTCCTGGACGCGGGCGAGTCGGAGGTCGCCGACTCGGCCGCCATCCGCGCGGCCTGGGTGGTCGTCAAGGTCGACGGCGAGTGGAAGCTCGCGGCGTACCAGAACAGCCCGCGGGACGCGGTGGAGGGCGTGAAGACGGAGAAGAGCGCCGCGTAAGCGCGGTTCGCGTGCCCCAGCCTGAGTTCGGGCTGGGGCACCGCGGTGTCAGGTCCGATTGACGTCGGCGGTGTTGATACCAAGCGATGTGCACGCCTGGATCAGCTTGCGGTCCCCGCTCGCGAACACAAGAGTCGGCGCGACGCGATGACGGCCCGGGCCTGCTCCCAAAGTCCGTGCACCGTGTGGTGCTCGGTTCGGCGATGAGCAGTGGGACGAACGCCGAGGTGTCGAAATAGACATTCACCTGCGCTGGTCCGCCACCAGATCGCTGACGGTACCGTCGGCCTGTACGGGGGTGGGCCGTGACCGTTTCGGGCGCGCTGCCATGTGGACGGTTCCCTCCGCGATGAGCCGTTCCAGGACACTCGGTCCGTTCACCGGGACGAGGCGGGCGATGGCGTGGCCGTGCTCAGTCACCGTCACGGTGCCGCCGGACTTGACCACGGCGAGGTACTTGCTCAGCCCGTCTCGCAGTGCGTGGACACCGACCTCGTTCGGGTTCTCCGGAGCCTTGGGCGCTCCATGTGGCGTCATGGGCTCAATATTATCGCCATCATCGCCTACTGCCGACTCGGTGAGACGGGCTTACGCGCTGATCAGGACCGGGCCGGATCGAGGGGCTCGGATCAGACCCGAGTGGCTTTGCATCATCGATGCCACGACAGCCGGACGGTCTCCCGGCAGATGGTCGCGATCCGCCACTCGTCATCGCGAAGGCCACGACCGGAGATGGGCCTCGATCAGCCCGAAACGCAAGGGGGCCAAACGAAACGGCCTGTTTGGGTGGTTCGCCTTGATTCGGGGTAAATGGGCCTAAACTCGCGGTGCGGGTGAGTCTTCTTGACCTCGCCTTTTGACCCGCACAGGCCCATTTTCGGGGTCCCCGAATCAAGGCGAACCACCCAAACAGGTACCCACCGACACCGCAGGCGCCATCCCGAGCAGGCGTCGTTCAGTCAGTTCCTGTCGCCGGGTTCAAGCGATGAGCGGGCGGAGTCGATCTCCTCGAGGAGAACTTGTCGGAAGGTTGCGTCGAGGTAGAGCAGTTGCTCGGCTGTGCGTTCGTTCATGTCACGCGGCGACGATGAGTTGGCGGCGGTGGCGGTTGACGCCTCGGCGGAACAGGTCGTTGGAGTCGAGTTCTGTAGTGATCACGACGTCGACGGGGCAGCTCAACAGTTCGGACAGCTCGTCGTCGAGTCCGATGATGTCGGCGAAGGACGCGCCGGGGGTGAGTTCGACCAGTAGGTCGAGGTCGGAATCGGGCCCGTCGTCCCCACGGGCGACGGAGCCGAAGACCCAGGCGGCGGAGACTGGGTAGCGCGCGAACACTCGGGCGACGTCCGAGCTGTGCTGTTCCAGTAGCACAGACGGTCGAACGGTGTTCACGAGCTGGGTCGCGACCTGGAAGCCCGCGGCCGCGATCAGCCGTTCGAGCATGGCGACCGACGGCTGACGTTGTCCGGACTCGATCTTCGACACGGTCGACTGGGGAACGCCCGCCGCGGCCGCGAGTTCGCGCTGGGACAGTCCGCGCTTGCCACGGGCTGTCGCGACGAGTCGAGCGGCCGTGGCCCGATCCTCAGGTGCGGTTGCCGACATGACCTCAATGATAGCGGATCCGCTATCACGCGACCACTGTCAACGCAAGAAGGGACCCGGTAGCCCTCGGATGGAGGGCCGCCGGGTCCCAGTGCCCGCGCGTCCCCTGAATGGGGTCCGCGGGCGGCGGGGGTGACCCGCCCTGGCGGCGAAAGGTCAGTGGTCGGCGATGCCGAAATGGGCCTTGGCCAGCTCCCGATTGGCCATGGTGGTCAACACGATCGAGATGCCCGCGTGGCTCTGCATCATCGACATGTCCCGCCAGACCCGCTCGATGTGATGCCCCGCGCGAACGGCGCTGGAGCCCGCGGTCGGGAACAGGAACCGGTGGACGGCCTCCCACGACAGCCGGACGGTCTCCCGGCAGATGGTCGCGATCCGCCACTCTTCCTCGCGGGTGAAGGACTCAGGACCGGTCTCGGCCAGCGTCGTCCACTGGCGCATCCCGCTCAGCAGCGCGCCCTCGGCCGCGGCGATGCGGCCCGCGGCTTCGCCGTACCAGATTTGGAAGTCCGGGTCTTCGGCGCGGAGGGCGATGGGTGGGAACGACGTCATCCGGGTTCGCATCAAGTCGGCGTAGCTGTCCAGGGCGCCCGTTGCCATGCCGACCGCCAGGGCCGCGGCCTCGAACTGCATGAAGCTCATCGGGCCGCCGCCGTAGAGCGGGTTCGCGTGCAGGCGGACGCCCGGGGTGTCGGCGCTGACGGTGTACATGCTCATGTGCGTGTCGAGGAAGTAGTGGTCCGGGACGAACTTGTCCTCGACCTTGATGCTGTGCGACCCGCTGCCGCGCAGGCCCATCTGGTCGCCCCAGTCGTCGAGCCTGCGCCACTGGGCGCGGGGGATGACGAACATGATCGGGCGGGGTTCGCCGCCGTCGGGGGCGACGACCACGTGGCCCATGAAGTGCGTGGCGTACGGGGCGCCGGAGCAGTAGGCCCAGGTGCCGTCGAGCAGCCAGCCGCCGTCGACGCGGCGGGCGGTGCCGCTGGGGATGACGGTGGCGGGTGCGATGAAGTCGCCGTCGGCGAACAGTTCGTCCTGGGCGCGTTCGTCGAACAGGGTGGCCGCCGGGACCGCGTGCACCGCGCCCAGGCAGAACATCCACGCCGTGGACGGGCACGCACGGGCGAGCGTGGACACGACCTGCATGAACGTCTCCAGGCCGATCTCGTACCCGCCGTAGCGCGCGGGCACGAGTAACCGGTAGAAACCGGCGTCCTGGAACGCGGAATGGACCTCGGCGGAGTAGTACGTCCGCTGCTCGACGGCCGCACGCTGCTCGACCAGCAGCGGCAGCAGCGCGCGCGCCCGTGCGATCACCTCCGCCGGGGTCAGCCCGGGCTCGGGCGGCAGCGGGCCGGTGGCGGGGACGATCGCGGTGACAGACATCGCGGCGCTGGTCCTTTGCTGTCGTCGGACAGGAACCGTGTCGTTAGCCTGGCAGCGGCGGCCGCGCCGACGCATCTTCCGCACTGCTTGTCTTCCGCGCACGCAGCGCTAGCTGACCTCCTGCAACCTGGCTTCGAGGAAAGCCCGCTCGGCCTCGTTCTCGCAGAGTTCGAGCGCGGCCCGGTACGCCGCCGCCGCCTCGGTCAGGCGGTCCGTCCGACGCAGCAGGTCGGCCTTGGCCGCGGGCAGGTAGCGGTAGCCCGCGAGCCTGCCGTCGGCCTCCAGGGACTCCAGCTCGGCCAGCCCGTCACCGGGGCCGCGCACCATCGCGACCGCGATGGCCCGGTTGAGGGCGACCACCGGCGACGGCCACGCCTTGAGCAGTTCGGTGTAGAGAATCAGGATCTGGGGCCAGTCCGTCTCGGCGTACGTTGGCGCCATGGCGTGCAGCGAGGCGATCGCGGCCTGCAGGGCGAACCGGCCCGGCCGACCGCCGCGCAGGGCGTCGAGGACCAAGCGGTGGCCCTCCTCGATCTCGTCGCGGTCCCAGGCGGCCCGGTCCTGGTCCTCCAGCAGCAGCAGGCGGCCGTCCGCGTCGGTGCGGGTGGCCTTGCGGGCGTCGGTGACCAGCAGCAGCGCGAGCATGCCCCAGACCTCGCGCTCGTCGGGCATCAGGTCGCGCAGCATCCGGGTCAGGTCAAGCGCGCGCAGCATCAGGTCCTCGCGGACCAGGTCGCCGCCGGAGGGTGACGTGTACCCGGTGGTGAACAGCAGATGAATGACAGTCAGCACGGCGTCGAGTCGGTCGGGCAGTTCCGAGGCGTCGGGGACGCGGTAGGCGATGCGGGCGGCGGAGATCTTCTTCTTCGCCCTGGTGATCCGGGCGGCCATGGTCGGTTCGGTGACCAGGAACGCCTTGGCGATGTCGCCGGTGCTGATGCCGCACACCAGGCGCAGGGTGAGCGCGACCTGGGCCTCGGTGGCCAGGGCGGGATGGCAGCAGGTGAAGATCAGCCGCAGCCGGTCGTCGGGGATCACGTCGCCGGTGCAGTCCGCGGAGAGTTCGTCCATATCGGTCTCGTCCGGTTCCACGAGCAGGGGCAGCTTCGAGCGGAACACGTTCTGCCTGCGCAGCACGTCAAGGGCGGTGCGCTTGGCGACCGTGGTGAGCCAGGCGCCCGGATTGTCCGGGACACCGTCGCGGGCCCAGACTTTCAGCGCGGTGGCGTAGGCCTCCTGCACGCATTCCTCAGCGAGGTCCATGTCGCGGGCGACCCGCGCCGTCGCGGCGAGCACGAAGGCCCACTCGCGACGGTGCGCGTCCGCCACGGCCTGGTCGATCGGCGTCATGTGCGCCGACGTTACTCCGCGGGGGGCTCGAACAGCGGGCGCACCTCGACGCCGCCGCCAGCCGAGACCGGGACCAGCTTGCCGATCTCCAGGGCCTCGTCGAGGTCCTTGGCCTCCAGCACGAAGAACCCGGCGAGCACCTCCTTGGACTCCACGAACGGGCCGTCGGTGAGCACGCCGCCGCGGATCGCGGTCGCGGTGGTGCTGGCCTGCAGGGCCTGCGGGTTGAGGATCTCCACGCCGCGCTTCTCGATCTCGGCGGCGAAGACCTCGTGCTGGGCCATCATGTCCTCGCCGACGTCCATCGGGTCGGCGGGGGCGGGGGAGTAGAGCAGGATCGCGTACTGAGCCATGACTGGCTCCCTTCAGGTCCGTTTCGGTTGGCCTACACACTGACGACGAGCGGTCGACCCGGGAATCGACAACGTCCTCGAAGATTTTTTCGCACGGGCCTCGACTACGCCGATCAGACCATCCGACCCTAGCGTCCCTAGTACGGCTTGCGAGCTGAGATGATCACGTATCCGACCTGATCTTTGCGGGGTGCGTAGAAGCCGATGTTCTTGCGCGAGAAGTCCGTCACCGCGCTGTCGCCGAACTTCGCGGCGATCCCCTCGCGGCGGTGCATGGCCTCCTCAAGGTACTTCGCCTTCATCCCGTAGACCCGCGGCCCGCACTGGGTGAACTCCTCGACCACGAAGCCCGCGGCCTCGGTCAGCCGCACCCACTGCTCCAGGCTGGGCAGCTCGGCGAGCTTGAGGGTGGTCATGAACTTCGCCAGCCGCGCGGGGTCGCCGTCGCGGCCCCGGCTGAAGTCGGAGAACGTGATCCGCCCGCCCGGCCGCAGCACCCGGAAGAACTCGTCGAGCACCTGGCCGAGGTCGACGGCGTTCTGCAGCGACTCCAGTGCGAGCACCGCGTCGAACGTGTTGTCCGGATAGGACAGTTCGGCGAAGTCGCCGTACTCGAAGTCGACGCCCTCGGCGCCCGCGGCCGCGGCGCGCTCGTTGGCCTTGTCGATCTCGAAGCCGCTGACGCTGATCCCGGTGACCTTCGCCCCGAACTCCTTGGCCACATAGATCGCTGTCTCGCCGGGGCCGCAGCCCGCGTCGAGCAGGTGCTCGTCCGCCCGCAAACCCAGTGTGGCGGTGACTTTGCGGGTGATCCGGTGCAGCGCCTCGGTCAGCGGTGCCGGGTCCTCGCGGTCGTACCAGTACCACATGTGCAGCTGCCCGTCGCGGATCTCGTCCTCGATCGGGGACCGCTCGTCGTAGTGCTCGCCGATTCCGGCCGGGTCGATGGTCATGGGACTCCGTTCGCAGCGCGCGGGTACGACGGCCTTCCATGGTTCTCGCCACGCGCGCCCGCGGGCATCTCCGCCATTGCCGCGATGTCGGTCTGTCCACTCGGCAATCAAAGAGGTGCCTGGTATTGGTGTCATCGTGATGATGGGAACCGGCTGTGATTGGGGATACGAAAGTCAAGGAGATTCCGTGAGCGACGTTACCAAGACTCGCGCGGTGGTATTGGGCGGCAGTATCGCGGGCCTGTTCGCGGCCAGGGTGCTCGCCGACGCCTATGACGAGGTCCAGATCATCGACCGGGACAAGCTGATCGGTGTGGCCGGACCGCGGCGCAACTGCCCGCAGGGCAAGCACATCAACGGCTTGCTGGCTCGCGGCCAGCAGGTCATGGAGGAGTTCTACCCGGGCATCACCAAGGAGATCTTCGCCGACGGCGTGCCCACCGGCGACCTGTGCGGCGACGTCCGCTGGTACTTCAACGGTGTGCGCCTGCAGCAGCAGGCCGCGGGACTCACCTGTGTCTCGGCCAGCCGCCCGATGCTGGAGAAGCACATCCGCAGGCGCACCGCCGCGCTGCCCAACGTCGTCTTCGTCGAGGAGCACGACATCCTCGGCCTGACCACCACGCCCGACAAGGGCACGGTCACCGGCGTCCGGGTGCAGGCGCACGGGCAGAAGCGGGAGCGCGCCATCGACGCCGACCTGGTGGTCGACGCCACCGGCCGCGGTTCGCGCAGCCCAGTGTGGCTGGAGGAACTGGGCTACGGCAGGGTCGAGGAGGAGAGCAAGAAGGTCGGCCTCGGCTACGTCACCCAGCACTACCGCCTCAAGGCCGACCCGTACGGCCACGACCTGTCGATCAACCCGGTCGCCAACGCCAAGCTCCCGCGCGGCGCGATCTTCACCAAGACCGACGGCGGCCGGGTCGAGCTGACCGCCTACGGCATCCTCGGCGACCACCCGCCCACCGACCAGCAGGGCTTCTACGACTTCGTGAAGACCCTGGCCGCGCCGGAGATCTGGGAGGCGCTGCAGCACGCCGAGCCGCTCGACGAGCCGGTGGCCTTCCGCTTCCCCACCACGCTGCGCCGCCGTTACGAGAAGCTGGACCGGCTGCCGGGCGGCCTGCTGGTCGTCGGGGACGCGGTGACCTGCTTCAACCCGGTCTACGCGCAGGGCATGACGGTCTCGGCGCTCTCGGCGCTGACGATCCGCAACCACCTGCACAGCGGCGCGGCCCCGCAGCCGAAGCTGTACTTCGAGGACCTGGCGCGCAACGTCATCGACCTGGCCTGGGAGATGACCAACATCATCGACCTCAGCTTCCCCGGGGTCGAGGGCGAGCGCACCCGCGAGGTCAAGATGGCGCAGAAGTTCCTCAAGCTGGTGCAGATCGCCGCGACGCGCGACAAGAAGGTCGCCGCCGCGTACATGCGCACCGCAGGCCTGATCGAGCGGCCGGAGTCGTTGCAGAAGCCCGCTTTCATCGCCAGGGTGCTGTGGAACGCGCTGCGCGGCCCGGCGAAGAAGACACCCGCGCCCGCGCTGGTGCCGATCATCCCGGTCGAGACCTGGTCGACCGAGAAGAAGGCCGCGTAGCCTCCCGCCGCGACCGCGCAATCGCCCCCGTCTACTCCTGACGGGGGAGATTTCGCTTGTGCGGCAAGGGAAGTCTGCGCAGATCATGAGATGCGGCGCGGACCGCCCGAGCCCGACGATAGAACGGTGAGCCCCATGTCGCAGTCGGTGACCTCCGCCATCCAGGACGGGTTGTGGTACTTGGCCAAGCTCGACGCCGAGTCCGCGGCGGCCTCGGTGTGCCTGGCCTACCAGGTGACCGGCGAACTCGACCTGGACGCGCTGCGCACCGCGTGGCACACGGTGGTGGACCGGCACCCGGCGCTGCGCACGAGCTTCACCACGGCGGCCGGGCGGCCGTCGGCCATCATCGCGGTCGACGGCGACCCGATGCACTTCGTCGACGTCACCGCCGAGCCGGAGTCGGTCGCCGAGTGGGCACGCGAGGTAGCCGCCACCCCGCTGCGGCTCGATGGCAGGCTGGCCCGGCTCGCGGTGGCCCGCTTCGGCGAGTGGGACCACGCGGTGGTGCTGCGGCTGCACCGCGGGGTGGCCGACGACGAGTCGGTGTCGATCGTGCTGGCAGAGCTGTCCGACGCCTACGCCGCGACGCTGCGCGGGGAGTCCGAACGGCCCCGGCCGCTGCCTGCCTACACCGCGTTCGCCCGTGCCCAGCGCGACCAGGTCGCCGAGCCCGACTTCGCCGAGCGGCTCAAGTGGTGGACCGCGGCGCTGACCCCGCCGCCGCCCGCGCCGACACTGCCGGTCGACCGCCCGCGTCCGCCGCACGCCGCGGCGGCGGGAGAGGTGCTGCGCTTCGAGTGGGGACCGGAGGTGACCCGCCCGCTCGGCGAGTTCACCGATGGCGTGTTCCCGGTGCTGCTGGCCGCGTTCGCCGCGCTGCTCGGCCGCTACGGCGGCGACGAGCGGATCGCAGTCGGCTGCCCGGTGTCGGTGCGCCCGCCGGACTTCACCGGGGTGGTCGGCGCGTTCCAGAACACCCTCGCGCTGCCGGTGGACCTGTCCGGCCGCCCGTCGCTGCGTGAACTGGCGAGCCGGGTCGGCGCGCTGGTCGCCGAGGCGCAGGCCCGCGCGGACGTGCCCTTCGCCGAGTTGGTCGCCGCGACCAGGACAGAGCGGGACGCCGACCGGTTCCCGCTCTGTGACGCGTTGTTCGTCTGCCACGACAAGCCGCGCGCCGAGCTCGTGCTGTCCGGCGCGGCGGTGTCGCCGCGGATGGTGGAGAACTGCTCGGCGCGCGCCGACCTGGTCCTGACCGTGCGGCCGGGTGAGGCGAAGATCGCCGGGTCGCTGGAGTTCCGGTCGGCGCTGTTCGACGAGGACGGCGGCGAGCGGTTGCTCAGCCAGTTCCACGTGTTCCTGGTGTCGGCGCTGCGGGAGCCGGACCGGCCGCTGGCCGACGTGCCGCTGGAGGGTGTCGACCGGCTGGCCGAGGCGGTGCGCGCGGCCGACCAGATCCCCGCGGCGGCCCCCGCGGCCCGGCCCGCCAACGAGCTGTTCCACACCCAGGCGCTGCGCAGGCCCGACGACATCGCGTTGAGCATGGGAACCGAGGAGACGACCTACCGGGCGCTGGAGCAGCAGGCGGCGATCATCACCGCCGCGCTGGTCACCGACGAGATCGTCGCGGGCAGCCCGGTGGTGGTCCGGATGGCGTCCGGCCCGCTGCAGGTGGCCGCCGTGATCGGGGTGCTCGACGCGGGCGCGCACCTGGCCTGCCTCGGCCAGGGCGACACGGGCGAGCGCGGCAAGGCGGTGCTGGCGGACCTGCGGCCGGTGTGCCTGGTGGTCGACGGCGACCCGGAAGAGGACGAACTGGTCCAGTGGTACCTGGGCGAGTACGGCGGCTGGGTCCTCGACGCCTCGATCCTGGAGCCCGACGACGAGCCGCGGCCCTCGGTGCCGAGCCTGCGCGGGGCGCGGGCGTATGTCACCTACACGTCCGGGTCGACGGGCAAGCCGAAGGGGATCCCGCAGTCGCACACGACGCTGGCCCAGTTCGTCACCTGGTTCTCCCGCGAGTTCAGGATCGGCCCCGGCACTCGGATGGCCCAGTGGGCCGCCCCCGGCTACGACGCCGCCCTGGTGGAGATCTTCGCCGGACTGGTCGCCGGGGCGACACTGTGCCTGGTGCCCGACCGGATCCGGGCCAACCCGGAGAAGATCGTCGACTGGCTGGTCGAGCAGCGGGCCACGGTGTTCCAGACGGTGCCGAGCTTCGCCAGGCAGGTGCTCGTGGCGATGGACTCGCGCGGCGTCGTGCCGGACACGCTGACCCACGTGCTGCTCGCGGGCGAGGCGCTGCCCGCCGACGTCGCCAACGGTCTGCGGGCGGCGCTGCCGGGAGCGCGGCTGATCAACCTCTACGGTCCCACCGAGTCGATCCTGGCCACCTGGCTGGAGGTCACCGCCGACCTGCACGGCACCGCGCCCATCGGCCGCTCCATCCCCGGCAGGCACGTGCTGGTCCTCGACGACCGCGGCGTTCCCTGCGCGGCGGGTGTCACCGGCAACCTGGTCATCCGCAGCCCCTACCTGACCGACGGCTACCTCGGCGACGCCGCCGACGAAGCGCCGTTCGCCCCACTGTCCACTCTGGACCTCGATGGCACCCGGTGCTACCGGACCGGCGACCTGGCCGCTCGACGTCGCGACGGGGTGCTGGAATTCCGGGGCCGCAAGGACTTCCAGATCAAGTTCAACGGCGTGCGCGTCGAGCTGACCGACATCGAGGCGGCGCTGGCCGCGCACGAGACCGTCGCCGAGTGCGCGGTCGTGGCGGTGACCACCTCCGACCGGCTGGTCAGCAGGCTGGTCGGCTACGTCGTGCCGTGCCGCGACGAAGCGGGCGCGGCGATCGGCTCGGCCGCGGCGTGGCGGTCGGCGCTGCGCGCCCGGTTCGGAAAAGCGATGCCACCGGTGTCGTTCCACACCATGATCGGCCTCCCGCGCGGTATCGGCGGGAAGGTGGACCGGCGGCGGCTGCCAGAACCAGCCGCGGCGCCGGTCGGTCCGGCCCGGACGCCAGAGACACCGGTGCGAACGGCAGTCGCCGCGCTGTGGGCCGGGTTCCCCGGCGTGCGCGCAGGCTCGGCCGACGAGTCGTTCTTCGCCGCGGGCGGACGGTCGCTCCAGGTCCCGATACTGCTCGAGCGGGTGCACGAGCGGTTCGGGGTCGAGGTGCCGATGCGCGAATTCCTTTCCACACCAACGGTGGCCGGTTTGTCCACATTGGTCGAAACGCACAGAGTTTCCCTGACCGCCGCAACCTTACGGGGTGAAGACCGTGACACTGCTTGACACCAACCTGTCCGTTGACTTCGACGGTGAGAACGTCGAAATCCTCGACATCCGCCGCATCGCCGAGGACGGCACGCCGGTCCGCGTCGCCCCCGCCGCGCTGACCAGGGCCGCCGCCAGCAGGCAGCAGTTCGAGGACACCGTTCGGGCTGGCATCCCCGTCTACGGCGTCACGACCGGCTACGGCGAGATGATCTACATGCTCGTCGGCACCGCCAAGGAGACCGAGCTGCAGACCAACCTGGTCCGCAGCCACAGCGCGGGCGTCGGGCCCGTGTTCGCCGAGGACGAGGCGCGCGCGATCGTCGCGGCCAGGCTCAACGCCCTGTCCAAGGGCTACTCCGCGGTCCGCCCGGAGCTGCTGGAGCGCCTTGCCCTGTACCTGAACCTGGGCATCACCCCGGCGATCCCGGAGATCGGCTCGCTGGGCGCCTCCGGCGACCTCGGCCCGCTCGCCCACATCGCCAGCTCGCTCATCGGCGAGGGCTACGTGCTCAAGAACGGCCGCCGCACCGAGACCGCCCCGGTGCTGCGCGAGCACGGCGTCACCCCGCTGCAGCTGAAGTTCAAGGAAGGCCTGGCGCTGATCAACGGCACCTCGGCCATGACCGGCCTTGGCTGCCTGGTCGTCAGCCGGGCCATGGACCAGGTCCGGCAGGCCGAGATCGTCACCGCGCTGGTCGTGGAGACCCTCCAGGGCTCGCTGAGCCCGTTCCAGGCCGAGGGCCACGACATCGCCCGCCCGCACCGGGGCCAGATCGACAACGCGGCCAACATGCGGGGTTTGCTCGACGGCAGCGCGCTGGCCGTCTCGCACGCCTCGCTGCGCACCCAGGCCCAGGAGCAGGCCAAGGGCGACGTCTCCCGCACTGACGTCTACATCCAGAAGGCCTACACCCTGCGCGCGATCCCGCAGGTCGTCGGCGCGGTCCGCGACACGCTGTACTTCGCGGCGAACACCGTCGACATCGAGCTGAACTCGTCGAACGACAACCCGCTGTTCTTCGAGGGCAAGGAGGTGTTCCACGGCGCGAACTTCCACGGCCAGCCGGTCGCCTTCGCCATGGACTACGCCACCATCGCCCTCACCCAGCTCGGCGTGTTCTCCGAGCGGCGCACCAACCGGCTGCTCAACCGCTACCTGTCGGGCCTGCCCGAGTTCCTGGTCGCCTCCGGCGAGCCGGGCCTCAACAGCGGCTTCGCGGGCGCGCAGTACCCGGCGACCGCGCTGGTGGCCGAGAACCGGACCATCGGGCCGGCCAGCATCCAGAGCGTGCCGTCCAACGGCGACAACCAGGACGTCGTCAGCATGGGCCTGATCGCGGCCCGCAACGCCCGCCGGGTGCTGGCGAACAACAACTACATCCTGGCCGTGGAGTACCTCGCCGCGGCGCAGGCCGTGGACGTGTCCAACCGCTACGCCGGTCTGAGCCCGGCGGGCAAGGCCGCCTACAACGCCGTCCGGGCCCTGGTGCCGACCCTGGAGGTCGACCGCTACATGGCCGACGACATCGAGATCGTCGCGGCGGCGCTGTCGCGCGGCGAGTTCCTGGCGGCCGCCAAGTCGGCCAACGTCGACCTGGCCTGAGGCCGGAGCCGGGGAGGGAGGACGGGACGGGCCTCCCTCCCCTTTGGTCGTCGCAACTCCGTCAGTGTGGATCAGGAGGAAGAGATGAGTATCGAGAACAAGGTCGCCGAGATCTGGAAAGCGGTGCTGACCGTGCCTGCAGGGCAGGAGGACGACACGTTCTTCGAGCTGGGCGGCGAGTCGATCTCGGCGGTGCGGCTGGTCTCGCGCATCGAGGACGAACTCGACGTGCTGGTCGACGTCGGCGACATCTTCGAGGACGACCCGAACCTGGCCGCCCTGATCCGCACCGTGCAGGCCAAGGCCGCCGAGGCCGAGGCAGCCTGAGCGGAGGGACGGCGCACCATGACTGGACTGACCAGGGTCGGCCCCGACGCCGAACTCGACGACGTCGTGGCGATCCTGCGGCGCGACGGCGGCATCATCGTCGAGGACTTCGTCGACCAGGACACCCTTTCCGCGCTCTGGGCCGATCTCGGCCCCGCGCTCGACGCCCAGGCCTACGGCGAGGACTGGTACAACGGCACGAGGACGCGGCGGGTGTCGTCGCTGTTCGGCCGGACCACGCACCTGACCTCGGCCATCACCCACCCGCTCTACCTCGGCCCCGCCAGGGCGATCATGCAGGTGCCGACCCCGATGTGGATCGGCAAGAAGCGGGTCGAGATGGTGCCGACGATCCAGATCAGCGGCACCCAGCTCATTCAGATCCACCCGGGGCAGGGCAAGCAGCCCCTGCACCGCGACGACGCGCTGCACCTGCGCACCCATCCCGGGCCCACCAGCCGGGTGCAGCTCATGCTGGCGATGAGCGACTTCACCGCCGAGAACGGCGGCACGCTGGTCATCCCCGGCAGCCACCACTGGGACGACGAGCGCGCGCCCACCGCCGAGGAGACCTACCCGACCGAGATGCCCGCGGGCTCCGGCCTGATCTGGCTGGGCGGGGTCTACCACGGCGGCGGCAAGAACGTCAGCGACAAGCCGCGCACCGGCCTGACGCTGGCGCTGGACCTGGGCAACCTGCGCCAGGAGGAGAACCAGTACCTCGCGGTGCCCAAGGACATGGTGCTGGCCTATCCCGAGGAGGTCCGCAGGCTGCTCGGGTACGACCGCTGCCCGCCGGGGCTGGGCTGGCTGGAGATGGACGACCCCTATCTCGCCCTTGAGGACGGGTACGACGGAATCTCCCGCGAAGTGGCCTGAGCCTGGCCGAGACATCGACGACGCCGCCCCGACGCTGGGGCGGCGCCTTCGTCTGTTGTGGACTTGCGCGCGAATCTTGTTGCGGCGCAAGGAAATCGCGCACGGCAAGAGACGCCGGGCGCACCCGCCGATGCCACCATGGTGGCGACCCCATTCCCAGGAAGGGACCCGCGCATGTCTTCCTCGAGCCGACCGGACATCGACGAGCTGGTCAAGTCCTACACCGCCGCCGTGCCGCGGGAGCTGAACGCGGCCTATCTGGACCTGGTCGCGGCGGTGTGGTCCGCCGATGTGCCGACCGCCGCCGCCGAGGACACCGTGCCCGCGTTGATCCTGGCGCTCGACCAGGCGGGCGACGACCGCCGCGGCAGGTTGCTGGTGCTGCTCGGCGTGCTCGCGCAGACCGGCGGCCGGGAGACCGGCGGCCCGGTCAACGCCGCCGTCGCCGCGGGCGTGCCCGGCTACCTCGACCTGCTGCGCCGGGTCGGACCGGCGCACATCGACACCGCGCCGGTGCTGTACCTGCTGTCGCAGTTCCCCAGCCGCCGCGACGAGATCCTTGCTGGTGTCGCAGGCGTCGGCCTCGGCGTTCCGGACGCGACCCGGCTGGCCCGCGCCATGGTGCTGCTCGACCCGACCGACCGCTCGCCGGACCTGGGCCGGGTGTGGCCGTCGCCGTCGGTGTGGGAGCTCGACGAGGGCGAGAAGGCGTTCGACCGCAGCTGGATCGCCGCGCTGACCCCCGAGCAGATCGAGGTGAACTGGGGCTACGACGTCGACACCATGCTGGCCTACGCGGGCGGCAAGGCCATCTGGTCGGCGCTCAACAACAAGGTCGTCGTCGAGGACGCGGTGCTGTCGGTACCCGCGGACCTGTGGCCGACCGCCCCGGAGCCGGGCGCGTCCATCCACGCCGCGCACGCCTACGCGCTGCGCTGCCCGTCGTGCCACGGGCCGCTGACGGTGGTCGAGGGCAGCGGCGACTGCGCGGCCTGCGCGGTGTCCTACCCGCTGGCGGGCGGCATCCTGGACCTCACCGGCGGGATCAGCCCGGCCGAGTCCGCCGTGGACGTGGAGAACTCGGCGAACCTGCTGCAGAAGCTCGCCGAGATGCCCAGCATGGGGCTGTACTACGAGTCCGTGCTGCGGCCCGCGTTCCTGCGCACCGCGGGATCCAACTGGGGCGACGAGGTGTCCATCGCCGACGAGGACGCCTACCTGTCGAGTCACGTGGCGCCGGTCGAGGGCCCGGTGTTGGACCTGGCCGCCGGGACCGGCCGCTGGACCGCGGTGCTCGCTGACACGGTGGGTCACGATCGGGTGATCGTGGTCGACACGGGACTGTCCATGCTGGCCGTCATGCGCAGGCGCCTGCCGAAGGTGCCCGCCGTGCTGGCCAGCGCGCTCGACCTGCCCTTCGACGACGGCAGCCTGGGCGCGGTGACCTGCTGGAACGCGCTGCAGGCCTTCCCCGAGCAGGTGGGCGAGGCGATCGCCGAGGTCGGCCGGTGCCTGCGTCCGGGTGGGACGTTCACCGCGATGACGTTCGTCTGGGAAGAGGACCCGATCGCCGAGTTCTTCCAGCGCACGCACCACTTCCCGAGCAGGCCGGAGGGCATGTTGCTCTTCACCCGCGAGCAGATTCGCGGCTGGCTGGCCGACGCGGGGATGGAGGTTCGCGACCTCAGCGGCCCGGGCAGCTTCGCGTTCTTTACCGCAGTTAAGAAGTAGTTAACAGTCCGTTTGGTCCGCACATGCGCAATGCATGCCGTATGGGTGCCTGACGCACTGGCCTCGGTGACGGCTCCTCACTTACCGTAGTGGCTCAAGGTGATCGTCCGCGACGCGGCGGCACGGGTAGGGGTCGTTCGTGCGGGCAAACCGGCTGTGGGACTCGGCCGGTTCGTCGCAGGCGGGCCGATTCCACCATCGTGGCCGCCGCAAGGGGCGGCCCTCTTAGGAAGGTGTAATCGTGTCTGACGCACCTGCCAAGGCAGGCCCACGGGAGTGGGCCGGAATGGCAGTCTTGTGTGTGGTGACGCTGCTGGTGGCGATCGACATGTTCGTGCTGCTGCTGGCGTTGCCCAATCTGACTGCCGATCTCGGCGCCACCGGTATCGAACAACTGTGGATCACTGACATCTATGGCTTCATGGTCGGTGGCTTCCTGATCACCATGGGCACGCTCGGCGATCGGATAGGCAGACGAAAACTCCTGCTCATCGGCGCCGTCGTGTTCGGTGTCGCGTCGGCGGTCGGGGCGTTCTCCACCAGCCCCGAGATGCTGATCGCCATCCGCGCCATCCTCGGCATCGCGGGCGCCACCCTCGGCCCGTCGACGCTGTCGCTGATCACCACCCTGTTCAAGGACCCCAAGCAGATGGGCGCGGCCATCGGCATCTGGGCCGCCACCTTCTCGGCGGGCGCGATCGTCGGGCCGCTGCTCGGCGGGATCATGCTGAACCACTTCTGGTGGGGCTCGGTGTTCCTGCTCGGCGTGCCCCCGATGGTCATCCTGCTGGCGACGGGCCCGTTCCTGTTGCCGGAGGCCAAGAACCCGAACGCGGGCCGGATCGACCCGTTGAGCATCGCACTGTCCCTGCTGGGGATCCTGCCGTTCATCTACGGCATCAAGGAGATCGCCCGCGACGGCTGGACCGTGGGGCCGATCGCGATCTCGCTGGTGGGCCTGGTGTTCGGGGTGCTGTTCATCCGGCGCCAAAAGGCGCTGGAGTCCCCACTGCTCGACCTGGACCTGTTCCGCAGCCGAACATTCAGCCTTGGTCTGCTGGGTCTGCTGATGTTCAGCATCCTCGGCGGGGCCACGCTGCTGTTCATGACCCAGTTCTTCCAGTCGGTCGCGGGCCTGTCGTCGTTCCAGGCCGGTCTGTCGCTGATACCGGGCATGGTCGCGGCGATGATCAGTGTGATGGTCTCCCCGCAGCTGGGCCAGAAGATCCGGCCCGCGGTGCTGATGTCGGGCGGTATGGCGATCTCGATCGTCGGCATCCTGATGTTCGCCTTCACCGACGCCGCGGACGGGCCCGCCGGTCTGATCATCGGGTTCGCGCTCATGAGCTTCGGCGGTGGTCCGCTGATGGCGCTGGGCATGAACCTGATCCTGGCCGCGGCCCCGCCGGAGAAGATGGGCGCGGCCTCGGCGCTGCCACAGATCAGCAACGAGCTGGGCGCGGCGCTGGGTGTGGCCACGCTGGGCGCGGTCGGTGTCGCGGTCTACCGCTCGGACCTGGGCGAGTCGATGCCCGCCGGGGTGTCGGCCGAGACCTCGGCGCAGGCCACCGAGAGCGTCGCGGGCGCCAACGTGGCCGCGACCTCCCTGCCAGAGCAGATCGGTGACGCGCTGTCCAGGGTCGCCCACGAGGCGTTCGCGGGCGGCATGCACACGATGGCGATACTCGGCGCCGTCGTCTTCAGCGCCATCGCGGTGATCATCTACGCCACGATGCGCGGGGTGCCTCCGCTCGGCGCGGCGGCCGCGGCGCCGGAGCAAGCGGCACCGGACAAAGAGGACTCGAACGCGGTGGTCGCCGCGAACGAGGCTTAGCCCGAAGTCCACGGCTGTGGTGCCCGTCCACGCGCGGGCCGGGCACCACCGCCAGCGGGAACAAGGAGCTGGCGAACCATGACCACGACACCCGAGATGTCCCCGACGTCCGGGACCACCGAGCCGCCGCGCGCCACCCGACGAGAGTGGATCGGCTTGGCCGTACTCGCCCTGCCGACCCTGATGGTTTCCTTTGACATCTTCGTTCTGCTGCTCGCACTGCCGCAACTCAGCGCGGACCTGTCCGCCACCAGCGCCCAACAGCTCTGGATCATGGACATCTACGGGTTCCTGGTCGGCGGCTTCCTCATCACCATGGGCAACCTCGGCGACCGCTTCGGCAGGCGCCGGATGCTGCTGCTCGGCGCGTCGGTGTTCGCCGTCGCCTCGATCCTCGCCGCCTACTCCACCAGCGCCGAGATGCTGATCGCGGCCCGCGCGCTCCTCGGCATCGCGGGCGCGACCCTGGCACCGTCCACTTTGTCCCTGATCACCACCCTGTTCCGCGACCCGCGACAGCTGGGCTTCGCGATCGGGGTGTGGGCGGGTTCCTTCACCGCGGGGGCCATCCTCGGTCCGGTGATCGGCGGGGTCATGCTGGAGTACTTCTGGTGGGGCTCAGTGTTCCTGCTGGGCGTGCCCGCCGTCCTGTTGCTGCTCCTGGTCGGCCCTCGGGTGCTGCCGGAGTTCCGCGACCCCACCGCGGGCCGGATCGACCTGACCAGCGTCCTACTCTCCCTCGGCGCGATCCTCCCGTTCGTCTACGGCGTCAAGGAACTCGCCCGGCACGGATGGGCGCTCGGCCCCACGGCCGCCTTGGCACTCGGCGTCGGGATGGGCGTGCTGTTCCTACGCAGACAGCGCGGCCTGACCGACCCGATGCTCGACCTGAGCCTGTTCCGCATCGGCGCTTTCCGTGTCTCGCTGCTGAGCCTGCTGGCCTACAGCTCACTGACCGGCGCCACCTTGCTTTTTATGACCCAGTACCTGCAGTCCGTCGCGGGCCTGTCACCGCTGGACGCGGGCCTGGCGATGATCCCCGGCCTGGCGACCGGGATGGTCAGCGTCACCGTCGCACCGATCCTGGCCCGCAGGATTCGTCCCGCGGTGTTGATCGCCGCGGGTATCCTGGCTGTTGTCGCGGGTCTGGTCATCCTGGCCATGGTCGGTCCCGAGTCCGGCGTGGGCTTGGTGATCCTGGGCAACACGGTATGGTGCCTGGGCGGCGGCCCGCTGCTCGCGCTGAGCACCGGCCTGGTCGTATCGTCCGCGCCACCGGAGAAGGCAGGAGCGGCGTCAGCGCTACCGCAGATCAGCAACGAACTCGGCTCAGCCCTGGGCATGGCCACTCTCGGTTCCCTGGGCGGCCTGGTCTATCGCGTCGGCGTCAGCGACGACATGCCCGACGGCCTGACGCCCGGAGTGGCCGACGCGGTGCGCGAGAGCCTGGCCCGAGCCACCGCCGAGGCGACATCACTGCCCGACGCCGCAGCCCTGCTGAGCGCGGCCCGCTCAGCCTTCAGCGACGGTTTCGCCGTGGTCGCCGGAATCAGCGCCGTACTGCTCGCCCTGCTCACCATCCCCGTCCTGCGCGGGCGGGGCTGACGGCCATGCGCACGATCAAGATTTCCGCCGAGTCTGGACCACCCCAGACCGGCGGGTTCGCCGCGTCCGACGCGGCGAAGCTGGGGGACACCGATGTGGTGATCTTGCTGCCACCCGGGACCGCAGTGATATCCAGGAAATCAACAAAAATAGGAGGGATCCACCATGGCGAAGTTCGCTGTGCTGCTCTGGGCGCCCACGCCCGCCGACCCGATGGCCGCCCCTGAGGACGAGATGGCAGGCCACGAGGCCTTCGGCGGCAAGGTCGACGAGCTCGGCGCCAAGATCCTTGACGGCTACGCCCTGCACGCCAGCACCGAGGGCAAGACGGTCAAGGGCAAGAAGGGCGAGGTCGTCGAGGGCACGTTCGTCGACGGCACCCACGCCATCACCGGCTTCTTCATCCTGGAGGCCGAAGACCTCGACCAGGCCGTCGAGCTGGCCAAGACCAGCCCGACCACCTGGCGCGGCGGCGTCGAGATCCGCCCGCTCTTCGAGCCCCCGCAGGGCTGATAGCTGTAGAACCCGCACCACACCGAGCCGCGGCTGAGCGCCCATCGCCCAGCCGCGGCTCGCCGCATTAACCAGATCCCTAAAGTCAGCACAACGGAACGCAAGGGGCACAACGGAACGGCCTGTTTGGGTGGTTCGCCTTGATTTGGGGGAAATGGGCCTAAAATCGCGGTGCGGGTGAGGTTCCTTGAGCTCGCCTTTTGACCCGCACAGGCCCATTTCTAGGGGCCCCAAATCAAGGCGAACCACCCAAACAGGCACCCGCCACCGAACTGGCGCTCAACCGATCGCGGGCAGCACCTTGTCCGCCAACAGTTCCACAGTCCGAACCGGCGTAGCCCCTTCAACGATAGCGATAGCAGTGTCCACACCAGACAGACTCTGCAACAGCCCGACCAGCCCGTCGACGTCAACATCAGCCGCGACAGGCAGAATCACAGTCTTCTCGATACTCGCGTAGTCTCGCCCGCTCTCCACACACAGCGCCCGCAGCAGGTCAAGACGATCGGCGAGATCCGGCGTGGGATAAAGGTTGCAGGCATCCCCGTACCGCGCCACCAGCTTCAGTGTCTTGTTTCCACCGCCACCGATCAGGATCGGCGGCCGGTTGATCGCCTGCGGCAGGTTCAACACCCGCTCCAACACATAATGCTCACCCACCACCGGCTCACCACTACCCTGCGGCCCCTCCCAAAACGCCAAACAAACCCGCAGCGCCTCCTCCAACATCTCAAACCGCTGCTTCACCGGCGGAAACGGAATCCCGTTCCCCACACACTCATCAGCGTCCCAACCCACCCCGATGCCCAACACAGCCCGCCCACCAGAGATCACGTCCAAAGACGTAATCGCCTTGGCCAGCACCGCCGGATGCCGAAAGTGCACCCCCGCCACACCCGTCATCAACCGAATCCGGCTGGTGTGAGCGGCCAGCGTGGCCAGCGTCGTGAAGCACTCCAGCATCGGCAACTCAGGACCGCCTGAATGCGGCCCCTGCCACAGATGGTCGGCGACCCCGATGACATCGAACCCGGCGTCGTCGGCGGTGCGCCCGATCTCGGCGAGTGTCGCCCCGACCCGCTCGGGGCCGCCTTCCCAGGAGAATGCCCCCAGCTCCAACCCGAGTTTCACCGTCGTCTCCTCACGGATCGTTGGATAGCGATCTCATCGATCGTGACGTCAAACCAGGCTCCGCCACCACTCAGTGTGTGCTGAATTCGTTGACACGCAAAGAAAGCACACGCGAAGAGGACGTTCATGCCTGCCCCCGACGACGATGGGGGGACACCAGCAGGCGACGAGGTGAAGGGCGCCCCCAAATGAGTGAGGACTCGGTCTTCGGGCCCGCGACTATCAGCGCGGGGGATCCCCGCTACGAGAGCATGCTGTGCGGGACGAACCACCGGTTCGCGGGCAAGCCCGCCTATGTCCGGGTCGTCGCCACCGCCCAGCAGGTCGTCGCCGCCGTCGGCGAGGCTGTCGCGGCGGGCGCGCGGGTGCAGGTGCGCAGTGGCGGGCACGGCTTCGAGGACTTCACCTCGGCCGACGTCGACGCGTTGATCGACATGTCGGAGATGACCTCCGTCGGGTACGACGCCGACATGCGCGCCTTCGCCATCGAGCCGGGCGCCACGCTGCGGCACGTCTACCGGGTCCTCTACAAAGGTTGGGGGGTGACGATCCCGGCTGGTGAGGGCGCCGAGGTCGGCTTCGGCGGACACGTCACCGGAGGCGGCTACGGGCCGCTGTCACGCCGGTTCGGCGCGGTGGTCGACTATCTGTACGCCGTCGAGGTCGTCGTGGTCGATGCCGATGGCACCGCGCGCCTGTTGGTGGCCACCCGCGAGGCCGATGACCCGAACCGCGACCTGTGGTGGGCGCACACCGGCGGGGGCGGCGGCACGTTCGGTGTCGTCACCAAGTTCTGGGTGCGGGCGCCCGGCACGCCGTCCGACGACCCGGCCGAGCTGCTGCCGAAGGCGCCGACGTCGTGGCGACAGGGTTTCGCGATGTGGCCGTGGCCCTCGCTGTCGGACGAGGCGAGCGTGCGGCTGATCCGCAACTTCGGCGCGTGGTTCGAGGCCAACAGCGCGCCCGACTCGCCGTACGCGGCGATGACCGGGTTCCTGCACGGCAGCCACCGCGACGCGCACGGGCTGATGGTCGGCGCCGCGGTGGACGACGACGTGCCCGACGCGCAAGCGCTGGTGGACGGGTTCTTCGCCGCGGTGTCCGAGGGTGTCGGGGTGGACCCGGTGTTCCTGGCCCAGCAGGTCAAGCCGTGGCTGTATGTGTCGACCTACCCCGGCTGGGGCGACCCGGGCAGCCAGGACGCCCGCCGGATCAAGATCAAGGCCGCGATGCACCGCGAGGGCTTCGACGAGCGCCAGATCGCGGCCATCCGGGCCCACCTCGACCAGCCGGACCCGGTGCACACCCAGGTGATCCTGATCGGCTATGGCGGCAAGGTCAACGCCGCCGACCCGGCCGACTGCGCCACCCCGCACCGCGACTCCGTCTTCAAGGCGACCTACCTCGCCGCGTGGGCCGACCCGGCCGACGACGAGCGCACGATCGGGGGCCTGCGTTCGCTCTACGCCGACATCTACGCCGACACCGGCGGCGTGCCGGGGGTCGACGGGCGCACCGACGGCTCGTACATCAACTATCCGGATGCCGACCTCGCCGACCCGGAGCAGAACACCTCCGGCGTCCCGTGGCAGACCCTGTACTTCAAGGACAACTACCCGCGGCTGCAGGAGGTCAAGCGGCGCTACGACCCGCGCGACGTGTTCCGCCACCGGCTATCTGTCCGTCTGCCCGACTGACCCCGGCATAGCAAGAGGAGAGCGTCGTGCCGCACTTAGCCGAGTGGGACCTGGTCTATCCCCGCAACGATCTCAGCCGGGCGCGACTGCGCCCCCGGGCCGGTGACCCGTTGCGCGACGGCCAGATCCGGCTTTCGGTGGAGAAGTTCGCCCTGACCGCCAACAATGCCACGTACGCCCGCCTCGGCGACTCCGAGCTGCCCTTCTGGGAGGCGTTCCCGGCGCCGACCGGATACGGGCGGATCCCGGTGTGGGGGACGGTCTCGGTCGCCGAGAGCAGGCACCCTGCCATCGCTGTCGGTGAGCGGTTCTTCGGGTATGTGCCGATGTCGTCGCATCATGTGGTCGAGGTTCCGCAGTCTACAGAGGACGGGTTCTTTGACCTGACGCCGCAGCGGGCCGACTTCATGCATCCCTGGTATCGGACGTATCGGCGGGCTTGGGAGGTGGACGATCTCGACGACCACCGGACTGTGCTGCGGCCGCTGTTCACCGCGGCGTTCACCGTGGCCAATCTTATCGCCGCGCATGTCGCGGACGGTGGGCGCACTGTGGTGGTCACGAGTGCGTCTAGCAAGACCGCTATCACTGTGGCTACGCAGTTGGTCGGTCTGGTCGGGTTGCGGCTGGTTGGGGTGACTGCCAGCCATCGTGTCGGGTTCGTTGCTGGGTTGGACGTGTTTGACACGGTGGTTGGTTATGACGCGGTCGACACGATTCAGGCTGACGGCAAGCCGGTGTTGGTGGTTGACATCGCGGGAGATATCAAGCATCTGGGTGCCATTCATGCTCATTTCGGGGGTGCGGTTCGTGACAGCGCGCTTGTCGGGTACACCCATCCGAGTGCGGTGATCGATCCGCCTGAGCTGACGCCGCAGCCGCGGATCTTCTTCAGTCCGCATCAGGAGGAGATGCAGCGCGAGGTCGATGACGGTTATGAGGGCCGGGCTCGTCGGGTTGAGCGGGCGACGGTTGATGCTGTGGCTCGGTGGTTGAAGGTTCGGCGGTTCAAGGGGCCGAAGGCTATGGCTGAGGCGTTTCGGGCGGTGTTGGCGGGGGAGCTTGGGCCGGATGAGGCTGTGGTGTGTACGCGGAAGTAGTGCTGTGACGGGAGAAACGCCGTGGGGGCCTGGTTCCCCACGGCGTTCTTGTGTTACGGGTAGGTCTGGGCTCGGTGGTCGGCTCCGCTTGGGTGGTCGGCTCCGCTTGGGTGGTCGGCTCCGGTTGGGTGGTCGGCTCCGGTTGGGTGGTGGGGTGCCTGTTTGGGTGGTTCGCCTTGATTTGGGGCCCCTAGAAATGGGCCTGTGCGGGTCAAAAGGCGAGCTCAAGGAACCTCACCCGCACCGCGATTTTAGGCCCATTTCCCCCAAATCAAGGCGAACCACCCAAACAGGCCGTTCGCTTGGCCCGTTGCGATGGGTGGGTGGTTTGCTGCCCCGTTCCCGTTCCCGTTCCCGTTCCCGTTCCCGTTCCCGTTCCCGTTGCCGTTGCCGTTGCCGTTGCCGTTGCGGTTGCCGTTGCCGTTGCGGTTGCCGTTGCCGTTGCGGTTGCCGTTGCCGGTTAGATTCGGACGCGGTGGCAGTGTTCTGGTTTGGGGCCGGGGGTCTGGGCGTCGCGGTTGTAGGCGTCAAGTAGGGCTTGGGCGTCGCGTTGGGCGGTTGCGAAGCGGTCTGTGGGGTCGATGCCGTGGTCGAGGATGTCTTGTACGGCGTCCATGAGGATTAGTTGGATGCCGTGGTAGTCGCCGATCAGGGCGGCGTGGCCGCCTGGGCCGGTGGCGGGTCGGTCGAGTTGGTCGGCGGGGACGCGGTGGTGGGGGTGGGCGTCGAACCAGCCCTCGTCCTCCAGTAGCCGTACCGCGCCGCGGGTGAAGGGGGTGGAGCCGGTGCCGCGGTGCCAGGCGGCGACGTTGCGGGGGGCACTGAGGAACTGGATGAAGGCCAGTGCGCCGTCGCGGGTGGTTGGGTCGAGGTTGTCGGCCAGCCAGAACGCGTCGCCGCCGATCCAGTTGCCTGCGTACGGGCGGTCGTCGTTGTAAGGGGCCGGGGTGACGGCGACCTCGAAACCCGCCTCCGCGCCCGCGCGGACCATGTAGCGGCCGTCGAAGGAGGAACTGAACCGCATCGCGACCTGGCGGCCGATCAGTGCGCCGAAGGTGCCCTCCCAGTCCTCCTGTTTTCCGGTGTGAAGGTAGTGCCCGTTGGCGTGCAGGCGCTGCCACCAGTCGACGAAGGCGAGCATGTCCGCGCCCGCCAGGTACAGCTCCCGCGCCCGGCCGGACCGGCCGTTGTCCTGGTCGGCGACCGGGGCGGCCTGCTGGGCCATGGCGTGCTGGAGGAACTTGCCGTCGACCGGCCACGCGATGCTGTGCCCGACGTGCTCGGCCAGGGCCGTGCTCGCCTGCTCCACCTCGGCCCACGTGCGTGGGACCTCGGCGACGCCCGCCGCGGCGAGCAGTTCGGTGTTGGAGAACATCAGCTTGGTGGTGAGCGTGAACGGAGTCGCCACCAGTTCGCCGCCGATGGTGTAGAAACCCTTGGGGGCGGCCAGGATGTCGTCGCTGACCACCTCTTCGCCCAGGATCTCGGCGCGGCCGTCGATCGCTCGCTCGACGGAGCCGAACAGCGGCCTGCCCTCGGCGGTGAGCGTGTCGCGGGCCACCGGGCTCGCCCCCGAGTAGTAGGTCGCGATCGCGGGTGCCCGGCCGCGCAGCGCCGCCTCGGCGACGATCCGTGGCAGCTCCTCATACGAATGTCCGCGCACCACGACCCGGACCCCCGGGTGCGCGGTGGTGAACTCCTCGGCCAGTTTCTCCAGCGGTTCCAGGAAACCCGGGAACGGATAGGTGGAGAACCAGCACTCGATCACGACGTCGCCTGCCTGCGCCACGACCCCTCCGCTCGTCTGCAGCCATGGTCTTCCCATCGTCACTGTGGCCGGTCCGGCGCCTGCGGTCAGCTTTCGCATTGCGGACTTTCGCGCGCGGAAGAACCGCACTGTGGGAGAGGAAAAGCCCGCCCGCGGCTGTGAAGATCATTCTCAAACCATGGAACGCGAGGGGGATTCTCGAATGTTTACCAGGCGTACGCTGCTCACCGCCGGAGCCGTGACCACGGGGGTGATCGCGATGCCGCGGCTGCTCGGCCCGGCCGAGGAGGGCGGACACGCCGCCCACGGGTCGAACTGGGTGCAGGAGATGGCCCACCGCAAGGCGGTCCGGCCGAGCGGGGAACCTTTCACCGTCGCCATGCCGGTCCCGGCCACGGCCCGCCCGGTGAGCACCGACGGCGGCGTCGACCGCTACCAGATCGGCATCCAGCCCGCGACCCTGGAGATCCTGCCCGGCCGCATGTCCACCGCCCTGACCTACGGCGGCGCGATGGTCGGCCCGACGATCCGTGCCTGCGGGAACCGGCCGGTGGAGGTCACCTTCGCCAACGGCATCGAGGCCCCGACCAATGTGCACCTGCACGGCGGCCACGTCCCCGCCGCCAGCGACGGCCACCCGATGGACCTGATCACCCCCGGCGGCACCCGCGCCTACCAGTACCCGAACACCCAACGCGGCGCGACGCTCTGGTACCACGCCCATGGCCACCAGACCGAAGCTGAGCAGACCTACCGCGGCCTGGCCGGTTTCTACATCATCGACGACGCGCGTGAGCGGGCGCTGGGCCTGCCCAGTGGGCAGTACGACGTCCCGATCAGCTTGCGGGACGCGGCTTTCGACGAGGCAGGGCAGCTGATTCCGGGCAACACGCCCGACGACCGGACGACGATTCTGGTGAACGGCAGGCCGCAGCCGTACTTCCGGGTCGCCGCGCGCAAATACCGGCTTCGCCTGCTCAACAGCGCGAACGAGCGGGTGCTGAAGCTGAACATCGGCGGGGCGACGATGGTGCAGATCGGGACCGATGGTGGTCTGCTGCCCGCTCCGGTGGAGCGGTCCGAGGTGCAGATCACTTCGGGGGAGCGGGTCGACATCGTGTTCGACTTCGGCCGGTACGCGCCGGGGACGCAGGTCGTGCTCGCGGACGCTGTCGCTGGGCCGTTGCTGCGGTTCGATGTCGTTCGGCGGGTGTGGGACAGCAGCACGGTGCCTTCGCAGCTGCGGGCGGCGCCCGCGTTGGGGACGGCGACGGTTGAGCGGGACGTCGCGTTCAGCTTTGACCTGACCGGGTATCCGATCGGGTTGGTGAACGGGCAGACGTTCGACCACAACCGGGTGGACTTCCGGATCAAGCGCAACACCACGGAGATCTGGAAGGTCACCAACGCTGATGGTGACTTCGGTGTGCCGCACAACTTCCACATGCACTTGACGCAGTTCCGGGTGCTGGATCGGGATGGGGCGGCGCCTTCGTTGGATGATGCCGGGTTGAAGGACACGATCAACGTGCCTCCGGGTACGTCTGCTCGGATTCAGGCGACGTTCGGTGGGGACTTCCTCGGCAGGTACATGTACCACTGCCACTTCCTGGAGCACTCGGCTCTGGGGATGATGGCGCAGATGGAGATCGTCGACTGAGACTCGTGCGGCGGAACGGGTAGGTCCACAATGGACCTACCCGTTCAGCCCATTTCAGGGCAGGTCGGGTCGGTCGATCTCTGCGAGAGGGCATACATCGCCTCCTCGAGGGTGTAATGCTCATTCGGCTCGACACACCGGACCGGGTCCTGGAAGTTGGCGTCGCGATAGAAGGCGATGGTGTCCGAGCTGTTGTTGAACACGGATTTGACCGGCTCATCACCGATCCAGGAGCAGGTGACGGAACCGCTGAGCCAGTCCGGGTCGTCCTTGTCCCATCGGCAGCCCTTGCCGAGACCTTCCGGCTGATTCCAGACGCACAGATACCCATTGGAGCATTGCCAGTCAGTGTTGGAGTCTGTCGTTGTTGGCGGTGTTGTCGAGGACAGGGACGTCGAGGACAGGGACGGGGGCGGGTCGCGTTCGGGTTCCGCGCCGAAGATGTACTCGTTCATCCACGCGGCGGACCGGACGGGCTGGGTCACGATGAAGAACCCCGCGACCACCACGACGAGCAGTGCCAGCCCTTTCAGCACGAGCATCAGGTTCGACGGCTCCGGGAGCGCGACGAAGATAAACCGTTCCTGCTTGAGGCTGGCCACCACCCAGAGCAGCAGCAACACGACGATCAGGGTCCAGAACCAGCCCGCACTCATCTCATCCCTCGCAAGTCGGCGGATCGACACCGGGGAACGGCCTCGTGACCATGATCGCCCGGGGCGCGGGAGGGGTTACGTGAGAGCGGGTCGCGGGCTATGCCGCCGCCGCGCCTATCTCCACCACCGCGGCGATCTCCGCTGCCACGGCCTGTCGTGCGCCCTCGTCCAGTAGGTAGAAGTGTCCGCCTGGCAACGACTCCGTCCGAACGCCTGCCCCGAGCCGAGTAACCCAGGTCGCTCGGTGGGTTGGGTATCGCAGTCGGTCGTGGGCGCCGTCCAGGACCGTCACCGGCAGGTCCAGTGATGTCGGGAACGGGATGGACGCCATTCGTGCGCCGAGGGTCAGGTCACAGCGCAGCAGTTCCAGCAAGAAGTCCCGCCACCCTGGATTCCGCACCACCTCAGCGGGTGTGCCGCCCGCGACCTCGATGACCCGCATCAGCTTCGCCCGGTCCCAGCGCCCGGCCCGTTCCGCCGCGGTGCCTTCGCCCGGATACGAACTCAGCACCATGGCGTCGAACAGGGTCGGGGCCGCGGCTACCACCGCGACCGCCATCGCTGCGCCCAGGCTGTGGCCGAACACCACTGTGGGCCTGGGTGCCGCGGCGGCCAGTTCGTCCACGATCTCGGCGACGATGGTGTCCGGATCGCCGAGCACCGCCTTGGCGCTCTCGCCGAAGCGGCGTTCGCGGCCGGGGAGGGTCACGCCGACGATCTCGAAGTCGGCTGGCAGGCATTCCCACATCCCGCTCAGTGCGTTGGGCCCCGCCCCGGCGTGCGGCAGGATCACCGCCCGCCGGGTCGCCAGGGTGCGGGCGGGGCGCACGGTCGAGGTCCACTTCCGTCGCATCACAGCCTCCTTGCCGTGGAACGAGTCTCAGGCGCCGATCGCGGTGTCGCCCTTGGTGAGGGGAGCGTCGAGGTGGGCCACGGTGCGGCCCAGGGTCTCGACGTAGCCCGAGACCAGGTCGGCCATGTGCTCGGCGGTGTAGAGATTGGTGTTGTAGACCAGGCAGCCGGGGGCGTCGCGGTCGGCCTCCAGTTCCAGGTGCCACATCGCGCCGTCGGGGACGTCGCCGCCGGAGCGCTGTTCCAGGAGCCTGCCGCGGACCTGTTCGAACCGGACGTCGCCGCCGTCGAAGGAGTTCTCCAAGGGGGAGCGGAACACCTGGAAGGCGCAGATGGCGCCGGTGTCGGTGGCTCCGGAGGCCATGATGTGCGGCGCTTCGCCGAGCAGCTGCAGGAAGGGGATCTCGTGGGTGTAGGCCTGTAGGCACGTGCGACGGACCTTGCTCACCACGTCCCGGAAGGTGACCGAGCCAGCGAGGTCGGTGCGCAGCGGGATGAAGTTGAAGAACGACCCCACGGTCTCGTGGTATGCGCCCGCGCTGCGGCCCGAGGCGAAGGACATCACCATGATGTCGTTCTCGCCGGTCTGCTCGCGCAGGTACACCTTGTACGCCGCGAGAAGCACCATGAACGGCGAGCTGCGCAAGGTTTTGGCGGCGCTGGTGGTGGCGTCGATCAGGTCACCCGGGATGGTGAAGCGGGTCCACGCGGTCTCCTTGGGCAGCCCGGCGGACCTGGGGTGGTCGGTGGGCATCGGCAGGACGCTGCCGTCGGCGAGCTGTTCGCGCCAGTAGGCCCGGTTGCGCTCGGCGGCCGCTCCGCCCGCGCGTTCCTTCTCCCAAGCCGCGTACTCGACGAACTGCGGCGCGGCGGGCAGGTCGGCCTCGGTGCCCGCGACCCTGGCGGCGTAGAACGCGGCGACGTCGCGGGCGATCAGGGGCATCGACCATTCGTCGGCGGCGATGTGGTGGACCACCATGACCAGCACGGCGTCGTCGTCGGCGAACCGGCCGAGTACGGCGCGCAGCAGGGGGACCTCGACGGCCGGGTAGTCGCCCGCCTCGACCTCCAGGACCAGCTGTTCGGCCCGCAGGTCGCGGTCGGCGGCGTCGGACAGGTCGCGCACGTCCAGCGGCACGGCGCACGGCGGCGCGACCGACTGGTAGCCGTCTTCCTCGGCGCGCACGACGATCGTGCGCAGCGCGCTGTGGCGTTCGACCACGTCGTCAAGGGCGGCACTGAGCACGTCGACCTGGAGTAGACCCGTCAACCGGCACGCGTAGCTGATGTTGTACTTCGGGCCGAACGGACCGGCCTCGTCGCCTTGGTCGAACAGGCGCAGGAAGTCCTGGTTGAACGATAACGGGTACCGGTCGTCAGCCATGGTCGCCGAACTCCTTTGTGGACAGGTCCGGCCGCGCAAGTCCCGGCCGAGCTGGGGAAAACATGCTCCGCGCGCGTTACGGCAACGATAGCGGCGGGACCGGTCGGGAGGTTCTTCGCGATTGCGGCTCTACGGCTCAGAGCCAGCCGTTGCGCTTGAACGTGCGGTAGAGGATGAGGCACGCGGTGAGCACGACGATGATCACCATCGGGTAGCCGAACTTCCACCTGAGTTCGGGCATGAAGTCGAAGTTCATCCCGTACACGCCCGCCATCATCGTCGGCACGGCCAGGATCGCCGCCCACGAGGTGATCTTCCGCATGTCGTTGTTCTGCTGCAGCGTGATCTTGGCGAGGGTGGCGTTGAGCAGCGTCGTCAGGATCTCGTCGAAGCCCGCGATGCGTTCGATGACCGTGGTGAGGTGGTCGTCGACGTCGCGGAAGTACGAGCGGATCTCCGGGGGCACCAGCGCCGCGTCGGTGCGGGCCAGCACGCGCAGCGGCTGGCTCAGCGGCGCGACCGCGCGGCGCAGCTCCACGATCTCACGCTTCATCAGATACATCTGCTCAGCGCCGATCGGGCTGCGCGGGGCGAACACCAGCGCCTCGACCTCATCGATGTCGCGCTCGAACGCCTCGGTCGCGGCGAGGTAGTCGTCGACGATGTGGTCGGCGATGGCGTGCAGCACCGCGGCCGGGCCCGCGGCCAGGCGCTCGGGCGCGGCCTCCATCTCCTCACGCAGGTCGGCGAGGCCGGAGTGGTCGCGGTGGCGCACGGTGAGGATGAAGTCGTGGCCGAGGAACACCATGATCTCGCCGGTCTCGACGATCTCGTTGGTCGTTGTCGGCGAATCGTGGGCGACGTGGCTGACGGTCTTGAGCACGGTGAACAGCGTTTCGCCGTAGCGTTCGACCTTGGGCCGCTGCTGGGCGGTGACGGCGTCCTCGATGGCCAGTTCGTGCAGCCCGTAGGCGTCGGCCATGGTCCCGAGCTGGCGGATGTTCGGCTCGAACAGTCCGATCCAGACAAATCCCTCGCCGGTCTCGCGCACCTGGGCGATCGCGTCGGCCGGGTCAAGGCGGCCGGGCAAGCGTTTGCCTTCGACGTAGATCGCGCAATCCACGACCGCCGACAACGGCACGGCTCCTCCAAGTACTCAGGGTGCGCCTTTTTACCAGAGCGAGAACGCCGCCCAGGCGGGAACCGTCACTTCAGATCATGGCCCAGCCCCAGAGCGTCGGTGCTGATCCGCTTCATCTGCGCGCGGTGCGCGACCGGGTCCGGGCCGGGGCGGGCGGTGTCGGACTCCACGATGACCACGTCGGCGCCGTTGATCCCGGCCGCGAAGCCGCCGCGGCTGAGCCGGTCGAGTCCGGGCACCACCAGCGCGTGTTCGCGCACCAGGTCCATGACACTGCCGGTGTTGTCCTGGCGGACCAGGTCGAACAGGCGCCGCGCGTCCGGGGTCGACTGCATCCGCACCACCGCGACCGAGCTGTAGACGGTGCGACCGTCGTCGGTGCGGGAGGTGAACAGCGCGCGGGTGAGCTGCTGGCAGGTCGTGCCCGCCAGGAAGCGCTTGGTGGCGCCGTAGGCGTGGTTGGCGCAGTCGCTGTCGAGCACGGCGGCGGGCGGCTGGGCGGCGCGGGTGAACGCCGACTCGGCGACCTGCTGGGGCGCGGGCGGCGGCGCGTCGTCGTCGCTCACCAGCGCCCAGACGCCGAAGCCCAGCAGCGCCAAGACCGCGGCGAGCCCGGCGAGCTTCATCGGGAGGCCTGGTTTGCGCGATGGCGGCGGCGGCGCGGGCGGCTCAGGGCGCAGCGCGGCCGGGAGTTCGGCCGGTAGGGCGCTGAGGATCAGCGACGGGGTGCGCGCGTCATCGATGGGTCGCGGAGGGAACTTCGGCATGGGCCGGTCGCTCAGCGTCGAGTCCTTGATCTGCACGCAGGCACACTATCGGCAAGTCGACCTCTGAAACTGTGATCTATTCGAGATTTTTTCGACGGACTATGCGAACATATGTTCGTGTCGAACCGGGCGACCATCCTGCACGCCGACCTGGACGCGTTCTACGCCTCCGTCGAGCAGCGCGACAAGCCGTGGCTGCGCGGCAGGCCGGTCATCGTCGGCGGCGGGGTGGTCCTCGCGGCCAGCTACGAGGCCAAGGCGTTCGGCGTGCGCACCGCCATGGGCGGCGGCGAGGCCCGGCGCCTGTGTCCGCGCGCGATCGTGGTGCCCCCGCGCATGTCGGCGTATTCCGAGGCCAGCAAGGCCGTCTTCGAGGTCTTCCGTGACACGACCCCGCTGGTCGAGGGCATCTCGATCGACGAGGCGTTCCTCGACGTCGGCGGCCTGTGGCGGATCGCGGGCACCCCGCCTGCCATCGCCGCCCGGCTGCGCGCTGAGGTGCTGCGCCGGGTCGGCCTGCCGATCACCGTCGGCGTGGCCCGCACCAAGTTCCTGGCGAAGGTGGCCAGCGGCGTGGCCAAACCCGACGGGCTGCTCGTGGTCGAACCTGACGGCGAACTGGACTTCCTGCACCCGCTGCCGGTCGAACGGCTGTGGGGCGTCGGCAAGGTGACCGCGCGCAAGCTGCACGAACTCGGCATCAGCACGGTCGGCGAGGTGGCCGATCTGTCCGAATCGGCCCTGATGTCCATGCTGGGCCGCGCCTCCGGCCGCCACCTGCACGCTTTGGCCCACAACCGCGACCCGCGGCCTGCTGCGCACCGCTCTGCCGATGATCTTCGAGCAGGGCATCACGCTCATCGGGCTCACGCTGGCCAACCTCTCCCGTGACAACGCCGTCCAACTCGCGCTGCCGTTCGACTCCGGCGCCCCGCTCGACCTCGACGAAGCGATCGATTCGCTGCGCGACCGCTTTGGCTCGACCTCGGTGACCAGGGCCGTCCTGTTGGGCCGCGACCCCGGCGTCTCGGTCCCACTGCTCCCCGACTGACAGGTCTGCGCGGATCTTCACCCGCAAGATCACCGCGTGGTCCGATCCGGCCATCGCCGCGGTGAACCCCGGACTCACCCTGCCGCCCCCCTTCAAGAGAAGGAAGAGCCCGGGCCGACTTGGTGGGCCCGGGCTCTCCTTCTCAACCAGAGACTACTTCGTGGGGAACACGCGGATCGTCATGTTCTTGTCGTTCTGTGCCAGCACCTTGATGCTGACGCCCACCGCGGGGAGCTTGACGCCCGCTGTCGGCTGGGTCTCGTTCCAGTACGGTTTGCGGTCGTCGAACAGCGGCTGGGCCGCCTTGCCGCGCACGTAACTGGGCTTGCCGTTGGCGTACAGCGTGAACGAGTCCGACTTCTGCAGCGAGAACGGCGCGTCGTAACCGGCGATGCGGGGGCGCCAGGCGGCACCCTGCATGTTGTAGATGGGGGCCGGGTTGGCGTCGACGACCAGCATCAGGCCCTCACCGGGGTGAGCGCTGGTGTTGTTGTCGATCTGCGACGTGTCCCAGTAGGACACGAGCAGGCCGTCCTGGTACGGGAACCGGGTCGCCCAGTTGGGCTTCGTCGGGTCGCCGTAGTTGTACGGGCCGACTTTGAGGTACTTGTCGTAGGACAGGTAGCTGCGGAAGCTGGCGATGTAGAAGTTGTCGTACGTGCTGGTCTCGGTGCCCGTGGTGATCTTGAACCCGTTGGCGGTCCAGCCGTTGGCACCGTTCTCGGCGCCGTCGGTCACGATCGCCGCGCCGTCGGCCACGACGCTGATCTCGTCGGCCAGGAAGCCCTTGAGGATCACGCCGCCGTCGGTCTGGTAGCGCAGGCGCAGCTGGATGTTCTTGCCCGCCAGGGCGTTCAGCGGAACCGAGACGTCGACGTAGCGGCCACCCGAGGTGTTGGTGATCGCCGGGTCGCCGACGGCACTGCGGGTGAACGGCTTGCCATCGACCGTGCCGTCCAGCGGGGTCCACGCCCCACCATCCACAGAGGACTCAACGAAGAGGAAGTCGCAGTCGCAGTCCTCGATGTCGTAGTCAGCCTTGAGCTTGAGCTCGGCGGTGGTCTTGCCGGTCAGGTCGACCGACCGGGTCAGGGTGTTCGACAGGTTGTCGCCCTGGCCGCTCCACCACAGGTTCGCTCCGGCCGCCGGGGCGCCGATCGTGGAGGTCTTCACCTTGTCCGGCAGCACGACGACCGCGGCCTGAGCGTCGGCGCTGTTGAACGCGCCGGGGCCGAGCTTGATCTTCTCGTCCTGGCCCGCGACCACGGTCTCGTAGTCCAGCCAGCCCAGCTGCAGCCGGTCCCACGCGGACATGTCGTTGGCCCGCAGGCCGATCGCCTCGTCGGCGGCCGACACGCGGCTCTGGCCCATGATCGACCACCAGTTGACGCCGTTCTCCTTGGCGCCGCCGGGGCCGACGGTGTCGTAGTGGTCGGGCAGGCCGAGGTCGTGGCCGTACTCGTGGGCGAACACGCCAAGGCCGCCGTTCTCCGGCTGCATGGTGTAGTCGCCGACCCACAGGCCGGTTTCACCGATCTGCGCGCCACCCTGCTTGTTGCCGTCGGGGCCGGTGCTGGTGCCGAAGAAGGCGTACCAGCGGTGCGCCCAGATGGCGTCCTCGCCCTGCTGCGGGTCCGCGTCGGACTGGTCGCCACCGGCGTGCACGATCTGGAAGTGGTCGATGTAGCCGTCGCGCTCGTTGAAGTCGCCGTCGTGGTCGTGGTCGTAGCGGTCCCACGTGTCGAACGCGGCGAGCTCGGTCTTGATCTGCTCGCTGGTGGCGCCCGCGGCCTTGCGGTCGGCCACCCACTGGTTCACCGCGTCGGCGACGAGGGACCAGCTGTTGCCACAGATCCGGCCTGCACATGGGTAGCCGTTGGAGCGGCCGTAGCGGGCCTCGTTGTACTTGACCTTGACCCAGTCGGTCACGGTGCCGTCGACCGAGTAGCGCCCGGAGGACTGCTTCTCGTAGTAGGTCTTGACGGACTCGACGCCCGCGGCGTTCGAGAAGTACAGGTTCTGGAAGTGGTCCCGCGAGTAGTCGGGCTGCCAGATCGTCTTGTTGTCCACCGCGCGGTTCGGCTGCGGGATCTCGTTGTGCGCCGGGCCGTCGAACCGCAGCGGGCCCACGGTGTTCGGGTCGGTGTCGCGGTCCGGGAAGTCCGGGTGCCGCTCGTTGCCGAACTCCGCGAGCACGACGAAGATCTTGTCGGTCTTCTCCCTGGCCAGCTCGACGTACTGGTCGGCGGGAGCCCTGGTGCCGGTGGCGGCCATTGTCTTGGCCGCGGGTGTGTTGACCTTGACCACGGTGCTCGCACCGCGCTTCTCGGCCTTGGCCTCGCCGCTGAGCACCTTGGCGAGCCCGGTCTGGCGCATGTCGCGCCGCTTCTTCTCCAGCGGCGTGACCAACTCGTCCGGCGCGTTCTCGGCCGAGGCGACGGGCGCCGTCGGCGGCTGGGGGGCCGCGCTGGCACCGGTCACCCCCGGCATGACACTGATTCCCGCGACCGCCGCCAGCGCGACGACCATTCTGCGACGCACTCGTCCTCCCGAAATTCGCTTCACTGTCGAAGCGGGAAGGTATGTGAGATACGTCCATTCGTTTATTACAACTTGAATACATGGCGCGATACGGGCCATACGATTTGTATATAACATGTGTTGATGGCCCAAATGGCGCAGGCGGTTTGTCGGGTTTGTGCGGCTGTATGTCCGACAATTCTATAAATGTGAACAGTGATCAATGGCAAGCGCGGCCCGGGCCAGACTTCGCCCGGGCCGCGCTTGGCCGGAATTAGAAGGTCAGGCTCCAGCTGTCGATGGAGCCCGTGTCGTAGCGGGCGACGTCCTGGACCTTGAGGTTCCAGGTGCCGTTCATCGCCTCGCTCGACAGGTTCACCGTGTAGGTGGTGTCGATGTTGTCGGCCGAGTCGTTGGAGCTGGTGTTCTTCAAGCGGTACGCGGTGCCGTCGGGGGCGACCAGGTCGACCACGACGTCACCCCGCCAGGTGTGTTTGATGTGGACCTCGACCGGGGTGCCGGACGGGGCGTTGCCCGCGCAGCCGCTGACGTTGATCGAGCTGGTGACCGCCGCGCCGCCGTCGGGGATGGCCACGTCGGTGTCGTTGGTCTTCTTGCCGCAGCCGGGCGGCGGGGGCGGCGGCGGGGTGCCACCGCCGTAGGGGTTGGCCGCCTTCTTCGCCGAGTAGACCAGCATGGGCTTCACCTTGGGCCACCACGTGCTCTGCTGGCAGCTGAAGGCGGGCACGAAGCCGCCGCAGGTGCCGCTGGCGCCGCCGATCTCCCAGACGAAGCTGGCCACGCCGAGCTCGTCGTAGACCCAGTCGTCGGTCGAGCCGCCCGCGTTGTAGAGGACCTCGCCCGGCTGGCCGTAGCCCCAGCCGCCCGCGATCTGGGCCATGTCCTTGGCCATGCCGCGCAGTGCGGCGTCGTTGCCGGTCTTCTGCGCCGTGGTGGAGCCCCACGGGAACAGGACCAGGTTGGAGTAGCTGTGCATGCTCAGCACGACGCCCTTGGTGTCGGCCGGGGCCGGGGTGGTCATGCCGCCGTCGCGGCGGTCCGGGTACAGCTGCTTCCACAGTCCTTGCAGCGCCCTGGTTTCGACCTCGGAGTTCGCCGCGGTGCCCCGGTAGGTCTGGTCGCACTTCGACGCGCTGCTGCCGGTGCCGTAGCCGGAGCTGGTGTTGCGGTTGAGGTCGACGCCGTTGCTGTCGGCGGCGCAGCCAGAGCCGTTGGCGTTCTTGCGCTGCAGGATGGGCGAGTTGCCGCCCTGCTGCACGATGTCCACGCCGTCGGGGTTGGCGATCGGGACGACCCAGACCTCGGTGGTGTCAAGGATGGAGGTGATCTCGGCGTTGTTGCCGTAGCCGGTGACCAGCTCGTCGATCCAGCGGTAGGCGACGTCGCCGGTGGTGATCTCGCGGGCGTGCAGCTGGCCCATCACGAACAACCGCGGCTTGGCGGCGCTGGGCGTGCGGGCGCAGTCGCCGGAGACCTTCTTGGTGATGCAGATGGCGCGCAGGTCATAGCCGCCAGCGCCCTGGGTCTTGCGCCACGAGTCGCCGTAGTCGACCACGGTGGCCAGGCCGGGGTACTGCGACGCCACCGAGTCAAGGTGGGCGTACTGGGCGTTCACCGTGCGGTAGCCGCCGTAGTAGGTGTCGGCCATGTCGGCCGCGGTGTAGCTGGGGGACTGCCAGCGCTTGGCCGGCGGAGTCCACTGTGGAGCCTGGACCACCTGGTCGACCGCGGCGCTGAACCCGGCCGCGCGCAGCCGCTCACCGACGCGCGCGTCACCGGCGACGAACAGGTCTTGGCCGTCACGGGTCTCCAGGACGTCGAAGCCCTTGCCGAGCAGGTCCTGCGCGGCGGCCCCCAGTGGGGCGTGGACCCGGTACACGTAGGCCGGTCCGGGCGCGGCGGCTGTCGGGGTAGGCGTGGCCTGGCCGGGCAGCGTGCCCAGCAGCAGGGCCCCAGCGGCCGCCACGGCGCCCGCCGCGGCGAGTACCGCTCGTCGTTGTCGTGCCACTTCGTTCCTCCAATATGCGGGGTGCGGAGAACGCACCCACAATTGGGGATGACGCAGTGATCTGACAACAAAGTGGGAACTGGGCAAATTCACACCAGAACTGTGAAGGCCCAAATCGGATCAGTTCACCCACAGCCGCCCACCCGCGACGACGAAGAGTTTTCCGCTTACCACGGCGGTGGCGGTGACCGGCCCAGAGGGCCCACGCAGTTCTGTGGTAGAGCCGCCGATCCGCACCAATTCGACCCTGCCCCCATTGGTGACGACCAGTGCGGGCCCGCCGTCCACCTCGACCGGCGCGGCCAAATGGTCTTTGTCGCTGATCTGGATTTCGGGCAGCCCGCCGACCCGCGCCCAACCGCCGTCGAACCGCCACGCGGCGAGCTTGCCGTCGACCTGCCCGGCCACCAGACAGTTCCGACCCCAGCAGCGGACAGCCATCGCGGTGGCCGACGAACCCGCGTCCGGGAGTGTGGTCACGGACCACACACCCGGCGTCGACCGCCACACGACAGGTTCGATCCGGTCGGCCAGCCGCCAGCCCGCGATGAGCACGCCTTGGTCGAGACCGGTGGCCGCGGTGGCGAACCCGAGCGCGCCGGGCTTGCTTTCCAGGGTGGTGCCCGCTGAGGACTGCCGCGTCCAGGTGTCGCCTTGTCCGGTCCACACCGCCACGTCGAGTCCGACCTGCGCGCTTTCCCAAGACCCGACGAGAACGGTCCCGGCAGGCGTGGCGGCGGCGTCGACCTGATCACCGGCGCCCCAGCCGCCGAAGGTGCTGAAGGCTTGCGGCTGCTCGGCCATTCCGTCGGCGGTGCCCGCCCAGACACTCCAGCGAACGTTGCCGTGCGCCCCACCACGTTCTCCACCGACGGCGACGTAGCGTCCGTCGCGGGCGGTGATCGACTGCCAGGTCGCTAGCAGCCCATAGGGACTCGCGGCGCGGACAGGAATCTCGGTGGTCGTGCCGTCTGCGGCTCGCCGGACCAGCGCGGGCACCAGCGATTGACCTTCTCGGCGGAGGCCGACGAGGAGGCTGCCGTTGTCGGCGGTGAGGGTGACAGGGATGCCGGGAACTCTGACCTCGGCCATGGCGGGCTGGGCGGGCGCTGAGCAACCAGCCAGTAGTAGCGCCGCCAACAGCAGTCGCCCGGCAGTCCCCATGATCCAAGGATATCCACGCCCACCGACAACGGCGCATCCGTGACTCTGCGGCGAGATTAGGCAGTAGGCGGTGGTGCCCGGTGCACCGTTATCACGGACCGCCGGGGCGACGCGACCCGCCTCTCGCGCGAGAACCCCGACAAGAGGGTTTCCACCATTGTCTTTGGCGGAAAAGTCGCAAAGCGGCGAGCGAATCCGCACCTCATGGAGATGGCGGGAAACGTGGGCGTAGCCTATAAGGATATTAGAGAATATGGTCTGGCCGAGGCCAATCTGCGGGTGGCGATCGCGGCGGGAGGTCGGGGGTGACTCTCGCGACACCGTGCTCTATCTTGGAATGCTTTCTCGTCTGTATGTCAAGCTGGGTCGTTGGAAGAGGCAGCGAAGGCGCGAGAACAATCATTGCCTGCAGGATTGTATCCAGTAGAGCAAGTCGGCAATTGGAGTTGTTTTTCGCGAAGACGAGTCACTTGAACAGCGTCGTGATCCGCGAGGGTCCGGGCGGAAGTCCAGGCGTCCCTGAGCTAGTCGGTATCCGCCTGTGCGTGCCACTGCTCATACTGCGCAAACTTTTCGGCCGCGCGGTCGGCGATAGTCGAGCCCGGCAAGTTGTTCGCGGCAACGAAGAAGTTCAACGCGGCGATGACATCACCCAGTTCTTCGGTCAGGCGTTCCCGCAAGTCCGTACCATCCCAATGCGAGGTGGCTCCGCCCGCGCCAATTACTTTTCCGAAGACCTGGAGCAATTCGCCGCACTCCTCGATCGCCCGGCTCATTCCGGGCCACGAGTCACTCCCGATACTGTAAGGACCGGCGTTCGTTCCCATATGCCTTGCCCCTTTCTGCGAAGTCACATTAGACGGCGTCTACATACAGCCAGCGGCCGCCCTCACGAACGAACCGACTGTTCTCCCGCACAACCCCCGGCGTCCCATGCGCCTCATAGTGGGCCCGGAACTCGACCGTCCCCTCCGTATGGAACGGACCACCACCGCTCCGCCCCACGATCTCCAAGTGCGTCCACACGTCCGCCGGATCGATCGCGACCCGCTTAGGCCGAGTCGACGGATGCCAAGTCGCCAGCAGATAGTCCGCGTCGCCAACAGCGAACGCGCTGAACCGCGACCGCATGAGTTGCTCGGCGGTCGCGGCCAGCGCGTGGCCGTCGTGCAGTCGGCCACAGCATTCCGCGAGCGGGACGCCAAGCCCGCAGGGGCAGGGGGTGCTCATCCCCCGAGGATGTCAGCCCCAGATGGACGTCACCCATTCCGGGTGGTCGATGAACGGGTTGCGGTTGTGCTGGAACTGGTCGTAGATGACCTGGTTGCGCCGCTTCTCGAAGGTGTCCGGCGGGTCCTGCAGGTTCCACTGCCGCAGCACGGTCAGCTTGCCGATGTAGGGCGCGCTGCCGTTGTTGACGCTGTTGTTGACCTCAAGGTCCGGCCAGCCGTCGGTGCCCGCGTAGCGCACGGCCATGTAGAAGATCATCCGGGCGACGTCGCCCTTGACCGTGTCGCGGGGTTCCCAGGAGTCGGCGTCGGTGAAGCAGTCCTGGCATTCGGCGGCGGGGGAGCCGCCGAGGTCGAAGTCCTTGTTGCCGCGGTTGGGGTTGACGGTGACGTCCTCGGGGCGCAGGTGGTGGACGTCGGTGCCGGGGCCGGTCGCGGTGCCGAAGTCGCCGTGGGACTTGGCCCAGACGTGTTCGCGGTTCCAGTCGTTGACGCCGCCGCCGTTGGTCGACTTGCTCTGGGAGCGGCCGCTGTAGAGGAGGATGACGTTGTTGCTGTTGGCCGGGTCCTGGTCGGTGGCCTTGAGGGCGTTCCACACCTGGTCGTAGGACAGCTTGGTGTGCGGGGTGATGATCCGGTTCAACTCGTCCTTGAGCTGCTGGCCGGTCTTGCCGATGGCCGTCCGGTAGTACGTGCCGTCGTAGTCACCAGGGGTCGTGGTGGTCGGCGGCGCCGTGGTCGTGGTGGTCGGGGTGGTGCCGACCAGCGCGAACGCGGTCGTGGTGGTCAGGCCGGGGTGGGAGAAATAGGCGCTGAGCTTGCCGGTGACGTCGAGTTGCTTGCCCAGCAGACCCGGGTTGCTCTGCAGGCCGTAGCTCGCTCGGAAGCCCGTGGCGATCTGCACGTAGATCATCCGCGTGGTGCCGGTCTCGCCGGCCGAGTCGGCCAGCGCGAGGGCGTAGTCGTTGGGGAAGTTCGACCGGATCACGGTGCTGGTCGCGGTCGGCTGTCCGACCACGTAGCCGCGCACGGTGCCGGTTGCCCCGGTCTGCTGCGCGATCGCCTGCGCCACGGTGAGCGGCGCGGCGGCTCCGGCCGACGGTGCCTGCGTCCCGAACGCGACGGCGGCGACCAGGGTCGCCATGGCTAAGACGTTCCACCCGAACTTGCGCCGAATACTCATGCGGTCGCCCTTCCCCGACGGTGGCTACTCCGCGTTACCGCGGAGTAACTCGTTCGAGAAAAGAGTCTCACGGTCGGTCCTCTATCGAGTGAACGATCTGAGTCATTTCCCTGTCGAGCCGATGATCGTCAGAGCGCCGACGAAGTGTCCTCAAAGCCCCCGGCGTCGATGTTGATCCTGGTAGTTTCAAGTGGAACGGTGGGGAATTCGGGGTGGGGGGTTCATCCTCACCTCGACGCGACCCCTGCCGCTGGACGCCTACGCCTTTCGGGCCCGCCGCCGTTGAGCCAGATAGCACGTTGAGAGAAGACACCCCGTGGTGCATCGGTACAGACTGGGGCCCGCTCGTGCCAATCACCGTGCCCGGGACGTGTCGGGTGCCGTTCAAAGGATGGGGCGTGACACTGCCCGGCGGAGAGTGCGCCAAGGTCGCCTACGGCGGCCAGTTCGCGGGTGGTGGACACGGGTCGCTGTCGGGTCGCGACGGCCGGATCGCCCCTCGTCCGAGTCGCGGGCGGGTATCAGCAGAAGATTTTTCGCCGCGGCTGTCGATTCGTCGGTGGCCCGGGCGTCGTAGAGGTACGGGGCCGATCGAGCCCCGCCGAAATCGAAGTCGCAGGACATGAGGAGACCTCCAATGGTGGACAAGACCAACGCAAGCATCGAGCGGGGCACCGTGCCGGTCGCGCAGCTGCGCGCCACCGTCAAGGGCCAGGTACTCGTGCCCGGCGACGCCGGTTACGACGAGGCGCGGGTGGTGTACCTGGGCGACGTGGACCAGCGCCCCGCCGTCATCGTCCAGCCCGCCGACGCCGCCGACGTGGCGAGCGTCGTCACGCTGGCCAGGGCGAGCGAGGTGCCGCTGGCGATCAAGGGCGGCGGGCACAGCATCTTCTGCCTCGTCGAGGGCGGCATCGTCCTGGACATGTCGTCGCTGCGCGACCTCCAGATCGACACCGAGGCGCGCACCGCATGGGTCGAGGCGGGCCTGACCGCGGGCGAGTACACCAACGCCGCGGCCGAGCACGGCCTCGTCACCGGCTTCGGCGACACCGGCAGCGTCGGCCTCGGTGGCATCACCGTCGGCGGCGGCATCGGCTACCTGGTCCGCAAGCACGGCCTCACCATCGACGACCTGCTGGCCGCCGAGATCGTCACCGCCGACGGCCAGCTGCGCAAGGTCGACGCCGACAACGAGCCCGACCTGTTCTGGGCGATCCGCGGCGGTGGCGGCAACTTCGGTGTCGTCACCCGGATGAAGTTCCGGATGCACGAGCTGACCACGGTCACCGGCGGCCTGCTGGTCCTGCCGGGCACCGCCGAGGCCATCGCGGGCTTCGTCGAGCAGGCGCGGAAGGCCCCGGAGGAGCTGTCGAGCATCGTCAACATCATCCCGTCGCCGCCGATCCCGTTCGTGCCGGAGGAAATGCACGGCAAGCCGATCATCATGGCGATGCTGGTCTTCGCGGGTGAGGGCGAGGAGGCCGAGGAGGCGCTCGCGCCGTTCCGCGCGCTGGGCCCGGTCGCCGACATGATGCAGGCCATGCCGTACCCGGGCGTCTACCCGCCCGAGGAGGAGGGCTACCACCCGGTCGCCGCCTCCCGCAACCTCTTCGTCGACGACGTCGACCTCGACGACGCCGCGCTGATGCTCGACCGGATCACGTCCTCGACGGCGGACATGGCCGCGGTCCAGATCCGCGTGCTCGGCGGCGCGATGACCAAGGTCGCCGACGACGCGACCGCGTTCGCCCATCGCGATCGCAACATCATGGTCAACCTGGCCGCCATGTACAGCAACCCCGACGATGCCGCGGTGCACACCGCGTGGGTCCAGGACCTCACCGTCGCGCTGCAGAAGGGCGTGCCGGGCGTGTACGTCAACTTCCTGGCCGACGACAGCGAGGCCCGCATCCACGAGGCGTACCCGGAGCAGACCTGGGCGCGGCTGCGTGCGGTCAAGCGCACCTACGACCCGACCAACGTGTTCCGGGTGAACAACAACATCCCGCCCGCCACCGACTGACACCCTCGACCCTGGTGCGCCCCCGTCCTGCTTCTTGGACGGGGGCGCACTTGTGCGCGGCGCAGTTTAGGAGGCGCGCGTCAGGTCCGCGGGGTGACACATTCACATCCGTACCTCGGGCCCGGACTGACGACGTGTTTCCAGCCGGGCCCCTTGCCGCCGTGCTGCTCGGGAAGGTGTGCCATGACGTCAACGACCACAGGGGACGGTTCCGCCGTCACTCGACCGACCTTATTACCCTCGCTGACGAGCATGCGCTTTCTCGTAGCGGTGGCCATTTTCCTGTTCCACGCCACCGGTTACGTGTTGTTCACCTCCACCGAGGTGACCAGCAAGTACCTGGGTCTGGTCACCATGGGCGGTTGGGCGGGCATGAGCTTCTTCTTCATGCTCAGCGGTTTCGTGCTGACCTGGGTGTCCCGCCCGACGGACAAGGCCAAGACGTTCTGGCGCAGGCGCATGGCACGCGTGTTCCCCAACCACCTCGTCATGTTCATCGTGACCGCGATCCTCATGGTGTCCGTGCTGGGGCAGGCGTTCAACACCAAGTTCGCGCTGGCCAACATCTTCCTGGTGCAGGCGTGGTTCCCGCAGCTCGACGTCCGCATCGCCTTCAACGCGCCGTCGTGGTCGCTGTCGGCCGAGTTGCTGTTCTACCTGTGCTTCCCGGTTCTGGTGACCCTGATCCGCAAGATCCGCCCGGAGCGGCTGTGGGCGTGGACGATCGGCATGCTCGCGGTGATCACGGTGGCCGTGCCGCTGGTGGTGAACCAGCTTCCGCGCACGAACGTGATCCCGTTCCTGGAACTGGGCATGGAGCAGTTCTGGGTGCTCTTCCAGTTCCCGCCCGTGCGCATGCTGGAGTTCATCGTTGGCATCCTGCTGGCCCGGATCGTGATGACCGGCCGCCGCGTTCCGGTGAGTTTCGGCGGCGCGGCGGCGATCTGTGTGGCCGCATACGCTGTGGGCCCGCAGTTCCCGGCGTCGTTCCGGATGGTCGCGGTCATGGCGGCTCCGCTGGCCCTGCTGATCGTCGCGGGCGCCAACGCCGATCTCAACCGCACCCGGCCGAGCTTCCTCTCCAGCGGCCCGATGGTCTACCTGGGCAACATGTCCTACGCGTTCTACTTGGTGCACCTGCAGGTGCTCATCTACGGCGCCCACTTCCTCGGCACCGGTGTGCCGGGCGGCACCGCGTTCGGGTTCGCCATGGTGGCGCTGCTGTTCGTGGTCGCCTGTGCGCTGTCGTGGCTGCTGATGGTGTGCGTCGAGCAGCCGCTGATGCGCCGCTTCGGCGCGCAGCCGCGGGCCAGGGTGGCGATCCCGGCACAGGCGGGTCCGCCGCGGCAGGAGTCGGCGGACCTGGCCTCGGTCACCGCGGGAGCTGAGCCTCCCGGCGGGAGCCGATGACCGAGCGGCAGTCCGTGGCGGGGGCCTGTGTGGCCCCCGCCCGCTGACCCGCGCCCGCTGGAAGTCGTTGTAGCGCAATTGCTTCATGGCCGCCCGCGATTTCTTTGGGAGTACGGCATCGAGAGAGATGCCCGTCTCATTCCGCCGTGTGAACCTGACTCCGACATCAGCGTGGACGCGGCGGCTCTGTCTACACAGGCCCTGTGCGTCCGGAACCGGTTGCGGGACCCGCGGCGGCGCGACGGCCCGCTCGACATGAAGGACAGACCGTGACCCAGGAACTGGAAAGAACACCGCTGAGCGCGGCTCCACCACCCCGCGGGAAGGGGGCCGCGCCCGCGAAGGCCCGCCGATTCTGGCAGCGGCCGTGGATCCTGCCGCTGTTCGTGGTCTCCGTGAGCTACATCGCGGTCACCGCGCTGCCGTACCTGGACAAGGCGACGGCGCCGCTGATGCCCCATGAGGGCTTCCAGGGGTACTACCCGACGCTGATCGCCCACATCGGGTTCGCCACCGTGGCGCTGCTGACCGCGATCTTTCAAGTCTGGCCGTGGCTGCGCCGACGTCATCCGGCCGTGCACCGTTGGGGTGGCAGGCTTTATGTGGTCACCGCGCTGACCGCGGGTGTGCTCGCCCTGGTGATCGTGCCCTACGCCCCGCCGGTCGGCCAGATCGGCGTCACGATGGCGACGCTGCTGTGGATGGGCTTCACGGCCATGGGATACATCCGCATCCGGCAGCGCCGCTACGCCGAGCACCGGCGGTTCATGCTGTACGCCTTCGCGATGGTGATGAACAACTTCTGGGGTTCGATCATCATCACCGTCGGCATGTCGCTGCCGGTCGTGGTCGATCCCAACTACTACCTTGAGGCGGCCCGCTGGGTCGGCTGGGTGGTCAACCTGATGGTGGTGCAGTGGTGGATCTACCGCACGGTCGGTCGGCCGGTGCGCTGAACGTATTCTCGCCAAAGAGAGGCCGGGCCCGCTGTCGCAAGCGGCCCGGCCTCTTCGTCGTCCCGGTGAAGTGTCCGAAGACGACGGAAGGGCTCTGGTCACCATCAGCGATGTCCTCTTTGGAGCGACGTCGGGTTTCGCCGCTGAGGCAGAGGAAGCACTTTCGGTGAGCTGATCGCGCGCGGGCGGTAGGCCGTTCGGCCGACTTCGCGTCCTCTGTATCGCCACACTCGCGGACGGCAGTGATGAGGATGCCTTGTCGCCGCGCGGAGTCCCACCATTGGTCGCATCCGACGTCGGCGATCCGCGCCGAGTCCGTGCGCGCCCGACGGTCGGCTTCCGGAGGTTGCGATGAGGTCCAAACCCACCAGTGCTTTAGCAGGCCAACAACGAACCGCCCCGACCGCAGGCGCCGCAGTGGACCGAGGGTCCCTGCGGCGCACGGCGTTCCTGTACCAGGACGGCGTCATGCTGGCCGCCACGGTGCGGGCGCTGGACGCCCTCGACCTGCTCGCCAGGGAACGGCCCCGGCGGGCCGACGACAACGGCTACCTGAGGGTCGCCTGGCGGTGTCTCGTAGCCGCGGGCTGGCTGACCGAGGACGCGCAGGGCACGTGGACGCTGGCAGGCCGGGCCGCGCTGCGGCGTCACCGCGACCAGTACGTCGCCGCGGGAGCCTTCCTCGCCCGCTTCGAGAGCACTGATCCGGAATTCTGGACCGAGCCGTGGGACGCCGACACGCTGGCCGACTTCGCCGCCCTGGTCGACGCCCACCTCGACTGGCGGACTGCCGTCGACCCCGCCGACCCGGCTGTCGCGCACCTGGACGGGGCGCTGGCCGTGCCCGCACTGCTCTCCCTGCGCGGGACTGGCGCCCTGGAGCACCCGGACGGCGAGATCGCCCGGTTCCTCACCTTCCTGGGCTGGCTCGACGGCGCCTACCAGTGGACCCCGCTGGGACACGCGGGCCGGGCCTTCGTCGACCACCTGGGCATGGTCGGGTCCTACCTGCCGCTGCTGTCCCGCCTGCCCCAGCTCTTCGGCGGCGAACTCGTCGTCGCCCCCGGCGAGGACGAGTGGCACTGCGAGCGGCGGCTCAACGTCCAGGCCAGTGCCGCGGCCCACCAGCGCTACTTCGCCGACGCCGACCCGGTGTTCCGCGACATCTTCACCGCCCCCACCCCACCGGCGTTCATCGCCGACATGGGCTGCGGCGACGGCAGCTGGCTGGCCCACCTGCACGCCATATTCGGCGACGAGATCCGCTATGTCGGCGTCGACATCAGCCCGGTGGCACTGGCCTCCGCGCGCGAGGTCCTGGCGGCGGCCGGGGTGCGCGACCCCATCCTGCTGACCGGCGAGATCGGCGACCCCGACGCGCTGCGCGACCAGTTGGCCGAGCACGGCCTGCGCATGTCCGACGGCCTGCACATCCGCTCGTTCACCGACCACGACCGCACCTACCGCGGCGGCGGCCCGTACGCGGAGGTGTCCGGCTGGGCGACCGGGGCCTACATCGGCCCCGACGGATCACCGCTGACCGCCGTCGAGGTCGAGGCCGACCTGGTCGCCCACCTCGCCCGCTGGGCCCCGCACGTGGGCACTCACGGGATGGTCGTGCTGGAGGCGCACTGCGTGGCCCCCCAGGTGACCAGACGCAACCTCGGCGCCCTCCACTCAGTCGCCTTCGACGCCTATCACGGCCTGTCCCATCAATACCCGGTCGAATACCAGTCGTTCGTGCGTGCCTGCCGACTGGCGGGCCTGGAGCCGACCACCCACCTCGAACGCCGATACCCGACCTCCCGCCCCTTCGTCGCGGTGTCACTCAACCGCCTGACCCAGGTGCGGCCCCTCCCGAAGTTCACCGCCAAGCCCCGCCAAGACACTTGGCAATCCGATCCGAACCCCGACCTCACCGACGGCGTAGCTCTCCATGAGCTCCTATATGTCGACGGTGACCTCACCCGCCCCCGAGGCTGGGGCGCGGGCGCCACCGGCGTGGTCGTCCACGACACCCTCCGCGCCGTCGAGGCCCGGATCACCCTCGCCCGCCCCGGCACGGCGGTCCGAGTGCTCGATTACGGCGCGGGCACCGGTCTGGCCTCCCTGGAACTGATTCGAGCCTTCGTCCAACACCGCGTCGAGGAACGACTGGCCGATCGAGGCGCCACCCTCGAATTGCACGTCGTGGACATCCCGTCGCCGTGGTTCGCCCAGGGCTTCGAGTTACTGAAAGACGTGCCCTTCACCAGATTCCACGCGCTCACCGACCCGGAGGGCAAATTCAGAACCCTGCGCGACGTGACTGGCGGCGAACAGGTCGACGTCGTGGTCGCCAATATGGTCTTCCACCTACTCAACGCGAACGCCATGCGCTACGCCGCCGAGTCCATCGCCGGGGTATTGGGACTGGGCGGACTTCTGGCCTTCAGCGCACCAGACCTGGCGCCCGCCACCGAACACTCACTCCTGTTCCATGACCCAAACCGCCTCCTGCGCAGGCACTGGTTGGCCGCCCTGGACAGTGACGACCCAGCCGCACTTCCCCAGGTGGTTCAGGAAGCGATCGCCTCGGTGAGCCCCGAATCCCGAGCCAATGGCCAACGTCGCGCCAACCGCCGCATCCTGCCCAGCCCCCGCACGGTGTCGTCGGTCGAGACAGCCCTGGCCCCTCATTTCATCGGCCAAACCCACCGCCGAACCGATGAACTGCTTACCGAGGAAAGCCTGATGACCGCCCTGGTACCCGCCAACCAGGGCGAATACCTCTCTGAGGTGACTGACCCTGACCTGCGCAGCGCCCTGATCCGGCACATCGTCACAGAACAGGTGCTGCCAGAACTGATGGCAGGCCCAGCCGGAACAGCCTTCGGCCTCAACATCGCCTGGACAACAGGCCACTACTACCGCCGCTAACCGGAGAAGGTCCGGTGTGCTGAAAGAATCAGCACACCGGACACCCACCAAAGCCGCACCCAACCCACAGAGCAGCATCGGGTGAAACTGGGCGATCACGCTTTGTCTGGGGGGACGACGGCCCTAAGCTGCCTGGCGTGTGGGGTGCCTTATCCGCCACCGCTTTTTCCCCACAGGGCCGTCGTAGGGGCCCCAGGCAAAGCGTGATCGCCCAGTTTCACCCGATGGTGCGGCCAGCACCGACGCGCAGGGAACCTCAACGCACCTGCTGATAGTGCAACGCGGTGATGCCGCAGTCGAATGGGGTGGCGGCGATCAAGCGGAGTCGCTGGTGGCTGCCGAGGTTGGGGAACACGGGCAATCCGGCGCCGATCGCCACCGGATTCACGAACAGATGCAGTTCGTCGAGCAATCCCTCAGCGATCAAAGACGCCACCAGCGTCCCCCCGCCGTACGCGATCATGTCCCCACCAGCCTGAGACTTCAGCCGCCGAACAGTCTCGGCAAGATCACCCCCAGCGACAACAGCGTTATCCCAAGGCGACTCCGTCAAAGAATTCGAGATCACGACCTTGGGCGTGCTGTTCATCTTGTCGATGCCTGCCTGAGACTCCCCCTCAGGCCCAGCCGCCCAAGCCGGAATGAACCCCTCAGCCAACTTCCGTCCCAACACGATGCAGTCGACCGGCGCGTCGAGCGCGTCCACATAGGCCGTGATGTCGTCCGTCCACGGATAAGTAGTCCAGTCCATCTCGCTGTTGGGCCCACCCATGAACCCGTCAGCGGTCACCTGGACTTGAAGTTTGAACTTGCGCATGACCCAAGCCTCGCCCCCCAAGTGGACACTCGCCACTCGGCCGCGCGAACAAGCCCGGACCAGGTTACGCCGCCGGCGGCACCGCCAGATCCAGCGCGATCTCCGTCAGGTGCCGCCCATAGTCCGACTGTCGCAACTCCAGCCCCAGTCGGTAGCAGGCCTCAGCGTCGATGAATCCCATCCGGAACGCGATCTCCTCCAGGCACGCCACCCGCTCACCCTGGTACTTCTCGACGAACCGAACATGCTGACTGGCCGCCAACAGCGAGTCATGGGTACCGCAGTCGAACCACTTGTAGCCCCGGCTCAGCTCAACGAGCCGCACTCGCCCCTGATTCAGGTACTCCAGGTTCACATCGGTGATCTCCAGTTCGCCACGCGGCGACGGGGCGATCTCCCGCGCGATGTCGACGACCTGGTTGTCGTAGAAGTAGAGCCCGGTGATCGCCTTGTTCGATCGCGGCCGTGTGGGTTTCTCCTCCAGCGAGACCAGTTTCCCCGTGGCGTCGACCTCTCCGATTCCGAACCGCTCCGGGTCGGACACGGGATAGCCGAACAGCGTGCAGCCGTCGAGCGACGCTCGGGAGCCGCGCAGCAGATCCGGGAATCCCGCGCCGTGGAATACGTTGTCGCCCAGGACAAGCGCTGAGCTGTCGCCGCCGATGTGGTCGGCGCCGATCAGGAACGCCTCGGCGATGCCGCGTGGCTCGTCCTGAACCGCGTAGGACAGGTTCAGGCCGAGCCTGGACCCGTCGCCGAGCAGGGTGCGCATGACCGGGACGGCCGTCGGTGTCGAGATGATCAGGATGTCGCGGATCCCGGACAGCATCAGCGTGGAGATCGGGTAGTAGACCAGCGGCTTGTTGTAGATGGCGAGCAGTTGCTTGGACGTCGCCACGGTCAGTGGAAACAGGCGCGTGCCGCTGCCCCCGGCGAGGACGATTCCCTTCATCACGATCCGTTCGTCGGTGTCGTCGGTACGGGTCAGGCGGACTCGGTCACCGCGGGCTGCTCGGCGGCCTTGCCGGTCGGGAGCACGTGTCGCAGGGCGGTGGCGGCCAGGATCGCCAGGCCGAAGGTGACCGCGGCGGTGACCCACGCGGTGCTGTTCAGCGCGCTGGCCAGGGCGTTGTGTGCCGCGGTGGTCAGGTCGACCGCCGCCTGTCCGTCGAGCTGCCGCACGGCGGTCGCGGCCCCGGCGGCGCTCTCCCGAGCGGCCTCGGCCACGTCGGCGGGCAGCCCGGACGGCATCGCCTCGCTGACCTCGCCGCGGTAGACCGACATGCCCAGCATGCCGATCACCGCCACGCCCATCGCGACGCCGAACTCCGCGGAGGTCTCGTTCACCGCCGCGGCCGAGCCCGACTTCTCCTGCGACACCGAGCCCATGACCAGGGTGGCCGCCAGCCCGGCGGCCGGGCCGATGCCCGCCGACACCGCGACCAGCCCGCCCACCAACAGCCCAAGGTCGCCCTCGCCGCCGACCTGCGCGACGGCGACGTAGCCCGCGGCCACGATCAGCAGCCCGACCGCCATCACGTATCCGGGTCGGAATCTGCGCGCGAGCACCGGCGCCACCTGGAGGCTGACCAGCGTGGTCAAGCCCATCGGGATCATCCACAGCGCGGCCTTCAGCGGCGGCAGCTCCTCGACCAGCTGCAGGTACATGTAGACGAACAGGAACGCCCCGGACAGCAACCCGGAGAAGCTGGTCATCGTGATCGCCGCGCTGAACGTGCGGTCGCGGAACAGTCGCAGGTCCAGCAGCGGATTGGGCAGCGCGCGCTGGCGGCGCAGGAACAGCGCGCCGAAGACCACGCCCACGACGACGGCCAGGATCGCCAGGGCGCTCGGGCCGTTGCGCGAGATCTCCTTGAGCCCGTAGATGAACGGCAGGATCCCCGCCAGCGAGAGTCCCACGCTGGCCATGTCGATCCGGCCCGCGTCGGGGTTTCGGTACTCGGGCAGCGTCTTGGGCCCGATGGCCAGCAGGAGCACGGCGACCGGCAGTGCCAGCAGGAACACCGAGCCCCACCAGAAGTACTCCAGCATGACCCCGCCGATGATCGGGCCGAAGATCGTGCCGCCGAGGAAACATCCCATCCAGACGCCGATCGCCATGGCCTGCTGCTTGGGGTCCTTGAACATCTGCGTGAGCAGGGACAGCGTCGATGGCATCAGCGTGGAGCCCGCGATCCCGAGCAACGCCCTGGCGGCGATGAGCATCTCCGCGTCGGTGGAGTAGGCGGCCAGGATCGATGCGACGGCGAACGCGGCCGAGCCGATGAGTAGAAGCCGCCTGCGGCCGACCAGGTCGCCCAGGCGGCCCATGGTGACGAGCAAGCCCGCGATCATGAACCCGTAGATGTCGATGATCCACAGCTGCTGCACGCTGTCGGCGCCCAGGTCGGAGCCCAGATGCGGCAGCGCGAGGTAGAGCACGCTCATGTCCAGGGCCAGCAGGATGGTGGGCAGGGCCAGCACGGCCAGGCCCACCATCTCCCGCCGTCCCGCTCGTTCGCCCTGGTCTGCCGCGGAGGACGTGTGCACGGGTGCTCCTTCTGCGATCATCGAAGTGTCTTAGCTGGCTTCCAAATAGCGGGTGTTCGACCCGACGGGGGCGACCCGGCGCGTGGCCCGCATGGTCACCGGGGTCTCGCCGCGGCCGATGCCGCGGTAGGCGTACCCGGCCGCGCGCAGCTCGGCGATCTTGTCCTTCGGGTAGTAGGCGCGACCGTCGAACAGCAGGCACGACTCGGCGACCGGGAGCGCGGCGAAGTCGATGTCGTGGAAGTCCCGGTGCAGAGCCAGGATCGCGACACAGTCGGCGCCGCGCACCGTGTCGTCCAGGGAGGTCTCCAGGTCCTGGCCGAACAGCGTGGCCGCGGCCGCCTGGTCGACCAGTGGGTCGTAGAGGCGCACGGTGGCGCCGTTGGCGACCAGGGTCTCGATCACGCCCTGGGTCGGGGTGGCGCGCAGGTCGCCGGTGTCGTTCTTGAACGCCAGGCCCAGCACGGCCACTGTGGACGCCGCCGGTTCCTTGCCGAGCTTGGCCAGCTCGTCGAAGACCAGCTCTGCGGTGTACTCCGGCATCCCGGCGTTGACCTGCCTGCCCGCCGCCGCGGTCTGGATCCGCACGCCGTGCTCGTCGGCGGTGCGCCACACCATCCACGGGTCCTTGGTCAGACACGACCCGCCGACGCCGACGCTCGGCATCAGAATGTTGACGTTGCCCTTGCCCTTGGGGATGGTGTTCGCCGCGGCGATCACGTCGAGCACGTCGGCGCCGTAGAGCGCGCACAGCTTGGCCAGCTCGTTGGCCATGGCGATGTTGAGGTCGATCCACCAGTTGTCGGCCAGCTTCACGATCTCGGCGGCCTCCAGGGTGTCCATCGGCAGGATCTCGACGCCCAGAGTGCGCCGCCACAGCTCGCCGACCGACGCGGCGCAGTCCTCGGTCAGTCCACTCGCGACGATCGGGAAGGTGCGCAGCTCCTGCAGGGCGGTGCCCTCCGCGAGCCGCTCCGGGGTGAAGGCCAGCCCGAAGTCCTTGCCCGCCACCAGCCCCCGCGTCTCCAACAGCGGGCCAAGCAGGTTGCGCGTTGTACCGGGCGGCACCGTGGACTTGAGCACGACCAACTGCCCGGGACGCAGGTGCTTGCTCAACTCCAGCGCGGCCCCCCGCAACTGCGCGTCGGCCAGCGAGCCGTCGTCGCGCACGGGTGTGCCGACGGTGATCAGCACGACGTCGGCGGCACCGACCTCGCCGGTGTCGGTGGTCACCCGCAGCCGCCCGGAGTCCAGGCCCGCGAACAGCATCTCGGCGAGACCGTGCTCGTTGAACCGGCACTCCCGCCGGTCGAGCTCCTCGACCAGCCGTGGATCGGTGTCGATCCCGACGACGTCGAACCCGCGTTCGGCCAGGGTCGCGGCGATGCAGGAACCCACATACCCGAAGCCGATGACCGCAACGGTGGGATCGGTGTGGTCGGAGAGAAAACGCATCTGCGTCTCCAATCGAAGACAATACGGGCTCACCACGATCGTCCTCACCGCCGCGTGCGCCAGGCATCTCCTGAGTTGCCCCCGCCCCGAATGCAGCATCGGTGAGGTGGGAGCCCGTCCGCCGCGACGATTACCGTTCGGGACGAGCGGTCGGCGAGCGAGGAACGGTGGTAGCGCGATGGCCCAGCCCGCAGAGCCAGTGCCCGGCACCATCCGGACCGTGTCGACGCGCGAGATTTATCGCAATCCGTGGCTGTCTGTGCGTGAGGACGTCATCGAGCGCCCGGACGGCACCCGAGGCATCTACTCGGTGGTTGACCGCCCCGACTTCGCCGTGGTCATCGCGGCGGAGCGCGGTGGCTTCCATATGGTTGAGCAGTATCGGTACCCGACTGGCGGGCGGCATTGGGAGTTTCCGCAGGGGACCTTCCCGCAGGGCCGAACGGGCACGGCGGAGGAACTGGCCCGTGCTGAGTTGGCCGAGGAGACCGGCGTGACGGCGCGGTCGTGGACCGAACTCGGCACACTCCACTCCTGGCACGGGGCCAGCGGGGAGCTGTGCACGGTGTTCCTGGCTACGGACTTGGCGGCGGGCCTGCCCCGGCGCGAACACGAGGAACAGGACATGCGCCACCGCTGGTTCCCGCGCGCGGAGTTTGAACGGATGATCAAGTCAGGCCAGATTCGCGACGATTCCACAGTGGCCGCATACCTACTGTTGACGCTGCACGAGCGCGCCTAGGCGCGCCTTGCTTTTGCTTTAGGGACCGCAGGTCCCTGCACTTCCCCCTGCACCCTCGTCCTGGCAATCCCTTATCCGGAAGCAGGCCTGTCAATGGTCAGCTTGCTGATCGCGCAGCGACGCCGCAGGCGCCATTGACAGGCCTGCTTCCGGATAAGACGCTGATTGACGAGGGAGCGGCCCGGTCTTCGGAGCCCGGACGAGTGCACTCGTCGGCGCACAACGAATGAGTGCACTCATTCGTTCTTCGACTGCTGGGGTCGCTCCCTCGTTTTCTAGCGTCTTGTCCGGAAGCAGCGCTGTCAAGGGCGCCTGCGGCGTCGCTGCGCGATCAGCGAGCTGACCCTTGACAGCGCTGCTTCCGGACAAGGGATTGCCAGGACGAGGGTGCTGGGGGAAGTGCAGGGACCTTTGGTCCCACAAGCAAAGCAAGGGCGGGCTTGCAGGGTTAGCCGCTGAACAGGACGCCCGCGATTGAGCGGGCGAGACCTTCTGGGTCGCGGTCCACATCGGACATCGCCCCGGTGATCCATAGCGTGGCGAAACCGTGCATCAGTGACCACGCGGCGACGGCGGCCAGCCCAGGGTCCGCATCGCCCGCGACGGTCCCTACCCCGCGCGTCAGCTCTGTGTTCGCCCGTTCGCGCGCGGCCACCACCTCAGAGTCATCGGCGTGATACAGGTCAGGCCGGAACATCACCTCGAAGTGCGCCCGGTGCCCGATCGCGAACCGCACATAGGCCACCCCCACCTCCCGGAAGTCCTCACTCGCCGCCCACGCTGAGACCAGTGCGTCGGCCAGCAGCCCGTATCCCTCGGCGGCGATGGCCGTCAGCAGCCCCGCCTTGTCGCCGAAGTGGTGCACCGGCCCGGCGTGGGACACCCCGGCCCGCCGGGCCAGGTCGCGCAGGCTCACCCCGCCGGTTCCGTGCTCGGTGATCGCTTCCACCGCCGCCGCCAGCACCGCCCGCCGCAGATCGCCGTGGTGATAGGCCCGCTTCGTCATGGCGCCACTCTATCTAGTCATTGACAAGATGGCAGTCGGAGGGCAATCTTGTCACTGACAAGTTCACCGAGAGGAACGCCGACATGGCACCGCTGATCATCCTGATCGTCACGACCCTGGCCCTGTTCGCGCTGGGCCGCGTGGGCGTTCGACCCCTGCGCCCCTGGCCGAACCCCCTGCGCGGCGGCGTCGCGGCCATGTTCACCGCCACCGGCATCGCCCACTTCGTCGGCATGCGGGAGGAGCTGATCCGGATGGTCCCGCCCGACCTGCCCGCCCCGGCCCTGCTCGTCACCGTCACCGGAATCCTCGAACTGGCCGGTGCCGTCGGCGTCCTCTGGCGACCCACCGCGCCGTGGGCGGCGGCCGGTCTCACCGCCATGCTCGTGGGCATGTTCCCGGCCAACATCTACGCCGCCAACCACGGCCTCTCGCCGTCGTTCGGCGATCAGCTGGCCCCCCGGACCGCCATGCAGGTCGTCTTCTTGGTCGCCACAATCGCGCTGGTCGTGCACTACCGGTCGGCGTTCAGCCGCAGCCGCGACACCGCCGAGAAGGGCGCAGTGCGCGGGTGACCGCCGGGCTGGCGGGACATGGTGCTGCCGCCAGCCCGGGGAGGTCAGGCGCCGACGTAGGCCGCGAGGTGTTGGCCGGTGAGGGTGGAGCGGTCGGCGACGAGTTTCGCGGGTGGGCCCTCGAAGACGATCTTGCCGCCGTCGTGGCCCGCGCCCGGTCCGAGGTCGATGATCCAGTCGGCGTGGGCCATCACGGCCTGGTGGTGCTCGATGACGATGACCGACTTGCCCGCGTCGACGAGTCGGTCGAGCAGGCCGAGCAGCTGTTCGACGTCGGCGAGGTGCAGGCCGGTGGTCGGCTCGTCGAGGATGTAGACGCCGCCCTTGTCGGACATGTGGGTGGCCAGCTTGAGCCGCTGCCGCTCGCCGCCGGACAGGGTGGTGAGCGGCTGGCCGAGGCTGATGTAGCCGAGGCCGACGTCGACGAGCCGGTTGAGGATGGCGTGCGCGGCGGGCGTGCGCGCCTCGCCGGTGTCGAAGAACTTCTCGGCCTCGGTCACCGACATCGCGAGCACCTCGCTGATGTCGCGGCCGCCGAGGTGGTAGTCCAGCACCGACGCCTCGAACCGCTTGCCCTCGCACTCCTCGCACGTCGTGGCCACGCCCGCCATCATCGCCAGGTCGGTGTAGATGACCCCCGCGCCGTTGCAGGTGGGGCAGGCGCCCTCGGAGTTGGCGCTGAACAGCGCGGGCTTCACGCCATTGGCCTTGGCGAACGCCTTGCGGATCGGGTCGAGCAGCCCGGTGTAGGTCGCCGGGTTGCTCCGCCGCGAGCCGCGGATCGCGGCCTGGTCGATCGACACGACGCCCTCGCCAGCGGGGATCGACCCGTGCACGAGCGAGCTCTTGCCCGAGCCCGCGACACCGGTGATGACGACCAGCACCCCCAACGGGATGTCGACGTCGACGTCGCGCAGGTTGTTGGCCGTGGCGCCGCGGATCTTCAGCGCGTCCGTGGACGTGCGCACCGTCTCCTTGAGGGCGGCACGGTCGTCGAGGTGGCGGCCGGTGAGGGTGTCGCTGGCGCGCAGTTCCTCGAAGGTGCCCTCGAAGCAGATGGTGCCGCCCGCCGCGCCCGCCCCGGGGCCGAGGTCGACGACGTGGTCGGCGATCGCGATCGCCTCCGGCTTGTGCTCCACCATGAGCACCGTGTTGCCCTTGTCTCGCAGCCGCAGCAGCAGGCTGTTCATGCGCTGGATGTCGTGTGGGTGCAAGCCGATGGTGGGCTCGTCGAAGACATAGGTGGTGTCGGTGAGCGAGGACCCCAGGTGGCGGATCATCTTGACGCGCTGCGCCTCGCCGCCCGACAGCGTGCCCGCGGGCCGGTTGAGCGACAGGTAGCCCAGTCCGATCTCCACGAACGAGTCGAGCGTGTGCGCCAGCTTGGCCAGCAAGGGCGCCACCGACGGCTCGGAGAGGCCGCGGACCCACGCGGCCAGGTCGCTGATCTGCATCACACACGCGTCGGCGATGCTGATCTTCTTGATCTTGGAGGACCGGGCGGCGGCGCTGAGCCGGGTGCCGTCGCAGTCGGGACAGGTGGCGAAGGTGACCGCGCGCTCCACGAACGCCCGGATGTGCGGCTGCATCGCCTCCTTGTCCTTGGACAGGAACGACTTCTGGATCTTCGGGATCAACCCCTCGTAGGTGAGGTTGACGCCGTCGACCTTGACCTTGACCGGGTCCTTGTAGAGGAAGTCGTTGAGTTCCTTCTTGGTGTACTTGCGGATCGGCTTGTCCGGGTCGACGAAGCCCGACTCGGCGTAGACCCGCACGGTCCAGAAGCTGTCGGACTTCCACCCGGGGATGGTGAACGCGCCCTCGGCCAGCGACTTGGAGTCGTCGTAGAGCTGGGTGAGGTCGATGTCGGAGACCTTGCCCCGGCCCTCGCAGCGCGGGCACATGCCGCCGGTGATGCTGAACTCGCGCCGCTCCTTCACCTTCTGGCCCGCGCGCTCCATGACCACCGCGCCCGCCCCGCTGATCGAGGCGACGTTGAAGGAGAAGGCCTGCGGCGACCCGATGTGCGGCTTCCCGAGCCTGCTGAACAGGATGCGCAGCATCGCGTTGGCGTCGGTGGCGGTGCCGACGGTGGACCGCGGGTCGGCGCCCATCCGCTGCTGGTCGACGATGATCGCCGTCGTCAGCCCTTCGAGCACGTCGACCTCGGGCCGCGCCAGCGTCGGCATGAAACCCTGCACGAAGGCGCTGTAGGTCTCGTTGATCATCCGCTGGGACTCGGCGGCGATCGTGCTGAACACCAGCGAGCTCTTGCCCGACCCGGAGACGCCGGTGAACACCGTCAGCCTGCGCTTGGGCAGCTCGACGCTGACGTCCTTGAGGTTGTTCACCCGCGCACCGTGCACGCGGATCAGGTCGTGACTGTCGGCGACGTGCTGCGCAGACGATCGCGTGTCCGCCCTCGCGGCCATGCTCATCTCCATCTGTTCGGTGGGGCTACGACTCAGCGCAGTTCCTGGATGCGGACCATGTTGCCCGCCGGATCGCGGAACGCGCAGTCACGAACCCCGTAGGGCTGGTCGGTCGGCTCCTGGACGACCTCGGCGTCGCCCGCCTGGAGGCGTTCGAAGAGGCTGTCGAGGTCCTTTGTGGCCAGGTTGATGCCCGCGTAGGTGCCCTTGGCCATCATCTCGGCGATCGTGGCGCGCTCGTCGTCGGTGATGCCGGGGTTCGCCGCGGGCGGATGCAGGACGATGGACGTGTTGGGCTGGCCGACAGGGCCGACGGTGATCCACCGCATCCCCTGGTAGCCGACGTCGTTGCGGACCTCGAAGCCGAGAGTGTCCCGATAGAACGCCAGCGCGGCGTCCGGGTCGTCCTGTGGAAGGAAACTCGAGTGAATGGTGATGTCCATGGCGGCCACATTAGGTGCGGCTCTGCGCCCGCGCTTCTCGATTCCTGATCGGTCTGGTGACCTGCTTGGCCACACACGCGGGCATCCCTACCGTCGCCTGCGCCGCCTGCTGCCGGTAGGTACTGGGCGGCACCCCGACCAACTCGGTGAACCGGGTGCTGAAGGTCCCCAGCGACGAGCACCCGACCGCGAAACAGACCTCGGTGACGCTCAGGTCGCCCCGCCGCAGCAACGCCATCGCCCGCTCGATCCGCCGCGTCATGAGGTACCCGTACGGTGACTCACCGTAAGCGCGGCGAAACTCCCGGCTGAGATGTCCGGCCGACATGTGCGCCCCCCGCGCGAGCGCCTCGACATCCAGCGGCTGCGCGTACTCCCGGTCGATCCGATCACGAACCCGACGCAACCGCGCGAGGTCACGCAGCTGCGCCGCGGTCGGTGTACTGGTCACGTCCCGATCGTGCCACACGTCAGGGTGCCCGACCCGGACACGGTCGGGCACCCTGACGCGCTTACCTCAGCTCTGGAAGCACGGCTTGTCGAACTTGTAGTCCTTCGCGGTCGGGCCGACGAAGAACGGTTTCACGGTGCTGACGCCGGTGGGCGAGGCGTCGTCCGGCTTGGCGATCATTATCTCGCGGACCACGCCCTTGTTGGCGTCGCCGGTGAAGTTGCCCGCCGATGCGGGCAGCATGCCCTCATAATCGACCTTGTCCAACTGCTTGACGGCCTTGAGCAGGCCGTCCCTGGTCAGGTCCTTGTTCGCGACGGCCTTCTGCAGCGCGGTCCGCAGCGGGTAGGACCACACCCAGCCCGCGGTGTAGCCGTCGTTGCCGGTGACCCCGGTGCCGAGCGTCTCCCGCATGACCTTGTGCCCTGGGGTGTCGGAGGTGAACGTCTCCCATGGGCCGGACTGCAGGTAGAGGGCCTTGAACGCGGGAGCCGCCGGGCTCTTGAGCAGGCCAGGGTTCCACGTCGGGCTGGTGCCGATGTACTTGCCGGTGTAGCCGCGGGCCGCGGTCTGGCCGACGATCACCGCCGCGTCGGTCGGGCCGGTCGTCAGGATGACCAGGTCGGGCTTCTTGGTGAGGACGGAGTTGATCGCCCCCGCCTGGTTGTCCTGCCCGGAGGCGGTCTCCACCGCCTCGAACGTGAGGCCGTTCTTCTCCGCGGCCACCTTGGCGCCCGCGGCCGCGTCCTCGCCGTAGTCGCCGGGGTAGTGCACGGCCATCACGGACTTGGGCTTGAACTGCTCGACCGCGTAGTCGATCGCGTTCATCGACTCCAGACAGTAGTTGGTGCCCGATTCCAGGATCACGTCCTCGAACCCCCATGCCGAGGTCCACGAAGCGGGTACGGACACGATCTTGTTGTCCCGCAGGTCGTCGATGATCGCCGCCGTCGTCGGCGAGCCGAGGGTCTGCGCCAGGCCGAGCACCTTGCTCTTGATCTCCTGGTAGACCTGGTTGTGGGTCTCGGGGTTGTACTTGTTGTCGCGGACGTAGGTCGTGACGTCGACGCCGTAGCCGTCGATGCCGCCGGACTTGTTCACCCGCTCCCAGAACTTCTTCTGCGCCTCGGTGATCGGCACCGCCAGCGCCTTGAACGGGCCGGAGGTCAGGTCGGAGATCGTGCCGAGGAAGATGCAGCCCTTCTTCAGGTCGGGCGCGTCCTTGCACGGCTCGGCGGTGACACCCACGTCGGTCTTGACGGCCCCGTCACCGCCGCCGCCACCGCCGCCACCGGAGTCACCTCGGCCGCAGCCGGTCGCTATCAGCGCTACGGCGGACAGGCCCGCCAGCAGCTGCGTTGTTCGACTGGTCATCGGTATTCCTTTCGTGGCAGGCGAATCGACTTCAGTAGGAGAAAGGCCATGCCTTGAAGTAGTTGCGGATCCGGATCCAGATCCCGAACAGCCCGCGCGGCTCGAAGATCAGGAACAAGATGATCATCAGTCCGTAGAAGATGATCGCCAAGTTGGCCGCGCCGAGCGGTGCGGTCACGTCCGAGCTGATGAACGGCAGCACTGTCGGCAGCTCCTGGGTGAGCCGCGGCAGCATCGTGATGAACAGCGCGCCCATGATCGATCCGGCGATCGTTCCGGCCCCGCCGATCAGCACCATCGCGACGAACTGGATGGACAGCAACAGGTTGAACGAGTCGGGCTCGACCCGACCGAGAACCGCGTAGAGCAACGCGCCCGCGCAGCCCGCGTAGAACGACGAGATCCCGAACGCGAGCACCTTGTAGCGGGCGACGCTGACGCCGATCACACCCGCCGCGATGTCACGGTCCCGCACCGCGGCGAAGGCCCGGCCGACCTTCGACCGCACCAGGTTGCGGGCGAACACGGCGAAGATGATCAGCAGTACCAGCGTCACCAGGTACATCTTCTGATCACCGGTGAGCAGCTCGCCGTTGCGGTCGAGGCGCTGGCCGAACATCTCCGGCACCGGGCCCTGCCTGCCGACCCCCGGTCCGCCGGTGAGCGACCTCCATTCCTTGAAGATGTGCAGGCCGAGGAACACCAGGCCGAGGGTGACGATGGCCAGGTAGAGCCCACGCAGCCGGGTCGCCAGCGGCGCGACGATCACGCCCGCGAGTCCGGCGACCACACCGGCGGCGAGCAGCCACACGGGCAGGAACGTGATGCCGAGGCCGATCGTGCGCCTGCCCGGCTCGCCGCTGAGCGCCGAAGCGGTATAGGCGCCGATGGCGAGGAAGAAGGCGTGGCCGAGGCTCACCTGACCCGCGTACCCGGTCACGATGTTCAACCCGATCGCGCCGATCGCCGCCGCCAGCCCGGTGGCGAACAGGTGCAGCCACTCGTCGGGCAGCCCGAACGGCACATAGGTGGCCGCCAGCAGCACCATCGCGACCACCGCGAGCTGCTTGGGCCGGGTGTTGAGCATCCGCAGGTTCTGCCCGTAGGAGGTGTACAGCTCGGGCCTGCCCCAGAGCTGACGGGAGGCCTTCGCGGGCCGCTGGTCGGTCATACCCGTTCCACCTCCTTGGTGCCGAACAGGCCGTATGGGCGGACCAGCAGCACCAACAGCATCACCACGTACGCCGAGACCACGGAGAAGTTCTGGCCAAGCCACGGCGCGTAGTCGCCCTGATAGGTGGCGACCAGCGACTCGACCAGCCCGACGGTGAACCCGCCGATCACCGCCCCGCCCAGGGAATCGAGGCCGCCGAGGATGATCGCGGGCAGCGCCTTGAGCGCGATGATCCACAGGTTCTGGTCGATGCCTGCGCCGGTGGCCTGGAACGTGCCCGCGACCGCCGCCAGCGCGCCCGCCATCGCCCAGGAGGTCGCGAACACCGTGCCGACCGAGATGCCTTGCGCCAGCGCGGTCTCCTGGTTGAACGAGGCCGCCCGCATGGCAAGCCCGAGCCTGGAGTACTTGAAGAAGGCGAACAGCACGACCACGAGGAGAACCGTGGTCACCAGCATCACGATGTGCCGCTCCTGCACCTGCACGCCACCGAGGTCGATCGAGCTCAGCCCCCACGGGTCGCCGACGGGCCGGACGTCGAGGCCGATGAAGATGTTGGCCACCAACCGGACCACGATGTCGATGCCCAGGGTGATGATCGCGATCACGAACACCGGTTTGCCGACCATCGGCCGGATCACCGTGCGCTCGATGCCGAGTCCGAGCAGGGCGACGCCGATCGCGCCGAGCACCAGGGCCAGGAAGAAACCCCACGGACTCGGCATCCCGAGCAGCGGTTCGGCGATGAAGCTGACCGCGAGCGCGCCCGCGAGCATGAACGCGGGCTGGGCGAAGCTGACCACCCGCATCGACTTGTAGATGATCACGAAGCCGAGCGCGAGCAGCGCGTAGATCGACCCCTGTCCGAGCCCGCCCGCCACCGCCTGCAGGAAGGTGGTCATGCGCCTCCCCCCTTGGGATACATGGACTCGACAAGGTCGTCGAACAGCTTGCCCAGCGCCGACCGCTTGACCTTCTGCGTCGCGGTCAACTCGCCGTCCTCGTGGTCGAGTTCCTTCGGCAGCATGCGGAACTTCTTGATCTGCTCGACGGAGGCGAACTTCTTGTTGACCTCATCGACGATGCTTTGCACGAGCTTGATGACCTCGGGGCGTTCGGACAGGTCCCGATAGGTGGTGTACGGGATGCGCTTGCGCTGCGCCCATTCCCCGACGGTTTCCAGCTCCACACCGATCAGCGCGGTCAGGTACGGACGTTTGTCGCCGATCACCACGGCTTCCTTGACGTACGGCGATACCTTGAGCGCGTTCTCGATCTCCGACGGCGCGACGTTCTTGCCGCCCGCGGTGATGATGATGTCCTTCATCCGGTCGGTGATCTTGACGTGGGTGCCGTCGACCCACACGCCCACATCGCCGGTGTGCAGCCAGCCGTGCTCGTCGACCGCCTTCGCCGTGGCCTCCTCGTCGCGCCAATAGCCCGCGAACACGCCAGGGTGCTTGGTCAGGATCTCGCCGGTCTCCTCGTCGACGCGCAGGTCGACGCCAGGGTGCGGCTCGCCGACCGTGCCGAGCTTGATCCGTCCCGGCCGGTTGGCGGTGGCGATCGCGCTGTTCTCGGTCATGCCGTACACCTCGTGCATCGGCACGCCGATGCCCATGAAGAACTTCAGCACGTCCGGCGCGATCGGCGCGGCGCCCGAGGCGGCGTAGCGGACCTTGCGCATGCCGATGCGGTCGCGCAGCGAGCGGTAGAGGAACAGGTAGCCAAGGGCATACCGCAGCCTGGTGCCCGGTGTGTGCGCGCCGCCAGTGCGTACCAGGGTGTCGCCGATGCCGTCGGCCACCTTGAGCCAGAACCGCGCGAGCCCGCGCTTGACCGGGGACGCCGAGGCGATCTTGATGTTGACGCCCGCGAGCACTTTCTCCCAGATCCGCGGCACCCCGAACAGGATCGTCGGCTGGATCTCCCGGAGGTTGGGCTGCACGGTCGCGATGGACTCGGCGAAGTTGACCTGCGCGCCCGCCGACGCGTTGAACCAGGTGGTGAAGATCCGCTCGGCCACGTGGCACAGCGGCAGATAGGACAGCATGATGTCGTCGGTGCCCGGTGGGGGAGAGGTGAACCCGCCGCCCTCGATCAGGGTCTGGACGCAGAACTCGACGTTCGCCACGGACAGCATCGCGCCCTTGGGCGGACCGGTGGTGCCGGAGGTGTAGACCAACGTCATGATGTCGTCTGACCGCGCCTGGGCCATGGTCTCGTCGACCGCGCCAGGGTGCGCCGCGCGGTGTTCAGCGCCCATGGCGAGAAGGTCTTCCCAGAACAGCAGCTTCGGGTTGTCGTAGCGGCGCCGGATCCCGCGCGGTTCCAAGTAGACGATCCGCTCGAGCTCGGGCAGTTGGTCGAGCACCGAGAGGACCTTGTCCGCCTGCTCCTGGTCCTCCGCGAGCAGGATCTTGCTACCGGAGTGGGCGAGCAGGTAGGCGACCTCCGCGGCCGGGTTGGTCGGGTAGAGGCCCACGGTCATCGCCCGCACCGCGACCGCGGCGAGGTCGGTGTAGAGCCACTCCCGGCGGTTCTCCGACTGGATCGCCACCCGGTCGCCGGGCTGGACGCCGAGCGCGAGCAGCGCGTGGCCGATCAGCTCGACGGTGTCCCAGTAGCCCGCCCAGGACACCTCCTGCCAGATGCCGAAGTCCTTCTCCCGCATCGCGACCCCGTCGGGCATGGTGCGCGCGCGATCCCGCACCCTGGTCACGATGGTGGTCGTGGTCTTCGTGCTCGGCTCGACGACCTGGGTCATGACGTCACCTCCGTCGCGTGTTCCTGCCCCAGGTAGGCCCGGATGACCCCTTCATCGGCTTGGACCCGACCGGGGGTGCCGGTGACGATCGGCGTGCCGAAGTCCATGGCCATCACCCGGTCGGCGAGATCCATCACCAGGCCCATGTCGTGCTCGACCAGGATCATCGGGATGTCGAGCTCGTCGCGGATGTCGAGGACGAAGCGCGCCATGTCCTCGGTCTCCTCAAGGTTCATGCCCGCGACCGGCTCGTCGAGCAGCAGCAGCTTGGGCTCCATGGCCAGCGCCCGGCCCAGTTCGACGCGCTTCTGCACGCCGTAGGGCAGCAGACCCACCGGGAACGCGCGCCACTGCTCCAGTTCGAGGAAGTCGACGATGTTCTCGACCACGGCGCGGTTCGCGATCTCCTCGCGGCGCGCGCGGCCGAACCACGCGAACGCGGAGGGGGCGCCGTAGCGGATGTGGTGGTGCCTGCCGAGCATCAGGTTGTCCAGCACGGTCAGGTTCGAGAACAACTCGATGTTCTGGAACGTCCGTGCCATGCCGAGCGCCGCGATCCGGTGCGGCGGCTTGCCCACCAGGTCGACGCCGTCGAACACCACCCGGCCCGTCTGCGGCCGGTACACCCCGGAGAGGATGTTGAAGATCGACGTCTTGCCCGCGCCGTTCGGCCCGATGATCGCGAACAGCTCGCGCGCGCCGACCTCGAAGGAGACGCCGTTGACCGCCTTGACGCCCGCGAAGGACAGGTGCACGTCGTCGAACGCCAGGATCGGCTCGCTCATGCGGCCGCCTCCCAAGGTCGGTGGCTCCACTCGCGAAGGCACTGTGACATGGATTCGCTCGCAAGCTCGCTCATGAGAGCCACCGCTTCCGCCGCTTGTAGTGCTTGACGTCGCGGAAGGACTTGACCGCGCCCTCCGCGCCGAGTCCCAGGTAGAACTCGCGAATGTCCTCGTCGGCGAGCAGTTCCTTGGCGGGCTTGTCCATCACGATCTTGCCGTTCTCCATCACATACCCGTGCTCGGCGATGGACAGCGCCATGGTCGCGTTCTGCTCGACCAGCAGGACCGTGGTGCCCTGCGCGTTGATCCGCACGATCAGGTCCCGGATCTGCTGGACCAGCAGGGGAGCCAAGCCCAGGCTCGGCTCGTCGAGCAGCAGATAGCTGGGGTCCGACATCAGTGCCCGACCCATCGCGAGCATCTGCTGCTCACCGCCGGAGAGGTAGCCCGCGGTCCGTTTGCGCCGGTCGCGCAGGACCGGGAACAGGTCGTAGACCCTGGCGAGGTTCTCCTTGAGATTCTTGATGTTGGTGTGCGCGCCGACCCGCAGGTTCTCCTCGACGGTGAGCTCGGCGAAGATCCGCCTGCCCTCCTGGACCTGCTTGATCCCCCGCCCCACTATCCGGGCCGCGTTGCTGCGGTGGATCGGCTCGTCGTCGAGGGTGATCGACCCCTTGGTCACCTCGCCCTCATGCACTCCGAGCAGGCCGGAGACAGCCCTGAGCAGCGTCGTCTTGCCCGCGCCGTTCGCGCCGAGCAGGGCGACGATCTTGCCTTCCGGCACCTCCAGGCTGACCCCGCGCAGAACCAGGATCACGTCGTCGTACACGACCTCCAGGTTGCGGACCGCAAGCATCACACCTCCCGTCGGTGACCCGCGTCACACTCTGTCAGCAGAGCATTGATCACGCGACCGCTGAGGCCAAGCGATGATGATTGATTCGTTATAAGTCCCGTCGGGCTTGAGCGTCGGCGTGTATGGCCCGGCCAGGGCGGTCACTCGTTTGAGTGACCACCGGCTACTCCCCGCATCCTGCTGGTCGCCGGGGGCGACCGCCGTAGTTCGGTGGTTTGAGTGTGGGGCGGATGGTCAGGCGGGAAGCCAGGCGATCAGTTCGTCGGCGCGCTTGTCGATCAGGAACTCGCTCGTGATCGCCGTTGTCGCGGTCGCACTGGTCGCCTTCGTCGTCACCCGCCTCCGGGCGCGTAGCGCGTGACCGGGCGGGCGGCGTCGGCCGGGTCACCGAACCGCGAATGGGCCTTCTGGTGCGAACGCGTACTCGGCGAACCGTTCGCCGATCAGCTGGTGCGCGGCCGGGCCAGGGTGCAGCGCGTCGGGCAAGGGGAGCCCGGCGGCGTCCTTCTCGTCGTAGAGCGTGGTTCCGTCCAGGTAGTGCAGGTGTGCGTCGCCTGCCCTGCGCTCAGCCAGATCCGCCAGCGCGTCGCGGATGATCCGCAGGGTGAGCCGCCCACGCCGCTGCTCCGCGCTGTCGCCGGTCGCGGTGAAGGTGACCTGGTCGGTGCCGAGCGTGCTCGGGTCGAACGCGCCCGGTCCCGGGGTGTCCTCGTGGATTCCGCAGAATATCGGCGAGATCAGCACCAGCGGCGTGTCCGGGTGCCCGTCGCGGATCGTGTCCAGGAAGCCGTGTACGGCCGGGACGAACGCGCGCAGGCGCATCGCGTCGAGGTTCACCACGTTGATCCCAAGTTTCACGCTCAGGAAGTCGGCAGGGGAGTCCCGGATCACGCGGGCGGTGAACTGGTCCACGAGCGCACTGCCGCCGAACCCGAGGTTGCGCAGTTCGACCCCGCCACCGCGGGCGGCGACCACCGGCCAGATCCCGGTCGGCGCGGCCGCGTTCGAGCCGTGGCTGATCGAGCTGCCATGGTGCAGCCAGACCCGCCCGCCCGCCTCGACCGGCCGGACCGGCTCGTCCGTGCGCAGCTCGGCCAGCTCGACCGATTCGTTGTGCGGCAACCACACCTCGACCAGCTTCTCGCCCGCTGGCAACCCGCGGAAGGCGACCGTGTGCGCGGACCCGGTGCGGACCTCGGTTCGCCCGGTGCGCAGGTCGACCTCGATGAGGTCCCCACCGGCAAGACTCTCGCTCGCGAGAAGCCTGCCGTCGGCGACGAGATCGATGCTGCCCCGCGGCCGATTCGTGCCGCGGTAGGCGACTCGCGTCGGATGGGTGACCAGCTCGACGGTCCGCGCCGCTGTGGTCATGACCAGTCGCACGCCGGAGGGCTGCGCCTCCGTCATCAGCAACTGCGGATCGGGGAACTGGGCGCGCACCCACGCGGGCAGCCGATGCGGCCGCACGCCACGGGCGGTTTTCTCTACTTCGGCTACACCGCGAAAGAACGGGGCGGTCAGCGGTGTGGTGATCATGGCGCGGTGGTGTCCTTTCCGGACTCGGCGGGCCAGGCCCGCAGCAGCGCGTCGAGCGCGGCGACGGTCTTGTGCCAGGAGACTTCGGGGCCGGGGTGGCTGTGGTCGAAACCGCCGACGCGTTCCAGCGCGAGGAAGCCGTTGAGCGTGCTGCCCAGCACTCGTACGGCGTGCACATGCTCGTCCGCCGGGACCGGGTAGCCGCGGAGCACCGCGGCGGTCAACGCGACGACTTCCCTGGCGGCGTCCGACCGCACAGCGGTCTCGCCGACCCGCCGCTGCAGCGACGTCCATCGGCCGGGCGACTCCAGTGCGTAAGCCCGGTGCGCCGCGGCGAAGCCTTCGAGCGCCTCCCGACCGGCCCGGCCCGCGATCCCCTCGACGATCCTGGCGGCGAGGTCGGCGAGCGCGAGCGCGCTGACCCCGTCCAGCAGCGCGTCCCGGTCCCGGACGTGCGAGTACAGACTCGGCGTCCGCACACCGAGGCGGCGTGCCACCGCTGAGAGGGTAACGGCTTCGAAGCCGTCCTCGTCGGCGAGCGCCGCCGCTTCGGCGATCACCGAAGCCGTGGTGAGAGGAGTGTGAGCCACCTGGCCATACTACATACTTTAGGCACACACCTAAAGCCTATAGGCGGGTGTTCCAGAGCACATCGGATGGCGAGCGACGTCAGTTCGCCGGGGCCGGGTCGGCTTCGTCGAGCGCCATCTTGGCCATCCAGCCCTCGTTCTGGATGGAGATCACTCGTTCGCACTCGACGACGAAGGTGTCGTCGTCGACGGCGTCGACGGAACGCTGGGCGAGAAGTCGTTCCAGCTTGTCGGCTGTTCGGGTGAACTCGACAAACTGGTAGTCGTAGCGGGCGGCGCCGGAGTGCGCGGCGAGGGCCCCCGCCACCGTCGTCAGGACCCCGATCCAGACGATCGCCTTGGGCGAGGGCACGATCGCCGCGACGGCCACCAGCGTGGCGGCGATGACGGCCAGCGAGGTCTCGGCGGCGCTCAGAATCCGTTGCGCTCGCCCGATCTTGTGTGCCTTCGGCCGGTAGTACCGCTCCGCCTGCTCGCGCACGCGGACCTCGGCGTAGGACTCGACGTCGTGCACGGCGGGCAGGGCACGCCGCTCGGGTGGGTCGGGCAGGTACCTGGCGAGGTCGCCCGCGTCGTCGGCGAGAGTGTCCAATCGAGACAGCAGCACCGTGTCCCGCTCGGCGCCGCGGAACGGTGTGGCGCGGGCCAGGAACAGGTGGACGTCGGCCTTGATCGCTTCGGAAACCGACCTCGCCCTGGTCCAGTCCCGCGTCTTGGTCACGCTCATCCCGCGCTGGGTGAACGGGATCACCGCCAGCGCGACCGCGGCGGCGACGGCCAAGCCCCGGCCGGTGGGCCCGTCGACCGCGAACAGCTGAGCCGACGCCGTGGCGAGGACCGCGCCGACGACGCTGAGCGCGAGCGTGGTCCACCGGGCCCGGCTGATCGACTTCTTGAGCGTGCCCGCCGCGTGCGACCACCGCTTCTGCTGTTTCCAGGCGAACTCGACGTGGTCCACTAGGCGACGATCCTTCCGACCGCGCTGATGATCTGCGACATCGCGTCGGCCTCGGATGAGTCCTCGGGACACATCCGGCGCACCTTGCCCGCCTGCAGCTGAATGGTCAGAAACCGGTCGCGGTATCGGTTGACCTGATAGTGGTCGCGGGGTGGGCGCCGCTTCAGGTCCTCGATAGCGGAATCAAAGCTATCGATCACGGCGACCACGCTGATGATCAACTGGACCTGGGTCAGGTCCTCGGCGATGACATCGGTGAACTCGGCGGCCTCGGTGGCGTACTCCGGGTCCCTCATCGCGACCGCCCGGCTTTCCTCGGCGTCCACGAGATGCCGTTCGACAGTCGGCAGCACCGTGGCGTCGCCAGTGCTGAACAGCTTGCGCGACAGCAGGATCAGCGCGACCGTTCGCAGGTAGGCGACGGCCGAGCACCGCGGGTCGATGTGGTTGGCCGCCGTCAGCAGCGCGGCGGCCTCCGCGTAGTCGCCGTCGTCGATGGCGGTCCGACCGCCGATGAGTTCCTCGTGGAGGAGCCAGAGCAGCACCGATTGCAGCGACACCTGTGGCAGCGGCTGGGTTTCGGCTTTGAGCATACGTTTGCGGCCGACGAAGCCCAGCATGGCGCGCGCCGCGTACCGCTCATTCGCGTACGCCCAGAGCAGCCTGCCGTCGCCGTGTCCGCGCATCTTCGGATGGCACAGCTCCAGCTGCCGGATCGCGCCCTTGGGGTCGCGGTCGCGCAGACAACGCCGGGCCTGGTCGATCTGCGGCCCGTGCAGCTCGCCGAGGATCTGGTCGAGCAGTTCCCCGAACGCCTCCTCGGCGGGTCCGGTCGCCGAGGCGAGCGCGGCGGTGACGACGTCGCGGGCGTCGGCGGCCCGGCCGAGCGTCAGCAGCACACCCGCGTGGCAGTACCGCAGAACCGGATCGGTGGGCAGCCCGCGCAGCACGCTTTCGACCAGCCTGAGCGCGGCAGCCGGCTCGTCGGCGGCCATGAGCTCGTCGAGCCGGGTCGTCACGCCGTCGATGACGATCTGCTCGCACTCGGCCCGCAGATCACTGATCCGCAGGTTCATCTCCGGGTCGGTCGCGTTCGCCGTGGCCCGCGCGAGTGCGTCCAGCCCGGGCTCGTATTCGCTCAGCGAGCACCGGCAGATGGCCAGCAGTGCGAGCGCGGGCGGAAAGTTCGCGTCGATCGCCAACGCCTGATCGATCAGCGTGATCGCCATGTGGAACTTCTGCTCGTCGACCTTCACGCGCGCCTGCTTGAGCAGCCGCTCGATCCGGGCGTTCGCCGCCAACTCGTTCAGCGTGTCCAGGCCCGCGTCGAGCCGGTCCAGGTCGGCACCGACGCGCAGGCCGGTGACCTCCGGCCGCAGCCGGGCGGCCGCGGCGATGTCGACCTTCTTCTCGGTCGGGGCGAACGCCGTGTGGCCGGTGATGTCGACCGGGGTGATGTCGGTGAGCTTGCGGGCGTCGTGCCGCAGCGTCTCCAGCGATGGGCCGTCCTCCGGCGGCCCGAAGGCCAGGCCACCCGGCTCGTCGGCCATATCAGTCCTCCTCGACTTCGGGCGCTCCGCCGCGCACGGCGGTCACCACTTCCCGCACGATCGCGGTCTCGCGGATGTGGTCGAGTTCGGCGATCGCGAGCACCGCCCGGCGCAGTTCGACGCGGAACAGGTCGCTGTTGTGCGCCGCGCCCGAGGTGTCGATGTCGGGCATCGACAGCTTGGCCAGGCAGTCGGCCGGGGTGAGGTCGCGGGGCGCGCGCTCGGTCATGGTCACCTCTCGTGGTCGACTAGAAGACGGTCACCGACTATGACCAACAGGTTGGCCTCTTTCTGCTCGACCGACCGCGCGTGCTCGGCCAGTCGTTTGCTGTCGGCCTCCAGATTCCGCACCAGCTCGTGGGCTTCGACCAGGTCGGCGGAGCCGGGCGCGGCCAGCAGTTGGCTGACCCGGACCCGCAGCAGCTCCGAGCGGTCGTTCATCTCCGCCACCGTCGGCGGGGCGGCGCGGACCTCGACCAGCTCGGGCCGCCCGTCCCAGTCGCGCACCCGGCGGAACCGCGAGAGCCTGCGCACGACGTCCGCGCGGACCTGCTCGCGGATCGAGCCGTCCGCCACGTACTGGTCGAGGACCTGCAGATAGGCGTCGACGGCGTCGCGGCCCGCCCGGGTGATCCGCGCCTGTCGGTTGAGGACGCGCAGCACCTCGGGATCGCGCGCTCCGAGCAGTTGGGCGCGGGCCAGCACGGTCGCCGCGACCGCGCGCTCGGCGTCGCTGTCGGCCAGGTAGTACCGCAGCAGCCCGACGACGAGGTAGGTGTCGCTGAAGTCGGGGTCGCGCTCGCGGGCGCAGGCGAAGCGTTCGACGGCCTCGGTGAGCTTGGACTTGGTCGGCTTGCCCGCCCAGTCGCGCAGCAGCGCCATCCCCCGCAGGAAGTGCAGGTCGCGCAGGACGCGGTCGAGATCGGACAGCTCGCCGTCGGTGCCCGCCTCCTGCATGGCGGCGAGGCGGTCGGCCACGGTCACCGGGTCGGTGTCGGGCCACGGCAGTGCGGTCGCGCCGTCCGGGTCGAGTCGGGCCACGGCCGTGGTCAGCAGCGCGTCGATCCGCGCACCGGCCCCCGGCCGGTTCTCGATCCACGCGGCCAGGGCCGTCCCGACATCGGCCAGGGCGAGCATCTGCTCGCGCTCGTCGTCCGGCAGGCTCGGCGCGGCCCGCTCCAGATCCTCGAAGTGCTTGCGCGCGCCGACGACGTCCTTGTCGAACAGTGCCCGCGCCCCGAGCGCGACATGCCGGTTGCGCAGGTCGTCTGGCAGGTGGTCGCGGAAGTCGCCGAGCGTCTCGACTTCCTGGAACAGCTGGGCGGCGGCGTCGACCCGGCCGTCGCGCAGGGCCTCCAGACCGCGGTGGTACTGCACGACGCCGTAGAGCTTGCGGGCGCGGTCGGTGAAGCGACCGCGCAGCGGCGCGAGCACTGGTTCCGCGGCGTCGTACTCGCGGCGCTCGACCCGCAGGTGGGCGAGCAGGTAGGCGATCTCGGGGTGGCTGGGGTTCGCCCGGTTGAGCCCGGCCAGCCGCAGCGACGCCTCGTCCACCTCGCCGATCTGGACCAGCGCGAACGCGGTGAAGAACCCGGCCTGCACGCGCAGCCGGTCGCTCAGCTTGGTCTCGACGGCGCTGAGCGCCGGGATCGCCGCGCGGTAGTCGCCGACGCCGATCAGCGCGACCGCGGCTTTCAATGCCGATCGCTGCCTGCCCGGTTCCACGATCTTGCGCCGCACCAGGACCGTCCCGCCGATCAGCAGCGCTGTCGCGAGGACGGCGAGCAGGACCGGCAGGAAACCGGAGCTTGACTCCGTGGGTGCCTCTTCCCGCGCGTTCGGGTTCTCGCCCGCCGGGGTCCCGGCGGCCGGGGTCCCCGTGGTGCCGCTGGGTGACGCGGACGGCGAGCCGCCAGCGGGCGCGGGCACCGAGACGGTCGCGACGACCGGTCCGTTCGGTCCGTCCACTGTGGCCCGATACGTGCCTGCGGGCAGCGCGGCGTCCGAGGGCAGGATGATCGTGGGCGGGTCGTCCGCCGCCGCCGGGCTCGCCAGCAGCAGTAGGAACACCACGGTGCCCACCAGCGCCGCGAAGGTCCGCCGCCACGCTCCTGCGTCGGTCATGGCGTGAACGGGACGAATCGGGTTCGCCATTGGTCTGCCTCCCCAGGGGTGAGCAACTGGTTGCGGACCATCCGGTCGATGCGCCGGTTGGCCTCGACCGCGGTCTGATGGGCATAGCCGCGTTCGCCGAGCGCCAGCCAGCTGCGCGCGTAGCCGACCAGCGCGTCGAGATCGCTGGGGTCGGCGGCCGCGGCGGCGTGGAACGCGTTCGCCGCCGCCCGGTGGTCGTCTCGGCGCAGGTGCAGGTGGGCGAGCCGCTTGTGCCACAAGGGATCGGTGAGCACATTCTGTCCGAAGAGGACTTTAAGATCGCGGGTGAGCCGGTCGACGCGGTCGTCGGCGGGGCTTCCCGCGACCAGATCGAGCTGGTCCCAGGCCAGTTCACAGCGCAGCAGCCGCAGATCCGTGCGCTCCGGTTCGCGGGCGAGCGCCGCGTCCACGATCCGGATCGCGGCGTCGCCGTCGGCGATGCCGCCGATCAGCGTTACCGGGTCGATGGCGGCCGCGATGGCGTCACGCAGTTCGCTCGCGTCGCGCGGCCGGACGTCCGGGCGGGAATGCCGGTAGTGCCTGATCGTCCGGAACAGTCGCTCGACCTGCGGTGATCCGTGCATGGTCGCGGGCACGGCTGACCCGTCGACGGTCGACCGCAGCAACACGCCCCTGGCCTGGGCCTCGATCCGGTGCTCGTCGTCGTCGGCGGCGAGCCGGGTCCGCGGACAGGCCATGGCCTGCGCGACCAGGGTGGCCAGCGCGTAGGCGTCCTGGGCTTGGTCGTCGAACGGTGTGCCCCGGATCAGCTCCGGGGCGAGCGTCTCGACGACGGTCACGTCCAGCCCGAACAGGTCGCACGGGGAGGCCACGGTCGTCGGCGGGCACGGCGCCAACCATGGCTGGTCGTCGATGATCACGATCTCGCGGGCGGTGATACCCAGCGGACGCACCGGCCCATGCCGCCAGTGGTCGAGCGCGGCGCAGACCTGGTCGAGCAATGCGAGCCGGTCCCACCAGTCCGGCAACGCGGCCAGCCGCTCCTCCAACGTGCGCCAGGACGGATCGACGGCGTACTCCACGTAGTACTGCCCGTCCGACCAGCCGTCCTCGCGGATCGCGAGCATCCGACCCGACGCGCGGCCGCGCAGCGCGGTCAGCGCCTGCCGGAATCGGCCGTCGCTGAACCTCGGATCGATGAACCGCACGATCCGGTCGTGGTCGACCTCGCGGGTGGCGCGCCACAGCGTGCCGCGGCCGGTCCGACCGACCGCGGCTGTCAACCGAACCCCAGGTGGCCCGTCCATGGCTACCTGAGCTGGTAGAACAAGTCGCTGAGCTCGTCGCCGAGGTCCTCGACGTCGTCCCCGCCCGCCGCGACGGCCTCGACGAACCGCGTATACGCCTCGACGAGCCGGGCGCGATCCGGCGGCGGGAGCTGGCCGATGAGTTTGAACGAGCGCCGCGCGATCGCCTTGAACTCGTCCGGGGTCGACGCGGGCGGCGGCGGTGGGGCCGCGGGACCGGGGGTCGCCGCGCCCGGCGGCCGCGGCAGGTCGGACGGCGGGGTGGGCAGCGCGCCGGGCGGCGTGGGCAGACCGGCGGGCGGCACGGGTAGGCCCGCGTCGGTGTCCACCGCCCGCCGCTCGGGCATCGCCTCGCTGAGCAGCGCGGCGCTGGCCTCGATCTGCTCGGCGGTGGCGCGCACGTCGCACTGCACCTTGGTCTGCCAGATCTGGTTGTCGTTGAGGCACTTCACGCCGACGTCGAGCAGCCCGTTCGTGTCGATCTCGAAGGTGACGTCGAACCGGTAATAGCCCTGTTCCTTCGGCTCGGGCAGGATGATCGGCAGTTTGCCGATGAGGTCGTTCTCGAACGCGACCGGGTTCTCGCCCTGGAAGATCAGGACATCGATCTCCTTGGAATTGCCGCCGTTGGTGAAGTCGCCCCGAGTCTGTCCGCCCGGGATTCGGCTGTCCTTGGGCAGGATCGGCACGAAGTCCGCCCGGTTGGCCAGGATGCCCAGCGTGTGGCTGGTGACGTCCTGCAGCAGGATCGCGCCGTCGGCGACGGCCTCGCCACCCGACGCGGCGGGCGTGATCACCATGTCGGCGCCCGCGTAGCCGTCGCTCTCCGGGAACTGCCGCGCGATCATGCCCGCGCCCCTGGCCACGGCCTCGTCCGGGCTGATGTCGCCGCGGATGTCCTTGATCTCCAGGCCGAGGTGCTCGGCGAGCATCGGGCGGACGCACGCGATGCGCGTGGACCCGCCGACCAGCAGCACCTGCTCGATCTCGTCGCGCTCGACCCCGTTGCTCTCGTGCGCGGACTCGATGGCCTTGTCGAGGCAGTCCAGCGACTGGTCGAGCAGGTCCTTGATGAGCGCCTCGAACGTCGCCCGGGTCAGCGGGACGTTCACGCTCAGCGTCGGGGTCAAGTACGGCAGGTTGAGGGTGGCCGCGGTCGCCACCGACAACTCCCGCTTGCGCATCTCGGCCTCGCGCTTGACCCGCTGCCAGATCGCCGGGTCGCCGGTGAGGTCGGTGCTGTGCTTGTCCTGGATGTATTTGAGCACCCAGCCGGTGATCCGGTCGTCGAAGTCGCCGCCGCCCAGCCGCGAATCGCCGCCGGTGCCCACGACGCTGACGTTGCCCGCGCTGATCTGGATGATCGACACGTCGAACGTGCCGCCGCCGAGGTCGTACACCGCGTAGGTGTGGGTGCGCTCGTCCTCGACCTTGTCGGCGCCGAAGCACACCGCCGCCGAGGTCGGCTCGTTGAGCAGCTGGTGCACGTTGAGGCGGGCCATCCGGGCGGCGTCGTGGGTGGCGCCGCGCTGGGGCTCCTTGAAGTACGCGGGAACGGTGATCACCGCGTCGTGGATGGGCTCGCCGACGAAGCTCTCGGCCTGCCGCTTGAGCTCCATCAGGATGAACGCGGAGATCTCCTGGGGCAGGTAGTCGCGACCGCGGAACGGCACCCGCCGCGGCTCACCCGGGTCGCCGGGGCCGCTGGGTTCCCTGGCGTAGGAACCCATCTCGCGCTTGACCTCGATGATCGTGTTCAGCGGGTCGCTTGCGAGGTTGTTCTGCGCGGGCGCGCCGACGATGACCTGGCCCTCCGGGTCGAGACCGACCACGGACGGCACCGTCTTCGTGCCGAACGCGCTCTCGATGATGTGGGTGTCCTTGCCGTCCCATATGGACACCGCGGAGTACGTGGTGCCGAGGTCGATCCCGATTACCTTGTGGAATGGCATGTCGCTCCTATTCGGCCTGGTCCGGCGTGAGGTCAGCGCGGCCGCTCTGGATCTCCACGGTCGCGGGCACGAGGATCTTGCGGTCGAGGAGGTAGCCGTCCTCGACGACCCGGACGACGGTGCGCGGCGCCGCGTCGGGGAACGGTGAGTCGTCGGGTTCGACCACTCCGACACAGCGGTGCTGGTACGGATCGAACGCGGTGGCGCCGACGTCGACGGCTATCGGCTCAGCGCCCATCCGACTGAGCACCCCGCGCAGGGTGAGCGCGAGGCTGCGCACGTGGCTCGCCACGGCGGTCGGGTCGAGCGCGGTGCCGTCGGCGACCATCTTGTCCATCGCGGCGAGCGGGGAGATCAGCTCGACGCACAGGTCCTTGAGGGTGCGGTGGACCAGCCCGCCGACCAGGTCGGCGCGCAGCGCGGTGATCTCCCGGCCGACGTCGGCGGACAGGGCGCGCTGGGCCTGCGCGAGGTCGTTCATCGTCGCGACCACGGCGGTGTTGTCGTCGACGACCTCCTCCAGGAGCCCGCCGATCTGGTCGAGCCGCCGCTGAAGCGGGTCGGGGGGCGCCGGGACGGCGTCCGCGGTCGCGGTGGCGGTGTCCGCGTCGGTCACGATCTCCATGGTGGATCCCTATTCGCCGTGGTGGTCGAGTCGAGGGTCGGGGGTCAGGTCGGAGTCGAAATCCTGTCTGTCCAAATCGGACCGCGGGGTGACCTGGACGCCTGCCAGGCGCAGGTGCGTCGCGATCGCGGTGTGCAGCACCTCGACCCGGTCGGCGCGGTCGTTGAACAGCCCGGCCGCCGCGTCGCGCACGGTGAAGAACCGCAGATGGGCGTTCGCGGCGTCGTACTCGGCGCGTTTGGCCGGCCGGGCCAGTTCCTCGCCCGCGGTGTTGACCGCGCGCTGCCGTTCCTCCAGTTCGGTACGCCGGGCGGGTTCGCGGCGCAGCTGTTCGCGCAGGTCGCGGATGAGCGCGTCGCGGGCTTCCCGGATCTCGGCCGCCGTCGCCGTCGGCTCGACTCCCAGGACGGTGTAGAACGACTCGGCACCCAATTCGATCATGAACATCGCCGGTCAGTCCTCCTCGGCGTCGAGTTGGTCGCGGGACGCGGTGAGGCGGTCGAGCCGCGCTCGCAGTTCCTGGGCCTCATCGGTCAGATTCGCGCGCTCTGCCATGGCGACCGCTTCCCCTACCGCGGTGATCGCGTCGGCGATGGCCGCGCGCAGCGCCACCTTCGCGTCGGCCGTGTCGTCGGTCTCCTCCCGCAGCCGGGTGATGGCCGCGTCGACCCGATCGATCGCCGGTCCGCTGATCTCCCGGATCTTCGTCAGCACCATCTCGCGCGCCGCCGCGCCCCGGGTGGTCGCGAGCAGCGTCTCGGACTCGACGCGACACTCGTGGTCGAGCGCGACGTCGATCGCGGCGCTGAGCACGGTGACGGCTTCCCGAGCGTTGGCCTCGCCGCCGAGCTTCAGCAACACGTCGGCGAGCAATCGGCTGAGCCCACCGCTGCGTGGGAACCGAGTGAGGGCCCGACGGCACGCGGCTGCCGTGGGTTCATCCGCCACAAAGCCGCCCTGCGGGGTGACGGGAACGGGGGACACGGCGGTGTTGTCGACCAAGGTCACCAGATCGCGCCGCAGCTGGACGGCGTCGTCGTCGTGGACGGTGTCCACGGTGTCGTCCAATGCGGACACCGCGGCCGCGTATGCGTCGTCGGGTCGATCAGCCGCTTGCAACAGGGCGCAGCGCTCGACCTTCGGTCGTAACTCCAATGGCATGATCTCGACGCACACGTCCAGATCGACGAGTCTGCTCGCCCACTCCTCCTGGCTCGTCGGCGCCGGTTTGTTCCACTTCGTCGAGAGCGCGACGAGGTCGGATCGAAACACCTTGACCAGATCGATGTCATCGCTGATCATGCCCCGATCGATGCAGATCGGGGTGAGTACCGACCACGGCAGCGCGAGCTGTCTCCTGGCGATCTCGCACCCCAGGGCGAGGTACTCGCCCGAGCCTCGGTCGATCAGCGCGGTCATCATGCCGCGCAACAGGATTCCCCGCCGCAGCGTCTCGTCGGCCAGCGCGTCGGCCCGAGCCTTCTCGACGTCGGCGTACTCGTCGCGGGCCCTGGCCTGCGGGTCCGACGCCGCCGTGTGCGCCGCCCGGACCCGGTCGGCGACCAGGTCGGCGAAGACGGTGACCCCCGCCCAGTCGCGGCCGCGCAGGGTGAGGTCGGTGATCCCGAGCAACGCGTCCCGGGCGTCGGCCAGCGCTTCGTCGGTCGGCTCCTCGGCCACCCCGAGCACGTGACTGGGCGAGCGGAATCCCAAGCGCGCGTTGAGGTAGTACAGATCCCATTCGGACAGCCAGACTCGGACCGTCTCGTCGTCGGCGACCCAGGCCGCCACCTCGGCGTCGGTCGGGTAGGGCCGAGGCGATGGCGCGCAGTACCGCGATCTGCTCTGCTGGCTCAACGCCAGATGCAGCGTCCGGCGCTCGTCGAGGTAGAGCTGGACGTCGCCCGCGCCCGCCGCGTGCAGGTACAGCAGCTCGGACAGGCGCTCCCAGGCCGGGCCGTACTCGTCGGCGGACCTGGTCCGGGCGGCCATCAGCGCGAGGTTCATCGCCACCGGCACCCGATACGGATCCAGCGCGACCGTCTCCCGCCAGAGCAGCTTGGCGCGCGCGGTGTGCCCTGTGGCCGCCGCGGCCCGGGCGAGACCGTCGAGCACCGCGATCCGCAGCTCGACGAAGCAGTCGGTGTCCTGGATGTGGCCGGGGTAGCGGTCGAGGATCCGCAGCGCGTCCTCGGCGGCGAGGGCACCGCCCGGTCCGAACTTGGTGAAGTGCGCCCAACACGCCAGCTCGATCGGCAGCACCTTGTCGTCGAGCAGCCGCGTCGTGCTCGCTACGAAATCCGCCGCGTCGTCGGTCTCGACCAAGTCCAGGATCGCGTCGAGCAGCGCGACCGCCGGGTGGTCGTCGTGCCCGGACAGGCCGGAGCGGGCGAGGGCCCGCACGTCGCGGACGCTGTCCCCGGCGACCAATGTCGACACGCAGGCGATCGCGAACTCGGCGACCCTCGACCCGGTGCGGGCACCGCTCGACCCGGTGCCGAGGTGGGCGTCGACCTGGGGCCGCAGGGGCTTGGGGCGTGCGAGCTGATCGAGCAGCGACAGCTGCCACAGGTCGGTCGCGCTGTGCTTGCCGGGTCGTGCCTTGGCCTCGCTCTTGGCGCGTTTGCCGGGCTCGGCGCCGGTTCTGGCCTGGTCGAGCACGGCGTCCAACGCGACGACGGCGGCGTCGCGCGCCGCCGCGTCATCGGCGTTGAGCGCGGCGAGCAGCGCCTGGCCGATCTCGCGCTCCTCCTTGCCGGACTCCAGCAGCACTTGGGCGAGCAGCACGTGCGCGCGCCTGCTCCGCGGTGCCAGGCGCAGCGCCGCCCGGTACGCCGAGACCGCCGCACCGTGTCGGCCCGCGCGGTGCAGCAGCCTGCCCAGGTGCAGCGGCAGTTTGGGGTTGAACGGGTCGTGCGCGATCGACCTGCGCAACCGTTCGACGCCCTCCTCCGGGGCGGTGTCCTGGTCGATCGCCAGTCGGAACTCGGCCTCGGCGATCGCGAGGCGCACGCCAGGGGTGAGCTCCTCGGCGGACAGTTCGGCGAGGCGCTGGAGCAGCACCTCCCGTGAGCGGGTGAGGTTCATCCGAGGTCCTCGTACAGGGCGACCCGGCCGGGTTCGCACACCGCGATGTGTTTGCCGTCGGCCGAGAGCGACGCGGCGACCGCGTCCGGCCATTCGAGCTGGAACGCGCCGTCGCGCCAATAGCCGCGGCCGCCGTCGGCGCGGTTCAGCACGTGGTGGCCGCCGCCGTGGGCGACCGGCTTGGCCCCGGGTGGGAACCCGCATTCGAGGACGTGTCGGTCGGCCTCATCGATGCGCCACAGCTCGATCGCCCCGGTGCGCTGGTTGGCTTGCAGCAGCCCGCACGTGTCACCGTGACCGGGGATCAGCCGCGACGCGCCCGGCTTCGGCTCGACCGCGCCGATCGTGCCGTCGACGTTCAGGCAGGTCAGCCCGGTGTCGGTGAGTACCACCAGCCTGCCGCCCGCGTAGGCGATGTCGGCGGCCATGGTGAAGTCGGGCAGCGTGGCGACCCGGCGCTCGCCGACGTAGATCGACAGGCCGCCGGACAGGTCGGCGACCGCGAACCGGTCCCCGTCCTTGGCCACCGCGATCCGGTGCGTCCCGGCGGCGACGTCGAGCAGGTCCCGCCGGACGCCGTCGGTGGTGAACTGGCGCAGGTCGTGCCGCCACGATCCGGCGACCACACCGTCGCCGACGAGCCGAACGTCACCGACCGCGCCGCTGAGTGTGTCGGTGGCGGCGAGGGCGCCGTCGACGAAGAACCGCAGCGCGCCGTCCCAGCCGCCCACGGCGATCCGATCGGCCCGGGTGTCGGTGCGACGGACCGCGATCGGGGTCGAGTCGCGCCACACCATCCCGGAGCTGTCGAGGATCGCCAGGGTGTCCGTGCTCTGCTCCCAGACGAGGACCAGCCCGGCGGGCAGCGGCCAGGCCCGCTTGGCGTCGATGGGATATGACCCGGTCAGCACGATCCCCTCGGCCGACACCGTGGTCGCGGGCGTGGGCAGGGTGGCGCCGATGTGGTGGCGGTAACCGCGGTTGACGGACGCGAGGTTCGGCAGTGGCGGCAACGCCGCGCACGCGGCCTCGATCGTGGCGCACGCGCTGGCCGCGCCCACACACCGCACGAGGCGCTCCAACACCCGGTGCGGATCCACCGCCGGGTCGGGTTCGGTGCCGTCCTGAAGGTAGTCGCCGGTCAGCAGGTAGTGCAGGACCAGCCGCAGCGCCTGCACGTCCGACCTCGGCGTCGCGGGCGCGCCGGAGCGCTGTTCGGGGTGGGTGAACAGCATCGAGTCGATCCGGTCGTCGGCGGGCGAGTCGGTCAGGTCGCTGCCGATGCACAGCACGCTGACCGTGCCGAAGGTGCCCACGACCGCGTTGGCGGGCTTGATGTCGCCGTGCGCGATGGGCGGGTCGGCGGCGTGGAAGCCGCGCAGTGCCTTGGCGATCCCGAGACAGAGCTCGTAGGCGGCGCGCGGGGGCAGCGGCCCGTGGTGTTCGGTGAGCGTTTGCGCGGAAACCCCGTCAACGACCGGGAGTACGAGGAACAGGCACAGCCGTTCGCCGTCGACCGCTATCGTGCCCGCGTCCATGGGCGCGACGATGTTCGGATCGCTGAGCCGGGTGAACCGCGCCACCTGCTCGAAGAACGCGTCGTCACGTTCGGCCGGGATCCCGACGAGGTTGATCGACACCGTCGTGCCCCGCGCCGTGTCCCGGCCCGGGTACAGCGGCCCGTGGCTGTTGCGGCCGAGTTCCGCGCCGGTCAGCACGTAGTCGGTGCCCGGGATCCGGCGCCCGCCATGGGCCTGGGGGAGCCGGGCGTACACCCGCGCCCAGACGTCCGGCGGCTCGCGCTCGGGAAAGCGCCAGGCCATCAGCCGGTCGAAGGCGGCCCTGGCCACGGCGATGGTGTCGGCGGCGACGGTGACCTCGCCGGAGCGGCTGTTGACCGCCTGGTTGCCCAACGTCCGCGCGGTCGACAGCGCCTCGATGACGCGGGGCGGAAGTTTCTGCGACGCCAGCAGTTGCCCGATGATCTGCTCGTCCGGCGCGTTCGGGGGCACGTCGCCGATCTCCTGTTGGTGCAGTTCCCGCGACAGTTGGGCCGTCTTTCGCCAGATCTGGTACAGCGCCTCGACCGGCTCGGCCGACAGCGGCGCGTCGTAGGTCTCCGCGACCGGGTTCGCCTTGCGCCGTTTGATCAGGTTGGTGATCCGGGCGAAGTGCCGGTCGTAGTCGCGCTGGTCGCTGAAGTCGTAGACGAACAGATGGGCGGCGTGGGCGGGCACCTTGCCGGTCATCGGCTTGAACTTGACCACGATCGTGGTTCCCGACTTGCCCGCCGGGTCGGCGTGCGTGCCGTTGAGCAGCTCGAACTCGGTCCAGTCGCTGGCGAGGTAGGAGTCGGTCAGGCAGACGATCATGTACGCCGACCGCCGGATGGCGGACGCGATCTGCGGTTTGAGCGCCGGTCCGGCCGACATGTGCGCGTCGTAGAACCAGACCTTCCAGCCGCCCTTCTTCAGCAGCTCGACGAACGGCGCCACGACGTCGCGGTCCGCGCCCGCGTAGCTGACGAACACATCGAAGAGTTCGACGCCATCGTCGACGTCGTTCGACACGGATCTGTCCCCTTCCTGATCGCCGGGGCGGTTCATGATCGTCATTGCGAGAATCGCAGGCGAGCCGGTTGGGTGTCCCGCTTTCGCGCAGGTTCACTCGAACGGACCCCAGGCCGATCACCCAGCGTCGGGGTTAATCCAGGGCCGGAGACCTTCCGCGACGACGTACGTCATCGCCCGCCGGATGACACAATGAACGCACCACCACCGCTGTTCATCGAGGTGTGCCATGGCCTGTCCTGCGAGCACGCGATGACCCACGACCGGTTCACCCTGCGCAACCTGTACCTGTACCTGGTCTGTCTGGTCATGCTCGTCATCGCGACGTTCGCCGCGGTGACCCTGGTCCGCGCGACCGTCGAGCTGGCCTATCCCGAACCGTATGTCGCGTTCGAGGGCAAAGACCCGGCAGGCGGTACGCGATCCCCGGATTACGAGCAGGCGGCCCGCGACTCCCAGCGGCGGCAGGCGGTGCTGAGCCTGGTCGGCTCGGGCACGACTTTGCTGTTGGCCGGTCCCATCTACGTCTACCACTGGCGGCGGATACAGGCGGAACTGCCGAACACAGGTGACAACGCGGCCGACTGAGCGGTGTGTGCGGTCGCTTCCGGTGCCGCGGTGTCGATCGTGGGTTACCGTCGGCGGGTGGCGCATTTCCTGGTCGGTCGACGGCGTCGGATACCTCGGCACCGGTTACCGCCCGCTCGGCGCGGTCCGCCACGGCCGTGGCGCGCTGGGTGTGGTGCGGGGCAAGGAGATCGTCATCGACGAGGTCCGGCCAACGGCCGTGGTCGGATCGGCGGCGGCCAGTTCGGCGTCCAGGTCGGACCGCGCCGCGCACCCACGGTGGTCACCTGGTTCGACACCCCACGCGGCCGCTACCTGGCAGGGCGACTGGCTCAGCGTCGCCACCGCCGACAACACGCGCATCGCCCACCGTGTCACGGAAGTGCGCACCGCCGCGACGCGGTGACGATCGAGAGGGACCCATGGACGCCGACTGGCTCGCGGGCTACGAGAGCCGCATCGCCGACCTGCAGCGCAAGTCGCAGGAGCCGCAGACCCGGCTCGTCGAGGACAAGGTGACGGTGTCGTCGCCGGACGAGTCGGTGACGGTCACCCTCGGGCTCACGGGTGCATCTGCCGCAGGAGGAGGACAGCGACCAGCCCCCGCCGCCCCCGCCCGCTTTCCCGCCCCCCGCCCGTCGCGCCTGTTCCGCCCGCGCAGCCGGGGCGTCCGACCGTGCGACGGCGCCCCGCCGACGACGAGGACGACGACGTCGAACTGTGGTGACGCGCCTGGGACCCACCACCACGGCCGTCCGATAGCCGCGTCCGCCGACGCGGCCGACCTGCCTGCTCAGGGGCGGTACGGGACCTTGTCCACGATCGTCGTCGTCACGGTGTTGTAGCGCAGCACCTGGCCGGGTGTCGCCCCCGACGCCCGGGTGTCCTCGCCTGCGATCAGGCGGTCGCCGAGATAGTCGCCGGTCGCCGTGTCGATGATCAACTCGGTGCGGGCCACGGCGTCGTCCATGCCGAACGCCGTGCCATGGCGGCCGTTCAGGTACACCTCGCCGAATGACTTGATCCCGGGCAGGTCGGCGATGGCGCGGTAGCACGCCGCCCTCGTCCGCGCGGGCATCAGCCCGGACCGCAGGAGCTCCGCCGCCAGCTCGATCGACGGGGTCGACGTCTCCGGGGTTGATTGCCGGGTCGTTTGTGCCAGCCACTCCCGAAACTTGGCCGGGTCGCTCGGCAGGGTACTGGGGTAGATGATGTGGGAGCCGACATAAATTTCGCCACCGCAGGCCTCCGGTCCGGGACGCCCGCCCGAGAACCAGCCGCAGTGCTTGTACTCCAGCACCGGATCGGGCGGGGCAGTGTCGCCCGGCTGCATGGCACGCCGCGTGGTGGTGGTCGGCCTCGATGTCGCCGTCGTCGGTGGCACGCCCGGCGTGGTGGTTCCCGACGACAGTGCCGACAGGCCTACGGCCGTCCTGCTGGTCCACAAGTTCTTGACGTCGCTGGGAACCCACAGCTCGACGGTGAGACGTTGGATTGGGTAGGGCGTCGTCTTCGGGCGTTCTTCGTGGCGCCAGACGTACCGGAACTTCCCGTTCGGTACCACCGGATCCGACGCGCGCGCCGCGGCGCCCTCGAGCCCGCCGGGGACGACCGCCGGGCCTGCCGGGGGCACGTCGTCCGACACCGGCCGCCAGAACATGGCGACGATGACCAGCACGGCCGCGGCCGCCGCGGCCGGGGCGGCGATCCAGCGGGGTGGACGGCGGCGGCGCAGCGGGCGCACCACATCGTCGGCCTCGGCCTCGGCGGCCGCCGCGAGCAACGCCGCCCTGGCGTCGGCGAGCGAGCCGGGGGCCCGGCGCCGCCCGCGGTGCAGCAGCTCCAGGGCTTCGTCCAGATCGCGCTCGGCGTTCATCGCCGGGTCTCCTTGTCGGTGAGCAGTGTCGCGAGCCGGTGGCGGACACGATGAAGTTTCGATCGCACGGAGCTGGCAGGCATCCCGAGCGCCAAGGCGATCTCGGTCGGGCTGAGCCCCGCCCACGAGTTGAGCAGCAGCACGTCGCGGTCCTGGTCGGGCAACGCGGCGAGGGCCTTCGCGAGGCCACGCACGCGGTTCTGCGCGTCGACTCGGTCGGCGATCGCGATGTCGTTGTCGGCCGGGGTGTGCTCCTCCGAGTGCCCCCTGGCCCGGGCGGTGGCGCGCAGCGCGCGGATCTCAGTGCGGCGATGAGTTCGGCTGAGGTTGATCGCGATCCCGTACAGCCAGGCGCGCACCGACGCCGCCGATGGGTCGTACGTCGCCCGTTTTCGCAGGGCCACCAGGAAAGTGTCCGCGACGATGTCGTCGGCGACGTCCGCACCGACCCGGCCCGCCAGGTAACCGCGCAGCGGGTTGGCGTAGGTGTCGAACAGTCGCGCGAAGACCGCTGTGACATCGCCGGAGGTCAGATCCGGGCGGTCCAGGTCGATGTCGCGCTGTCCGGTCCCACAGTCGATGAGTCCGCTCACCCTCCTGTTCGTCCGCAGCCTGCCGGTGCGTCCCGTTAGCGGGCCGGAAAGTGACGAGCCCCACTCGCGGGGCTGTTCGAGCAGCGTAAGCGGTGGTCAGTCGGACAGCGAGGGTGGCTTCCTTGATCGCATCGAAAGGCTCACCTTCGTGCAGCGCCCGGGTCGCCTGCGGTCAATCAGGATCATGCGAAAGCGGAAACCAGCGGTGTCAATCGGCGCCTGCGTGGGGGCGACGATCATGCTCGTGATCACTGGGGCCGCCGAGCCAGTGGCGGAGATTGGGTCTCGGCCCGCCCTCGTCGCGACCGACCTACCGGCGACGACCACCACGCGGGCTCCGGTGGATCTCGGCGGACAGACGGGTGGTGCCACGGTCGGCGCGCTGGTCATCGACAGGACCACCGGTCGGACCGTGCTGGCCGATGGCGCCGACGGGTCGTTCCACTCGCAGTCCCTGGTCAAGCTGCTGATCGCGGTCGACGCGTTGGAACGTGGCACCGGCACGCCGAGCCAGATCACGAAGATGCTGTCCGCGAGCGACGACGGCGTAGCCAGCGCCCTGTGGTCGCAAGGCGGTGGAGGAGCCATCGTCACCCGCTGGACCAGGCGCCTCGGCCTCACAGGCACCGCGCCGCCGTCCGAGCCGGGCAGGTGGGGCCAGACGAAGATCACCGCGACCGACGTCGCCCGGATCTACCGCTACCTGACCGACGAGGCCCCGCCTGCCCACCGCGACATCGTGCTCACCGCGTTGCGCGCCGCCCCGAGGGTTGCGGCCGACGGCTTCGACCAGCACTTCGGCATCCCTTCGGCGGCGGCCGGACTGGGGTGGGCGGTCAAGCAGGGATGGGCCTGCTGCCTGCCGACCCGCGACCTGCACACCACCGGCCTGGTCGGCCCGGACGACCGATACGTCGTCGTCCTGCTCACCGCCCACCCTCGCGGCGTTCCATGGAACACCGCCGCGGCGACGGCGACCCGGCTGGCCGAGAACGTGCTGGCACCGATCCGGGGCTGACCGGCACGGATCCGGGCTCGCACAGGCTTCTCACCCCGGCGGACATCGCGGCGGCCACCCGAAATCAATGGAGATCATCTACGACCACACCACACACCGGGCCGGGTGCCGCGTCACCCAGACCGGTCAAACCATCGACGCGATCGGACGCACAATCAACGAGTTCGTCGCGCTGGCTGGCGGCACTCACGGCCGCGAGAACTCAACATCAACAGAGAAGGATGAAGAGATGGGATCAATATCCGATCTCTTCATCCTTCTGTGTGGTGCCCCCGGCGCGGCTCGTACAGCATCCACACGAAACCGCACCCGCTGTGAACTGCTGGTTTCTGCCACGGTTGATGTTGCACGGCGTCGCCGTCGCGCGGGCGGCGGTGCGTCGTGAGCGCCGAGAAGATCCGAACCGGGTTGACGCACGCGCGTGCCGACCAGTTGGCCTGCGTGGTGTGCGGCGCAGACTCTGTGAATGTTGGTGTTCCGAAGATCGGGCGGATCGCCCGGTAATCGGCTCGCAGGTGTTTGCCTGCGTGGACTGGCGCCAAGATGTCGAGGCGCAGGCAGGCCCGCCCGCCCGGGAGAAGACTTCCTGCGCCGACATGACCGGTACCAGCTAACCCCGAGAGCTAGTCTGCACGTTTCTGGTCGTCGGTCGACGACACCGAGGAGGCCGCGGGTGATCTCACGCTGGCGCCGCGTGCCATCCACGAACGGCTGATCGCCTTCGCGGAGTCGATTCGCGAGGCGGTGTACACCGTCGCGGCGACGGAGTTCCAGCAGGTCGGCGCCATGCACCAGGCGATGGCCACGGCGGCTCGCGGGTGGCAGCGTACGTGGCGCACGCCCTGTCGGGTGGCCCGGACCAAGCCAAGCAGGACTTGTTGTGGCAGACGTTGCGTTCCTACGTCGGCACTGTAGCCATATCCGATCACACGGCTGGCGTGCCCGATGTGGGATCTCTGGATTGGGTTTCGGCGACCAACGGCCGGCTGGGCCCGACCGTATGCCAATCGGGCCCAGCACAACCTCAACCGTTGTTCGGCGAGTGGACGCGATCGCCGGTTCCGCCGCCACCATCGTTGCCGGAACGAACGAGGGCCTGGTTGGTGGGCATGTTGGAGTTCTCCTCTCTAGTGGTTGAAGACCGTCGGTCGGGCCGGGCTGGTGATGCGCAACAGGCGTAGGCATTGGGTGCGCAGGAGGTCGGTGGATCGACCTGGGACTGAAGTAACGCGTTGGGTGACCGGCGCGCTGGGACGCGCAGACCAGTCGAGTTGGCGCTCCAGCCGCACAGTTGGGTTCAGGACTTTGCCGTACCGGACGACGGCTTCCGTCAATGAGTTCGGTGTTGCATTGGGCATGGGGTTGGCCAAGAACACCGGTTTGCCCGTGGCTGCGGCATAGGCGGTCGGTGCACCGTGGTCTCCCACGACATAGTCCGCTGCCGCGACAGCGGCCTGCCAGCCCTGCCCAAGAGGCAGGAACCGCATCCGGGTCCGTACCGCAGGGCCGGCCCAAGCCAGCACTTGGCGTCTGCCGTGCCGCACCCAGACGTCCGGGTGCAGGTGGCAGACCAGCCGGTCTCCCGATGACGGCAGATCGGCGGCGAGCCGCCTGAGCAGGGCCGGTGACCTGCCGAGCAGCGAGTCCGGCCCGCTGGTCGACAGCACGAGGCCCAGCCGTTGGTCGCGACGGATCCCCAGGTGTTCCCGATGGGCATTTCGGTAGGCCAAGGTGTTGAGCAGGTAGTCGTACGAGGGGTCGCCGACGACCGTGGCCAGTCGCCCGACGTGCTGCGTGGCGACTCGCAGCGCCGCGACAGCGGCGTCGTGCGGCAAGCCGATGGCCACAGCCTCGGAATTGCCCGCTCGTTGCCTCAGCAGGCCGTTGAGCGCTGGGATGCAGCGCCTGCCGTTGTGGTCGACGACCTCGCCGTCCGTGGACACCTCGGGCAGGAGGAACAACGCCCCCCGCAGCGTGCCGATGCCAGTCGGACTGGCTGCGATCACCAGGTCGAACCTCTCTTGTGCCGCGTGCTCCCACGGGGTGATGAGCGCGTCGGAGCCGGTGAAGAAGTCCGCCACCCGGTTGTCGGAAGGGCCCGGTGGCTGGGTGAACACGACCTGGACACCTGGTTCGCCCTCGATGGCGCGGACGGCCGCGAGCAAACGCTCACCTGCCGCCACGCTGTGCACGACAACCAGCACCACCTGTCGAATCGCATATGTCTGCACGCCACACGCGGCTGTCCACCACGGTGTCAAGGGGTGTGGATTCCGCAAACTCATGTCGTCTTCCTTCCTGGACGCTGATTCGAACGGGGATAGCGTCGAGTCCGGCCGTGGGGACACTGTGGGGGAACCGTGGGGACGGGAATCGGCAACCCGCACGGGGGTGAGGTCTGGTTCACTTGATCGCGATGGAAGAACCTGTGATCGACCTGCAAGTCCTCGGCACCGTTCGACTGCTGGTGAACGGTGTGCCGGTGCTGCTGGAGCCGCGCCATCTCACGGTCCTGGTTATTGCGGCGGTCTCCAAGGGCCAAGTCGGCTACGACCAACTGACCAGTCGCTTCGAGATCAGATCCCGTGCCACCCTGCGTTCCTACGGCGCGAAGGTACGGGCCCGCGCAGGCGTGGAGGTCGTGCGGAAGAACGTGCGCGAGAGTCTGCAATTGGCGCTGGGAAAGGAGCAGGTCGACCTCTGGAGGTTCCGCGCCAGGGTCGCCGAGGCGAAGGGATTGCCCGCGCACCGGAAACTGCCTCTTCTGCTCGCGGCGGCGGAATCATGGCAAGGCCTTCCGCTGGCCGGACTGGATCCGAAGTGGTTGCGTGACGAGGCGGCGGAACTGCGGGCCGAGGGGGCTCGGGCGTTCCTGGAGTTGATCACGCTCTCCTCGGAGCACGAAGGGGCCGAACAGGCCGCCATTCATGCGGAGCGGGCCAACGAGCTGTTCATGGGCCACGACGGCATTCGGCACGCGTTGTGGCGCGCGTGGTCCCGGTGTGGTCAGGAACAGCTCATTCTCGATGACCTGCGCAAACGGGAAGAGGCCTCAGACGGGCCGTCCTCAGTTCTCACCAGGCTGCGCGCCGATGCGAAGGCACTCGGTGTCCAGTCGCGGCGGGTGCTCAAGGCCGCGCCGATGAGGGCACCGCACCAGTTGCCGCCCGCCAGGGCGATCTTGCGCGGTCGAGACCCCGAACTGGCCGAGCTGGACGGGTTGACCGCTCCCGACAACGGGGTCCGGGTAGTCACTGTCTGCGGGATGGGTGGTGTGGGCAAGACGGAGTTGGCGCTCGGGTGGGCACATGGTGTGGCCGAGAACTTCCCGGACGGGGTCCTCTTCGCCGACCTGCGGGGCTTCTCGTCAGACGGGTCGGTGGAACCCTCGGTCGTGCTGGCGGGTTTCGCCAAGGCCCTCGGCATATCGGGAGCCGATCTGCGCGGCGCTGACGTGGTGGCCGAGTACAGGACGGCGGTGAACACCCGCGCTGTGCTGGTCGTCATCGACAACGCTCGCGACCACCGGCACGTGGCGGACCTGGTGGCGGCGGGCGAGCACAGTCGCACGGTCATCACGACGCGGACGGCGGTTACCGCCCCGGCCGTCGCGGGCGGGCAGGTGCTGGCCCTGCGCCCGATCGGACGCGAGGCGTGTTTGGAGATGTTGCGTGAGGCGGTCACCGCCGCCAAAGTCGAGGCGGAGCCCTTCGACGCCATCAAGCTCATGGAGGCGTGCGGAGGTGTTCCCCTCGTGGTCGAGCTGGTCGTGGCACAGGCCCGCCTGAACCCGGGCTCCACACTGAAGAGCTTGTTGGCGAGACTGGGCTCGGCGGACGCGTTGTTGGGTGCGAGACCTGACGGGGAGACGGCGTTGCGTGATTCACTGAACCTGTCCTACACACCGCTCTCGCCTGCGGCGGCCGGAGTATTGCAAGCCGTCGCCATTCACCCCGGTCCCACTGTCGACCTGGATGCTGTCGTCTTTCTGTCCGGACTCCCCGAGGACGTGGTGTACGACGCTGTCGACGAACTCCTGCGGGGCAGCCTGTTGTACGCGTTGCCGGACAACAGGTTCGGTCTTCATGACCTGGTCCGGGCGTTCGCCTTGGAGCGCGCGGCCGAGGAGCGGTCGGACGTGGGGGTCGCCGAAGTCCGGCAGCGACTGCTGGGGTGGTTATTGGAGGCCGCCCGGCAGTGCGACCGCGCACTCCGATCAGGCCGGGAACTCCCGGACGACCTCACCGCCGACGAGGGCGCACCGCTTCCCGCTCCGGCTGACGACGCAGGCGGGAGACAATGGTTCGACCGGGAACACGACACCCTGCTCGTGGTGCTGGACTCGCCGGATTTCCAGCGGTTCAAGAAGTACCGATGGCGACTTCCACTCGCGTTGTGCTGCTACCACACCCGCAACGGCCCCTGGCCCGTCGCGGAACGCCTGCTGGCCTCGGCGTGCAAGATCGACAAGGACGAGTTGGACGAGCGGGAACGCCTGCGGTACCAGGCCATCTGCCACCGGGTGCTGGGAAACATCCAGCGAAAGCTGAACAAGACGGGCCTGGCGGAGCACAACCTGAAGCTCTCGATCACCCTGGCCGAAGAGGTCGGCGATCCGCTTGAAGTGGCCAACGGAAACCAGCAGATGGGAGTCCTCCAGGAGGACATGGGGCGGTGGGAGGCGGCGCGCGACCATGCGATGCTCGCCGGACGCCTCTACGCGGAGTTGATGGACGAGCGTGGTGTGGCGGCCACCTTGCCCACCGAGATCCACTGTCACCTCGAACTAGACGAGCCGGAGCGCGCACTCGGTCGGGAGGCGTTCGCTATCGACGTGATGGCGCGCGCGGGAACCACGTACAATCAGGGTGCCTTGCGCCGTGTCCTGATGAGTTGCCACATGCTGTTGAAGCGCTACCCCACGGCGATCCTCCACGGGGAAGCCGCACGTGGCTACTACACCGACTCGGGAGCGCGGATCAACGAGGCACGGGTGCTCGCCGTGCTGGCCAAGGCGTACCGGGCGGCCGGGCGTACCGCTGACGAACGGGAAGCGCTGCTGAGCTGTCTGGCCGTCTACGAGCAACTGCCGCACACGGACGACGAGGACAAGCGAACGCTCGAAACCGCGGGACGACGGATCAAAGAGTTGTCGTAAGGCGGGACCTCAGGTGCCTCAGCTGTCGGAGGGCGCGGTGGGATCATGGCTGTCGGGTGCGTCCTCCTCGTCCACGTTCCTCATCGGCAGGATGTACTCCTGCGCCTTCTGGGCGAGGTGCAGCGGTAGCGGTCTGCGGAGTGCGTCGCGGTAGTCCGGAGCCTGCCTGAGCTGGTGGACGGCCATCGCCAGAGCGTGGGGGGAGTCGCCGTCACCGGGATGGCAGCCGAGGACCGCGATCTCCACGAGGTCGGGGTTCCAGGCGGGGTGGTCGACATCAATGGTCCATTCACCCGCGCGTTCGCCCCTGCGGATCTTCCTGCGGTTCAGTTTGTGCGCCTCCACCGCGGAATGTTGGGCAGTGGAGGCCTTCGGCGCGGTGCTGTAGAAGATCCTGCTCTTCTCCTGCTCGCTGTCCGCCCACAGGTTGGCGGGCAGTCCGTTCACTCCTTGGGCGCTGGCGAGTCCCCACCACTGTGGGGTCTCCTGCTGCTGCCCCGTGCGCAGCCGCACCAGCCGCAGCCAGGGATCCAGCGGACGGGCGGACGCGAGGCCGGTACGGATGAAGTCTTGTTCCACCTGGCCGTCCTGCACCCACGTCCATAGGAACCTGATGTTTTGTGCGTCGACAAGGAGCACGGTGGACTTCCCGCGCACTTGCTCCGATGAGAGCAGCTGTTGCAGGAACTCCTCCGTCGCAGACCGCTGTTCGTCCAGGTCGCGTGACCGGTCGAACCACTGCGCGTCGTTTCCGCCCGCGTCGGCCAGGTCGTGGTCGGACACCGCTGCGAGCGCGGGCAGCCGGGCCAGGTAGCGCGGGTACGCCGTCCACGCTCCCGTCCCGCCGATCGCATCGGTGTCCCAGCCCATCACCGAGTCGGGCCCGTTGACCCCAGGGCGCACCAGTACGGCCACCGGGAACTTCCCCTTGGCCGAGTACGCGGTACTGCCACGGGCCTTGGTCGCCATCCAGACCGCGAGGTACTGAATCCGCTCGGGCAGTCCGGACGGGACGTCCGTGAGCGGCACGGCCGCGGCACCCAGTTGCCGGATCGCGTCTATCCAGGAGGACTCGGCCGCGGCAGGCAAGGATTTCACCGTTCGCGGTGTTACGGGGGAGGTGATGAACTGGCTGACGACTCCGCTGTCCGCCGCGCCGAGGCGCAGTGCGAACTTGGGGTCGTTCATACCGCGGAACACGGTCCTGCCGGGGATCTCCACGATCGCGACCGACGGGACCGCCGCGTTCGCACCGTCCTTGGCCAGGAAATCGCCCATGTCCGCACGGCGTTTGTGAACCGCCTGGGCGGCCCGGTCCGCCCGCCCCTTGGGTGGTTCCTGGACCACGCCGAGACCGTCCGCCAACCCGTTGTCCATGCGCAGGCAGTTCAGCGTCACCACCAATTCCTCTGTGCGCCACCGCAGCACGACGGGCTCCCCGCGGCCGCTGCTGTCGTGCGCTTGTGCGCTCACTTCGCTCGCGCCGCCGTCCCCGTCGAGGCCGAGAACGGTGGCGAGGGCGGCCACGGCCGCGTCACGGGTCTGCTCGGTGCGCCACAGCAGCCGGGTGGTGAACTCCGGTGTACCGGACCACTCGGTGTAGAGCGCGGCCAGCGACAGGCGTCGAGTGCGTTGCAGCACGACCTTGGACGCCGAGGTCCGCTCACGCGACCCGCCTTGGCGGGCATTGGCCGGTCTGGTGGGCAGCCGTGATCGGGCGAGATCACCGACGCGGACCAGGTCCGGCGCCAGTGCCTGCTCGGCCCATTCGATCAGGCGCGACCGTTCGTGGGACATGAACCCGACGCCGACGCCGTGCTCGCCCATGTGCGTGTTGTGCACGACTAGCGCGTCGACTCCCCGCTTGCCCTCGAACCACCGCCGCGGTTCGCCCAGCAGACTTGCCGGGTCCGGGAAGGGGCGGTGCAGTGCCAACCGCGCCATCAGCAGAGCGGGGTCCCCGGTCCGCCACACGTGCTCGTTCCCGCGCCTGACCACGTGCGCCACGCTGTATCGCTCGCTGACCGGAACGCCGGGGATCCACGGTGCCACAGGACGCAGGTACACGGCGCTTCCTCGGCGGAAACCCAGGCGCAGCAGCCCGGTCGCCTGCTCGGGATGCGTGGCCCACCGGCGCAGACCGAACCGCAGGTGCACCCGCGGACGGGCGTGGAACGGCACGGTTTGCAGGGTGACGGTGGCGACCACGGAGAACCACCACCGCTTGCCGTGCTTGTCGTGGTAGAGGGGCTGGGACATCAGTTCGGCGCCCTGTTGACGGGCCCGGCGCGCCACGGAGCGGAACCGCAGCACTTGCTCGCCGGAGTCGTAGGGCACGAGTTCCTGGATACGTCGGGCGAAGTGCTGGGTCGCCAGCAGGTACTGCAAGCCCGCTGGTTGGGCAGTCCCGCCGCTGCTGAGGTCGCATCCCAGCAGCGAGACGTCCTGTCGGTGCCAGACGGGAATGTGGTTTCTCAGTGCTTCGCAGACCCCGGCGACTTCGTCCGCGTACTCCGGTTCGGGCCGCAGCTCCTCGATCCAGTAGTCCAGGATCCGGAGCAGGACGGAGACCGGCAGGGGTTCGTCCTGCACGTCCACCGGGCAGTACAGCCATTGCCGCGGACCCGCGTCAACCGCGACTGCGCGCGGCAGCACCCCGAGGCGCAGATCCAGTGCCTGGAGCAAAGAGTCCAAGCGGCGGGTGGGGGGTACCTGCGCACGGGCACGGCCCTCACGGGTGAGGTTGTAGAGGTCGAGCACCTTCGCGGCGATCTCCTCTGGAAACTCCAGCGTGTGGTAGCCGACGGTGAGCCCAAGTTGGTCCCCGGCGGGCTCGTATGCCGCTCGGCGGATCGCCTTGTAGCGCTGGGCCATGGGTCACCCCTTCCCGTCATGATCGGCGCTGTCCAGGTCGATCCGCCTCATCTGGTCGAGCATCGCGCCCAACGCCCGGTAGACGGGTTCGTACAGCAGTTCCGCGAGGCGCGCGTCAGCCGCGGGGATCACTTCGTCGTCTGGTCGTGGGACGAAGTACGGGCGCAAGGCCTCTTGGATGCCGTACAGCAGGCTCGTCCTGACGTGGTCGATCCGCGTGGTCGACCGCTGAGCCTTTGGGGCTTGCGCGGCGGCGAGCATGCGCGCGAACTGCGCGTCGACGAACACGACCCGCGCGGCGACACCGCCGCGGACAAGCCTGCCGATCACCTGCCACAGGACCACCAACTGGTCCCATGCGAAAGACCGCATCTCCTCCGGACTCAGCGAGGAGTACGCGTACCGGCGAGTCAGCAGCCGTCCCCACCTGCTGCGGGCCAAGGTGCGGAACTCCTGCGCAGCGGCGTCGAGTGAGTCTTGCGCGGCCACCAGTTCGGTCAACGATGCTGGCCCGTCGCCGTCCGGTTGCCACAGACCGCGGGTGAAGCGGCTTTCCCAGTCGTTGACGGCGAGCACGGAGAGGCCGACGTCGGTCGGCACGGGGTGCGGCCGGGTGAGCAGCAAAGCCACACCAAGCGCAGCCTGGTCGCTGTTCTCCTTGAGGATGTTGTGCCCGCGCTCGATGGCGAGCATCGGCGCGACGAGCACCTGCGCCATGGCATCGCGGGCGAAGAGTCCCACCTCCCCGCGGCGCACCACCCCGGCGCGCCCAGGGTCGTCCGCGACGCCGGTGACCGCGTCGGTGAGGTCGGCGTTGTCCGCCACCAGTGCCCTGACGTGTCCGTGCCACTCGGGCATGGCGTTCAACTGGTCCGCCGCGGCCTGAGCGTCCTCGTAGTTGCCGACAAGGATGAGGGCACGGTGTCTGAGGGGATCCTTGACCTTCAGGATCTCCTCCCTCAACGGCGAGATCCCATTGAGCCCCGGCTTGCCGAGCTTGTCCACCAAGGTCCGCAGCGCGGACGGCCGGGCCTTGCGGGACTGCCCGGAGAGACTTATGGGCTCCCCGTCGTCGTTGTAGAGGAACCGCGCGGTGAACTCGGTGTCGCGCAGCCGCTTCTCGGCTTCGATCGACGGCTGGAGCACGGCACCGACCGGGATGACGACGTGCGCACGGGTAGAGGTTCCGGCCCAACTGGTGCCCGACAACATCAGCACGTGCGTGCCACCGCGGCCCGTGTCGATGTCGACGGTCATCGTGGGGAGTGAGAACAGCAGTTCCCTGCCGACCCCAGTGCACCGGAAGAAGCGCAGCGTCCCGCTCACCCCGGCACCCGAGGCGTCCTGCTCCTCCACGACATACTGAAAGCCCAATACGTTGCCCATGGGGGACTCGGGCACGAGCGGCATGTAGTCCATCGGCGGTCTGCGGACCAATTCATTGTCCGTGGAGTCCAACCGCATCGCGTCCTCGACCTGCGGCCATAGGTAGGTCAACCGGTCTAACCGATGGTGCAGAGCCGACAGCAGCAACGCGAACTCCAGCTTCCGCACGAGGGGATCGTCGTCGGCCGCCGGACCCGGCTCGGTGTCCGCTCCGATCGCCCGCAATTCCTCGATCACCACGCTCAACCGCTTCGTGGCCGCCTGGGGGTTGAGCGTGTGCAGCAGGTCCTGGGTCGCCGCCGCCAAGCGGTCGGCCGCTGTGGCGTACGGACCGTTGTCTCCCAGCGGGTCGTCCCGGAACTGGTCGAACACCGTCTCCACCCGGCTGCGCGGCGACACGAGCCCGTCCCGGTCTTCCGATGCCGGGACGGGCTCGTCGACTTCCGGGAACAGCTCGGACAGGATCTTCGCTTGGAGCGTCCACGAGTTGAAGTACTCGACCCCCACCCAGTCCCGCAGCTGCTCGTCCGCGATCAGCATCGAGTAGATCAGATTGGTGGCGCTGGTGACCACGGACAGCGCCACCTCCCAGTTCCGCACGTTGCTGTTGGACAGTTGGAGGCGGCCCTCCTGGGAGAGTTCGCGGATGTTGTGCGTGTGCAGGGTGTCCAACCACGAGTGGGGTCCTCGGGACACGAGTGTGGCCGTCGGCGCGAACACCATGTCCAGGTTCATCATCGCCCGGTCGGCCTCGTCGACGACGATGATGTCGCTGCGCCGACAGGCCAGTTCGAGCTGACGCAGACGAACCCCGCTGAGCTCGGCGGGCACCGGGCTCATGACCAGCGAGGCCATCGTGGCGATCCACACGCCCGCGCCGACCTGGTCGCGGGCGGTGCCGTGCCGCGGACACGCGTGCCACAACGGGCAGCCCACCGGGCGCGGGCGCCGCCGGTCGTCGGTCTGGCCGTCTGCCGGGTAGAGCCGGGAGCACGGCGCGTCGACCGACCGCACCGGGCTGTCCGTGGAGCGGAGGGCGTCGAGCGGACAAGCGGTGCTCAGTTCGCCGAAGCCCTCCTCCTCGTGATGCGCGGCCAACAGCGGATGACCCTGGGACGCCAACCTGCGGTGCAGGGACTGCACGTGCTGCTCGCGGGTCGAGGAACCGATCACCGGCACGACCGCTTGGTCGCCGAGGAAACCGCGCAGCTCCGCCGTGGTGCGTAGTTGCTCGGCGACGTCGCCCACCACCAACGTGATCCGCAGTGGTTCGTCCCGACGAACCGCCCACACCGCGAGCACCTTCATCAGCGTGCTCTTCCCCACTCCGACCATGCCGACGGCGTGCAGGAGCCCGTTGAGTCGCAGGACGTCGTCTTCGCAGAAATCAGACCCGGAGGAGTCGCGGACGAGCAGCCGGGTGGACTGAACGCTGCTGTGCCAGTTGGCCCGCTCGCCCTCGTTGGCGACGTGCCTGTCCATCCACGCGGCGGTTTGCTCCAGCTCGGCCCAGGGGATGTCCAGAGGAGTCCCGTTCGTCGTGGTACGGGCGGTCAGGTCATGCGGCGCGGAGTTCCCGGACCGGTTGGCGACGTCCTCCGGGATCTCGACCTCCACGCGCTCGTCGCGGTCGAAGTAGTAGTAACGACCCGCCCTCGCCGGTATGGGCTGCCGATCGACGAGGGCGGGCAGCGTTTCCAGTGTCCGCTCGTAGACCTCGAACCTCTTGGTGAGCGCGGTCGCCCCGGTCCACTCGAACGAGCGGAGGTCCTTGGCGACCCGGAAGGCGCGGAGGCTGGAGTCCAGCTCCTGGTACTCCCGAAGCGCCTGCACCCATGCCCCCCGCCTGCGCAACGGCCACAGGCGGCGCCGGACACAAGTGATCATCCAATGCTGTTCGGGCTTGCCTGCCATGCCTGCGGCCTGGGCGAACGGGTAGCCGCCCAGCAGGGCCCACACCGATGTGGGCGGCTGCCCCTTGTCGATCCGCTGCAACAGGGTCAGACCCAGCTCGACCGGGCACAGCACCTCGAGCGACAGGTTCAGCCTGGTCTGCTTGAGCTCTTCGGTGATCTCGGCGTACCACTGCCCGCTACCCATGTCCGCTCCCCTTGTCGCACCGACGGACCATGTCGACGAACTCGTCCTCCGAGGACACGCGTGGGGGTCCGGTCTCCGCGGTGGCGTGCTCGCGGACGGTCCGCAGGTACTCGGGGTCGGCGTCGACCCGGTACTGGGCGACGACCCAGACCGCGGTGTCCGCGCCGAATCGGGCCACCGCGACCGCGATCGCCCTGCCGAGCAGGGCCGGACTGTGCCAGTCGACGACGAACGCGGACCACCCGCGCCCATCGGACACCTCCACCCGCAGGTCACCAGGGCTGTGCACCGGCCAGGTCCGGGTCGTGACCCCTGGCCGGGCCAAGGCGTCCGCGATGCGCAGGACCGCTCGACCTGGGCCGGAGACGAACTGCCGGTACCTCCTGTCCGACTGGATCGAGACCTCGGCGTCCCAGTCCAATGGATCACCGGGGGCTACCGCGCCGCCGGTTCGGCACTCCTCCCGTTCGCACCACCAGGAGTCCTCGGTGATCGGCCGCAGCGGGATGCGGCAGCGAGCACAGGGGAAGACCTTGCCGTCATGCTCGTGTTCTAGGCCGATCTCGTCGTAGAAGCCGCCCAGCCACTCGTCCAGCACACCCAGCTTGTGCGCGAAGCGCACTTCGTTGAACAGGTCATTCGTGAGCGCCGGGTACTCCGCCAGCACCCCCCGCATCGTGCTGAACGCCCAAGCCTGGTTGCGCTCGGCGGCGAGACCGGCCATCTCGGCCATCCGGGGCGACGCCTCCCTCAGCGGGTTGTCGGTGTCCGCCCAGAGCGCGACCTCGTGGCAGAACGCCGTCGGTGCGCCTGCTTCGTCGTCGACGAGGAGCTCGTCCTCGGGGTAGAGGTCGGCGGGCAGCGTCAACGGCCAGTACCCCAACGGCCGCGTGTACCCCCAGCGGACCAGGCCCGGCAGGGACCTGGGCGGGAGGGCCTGGCGGCGCAGGCAATGCAGCACGAACCGGTCCACCGTCCGCTGGACCGCAGGCGGGTAGGGCATCCGGAACATCGTCAGGTCCCGCAGTTCCTCGATCGCCACCAACGCGCTCGCCACCGCTCCGAGCAGGTGCTCGTCCTCGGTCACGAGGCGCCGACTCCTGACTGCTGGGCAACGTGCTGTGAACCGGGTGCGCACCAACGGCGGACTTCGCAATCCGCGCAGTCCCGTCCGGGAGTCGGCTCGTAGGAGGTGTCGCCCAGGAGGGGACCCACCATCTCGCCGATCACCTCACGCGCTTCGGCCAGGACGGCCGGGATTCCGGGGTCCACCTCCTCCAAGGCGCATCCGTCCGGTCGCAGTTGTTCGAGTTCGACCCTGGATCGGGCCACGTCACGTCCCAGCGCCCCGGAGGCCACCACCAGGACGGCCAAGGCCAACTGGGGAAACCGTCGCAGCAGGGAGCGGTCACGGGGCAGCCTTCGCCCCGAGGTCTTGGTTTCCCGCCAGACCCAACCGCCCGACCTCGGGTACAGCAGGTCGGGAGCGGCGATGAAGACCACTCCCAGCCTCTCGTCGTGGACGACGACGTGCTTCCTGGGTTCGGCGTCGTGCGCGTCGACATCGGGGAACGGGCACAGTGCCGAATGGTGGGCGACCATCGACTCGGCCGAGCGGCGACTTCGCTCCGAAAGCGCGGCGACAGCGTCACCCGGTGACTGGTCGGGCGTGCACCGAACGGAGTGGAAACCTGCCGCGTGACGTTCTCGCAATGCGGCGTCGACCGCCCAGCCGATGGCGATCGGCTGGTGTTCGACGACCTCGACATCGCGGATGTGTTGCTGGCTCGCCAGGTGGTACCGCGCCGGGCAGGATCGGTAGTACCGCAGGTCGGTGACGGAGAGCGCGCGTCGTGGGCCGCCGACGGCGGGGATGGCCGGTAGCAGGTCGACCGGGGGGAGTTCGTCGCACCCGTGTGCCAGCGAGCAGCGCGCGCACTCGCTACCGGCCTTCCGCTCTGTGCCGTCGACGACCGCGTGGAGCCTTGGCACGACCTCCTTCTGGGCGTGCTCGCGGATCTGCTCGACGGTCCACTCGCAAAACTGCTCGGCGATCGGTGACATCGCCCCGAACACGACCACGCGCACCCGGTCCGGTGACGTCGACCCCCCGAACGCGGCGACGTTGGCCGCTGCGGCGTAGACGACCGGGGGCCGTTCCTTCGGAGTGGTCAAACCCAGCAGCCACAACTCCCGGACTGATCCGTCCTCGGACTCGTAGCGGCGTCCCCAGCAGGTCTGTTCGTAGCGGTGCACACCGCGGTGGTCCGGGGGATCGCGGTGGTGCACGATCTTCCACGCGGACCGCACGGGACGCTGACACCGGGTGGTGGCGGTCTCCTGATGGGTCAGCCGGGCGGCACGATAATTGCGGAAAGCCTCTATCGACCAGGAAACCAGTCCGGTGTGCGCGGGTTCCGCATCGGAGCCGAACACTCCTCGCGTCCGTTCGAGTTCGGCGACTACGGCCTCCTCGTCCCACCCGCCGAACTCGACCCGGTCGAGCGCGGCCATGATAGGGCCCAAGGTGAAGTCCCGCAGGCCGGAAGCCGTGCTGGAGCGGCTTCGCGGTGCGAGCCGTACCTTGATCGCCGATTCCTTCGGACAGCCCTGGGAACCGGTGTCGGCCGCACTGATGCGGACAACCTGCCCTCGACCCGCCGTCCCGCCATAACGGTTCGTGTCCCCGTGTTCACTCGGCCTCATCGACATGGCTATCGCCGGAAGCGCCAGAACGCTACACGGATCGAAAGATCCAGTCGGCTACGGTGCTTCTCCATGACGAGCACAGTGGGCAGGTCCCTGACACGACTGGTCCCCGGCACAGTCGTTGGCAACCGCTTCCAGGTCACCAACCAGGCGGGCAAGGGTGGTATGGGGGTCGCCTACCTCGCACAGGACTTGCAGACCGGGAAACAGGTCATCGTCAAGGTTCCGCAATTGCCGGGGACGGAGGAACTGAAGCGTGACGCCTACAACCGCACCATAAGCAGATTCGTCAGGGAAGCGGACTCACTGCGCACACTGGACCACCCGAACATCCCGAAGGTGGTCGACGACGGCAAATACGGGTCCGTGCCGTACATAGCGATGACCTACATCCGAGGGCGGAAACTTGCGGACTACCGCGCCGTCAACGTCCCCAGGTATGCCGAGTTGGCCGCGATCGGCACCTCGGTCGCCATGGCGTTGGCCGCTTGTCACCGAGGCGGAATCCTGCACCGCGACCTCAACCCCGACAACCTCATGGTCGGTGAGAACGGTGTGGTGTACGTGATCGACTTCGGCATCGCGTTGCCGTTGGGCGAGGACGCGACGAGGCACACTAGGGATTTCGTCGGAACCGACGAGTACGCCCCGCCGGAGCGATTTCGCAAGGGCAAGCAGACCGAGAAATCGGACTTGTACAACCTGGGGTGTGTGTTCTACTTCCTGCTCGCCGCCCGACCGCCGTTCATCGGAGACGGCGAGAAGTCATGCGAGAAGCAGCACTTGGAAGACCTGCCGGTACCACCGTCTCAGTTCGTCAACCACATGCCTGGCGAATTGGAAGCTTTGACACTGGGGTTGTTGGCGAAGAACGTCGAGGATAGGCCCGAAATCGACGATGTACTCACCACCCTGAAGCCGCATTTGCCCCTCACCGGAGCACCTGAACCCAACCCCGTGCTCACGCCCGACGTGACGATTCCGTACCGCATTCCGGAAAGTGTTCGCCCGCCGGAAGCTCCGGCGAGCAGCAGGACGCGGGCCACGAAACCGTTCCAGCCCCGGCGACGGCAGGACTTCCTCACCGATTCCGAGATCACCTCGACCATCGAGCGGGCGACCACCGAACACGGTAGTGGCGACACCGCCGCCGCGGCTCGAACCCTGACCGACCTCCGTCGTCGGGCGGTCGAGTCCTTCGGGACCGGCAACCACAAGTTGGACTCCATCGAGTCGGCGATGAACCTCCTGGGCGGTCGTTGACCGTCGCCCACTGTGCCCTCGATGCGGACCCGTCGAGCTACGTTGGCGCCTAGTACTCCAGTCGAATTTCTTGATTCGAGGCCCGTCTTCGCTGGTAGTGGGCTTGTTGTACGGCACTGATGCCATGGGCACCAGTATGACCATGCCCAGGTCACGGTCAGGTCGGGGTTCGGACGATCAAGTCCGCCAGGAAACGCTTGATCTCGGCGAGCCTGAGCGGAATGAGGCTGCTACCAGGACTTTTTGGGGCGATGACCGCAGTCACTGCGAGGTAGGTGTGGGCGAGCATCGCGAGGGTCATTTGCCGATACCAGGCGTCGTAGCGGCGGCCTGGTACTCGTCCAGGCCGACGTCGGTCTTGGCGGTCTGGAAACAGTCCTCGACCGCCCACCTCGCACCGGCCACGTCCTTGAGCACGACCGCCTCCTGGCAGCGCGCTGGATCATCGGTCTAGGACTTTGGAAGGTACAGTCCCCGGTCGATCAGCGTGTGGCCCTCGGTCGTAGTACAGGCGAAGAGCACGCCGGGTTGGCAGTTCTCCACCGGGCTGGCGGTGCCGAAGTGCTTCCATTGCACACCGACGGCCCTTGTCGCCCTTTACAGAAAGCCGGTCTCATCGGCCACCAGGACACAGTCGCGAAGATCTTCAACGGCGTCAGAACGTTCTGTCGCGCTGCAGAGCGGGCGCTTGAGTCCATGCGTGCTCATGCTGCGGTGCAGGAGGTGCCGCATGAACGGCCAGCGCGAGCTGTGCCCCTGTAGGAGCCAACGGGAACAGGACTGACCTGGCAGTCAGTATTCTGCCTCCAGGCCGTCCTCACAGGGAGAAACAGGGCTGACCTGTGGAAACGCTTAACCATAGTGGTGCCCCCGGCGCGGCTCGTACAGCATCCACTCGAAACCGTACCCGCCGTGAACTGCTGGTTTCTGCCACGGTTGATGTTGTCCGGCGTCGCCGTCGCGCGGGCGGCGGTGCGTCGTGAGCGCCGAGAAGATCCTCGCCGTCGAGCCACCAGTTGGATCCAAGGTGGCAGAAGGCGACCTCAACGGTCGAGGTCTCAATCGCGGTGCCCTATGACGGCTCGGACGCGATCGCCGGCCGTTGCTACACCGTGTCAGGTCAGGTGCCGTGAGTTTTGCTTTCAGCAGAGGCAGGCCCAGCGATTCGTTCAAGGCAAGCGTCGTCCACGCTAAGGACGCTGCGGCCAAAGGCCAACCCAATGCAGGTAGTTGTCGCGGACGGGCCGACAGCCGAACAGGTGGGATCCCGCAGCCGGTCGTCTACCGAGTCGAGCCGACTGAGACAGGGTTGTTGCCTGTTACTCCGGACTAGACCGGATCAAGCAGGGTCTTCACCAGTAAGGTGAGAACAACAATGCGCTCGGTGACTACTGGATGGCTGAAGGTTCACTCGTGTCTGGCCCCTGGCTCTCTGCTGACAACATCGCGACCCACCTCGGCGTCACCAAGGACACGGTCTACACGTGGATCGCGGAGAAGGGCATGCCAGCCCACAAGGTGGGGCGGCTGTGGAAGTTCCAGGCTAGTGAGGTCGACGGGTGGGTTCGAAGCGGTGGCGCGGCTTCGTCGGCTGAAGGAACCTCTGTTGGTGATGAGTGAGCAGACAGGATGGGGCGGTCGCTGGCAATGGCCTGTTCGACTCGCCGAGAACTGGGAGGAGGGATCGATGAACGGCCCGCTGGCAGCAGCGCGGCGGTACGCGCTCTCGTTCACCACAGGCGCCCTCTTGGCACGTGAGGGCGCGGTGCTTGCGCCCGTGTACATCGAGCAGCGCGACTGGGAGCGGGTCCGCGACCAGGCGGTGGAGAGCAACCTGCTCCAGGCGCGGACCCATCGCACGGGAGTCCGTCTGGTCCGCGAGACCGTGAAGCGGCTATCCGCGCTTGCCGACGACGAAGTCGAACTCTTGACCGAGATGACAGCCTCCGAGCGTGGATACCTTATGTGGGCCGCTGCTTGCCGCCGTTACGAGTTCATCGGTGAGTTTGCCGAGGAGGTCCTGCGGGAGCGCTTTCTGCTCCTAGTCCCGACGCTGGAGTACCAGGACTTTGACAGCTTCGTCCGGACCAAAGCCCTGTGGCATGAGGAGCTGGCCGAGATCAAGGACTCGACGCTGCAGAAGCTAAGGTCAAACGTGTTCAAGATGCTGCAGGACGCCGAGCTGTTGTCGGAGGGTTGGTACATCAGGCCGACCGTGCTATCCGAGCGAGTTGTTGCCGCCCTCAGCGCTCACACGCCGAGTGACCTGCGGTTCTTCCCGACTCAGCAAGCCGCAAAGCAGGGGGCTGTGCTGTGATCTCAAGGACTCTGCCGCAGCAGGAATACCACCTATTTGCGGTGCTCAGCGGCCAGCGGTTCCTGCAGATGGAAGGCCTGAGCAACGAAGTCCCGTTCTTCATCTACCCATACCCGCCGGAGGACGCGCTCGCTGTTGCGGCAGCCAAGAAGCGCATCAAGAACCGGCTGTCCAACGCGGGAATCACCGTGTTCGAGATCAACCTTTACGACTTGTCTGTCGAACTCCTGCGGGAGCGAGGCGTCTGGGACCGGATCCTTGCGATCGAGCCAGGCCAGGACAAGGCCGACTTCCGCGAGATGCTCCAGGGGATGCTCGATCCGCAACTGCATATCGCCCCGGTGATCCGCGACCGGCTCGCGCAGGTCGACTTCGACATCTTCTTCCTCACCGGGATCGGCGAGGTCTTTCCGCACATCCGCTCGCACAACGTGCTGAATAACCTGCAGTCGGTAGTCAAGGGCAAGCCGATGCTCATGTTCTTCCCAGGCCGCTACGAGCAGTCCGACACGTTGGGTTCCTCGCTGGTGCTGTTCGGCCGGCTCAAGGACGACCAGTATTACCGAGCCAAGAACATCCTGGAACAGGAGGCATGAGCTCGATGCAGCTCAGCGAGATCTTCGCCAAGGACATCCAGCGCCCGATCGAAGGCGTCATCAAGGCCGATGACGTCGCACACTTGGGCACTGAGGTCGAGGAGTACGTCCTGACCAACGAGGCTGCGAACGGCCTGGAGAACCTGCTCGAGGAGTACACGTCCTACACAAACACCAACGGCGTGTGGATCTCCGGCTTTTTCGGCTCCGGTAAGTCGCACATGCTCAAGATGCTCGCCCACCTGCTGGGTGACGTCGAAGGCCAGGACTACCCGCGCCGGGAAGTCTCCGACAGCTTCCGTATCAAGACCCCCGATGCCTTCCTGCCCGGCCTGCTGAACAAGGCCGACCGTATCCCCGCCAAGAGCCTGCTGTTCAACATCGACCAAAAGGCCACCCTGATCAGCAAGGACCAAACCGACGCCTTGCTCAAGGTGTTCGTCAAGGTGTTCGACGAGAGCCGCGGCTACTACGGCAACCAGGGCCACGTCGCTCGGTTCGAGCGCGATCTGGACAACCGTGGTCAGTACGCGGCCTTCCAGGCAGCGTTCGAACGCATCTCCGGCATCCCCTGGACCCAAGGGCGCGAGCAGAGCGCACTGGAAGGCCCGAGCATCGACCGGGCCTTCGCCGAGATCAACAGCGGGACCGCCGACGGCATCATCCGGCAGTACAGCGCCTCCTACTCCGTCTCGATCGAGGACTTCGCCAATGAGGTCAAGACATGGCTGGACAAGCAGGGCGACCCGGTCTTCCGGTTGAACTTCTTCGTCGACGAGGTCGGTCAGTTCATCGGCTCGGACACCAAACTGATGCTCAACCTGCAGACCATCGCCGAGTCGCTCAACACCAAGTGCTCCGGCCGGGCATGGGTGTTTGTGACCTCGCAGGAGGACATGGAGAAGGTCATCGGCGACCGCACGAGGCAGCAGGGCAACGACTTCTCCAAGATCCAGGCTCGCTTCAAGACCCGCCTTAAGCTCACCAGCGCCGATGTCGAGGAGGTCATCCGCAAACGTCTGCTTGACAAGAACGACGCCGGTGTGGTCGAGCTGAGCACGATCTACGCCGACCAGCACGCCAACTTCAAGACGCTGTTCGACTTCGTCGACGGGGCCAAGACCTACCGCAACTACACGGACGAGGCCCACTTCGTCGGGACCTACCCGTTCGTCAGCTACCAGTTCCCGCTGTTTCAGGCTGCGATTGAGGGCATCTCCGACCACAACGTTTTCGAGGGGCGCAACAGCTCTGTAGGCGAGCGCTCAATGCTCGGAGTCGTCCAGCAGGTCGCCAAGGACATCGGCAACGTCGAGGTCGGCCAGCTCGCGACGTTCGACAGCATGTTCGCCGGCATCCGCGCCTCGCTGAAGTCTGCCGCCCAGCGCTCGATCGACGTCGCTGAGCGCAACGTCGACAATCCGCTGGCGGTTCGCTTGCTCAAGGCGCTGTTCCTGGTCAAGTACGTCGAGGGCTTCCAAGCGACCCCGCGCAACCTCACGGTGCTGGTCTACGATCGTCTCGGCCTCGACCTTCCTGCGCTCTCCGACCAGGTCAAGGAAGCGCTGACCGTGCTGGAGACGCAGACCTACATTCAGCGCAACGGCAACGCCTACGAGTATTTGACCAACGAAGAACAGGTCATCGTGGAAGAGATCAAGAACGTCGACATCGACGCCTCCGAGATCAGCGGGCGACTGTTCAAGATCTTGTCGGGCGACGTCATCAAGACGAACAAGATCCGCTACGCCAAGAACGGCCAGGACTTCCCTTTTGGCTTCAAGCTCGATGACCAGGCCCATGGCCCGCAGCGCGAGCTGGCGGTCCACTTCATCTCGCCGGAGTACCCGTACTCGCCCGATGAGATCCGCATGCACAGCGCGGGCAAGGACGAGCTGCGCGTCATCCTTGAGCCGGACGCCCGGATCCTCGCGGATATACGGCTATTGATCAAGACCGAGAAGTACATCAAGCGCAAACAGAGCAGCTCGATCTCGGCCGTCGAGGTCCAGATCCTGCAGACCAAGGGTGCGCAGAACATCGGCCGCGGGAAGGAGCTCATCGAGCGGGCGAGGGCCTCGGTGGGCAAGTCCACTCTGGTCATCAACGCCGCCGACATCACCTCAAGCTCCCAGGACGCGCTCGTTCGGGTGACCGACGGCTTCCAGGACCTCATCAGCCGCACCTACACCCAGCTCAAGCTGCTTGGCGGTACGACTTACAGCGAGCAGCAGGTCGCCTCGGCCGTCAAGCCCGACAGTGGGTTGTTCGATGCCGAGACCGCCAGCAAGCTCTACGCGCCGGCGGAGGAAGTGCTGTCGTTCGTTCTCCGCAAGGAGACGCTCGGCGAGCAGGTCACGACCAAGATCATCGTCGACAGCTTTACGGCCAAGCCCTATGGCTGGGACCTGGCCTCGATCGAGGTCCTGGTCGCCTACCTGATCGGCACCTCCAAGGTCACGCTCACGGTCGACGGCAACGTCCTTAAGCGTTCCGAGGTCGCTACGGCACTACGCAACACCCAGAAGCACGCCCACGCCGTGGTGTCTCCCCAAAAGACTTTCGACGAGCGCAAGGTGGCCGCCTTCCGCAAGTTCTGCACCGACTTCTTCGACGAGGGCAACACCCCCAAGGACCCGCTGGAACTTGCCCACAGCGGGGCCGACAAGCTGAAGGCCAAGCGCGACGAGCTCAACGCGACCATCACGGGTTCGACGTACCCGTTCGTGGCCCAGCTCTCCACTCCGATCGCCTTACTCGACCAGGTGGTCGGCAAACCCGACGACTGGTACCTGACCGACTTCAACCTTGGCGACGACTTGCTCGACGCCAAGGAAAGCACGATCGACCCGATCCGGGCATTCCTCAGCGGTGGCCAGAAAGCCATTTACGACCAGGCTACCGATCTGCTGACCACCCACAGCAGCAACCTCGGTTATCTGCCGTCTGGGAGCGACGCCGCGGTGCGCGCCGCACTGGACGACCTGAACGCCTTCCGGGGCAACAAGATGGCCCAGCTCAAACAGGCGAGTGACCAGATACGCGCCCAGATCGACGAGGTCGTGACGTCGAATCGCACCGAGATCGTCGAGGCTATCGAGGGGCGTAAGGCCGAGATCGAAGCGAGCGCCTTCTACGCCAAGGCGACACCGGACGCCCAGGAGAGCGTGCTGCGCCGGGTCGACCAGACGATCTCCCGTGTCCGCTCTCAGAACCAGATCGCCCTCATCCGGGAGATCGGCTCGAGCTTCGAGGCGTCCGTTTACCCGAGCTTGGTCGACCAGCTGGCCGCGTCAACACAGGGTGACGGAGGAGACGACGTTCCTCCTCCGAAGCAGACCGTGTCGGTCAAGACCATCTCGGCTACCGGCGTCTCGGGTGTGCTGGAAACGGAGAAGGACGTCGACCGCTACCTCGACGCCCTGCGCATGGCACTCGTCCAGACCCTGAATGACGGAAAGCGAATCTCTCTCTGATGGAAACCGCACCGCTGAAATCGTTCGCCACCTGGGCACGCACGGCGCTCATCCGTGAGGTGACGGCCCGGATCGCCGTTGTGCTGGCCCCAGCCTCGCCCGAGCGGGTCGAGCAACCCGCGGCCGTAGAAGCTCTGCAGAAGGCTGTCACGGCGGCCGGTGGCGGCGACAAGGGCAAGGGAGCCGTCGCCGACCGGGTCGCATACACCTGGTTCAACCGGATCATCGCCCTGCGCTTCATGGACGCCAACGGCTACACCGGTGTCGGGGTCGTCTCGCCACAGTCCGGCATCGAGTCCGGTCAGGCCGAGATCCTGGCCGAAGCCAAGCGCGGCAACATCGACGCCGCGGTGGTCGGCACCAAGACCCGCGAGACGGTCACGGCTCTACTCAACGGCACCCGTCGAAGCGACGATGCTCAGGGCGAGGCCTACGCCCTGTTGCTTGCGGACCACTGCCGCTACTGGAACCGCGCCATGCCGTTCATGTTCGAGCGGGAGGGCGACTTCACCGAGCTGCTCATTCCAGCCAATCTGCTGGCCGACGACTCGGTGCCGAGCCGTGCCGTCAAAGTGCTCACGATCGACGCCTGTCAGGACGTCGAGGTCATCGGCTGGCTGTACCAATTCTACATCTCGGAGCGTAAGGACGAGGTCTTCGCTGGCTTCAAGAAGAACAAGAAGGCCGGCGCCGATGAGATCCCCGCAGCTACCCAGCTATTCACGCCGCATTGGATTGTCCGCTATCTCGTCGAGAACTCCCTTGGCCGCCTGTGGATGCTCAACCGGCCGTCCTCACGGCTTGTCGACCAGATGCTGTACTACATCGCCCCGGTCGACGAGGAGACCGACTACCTCAAGGTCAGCAGTCCAGAGGAACTCAAGATTGTCGACCCGGCCTGTGGATCCGGGCACATGCTGACCTACGCCTTCGACCTGCTGTACGCCATCTACGAGGAAGAGGGCTACGCTCCGGCCGAGATCCCCGGCCTGATCCTGACCAACAACCTCTACGGCGTGGAGATCGATCCGCGAGCTGGGGCGTTGGCAGCCTTCGCCCTGACCATGAAGGCACGCGCTAAGCAGCGCACGTTCTTTACCAATCAGGTTGAGCCCAAGGTTTGCGTCCTCGACGCGATCTGCTTCGCACAGGATGAGATTGAGTTCCTGTTGACAGGCGGTGGCGACCGACAGGCAGAGTCTGTCTTCTGGAACCAATTCGAGCACGCCGATACTGCGGGGTCGTTGATCCGGCCTGATCGCGAACTGTCCCGTCGGCTTGGTCGTCACCTCGCTACCCTCGACGATGCAGACGATCTTCTCCGCGCCGATGTTCTCTTCCGGGCCAATCGCGTCGTTTTCCAGGCTGAGAGCCTAAGTGGTCGGTATCACATTATTGTTACAAATCCGCCGTACATGGGCGGAAAAAATATGTGCGGCATGGTGAATGAATGGTTGAAGGTCGAGTATCCAGTCAGCTCCTCCGATCTGTACGCAGCCTTCATTGAGCGCGCAATTGAAATGGCGGCCGTTGGCGGTCTGATTGCCATGATCACGATGCATTCTTGGATGTTCTTGTCAACCAGCAAGCAGCTGAGGCATCGAATTTTGTCGACAACATCTACGGAGGTGCTCGCACACCTCGGCACGAGAGCCTTTGATTCTGTGACCGGTGAGATTGTGTCTACCGTCGCTTTCGTTATTGCTAACAACTCGCAGCCCGCCCGCGAGGGGTTGTATATTCGCTTGACCACCCTCGGAGCGGCTGAAGCGAAGATGAATGCACTCGCTAGAGTCGTTCGCAGCGGGCCGGATGATGCGTGCTACTTGAGGTCGGCGGAGATGTTCCTACCGCTCCCAGGCAGTCGACTAATTTACTGGCTTGGAGCCGATGCGCGGAATGTTTTGGCACACTCCGATCCGGTTGAAAGCGTGGCTCCGGCGATTCAAGGGATGATCACAGGCTCGAACTCGAGATTTCTGCGCCTCTGGCACGAGGTGCCATTCGACCGAATCGAGCTGAATGGAGAGAGTGGGTGGGGCTCCGCGAAGCGGTGGGCTCCCTACAACAAGGGCGGAGAGCCGCGACGTTGGTACGGCGCGCAGTCGCATGTGGTGAACTGGTCAAATAGGGGCGACGATTTCGTGCGCAATCGGTCGACGAACAGCCAGTTCTACTTTCGTGAGTATTTGAGCTGGAGTTATCGGTCATCGGATGAGTTTGCACCCCGCTACTATCCGGCAGGGTTCCTGTGGGACGTCGCCGGATCGGGTGTGTTTCCCGCGAGACGAGAAACTCTCTTGACCCTGCTGGGTCTGCTCGGTTCAACCACTGGAACATATTTGATGAAATGTTTGAATCCAACGTCTACATTTCAGGTAGAGAATGTCCTAGAGATGCCAATGATCGCCGAGCTTGAAGATCTCGTCTATGCTGCCGACCTGCAGAAGAAGGTTGAGCGTGCCATTGATATATCGCGAGCGGATTGGGATCGGAATGAGACATCGTGGAACTTTAAGAAATCACCGATTATTGGAAATCTGGGCGGGTTGTCCACGCAGATCGATTCCTCATTTCGCTGCCGAAAGGAGGAATGTGTTGAGCTTGCTCAGATTGAGTCTGAGATCGACTCGTTCTTCGAGGGTCACTATTTCTTGGGGGATTCCAATCCGGCCGATGGCGCGCGCCAGCGACCTGTGACTTTGACAGGAAACTATTTTGATGAATCAGGTGGGCGCGGCGAAGGCGGGATTGGCGAGTTTCGTTCGGACTCGGTTGGTGACCTGATTTCGTATTCTGTGGGTTGTATGTTCGGTCGCTACAGCCTCGACGAGCCGGGCCTGATTCTGGCCGATCATGGCGCCACGGTGCAGGACTACCTGGCCAAGGTGCCTAGCCCTGCGTTCGCGCCGGACAACGACAACGTCATCCCCATAGTGGATGGTGACTGGTTCGAGGATGACATCGTCGCGCGCTTTCGTATGTTCCTCCGGGTGGCCTTCGGGGAGCAGCACTTCGAGGAGAACCTGCGCTTCGTGACCGAGTCGCTCGGTGTCAAGGAAGTCCGCGACTACTTCGTGAAGTCGTTCTACAAGGATCACGTCCAGCGGTACAAGAAGCGTCCGATTTACTGGCTCTTCTCCAGCCCGAAGGGCTCGTTCAATGCGCTGATCTACATGCACCGCTATACGCCGTCCACGGTCTCGACGGTGCTCAACGAGTACCTGCGCGAGTTTCGAGCCAAGCTCTCGTCGAGCCTGCAGCAGCAGGAGCGCCTGGCTGCTGGTAGCGCTACGCCGCGTCAGCAGGCCGCTGCCCAAAAGGAGGCCGACCGGTTGCGTAAGGTGCTACTGGAGCTCGAAGAGTACGAGCACGACGTGGTGTATCCACTTGCCTCCCGCCAACTGGCTCTCAACTTGGACGACGGCGTGAAGGCGAACTACCCGAAGTTCGGTGCCGCTCTGAAGAAGATCGTCGGTCTTGAGGCCAGCGATGAGTGACGCCACCACGGTCCGCCCGCACCTGTTGCGCTGGTTCGATAGCCGCCGGGTTGTCTTCTGGCACGACCCGGATGGTCAGTACGCCGCGGATCTGGACGGTCTCGACCTGTCGGGCGTCCAGACGATCCGAGTCTCCAATGACGAGTTCCGTATCAAGAACCGGCTGCTGCACGACGAGCCGGAGGGCAAGTTTCTCGTCTACCGGTCCGGTCCGGTGCCGACTGGCATTGGGAACTGGCTGCTCGACCTGGAGCTGGCCTATGGGGTCTTCACGGCCGACCGCACGGCTCTAGTGACGCAGGACCTGGGCTTGGTCGGCCAGGGTATCGACGAGGTTGTCCAGGCCCACGAGAAGTTCTTCAATGCAGCCAAGCGCGTTCAGAGCCTCAAGGCACTGCTGGGTTCGGAGGACGATGCCGCCAGGCTGCGAGCCAAGATCAGCGCCGTCGTGCTTGGTCAGCGCGAGCACAGCCTGCTGGAGATCACTAGGACGCTGCTGACGGAGAACGCGAAAGGGGCTCGCACCAAGTTCGACTCCCTCGTCGACTTCTGTCTCGACGACTTCTACTGGCGAGGCGTCGCGAGCATCTACGGCTACGAGTCCGCGTCGCCGAGCATCGACGACTTGGTTTTGTGGATCTTCCGCAAGGCCATCGACGGTTTCAAGTCCGATCGGCCTGGTGGGCTGCAGAACATCCAGCTTGACTTCGCCAGCCTGCGCCACGACCGGCGCAGTCAGGACGCCATGGCCACGCTCGCCAAACGGGCAGCTCGCGATCTGGACTACAAGTCGACGGTCGAGGTCGCGAGCTACCGTGACCTGGTGGCCGTCGACTTGTTCGAGGAGATCGACCAGAAGATCATCAGCGATCTGGCGCGGGCGGTAGCCGAGCAGACTGTCACTCCACGCGAGGTGGGCGAGGTGGTGCGGGCGCGGCAGAGCAGCGTGTGGATCGACGGCTACCGGCAGCTCTACACGGCCGTCGCCAGCGCCTCGGTGTTGCTGGGCGAGCTGGCCTCGCTGGATCTGGGGATGCAGTCGTTCGATGACGGGTTGGAGCGCTATCGGCGCGAGTGGTTCCGCATCGACCAGCTCTACCGGCAGTTCGTCTATGCCACACGTACTGCCGAGTACCCGAAGCCCTTGGAGGCGCTGCGCGAGCAGGTCGAGAAGCGCTACACGAACAAGTTCGTCTACGAGCTGGGCAATAAGTGGCAGCAGCAGGTCGACCAGGTCGAGAAGTGGCGCTCGACCGCGCTGCGTTCGCAGACCGACTTCTACTCCCGTTACGTCGAGCCACTGGTGCGCGACGGTGACAAGAAGGCCGTTGTCATCATCTCCGATGCCATGCGGTACGAAGTGGCTGACGAGCTCGGGTCGCTCATTCGGCAGGAGGACCGCTTTGACGCCAATCTGGAGGCCGTCCTCGGGGTAGTGCCGAGCTACACCCAGCTCGGCATGGCGGCGTTGCTGCCGCAATCGACGCTCAGGCACTCGGTCGACGCCAAGACTGTGCTGGCCGACGAACAGCCAACCAACAACACCGCCTTCCGCGGCAAGATCCTTGAGGGTGTCGGTGGGGCGGCGATTCAGGCCGAGGACTTCAAGGCACTGAACGCCGAGGAGCGGCGCGAGCTGTACAAGGCCAACCGGGTCTTGTACGTGTACCACAACCGGATCGACGCCGTAGGCGACAAGCCCGGCACCGAACGCCAGGTGTTCGAGGCCGTCGATGACACTCTGCGTGACATCGTCGACCTGGTGAAGAAGCTGGCCAGCGCCAACGCCACCAACATCTTCATCACCGCTGACCACGGCTTCCTGTTTCAAGACGAAGCCCTGGCCGACACGTTCTTCCTGTCGACTCAGCCGCAAGGCGACGAGATCAAGGTCGTCAACCGGCGCTTCGTACTGGGCAGGGGCCTCAAGGTCGACAACGCCTTCGCCACCTTCGAGGCAGCCCAGCTCGGGCTCCAGAGCGACCTGGAAGTTCAGATTCCCAAGTCGATCCACCGCCTGCGACTGGCTGGCGGGGGTTCACGGTTCGTCCATGGTGGGGCGACACTCCAGGAGATCGTCGTGCCCGTACTGGCGGTCAACAAGAAGCGCAAGAGCGATACCCGACTGGTCAACGTCGAGGTGTGGCCCGAGTCCGACAAGATCACGACCGGGCAGGTCGTCGTCCGCCTGTTCCAGACCGAGCCGGTCAGCGACAAGGTCCAGCCTCGCACGCTGCGCGCTGGGCTCTACGTGGGCGAGACGCTGATCTCGAACCTCGTCGACCTGACCTTCGACCAGACTTCGGCCGACAAGCGCGACCGCTACCAGAGCGCGCGGATGCTGCTCATCCAGGAGTCGAGCGACTACAACAACCGGGCTGTGGAGTTCCGCCTGGAGGAGCGAATCCCCAACACCAACCAGTGGCGGGTCTTTGCCAAAGCGGTCTACACGTTGAAGCGTTCGTTCGTGTCGGACTTCGACTTCTAGAGAGAAGGGAGCCGAATGAGCGAGATCGAGAACGAGACGCCAGATTGCGGCGCACCGCAGCAGAGCGACCTCGACTACAAGATCAACCTTCTGTTCCCGGGTGTCGTCGTCCGCAAGGACCTGGTCAAGGCCGTCAAGGGCAACGCCATCGTGCCGTCGTACGTCCTGGAGTACCTGCTGGGCCAGTACGCGGCCTCCGACGACGAAGCCACCATCCAGGCCGGCATCGACACCGTGCGAAAGATCCTCGCCGAGCACTACGTGAATCGCAGCGAGTCAGAGTTGGTCAAGTCCACGATTAAGGAACGTGGTCAGCACCGGATCATCGATAAGGTCACCGTCACCCTCAACGAAAGGGCCGATGTTTACGAGGCCGAGTTCGCCAACCTGGGCATCAAGGGTGTGATCGTCGAGTCCTCGACGATCAAGGCCCACCCCAAGCTCCTGGTTGGTGGCGTGTGGTGCATCTGCGACATCGAGTACTTCCACAGCGACGACCAGCGATTCGTGCCCTGGATCCTCGGCTCGATCAAGCCCATCCAGCTGTCGAAGTTCGACGTTGACCAGTATCTCGAGGCGCGTCGCGGGTTTAATACCACCGAGTGGATTGACCTGCTCATGCAGTCGATCGGCTTCAACCCTGAGCTGTTCGGTAGGCGAGGGAAGTTTTTCCAGCTCGTGCGCCTCATCCCGTTCGTCGAGCGCAACTACAACCTCGTCGAGCTCGGACCCAAGGGAACCGGGAAGTCCCACATCTTTTCGGAGTTCTCGCCCCACGGGATGTTGATCTCCGGAGGTGAGGTCACCGTCCCCAAGCTCTTCGTCAACAACTCCAACGGACGCATCGGCCTGGTCGGGTACTGGGACGTCGTCGCCTTCGACGAGTTCGCTGGCAAGAAGAAGCGCACTGACAAGGCGCTCGTCGACATCATGAAGAACTACATGGCGAACAAGTCGTTCTCCCGTGGTGTCGAGACGCTAGGCGCCGAGGCCTCGATGGTCTTCGTCGGTAATACCTCGCACACCGTGCCGTACATGCTCAAGAACTCCGACCTGTTCGACGAGCTGCCCGAGGCCTACCACGACCCGGCCTACCTTGACCGTCTGCACCACTACATCCCCGGCTGGGAAGTCGACATTATCCGTGGCGAGATGTTCTCCGACGGCTACGGGTTCGTCGTCGACTACATCGCAGAAGTCCTCAAGTCGATGCGCTCGCAGGATTACTCCGACCGCTACCAGCAGCACTTCACGCTGTCACCCGACATCTCGACCCGTGACCGCGATAGCGTCCACAAGACGTTCTCCGGGCTGATGAAGATCCTCTATCCGGGCGGCGAGGCCACTCGCAAGGAGCTTGAGGAAATCCTTCGGTTCGCCATTGAGGGACGTAAGCGCGTCAAGGACCAGATCCTGCGCATCGACTCGACCATGGCCGAGGTGAAGTTCGGCTATCTCGACAAGGAAGGCACCTGGTACGCCGTCGCTACGCTCGAGGAGGACGAGTACCCCCGGTATTACCACCGCATGCGCACCGGCACTGAGCCAGATGAGGCACCGGCAAACGCAGACCCGCTGGGAGCCGGCGCGGAATCCGCTGTCACAGCTGGCCCCGACAAGGTCGCGCTGCGCGAGTCTGAACTGTTCCAAGGACATCAGGAGTACCAAGAAGGTCAGCGTGGCGTCTCTTATGACGCACTGCTCGTCCCATACTTGCAGGGCGCCTCGCAGATCACGATCGTCGACCCCTACGTGCGCATGTTCCACCAGGCCAGGAACCTGATGGAGCTCACCGAGGCGATCGCGCGTGGCAAGGACCCCGCGGACGAGGTTGCGCTCAGGCTCATCACGGTCGAGAACCAGGACGGTCCGGAGAAGCTGCAGAAACAGTATGAGTACCTCGTGCAGATCAAACAGAGCGCGGCGGTGCTCGGCATCGTCTTCGACGTCGAGTTCGCCGAGCCCCAGTCGATCCACGACCGCTCGATCAGCACCGACACCGGCTGGAAGATCCTGCTCGGGCGCGGCCTCGACATCTTCCAGCGCATGAGTGACAGCCCGTTCGACCTCGCTATGAGGTACCAGAAGTACCGTGAGCTCAAGGCCTTCGGCATCACGTATCTTCGAGCTTCGGACAATGTGGGCTAGGGCATTGGTGACTGATCTGTGTCAGGAGCCAATCCTGGCGTTCGTCCGCCACCAGCTGCCTGCCCCAATGAATGGCTCGCAATGGTCGCCCGCGCCGAACCGTAAGAAAGCGCGAGTGGTCCGTTCAGGCCCGTGGGCGCCCGTGGGTGGTGTCTCGGGTAGGGACGCTGCGTTCCCGCAGTTATGGCCAGAACGGCGGTGTGGTCGACGCCCAGGTGCCCACCGACTCGTGCCAGGGGGCAGCCGAGGTTGTAGAGGCGGATGGCGTCGTCGGCCTGCTCGGGGGAGAGGCCGCGCCGCCGCATCGGGACACCGTGCCGGTGGAGGATATTGCTGACCATCCTCCGTTCGATGCCGGATGTTGGCCGGTTCGAGGCAGAGCCGGTGATGTCGCGGTCGTCACCGATCCGCTCGGCGTTTCGCGCGCCTCGGCCAGCGTGCGTCCGCGAGTGACTGGATGTCTGCGCGGGCGGCGGCCAGCCCGGACTTGAGGCGCAGCGCGATCGTTCCGGCTGGCGGTGGCGTTCGAGAAACCGCGGTGCGGCGGACCAGGACGGCCAGTTCGTCACCGGAGTGGTAGTGGCCCATTCGTAAGCGCTCGACGGTGAGTGAGGCCAGGTCGTAGGCGAGCTGGTAGACGACCTGACTGGCAGCCGCATACCACTCGGCGGCAAACGCCCGCTCCTTCCGCGTGCCGGTCAGCGAGTGGACGCGGTGCGCAACTCGGCCTGCAGGCCGGGGACCTCGCTGCCGGGTGTAGCTGGTCGGGGCATCAGGGGCGTTGACGCGGGGCTCGGCATGCGATCTTGGTCGCCGAGCCAGGCAGGCCGGTGATCGCAGTCGATCCGAAGGGACTGCGGCCCGATCGGCCCTATGTCCGCGGCCACGCCAACAAGAGCGCGTTCCACGCACGAGCGCCGACGACGAGAACGCGCCCCGCAGGGTTTTTGGAGTCGCGTACCGCGGTGTTGGGCCCGATGAGGGCTACCTCTACGCATTGGCCGTTTCCGCTGCTGCGGGAACTCTTCCGCCATACGGCGTGCGAGAGGTCATTGGTTTGCATGGTGGTCCTGCCTCCTCACTCTCGGTCGTTTGCGAGTCGTGCCATGAGTTTGGTCGAGTCGTCGGGGCTGGCGGCCGTCGCTCGTAGGTTGTCGAAGATCGAGCTGAATCGCCGCACGTCGGCATCTGCTTCCAGGAACAGGTCTCCGGCCATGCTGTCGATGTAGATCAGGTCGGTGTCCAATGGGTCCGGGAAATCCATCAGTACGAACGATCCTGGCATGCCTGTGTGGGCGCCGGACTCGAAGGTGATCACCTGCAGGGTGAGGTGCGGCAGGGTCGCGATGTCGACGAGATGGGCAAGCTGCGCGCGCATCACCGAGGGGCCTCCGACGGCTCGACGCAAGGCCGCCTCGTCCACGATCGCCCACAGCTTGAGCGGATCGTCCTGGGTCAGGAGTTGCTGTCGCTCGATCCGGGCCTGGACGCGATCTTCTATGTCCTGACGAGTGGCGTTGGGCAACACGCCCGCGATCACCGCGCGGGCGTAGGCCTCGGTCTGGAGCAGGCCCGGGATGAACAGCGACTCGTAGTTGCGGACGCTGCTGGCCTCGGCCTCGAAGCTGATGTACGCGGTGTATTCCTCGGGCAGGTCGCTGTGGTAGGGCCGCAGCCAGCCTTGTTTCGTGGCCTCTTTGGACAGGGTCACCAGGTGCTGGCGTTGTTCGTCGTCGGCGTCGTAGAGGTCCAGCAGCGCCTTCAACGTTCGGGCTTGCGGGCGGGTCTTGGCGGTCTCGATCCGATACAGCGTGGCGGTGTTGATCCCGGTGCGTTCGGTGACCTCCTCCCGACTCAACTCCGCGGCCGCGCGCAGGCGGCGTAGCTCGGCAGCCAAGCGGCGCAACCGCACCGTTGGTGTCTGCTTCTTGGTCGCCACGTCGAGCATCCTTCCTCAACTCCTCTGCGGAGCCACGTAAGTGTGGCTGTGATCTGGATGGTCATCAAGCTCAACAGCAAACGTCATCATTGAAAATGCATAGGTTGCGTTTGCTGTAGTGCAGGCGCATCATTGCACCAAATGGTCGGCACTGGGAGTAGCCATGCCGACCGCATCCGTCACCACCGCTCGCCCGCACTCGGCGGCTACCGGTGGAGAACAAACGGGAGGCGGCAATGACCAACGCGCTGAGCGTTGCGGAAGCCCTGGTGAGCGCAGGCGGCGACGACTGGGTGGTGGCGCTCCTCGGAGCTGTCGCTGCGGTGACATTCGGGTTGATGGTGCGAGACATCGTCCGCGACCTGCGGGATCGGCGATGACGACCGCATCTTCGAGCGATCCGAGCACGGTGGATTTCTGGCTGCATGAGCTGCGTCGCCGGAACTGGTCGTTGTACTTCTTCGGCCGCGACCGGGCTAGGCCGGAGCTGATCGCGGCGGTGTGGCATTGGCCCTACTGCGCGGATGTGGTGATTCTTCGGTCGGAGGGAGACGCGATCGCGTTCCGCACGCCGACCCCGAACGGCCGGGACATGGACGTGCTCGACCCGGAGTGGGTGAACTGGGTCTACCGGCACACGGCCGTGTGGACGCTGCGCGCGGTGCTCACGCTGGCCGACCCTGGTTCGCCGAACGCGCTGCTGCACCTGATGGCGGCCCCGGAGTGCTGCCGTGTCCCGCCGGAGCAGCGTCGGCCGTTCACCTTCCGCCCCACGTCGAACAGCCACGCGCTCCAGGTGAACACCCCCGGCGGGATGTCGTGACCCCGCCCCCGGACGCAGACCGCGACCTGGTCGACCGTGTCGGCACCGGTGATCTCAACGCCTACGGCGAGCTGTTCGCCCGCCACCGCGTGGTCGCGTACTGGTACGCGACCCAGTTCACCCGGGATCCATCGCAGTGCGACGACCTCGTGGCCGACGCGTTCATGCGGGTGCTCAACGCGATCCGCTCCGGCTCCCGTCCGCTGGCTTTCCGCGCCTACCTGCTGACCGCAGTGCGGTCGGCCGCCTATGAGGCGGCGCGGCGCAACGCCCGGTGCCAACCGGCGGAGATCGACACCGACAAGCCGGTCCAGGCGATGCCGGTGGTTGCCGATCATGCCGATGCCGTGGTGGACAGGCTCGCGGCACATCCCGTACGGCGGGCGTTCGCCGCACTGCCCCGGCGGTGGCGAGACGTCCTGTGGGCCAGCGCCGTGCAGGGCCGATCCTCCATCGAGATCGGCGAGATGTTCGCCCTGACACCGAACGCAGCGTCCGCTCTGACCTACCGCGCAAGAAAAGCGCTACGCGCCACGCTGGGAACCACCACCAGGGCTGCCCGCAGGTGAGTCCCGACACCCGCCGCTGGGGCCGCAGTGGCCTCGGTTCCTCCCTCGCTCACCTGCGGGTGTCCGAGGGTGCGACCGTCGTGGTCCGCGACATCGCCGGGCAGCGAGTCGGGCCTGCGGTGTGCGGCGCATGGCTGGTCGACGACATCGACAGTCCCATCGACTCTTCGCACATCAGGCTGTGTGCCCGTTGCCTGGCGGCATTGGTCAATGGCCCGCCACCCGACCATCAACCCTGAACGACACGATCGGGCGAATCTCATGATCGCCTGATCGACCATGCGCATGATCGGTGTGTGTCACGATGCCGGGCATGGCCAGGCTGGAATGCTCATTCGCTGAACTGGACGCGCTGGGCGCGGCGCTGGACCTGCCCGTGTGGCGGTTCCCATTCACCACCCCGCGATTCGGCGGGGTCGGCCGAGCCGAATTGTTCGCGGCGGTCAACACCACCCTGACCGAGCGCGGACTCGTACAAGGCGACCGATTCGACCCGGACCTCGAACGGATCCTCCGCGTCTACGCCACAGGGCCGGTGTCCATCGCGGTCAACGGGATGGTCGACCGGACCCAGCTCACCGCCCTCGCCGTCCCCGGCACCCGCGTCGGCGTGCTCGCCACACTGCGGGAAGAACACATCGCCTTCCGGCTGCTGCCCGCCGAGAGCCTGATCCGCGCCCTGGTCGCCACCCTCCCGCCGCTCCAACAGGGGCCGGGCAGCTCGGTCACCGTGACCAGTCGGCTCACCTCAGCAACGCCTGCGCCAGCCGCGATTCTGCAACGGGCACACCCACGCAGTACCCACGCCGGGGCGGACCACCAAGCGGCACAACGGATCCTGGCCCGACCCCGCCGCGGTGGCGGCTCATTCCTGATCGGTACACACGCCAGGGTCGGTAGGCCTGGACCCAGCGAGACCCTCTCCTGGATCGACACCGACGCGGGCCGCTACGCGGTGACCACCACGTCTGGTCCCGACGGCCGACCGCACGTGACCTACCTACCCGCCGACCTCGCCAGGATCGAGCACCACATCCACCGACTGGTCGCCAAGTTCACCTGATCAGGGCGGAACCGTGCGGCGTCAGCGGCTCGTCTGAACCGGGCATGCTGGGCGGCACCGGCTGCTACCGTTCACTCTGGGTAGACAGGGGAGGTGTGGGGAGTGACCATCGGGTTCTGGGACAGCTTCGGCGGCATCCACGACGCCGCACAGCAACTCAAAGCCGCATCCAACGAGGGCTTCACCGTGTCCGGGCCCGGCGTCCAAGTCATGATCGACGCGGTCGTCGAGATGTTGCGCGACGTGAGTGATGCACTCGACAGCGCGGACCGATTCGCGCAGGAACCCGCGCTCGGGCAGACGCCAGCGGCGCTGGTGTACAAGCCGTTCATGGCCACCATCGCCACTGACCCGGTCCAGGGCTTCATCCCGTTCATGAAGGGCCTGCAAAAGGATCTGGCCGATATCGAGGCGTCTCTGCGCAAATCCATGACCAGCTACCAGGACAGCGACCAGACCGGCGCGAGCGGCATCACCGCTGCGGGATCATGAACAGGAACATCAGCGACGTGATATCGACTACCGGTAAGACAGTCTGGAACATCGCGGTCGCGGCGGCGTTGGCCATGGGCGGTTTGGGGCTGACTGCCTGCGCTGACGCGTCGTCGCCTGGCACTCCGGTGCCGGTGACGACCACGACGACAGGGAAGTCCGAGACCAAGACGAGCCCGACAGCGACCAGTTCTGCGACGAAGGTCGATTCGTTGGCCGACGCCGACCCGTGCGAGTTGCTCACAGACGCCGACAAATCGGCCCTCGGTGTTACGGAAACCTTGGGATCTGAGGGTTCTGGCACCGCGCGAATCTGCCGATTGCGGCTTCCTGACAGCAACCTGACCCCAGGCATTCGGACCAACGTCGGCCTCGATGGAGTCGTAGTAAAAGGGCCAATAACGGATGTCGCGATCGGTTCGCGTCAGGCAAAACAGATGCGAACCAACACCGGCGGTTGTTTTGTGTTCATCGGTGTCACGGCGTCGTCGCGGGTGGATGTCCAAGCGAGTGAGCTGCGTGGTGACCAGGACGTGGCGTGTGACTTGGCGTTGCGGGCTGCGAAGTTGATCGAGCCGAATCTGCCGGAGTCGTAGGGGGTGTTCGGGGATGGGTGGGGAGAGACCGCCGTCTGATGTGGCGTCGGAGTACGGGATCGTGGAATACGACCGGGCTCCAACGGTGGACGAGCTGCGCGAGCAGATCGCGGCCGAAGGGCGTGCGCGGTACGGGCCGTTCCTGGGGCCGCTGATGGGGATGCTCGACGCGCTGAGCCACACCGACGACAAGCTCGACGCCCAGGCCCTGCACCTTCGGGAGGGCACGTTGACCCGGTCGGCGCCGGGCGCGCCCGGGGTGCATTACGAGGGCATTCCGCATCAGCAGTTGTGGGATGCGGTGAACAACGGGGTCGACCCGGGTGCGGTCGGCTCGGTGGGCGAGGCGTGGATCAAGGTCGGCAACAGGCTGACAGGGTTCGGCGACATGGTCGCCAACGCGATCGGCAGCAGCGAGACCACATGGACGGGCACCGCCGCAGAAGGGGCCCGGCAGGCGATGGCCCGGGTGGCCAACAGGTCCGGGGAGGCCGGAAGGGCCTCGCAGCTCGCCGGGACGGTCGGCACCCAGCAAGCCCAGGCCCTGGCTACGGCGAAGAACACGGTGCCGCCGCCACCGAACCCACCGTATGACCCGCGTGCCGCGGCGCAGCAGTTGCAGACGATCACCGATCCGGTCGCCTACGCGCAGCAGGCCCAGCAGAATCAGCAGCAGGCCGCGGCCCAGCAGGAGGCGCACCGGCAGGCCGCGCAGGCTGTGCGGACCTACGACCAGACCCTGACCGCGACGGCATCGGCCGCACCGGCGTTCGCCCCGGCACCGGCCGCCGCGAAACCCGGCGATGGACGCGGAACCACCGGCACCGACTGGAAGAGCGGTTCAGGCGATCGGTCCGGCGGAGGCTCGGGCGGGCGTGGCACGGGCGGCGATGGTTCGTCAGGCGGTCCTGGAGGGCTCGGCGGTGGGTCCGGTCTGTCCGGCGGACAAACCGACGAGGGTGGCTCCGGGGTTCCGGGCCAGACCAGCACGTCGGGTGCGGGCCCGATCGTCGCTCCTGCTGGCGGTGGACCGGGCCTGAATCCGAGCGGCCAACCAGGTGTTGGGCCACGACCCGAATCTCCGCATTGGGGACTCGGACAGGGCGGCCCCGGCCGCGGCCCGGGTAGCGGAGGTGTCGGGCCAGGCGGTCCGGGCGGTTCGTCCGGCGGGCTTGGCGGCAGAGGCACTGGCGGTGGACCTGGCGCGGGTGGGCCTGGAGCGGGTGGTCGCGCGGGCGCGTCCCCGTTTGGTGGCACCGTCGCCGCGGGCGGGAACTCGGCGGGTCGCGGGGCTGGTCGAGCGGGCGCGGCCGGGATGGGTGGCGGTATGGGTGCGGGTGGGCGTGGTTCCGGTGAGGACGATATCGAGCACCAGAGCCCCGACTATCTGGTCGAGGCCGACCCGGAAGGTTTGTTCGGCACCGACGAGATCACCGCGCCCCCGGTGATCGGCTTATAGCCACGTCTGTTTTGCGTTGCCACGCAAGCGATGCGCGGGAAGTGATCGATGTGGGTCGCCTCGCCGGGGATCCCCTGGTGAGTGGGGGATCGACGGGGAGGGTGTGGGGACGTGAGCGGGTACGACGTTGCGATCGAGGAGATCCGCGCCGCCGGGCGGGCGGCAAGGTCGGCTGCCGATCAGCGGCGCGCGGTGGATGTGGCGGGCGTGCTGGACGGGGTTCGGCTATCGATGCTCGGTTCCCGGAGCACCGATTTGGTTGCCAGAGTCGGTGTGCGGTGGCGGCAGGCGCAGGACTACTGGTGCGGCACGATGGGCGGTCACGCCGACGCGCTCAGCCAGTCCGCAGACGCCTACGCGGCCAACGAGGACGCCGCGGCCCGGGACTTCCGGGTGATCAGCGGGACCACCGGGAACGCGAGGCCGTCCTGATGGTCAACTTCGGTGAGATTCGCACTTGGGATGCGGAGTCGCTGCATGCCGCGACCGGGGAGTTGAACGGCCGGTGCACCGCGCTCCTGGGTCTGGCTGACGAGTTGGATGGCGCCGGCATGACCCCACGTTGGGCGGGTGAGACATCGGCTGCTGCCGCGCAGCGGCTGGCCCTGCTGCGCGAGGGCATCGAGGACGATGTGGCCGAGGTGTCCGCGCTGCGTCAGGCCATGGGTGAGACCGCTGACGCGGTCAGCGGCCTGGCCCACGCTGTCTCGGAGATCGACTACCTGGCCGAGGCCCACCAGTTCCGGATCTTCGATGACAACACGGTGTGGGACAACGGCGGCCCGGACCCCGCACGCGGCGAAGAGGGCCGCCGCGACCGTGCACAGATGAAGGCCGAACTTACCGACCGGGTCGAACAGGTCGTGCGCCGCGCCGAGGACATCGACTCCGACCTGTGTCACGTGCTGAACAAGATCCTCGACGGCCAGGTGAACGCCGCAGGTGACGGTGGCCTGACCGCAGCCGCCAGCGCCGGGGCCGACGCGGGGCACCTATCGATGATCGAACCCCCGCGCGGAGGCACCCCGGCTGACAACGCCGGCTGGTACGCCAGCCTCGGCCCGGGTGAGAAAGCATGGATACTGACGAACCGGCCCGACCTGATCGGCAACCTCGACGGGGTGCCCCCGGCCGACCGCGACAAAGCCAACCGCGCCCGCATCCCCGGCGAGCGAGCCCGGTTCGAAGCCGAACGCGACCGCGCCCAGGCATCCGGTGACACCGTCGAGTACGACCGCGCCATGGCCAGACTCAAATCGCTCGACAACATCGAGAAGATGCTTGCAAATGGTGATCGACACCTGCTCGTGCTCGATACATCCGGCGAGCGCGCCCGCGCCGCCGTCGCGATCGGCGACGTCTCAACAGCCAATCACGTCGCCGTCTTCACTCCCGGTATGAACTCCAGCGTCGAAGGCAACATGCCCGGCTACGACAACGACATGAACGAACTTCGAGAGCGCACCGAAGATGAGCTCGATCGCGCGGGCAGGCCGAACGAGACGGTCGCGGTGGTGACCTGGCTGAACTACGAGCCGCCAACCACCGACAGCATCGTGGACGCTGCGGGTTCGCTCTCCGACGACCGCGCCACAGACGGGGCCAACCGGCTGGCGTCGTTCATGGAAGGCGTCAACGCCTCCAGCCGCACGGACCCCCACCTGACCGCGCTCGGCCACTCCTACGGCTCACTAACCACCGGCATTGCGTTGCGAGATCACCCCAACACCGGCGTTGACGAAGCCGTGTTCTTTGGCTCCCCGGGGCTCGGTGTCGACCGCGCGTCCGACCTGCACATCCCGCAAGGCCATGGCTACAACATGGCCGCGCTCGATGACCCGGTCACTCACGTCGGCCTTACTGAACACCACGGCATGGCCCCTTATGGGATGCAAGACATGAACCAGATGTCCACACAGGACTACACAGCCCCAGACGGCCGTAACTTCGACGCCTCGTCAGGTCACAGCGAGTACCTCCGCGGCGGCGACAACTACACCACGAGCGAATGGAACATGGCCACCATCATCGGCGGCACCGGTACCGGTGCCCGCCTGTGAGCCGACACCAACGAGAGGAGAATCGGGTGACACGCCAGCCCCAACGCAGGATGCCATTGTTCGCGGCCACACTCGCGGCAGCGATCGCATTGACCGCATGTGGACCGGCACGCCCGTCATCCACCACCACCATGAACACCACCAGCGCCGACAGTGCCGCTCAGCTCCGTGAGTTGAATTCGCGCCCCGACATCGATCAGATCACCCAACGCTATGACGACATGCGAGCGGTTATCAGGGAACGGCTATCCGCTGAAATCGGACTCGCACCGTGGATCAAACGTGACGAAATCAGCAGGTCCGGGTGTCGTGCCTACCCAGATGTCGACCAAGCTCTCAAAGAAGCCCGCGGGCTGTCACGGTGGGCAGTCGAGACCAACCTGCCCGACGCGAAGTGGCCCCAAGCCCTGCAGATCGTCACCGACATCGCCGGCAGCCATGGATTCAACAAACTGATCACCGTCATCGACCAACCAGGCGACCACGAGATCTCCCTCAACGACGAGTATGGCGGCGAACTCATCTTCGGTACGAAACTCAACACCATCTTGTCCGTCCGTACCGGCTGTCATCCGCGAACCGCTGGTCAGCAGGGCACAAGCCCTCCAGCCACGTAAACACCGGAGGTACCGACCCCGGCCGGGACACCTGAGGCGGTCTAGCAGAATTCAAGGATCCCGCGGGCATGGCAACTGTGGGCTCTTGAGACCCCAGACGAGAAATGGTCAACCGCCGCGCGCATCGTCACCGAGATCGCAGGCGGGTACGGGTTCGACAACCTGATCACCGGGGTCGACCAACTTGGCCATCACCAGATCTTGCTCTCCGACCGGCACGGTAGCGAACTCCGTCTCGGCAGCGGGTCCACCCGACATTGCCGGATGGACCGGCTGCCACCTGGTGCCCGAACCTCCTGCGCGACGCTGAACACCGAGCAGCGCGTGACAGTCCCACACCAGATCCGTTCTGCGTGACTTTCATGGTCGGTGCAGAAAAGCTGGTCAGAATCAGGCCTTTTGGGTGTCAGGGTTGATCAGATGCCTGGACGGAGTGACCGATCATGAGCCGGGTGTTCGGTGCGAGAGGGTGGTCTCACGCGACGAGGATTCTTTGCGCAATGCTGGGTGTCGTGTCCAAAACGGCCCCGAAATCCGGAGTTCAGAGGTGTGCGGGCTGGGTTTCGGATGACGGCACGGTGGTGGGACAATGACAGACAACGGGAGAGCGCGTGCGGGCGTTGCCGTCGAGCGTGATCCTTGCCGGCCGCGGCGACCAGGATTGTTGGTAACGGTTCGGCCGCGAGTCTGCAAAACAGGGGCGAAATCCGGAGTCGAGAGACGCATAGGGAATCTGTGCGTCGAGACGACGATGGTGGTGGCTCATGGTTGACAGCGACGGCATTCATGCCGGTGGGGATGTGTCCGGCGGTTCGGTTGCGGGTGCGGCGGGGGTGTTTCCCAGAGCAGCAGGGGCATCCGCACACCCCAACTCCGCTAAACCCGCTGTTCAGAGCGGTGCTGGTAGGCAGGTGGCGCTTCCCCGACTTGGTGGACGTAGTCAACATCTTCCCGTGGGCGGGGGCGGTCGGCGGGGCCGTGTCCGGCAGGGGGAGCCGGACGGCGCGTTGTGGTCGCGTCTGACGCCCAGGGATCGGTTGGTGCTCGATTTGGTGGCCGAGCATCGGGTGCTGACGACGTGGCAGCTGTTGGCGCTGGCGTTCCCGTCGGAGGCGCGGGCGCAGCGGCGGCTGCGGGAGCTGACCGAGTTGGGGGTGCTGTTCCGGACCCAGCCGCATCGGGCCGCGGGTGGCTCGACGCCGTTCCATTACTTGCTCGGCTATCGAGGGGCGGAACTGCTGGCGGCGCGGCGTGACAGCTCAGTGCCGCGTCCGGCGGTGCACGCGCAGCGGATCACCCGGGTACTGGAGTCGCCGACGCTGCGGCACTTGTTGGGGGCCAACCAGTTCTTCGCTGACCTGACCGGCTACGCCCGGGGACTTCGCCCAGGGCTGGTGCCGCTGTCGGACGGCGAAGGGCTGCGGGCTTGGCACAGCGAGGCGTGGGTGCGCGAGCACCACAACGTGGTCGTTCAGCCGGACGGGTACGGCGTGTGGCGGCAGCACGGCACGTCGCTGGGGTTCTACCTGGAACACGACACCGGCAGCGAGACCCTGCGGATCGTGGCCGACAAGCTCGACCGCTACAGCGGCGCCCGTGACACCGACCGCTACGGAGACCGGTTGAGCACCGCGCGCCTGCTGCGCGGGATGGTGCTGTTCTGGGTGGCCAGCGCGCGGCGCGAGCGCAACCTGCGCCGGGCGTTGGCCGCGAAATCCTGCCCGGTCCCGATCGCCACAGCGGCGCGGGATTACGGCGATCCGGACGGCCCAGCAGGCGAGGTCTGGTCGCCGCTATCCGATGAGTCGGGCGGGCGGCGCCGGCGCATCGGCGACCTCGCGGCGGCCATCGGCGGCACCGAGCCGGACGGCAAGCCGACCGCGCTGACCCGACTCCCCGAGCCCGACACCGAGCCCGACGACGAAGATGACCTCGCCGACGAGTACGACGACGAAGAGCAGGATGGTCCCGGCGACGCGCCCACCTTCGCCCGGGACAACCAGGCGACGGCGGCGGACTGGCTGCGAGGGTGGCGATCCCGATGACGACCGCCTTTGACCACACTGGAGGAGTTCCGCGCCGAGACGCCGCCGAGACCGTCGCGACTGTGAGGATCGGCGGCGAGACCCAGCCAGCGTGCCCGGTCTCGCCAGTCTTGCTGGGAGTCTCGCGCCGGTATTCGCGATCTCGCTCCCCAATAAGCCGCCACTGGATGCTGGGGGTGCGCGATGAACATGCCGCACGATTCTGACAGCGAACCAGAAGTGGTCATCATTCCGTTCCCGCGAAACCCGCCGGACAATCGCCCGGAGTGTCTGCCCGGAACCGGGCTTGACCAGCCGGTTTGGTGGTATATTCAGAACCGGAATCGCGGTGATAGGCGTAAGTATTCCGGTCGAATCAATCGCATCAGCGGGCCGGAGTCCGAGCGGGTCAGAAGTGAACTCGCCGAGGTAATTGGGGAACTGCTCGAATGGGCGGCCCGACGAACCGGAAGCCAATCAGACAATGCTGGCGAGGATGGTGAAGCGGCGTGAGCGCACCCGATGAACTGACCGGCAACCTGCCCGCACCGGCACTGACCCGCCGTGCGGGCGTGCCGGTGTCCGGCCCGTCCGGACTGTCGGACTACGCCGTCTCGCCATTGGGGATGCCGGTGGCGTTGCTACGTGACGAGGTGCGGGTGGCGTTCCTCGGTCGAACCTCCACAGAGGACCAGCAGGACCCGCGTCAGTCCGCGGTGCGTCAACTCGGGAACTGCAAGACGGCGATCCCGGCGTCATGGGTGATCGTCGCCCATTTCTACGACGTCGAGTCCGGGCGCATGGAACTGGAAGCGCGTGGGCAGGGCACCGACTACGAACGGTTCGACATCCCCATCGCCCGCGACGGCGGCATCACCGATCTACTCGCCGAAGCCGCCCACCCGGGGCGGCGATTCGACGTGGTCATCTGCGAGTCCATCTCCCGCGTCGCCCGCCGCGCCTATGAGGGTCTGTCGATCGAACGCGAACTGGAGCGGGCCGAGGTGCCGTTGTTCGCCGCGAACGAGCCGATCACCGTGTCCGGCAGCAGGGCGCAGCGGATCTTGCAGCGCCGGATCAACCAGTCGGTGGCCGAGTACGAAGTCCTCAACACCCTTGAACAGTCCTGGGGTGGGTTGTGCACGCACGTCCGCGAGGGTTGGAACATCGGCAAACCCTGCTACGGGTACAAGGCAAAGACGATCAGGCACCCCAACCCGACGAAGGCCGCCAAGGGGCAGACCAAGACCCGGCTCGAACCCGACGGTGTCCGCGCGGAGACGGTCACCCAGATCGCGTTGTGGCGCTACCACGAAGGGATCGGCTACGACACCATCGCCGACCGGCTCAACGCCGACCCGACTCGGTATCCACCACCGGAACCGCCGGGCAAGACACGGGCGCGCGGTGCGTGGGGCAAGACGAGCGTCTACGAGATCCTGCGCAACCCCAAGTACACCGGCTACCAGGTGTTCAACCGGCGCGCTTCCCGCTCCCGCAACGGGAAGGTCAACGACCCGATCAAATGGGTGTGGTCGACCGAACCGGCGCATGAGCCACTGATCCCCAAGTGGATGTACGACGAGTTCAACGCCCGCCGAGCCGCCAAACGCGGCTCCCGCGACGGCAACGGCTTCAACACCCACCCCGAAACCCGCCGCACCTACCTGCTGCGCAGCATGCTGTTCTGCGCGTGCGGGCGGCGCATGTTCGGCAACCACCGCCACGAACGCGCCTACTACATGTGCTGGCCGCGCAACAACAACCGTGGCCGCCCCGACACCTACGCGGGTCACCCCAAAGCCGTGTACCTGCGCGAGGACGCCATCCTCGACGCCGTCACCCGCTTCTTCGCCGACCGCGTCTTCGGGCCGCAGCGCCACGCCATCCTCGCCGCCGACATCGCCGGAATCGACGACCGCGCCACCCACGAACGCCACACCGAACGCGAACGCCTCCAACGCGCCCTCGCCGACCTCACCCGACGCCAAAACTCGATCATGCGCCAAGCCCAGGACGGCGACCCTGACGATCCTTTCACCAAGGCCCTACGCGGCACCTACAACGACCTGGAAGCCGAACGAACCGGCACCCTCGCCGCCATCACCCAACTCGACGCGGCCGACGACGCCGAACCCAGCCGCCCCGGCGCGGCGGACATCGCGTTGCTCGACGCGCTGCCCCACCTGGCGCTCACCCTCGCCGAAGCGCCCGAACCGCTGCTGCGACGACTCTTCGAGATCACCCAACTAAGCGTGCGGCTGAGGGACGACGGCGACCACGTCGACATCGCCATCCGGCTACCCGCAGACCGACTGCCCGACATCGCCGAAACGGCGGAAAGGATCAACGAAAACATGATCAAAACACAAGAAGCGCCTGCTCAGACCGCAGACGCTGCTTGTGTAGATGCTGTACGTGCCCCCGGCAGGATTCGAACCTGCGCTCCCGCCTCCGGAGGGCGACCCTAGATGCTGTCTACCGTCTCTGACCAGCACTGATGTCTCAAGCTGGTATCTCTAGCAACCTACCATGTCCTGGAGTTCATAGAGGCGCCATGGCACGAATCATGGCACGAAGGAGGCGGTCTCATGGGGACGTGCCGGGAGGCGACAGCCCGGCTCGGAGACGAATTCTGGCTGGCGGTCGCCGGGGCATCATCGACGGATGCAACTGTCGGCGAAAATCAATTCGCGAGAACCCCGAAATTGTACCACAGTCGCAAGCGATGTTCCTATTTGCGAACGCCGCTTCCAAAGTTGAGTAGCCGTGTATTAGGGCGACCCACACCAACCGGAGAACCGCGGACTCCTCTTAAGACTGCTGTCGAGAACGTCACGGCACGAGTGGTTCTTGAACATCGTCGAGGATCTGCTCGTCAATGACGCAGTGGACGTCGAAGAGCTCGCCGAGATCTGGTGTGCGCTGGCGGACAAGGGAATCACAAGTTCAGAATTCCCGGAATCGCTGCTTGACGCGGCCCACCACCTCCGCTGGCCAGCGCGCGAGGCCGTACTGGCGCACCGGCCGGACCTGCTGAGGCGGCTGTCCAGGTTGGAAGACGACGAGCTGCTCTAACCGCCTTGCAGAATGGAACACCGCCATCACCGTGACGTCGGTGCAGCGCCGTCCCGCACCACAGCGACAGCGTCCGCCCAACGCGATCTCCGTGTCGTCACCATCGCAGAGCACGACCTTCGTAGGAACACGCCGGAGAATCCGGGTAAACGAATGCGCGCTCATGCCGATGACAGAACGCTGACAGTGCCAGCCGACTTCGCGTGTTCTGGTGTGCGGGGCGCGACGCTGGTTTAGTTGCCTCTGACTGTGTCCAGGTTCCAGCCGAAGTCTCGGTCGTGGGTGGTCGGGTCCCAGCACTCGCTCGCTGTCCGCGAGGGCGGCTTCCGGTAGCGGGATCGCCCGACCGGGGATCACCCGCCGACCGGTAGGCCGCTGGCCAGGCTGTTCCGCGAGCGCAGCGCGTCCGGGTGGCGAGGGCCTAGCACTCGAGCTGATGGCCTCGCGTGCGCCGACGGAAGCCCAAATCCGAGGCCCCCGCGTTCCTCGTGCCGCCGAACCGGTGGTGCGCTAGGCCGAACGGGTTTGATGATCGGCTGAATCGGGGTGGCGTGTAACGAAGTGTGGGCTTGGGGTGAAAATGCAGGTGCGTCTTCGCGCGGGCGTGCTCATTTCGACGGTGTGGCGGGTGGTGGAGGGGGTGGGGCGGACGCGGTATCTAGCTTTTCGGTGATGTCCACGATCCGCTGGCCCAGTTCGCTGCCCAGCGTTTCGTCCTCGTCCTCGAAGTCAGGTTCGTCCCGCGGTGGAGAAATCACTTCGACTCCCGGGTCGTGGGGAAGGCGCATCGGTTCCGGCTTGCGCACAGTAGCAGTCACCGGGGTTTATTCCGGTTCTCTCAGGGGAGGTTTCACGTGCCTACGTCCGTGGTTGCGGTGTTGGCGTTGCTCGTCCTCGCCCTACCCGGGTACGTCTTCCAGCGGCGATTGCGCAGGCGCACGCCCGAAATCACTCGTTCGGCGTTCGAGGAGACGCTGGTCATCCTGTTCTCCGGGGTTGCGGTGGACGCAGTGGTCGGTGTTGTTCTTGTGCTGTTCTGGACGGCGTTGGGGGCGTTTCCGCATTTCAGCACTTTGGTGACGGATCCCCGGGGTTACCTCGCGCAGCATTTGGCGGAAGTGGTGCTGTGGGCGGCCGGGGCATTGTCGGCCGCAGTTCTAGTCGCATTTCTCGCTGCTTCGCCACGGGTGGGCGAGTGGGGTGGCAAATTCTTCGGCAAGACCGCCGAGCAGCGCAAACGGCGTGATCCGCAGAAATCGGCATGGTGGCTGTTGTTCACCGAACACCCCGGTATGCGCGTCTACGTCGGCTGCATGCTCGCCGACGGCGGCTATGTCGCCGGCTACCTGCACAGCTTCAACACCTCCGTCACCGAGTCCTGCGACCGCGAGCTGACCTTGCGCGGCGAGATCAGCTACCGTCCCGCCAACGCCGCCGACCTCGTCGTGCTGCCCCGAGTGAACGCGGTCTCGGTGAGCGCGGAGCGAATCCAGTTGCTGACCGTCACCTACGTGGAACAGGCCGTCGCGGAGGTGTCCGAAACCGCCCCGGAGTCACCGGATGAGCAAGTCTCGTGAATTACCCGGCGTGATCGACGTGCTCACGCCGACCGCCGCGACCGCCCTCGTGGACGCCGCAGCGCGCGCCGCCTCCACCGGAGAAACCACTACCGGACCAGCGCTCCTCGTCGCCGCGCTGACCGATCTCGCCGAGCGGCCCGGACGCCTCCGGACCGTCCTCACGGGCCTGGTCGGAGTGCTGCCGACGGGCCACGAGCCGGTCGGGGCACCGGGTGGGCTCGTTCCGCCGAGCGTCGAACTGCGGGCGTTGATCGACGCGGCGGTCGGGATGGCCGCCACGACCGGTGAGGCCGCCGCCGCAACGCCGCACCTGCTCGCCGCCGCCGTCGAGGCCGGGTTCGCCCCGGACCTGGCCGAACGCGGTGTCACCGCCGACCACGTGCTCGCCTGGGCGGCCCGCACCCGGTCCACGGCGACCTGCGACGATCTCGTGCCGACCACCCGGCCCGTGCGCGCACCCGTCGGCGCGGCCCCCACCGCGCCGCTGCCCGAGGATCTGGCCCGCCGCACGTCCGGTCGCCGCTCGGCGTTGGTGGCCGGGCTGCTACGCGACCAACTGCCGTCCGGCCGCCGGATCTCCGGGCCGCTGGTGCGCAAGCGGATGCGCTGGTACCTGGCCGCCGTCCTGGTCGGCCGGCTGTCCGGGGTGGCCGCGGCGGTCCTGCTCGCCCGGCACCTAGTCGACACCGGCGACTACTGGCTGCTGCCGCTGGTGCTGGTGTTCGGCGTGGCGCCGGAGAACTCGTCGCCACTGGCGCACGTGCTGGTCCGGGTGCCGGTGGTGCTGCTGGGCACCCCGTTGACCGGGCTGTTCGTGCTCGGCAACGTCATCGGCGCGCTAGTCGAGACCTGGCATGGCATCTGGATGCTGCGCATCGACCGCGGCGACCCCCGGCTGCCGTTCGGCGCGATCGCGCGCGCCTACTGGCGGCGCAGCCGGATCGTCGGCGAGCAGTGGTGGGACCGTGTCGCGAGGTAGGCGGGCCGCGCCGACGTGGCCGGGTTCCGCGTTGGACGCCGTGCGGTGGCTCGCCGAACGCGGCGGGGCGGCGGACCGCGAGGTCGCCGCGCTGGGCTCGCCGGTGGACGTGCTGATCGCGGGCCGCCAGTTCGGCTGGACCGACTCGATGGTGACGAGCAGCCTGGTCGGGGCGATCACGGACCGGCGGGCGCTGCGTCGGGCGCGAACCTCGCGGGCGCACATCGGGTCGTTGCCCGCCGACGCGGCGCGGATCGTGGACGTCAGGGAAGTGCTGCACCCGTTGCTGCGCGTACTCTTCCTCGCGGCGCTGGTGCTCGCGGGCGGTCTGGCGGCGGGCGCGGGGCCGGTGCAGCTCGTGCTGATCGTGCTGGCGGTGCCGTTCTTCGGGGTGCGCACGTGGGTGGGCGTGGTGGTGGCGCTGGCGGGGGTGCCGTTCGGCTGGGAGACGTGGTGGCTGCCGGTGCTGTGCGCGATGAGCGTGCAGGTCGTGGTGCTCACGTTGCCGCTGGGCGTCTGGTTCCGCGCCGCTGGCGACCGCCGGGCGTTGCTCGGATTCCTGCCACTGCGGACGTTGTGGTCCTTAGCGCTCAAGGGAAACCTGCCGGTGTTCGCGACCGCCGTCGACCTCGCGGGCGGCGACAACGCCGACATCGCCCCGCCGTTCCTCGACGCGTGCGGTGACGTGCCCGCCGAGTGTGCGCCGGTGGTGACGATGTGCCGTGCCGTCGCGGCGTTCCACGGTGGCGACCTCGACGCGGCGATCGCGGGCGCGGCGAAGGCCCGCGACACCGCCGCCGCGCCGGCCGTGCGCGGCTGGTGCGCGCTCGGCACCGCTTCCATCCTGCTGGCCAGCGGCCGGGACGAGGACGGGCGGGACGCACTGGCGACCGCGCTCGGCCTGCTCACGGGGCGGCGGACCCGGCGGTGGCGGGACCGGGCCGCGCTCGCCCTGCTGGAACTCGACCTCGAACAGGACGATGTCGTCGCCGTACTCCGACAGGTGCACGCGGTCCGGTTGCGGGCCGTGCGCGCCCGCGACAACGAGCTCCTGACCCGCACCGAGATGTGGCTCGCCCGGCTTGCGGTCCGGCACGGGTCGGGCGAGCACGTCGCCTGGACGCTGGACCAGATCGTCTCCGGCGAGGACGGTCGAGCGAACGTCGCCAGCAGCCGCGACGACACCGCCGCCGAGCTGCTGCTCCGCGCCACGGTCAACCTCGCCCGCCCGGAAGCGGCGGCCCGCGTGCGGACGGACGCGGACGCGGCGCTCGCTCAGGTCGACGCCCGGCGGCGGCCTTTGGCGGCGGTGAACGCCCGGCTGGTGCTGGCGAAGCTGTGCGAGGCGCAGGGCGACTCGGCGGCGGCGCTCGGGCACGTCGCCGAAGCGCTCCTGGTCGCCAACCGCGCCCGTTACCAGCTGCCCTCGGGCCGTTGGCGGGCCCAGTGGTCCGCACGGCAGCTGGACGTGTTCGCGACCGCGCTCCGGCTCGCCGACACCGTCGGCGACAGCGAACTGGTCGCCGAGCTGCTGGAGGCGGCCCGGGGCGAGGTGCTGCCCGCTGGCACGGCGACGGGCGACGCGAGCATGCTCGGCCTGCTGCGCCAGTTCACCGACCCCGGCCCGGTCGTCGGCGATGAGCCCGCGCCGCCGACCGACGTGGACGCGAGCCTGGTCATGGCCGGCTTCAGCCCCGTCACGCGTCCGCCAACGGCCCGGGTCGGCGGCGGGCGGCTGCCGGTGGACGCTGGCACGGAGGCGTTCGACCTGGACCTGCGGCTGGTCGCCACGGCGGGCCGCTGCTGGTACTGGAGCGCGGTGACCGTCGCCGACAGGCACTACTGGGCGGTGCGCACCCCGCAGGGCCGGTGGACGCACGGCTGGGTCGACCAGCGGTCCGGCAGCCCTGCCGCCGCCGCGCTCACCGCGCTGGCGCTGGCGCTGCCGCTGGAGCAGCCCGGTGAGGACCACGCGGACGTGATTCGGCGCGTGCTGCGCGGCCCGCTCGGGCGGCCCGATGAGCCGGGCCGCGAGCTGCGCCTGCTCGCCGGCATCGCGGACGCGTTCCTGCCCGCGCCGTTGCGGCGGGGTTTGGCGGCGGACGAGGTGGCGGGCCGCAAGCTGGTCGTGTCGCTGCCTGCCGCGCTCAGCCACCTGCCGGTGGCGTGGCTGCCGCTGTCGGTCGAGCCGGACGTACGGGTCGTGGAGCGGGCGGCCGTCGTGCACGTGCCGGGGTGGGCGGTGATCGCGCGCTGTCTCGACCGGTCGCGCCCGCCGATCGACGTGCCGCGGCCGGTGCGGGCGGCGATCGTGAACGCGGGTGGCGCGGCCGACATCACGACGCTGGCCGTGCCACCGCCCGGCGCCGAGCATGCCACCGCGCGGCCGCTGTCCAAAGCGGACGTGTCGGCGTTGCTTATCGCGTTGTCCGACCAACGGGAGTGGCTGCTCTACCTGGTCGGCCACATGGTCGGCGAACTGGGCAACGCGGGCCTGCACGGGCTGGAGGTCGCTGGCTCCGGGCTCGGCGGCGTGCTGACGATCCGCGACCTGGTCGATGGGACGTTCCCGATGCCGTCGCGGGCGGTCGTCGTCGGCTGCGACAGCATGGGCATGGCGACCGGCGCCTCCGCTGACCGGGGCGGTGCGCTGACCAACGAGTGGTTGGGCTTCAGCGCCGCGATGATGCTCGCTGGCGCGGACGACATCTGCTGCACCGCCTACCCGGTTTACGAGAACCGGACGTTCCTGCGACTGGCGCACCGGCTCGCCGACCGGCTCACCACCGCACCGGACGCGGCGTGGGCGGTCGCCGAGGTGCAGCGGGAGCGGTTGGCGCGGTGGCGGGAGACCGGTGCCGGGCTGCCGGTGCTGTGGCAGTCCTTCGTCTACATCGGACGGGGGTGAGCAGGTGAACGCCGTGCGTCTGGCGGTGCTGTGGGTTCCCGCCCTGCTGGCCTCGGCGGCGCTGCTGGCCGAGGTCGGCCCGGCGCCCGCGCTCGCCGTGGCCGCCGTCTGCCTGCTCGGGCAGCGGCACTGGCTCGTCGCGGCGCTCGTCGTCGCGGTGGCGGTGTATTTCGGCGACGCGCCCGTGCTGCCGCTGCTGCTCGCGTCGCTCTACCGGGTGGTGTACGCCGACCCGATCGGATCGCTGATCGAGCCGCAGACCGGCGGCACCCGGCGGGCACGGTCGCGCAGGCACCGCTGCACGCCGGTCGCGTTCTGCAGGCACGGCGCGCGACGGGAGTACCGGCTCGGCGACCGGGCCATGTGGCACGGCGACCCGCGCACCGCGCTCGACGCCTACCTGCGGGCGCTGGCCGAGCACCCTGCGGACGGGCTGTGCGCGCGGATCCTGGAGCTGCGGGCGGCGGAGGCCTCGCAGGCCGTCGGCGCGGCCCGGCTCGCGGCGGCGCTGGGCTCGGCGGCGGTCGCGGACCTGCCGGAGTCGCCGATCTTCCGGCAGGCCGTGGTCGCCGCGCGCGGCCACGTGGTGCGCGCGCTGGCGGCCTGCGACCTCGGCGACCCGGCGGAGGGGCGGCGGCTCCTGCGGCTCGGGCAGGCCGTGGCGCACAGGGACCGGCCAGCCGAGCGGTACGTCCGGCTGGGCGCGGTCGCGGTACTCGTAAGCGGGCAGGACGCGGCGAACGAGGAGCAAGCGCAAGACGTCGTGTCGGGCGCGCTCGTCGGCCAGGCCGTCAAGAGGGTGACGCCCTACGAGCTGGCCTGGGCGGTGCTGGTCTGGGCCGACGTGCTGGCCGGGCGGGGGCGGCGGGACCTGGCTGTGGGCATGTACCGGCACGCCATCGGAATGATCGAGGGCGATGAACTCTGCCTCGCGCTGGCCCGGCCATCTGAGCTGGAGCAGGCGCGGCACGCGGCGAACGTGCTGGTGAGTGCGGTGTGCGGGCTGCTGGAGACCTCCAGCGAGGTGGGGGCGGACCTGGCGGAACGGGGTGCGGCGGCGCTCGACGCGGCCAGCCGCACCGGCGACGCGCTGGCCGCCGCCCGGGTGTGCGCGGCCCGGTACGCCCGGTCAGGGCGGGCCGAGGCGCGGGACGCGGGGGACCGGTGGTTCGATGGCTCGGCCGCGTTCTTCGGCGACGAGCGGTTGCAGGACAGTTGGGCGCGGGTGCGGGCGGAGTTGGCGAGGTCGGCCCCCGGGACCCCGGTGAGCGCGGCCGAGCCCGTGCCGTGGTCCTGGCACCCGGAGGTGGCAGCGACCCAGCGGCAGGGCGCGGCGGCGGCGGTCGCGCTGCTGGACGCCGTGGCGCGGCAGGTGCCCGCCGTCGGGGCGGTGGCAGCGCACGCGCGGGCGACGGCTGCCGCGATCGCCGCCGGGCCGACGGTGACGCAGCTGGTCGTGCCGCTGGAGGCGCTGATCGTGCCTGCCGCGACGGACACGCCGGGCACAGCCGAGGTCGCGGCGGTGGAGGCTGCGGCCGAAGTGGTCGGGGCATCGGGTCCTGCCGACGCGGGCGAGCGGGCGGTAGTGGTCGACGCGGTTTTGACGTCGGAAGTCGTCGAGGCGCTGGAGGCGGATGCGAGCCCGGCGGCGGACGAGGATGCCGGTCCTGTGCAGGTCGGTTCCCGGCGGCAGCCTGCTGCTCGCGCACGGCGCGGCGCACGCGAGGTCGTGCGGGCCGCGTTGCCGGAGCCGCCCGACTGGTTGGCGGCGGCCGAGTCGTTGACCGAGGCCCACTGCGAGACGGTGCACGGGGCCTGGTCGCTCGCACACGCCGCCGGGCAGCCGTTCGTGGATGTGACGCAGTTGCTGCTCGCGGCGGCGGTGGATAGGGAGTGCGGTGCGGCGTTGGCGGCGGCGGGCGCGACCGTCGAACGGCTCGGGAGAGCGCTGGAGCGTGTGCTCGGCGGGGGTTGCTCGGCGCCGAGCGGGCTCACGGCGGGTGCGGAAGAGGTGTTGCGCGGCGCATTGCATATCGCCCGGGAACACCGGACGGTCCTGATCCGCCCGTGGCACGTGCTGACGGCCGTGCTGTCGGGGCCGCCGTCGGTCGTCACGTGCGTCCTCGCGGCCGAAGGGGTGTGCGTGGACGAGGTCGTGGTCCGGCTTTCCCACGGGGCGGCGAACTCGATGCGCGAACCCGAGCCGACCCCGTTGGGGCCCGCGACCTCGGCGTTCGGCGTGCCCGCCCGTGCGGTGTTCGAGGAGGCCTGCCGGCTCGCGGTGCGACGTGGGCGGCTGACCGGCGACGAGGTGGTGGTGGCGGTGTCCAGGTACGCGCTGGCTCCGCCTTCGTTGCGGGGCAGGGCTAGCGCGGGGGGCGAAGGACCGCGCGAGCATCGGCGGTCGGCGCGGCTGGACTCCGCGCTTCGGGAACTGGATGCGGTCAGTGCGCGGTGGTCGCGCGGGGTGGACCTCGCCGACCTGGTCACGGCGGCACAGAGGCGGCCCCCGTGGGGGCTGGCGCACGTTCCGTCGGCGGCCACGACCGGTGTCCTCGTCGCGGCGGCCCGGCACGCGCGGCTCGAGGGTCACGCGTTCGTCGGCAAGGAGCACGTCCTGCTCGGGCTGGACGGACCGCCGCGCGAGGGGCTGGCGTTCGGGGTGCGGCCGGTGTTCACGCCGCTGGTGAAGCGGCTGTTGGCGGTCGCGGGCGAGCAGGCGGGCGGTGCCGATGTGGAGCCGGCGCACCTGCGGTCCGCGCTTGCGGGAGGTCGGCCGTGCTGAGCTGTTCCCACCACCGGGAAGCCGCCCGCGGCGTGCGCGGCGCGGCTCGGCGCGGCCGGTTTCCGGAGGCGCTGGACCTCGGTCTGGCGCTGCTGACCCGGCATCCGAACGCGGATGTCTGCGGCTGCCGGTTCGCCGCTGACTTGCTGCCGCTGGCCAACGCCGCCGAACTGCCCGGCCTCGGCGAGCCGCTGTTCGACGTCGTCGCGGCGATCGAGGGCGCGGGCACGCTCACCGGCAAGATCCGCTCGCTGACACGGGCATCTGCGCTCTCGAGCGCCCGCAACCCGGCGGAGGAACTGGACGAAACCGACTTCGACCTGGTGCGGACCCGGTGGTTGCCGGGCCGCCACCACCGGATCGCCGTGGTCGAGTTGCGCCTGCGGCGCGGCGAGCACGACACCGACGTGACGGTCGCGCGCAAGCTCGGCAAGGGCGTGCTCCGGCGGACCGGGCGGGCGAGGGCACTGCACGCGGCGGTCGGCTGTGGGCTGGCGCTGCTGGAGCACGGCCGGCCGGATGACGGTCACGCGCTGCTTCGCGCGGCGGCCCGTGCGCTGGAACGGGACCGGCGGGTGCGCGCGCTGGTCAAGCAGCCGGACCCGCCGCCGACGCGGTCCGTCGTGGCCGCGACCAGCCGATGGGCGTGGGCCAGGGCGGTCATCGCACTATCTGATGTGGACAGTGAGGAACCTCTTGCGGTGGCGCGGTTGTCCGCCGCCGCCGACTACTTCATGTCGGTCGGCTACCCGCTCGGCGCGGCGGAGGCCAACGTCGGGCTCGCCGTCGTGCATGCGGCGCGCGGTGACAAGGAAGCGACCGTCCGGGCGGCCAAGGCCGCGTTGTCGTTCGTGGAACGAAGGTTCGCGGCGATCGGCGACGACACACTTGTCGCACGGTGGCGGGCCGCCGCCTGGCGGGCGCGTGACCTCGGGCGGAGCGCCGCAACCGACCAGGCGGACGTGCGACTGTTCTTCGACTACGACGGCGGGTACGACTGGTTGGGTGCTCGGGCGGAGATCGACGGCGGGCTTGACGCGTCGGCGGAGCCACTGCGGTCGCTGTTCCGGGACCCGCACACCGGGACCACCTACAGCGACATGCTGCGCCGTGCGATGCGCCTGCTCGTCCACGCCGGGACCGGCGGGCCGCTGGCGCGGGAGTTGGTCGCCCGGGAACGGGGGAACCTCGCCGCGGGCGGCGACGGCGTGTGGCTTGGGCGGGCGTTGGCGTGCCTGGCCGAGCTCCACGTGCGACGCGGCGACGTCACCCCCGCGATCGCCGCCGCCCGGGAGGCGCGGGAGGTGATGCACGCGCTCGAGCGGCCGGAAGCCCGCGCGGAGGCCGACCACGAGCTACAGGTGCTGCTCGACCTGCTGCTCGACCAGGGGCACTGGGCGCAGGCCCTGCGGCTCGCGGTGGCGTTCCGCGCGGTCGACCCGGCCCGGTACGACCCGTTGGACGTGGTCCGGACGCGGGCGGCGCGGCGGAACCGGCCCGACGTGGCGGAGGAGGTCGCGGCCTGCTCCGTCGAACTGGCCCGTGCGCGGGCCCGGGAGGACGGCGACGCCGAACCGGTGGCGCAGGCGCTGTGGTCATGGGGGATCGCGCGGGACGCGGTGCGGGCTGGCAGCGGGGCCCCGGCGTTCGCGGAGGCCGTTGAGGTGGCGGAGGCGTTGGTGGCGGACGGGTCGGGGCGGCACCTCGGGACCGTCGTTCGGGCGCGGACTGAACTCGCGCTGCACCAGGAGCGCACAGCGCGGCCAGGCGGCGCGCGGATCGGGCTGAACCGGCTGTGGGTCGAGGTCTGCGTCGACGGCGAGATCGCGCTGGACCACGTCGGCGCGTTGATCGGGCTGGTCGAGGCGGTGATCGGCGTCCACACTTCGGCCCGGACGAAGGTCGACGTGCTGGTGCCTGCGGCTGGGCGGCTGCTCGCGCTGCTCGTTGACGCCGGTGAGCGACCGTCGGAGTGGGCGGTGCGCAAGCTGATCGGGTGGACGGAGGCTCTTCGCGAGCTGGGGGCGGCTGCGGAAGCCGCCGAGCTGGGCGTTGGCGTGGTCGGGTTGCGCGGGCTGGAGGTCGGCGAGCAGGTGACGGCTCGGGTCGAGCTGGCCACCACGTTGCGGGAGTTGGACGACTTGGCCGGGGCGCGGCGGTGGGCGGACGAGGCTGTGGAGCTGGATCCGGCGTCGTTGTCGGCGTTGTGGGCGTCGGGGTTGCTGCACCTGGATGCCGGTGAGCCAGCGGCGGCTTGCGGGGTGCTGGATCGGGCCGTGGAGTTGGAGTTGCGCGGGTGGGCGTTCGGGTTGCGGGGGTTGGCAAATCTGCGGCTTGACCGGGTTGACGCGGCGATCGAGGACTTGGAGGTCGCGGTCCGGCTGTTGCCCGATTCCGTGATGGCGGTGGCTACGGCGGCCCGTGCGTACCGTCGTGCGGGTGCGCCGGAGTGGGCGTTGGCAGTGCTGGCCGGGCGTGGTGCGGCGACATCGTCGGACCCTTGGCTGCGTTACCAGTTCGGGTTGGCAGTGGCGGAGATAGAGGGTTCGGCGGAGGCCGGGCAGTACTTCCGTGACGCTTGGGAGCTGGGTAGCGCGCCGGTCGAGACGGTCGGGGCATATTGGCGGCGGGCGGATCCGTCGCTTGGGATGTTCTTGCTTGCGTTGGGAGCGGAGGACGAGGCGGTCGCCGAGTTCGAACGGGTGGCGCAGGCGGGGATGCGGCGCGGGCTGGTTCGTGAACTGGCCGAGGATCTGGCGGAACTGGCGGGTGCGTTGCCGGAACGGGCCGAGGGGGCGGCGCGACTGGTAGCGCTCCTGCCTGGGGGTGACGGGGTGTGAGGTTTGGTGCTGCCTGGTACCGAAAAGTCCTGTGCGCCAACGCCTTCGAGTCGTGATCTCTGTCACCACCACCAGCTGATTGACGTCGCCAGATCGATCCCCGCGATTGCGTTACCGACCGGCACCAACGCCCGCAGGCGAGTCAGTCGTGCGTTGCCGGTGCGATCACCCCGGGACGCCCCGCTACCGTTGCCCACGAACGTCTGCCTCCTGCGATGGGACACCAAGCCCGACAGCGCTCAGGAGGACGTTCCCACCTCCAGACCCACACGCAGAACACTTGCCTATGCCGCTGATCGGTCAGCGGCGAACGCACGCTTCTGCCGATGAGCGGATGTTAGGGGCTGCTGCGCCCCCGGAGATCGGCATGGGGGTGGCCGAAACGTGGAGAAAGGTGCTCTGAGCTGCAAGGATATGACTTGTCTACGGTCATGTCCTCGCGAGGTCAGGAGCGCCTTTCTGGTGGCGGCGTCCGACCGCGATCCACGCCCGGGGAAGGTCGTGTGCGATCTGGCGATCGCTGTCGCCCTGGGCGGTGACTGTCTGGCCGACATCGCGACCCTGCGGACCGAACCGGGCGTGTTCGGCCTCGTCGCGTCGGATCCGACGGTGCCGCGGTTGATCGACATACTTAGCCGGGACGCGGACACAGCGTTGGCCGCGGCCGCACGCGGGCACGAGCCGGGGCATGGACGTTGGCCGGTGAACACGCCCCAGACCACGGCATCGACGCCGAGCACCCGGTGATCGTCGATCTGGACGCCAGCCTGCTCGACGCGCACTCGGAGAAGGAGAACGCGGCGCCGACGTTCATGAAAGGGTTCGGGTTCCATCCGTTGTGCCGTGGCGCGGGAGGCGTTGCGGCAGTTGTCGTTCACCGCGAAAGGCGGCTGGGTCGGGCGCAAGGTGCCCATCCGCGCCGACGCTAGCGGAGGCACCCACGGGTTCACAGACTGGCTAAAGGCGCGGAAACTGGGCTACTCGTTGGGATTCACCCTCCTCGACGAAGCGGTCGAACGGCTCGCCCGCATCCCCACGCGGACATGGACCCCAGCCTACGACGACGAGGGTGTCCAGCGTGACGGGACGTGGGTGGCCAAGGCAACCGGCGTGCTGGAACTTTCCGGATGGCCCGAGGGGATGCGGGTCCTGATGCGCAAGGAGCTGCCGCATCCCGGCGCGCAGTTGCAGTTTCACCGACGCCGACGGGCTCCGGCTGACCGCGTTCGCCCCCGTTACCCCGCGGCTGGCTCGCGGATCTGGAGCTGCGCCACTGCCGCCGGGCCCGCGCCGAGGACCGCATCCGCTGCGCGAAGGCCACCGGACTGGCCAACCTGGCCCTGCACGGCTTCACCCACGACGAGGTCTGGACCGCCGTCGTCGCCCTCGCGCTCGAACTCACCGCCTGGACCCAGATGCTCGCCCTGACCGACCACCAAGCCCGACGGTGGGAACCCACACGCCTGCGGCTGCGCCTGTTCTCCGTCGCCGGACGCATCGCCCGCCACGCCCGACAAATCCACCTGCGCCTGGCCGCCCACGCGCCCTGGGCCGAGCTGATCGTGACCGCCCGCCAGCGGCTGCACGGCCTGCCTCGCCGGGCCTGACCAGCTGGAATCCGCCCCTAGTGTCGCGTGATCCTGTTGTCTTTACTTAGCGTTGTTGTCGACGAGTTTCCTGATGTTGGTCTGGACGAGTCGGACCTTGGCGAGGATCTCGTCGGCTGTGGCGGTCCAGGCGAACGGTTTCGGGTTGGTGTTCCAGTGGGCGATGTAGTCGCGGATCTGGGCGATGAGGACCTTGACCGAGGTGAACGTGCCGCGCCGGATGGATTGGCGGGTGATGACGCCGAACCAGGTTTCGATCTGGTTGATCCACGACGATCCGATTGGGGTGAAGTGGAAACGCACCTGCGGGTTGTCGGCCAGCCAGGTCACGACGTCGGGTGTGGTGTGGGTGGAGAGGTTGTCCAGTACGACGTGGATGTCCTTGCCGGTGTGCGGCTTGACGGCTTTCTTGAGGAAGGCCAGGAAGTCCGCGCCGTCGCGGGTGGGTTTGCATTCGCCGAACACTTCGCCGGTGCCGACGTTGAGCGCGGCGAACAGGTTCGTCACGCCGTGCCGGACGTAGTCGTGGGTGCGTTTCTCGGTGGCGGCGAAGGTGATCGGCAGCATCGGTTGGGTGCGGTCGAGTGCTTGGATCTGGGTCTTCTCGTCGAGGCTGAGCACGACCGCCCCGCCGGGCGGATCGAGGTAGAGCCCGACGATGTCGGCGACCTTCTCAGCGAACTCCGGGTCGCGGCTGAGCGTGAACGTGCCCTGGCGGTGAGGTGTCAACCCGTTGTCCCGCCACAGTTTCGACACATAGTGGTGCGACACCGCGACCGACTCGGTTCGGGCGATGAACGCCGCCATCTCCCGGCTCGACCAGTGCGACAACCCCGTCTCCGCCGGCGGGCTGACCCGGCTCGCCGCCAGGATCCGGGCCCGGATCGATGCGGGAACCTGCTCCCGACCCGCGCCGCGCGGCCGGTCGAGCAGCCCGGCGACCCCCTCGGCGGCGAAGCGGTCCAGCCATTGATCCACCGTCGGCCTCGACACCCCCGCCAACTCCGAGATCTCCACCTTCGGCCGCCCCTGCGCACGCCACAACACGATCCGCGCCCGCGTCGCGACCGCGGCCGACACATCCGGGCTGTTCACCATGGCCCGCAGCTCGGACCGCTGATCCACCGTCAACTCCACCCGCCCAGCCAACACCAACACCGGTCAACCAGATGTAAAGCAAACAGAATCACGCGACACTAGCGATCGGCACCCACCACCGAGCAGTGGAACCCGGCGGCAACCCGACCGACAACGGGCCACTTCGACCATCCCGAACACCGGAAGGAGGACACGCAACAACCACCGACCACAGTCTCAAGCCAGGCCGCCATTCAGGCGAAAGATCCGGGCAAACAGTCCTGCTCAGGCGGAGTCGTCTCGGTTCCGTTAGCGAGCTCCTCACTCTCGCGCAACCATAGATCGTCGTTCATCTTAATAACAAGCGCAACCAGTAGTTTGAGCGCGGTGATGTAGGTACGGTAGTGCTCCTCTTCATCCGCGACGTCAAGAATTGCGCCATGTAGGTACCTGTTGCGCAGGTTCAGGCCATCGCTGAAGTCCTGATGATTGAGGCAGTAGTTGAAGTAGTTTGATTCAGGCTTAGACAACAGCGACTGGGCCCGCACAAGCCAACCCTTTGTGACCATCACATCGATTGCTTCGCGCGCACCCTTGCGGTGATGGTAGTAACTTGCCGCTTCAAACTCGTAGAGATCGCGCAGCACCACGAACTGGTCGGCACTTGATAGCCGGATATGGCCTCTAGCGTTCTCGGCCACGCCATGCGCGATTAAGTAGTCGACTTGATCCTTCTGGTAGTCATGGAAGTCACCATAAGAAACATCGTGCTCGATGAGTAGTCGAGCACCGTTGTCGGCCTTGAGGCTCTCATTTATGTATCCCAAGCCGGATTGATCCGAGAAGAGTAGGTGCATGACGTTGTGGATGTTTGGGCTCTCGCCTACGTAGACATACTTGCCAACCAAGCAGCTCGGCACGTCTCGATACTTGACCTGAGCAGACATCATTGCCAGCAGCTCAGGGTCAAACTCGCCGTTCTCCACGTAGAGCGAGAACTGCATGACGATACTTTCCATCTCGGCGAACAGATGCCGACTCTTCTCAAGGTATGTTGCAGTCCTACTTGAAGGCGCGAACCGTAGATTCGTCACACCAAAGCTATCTCTCAAGTAGTCCGCGAAGAACCACGCGATTACCGACTCAAGCTCAACATCGTTGTGCCTAAGAAGTCGCTCATACATGGAAACCTGCAGGAAGGAGCTCTGCTCCTTAAGACGAAAAGCGAAACCCGCTGGATAAGCAGCCTTTCCTATGGTTCCCATCAAACGCTCAATCGCTCCGATTTCCGCCTGATACGAGGGCAGCGTCAACAGCATGTGACGATCTACGAACTCAAACACATAGAGAAAGTTGTTGAGGACCGTAGGGTAATCGAGGTTCTCATCGAACCACTCGCGACTGTAGGAGTACTTCGTCATGAGCCCGTCCCTTGATGCCTCCACAGGCTCATCTTGCCCCCTGGTAACAGTAACGTCACAGCCGATCGCCATTCCGCCACCGCTAGACTCAAAGAACTCCTTCGTCCATCGTTCATGCTTGCGCTTCGCTTTGAGCTTCATCTTCTCGTCGATTCCAGCAGCTGCGTTGACGCGCGCGACGGAGATCAGCTCGAGAAGATTCGGATGCGCCTCCTCGCTATCTATGTAAGCGTCAAGCAGTGCGCGCTTGTCCGAACTCTTCAAGCTCTGCGGCAAGTACATCTGCGAGCGATTATCACCGCTGAGATATAGCCGAATCACGTGCTCAGCGTTGGTCACGTTCGAAACAAGACGCGTACGCATCTCCTCATCGTAAACCCGCACAAGGCTTCCACACGAGAGCATCGTGCCCGTACTGACGTTCAGGCTGTCTAGGATCGCCAGCACGCTTGCGGCGGAGCAACGGCTGTAGACCTTGTGTCGTGACAGGAGTTCCAGCAAGTCCGCGTGATACTCATGACTGACCCCTGCGATCCGGCAACTCAGCGTTTCGTCGGTCAGAGAGCCAAAGAATTTGGACTCAACTTTATGCAATCCGGGAATGAGTGACTTAAATGCCGTGCGCTGCTCCTCGGAAGAGGATGCAGGAAAGTACCCGTTCTCCACGAAGAGTCGGGAATTATACAGTTCGAGAACGTCAGAAGCAGTGTACGTCGTGACTGATGCGTCGAACCGACCAAGAACCTCAGCTGCGCGTCCCGCCTGGAAATAGTTTCCGAGGTCCGCAGGACCAAAGAACTTCAGACGTCGATATGGCGCAGGCTCGGTGGTCATTCTTCTTACTATACTAGATTCGCACCTCGGAGTCGGCTACCTCCGAGGTGGGTTACCCGGTTCAGCATCCGTCCGCCCCTGCGATGCATGAAGCCTTTGAGTTCCCATGTCAAGGTTCGTCGATCAAGACCGTGGGGTTATACCGGGTCTCGACGTCGAATCAGGGATCACCGGACTCACCACCTGGCGACGACTCCTGCACGTCGAAGTCCAGTCGCACGAACTCGGGGTCCTCCACGAAAACCTCCTGTGGACCTCCGACGCACCTGACCTCGACGCACCCGACACTCCACCACGACGTCCGGTCATGCCGAGAAACGGACGTTGAAAGTGTTCTGCATCGAGTCCAGAGGAGCCCAGCAGGCGCGCAGAGTCGAGGGTGAGTGAGCACTGCGTCGGATGTCAGGTCGCACCGCTCGTCCGCGCAAGCGGCCTGCTGGGCTTCTGCGGGCCGTGGTGAGCAGCCCGGAGGTGTCGGCCGCGGTGGCGACGCGGGCGCGGATCGTGTTGTGGCGTGCGCAGGGGCGGCCGAAGGTGGAGATCTCGGAGTTGGCGGGGGTGTCGAGGCCGACGGTGGATCTGTGGTTGGACCGCTTCGCCGCCGAGGGGGTCGCCGGGCTGCTCGACCGGCCGCGTGGCGCGGGTCGGGAGCAGGTTCCCGCATCGATCCGGGCGCGAGTCGGGTCAGCCCGCCGGTGGAGACGGGGTTGTCGCACTGGTCGAGCCGGGAGATGGCGGCGTTCATCGCCCGAACCGAGTCGGTCGCGGTGTCGCACCACTATGTGTCGAAACTGTGGCGGGACAACGGGTTGACACCTCATCGGCAGGGCACGTTCACGCTCAGCCGCGACCCGGAGTTCGCCGGGAAGGTCGCCGACATCGTCGGGCTCTACCTCGATCCGCCCGGCGGGGCGGTCGTGCTCAGCCTCGACGAGAAGACCCAGATCCAAGCACTCGACCGGACCGAGCCGATGTTGCCGATCTTCTTCGTCGTCACCGAGAAACGCACCCACGACTACGTGCGGCACGGCGTGACGAACCTGTTCGCCGCGCTCAACGTGGGCACCGGCGAAGTGTTCGGCGAATGCAAGCCCATCCGCGACGGCGCGGACTTCCTCGCGTTCCTCAAGAAAGCCGTCAAGCCGCACACCGGCAAGGACATCCACGTCGTGCTGGACAACCTCTCCACCCACACCACACCTGACGTCGTGGCCTGGCTGGCCGACAACCCGCAGGTGCGTTTCCACTTCACCCCAATCGGATCGTCGTGGATCAACCAGATCGAAACCTGGTTCGGCGTCATCACCCGCCAATCCATCCGGCGCGGCACGTTCACCTCGGTCAAGGTCCTCATCGCCCAGATCCGCGACTACATCGCCCACTGGAACACCAACCCGAAACCGTTCGCATGGACCGCCACCGCCGAGCAGATCCTCGCCAAGGTCCGACCCGCCCAACCAACATCAAGAAACTCGTCGACGGCAACGCCAAATAAACATCAGGATCACGCGACACTAGTAATCAATGGCGTTTCTAAATCTCCAGGCCTCTTGGACAGCCAATCTGGATTGCTCGATCCACGTGCGGCGGTGGACTTCAATCGTGGATCCAACTCTGCTCGGGCGAATTGTTCGTCCGGCCTGATTGAACGCTCGGACTAGCTGCGGCCGCAACGGGATCCAGTCGATAGCGGCATGCTCGTACCCGGAGTGGCCTCGCGCACGCGAGCGCATGTCTCCTCCTTTGAAATTTTCAGCTTCAAGACGACAACCACGTGCCCTCGCAAAATCGGCCTAAAGATACCAACCCATGAGATCTGTATCGGATTATGGACGCTCGGTTGAAGGCCGAGTTCTTCGTTCAAGCCTCTTGCTACGAGGCCGTAGAGATCTTCTGGCGCCCCGGGCCGATTAGGGTCAGATTGCTTCATCGTCTCGAAGACGCCGACCGTCCACCATCCGACCGCACTATCGACGGCCGCCGACCGTTCAACGCACAGTAGCTCATCATTCTCAGAGGAAACAACTACGAGATTTACCGCCACTGACGACGGTACAGCCATGCCGAGATAGTCGCGAACGTCACGCTCAATATCTCTATCGCACCTCTCGAAAAGTTCGGGACGTCGAATTCGAAGGTCCTCGATCGCCAAAACTTCTGGATAATTGCTGGGCGCGAGACGAATGCGACAGTATTGTGTCTCATCGGACTCTCTGTGATCGATGCGGAAGCCGGTCAGGTAGACCGTCGCCCCGGATGCTATTCGGCTGCGCGCCTCCGTGGCCGCCACGAAGGCTGTTTGGTCGAGGTATGGCTGCATAGGTCTTTTGTCGGCTGACATGGTTTCGGTAATTAGACGACTCGGCTCCAACCTTCGCGCCGGGCTCCATACGCCGAGCGAGAACAGCCCATCCTGCCGCACGTCGTAGTCGAGAATATCTGAAGACGTTGTCGGCTCAGCGAGCTTTCCAAGATCGGTTGGGTTCGATCGGTCCCTTCGCTGCCCAGGATATGCCCGGTCGTATTCGGCTTTCCAGGTCAACATGTCTATCTCATGGTCTGGCAGCGGGCGTTTACGTGCCCTGGCGTAGTGAACACAGGCGTCGATAAACGCCTCCACCGTCGCCCATCGAGGTGCGCTACCACTATCCACCGTCACCGCGGCCAGTGCGGCTCGGCTCACGCTGTGCCCGGCGCCATCGGCGTGTTCCTTCAGCCGATCCTTGGTCGGCGAGCCCGCCAACCCGTGCAGGCGACGCAACCGGTCACGCATTAGGACCGCCGTCCAGAATCCAGATCTGGACATGACCAGATGGGTCCGGCCACACCGTCGACTGCATCGTCGTTCGTTTCCATTCGGAGGTACCGATGTGGTCCACGATTGTCACCTTCTTCGTCACCGTTTGGGCCTGGCTGCCCGGGATTACAGCCGTGTTGAAGTTCTGCACCGCGCTGATCAGCTTCGTCATCACCGCACGCCTAGGGTTGCGGCGCGTCCGCCGTGGGTTGGGTCAAGGCCAGCAGGCCACGCATCGTGCGGCAGCGCGCCCGCGCCGCATTCGAAGTCGTTGATGACATGACCATGGGTCGACTCGCTGTAGTTCGGGGTGCTGCCGATCGCAGCCCGGGACTCGATCAACGAGTTCGCCTTCGCCGTCTTGTAGCCAGCCACAGGAAGGCCAAGCCGCCTCCCACACCGTCGAGTGCGAAGCCCGCGAAAGCCAACCACGTGTACGGCCCGCAGAACGCACCTATCCGATCCCCCCAGAACGCCAGTCCGGCAGCGGCGACCAACGCCAGGACAAGGACAGCGGCCACGCGAGCCCTACCAACCCTCACGAGCCAGAACTCAGCACATGGTGACCATACTGACAATGGCTGCCGCCACCTCGTGGGCGGGATCCACTCCCGATCATGATCAAGCAGCCCGCCGGAATAGACGAGGCCTGGGCGGGTATTTCGGGCGTAACCTCAGCGCTTTGGACGACTTTCTTCGCGGGAGGTGAGCACTCGTCGTCGGCTACGAGCAGGGTTCGCTGGCTCCGGTGATCACCTCCACTCCACGTTCGCCGAACAACCGTCGGCGATGACCGTTCACCGGTGAGCGGCTTGCCTGCGGTAAGGACGGTTCGGCGTAGGTCGAACCCGCAGCGCTGCTCACCTACATCGCTGTCCAGTTCCACTTTCCTGGGCCGGTGGTCCAGAGCAACCTCCTGGCGTCGAGGCCTCCTAGGGTGCCCGGCAGTTGCCAACCGCCGAGGTTGTCGCCGCCGTAGTTGTAGAAGGCTGTGACGTCGGAGGTGCGGCTGTTGCGAGATCCTGTCAGGGCCCATTTGCTGTTCCCGGGGTTCCACTGGCCGGGGCCTGTGCGCCAGCGGAACGCCCCGGGGGCGACGCCGTCGCCGTTGCCGGTGAAGGTCCATTGGCCTAGGTCGTCGTTGCCGTAGTCGTAGAGGGCGACCACGTCGGTGAAGCCGTCGTCGCCGAAGTCGCCGGCCAGGTAGCGGGAGGACTGGTGACGCCACTGACCGGGACCCGTGCGCCAGCGGAACGCCCCGGGGGCGATGCCGTCGCCGGTGCCGCTGAAGACCCAGGCGCCGAGGTCGTCGTTGCCGTAGTCGTAGAACGCGACCAGGTCGGTCCCAGCCGTCCCGGTGAACTCGCCCGCGACGAAGCTGGAACGGGACAGCGCCCACTGGCCTGCTCCTGTGCGCCAGAGGATGCGTTCCCGGTTCACGCCGTCACCGTTGCCGGTGAAGACCCAGGCGCCGAGGTCGTCGTTGCCGTAGTCGTAGAGGGCGACCACGTCGTCACGATCATCACCGCCGGTGAAGTCGCCGACGAGGAAGGTGCTGCCGTTGCGCATGTTCCACTGCCCGACGCCGCTCCGCCAGAGCAGGCGTTCCCTCTCCAGCCCGTTCCCTGTTCCGCGGAACAGCCAGGCTCCCATGTCATCGTTGCCATAGTCGTAGAAACCGATGACGTCGGTGTGCGGGTCGTCGCCGGTGAAGTCGCCGGCGAGGAACACCGAGTTGCTCCAGTTCCACGTGTGGTCCGGGCTGCGCCACAGGTGGGTTGCGCCTGCGACGCCGGTGTCGGTGCCGGGGAACACCCAGGCACCGATGCTGTCGTTGCCGTAGTCGTAGATGGACAAGACGTCGAGGCGATCGTCGTTGCCGTGGAAGTAGCCCGTGACGGTGTGTCCGGTGAGCGGGCAGCCGCGGTTGTTGACCGGGCCCGGCATCCGCGGGCAACGGTCGGTTGAGTCCGGGACCCCGTCGGCGTCGGCGTCGGATGGAGGCGCCGGGGCAGGCGTGTCGGGTAGGTCGGCGATATGCAAGAAATCTTGCGGCCAGTCACCCGACCGCGTGATGGGCCGGGCGTTGAACGCGCCGGTGTAGCCGTGGTTGTATTCGTGGACTTCGATGGTATTTCCGCCATCGCGAACGTCGGCCACGATCGCCACGTGGCCGTAACCACCCCCGTGGCTCGAACCCCACCACGCCACGGCACCCCGCTTCGGTGTGCCGTCGACAGGTTTGCCCCGGTTGAGCGCACCTTGCCGCCAGTCCCGTGCATGCCCACTACCACCCGCTTGGATACTGCTCCAGTCGAAACGGATGTCGGTAGTCGATCCACCCAGTTGCTTGTTGAGCGTCCACGCGGCGTAGTCCGTGCAGTTGCGGTACACGAACCGCAAAGGTGAATGCTGGGACATGCTTGCATGCGGCCACGGGTAGTTGTTCCCCAATGCATGCGCCGTGCCGGGCACGGACAATGCACCGAGGACCACCACCAGCACCATCACAGACGCGCGGGTCAGCTTCCGGGCGAACGCACCCACGCGGCGGTGCACCAGGTCAGCGAAGTTCGACTCAGCAGTCACACCAATCCATCGACATAGTCGGTCGGCACGTGACAACAGAAGGCTCAGGTGCACTCGAACAGCCCAATCAGCAGCGCCTACTACCGCTCCGAGACCACGACGCGGCCGCCCTGTCATCGCAATGGCACCGCTCGGCAGCGGACCCGCGATCGATAACTCCTGCGGTGCCCAACCAGATCGACAGTCATCCGCAGCGCGGTGACGTCGTCCTACACCCCCGGAGCGGTCGTCGAGCAGTGGGATGGGACCAACCGCACATGCCGATGACCGTGAGTGAGGCAAGGTTGTGGCGGGCGATGAAGGTGCGGGCGTGGTCTGGGCCAAGAGCCCTGTCTGGTCGACGAGCAGATCCTAGAACGATGCGACCGCACCTGCAGGGTCTTGGCCTCGCCCCGCCTTCCGGCCAAGAAACGACGCCACACCCACGACCCGCGCCACAGCGGCGATGGCACCCGCAGCAGTTAGGAGAGAACTCTTGGGCAAACGACGCCCTGCCGCAAGGTCACTCAAGCTAGGCGGTCGGCCATCCGTCCGCCGCGATGCGAGCGCGCCAGTAGCTCGCGGCATCCTGTCCGCCGTGCATGGCGATGAGTTCGTCCGTTCTGGTCGCCAACGCTGCGGCAGGCGCCGTGCCGTCGACGTATGACTCGAGCCCCAGGTTGAGGGCGCTGCCGCCCAGGAACTCGGCGTACTCGCGCACGGACTGCACCACCGTGAAGCTGGCGGGGTTGCCGTGGACCAACGCGTTGCGGACGCGGCGACGGCGTGCTTCCAGCACTTTGCTCTCGGCTGTGTACTCGTCGATGATGGCGCTGTAGATGGCGTGATCACTGACGCTCGCGAACATTCGCGCGGTCCAGGCACGCTCGTGTTCCAAGCGGCATAGCGAGATGAAGTCGTCGGCTCGATCCGCGAGGAACAGGATCCACGGCTGCTTCGGTCTATCTGAAAACCATTCCACGGTAAGCTCGTGGCGTAGCGCGTCGCGCCGACCGCCGCCGAGCAGGCACATCCCCGCCGCATTCTGAAGGTCTGTAAGCCACCGGGCGTGTGGCCAGCGCTCCTCCAACAGACTGAACAGATCGTTCGGGTTCATCGCCGCGTGCGCAGCGACGTGCTGTACGACGCGGTCGGCGAGCGGTATCACGCTGCTGATGTCGGCTTCAGATGGCTTGCGCAGCGCCATGTCGCGGCTGAACGGGTGATCGGCAGTTGTCTGCACCTCAATGGCCGCAGCCAGGAACCGGGGGAGTTCCTCGCGGGCAAGTGCCTCTGCAATCCGCGGCCCATGCTTCTCGATCGCGTCGGCCGTGATGCGCGCTCCGTAGTGGTCGTCCGAAGAGCCAGTCTCGCGCCCGGTGACCCCGAAACCAAAGGCGCCAGCCTGGCCCGAGCGAATGAGGCCATGCTGAGCAAGGTGTGGACGAACCCCGCCCGCGTTGTGGATCGCCACGTTCAGGATCGTGTTCACGATGTCGACGGCGCGCGCAACAGCACCGGCGGCTGTTGTGTCGCCGAGGTCGACGCGCACCAGGAAGTCGACATCGGACGCCTCGTCCACCAGCTTAGCGACCTTGAATACGCCGCTGTGCTGGACGAGCTCCCAGAGCTCTGCCTTGTGCTCGAAGTCCTGCCCACCTGGCACTGCGTTCGGTACTGCCCAATGCGCATCGATGAACGACACGCGCCCTGCGGAGAGGTGGACATGGATCCGACCCTGGTATCCGAGCCAGACGACGACCGGCTCGACCGCAGGGGGGTTCCCGACGAAGGTGCGGGCGTTCGCAAGCCGTTCTACGAGCGGTGTGTCCTTCGTGCCGACTGGAATCTCATCAGGGTCTCGACCGTACGCAACCATCGAGACTAGATCGCGGAACGTCCACTCTGCGCTGAGGCCTCGCCGCTGCAACTGCTCGAACAGTAGATCAGCGATCGGCCGGTACTCGCGTCGGGCAAGAGTTCGATCCTGGGCCGTCGCGATCAGGTCGTCCCAGCTCGAGCGCACGGCTTGGTCCGAGTCGAGAGCGTTGCGGGCCGTCGAGAGCGCTTCCGTCCAGATGGCGCCGACACGAGTTCCAGGTGGCTGGCTGAGGACCACCGAAGAGCTACAAGCGAGGTTCGCAAAGGCTGCCTTGAAGGCGGCAAGCGGTCCAGCGATGCGCGCACGAAGCGATGAACCGACTGCACCCACCGACTCATCGAGATCCAATTGGAGCGAGGCCCGGTTGGCTGCCTCTTCCAGGCGTCGGTGCCGCTGGCGAGTTCGACCCACTCGGCGATCTCCTCGACGATGACCGTGAGGGGCAGGACGGTGCTGGCGCCGTGGTTCCGATCGAGAGACGACACCAAAGACTTCAGCCAGTCAGGATCGTCCTCCGACCAATGGTCGCTGACATTGTAGTCGATCATCATGGACGGTCGGCCTATCCGACGGATGGATCAGGGACGGAGTGCAGGAGCGTCATTCACTCCAGGGTACGGACCTGGGTTCTGTGTGACCCTGGTGGGCTTGGTAGTCGACCGACGCATCTTCGGGCCAGAGAATCGTGTGGGTCGTGTGGCCACGGCGTTTCGGGACAATTCCTTTGTAAATCAACGAACATCCGCACATGCCGCGGCGGGGGTCGCTGGGCAAGCGGGCCGGGTTCACCGTCGTGGGCATGACTACCTCTGAAGTACTTCCCGACGGTGACGTCGTGTTGCGGTTGGCGTGCTCGGCGTACCTGGCCCGGTTCACCGGCACCTCGCGCCTGCATACCGAGTCCGACCTGCGGATCTACCTGACCTGGTGCGGCGAGCACCAGCTCGCTCCGCTGGGCATGGCGCGGGCGGATGTGGAGCGGTATGTGCGGTGGATGCAGGAGATCCGCGGATTCAAGCCCTCCACCGTGTCGCGGCGGATGGCCGTGGTCACCGGCTTCTACCGCACCTGTGTCATCGACTCCGTGCTGGAGCACTCACCGGCCGACTACGTCCGCCGCCCGGTGGTCGCGAACGAGTCACCGACACTTGGTTTGTCGCACCTGCAGTTCGAGGCACTGCTGACCGCCGCCCGCGACTCCACCAACCCCTTCGATTTCGCCCTCGTCGCCATGCTCGGCTTACTCGGGCTGCGGATCTTCGAGGCCTGCGGCTCCAGCGTGACCGACATCGGTGAGGAACACGGCCCCCGAGTCCTGCGCGTGGTCGGAAAGGGCGCCAAAGTCGCTCTCGTACCGCTTCCGCCCGCAGTCGGCCGGGCTCTCGACCGGGCTGTCGACGACCGAACCACCGGGGCGATCCTGCTCAACCGGCGAGCACACCGCATGGACCGCCACTGCGCCACCCGACGGCTCCGCCGCCTGGCCGGGGTGTCGGTGGTGCGGTTGCCCCGGATGCACCCGCACATGCTGCGCCACACCTTCGTCACCACGATGCTCGACGCCGGAGTCGACCTCCGCGACGTCCAAATCGCCGCACGACACGCCGACCCCAGAACCACCGTGCGCTACGACCGAGCTCGCACCAACCTCGACCGCCACCCCAACTACATCCTCGCCGCCTACATGGCCTCCGGCACCTAACGCGGCTCGCACTGTCCTGCCGATGAGCGGATGAGGCGTCCCGATGCGCGAACGTCATCTGGGTTGACGACCTTGGCGGATTGGTCGATTAGTCCGGTGGCGCGACAGCTCCGCGTCGCAATGCACCACCACCTGCTCTTGCCCTCGACCAATTCGGGGTGCCCAGCTTCGGGACCGTGGTGTCATGCTGTACCGGCCACCGGCAGGAAAGGGATTATGACAACGACCGCCATGCCGCCCGACGAACCAGAGGAACCCTTTGTCGTCGGAGGCTCGGATCAGGGACAGGTCGTCCAGGTGGGTTCGATCATCGGCGGCGTCCACGTTCACTCATCGGCGACGCCTGTGCCGCGCCAGTTGCCCACCTCGCCGTCCAGCTTTGTAGGGAGGCAGGAAGAACTCGCTCGCCTCGTCGCCGGAGTCGATAAGACGGAAGCCCCGATCACCTTGATCTCCGGCATGCCCGGTGTCGGGAAGACAGCGCTGGCAGTTCATTGGGCGCATCGGGTGGCTGACCGCTTCCCGGATGGTCAGCTGTTCGTCGACATGCACGGCTACGACACCGCCGGTGTGCCGCTGTCGCCCGACGATGCTCTCGGTTTCCTGCTGCACGCGCTCGGTGTCGCACCCGACGCCGTGCCGGTCGACTTGGACGCTCGGGCGGCGGTCTTCCGCTCATTGAGCAGCTCCCGGCGACTATTGATCGTTTTGGACAACGTGGCAGCGGACGAACAGGTTCTGCCGCTGTTGCCTGGAACGGGCCCCAGCGCGCTGGTCGTGACGAGTCGGAAGCGTATGAACCTGCTGACCGCCACGCTCAGCGTCACGACGATCGTGCTCGACCCTTTGCCCCTTGACTCCAGCATGGCGCTGTTCATCCACGTCGTCGGCGAAGAGAGAGTGCAGGGCGAACCCGACGCGGCTACGGCGCTGGTTGCGCTCTGCGCGGGACTGCCACTCGCACTCAGAATCGTCGGCGCACTTGTGCAAGCTAGGCCCCACACACCGCTGGCCGAGCTGAGGAACTCCTTCGCTCACCGCTCGGACCGGTTGCTGTCGGAAGGCGCAGACGACGGGCAGACGTCCTTGACAGCGGTGTTGTCGTGGAGCTATGCGGCTCTGCCCCGCGACGCCGCCCGGCTGTTGCGGCTGCTCGGCCTCCATGAGAACGAGATCGTCACCGAGGCCGAAGCAGCAGCGTTGGGCGACCTATCGCCCAGCGATGCCGCATCCCTGCTCAACCAACTCCGCGCGCAAAACATGCTGGACGCCTACGACCAGGGCTACGTCCTGCACCCTCTCGTGCACTCATATGCACGCCAGTTGGTGTTCCGGGAAGAAGGTGAAGAAGAGCGCGCCGCCGCCGAGCGGAGGTTGTCCGCCGTCACCGGACAGCCACGGCAGAACGTCGACTGGGTGAACGACGCGCCAGCGACGACAGACCGCCTCAACCGCGGCGTGCTCGCGGACGTCCTGGCCCTGCGCTTACGCCAGGCTCAGCGCGAACAACCGGACATCTCCTTCCTGGTCCACCTGGACGGCCCCTGGGGCGCCGGCAAGACCACGCTGCTGAACCTGCTCGCGCACCGCTTGGCGGACCCGCCCGACAGCAGCCTCGTGGTCACCTTCGACGCGTGGCGACACGCCAAGGTGGACCCTCCCTGGTGGGCGCTGATCACCTGTCTTCGCGACCAGTTGATCCGCGCGGCCCCATGGTGGCGTCGTCCCGCGACACGGGCGCGGGAAATCACCGCACGGGTGACGCGTTCCGGTGCGTCATACCTGCTGGCCCTGGTAATCCTCGTGCTCTTGGTGGTGGGCGTGGTCGCGATGCTGGGGCCGATCTCGTTGACGCCGACGAAGTTCGGGGAGCTGGCAAAGGCGTTGGCGGCGGCGCTGACCGTGGTGGCCGGCTTCTGGACCGCGGGCAAGGTCGCGACGAAGCTGCTGCTGTGGGACTCTCCCGCGGTGCGCGCCTGTTTGAGCAGGCGCACACCAACCCGATGCGGGACGTCACGGCGCACTTCGCGTGGCTCATGGAGCACTCACCGCGGCCCGTGGTCTTCCTCATCGACGACCTCGACCGATGCGACGAGAAGTTCGTCGTCGGCATCCTCGACGCTGTCCAGAACTTGGTGCGCGATGCCTCGCGCGACTCTCGACGGCCGAGGCGGGCTGCCGCGTTCGTGGTGGCCGCCGACGGGGCGTGGTTGAGGCGTGCTTACGAGAAGACCTACGAGAGCTTCGAAGGAGCGGTGGACGAGCCCGGTCGCCCCTTGGGCTACTTGTTCCTGGACAAACTATTCCAGCTCAGCGTGCCGATGCCCGCCATGGGCGTCGAGACCCAATCGGGCTACCTCGGTGCGTTGCTGGGAGTGGACTCCGGCACCGCCACCCCGAAGACCACTGATGAGATCCAAGAACTGCGCGCGCGGGTCGTGAGCGGACGCAGCGAACTGGACGTCCTGAAGGCGCTGTACGACGCGGATCCGGTCGCTCGGCAGGCCGTCGTCACGGACGCCATCGCCCGGATGTCCACACCGGAGATCACCACCTCCACCGAGCACGCCCTGCAAAGGTTCGCGCCGATGCTCCTGGCCAACCCTCGCAGCATGAAGCGCTTCGTCAACACCTACAGCGTGCTGCGAATCCTGCGCACACTGGAGGGTGGCACAGTGCCATTGGACGCGCTAGCGGTGTGGACCGCGATTCGCATCCGGTGGCCCCTGCTCGCAGACCACCTCCAACACGACGCCGACCTTATCGAGAAGGTCAAAGCAGCCGAGGAAGCCACCACGGTCGACGACCTACCGAAACCCCTCCGGAAACTGGTCCGCCAGCCCGCCGTACGCAAGTTCCTCGAGGGTGCGCCGGTCGACCTGACGCCGGCTGTCATCCGATCGTGCTGCGGCGGCCAGGTCGGTTGACCCGAGCGTCACGAGGATGGTGCCCCGGCCAACCATGACCCCGCTCAACGGTTACGGGCACCGGTGTTCTCGCGTGAGGCTGCCAAGCGTGCCAGAGTGCCGATCCTTGGCGACGGAGCTGAATTGGTTCGGTGTCCGAAGCATGAGCTGCAGCCGGGACGCCACGGAGTTAATGCGCTCTCATGCCGCGAAGCGGCCGTCAACTCAACAAGCGCAAAGCTTGAAGCATGTGCACAACAAGTCACACCGAACGCGGCGGTGACCGAGCAAGCCGTGCGCCGTCGCCAGGACACAGCGGGGAGCAATCTGGGGAGCACATAGGGAGCAGAACGATGCGCTGAACCTACCTAGACCGTCCGGGACTGCTGCACGAACCGGTGACAGGCTGACCAAGACACCATCACCGCTGCCAGTTAGCCACGACGGCTGGAACCCTTCCGGTGGGGCAGGTCAAATGTCACCCATCGGTGTAGCGGACCCTCCTGACCGTCACTGACAGGGTGTTTGCTCGGATCACAGGCGAAGTCGGAACCCTCCTGTTCGCAGGCATCCGCCTCGCCCCGTGACCGCCCATCACCCGCATGAACTTCAGGGCGGATGTCAGCGAGTTGGCGGTGGCGGGTTGTAGCGCAGGGCGCGGCTGAGGCGACTCCTTCGGCATGATCCAGAACACACAACCTTTTGACTCTGCTATCCTGATCTACTCACCCCAGGGTGGTGAGAGCAGGTGGTGTGGCCTGCCCGTTCACTCGGAGCAGACGCCGGTCCACCTGTACATGCAGGGTCGGTCAGGTGTGCCCGGGGTGTACGCCGCGGAGAAGTCATGACCCTCGGTATTGACCCTCATCCCAGACATGTGTCCCCTGTTCGTCCGTTACTCGCGGGCGACCTCGTCGGAGGCCGTCGGGTGGCCGGGTTCGGTTGGGCCAAGCCCTCGGACGATGTCCGGTCAAACCATCTGGACGACCGGCTGCTGTTCGACGGCGACGAGGAACTGGCTGCCCTGCCGGACACTCCGGTGCCTTTGACGTCCGACCACGCGGAACCGGCGGGTGTCATGCCACCAGCCGACCTGCCCACGAATCAGGTTCACCCGGCCGCGTCGATTGATCCGACGCTGCCGTTGCGCGCGGACCTGTTACTCGATCAGCCTGGCGCGCCATGGCAGCCGTTGGCCCGGCCGTTGCTGGCCGCAGTGCACGCGACCGGCCATCGGATCTGGCTTTCCGGAGGCGCGAGCCGGGATCTCGCGTCCGACGTGCCGTTGCACGAGGTCAATGACCTGGATCTGGCGGGCACGGTCCCCGCAGGCCGGTTCACTGACATCACCTATCAGACGATGCGGGCTACAAGGATGACGGAGTTCCGAACCACGGTCACCCCAGGAACCTTGGTCTGCGCGGTCACCCCGCCATGGAACAACATCCGTGTCATTGAGTACCGCGGCCTGTCGCAGGGCGGATTCGAGTTCCCGCTGATCGGCAGTCGGATCGCCGAGGACTCCCGGCATCGGGACTTCTCGTTCAACACATTGCTCTACGACGTGCTCGACCACGTGGTACTGGATGCCTGCGGAACAGGACTGGTGGACTTGCGCGCGGAGAAGCTCCGGTTCGCGCCCCGCAACGAAAGCACCGATCCGGCCACCCAGGCGATGATCCTGTTCCGCGCACTGAAGTTCGCCGTGCGTTGGCATGACCGCGGACCGCACGACTTGGCGCCGCTGGCCGCCTGGCTAGATGGCCTTCCACCGGACTTCTTCGACCCGTTGACTTGCGATGACTGGAGTGGTTTGCGCGGCGCGCACCGCCGGTCGGTCACTGCGCCTGTCGACCGGCAACACGAATTCGCGGACCTGCTGCCCGAACCCGGCCGGAGCTTTCTCCGTACGCTGATCGGGAGGGCGTCATGACCACGTCGCCCCGCCCGCTAAGTCCCTGGGTGGCGCAGGTGTCGCCGGACGGGGTAGGCCTCGGCCCAGTCAACGGTGGTGACGACCGGGCCGACGCCCGCGCGTTGCCGCGCTACGCAACAGGCTGGCGCCGTGTCGCGATCCCGATCGCTGACGGCGGCCACGCGCTCGGACTGGTCGACGAACACGGCACGACTGTCGCCGAGTTGGACGACCATGGGGCCTCGATCAAAGTGAGCCTGGCCGCGATGTCTGCACTGGCCAGGATTGAGCGCGAATGGCCGGTGGTCGATCACACACTGACGGACGAAATTTACTCGCTGGCCACAGAGGCGCTGTCCCTGCGGTACTGGCTGCTGACCCGCCTCGACGCCGAAGGCGATCCTCCGGATGGTGTGTTCGAGATCCTCCCCTGGCACCTGCTGGACCGGGCGGTCGCGGCGGTGACCGCCGGGCTGGAACCGGACGGCACCCTTGGCGAACTGGTCGAGATCCGGCACTGGTTGACCCCGGCCGTACGTGGCCTGACAGGGCCGCTGGAACAGCTCGACCATGGGCTGCGTATCGGCGACACCCACATCGCCAGGCTCGGCGCGACCGCGCTGCTCAACAGTCTGCGCGATCTGCCAGGCGGCCGAGTCCCGGACTCATGTATGAACGGACTTCGAACGTTGGTCGGCCGCCTGGGCACGCTGGATCCGATCTACCGGCACGCGGCCCGATTCCTCACAGCGGCCTTGGCGGGCGGAAACGAAGTGCCGCGGCTGCAAACAGAGTTGAACCCCGCGATGGAGCCCGCGGCGGGCACCGATGAACTGCGTGAACAGGTCGAGCAACTCGGTGACGATACTCAGCAGGTCCGGCTGGTGGCGACCCGGGCTGGATGGATTCGTGTCACCGCGCGGATCGCAGGCGGGCAAGCCGCTGGTGGTCCTCTAGCCGAGCAGCCCGCGCTGCTGCTGCCGGTGCGGGTGACTCCCCGCAACCGCGGACCCGCCCTAAGGTTCTGGCTGGCCATGCAACCCGAGGGTGACCGACTGGTTGGGTCGCTCAACATCGCGTTGCCGGACGGAGTGTCTCTGTTCGACGCTGACGATGTGCCGATCGGCCCGGACGAGCTGACCCGGCTGCGGCCGGAGGAGCTGTTGCCCTCGCTGCACGCGAGCACCGAGATCTCCGCAGACCGCTGGCTGGAGATCGCCGACGACCTGCCGCACACACATCCCATGCGGGCTGCGGCCACGATCTTTGAGGCGTCACTGTGACCCGCGAACTCGACCTTGCGGACCTGACGGCAGACCGGATCGAATACGGCGACGCCGACCTCGTGGGTCACCAGCTCATCAACGCGCGTCGGCGGCTGATCACGATCATCCGCGACTGCGTCGTCGACAACAAGATCGCCGACCTTGAGGCGTTGCGCGACGGTTCGCTGGCAGTGCACACCATGCTCAAGGTGATCGCCGAGCACCCCACGAGGATGCCGGACCTGACCGATGCACCGTTCCGGCCGCGCGAGGGCGCGCTGATCCACGCCACCCGGGCATTGGCCTCGCTCGGGCTGACGCTCATCGCTGACCAAGAGCAGGCCGGACGGCACCTGTCGGTATTCCGCCGTTGGGCCACCCGCGCCGGGCTCGAAGTACCTGCCGAACCGATTACCCGAATCTCCGCTGCGGTGGCAACCCCACATGCCGCAACGCTGCGGCATCTGGCGAACGGCGGCGAGCTGGATCTGCTATCCCTGGTCTGGCTGATCGCACTGGACAGCGGACGCGGCACCGGGTTCGCCCTGCCGGTGCGACGCGGGCCGAGCACCGAAGTGCTGTTGGATCTTGGCTCCCAAGGCAAACGCGCCGTCTTGCGGCTCAGCCGAGTCCCCGCCTTACCCAGCGGGCTGGTGCCGGACCCCGCATCCATGGCGCTCAGCTCGGCTGACAGCCGTTTCCATGCGGCGCTTGGCACCGCCTGGCAGGAAGCGGGCGGGACCAGCCGGGATGCCGTGCTGTGGTCGCTGACCGATCCGGCCGGACCGATCACCAGGGTCACCCAGGAGTCCCTCAGCCTCGCGTTCGCGGTCTTGCTCGATGAACAACGTCGCCTCGCCAAACCCTTCCTAGGCCCGTTGACTGTGCGCAGGTTGCAGTCTCGGATCGCGATCGTCGGTCAACTCGATCCCGACCAGCCCGCCGCTACCGCTTCGGTGTCCGGCTACGACACCAAGCTCGCTGTGGTCGGCTCGGACATGCGGGTAATCCTGCCGGAAGCCGATCACGCCACCGCCCGCAAAGAAAACAGCCGGGCTGAACTGGTCCCAGCGGCCACATGGCGGGCGGCGGCCGTGGCGGGCCGCCGCATCGATCGGCGTCGGCTCCTCGCCGTCACCGCGGTCATCGCGCTGATACTGGCCACCGGCACCTTCGCCCTGTATCGGGTGTCCGAGTCGCACCGCGACGCTGACTCGCGGCGGGCCACCGCATCAGACCTCGCGGCACGCGCGGTAAGCCTGCGCCGGGCCGATCCGACACTGGCCGCGAAGCTCGGTCTGGCCGCGTACCGCATCGACCCCGGCTCGAGGGGAGTCGACGCGATGCGAGACGTGTTGTCGGACAATCGGAACGTGCTCCGCACCTGGCAGGCGGACAGCTCGCGGGTGAGCGCTCTGACGCTTAGTCAGGCCCTCGACGTGGTGGTGACCTCCGGCGGCGAACAGGTGAGCCGCGTATGGGCGTTGTCCACGGGAGAGCTCAAGGGCGAGATCCCCAAACAGGCGAGTGACCTGGTCATCGCAGGCGAACACCCGTTGGTCGCAGCGTGGACGGACACAGGATTGGCGCTGTTCGACGTCACTGCACCTCCTACCGAGCTAGGCGCTTTCCCTGAGGCGTCCTGCACCAAGTCGAAGAGCTTAGTGACGATGGGGTTCTCCCATTCCGATGCGGCCCTGGTGGCGGTATGGCGGGATGGCGCGATCAGCACCTACGACGTGGTGACCCGACAGCCGACGGCCTGCCTGTCCGCCGCGGATGCCATGACTCCACTGGATTACGCCATGAAGCTGCATCAGGAGAAGGTGGTCGCGGCGGATATTGTCGACCCAGGCTTCGCGGGGCGCAGCGACGACGAGGTGGTCATGGTGTTGGCGGACAACTCTGTGATCTCGGTACGGACTGGATCCAGGGACGCGCGGATCGAGGTGCCCAAGGAGAAGACGACTGGTAACGCTGCCCTGGTCGCTGCCACTCCTCACCACATCAGCGTGGCCACTCCTAGCGGCGTCGTGGTGTGGAGGCGGGCCGATCAGGTGCAGGTCAGCAATCCAGCAGGCGGTCTCGGCTTCCAACCGCGGGTGTTGGCCGCATCGAACGGCAGGCTGTTGTTCGCGGGCGAGACGGGCACGGTCGCGATTCCAGCTGATCGGCCTGACTACGTACTGGCGGCGAGCCTGGAGCAGCTCAACGGCGGTGCGGCCACGGTGGCGGCAATGAGTGGGCGCGCGATCGTGGCTGGCGGGCCGGGGGGGCGGATCTCAGTGATCGGTGATTCCTCCGGCCAACTGGCGCTCGCCCAGCGTGTCACGGTCACCTCGACCGCGTTCCTGTCCGACGGAAGGTTGGTCGGCGCCGAGGCGCCCAGCAGCGAGGGAAGGGCCGCCAATACCACCTGGAGTACAGCAGTTGTGTTGGTGGATCCCAACGCTCCTGTGCCGCAGAAGGTCGATGGACAGGAATCGGAACCCGATCGCTGGCGACTAACGAAGCGATCCGATCGCTTCTACGCCAATGATGTGGCGGTCAGCTCCAACTTCGTCGCTGCTGCGGGCCAGGTGAATGTGCAGGGCGGGGGCACGGTGCTGGTCTGGCCGTGGCACGAACGCGTCATACCTCGGCAGCTCACCCTGCCGGACTCGGACAAGGGCAAGAAACGCCCTGAGGAGCGGTTGATCGCGCGGGTGGCGTTCACCCCAGATGGCAACCTGTTGGTGGCGAGACATATCTCCGGTGAAGTCGGTGTCTGGTCCACCGACAATTGGGAGCTGCTTGGCAGGTTCCATCTGAAACCAGGTAACACGGACATGGAGATTCCGTCCACCCACGGGTTCTTCCTCGAAGGCGAACCGGAAGAGTGTCAACTCGTTGAGGTCGACCTGACCACTCGTGAGGTTGTGCGCCGTGAACCCGCCGAGTTGGTCGAACGCCTCAGCGTCAGCGCGGACGGCTCTCGGGTGCTCACGATGACCTCGGAGGGCGTCGTGCAGTTGCGCGGCGCCGATTTGTCGCCGGTTGGGGACTCTTGGAGGCTGGCAGTGTCCGGCGACGCTCCCGTCGCGTTCGCCATGGACGAGGCGGGCAGCCGGGTCGCGGTTAGTCAAGGCGACCGGGTGACCATCTACGATCTGGCCACCCAGACGATGGCCATGCCACCGATGCGCGTGGACGGCAGTCTGGTGGTCCGCGTGACTTGGTCTCCCAACAGCGAGTTGCTCGCTGTAACCGCCATGCCGCCGGTTCGCGGCAACAAGCAGGTCGACGTCCTGCGGTTGTTCAGAATCAGTGGCTTGGACTGGACGAGCCAGGTCTGCCGGTGGGCGGGCGGCGGGCTCGATCGCACCGACTGGTCACGCTACGTCGGCGTTGCGGTGACATACATCGATCTATGCTCGGAGGACGCGCGATGAAGATCCCTCCCCGACTACTCACACTGACCCTGTGCGTGCTCATAGCGGCCTGCGGCACGGACGGCATGCCCCAGCCAACGACGGACTCCGATGCGCGCGGTGATGCCACCGTCGCCTTCGTGTCAGGGGCCGAACTGCGGTTCGCCGACGGCGCCGGACATGTCTGGGGCGGGATACCGATCGCCTCGCCGTACAGTCCGGCGACTTGGTCAGCCGACGGCAAGCAGTTCGCCTGGCTCGACAAGACCAACCTCCACATCGTGACCGCTGCCACTGGCGTCGAGAAGTCCCAGCCGTGTCCGTGCGCCGGTCTCGGGTGGTTCGGCGAGGGGTTCGCCACTGTCAGCGCGGATGGCTCCGCGTTGCTTGTGTTCGACAGGGACGGCAACCCCAGCCGTGTGCCATTGCGCAGGCCAATGCCGTACGCCTGGGTCGGCGCGGGTGGCCGTGATCAGGTCGCTGTGGTCGAACCGATTCCCGAGGAACGAGCCTCCTACCGTGGGCAGGGCGCGCTGACCGCGGTGGATGCCAAGGGGCAGGAGCGGTTGATGATCGAGGGTGACTCCGCGGTCTCGTTCTGGGGTGGGTCGACTTCGCCCGACGGCACGCGCGTCGCCACGATCGAGGCGCCGAGCAGCGGAGCGTGCCGAACCTCGTCGAGTGTGCTGATGCTCAACAGCACGGGAACGAATCCAAAGTCGGAAGCGTTGATTCCCAAAGATTCAACATTCGCGGAAGCCGTTCTGATCGAGGCCCGACGGGTCACCGGTCAGACCTGGGCCGGATCCAGCCTCGTGGTCACCTTTGGCCCCGGAGTGGAGTGCCACCGCCTGTTCCCGGAGCGGTTCCTCAGCTACCAGGTCGACGACGGCCGCATGCGCTTGCTACGCACGGGCGCACTCCAATTGGGATTCGGAGCCGCCGGACGATCTTACGCCATTGAGATCGGCGATGACATCGACGCGACCAAGGACCCGGAGGTTCGAGGCAGACTCACGCTGAACTGGAAGGACAAGGCTCCTGTCACGCTTGCCGACACAGTGGCGACAATGTGGCTGACCCCTGCGGAACAGGCAGCGGGCAGACCGGAGGCGCAGACGCAGCCATCGGAAGAACGGATCAGGACCGACGACCACGGAAAGCCGCTTTCCCAAGAGATTCAAGATCTGATGGGCAAGCTGATCACCGCCTTGGACGGTGAAGACCAGAGCACGTTGACCGCGTTGTGCGCGCGGTGTGACACCGACACGCTGGCTCTGATCCGAACCCGGTCTGGCCGCGAAAAACTACGTCGCACCCTGCGTACTCACCCAGTGCTGGAGTCCGGGGCGCTGACGTTTCCTGGCCTGACCGAGTCGCGCTGCGTCGATGGCCGTGGCCCGGACGGCACCTGCACCCGGGAACAACTCCATGACATCGGCTTGCTCGGCCTGACCACTGACTTCGACTCGACGGACTTCAAGGAAAGGTACTCCGCGCCGGTCCAGGGCTCGATCGTGTTCACGGTAGATAAAGACGGGTCGGTACACTGGGTCGGACAGTCGACCACCGCCAAGTACCGTCAGCAGCTCAGCGGTTCTGGCGATGAACCGTACTACTTCTTCACCTCGGCCGACCGGTCCTATGTGTGCGGTATCGACAAGAAGCAAGCTTTGTGCCAGGGCGCTACCAAGCCCGTGCCACCCCGGCCCGAATCCTGCGAAAAGGTCGGGCCTAGCTGGGGCGCCGGAATGTCCGTCGACACCGACGGCAAGGTCGATTTCTTGTGCGCGGGCGGCGTGATGTTCTATCCGGTTGGACGTGAGCCGAACGACGGCGATGTGTTGCCACCTGGCAAGACCATCACCGCGCTCGGTTTCACCTGCGCCGCGGAACCCGACGGTTTCCGCTGCACCCGCGACAGCCACGGGTTCCGGATCGCGCCGACCAGCAATGAGACCTTCTGATGACGACACCGCGCTCAATCGACCAGCGGCAACTTGACGGCGACATGGTGCGGCTGCAGCGCGCGGCTGCTGCCAGTCATCAGCGGGGGCAGGCAGTGGAAGCGGTCCGTACCACCGCTGCAGGGCTGCTGGCCGCCGCTGGCGTGGTCGTCACCCTGGCTGGGCCTGGGCGGCAGGCAATGGCGATCATCGGTTTCGCCTGGTTCCTGGTATCGGCCTTTCCACTCAGACGGGCCGCGGCTGCTATCGCGCTGCAGGGGGCGCTGCTGCAAGAGATGTTCGACACCAGCCTGTTCCGGCTGCCCTGGCGAACCATGGTGGCTGGTGACCCGATCCCGGAGGCCGAAGTTCATCGGCTGGCTCGGCGACTGAAGTCGGGCTGCGCGAAGGACAATCGGATCGCCGAAGGCTGGTACGACCCTACCGGAGGAGTGCACCATCCGTACGACGTGCTGATGGCGCAGGAACAGAACCTGGCCTGGGATGCTCGCTTGAGACGACGCTACGCCGCCGTGCTACTGACCGCGGCGGCGTGTTGGAGCCTGCTCGGCGCGGTCACGGGCATCTTGGTGTCAGGCACCACGCTCACCGAGGTACTGCTCGGCTTCTACGTGCCGTCGCTGTCTGCTTATCAGCTCGTCTGCGAGATCTGGGCCGCGCAACAGCGCGTTGCCGCCGAACGTGAGCGGCTAGTTCGAATCGTCACAAGCGAGTTGCGGGCCGCGCGGCCCGGTTCGCTCGATGACGTCGAACAGCGGCGGCTGTGCGAGGTGGCCCGGGATGTGCAGGACGGCATCTTGCGCACTAGGGTGGACCCTACCCGGGTGCCGGAGTGGTTCTATCGCCGTCGGCGCCCGAACGACGAAATGGACTTTGCCGCAACGACCGCCAACCACCAGCGCCGGCTAATCGACGACTGCGGTATCCCGCCTTCTCGGCGGTAGCTTCTTCTTTACCTCCAGTCGGATCAGGGCGACAATGGCTGGCTTTGGCAGTGTGAGGATCAGGGTTTCGAGTCCATCAGGTCCACTTTTCTAGAAGCCCTCTCGATCTTGCAGTTTCTGCATGTGACCGCCGACGAGTTGGGTTACAGGTTCACATCGCGGGCCGGAATACCAAAGGGTGGGACCCCGACTGACAGCAGTTACACCGCCAGCCGGGGTAGTCACCCGCTCTGACCAGTGGAAACAGAGAATCGCGTGATCACGGCAAGACGTTGTCAGCAACCTTGGCGCCGTTCGACACCGATCAGCCCGGTTCAACACCACGACGTGCTCCAGGCTTGCTCCATCCGCGCCAGTGCGCGGTGATCCGTCCAGGCCACCCCGCAGACATCGTCGTTCTACCGCGCGAGGTCGATGGGTCACGGCACCAGCTACATACGCAAAGCTACTAATTAACCATCCAACCCATGAGACGAATGCCAACGCACTCTCATGCCGCGGCGGGGTCGCTGGGCGGTCGCGCCGGGTTCACCGTCGTCGGCATGACTGCTTCTGAAGTACTTCCCGACAGTGACGTCGTCTTGCGGTTGGCGTGCGCGGCCTACCTGGCCCGGTTCACTGGCAGCTCGCGGGTGCATACCGAGTCCGACCTGCGGATCTACCTGGCCTGGTGTGCCGCACGCCAATTTGCGCCGCTGGGCATGGTGCGTGCGGACGTGGAACGGTACGTGCGGTGGATGCAAGAGATCCGCCGGTTCAAGCCATCCACGGTCTCGCGAAGGATGGCCGTGGTCGCTGGCTTCTACCGCACCTGCGTCATCGACTCCGTCCTCGAACACTCACCCGCCGACTATGTCCGCCGACCCGTCGTCGCGAACGAGTCACCCACCCTGGGCTTGTCACACCTGCAGTTCGAGGCCCTGCTCACCGCAGCCCGCGACTCCAGCAACCGGTTCGACTTCGCCCTGGTCGCGATGCTCGGCTTACTCGGGTTACGGATCTTCGAAGCCTGCGGCTCCGACATCACCGACATCGGAGAGGAACACGGCCACCGGGTCCTACGCGTGATCGGCAAGGGCACCAAGGTCACTCTCGTGCCGCTCCCGCCCGCCGTCGGGCGCGCTCTCGACCGAGCTGTCCACGACAGAACCAGTGGAGCGATCCTGCTCAACCGGCGAGCAGCACGGATGGATCGCCACTGCGCCACCCGCAGGCTCCGCCACCTGGCCGCGGTCTCGATCGTGCGGCTGCCGCGGATGCATCCCCACATGCTCCGCCACACCTTCGTCACCACCATTCTCGACGCGGGCGTCGACCTCCGCGACGTCCAGATCGCCGCGCGCCACGCCGACCCCAGAACCACCATGCGCTACGACCGGGCCCGCACCAACCTGGACCGACACCCCAACTACATCCTCGCCGCCTACATGGCCTCCGGCACCTAACCCGAACGCGCGGTCCTGCCGATGACCGTGAGGCAAGGCCCGGCATTTCCGTTTGTCCTCAACTTAACCGGCATCCAAGTCAGCGTCCTGGGTCAGCAGTCCCCAGCGACGGGGTCTCGATCAAGTGTCCGACCGCTGGCGCTGCCGCAGCCGGTTTGGGCCGGAATTCAGTCACGGTAAAACTTGGATCGCTGCCGAACGCTGGAGCGACAATCGCTGTTCAGCAGACCCTGACTACCCGGCGTCCTTGAAGATCCTTTTCTGGACCTCCAAGTACCGACGCAGGTCAACCACGTTGTCATCCTCGGCCGGCACCTGCTCCTGGAGCTCATCCAAATCGAGGTCGTTCGCTTCGACAAGCTGCTTCGTGGCGTCCACCACGATGCCCACCAACGTCTCCACGTGCTTCGACGAGAAGTCCAGAGAGATCGTCCCGCCCTCCTCGTATGCCACGACGGCGTCGAGATCCGAGATGAGCTTCCCGATGATCTCCTCGCTCAACCGTCCCTCTCGGACCGCCTCCAGGTACCCCCGCAGCGAGGTGTTGTAGCTCGCGACGACCTCCGGCACCTCGGCCGTGGCAGCCTGCCGGTGCTTCTTCACCGCGACGTAGACAGCTGATCCTGCAGCCAGCGTGCCCACAACCGCTGCCGGGATGATCAACCAGGGGTTCTTGAGGTCCCCAGCAAGGCCTGACCAGCTCCTCACGTTGCTGGAGGCAGTACTGACCGCCGCGCTCTCGCCAGCCTGCGCAGGCACCTTCACTTCCTCGAGGTGCTTCACGATCTTCCCAGACAGGTTGCGCACCACGCCGCCCCAGAGTTTGAGGTCACCATTGAGCAGGCCCGCCTCGATCTCGGGCGGGATGATGAAGGTCTGCTGAGTGATCACGACAGTCGATCCGCTCCAGGATATCGAGGTACTAGGGACAAGAGAATCGTAGGGACGTCCTGCTACGCCTGCTGCCAATCGGCTTTACAGCGCCAGTCTGCGCGGACTCGTCGGAGGATCGACCGTCTCCGCTTCGAATCTGTCCAGGATCGTCGCGAGCCGCTGACTGCTCGTCTCGTGCATCGCCTGACGGGCGTGGGCCAGCACCATCTCCCGGTGCTACGCGCCGACCGCACGGAGCGTCTCAAGATGACCACGAACGATCCGAGCAGATGGCGTCGGTCCAGCCCTTGTAGCCCTCTAACACGATGGCCTCGAGCGCCTTGATCGCCTTCTCGGAGAGCCCGGCGTCCATGACCTCGTCGGTCACGACGTTGTACGCCGCGTTGAGCTTGGCCCAGCCCTCCATCTCACCGGAGATCCACTCCACCAGCACCACGACGCTCTTCTCCAGATGCTGGAGCTTCTCCATGCTCTCGTGGCTCGATCCGGGGGTTCGTCGCCCTCCAGGGCGTTTCGACACGCCTGCCGGTACGCGGCAGCGTCACACACATCGCCGTCAAAGGGGGTGAAGACGAGGGCACAGTCGGTTAGCTGGTACTTGCGGACGAATCCTTGGGAAAACGCTGATGCGCCGCGGACGCCATTACGGAAACTGCTCATGAAACCCTCAACGGCGCCTTGGTGCTGCTTGGGGGTGACCACGGCGATGCGTGGGATTTTCGGCGTGAACCCTTCAGAGTCGAACGGCCCGAACTGGTTCAGCCCTGGATCGGGGAACGGGTGTGTCTTGTCGCCGCCGAGGTCGAAAACGTAGGTCGGCTCGGGTAGCCGCCAGTGTGTCTTGCGATCCGAAGGCGCGGTGATCTTCACCCCATTCCCGATCGTCGCTTGGATGTCGTTGGCGATAGTGAGTGGGCCGAGTTTGATCAGGCCGTCGGCGATCTCCTGAGTGCGCGCCATCCGGCCCTCAGCGCCGGTCACAGTGAACACCTGGTATTCCAGCGCATCGGTGATGCTTGTGGCAGACGCTCCCGCGACCGCTTCGACCACGGCCAGGAAGTTGTCGCGGCGTGATTCCAACCATGCCTGCGACGCGGGTACCTCGATACGCCCGTCCGAAGTGCCGAGTACGACGCGGTCCTGGTCTACGGCTTCGACAACCCCGGCCAGCCGGCGCCGGGCGATCGGGTCCTGGAACGGCCGCTCAGGGACAGAGTCTGTTTCGGTCAGCACGTACTGGCCCACCATGTGTACACCGAGCTCGATGAGCTCACTGACGGGCAACGAGATCTCGTACCGTGTCTTGAGACCAACGATGATCCCGGCGTACCCCATCGGGCCTGAGCGACGCACGTCGAGCTCGTACTCCGGGTACACATGCAAGCCCTCGATCGGGTGGCGGTCCTTCAGCGCCTTCTGCATCAGATCGCGATTGGGGAGCCTCGACACGAAGGTGAGCGGGTCGAACCTGCGCAGCGAGAATTTCCACCTCTCGGTCAGCACCCGCGTCAGCCTTGCAGCAGATACGCTGTCAATGCGAGATTCGGCCCACGTGTGTCGAACCTCGTCGGCTCGCCCACGACCTCTGCGTCTCGCGTTATCGGCACACAAACGATCTGACTGCGAAGCCGGATCACGCTGTGCGACTTGGCTAGCCGGGCTCGAAGTGCGTCCAATTGCTCAGGCGACTTGTATGACTGCGTGCCCGCATCGAAGGAGGCGTCGGTGAACTTGACCGGCAGGAAGTTGAACGCCAACGCAGGAGTTTGAACTTTGCCTCGTCGACCTGCTGGCTGATTCCCCGAACCTTGTGCATTGCTCACGTATGTGCCCCTATCGCGCGAGACGGAACCACCGTTGGATCGTGTGTTGAGTGTTAGCCGGACTGTCCTCGGTCCCCCGCCTGCCCAGCCACGATCGCGTCCGTCGACAAGTTGGTGACCGCGTCGTCAGTAGCGGCGCTGCGCCTCTTGCCAGCGTCGGGACAACCTTGATGTGGAGGTCGGCTATGACTCCGGCAGTAGCTAGCCCAACCGGTACGAAGGCGGCTCCGGCATGGCTACGTGAACTCGTGGACGCCTGCGCCCAGTATGAGGAACACCTCGGTTGGTCAGTCCGCGTCGATGTCACGGCGCGATGTCTGGCGCTGTCCGCCGGGCAGACCATCGACGCGCTGACCATGCCCGCGCCACTGGCACGGCGCGTGCACGCCGCGTTGGACGTGATGTTGCTGGCCGGACCCGCGATCGCGACCCCGAACAGCGCGTGGTGGACGTTGCTGACCGATCGGTCTGCTGCCGAGCAACCGAGTGTGCCGCACGACGTGGTCGCAGCCGGGGTCTGCGCGGTGGCGCGCGGCGACCACGTTCGGGTGCCGACGCACCTCACCGACATGAACGGCGCCGCCTGGCGCTGGACACGGATGCCGCTCGGTCGGCGGCCGTTGCCGCCCTGGTCGGCTGTAGTCGGTGCGACGCGCCGGGTGCTCGCCCAACTGGCTGGGGGATCGGCATGACAACGACGTTTGTGGCGCGGTGGCAGCGAGGAGTCGTTCGGCCGCAGCGAATACACGTCCAGGAGACCCAAGACGGTCTACCCCGTGTGGCGAACGCGCTGGGCAAGATCGTCAACCTCGCGGTGTGTCGGGCCTGGACCACAGGTGAACTGCTGGACCCTGCTGAGCACACCACCTTCGAGCGCTGCGAGTTCTGTGTGCAGATCTTGAACGATCTGCGCCTCGTTCAAGGGGCTGACCATGGATGAATTCCTGGCCGACGCGTTGCGCCGTGCGGTTCACGACCGGCTGGACTACCTGGACAAGCTGGCCACCGACGCAGACCTGCGGTCTCGCGCCGCGTTGGCCGATACCGAAATCGTCAGGCTTACCGCGGCATGGCGGACTCTGCTGGACGCCCACCGGCCGGACCACCAGGGTCGGTACCCGGAGTGTTCGGGATGGCGCCGGCCTCGCCCCCATCCCTGCTCGGTGTGGACCACCGCTCACCAGCACCTGATCGCCGCCGACGGTCCTCCCGTGCACCGAACCGGCAAGCATGCGGCTGTCGCCGGTCGGTCGACCGCCGCGATGCTGGAGGCCTCCTGACCAGGGCGCGCCGCGACCCCAAGCACGGCGCGCCCCTCGTCCACCGACGTTGAACCGGCCCACCATCGAGAACAACCTTCTGAAAGAGTAGTCAGGTGAACACTCTCCGACATGACGACGCCAGCGTCACCGAGTTCCGCGATGCACTGGTGGACAAGCTCCTTGCTGACAACATGATCACCTCGTCACGGGTGGAGCGAGCTTTCCGTACCGTGCCCTGGCATCTGTTCGTCGCCGAGGGCACTCCGCTGGAGGCCACCTACAACGTCGACAATCCGGTCGCGATCAAGCGCGATCGAGACGGCGTGATCATCTCCTCCACCAGCGCGGCGTACATCCAGGCGCAAATGATCGAGCAGGCCGAAATCGCGCCCGGCATGAGCGTGTTGGAGATCGGGTCCGGCGGCTACAACGCAGCCCTGCTGGCCGAGGTCGTCGGACCAGACGGCCGGGTGGTCAGCGTGGACATCGACCCGGAAGTGACCGACCGCGCCCAGGAACTCCTGGACGCGACCGGATACGGCAGCCGGGTCACCGTGGTCTTGGCCGACGCCGGGCATCCGCTGCCTGGACTGGACGAGCGGTTCGACGCGATCCTGGTGACGGTCGGGGCCTGGGACCTCGCACCGGCCTGGCTGGAGCACCTCACCGCGGACGGCACGATCGTCGTTCCGTTGCGGATGAACGGAATCACACGCGTCATCGGGTTCCGCCGTGAAGGCGACCACCTGGTGAGCACCTCGGTCGCGGTCGCCGGGTTCGTCCCGATGCAAGGCGAGGGCACCCGAGACGAGCGGGTGTTCCTCCTGCCCGACCGCAACGGTCACCATGTCAAGCTGCGCTTCGACGACGAGGTACCGCAGGACATGAGCCTGCTCGACGGCGTGCTCGCGACTGACCGCACCGAAGCCTGGTCCGGCATCACCATCAAGCACGGCGTGTCCTTCGCAGGCCTGCACCTGTGGTTTGCCGCGTTCCTGCCCGGTTTCTGCAAGCTGGCCGTGGACGACGGCACCGATCTGGCCGCCGAACGCAAAGGCTGGTTCCCCTTCGGCGTCGTGCATGGCGACTCGTTCGCCTACCTGGCTGTCCGCCCGCTTCCCGAGGGCAGCGGAGTCGAGTTCGGTGCGCCCGCCTACGGAGCTCACGGTGAGGCCGCCGCGACCGCGATGGTCGAGCAGATCCAGGTATGGGACCGCCAGGGCCGCGACGCCGAGCCCACCTTCACCTACTGGCCGACCGGCGCCCATCGGCCCGAGTTCGGCGAGAACACGGCCGTGCTGGTCAAGGCGCACGGCGTGGCCACGATCTCCTGGCCATCGGCGGCGGATGCCCCCGATGGTCAGGGTGTCCCGCACAACCCCGAGAAGTAAGGAGTGAACCGAATGTCGGCAGCACTGGCCGTTGACTACGCGGAATCCCCGGACGCCGCGGTCGACGATGCGGAGTTCGAACTGGACATGCGTGTGGTGGAGTCGACCACCAAGCTCGTGATCATGATGTGCGACACGAGCGACGGGTGCGGCAACACGTGCAGCACCAGCGCTTGCAGCACCGGCTCCAACGATCCGTTCTGATCCAACCGCCTGCCGTCGGTGCCCGAGTTCGCCTTGGGCGCCGGCGGCAGGCGCCGCCACAGACCGAGCCCGGGTGAGGAGAGCGAATCGCCATGACCGTGTCCCCGCGCTACCAACACGCCGGCCTTGCACTGGCCCGCGTCACCACCGACCCAGGCGACCTCGACCCACCCACCCATCTCAACTTGACCGACCCCGCCGTGGTCGAGCAGGAAGGTCGCGCCTGGCTGGCGAAGGTGTGGGCGCGCCCGGAGGTTCGGGACGCGCTGACGCTCGCCAGCCCCGTCCTCGGCGCGCGCTTGGACCGGATCCTCGTCGACGGCACGACCGCGCGCACGGCGAAGGAGTTACGCCGCGCCGTCGTCTCCGTGGCGTCCTACCTGCTGCGCTGGCATCGGAGGGCGACACCGTTCGGGCTGTTCGCTGGCGTCGGAAATGTCGGAGTCGGACCCGCGATGGCCAAGGTGGGCACCCAGCACCGGGTCGTGGCGCGGGTGGACGGCGAGTGGCTGACCACGCTGATCGACAGCTTGGAACGGCACCCCGACCTGCGCCAGCGCCTTACGGTCGTCGTCGATGACACGCGAGTCGTTCGCGATGAGCGCGTGATCGTTCACCGCCGGGCCGAGGTCGGCGCCGCCACCCCAGGGCCGCTGCGGGAGTCATCGGTGCGGCTCTCCCGTCCCGTGCGGTTCGTGTTGACCGCGGCCGGATCGCCGATTCGGTTCGACACGCTCGCCGACCAGATAACCGCACGGTTCCCGTCCGCCTCCACCGGCAAGATCCACGCATTGCTGCACGGCCTGATCGACGCCGGTGTGCTGATCACCAGCCTGCGGCCTCCGATGACCAGCACCGACGCCTTGACGCACTTGATCTGGGCCCTGCGTTCCGCCGAAACCGACGCCTTGGACGATGTCGCCGCCCACCTGCACGACCTCGAAGCGATCAGCGCCGACCTCGCCCGGCACAATCACACCAGCGACCCTGAACAGGCGAGGGCGATCCGCGCGGCCGTCACGAGACGGATGGCCGTCCTTGTCCCCGAAGCTGGCCATGTGCTCGCCGCCGACGTGCGCATAGACGCGAAGATCGCCATCCCCGAACGGGTGCTCAACGAGGCCGCGCGCGCTGCGACCGTGCTGCTGCGGACCAGTACACAACCGTTCGGGTCGGCCGCGTGGCTTGACTATCACGCACGATTCCGCGCCCGCTACGGGCCCGGCGCCCTGGTGCCGGTGTGGGATCTGGTCGCTGATTCGGGGCTCGGCTACCCGGCTGGATACCTTGGCGCGCCCCGAGCACGGCCTGCGTGGCGGGTGTTGACCGACCGCGACGCCGCGCTGCTGGCGTTGATTCAGCAGGCCACGCTGACCGGGGCGCGGGAGATCGAGCTCGCCGATGCCGACATTGAGGCGTTGACTGTCGGTGAACACGCCAAAGCCATTGCGCCCCAACGGGTCGAAGTGGGTGTCGAGCTGCACGCCGCGTCGACCGCGGCGATCGACCGAGGTGACTTCGGTTTGCGGGTAACCGCAGCGCCGAACGCGCACACCAGCATGGCTGGACGGTTCGCCTACCTGCTTGACGAGGATGATCACGCCCGCCTGGCCGCGACCTACACTGCTGGAACGGAGCGGCTTTCGCAGAACGGCTCGGACACGGCGATTGCGGCGCAGCTGTCCTTTCCGCCGCGCCGCCCCCACAACGAGAACGTGGTGCGTGTACCGCCGCTGCTTGGTGCCATTGTGTCGATGTCGGAGCATCCTGATCCGACGCGCTCGGACATCACCTTCATCGGGGTGGACGACTTGGCGGTCACGGCCGACGCCGAACAGATGTACCTGGTGCAGGTGTCCACCGGGCGGCGGGTGATCCCCCGGATTCCGCACGCCCTGGACACCGCCGTGCAAAGCCCGCCTCTGGCCCGGTTCCTCGCCGAGGTCGCCGATGCCCGCAGCGCGGTGTTCCGTGGATTCGATCTCGGCGCCGCCCGCACCCTGCCCTACGTGCCGCGCATCCGCTACCAGCGGACAGTGTTGTCCGCCGCCCGCTGGATCCTCTCCGGCGCCGACGTCGCTGCCCGGCCAGGAACCCACGACAAGGACGAGGCATTGCGGTCGTGGCGGCAGCGATGGCGCGTACCGGCACGGGTGGTGATGGTCCACAGAGAGCTGCGTTTGCCGGTGGACCTCGACCAGAAGCTCGATCGCGCCTTGCTGCGCGCTCACTTGGAGCGGGTCGACCGGGTCGAACTGCACGAGGACGGCCCGCCCGACGGGCAGGGCTGGATCGGGCGGCCGACCGAGCTGTTGATCCCGATGATCGCGATCACCCCGCCCGCACGCCCGCTGCCCGTGACCGCGGCGCCCGGTTCCGCTCTCCAGCCGGGAGACTCGGCCATGGTGCACGCGCAACTGGTGGGCAACCCGGCTAGGTTCGATGAGATCCTCACCGCGCACCTGCCTCTGTTCATCGCCGAGCTCCACGACCTGAGTGATGTCGATGGCCCGGTCGTGTCGTGGTGGGTACGGCGCCATCGCGACATGATCCGACCCGAGGCGGATCAACACCTCGCCGTGTTCGTGCGCCTCACCGGAGCGCAGCACTACGGAGCCGTCGCCGCACGGCTGGCCGCTTTCGCTGCCGACCTGGACTCCCGAGGGCTCCCCGGCCAGCTCACCCTGGCCCCGACCCCGCAGCACCCCGCCCGCTACGGCGACGGCCCCGCGTTGGCGGCAGCCGAGCTGGTGTTTGCCACGGACACGACCGCCGCTATCGCCCAGCTCGCAGCGGCGCAGGCGTCCGGGATTCCCGCCCAGGCACTGGCCGCGGCATCCATGGCGCATCTGGCCGCGTCCTTCGCGCCCGATCCGCAGACCGGATACCGGGCTTTGCTCGACTGCCTGGGGCAGGAGCACGGGCCGCAGGATCGCGCGCTGCGCGACCACACACTCGCCGTGGCCGACCCCGACCAGCAGTACCGCGCTGTTCGCGCGCTACCGGGCGGCGACGCGGTCGCCTCCGCCTGGCGTGCCCGCGACACCGCCCTGAACACCTATCACGGTGCCCTTGCTCAGCACGGGCGCGAGCCGAGCGTGGTGCTGCGCACGCTGCTGCACGAGCATCACATCCGCGCCGTCGGCGTCGATCCGACATTCGAGAGGGAAACCGGACGACTCGCCCGCGCGGTCGCGCTGCGCCGCCTCGCCCTGGCTCGTGCCCGATGACGCCCGGCACGAACCCAAGCCCGGACAGCAGCGAGGTGACGCTGACCCTCGACGAGGTGAGCAGCCAATCCCTCGCACGAGGGGCAGTCGGGACCGCGCTGCTGCACGTCGAGCGCGCTTGGACCGGCTCGGGCAGCTGGGAGTCCGCGCAGGCCCATATCCGTCATGTGGTGGCGGGGCCGGTTGACGCCGCTGAACACGCCGGCCTCTACTACGGGGCGCCCGCAGTCGCGTTCCTGCTGCGCGCCGCAGCCGACCGCCATCCCCGCTACCGCGCGGCCAGCCAGACGATTGACGAGCACGTGCTGCACCTGGCCCGTCGACGACTGGCCACCGCCGCCACCCGGATCACCCGCGGGGAGCCCGCCGTCTTCGCCGAGTATGACCTGTTCTACGGGCTCACCGGCATCGGCGCCTTGCTGCTCCGCCATCACTCCGACAGCGACGAACTGACCCGGATTCTGCGGTACGTGGCCACACTGGCTACCCAACCGCACCGCGAGGACGGCGTCGAGCTGCCCGGCTGGTGGGTGGCGCACGACCCGGACGAAATCCTGTCGACCCCTGGCGGGCACGCGAACTTCGGCATGGCCCACGGTGCGGCCGGGCTGCTGTCCTTGCTCGCCCTGGCCAGCCTGCGCGGTCGCGTGGTCGACGGTCACCACGAGGCGATCGCCAAGCTCACGGCGTGGTTCGACCGGTGGCGCCAAGACGGTCCGGACGGACCCTGGTGGCCGCAGTGGATCACCCGCGAGGAGCTCCGCACGGGCCGCCCCACCCGCACTCGCCCCGGCCGAGCCTCGTGGTGCTATGGGACGGTCGGCATCGCCCGCGCCCAACAACTGGCCGCACTGGCGACAGACGAACCGCGACGCCAGGACGCGGCCGAGGACGCTCTGGTCGCGGGCCTGACAGACACGCAACTCGACCGGATCACCGAGCCGGGCCTGTGCCACGGCATCGCCGGGATCTACCAAACCGCCTACCGCGCCTCCGACGACGCCCGTGGCCCTGCCATCGCCCACCGGCTCCCAGCGCTGGCTGACCGCCTCACTGCGCACACGCGGTCGCTCGGCGAGGACACCGACAACGACGAGCCGAACGCGGCAGGGCTGCTCACCGGACGCGCTGGAGTGGACCTGGCGCTGGAAACCGTGCGGCACACCACGCCGCCTCACACGGGATGGGACGCATGCCTGCTGATCACCTGACCACCCGCCAGACCAACGCTCCCGCCGACCTCGCCGTCGCCGTGTTGGCGGTTCTCGCGGGCGACGACCCGGCCACCGTCGCGGCCAACCACGCCGTGAACCCTGCCGACCTTCGCGACGCGGTCGGCACCTACCAGGCCGCCGGGCTCGCAGCGCTGCAACGACAGGACGAAGGCAACTGGTACCAGGTGCGTGTCCAGTTCCGTGACTGGTCGGCCGCCGAGACGGTCGGCGCCACGGCCCTCGGCCCCGCGCTGGATAGGCTCCGCGCCGACGGGGCGACGGCTGGCTGGTGGTTCCTGCGCAAACACCCCTGTTGGCGACTGCGCCTGGCGCGGGCGGATGTTGGGGCCGTCAACCGTGTGCTCGACGACCTAACCGGCACCGGCGTCATCGCGCGCTGGTGGTCAACGCTGTATGAGCCGGAGACCGCCGCCTTCGGCGGTTCGACCGGTATGGACACCATCCACGACCTGTTCTGCGCCGACAGCGCAGGCGTGCTCGACTACGTACGCTAGGACGCCCCAGGGCTCGGACGCCGGGAACTGTCCATCCTGCTGCTGAGCGAACTGATGCGCGCCGCCGGACTCGACACGTTCGAGTGCGGCGACGTATTCGACCGCGTCGCGCGCCTGCGACCCGCACCCACAGGCACCGACACAGCACGCACCGCCAAGCTGGTCGACAACCTGCGCGTGCTCCTGTCGATCTCCAACCTGGCCGACAGCGAGCTGTTCACACCGGGTGGGCCAGTCGCGCACGCCGCACCCTGGCTCGCGGCGTTGGGTGCCGCTGGCGAACGGCTCGGCCACCATGCGGCGACCGGGCGCTTGGACCGCGGCCTGCGGGCCATCCTCACCCACGTCGTGATCTTCCACTGGAACCGATTCGGTCTCTCGGCCGCGAGCCAGGGCATCCTCGCCCGCGCGGCAACCACCGCCGTGCTGCCCCGGAGCTGACCATGACCCCCACATCGAACCCGCCCACGCTGGCCGCTGTGATCCGCCGCTTCCCGCTGATAGGCCGTCCCCGGCCCGCCTGCCCGGCGTTGTCCGAACGAGTACAGGAGATCGCCGACATCGCCCACGCCGCCGGGCAAGTCGGCGCGGACCGGTTGTCCGAAGGCGCACACGCCATGAACAAGGCCGCACTGATCGCCAGCGACTGCGGTCTGCCAGACCTGGCCCGCGACATGTGCTGGCAGCACATCAACCTCTACCGAGAGGCTGACCGCCCCCTCACCGTGCTCCAAGCCCGCCACATGCTCGAACCCGTCCTTAACCTCGCTCGCCTCCAACTCCGCGCCTATGACGGCGAGCAAGCACTCCAGCTACTCACCGACATGTTCCAGGCCGTCAGGTCCAAAACCGACCTTGTCGTTGATGAACGCACGCTCCCGCTGGCCGAACTTGTCGGTACCCGCGCCGAACACCACAAACTGCACGAATGGGTGTGGCTGCACCTCATCGGCGACGGCATCCGCGCGCTGACCCTTGCGGGACGGTGGGACGACGCGGTTAGCCACGCCTCCGCTCACCGCGGGATCGGCCTGCACCTAATGGAGGGCAGGCAGGCCACGATCGTGGCCCACTACATCAACGGAGACGTGACGGGAGCGCAGGCGGCGCTGGCGGAAAGCACCCCACAGCAGCCATGGGAACTCCAGGTTGCCTCCTGCCTGAAGGTGTTGTGCACCGAATCGGACAGCAGGTCGACGCATCAAGACGCTGTGGCAATGATCGCGCACTTCGTCGAGCACCAGCCGATGGCTGGCTACGCGGTCTTCCGCGCCCAGTTCGGGCTCACCGTCACCACGCTCGCCGACGCCGTCGATCCCGAGACGGCTGGCCGTCTGTTGGCACAGGTGACCGACGAGGTGATCGAGTCGGGAGACGGGTACGCCGCTCGGGAGGTCCTGCGATCCAGTAATACTCCGGCAACCGGCAAGCAGCTTGCGGCGCTCGTAGACTTGGTGACCACCTCCGGCCTGGGAACCGGAACACTGCCGGAACCTGTCCAGCGGAGCCTGCTCGACTCCACAGAAACCGCAGCTCAAGTCCTGCGCGTGACGTTACGGCAGCCCGAGCAACGGACCACGCGAGCTTGACCGGAGCAGATCGTTCCCGCGGTCCGTAACACCTTCGGGAGACGATGACTTATTACTGGTCATTGTCAGCGGTGTGCTCGCGTATGAAAGTGTTGACGTCCTGGGTGTAGCCGTCCCAGCCGTCGTAATGGAATCCAGCCTGCCGCGCTTCGCGGTCGATCGTGCGCAGCGCAGCGGCGAGGTGTTGGTCGTCTCCTGGGTAGATGATCGTTCGCATCGTGGGTTCACGAAGCAACCGTTGCGCAGCAGGCTGTGTCCGCTCTGCATAGAACCGCGCGAAGTTTGGAAAGATGCCGCTGTTGTTGTTGCTGTCGGCCATTGCGACCAAGTCGGCGAGGAAGTCGAACTGGGTGAGGCCGGTGAGCACCTTCTCGTCTTCGGGCTCAACATCGGGTCGCAGCCACTCCAAGTGTCGAACAACGTTGCGGGCGCGGCTTAGCAGAGAGTCGAAAACGTCCTCGCCGCCATCGCGGGTCGTCAGCAGTTCGGCACGGCTGGCCATTGTCATCGCGTGCCGAAGCCACGTCGTGTACATCCCGTGCATGTCGGGGTGCCGTCGAGCCACCAAGTCCCGCACCGCCTGCCAGTCACTGCGGCGAACGGCCAACGAACCGAGCGCCAGCACCCGCTCGATGAGCGCAAGCCACAACGCCGCGGACCGCCGTGGCGGGGCGTTGACAATCGGGGCTTCGTTTTCGAACCCGATGCCATAGATCGACACCAACGTGTCGAGGACCTGCTTAAACCACTCGTGGCGCCCCAGCTCCAGGAAAGTCGCAGCGAGGCAGGTGAGGCGGTCAATTTGCCCGGTGACGCTCTCCTCGTTGCCCGATCGGAACAGGTCGCGTAGGTCCGGGACGGCCCGGCTCAGCAGTCGCCGGAGAGGGATGTCGTCGTTGGCGCGCAGGAGCTCGATCGCGGCCTCGACCAGCACATCGGGTTCGAGGGCGAGGTTGAACTCGACGGTAGGGCCTTGAGCGACGTGCTGTCCGGCGGCGCCAACCCGGAGTTCGTCGGCGAGTCGCCGGTAGCTCTCGGCGCGTTCTGCCTCCCAGCGGCCTCGCTCGCGATCGACCCGCTGGCGGATAACCTGTTCGAGACCTTGATGATTGAGCCTGACGCTCTGCGTTCCGTCGCGGTAGAACACCTCTCCTTCTCGGAACACGACTTTCGGCGCCTTGCCGGGCTGGTCGTATTGGCCATCTGCCCGGAAGATCGCGCAGCCCGCCGGGTTCGGAGCAACGTGCACAACCACGACACGGTTCCCGTCGACTTCGTGGGCCTGGGAGTACAGCTCCAGGGTGTCCGGCAACCACTTCAGAAGCCTGGGACGCAGGCGTGCCTCGTCGAAGAGCTTCGCCTGCTCGACGGTCATGTTCCCCGTCGGCTTGCCTTGCCCGTCGACGCCGATGACGAGGAACCCGCCGCGCACCGACATAGCGCCGACGTCCTTGGCGACTTCGACCTGCTCCCGCTTCTCGCCAAGGTCGCAGCCTGACTTGAAGTCGAGTGTCGGGTACTCCGTCTCCAGCGCGAGCAGTTCCCGCAGCTTCTCCCGGTTGACAACGGGTTCGATCACCACGGGCTCGTGGGCTTGCGGCTGGGCCATCCGCCGAGGATACGGAGTCGAACGTCAGCGCTCACGGAAATCGTCGGCGTGTCTGGTCCAACTCGCTTGGGGTCGCTGACCGGTTCGTGGCATTCTGGCTGGCTCGCGCCTGACTGGGTCCTCGGCGAGCAGGACGCGCGACGAGTTGGGTCAGTAGATGAAGGCGTGTGAGAGGCCGGCTGTTCGAGCGGCAGTTGCGTCGTTGGCCATAGCGGCGCTAGGTGATCTCGCGGAACGCGACGGTATCCCAGAGGTCGGCAATATGCCCGATCTTCGGAACTGGTGGCGATACGGCCAGGAATCCTTCGTGGCGTTGCGGCCAAATGCTTGGTACATGCCCGAGCGGGTCACCGTGGTCAACTGGTTGGACACGTTCGCCGAGATGGTCGCAGTTCGCAACGTGATCGACGCCGACCCGATCTTGAGCACCCGCGTCGACACGATGGTCGGCACCGAGTTCTCGCTGCAACAGCGCAGGCTCGACTGGGTACTGGTCGAGTGCCTGCTTGAACCCGTGATCGCCACCATGCGCACCTACGAGCTCGACGAGGCAGTGTTCGACCAGCAATACGCCAGCTCGAAGCTGGCCTTTTGGTCGACACCGTTCGGCTCGTCGAGTTCATCCCGCTGAACGGCTTCACGTCCATGGCCGAAATCCCGCTGCCCGATGGCATGCTCCTGCGCCCGATGACCGACCGGCAGATGAGCCGGGCCATTCAGGTTCTCGCGGCGCCAGCCGAGTTGCACGCTCAACACCAGCGAACACCGTGCGCCGCGTGAGGAATCGCGCCAGCGGGTCGCCAAGAAGGCGGCATCCAACACCGATGTGGCGCCGTTCACCGAGCAGATGCACCAATCTGGCGAGTCCCGGACCGACTCCAGTGGGAGCGCCCGTGGCGCGACATCAGCGGGCGAGTACCGGGAGGTTTCGCCGAAGCGGGCGCCTCGGCCGTGGCCGTTGGTCCTCATCGGGGTTGGCTGCGGTATCGGTGTGGTCCGGCCGGGTCGGACTTGGACAGCTCGCCGGTTTTGGATCGTCAAACCGTTGCCGTGGCTTGTCGACGGCTTGGAGGCCAACAGCGCCATCGTCCTGCCGATCTCCGTCAAGGCTACGCGGCGTACGCGTTGCGCTGGCTCACCACCGAGGCGATCACCCGCACCGCCAGGCGATTCGCGATGGCCTCGGCGATCGCACCGTGGCCGGTGACAGTCGGAGTCGCGTCGATCCCGGTTCTGCTGCTCGGCTGGCGGCGGTTCTCGCCAATCTGGTGACGGCCAGGCACCAGGGGATCATCGATCGACAGTGTGACGAACAGTAGAGCTGGGCCCTACACGGGCGTAGGGCCCAGGGATCACTGTCCGACGGGCCAATTCATCCAGCCCACTCGGCGGCGTCGACGACCGCTCCCGACTTCAAGGCGGCGGTCTCCATGTCGGACAACGCGCGTGCGGGCACGACCAGCCGCGATCGGATCCGGACGGCCGGGAACCTCCCCGCGGCGATCTCGCGGTACAGCGACATCGGCGAGACTCGCATGAGCTCGGCGGCTTCGGAGACGCTCAGGAAAGGCCGTGGTGGTCTCGACTGCGCGGATACCCCAGATTCATCCATTTTCTCTCCCCCATCAGGTGTCTGATCTCTTCATCGTCCGCGCGAAACCTGTCGCCGTCAAGGGTCACGGAGAACTCACGATCGATTGCTGGCCGCGACAACACGAGTGTTCGCCAACCCAAACGAGTGACACCGTGCTGCGTTTCTTGAAATGTGCGATATTACTCAATGTGACGCGTAAGTGAGAAGATGCGATGCTCTGAGCTGTAGTGATAGCGGAACGTAGCTGCTACGCTGGGTCTTGGCCGCGTTGGATGTGGGTGTGCGTCGCGGTGGGGGATGGGGGCGCGATGACGTATTTGCGTATTCGTGAACAATGCGTGCTGTTGATCGACGGTTTGGGTATTTCCGAGCCGTTCGACATGGCGGTACTTCTGCGTGCTTGGCCCGAGAAGTTCGGTGCTCGAATTGAGCTAGTGCCAGCGAAACTCGGCTCATCGCTGCCCTGTGGGTTGCTCGTCAGCACCGGCGAGATCCACTACGTGTGCTACGACGCCACGGCGTCGCCGCTGCACCGAACTCAGATCATCTGTCATGAGCTGGGACACGTCGCGCTCGGCCATACAGAGCCGGTGGACGACTCTCTCGACAAGCGGCTTGGCCACCTCGAACCGGTGGCCGGTCTCGAGATATTGCACCGCCTGATGCCCACCCTCTCACCCGGCCTGATCAGGCGGCTCATGGGGAGGACGGTCTACGACGCCGAGCAAGAACGCGACGCGGAACTGTTCGCCTTGCTGTTGGTCGCCGCAGTGGCACGAAATTCGACCCACAGGTCGACAGCGGTGGGTCCGACACTCGGGCGGTTGCCCGGCTTGCTCGCCTGTGGATCGAGGTCGCGTTGCTGACCGTCAGCATGGTGTTCTACCTGGCCGCGACGATCGCCGTCGCGCTCGGGTTGGCGAAGTGGGTGTGCGAGCCGAGCGCACCGGACTTGGGCGTGACCCTCGTCGTGGCTGCTCTGCTGTCGCTTGGCGGCGCGGTGGCGCTGGGAGCACCGCTGACCGCCGCACTGGTGCCTTCCGGCCCCTTGTACCAAGCAAGGCAGGTCGGCGTGGCTGTCTTGGTCTTCTTGGGTGGGTCATGCGTTCTGTCCGCCTTGGACTACTCCGATGTCGGCGAGCGCAGGATTCGCGATCGAGCTCTCGGTCGCACGGGCGTCGCACTTGTTGCAGGCTCATGGTTCTGCATCTTCTCAGCCTTTGGTGCGATGGCTCCTGTTGATCGCAGCCTCGATGCCCGGTACTGCGCCTGGATCGCGATGGTGATCTTCCTCGGGTATGTCGGGTACGTGACGGCCGTGGCGTACAGATTCGCGACTTCCCACACCACACGAGGCGAGACTTTCGCCTTGCTCGTGCGTGGTCTTCAGGTGGTTCGGTGTGGGCTTTGCGTCAGCGGTTTGTGGGTGGCGCTCAAACTCGTGTCCATTGTGGTCGCTGTCGCCGACCCGAACGTCCTTGTGGTCATGGAGCAAACCGCCCATGTCGTGGCGAGTGTGGCGCTAGCGTCGCTAGTCTTGGGCGGGCTCATGATCTCGTGGGCAACCGATCTCGTTCTCTCCAGGCATCGGGCGCGAACTCGCCGAGCGTTGGCCAGTGTGCTGCCACTCTGGACGTCCCTGGTCGCTGCGATACCCGAGATCGAGCTGAACCTGACCGACGTCGACGTCGAAGACGTCGACCTCCTGTGTCGCAGACTCGTCGAGATCCGCGACGCTCAGATCAGGTTGCGTGCTCATGTTCCGCCCTGGTTGGCGGACTCGGTCGCCGCCGCCGCCCAAACGGGAAACTGGCCGACCGAGTCGACCCGCGTGATCACCGAAGCCGCAGAGCTCGTTGTCGCACTGCGTGCGATCGAGCTGGGGCTACCGCCTGCGCGATCCTCCGCTGAGGCGGTGACCTTCGCCGAGCACGAGACTTGGACCTTCGGCTACCAGGACTTGTTCGACGAGGCGATCTGGTTGGCACGGGTGCGCAAAGCGATGAGGAGCAAGGCCGTCACAAGTCTCGCAGGCAACGCGTCGCCGGGGTCAGTGGATCAGGACCGTGGTGCCGGGAGGTGCGGCGTCTTCCAGGTCGGTGAGAGCGAGGTCGGGTACCAGGACGCACCCGTCACTGCCTGCCAGGCCGAACACCGTGCCAGGCCAGGCGTGGATGCCGACGGCCGGTAGCCCGGTGCCATGGAGAAGGTGGGTGGGCATGTGCGCGGCCAGCAGGATCGCGCGGTCGACAAGGCCGTCGGCGATGTCGACCGACCCGAGGACGAACGTGCGGCCCCGCGGTGTCGGCGAGGCCGGCCGGCCGACTCCGGCGGGCCAGACGCGCCGCTCCGGTCCGTTGACCAGGGCGACAGTGCGGCGTCGAGTGTGGATCTCGATGTGGGTGGGCTGGGCGACGATGACAACCCGGTCGTCGAGCCGCACCCAACCGACTGACCCGTCAGGCAGACACGGCAACAGAACCAACGCCCATCCCGGACGCGCGTCGATGATCGGAACCCATGTCCGGAGCAGGCCGTACGCGTAGGTCGGGAGATCCGCCACCGGCGCACCCTCTGATGGGGTCCGGAACACCGGAACGGTGATCAACGGGTGGAGACGCAAACGTATGACCCTGGACTTCGATGCGCTGTCGCGGGCCAGTCCGGGGATCAGCGATGACCACGAGGCCAGTGGCGGCGTGCTCTCGCCGACTCTCGATGACGGGATTCGCATGCGTTCATCCCCGCCTGTGCCCGCCCGGCTTCGGGCCGAAGCCTGCGCCCGGTTGGCCGTGCTCCGCGGCGCACCCGCAGGACTCTCTTACCGGGCCCGCGAACGGATACGACCACCACGTGTAGTGGTCGTCGTGCACCCATGCGGCCGGACTGACATGTGGCCGGACGGGCAGCTGCCTCGGCCATGGTTCGCGCACCGTCGACGCGCACGTGGTCAGGAGTCCCGCGACCGAACGCCATGCCTCAGATGTCATCGCCCCGCGCACACCGGTGCCGTACACGGCCAACGCCAGCTTGTCGGCGACCATCTCGAGCTCGACTTCCAGAAGCAACGTAGAGCCGAGGGCGGCGAGTGTCGCGGCGGCGTGAAAGAAGACAGGTGGCGGTGGGGCGCCGAGGTGCTCGCGGCGAAGGAACAGGCCGCGGTCGCGCGCCCACACAGACTCCCAGTCGACGTGTTCGCACAGGACCCGGCCGATCGAGGCGGCTGCGGTGCGGGCCGCCGAAGGGCGCACGTACCAGTCGATTCTCGCTGCCAGCCAGCGCGGGACCGCGGTCTGGGCGGGCAGGAGCTGCCAACCGCAGCGTCCCGGTTCAGGAATGGCGAGCACTTCCACGCTGATCACCCCCCGTGAAGCTCACTCGTCCCGCGAAGTGTCGAGACGACTGCGCTACCCATCCAGATCAATGATGCGATGTCCAGTTGACTGGAATCACCCTCCTAAGGGTGATGTTTTCTGCGTAAGTTGTCAACTGGCTATCGCATCGCGTTGCCGATGGTGATCATGTCGGCACTGGCCAGGCCACGTGCTTGAAGCTCGATTCTGACGGTGCGGCCTGTCGGCTCTGGTGCTCGCCACCGTGGGCCTGTCCGAGCGCGTGACGTGGACGCGCTGAGCGGGCGGCGTCAGTCGGTGGTCGGCAGCTTTGTCAGCAGCTCTCGCACGGCTTGAATGCCGTCCTCGTCCAGGTTCGCCAGCGCGCGCAGCTGGACGCGGCTGATGCCCTTCTCGGCGAGCACAGCGTAGAGCTCGAGGTCTTGCTGGATCGCCACGGATGCTGCGTCGTCGAAGAAGTATGCGGGGCTGACGTCGAAGAAGTCCGCTAGGGCCTCGAGCATCCTGCGGGTGGGGTTGTCGGCCTTGCCGTTGAACAGGCTGGAGATGTACTCGCGGCTGGGCGGGTAGGGATCCTGCAGGTAGTCCTGACAGCCCGCCGCGATGGCGGCGTAGCTGTACCGCGCCGTTGGCGATGGCCTGACCGACTCCCGCAGCGTCCGCAGCCGTTCCGCCAGCATCCCAGGCGACGAGTTGGCCTTCGCCATCACCGTCCTGCCCCCTCGTGTGGATCATTTGATGCGATAGTGAGTTGACGCGACCGCATTCCCGGCTATTCTCGACTCAGGGAAGACGATAACTCAGTACCGCGCCGGGAGGAAGTCGGCCGGTCACTGGTCGTCATGGGGGAGTATCACCGATCCGCGCCGCGCGGGCGAACCGCCGGGTGCGGTGCCTTCGGTCTGCTGTCGATCCGCAAGGGGCTGCGGTGGGAGAGCTGTACTCGGCTTTGGGAGGACGCGGACGTCCTCAGTGGACGCCCGTCGTGCATCGGTGCTCCTGGCCTCGGCGCGTTCCCATACGCGGGGCGCCGAGGCGGATCAAGAAGGGGGAGATATGCGTGCCGACAGCAGGAAGTTGAGCAAGTGGACTCGAGCTCTCTCGGGCACAAGGAATCCGGGTCGAACAACAGGTCGTCGGGTTCGACCGGAAGTCACGGTGGCGCAGAGGCGTCAATCGCCGAACCGAGAGTGGAATCATGCCGCGCTCGGTTCCGCGCCGCCAACGTCATGGCCGCAGCCGCAGCCGCCGCGGCGTCGAGCAGGCAGGCAAAACCCTTGGCAGACCATGCAAAGTCCGCCGCGGGACGGATGGTTTGTCCGCGGCCGCCGCGCCGCGATCCTGTCCGCCGCGGTGGCCGTCATGCTGGTGGGCGCCGCGTCGATGATCGACAGTGTTCGGACATGGCTGCGCCCCGATCCGATCGCGGAGCGCCAGGTGGACCCGGTCGGGTTCGCAGGCACCGCGACGGTGGCCGCGACCGACTACTTCGCGTGGGACCAGGAGGACAAGCCCTCGCGAACCACGGCGCTCGACCGCATCGCCGAGCCGGGAGCCGACATCGATGGCTGGAACGGCGCGGGCAAGCAGCGGGTCGACGGGGTCGCCGTACTCGACGTCAACCGGTTCGCCCGCGAACTCGCTGTCGTCACCGTGCAGGTGCACGTCATCCCGTTCACCAAGCCCGCCGCACCGAGCCAACCCGGTGGGCTCAAGGCGTCCTGGACAGCTCTTCCCGCTCGATGGCTCACGGCCGCCATCCCCGTGCGCTCCTTGCCCGGCGGGCGCTTCGCCTTGTCCGGCAGACCCGCACTCGTCGGCCAAGGCCACAGCGCGGATCTCGGGAACGACGCGGCGACGGAACCGCCGGACGCGGACTTCAGCGCCGACACCACCGTCGTCGTCAGCAAACTGCTCACCGCATACGGCACTGGCGACCTCGAGTTCGTCCGCGCGGCGGGCGCAGGCTTCCTCGGCCTCGACGGGGCGGCTGAACTGGCCGAACTCGACGAGTGGCGAGTGGCACCGAAGGCCGACAACAGCGGTGTCCGGATCGGGACCGCGACCGTGCGGTGGCGCTTGCCCGGCGACGCGACCCTCGCGTGCACCTATCGAATCGCCATCAGCGATCGGGACGGGATCTGGCTGCTCTCCGCGATCACCGTCGACGCCGGAGGGCCGCGATGACCACCGCATTCATCACAGCGTGGGAGACGGCCCAGGGCGGGCTGACATCAACCAGCGGCCGGGCCCTGCGCGACATCGCGCTCGGTCTGGTCGGCACGTTCGCTCTGGTTGTCCTGGGCGTGCGCGCGCTAGGGGCGTTCGCCGATGAACGCTACGGAAAGATCGTCACCTCGTTCCTGGCCGCGGTCCCGATCGTCGGGTTCGCCTACTTCCCGGACGCGACGACAGCGCTGCTGAAGATGCTGTTCACCGCGTTCATCGGGGACGCGGCCTGATGCCGGTCCAGCTGCCCACCGACACCTCGTACCTGCGGCTCGAGACCCGGCAGTACGAGCTGTTCGGCCGCCCACTCGGTCAAGGGATCGCTCGACGCAAACTCGCCGCGGGCGGCGTGTTCGCGATCCTGTGGTCGTTGGCGCTGCTGGTGATCGGCGTGGACCCGCTCACCCGACTGGGCCCGATGCTCTACATCGGACCGATAGCCGGATTCGTCGTTCTGGGAACCAGGACCGACGACTCGGGACGCATGCGACTGGTGGCCTGGTACGACCGAGTGCTTGCCCGCACGCCAGGACGTAGTCGGGTTCTGGGCAATCCCTTGCTCGACATCGGCCGAGTGCGCGCGGCGGTGATCGCGATGGACGTCATGGCCGAACTGCACCCCGACCGGCTCACCCAGCCCGCTGTGCCGCTGCTCAGCAGGGCCGGGCGTCGACTACTTCGATCGGAGAAAGCCATTGTCTCGCAGCAGGATCAGCAACGCCCGAGCGCAGTTCGAACGTGACCGCACTCCACCGGCCCGTCCCCGACTCATCACCGAAGGCGTCGAAGTCACCGACGACGCACTGTGGGTCTGGACCGAGGTCCCCGCCGCGGCCTCCTATCTCCTGGAGGACGATCAACTCAGCGCCGCCACTTGGGAGACCACCACCGCGATGGGCGCACTCCTGCCCGCCGGCGCCGAGTACCACTTGAAGGTCATGTGGACGATCCACGGCTCCGAGGACTACGTCCGCGGATGGGACCAAGTCCACAGCGTCCGCGCACCCGGCAGCGACGACTACATCGGCCTCGGCGCGGGCCGCATCGACCGCAACGCCGACGACGGACACTACCGTCGCCGCGTCGTCCTGCTCGGCGTGCGTTGGCCCGACCCGGACAACGAAAGCACCGTCGAACGCACCTGGCGTCGCGCCAGACTCCGCGGCTCGACACGCATGGCGCACCGCGACGCGCATCAACGGCTCGCCGCGTCCCGGTTGGACATCGTGCGCTGGCTGGGCCAGTTGGAACGCAGCGCACTGAACGCGACCGCCGCCTCAGCCGAGCTGATCGCGTGGGCCTACGCGCGGGAGATCCGACGCAGCCCCATCCAGATCCCGCACGCCACAACGTTGTCCGGCCCCGCCCTGGTCGCGCTGATGAACGGCGAGATGGACCCCGTCCAAGTCGGGCGAACCCATGTCGTGGTCACCGACCGGGACAGCGGCGCTCAGCGCTGCCTGACGATCCTGGTTCCCGCCGTCAATGGGTTCCCGATATCCGAGCTCGAGGTGCCGGGCGGAGAGTGGCTGGAGATCCTCACCGAACTCCCCGGCGTCGAAGCCAGCGTCCGAGGCGTCAACCACGGCCAAGCCGGATCGATCGCCATCATCGACTCCGGCCGCAAACTCACCCGCAGCCAGACCCGAGAAGCAGCGGGCCACGGCGCCCAGGTCCCTGCGGAGATCCTCGACGCCGACGACACGCTCAACCAACGTCGCCAGGAAGTCGCCCGCAGGATCGACGTGCTCACCGTCAACCACGCCCGCTGGGTCGTCGACGCCGCCGATCCCGACGAACTCGCCGATCGTGTCGCCGCGGTCCGTCAGCGCTACACCGGCATCGTCCAACTCGAAGTCGTCCCGGACCTGCAGGACCTGCTGTGGCAGGAACTACTCCCAGGCGACCGCGTGAGGGTGCAGGCCTTCGGCCAAGACCAGCCGATGCGCACCCTGGCCGGTTCCTGGTTCCACGGCGGCTCCGCGATCGGCGACACCACCGGCCCCTACATCGGCGCGAACCTCGGCTCCACGCCCGGGCCGGTGCAGGCGCACATCGTCTCCCGCGCCGACGGCGACCGGGCCAGGCCGACCACGATCAGCTTCACCGGCATGTCCGGCTCAGGGAAGTCCACCGCCGTCATGCTCGCAACGCTCGGCGCGCTGGCTGAGGGCGCGTGGGCGCTGCTGGTCGATCCCAAGGGCGACCTCGCGGGCGTCATCGACGTCGCCCGCCGACTGCTTGGCGTCGACGTCCAGTCCGTTGATGTGCGGGCTGAGTCCGCCTCCGGATCCATGGACCCCATGCGGTTCGGCACCACCGTCGACGAGGCGCGAACCCTGACACTCGACGCGCTGTTGGGCGCACTCAGCAGCGAGGACCGCCGCCGCGGCGAGACCCTGCTGGAGAACGCCGTCCACCAGGTGCTGACGTCGATGCCGCAAGAAGTGTGGTCGGCGCAGGCCGTCATCAGCGATCTGCTGTCCACGCCCGAGTCCGACACCGACTTCGCCACCGCCCGCGAACTCGGGGCCACGCTGTCGTTGCGGTCGCGCCAGCCGCAGCTGCGCGCCGTGCTCGGCCCCGCGGGCGACGGGACGGCACTCATGACCGGCCGCGGACTGGTGTACCTCAACCTCGCCGGGCTCGACCTGCCCCGGCACACCACCGACCCCGACCGGTGGACGGTCTCGGAACGGTGCTCCATCGCCACCTTCCGCATGGCCCTGTCCTACGCACTGCACCAGTCCAGACGAGTCCGCGAGCTGAAGAAACTCGTCGCCCTCACCGAACTCCACCTGATCACCGGCTACCCCGAAGGACGCGCCTTCGTCGAATGGCAGGCCCGCACCGGACGCGCGCTGCAGGTCTGGCTGCTCCTGGACTCCCAATCCGCTCGCGACCTCGCGGGCATGACCGGCCTGATCGAGCAACTGGTCATGTCCTTCGCCTTCCGCGCCACCACCCGCGACGAACAAGACGCCCAAGCCGTGCTCCTCGGCCGAGCCGACCCCGGCCCCCGGCTACGGCAGATGCAAAGCCGGCTGCGTACCGGCCAATGCGTCATGCGCGACCGCCACGGCCGCCTGGCGCCCATCGAGTTCGACCGCCTCACCCAGTGGATCGCCGACACGCTCTCCACCGACGCGGGCGAAGACCACGACACCGGCGGCCCGGAATGACCGCGGCCCAGTGGATCACCCGCACGACGCGCTTCGTCGGTCGACTGCCCGCGCGCGGACCGCGACCGCTGCGATGGCTGTGCGCCGACCCGCAGCGGCTCCTTACCCTGGTGTGGCTGGTCGGCATCCTCATCGTCGGCACCGCACACCCAGCTGTCGCCGACGGCATCGTCGTCGGGCCCGACCTCGCCCACGGCGCGCCCCGCACCTTGCTGGAGTCCTACGACTTCACCGACTACAAACTCACCGTCAAACCCGATGACGAAGCCTCCGGCTGGTTCTCCATCGGCGAAGCCGTCCTCGAAGTCATCGGCTTCATCAACAACCTCATTCTGTGGCTGTGCCTGGGAATCCTCTACGGCGCCCTCGCCCTGCTGCAGTGGCTGCTCAACCTCACCCTCTACCGCGACGCCGCACCGGAAGTCGACCTCGCCGTGCAATCCATGGCCGCCTCGGTGTTCTGGCCCCTGATCGGCGCCACCACGGCGACCGGCGCGTTCGTTGCCTACGCCCGCTGGCGCGGCGAAGGCCGTGGATTCATCTCCGACTTCGGCTGGGTCGTCGCCGCCGGGGTCCTCGCAGTCGGATTCGCCGCAGGCCCGTCCACCGTCATGAGCCACGTCGACGGTCTTCGCCAAGACCTGGCGACCGGCATCATGACCGGCGCCGCCGACTACAACGCCAACAAACCCAGCGTTACCGGCTTCCCCACACCCTCGATCAACGGGACCACCCAGGAAGCAGCCACCCGCAGGCTTGTGGACAACCTGTGGAACACCATCGGCGCCACCGCCTGGTGCTACGCCGAGTTCCACGACCTCGACATCTGCCGCGTGGCAGGCCACCACGCCCTGGCCAACGACGAGGCCTGGCAGGCCTGGATGACCGTCCTCGACGACAACGGCAACGTCCCGGAGTTCCGCGAACACGGCGACTGGATCCGCGGCCAGGACATGACCCGCACCGGCTACCTGCTCGTCCTCGCCCTGATCGTCATCCCGACCGGCCTCCTGCTGCTGCGGCTCGTCATGGCGGGACTCACCGCCGCGGTTGGTTTCCTCCTGATGCTGGTGATCGGGCTGATCTTCGTGACCTTCTGGGCCATCCCCGGATGGTTCCGCGAGACCGGCCTGCGCTACGCCCAGTTCACCCTCGGAATGGAAGCCCAATCGCTCCTTGTCACCGGACTCACCAGCGGCTACGCCACAGTCACGGTGATCATCATTAGCATCGCGGGCGAAAACGGATTCTTCGTCGTCGCCGTGCTCAACCTCGGCGCTCTAGGCGCCGCCGCCCGCGCCAGGGCGTGGGGAGACTCGCTCACCACCGTCGGTGGCGCGTCCGGGATGGGCTACCTGGGCGCCATGCTCGCCACCTCCACCATGCGCGGTGCCCGCCGAATCATCGGCAGAACCACTGGACTCGCCTTCGGCGGTGGCCGCGCTCTGGCCGGAGCTGGGATCCGCAAGGTCGGGGCCGCGGGCACACACGTCGGCACCGGCGGGATGCGTCCTCAACTCAATCGATGGATCTCACCACTCACCCAGGAGATCGCGCCGCAGCAGGCCCCGGCGCCGCAGGCCCGGCACGCCCGTCAACAGATCGAACACAGACCAAGGAAAGCGCTTGCGTCAGCCACATCCGCACCATCGCCGGGGGTTGAACCAGCTCCGCTCCAGAACCCGTCGAGTCGCCGCACCGTCCCACCCTCAACCGAAAGTACGAGCTGGAAGCGGCGAAGGCGGTGGCCCCGCCGCGGCGCAACACCGCAACAGGCACTCGGCCGGATCTGGATCGCCAGGACTGACGGCCGGATCTCACCCCTCGGCGACACCACACACCGGAACCGCACACCGCCGAACCCGCCGATCAACAGGCCCAAGCCATGAACCTCCGCGACAACGAATGGAACAACGACGAGCATCCGTCAGACCCGACCCCGAGCTCGCCACGAGACGCCTGGCGCGCACTGTTCGGCCGCGACCTGATCGGCCGCCCACCAGGACTCCTACCCATCGGCGCCAAGGCCCGAGCCCACCGAGCCCACACCCGACAAGTCGCGCGGAGACAACGCGACCTTCTGCGCAAGCCCCGATCCGCGACAACCGCGCCGCGCCCTTGGCGGACGGTTCCACGCGGCAAGAACTGGACCGTGGTCGCCGCACTGTTCGCCGCGGTCGGCATCGTCGCCATCGCGATGTGGTGGTTGGCTCCCAACCCGCCTCGCAGAGCGGAGACACCCATAGAGGTTCCCCCACTCTTCCCATCATCGCCGAGCGCGACCACTCCGCCGTCGGCGCATGAGGGCAAGCCGACGACGAGTCCAAGCAATGTGATGACCACGCCTGTGAGGCCGTTGACGCCGGCGCGGGGCGCTGCGGTCGATCCATCGAGCATCGTCGTGCAGACCCCGCCGACGGGCGATGCCACCACCGACGAACTCGCCGAACCCGACACCGCGGCGATCGCCTGGCTCAGCCGCACCTGCCCATTCGATTACCGCGAACCCTTCGGAGCAGCCGAGGCCCGCGGCCGGTCCGCGATGACCGACACCCAATGGATCATCGAGAACCCGACCCAATACGACACCGCACGTCGATCCTGGCAACGCACCATCGCCGCGGCCGAAACCGGCGCCTGCTCCGCACCCACCGCGTCCGTCGCACCCGAAGCGCCCCGAACACCCGACGCCGCCATCGTCCACATCACCACCCACCGTGTGGTCACCCCGGCAGGCGCCAACGCCTACGTCGAACACATCGCCGATACCCGCCTCATCCTCCGCGACCCCCACGGAGCCTGGCGCGTCGCCCAACGTGCGCCCGGCGGCTAACAAACCTTGGGGGAACCCATGAAACTCACCATCCTCGCAAGCGCGATCATCCTGCTCGTCATCGTCTTCGTCACCACCACCATGGGCGGGGGCACGGTAGAGGACAACCGCCTCGCCGTAGGCGCCTGCACCATCGACACGGCCCAAACGGGCGGCCAACCTCACAGCGACACAAGTCCAGTAGCACAACGACAAGCAACGCTCAACGCCAGCCAACTCCACATCGCCGGTGTGATAGTCGCTGTCGGCAAAGGCATGAACGTCACCGAACGCGGAACCGCCATCGCACTCGCCACAGCCATGCAGGAATCCACCCTCGACCCCAACGCCACCAACGGTCGATCCATCGGACTCTTCCAACAACAAGGCGACCTCTACGCCGCGGTCCGCCGCACCGACCCAGCCGACACCTCCCGAGCCTTCTACGAACAACTCATCGCCCGAGTCCCCAGCTACCACGAACCCACCGCCATCGGACTAGCCGACGCCGCCCAAACCGTCCAAGCCTCCGGCGCAGGCGCCTCCCACTACGCGGCATGGGAACACTGGGCAACCACACTCGCTCAACACCTGTACAACGGCACCACCACATCCCAATCGCCAGGCAGCGTTCGATGCGCGGCGGGCACAGGATCAGGACCCATCCGCATCGCGATCACCGGATGGACCATCCAACTGCCCCCAGAAGCCGGACTGGACGCCACCATCACCTTCCCCAACGAAATGGCGACCGGCGCCGCCGCCGCGGCCCTCTCCTACCTCGACACGCCGTACGCATGGGGCGGGGGCGACCCCAACGGACCCACCCGCGGCATCAGCGACAACGGCGGACCCGCCGACGCCCTCGGCGACTACAACAAGACCGGTTTCGACTGCTCGGGCCTCACCCTCTACGCCTACGCCCAAGTCGGCGTCGCTCTCCCACACAAGGCCCGCGACCAGTTCCTCGGCGCCAAGGCACTCGCACGATTCCCGGATGAATCCCAACCCGGCGACCTGATCTTCTGGGGCACCCACCACGTAGCCATGTACCTCGGCCCGATTGGAGGAATCCACTATATGGTCGAAGCGCCGCAATCGGGCGACGTCGTAAAGATCAGCACCGTTCGGGCTGGAGGAGACTTCCGAGGGATCTCGACAAAGCCTTGGGCCTGATGTACCTACGTTCTCAGTTAGATCCGCCGTTGCAACCAGGTAGTCCGACCCAACGATATCCTGCGACGCGGTCACGGCGGAGGCCGTGGTGATCAGAACCGCGAGGGACAGGTCCTGGGATGTCGAAGGCGGTGTGGCCGTTGACCTTCGCATTGTCCCGCCTGCGGGACTCGCAGGCGCACCCGCCGGACAGCGTGGTCGAACGCACGCTCGTGCCGAAGGGCGAGACGTCGGAGTCATAGGCGAACCAGGGGGCACGTCGCGTACGTTTGAGGACGAGGTCACCGTCCGGAGTCACGCACGACCTGACCCGGTTCCACGGTTGGGAACGAGACGTCCCCGCCGTGGAAAGCGTTCCAGACCGCGAGCACCGCCAAGACAGGGGTCACAGCGGTGGTCGTCAAGGCGGCGGCGTTCGTCAGACCCCATCGCTCCAACTGCTGTCCAGCCCGCGACCCTGCGGACGGCACACTAACCCCGGCCAGGGCGGCCGCGTCCATCAGGATGCCGACTATCAGCATCACCGACACGAACAGCAGACCGTCCGCCGCGGCACGCCAGTCCATACCCAGCCCGAGCGCTGCCTCAGCGGTCACGACGACCAGTGGGACTACGGCGTACACCGCGACCGGCACCGCCATCTTCGTCACTCCACGTCGACCCGGGAGCCACTGCCACATCAGACCGATGGCCGCCGCCGCCCTAGGACGCTGTCGGCCGAGCAGAACGGCGGGCGCAACCCGCGCAACCGTCGCCACCGCTTTCCTGACCGCGCAGCGACCACCGTGACTACTGCGAATACCGCCGTGGACGCCCACAGGACCGTTAGGAGCACGGGCCGCCCCTCCCGGGAAAACACTGCGCCCGCCGCCTCCGCCCGCCAGTCCGGGGCCACGTCGAGCAAGGCGATCTCGAAGTCCGACATCGGGCCTGCGACGTCGGGGGGAGCGTCATCCGGCACCGGCCGGACGATCCGATCCCACCGGACCTCCTCCGGCGTCATATTGGCCCCTTCCAGCGGACGCGGGGCAGACAACCAGTCCGCCGGCCCGCGTACCGAGACTGTCCAGACCGCCTGTGCGAGACCTGCTGGGCTGGTCACGGATAAGCGCCACGGGCCGTCTGAGGGCAGCGACAGTCGTGTCAGCCCCGCCCACACCTCGCGCGGACGCGTCCCCGATCCGGTATCGACCACATCGACGTACGCCCGCTCGCGCACCGTGACCCAGTCGCCCTCGACCGCGACACGCACGCCGCCATCGCGGATCTCCGTCCACGCCCGGTCCACGCCCAACAGGCACGCCACCCTCTGTCGAAACGCTGGATCATCCTGAGCGGAAGTCACAGCGGCAGCCACTGCTGTCCGGCGTGGAACCCGCACCACCGTGTCAGCCGACAACCGGGGGAAGTCCAAGCCGCCCGCCGCCAACTGCACCCGGACGTCTACCCGCACGCCACTCACTGGCATCGGGCACCGCGGTAACTGCCCTTCGGTCCCGTCGCCGCCCAAGGCCACTACTGCCGCTGTCGCGACGCCACCCCCGACCACGAACACCAACACGAACACCGCGAACCTTGTTGCCAACCATCGCAAGGCCGCCCGACGCTGGACCCGCTTGCGCAGCCCCTCGGCACTGATCACCGCGCCTCCCCAAGATCGGGACGACAGGGTACTGCCCCGTCATCGACGCCGTTGACTCCGCATCGAACTGTGCGATGGCCACATGGCGGAGGACCCGGCGGCCGGTGAGTGGACTCACGACACCCGAGGAGGCGGCGGTCCAAACCTCGATGGGATGAGTCCGTGGGACAGCCGACGCACAACGCCACGGTGCGGCGTGTGATGTCGTTGTCTGTCTCGTTCCGGTAAACCGGGCCGTCAGCGAGACTCATCCCGTCGAACGAGGTGGACCCGGTGAAGCTCGCCTCGTCGAATCGGGCAGTGTTGATACGGCAGCTGGTGAGGTCGAGGTCGGGCCAGAAGTCGCGCCGCCCGCCCACGACCAGGCAGACACAGCCGGATGTCACACCGACGGCCCAGCCATCAGCCACCAACCGGCAACCGCCGACGGCGGGGAGTGGGCAACAGCGTCGACGCGCTCGCCGACCCGGCTGCGGCGGGCGCCGGGGTATTCGCCGGCGTGACCTCGACCCGTACGGCTGGGTGTGGTTCGACTTTTGAGCTCGGTGAGTACCTGCAGCCAGTGTTTGGCGCCCTCACCGCCGTCACCGGCCCCACAACCCGAGAATGTCGCGGTGCCCATCCACGGTGACGGCCAACGCGACATAGATGGGCCGGTTGGCGACCTTCCCATCGCGGATCTTCACGTGGATAGCGTCGATGAAGATCACCGGATACACGACGTCGAGTGGCCTGTTCTGCCACTCGGTCATCCCCTCCATGACCTTGTCGGTGATCGTGGAGATCGTCTGGCGTGACACCTCGGCCCCATAGACCTGGGCCAGGTGCGCTGAGAGTCGGGTCGGCCTGGGGCGCAGGTCCGGCGTTTGCCGTCGGTCTGTTCCCCAGGCCGCTCGCCGAACCCGCCGTGCGCCTTTCAATGCAACGGGCTCCACGGTTTCTGTCGTCAGGTGGTTTCGCGCAGGGCCAAGGGCTGGGAATGCTGCGCCGACGGTATCGGGTTACCGGCGTCGCCGCGATGTCGCGCAGTTCGATCCCTTCCGCCGCGATCGGCCGCCACCCAATTGGGGTGCGCAGCCAGCGGTGGACGTCCTTCCATCTCCAACGGCTTTTGGTCTTGACCCATCGGACAATTCGCCACCAGATGAAGTAGGCGAGCCGGTCGAAGGTGTGTTTGGCCACGGCGTGTCGGAAGTATTCAGCCCAGCCGCGTGTGATCCGATTGATCCGGATCTCTTGTCCGAGCGAAACATTCTCCAGTTGTCGGCGCGGGCTGTCCGAGGCGCGTCGGCGCGCTAGATGGCTCTCGGCAACTGCCACGGTGGCGGCTATCCCAGGCTGGGGATGGCCGCCACCGTCAGAGTCGGCTACCACCGGCCGCCGGTGACCCTCGGCGGCCACCAGTACACCGCGGCCCAGACGCCGTGGTTGCTGGCCGAGCCCCAACCCTTCGCCCACTCCTTGAGCAGACGGCCGGCCGTGTCACACAGCCAGCCGGGCAGCCTACGCTTGCACGCCCACACCGCCCCCGAGATCGCGCCGCTGGCGACGTCGGCGTAGGACGCGGTGATCCAGAAGTGGTCACCAGCCATCCCCGTGGCCCACACGGGCCGGATCGGCAGACCGGTCGAGTGCGCCATCCGCTCGATGGTCGGGGCCAGTTGGTCCTGTGCGGACACCGGCTGGGTGGTCCCGATCGAGGCGACGCCGCTGAACGCCAGGCTCAGGTCGCTCAGCACCCGCTCGCGGCCCTCCGGTGTCGCGGTGCGCTGCTGCCACTCCGCCGCTTCCGCGGGCGACAGCGCGAACTCGATCGGGTGGACCGCCATGTCCACCGGTCTCTCGCTCGTCTCCGTTCCCTGCGAGGAAGACATGACGGCCCCGGCGGCGAGCGCCGCGACGGCCATCGTGACGAGCGGTCGGGCGATCCACTGGCGGGCGCCGCCCGTTCCACAGCGTTCCTTCTCGAACATGGTTGCTCCTCTCGTTGGCGCCGGCTTCGGCTGGCGTCGGTTTCGGTCGAAGGTCGACACTGAAGATGGTGACCGCGTGCGGCGTGAGTGGACAGAGACACATGTCTCTGGACGGCGAGCTCATCCCGCACCATGGTCGGGCAGGATGTCGTGACGTTCAGCGAGGAGAACCGAGGTGCCAACGGTGTCTCGATCGTCGAGGCCAGGCGGGGTGTTGGCAAGCGCCAACATTGACCCGAGTGGTCGACCATGCTGAGGGCCGGTGGTGTTCAAACCGATCTCGAGCGGTTTACCACCCAGCGCATTTTGGGAAAGCAAGAATGGTTCGTTGTGACCTGGCAGGCTCTAGTGTGCGGAGGTGCCTGGGCGTTGGGAGTATTCCCTCCGGGCGCACCGACGGCGATCATCGGTGTAGCGACGATTGCCCATGTGGTTGCGATACCCGTCTTCGCAAGGTTTGGTGGGCCGTTCGCCTTGGGCCGCCCATGGCTCCACCTAAGTCTCTTGTGGGCCACCATCTTCCCTTGTGCGATGATCGCCCTCGCTGGCGCGCCGGAAGTAAATTCGCCCACGCTGCCAGGGACGCCCCTCGGCAACTACGCGGTGTCCACGCTCACGGTGTTTGCGTTTTACCCGTGGTGGGTGGGTACGAAGAGCAGGAGGATTGCATCCATTGAAGTCGGATACGTCCTTCTTGTGTCACTATTGCCAGCCACGATGGTAGTCATCCAGATGGGGGCCAATCTACGCGCCGCCCAGTCGGGCGCCATGGTTGCGATCTTCAATGTGTCCGGTTACCTGCTGGGGCGTACCATTCGCGTACTCTGCCGGGTGGCGGCCAAGCTCCAAGTAGAGGTTCAGCAGCGCAACTACGAGGAGTTCTTCAACTTCCTGCACTCCCACGTCAAGGCGGGCGTAGCCGCGATTCGCGCCGAGTGGGGCAATACCACGGCCATGGGTGAGAAGCTTAACGAGTTGGAGGAGGCGGTCAGCGAACGCCGAATCGAGTTCTTGCTCGCCAGTGAACAAGTACCGCTCGCAGCCGTTCTCAGCGAACGCTTGCGCACGTTCGCTGGCGTGCTTGACTTGACGGAGACGCCGAGAGTGGGCGCGTTGACCGTCGTGCGCCCGGTCGGCGTAATGGTGAGTCGTGCACTGGGCGATCTATTGAAGAATGCCGTACTGCATGGGGGGAGATCGGTCACGGTGCGCCTCAAATTCGACGCCGTCTCGTTGGAAATGGACGTGGTGGACAACGGCCCCGGATTGGCGGCAGCGGTTCTCCAGGACGACACGCGAAGCCTGGCCCGGCTGCGGGTCGCGGCTCTTGAACTGGGAGGCGACTTAACTGTTCTCCCATGCGATGCAGGGGCTCACGTTCGCCTGCTAATCCCCTTGTCCCAGTCAACTTCAGCAGGAAGGAGGCGTTTTCGTGCGAGTACTTCTAGTAGAGGACCACACGCAGCTGGCTCGACCTATCGCCCGTGAACTCGAACACGAGCATGGGCACGTAGTTGTGAGCGTCAGAGATCCGCTTGAAGCGGAGGAAGAGCTTGCCAGCTCGGAGTTTGATGTCGCGGTAATCGATCTCCTGTACGAGCACTTGACCTACGAGTTCGATACTAGCAGGAGAGCTGGCAATATAACTCTGACGGGTCACGCCAAGTTGTTGGTCACCGGACTGTATGCAGCGCGGGCGTTCCGCCGCCAGAGGCCAGACGGGGGGATTGTCCTTTGGACCTCAGGCGAAGCGAACCGGCGCCTTCATCTACTTTTCGCGTATGAGGACATCGACGTCAGGGCGTTCTGCTCGAAGTCGTCGGGAACAGGCAGGGCGGATCTTCTCAACGAAACGATTACAGCAGCCAACAACGTGGTCACAAAGATCGATCCAGTGTTAAATTCATATCTTCCAGTCGCAGGTTCGACTCACGTGAGCAGGCTCTTGCTTCGAGATGAGCGACATCGAGCGATATGGCGCGCCGTGGCTCTTGGATACCACACGAGAGACGATATTGCCAGCGTGACCGGATACGCGTCGAGGACCGTCGGAAACACGCTCCCCGACATGCTCCACAACTTGACGATCATGGATGCCGGGATGAGAACGAGCAGGCGACCGATCAATCAGCTGGTAAGCTATGCGAGCCGCAATTGGGAATTCTTCCTCGATGAGTCAGTGAGAATATCCTATCCTTGAGTCGAACGTTAGCGTCGCCTAACTTTGGTGGCGTAGAGCCCGGAAACCGTCCAACCCGAACAGCGCGCCAGCGATCGACCCGGTAACGTCGTCTTCCACCTGGGGCTCCTCATGATCACGATTGCTTGAACCCGCCGTCCCAGCTTGGTGGCGTAGAGCCCCATAAAGCTGTCCTCTGAGAGCGCCAACTCTTCGGCGATACGCCGCGAGGCCGAGCCGTCGTTCTAGTCTCAGATTCGGAGCTGGACTGTGGCATTCACAGTCTCGCCCGCATGGTTAGTACTCCTGCCACCTACCTCCAAGGTGCCCGCGACTACGAAGTACTCGCGCATCTGTCCCGAGTTCGCGTGTCTGCCGCACGACAACCGGTCCGGTCGGAACTCTCGACCGATCACAAATCCGTAGTACAGGCCAGGATTGATCGTGCTTTCGACAATGGGGATGGACGTTCGAAGACCGTTAAGGCCAAAGCTTTGGCCATTCTGGTCGATATCGGTCCGGCAGTTGAAGGTCCCGCTGGCATAGTGGGCCAGCTTCGACACACCCTTCGGATCGTTGGCACGAAACGTCAGGACATACCTGTGCGTGGGATCGAGCGTGGCGCTACCACCGTTCGGTAGCTGTTGGGTCTGGCCATCTCTGTCCATCAGCCCCCAGTCGAACGTTGCAGTAGTCGGCGGGGTGGTTGGATCACAAGACGCTGCGGTGACCAGAGCAAGAACGGTGAAGAGCGCGACGAATGCCAACCCCCGCGCGGCGGTCCGTACCCCAGCACGAGCACGTCGAGTTGACTCGACTCTCCGAGACTCCAACCTGACCACGATGCCTCCTCCCTCACGGGTCGCAAACTGCGATGCAGCGAGCCGCACCGACGTGCGGTGTCAACCAGGACGTCGACATGGGACGCCCGGGTGTAATGCACCAATCGGGTGAGGATTCGATTGCGCGCTGCGAACTCGACGACTATTGATGGGTGAACCGCGCCAGCTCCTGTGGCACACCAGGCGCGAACCGCGCGCCTCGAAGTCGGTCCACGGCAGGGCGTCGTAGGGGGTCTCTAGCAACGTGGCCAAGCCTCGCCGAACACGACCGCCGAGCGCGACGCCCCTACGCAAGCCCACTGATTCTGGTGCCTAGGCCGAGGTTGACGAGTGACCCTTGATTCGGTCAGACCCGAAGTGCGTCGGCTGGTTCGATGCGTGCGCCTTTCCATGCTGGATAGAGACCAGCGAGGAGTCCAGTGATCGCACCGAGTAAGGGAGATGGGTAGATCCACATCGGGTCCAGCAGGGGCGTCCAGGAATGGGCCATCGCGGCGATCACGACGGTGCCGATTCCAGCCGCCGTGCCGATGAGCCCTCTGAGTAGACCGAGCGTGCCTGCTTCAACGAAGAACTGGCTCGCGATGTGGCGACGGCGGGCGCCGAGTGCGCGGCGGAGCCCGATCTCGGGGATGCGTTCGAGGACCGCCACCAGTGTGGTGTTGGCGATGCCGATCGCGCCGACCAGCAGAACCACCCCGGCGAGGGCCAGGCCGAGCGCGTCGAGGTCGCCTGCGACACGGTCACGTAGGAAGCGGGGATCCGCGGGCGGAGCCGCGCGGGTGCGGTCGATGCTGTCAGGGCGGGCCGCGATCTTGGCTTGGCGGCTCACCTGGGGTGCGGCACCGAGTTGGGATTCGATGAGCATCGTGCTGGTGTTGCCGGAATCTGGACTCGGTCCCCAGATCGCGTTCACCGCCGTGCTGGGAAGCATGACGGACATCAGGGTGTCCGCCGCGCGGTCGACGTGGTCGATGATGCCGATGACTGTGAACGCTCGGCTGCCGATGAAGATGGCCGGTTGAGCGTCGAGACGACTGATTCCCAGTCGGTGGGCCGCGGACGATCCGAGGATTGCGACGTGTTCTCCGCGGTCATGGTGGAAGCGGTCGAGTGGCATGCCCGCGCTGTACCTGGCGTGGATGGCGTCGAGGTATCCGGGTGTGACGGCTTGGACCGAAAGGCTTTCACCGGTGACCGCGTCGGTGTCTGGGCGGTTGGCGATCGCCGCGGTAGTGGGAACCGGCCAGGTCACGCCGACGTGGACCACGCCTGGGAGGGCAGCGAGAGCTTCTTGGGCCTGGGTTGGGAAGGCCGCAGGTTCGTCGGGCGTGGCCGCGTCGCGTTCGAGGATCACTTCGGAGGCGCTCAATGCGGTGAATCGGGTGCTGATCTGGCCGGACGCGCTCGCGGACAGCCCAAGAACCGCGACGAATGTACCGATGCCGAGGGTGGTGCCTAATGCGGTGAGTGCGGAACGGCCTGGGCGCTGTAGGAGGCCGGAGATCGCCTGGCCCAAAGTGTCGCGGAAGCGGACGTGGGTGTTGGCCTTCATGGGTTGGTCCTTGTGGTGTGCTCGGAGGCTGCGCCGTCGTGGATTGCAAGGACGCGCTGGGCTCGGGCGGCGATGCCGGGGTCGTGGGTGACGAGGACGACGGTCTGCCCGTCGAGATGCAGTTCGTCGAGTAGTTCGAGGACGCGTGCGCTGTTGCCGCTGTCGAGGTTGCCGGTGGGTTCATCGCAGAGCAGCAGGCTTGGTTCGCCGACGAGCGCTCGCGCGATCGCCACCCGTTGTCGTTCCCCTCCGGATAGTTGGTTGGCTGCGGCGTATGCACGGTCGGAGAGGCCGACTCGCGCGAGTGCGGTCATCGCGGCTTCGCGTCGGCGGGTGTTCTTCAGGCCGCGGTAGAGCAGTCCGAGCATCACGTTCTCCACCGCGGATTGGCCCGCGATGAGATGGAAGGCTTGGAACACGAAGCCGATCCGAGTCGCGCGAAACGCGGTACGCGCTGCTTCGTCAAGGTTCGTGGTGTCGGTGCCGTCGAGGAGGTAGGTCCCACGGGTCGGTCGGTCAAGCAGGCCGACGATGTTGAGCCAGGTGGACTTGCCCGAGCCGGATGGTCCGACAACGGCGACTTGGTCGCCGCGGTTGATCCGCATCGTCACCTCGCGCAGGGCGACGAGTTCCGGTGGCCCGGGATAGATCCGGGTGACCCTGCGGAATTCCACGATGGGCGGGGTGGTCATCGGCCGATCACGACCAGATCTCCGGCGGCCAGCGCGCCGTCGACTGGCGTGATCTCGATGTAGCCGCCGCCAGTGATTCCTGGGGTCACCGCGACGCGATGTTCGCTGTGATCCCGGTCGACCCGTGTCAGTTGGGCCTGTCCGTCTGCGCGGGAGGACACTGCCGCGACCGGGACGACCAGGACCGCGGACGCTGTGGCCGCGGCGACGACCACGACGCGGACGTTCTGGTTCGCCAGTTTGGCGTCCAACGGTGTCTCCGCGCGCACGATCAGCTCCAGTTCGGCGCCGCCTGGTAGTTCCGGCTCCGTGGCCGGGGCGTCCGCACGCTGCGGGTCCTGTTCGGACAGTTCCTGCTCGACGGGGTTAGCGCGGGGCGCGACCGAGGCGACGGTGCCGCGAGCCTGCGATCCGAGAACCTCGGAGATGATGTCGACGGATTGACCCGGTCGAACCTGGCGTGCCTGGTCGGCGTCGAGCATCGCTCGCACGACCAGGTCGCCGCTTGCGAGGGTGCACAACACCTCGGGCGGCGCCGATCCTGCGGCCGCGGACATATTCTGAACGGTGGCGGGCAAGGTCGGGACGAACGCCACCTCGCCCGCGGGCACGGTCGCACCCGTTTTGGCCCGCAGGGTGTCGAGGTCCTGCTGCGCGTCGGCCACTCGTTGCCGCGCATCGCCATCCCCTGACGTGCCCTCAGCGGCGGCGAGTGCCCGCTTGGCATCGCGGAGCGCGCGTTCGGCGACGTGCAGCTGCTGATCGTCGTCCTGGCTGGTGCCGCGGGGGAATAGCCGACGGCGCGGTAGAGCGCGGTGACCGCGAGCTTTGTGCCCGGGCCGTACATGCCCTCCTTGTCGCGGCCGATGCTGTGACCCATGGCCCGCAGCGCGTGCTGCAGCTGGGCGACATCGGCGCCCTCGCTTCCCGGAGCAAGATCGCGGTACGCAGGCACGGCTCCCGTCAGCACGATCACCGGACGTCCCGACACCTCGGCGATCACAGTGCCCGCCGTGACCGTGTCGCCCACCGCGACCGGCACCCGGGTGATCAGGGCCCGCGAGCCCTCGACCGCGCCGGGCGCTCGCACGCGAACCGCTCGTTCGGCGCCGACCATGCCCCGCAACACCACGGAGTCCTGCATGACCCGGTGCTCGACCGGCGCGGTTACCGGACCCGCCGGGGGCGGCTGGGCCTCAGCCAATGCCTGCGACGGCGACTTGATCCGTGCCGCGGCGACCAACCCCGCGGCCCCCAAAGCCACCGACAACGCCGCGATCAACCCCAACGCGGCACGTGCCTGCCTTCCCGGTTTGACCGCCCGGGCGGCCTGTTCATTGCTGGTCATCACGTCCCCCATCACGCGAACCTCCCGTATCGGTCTTGGATGAGCTATTCTCGAACGCGCACGATGTCAACTCACTATCGCATATTATGCGATAGTGGATTTGGGGGAAAGATGAAGAAAGTAGCACTGAAGATCGCGAAAGGCGCGGTTGTCGGAGTCGTGGCGACGGCCGGTGTGCTGGTCGGTTCCGGGACCGCCTCGGCGAGCAACTCGACGTGTGATCTGGGGGAATACTGCATCTACGAGCACTGGAACCGCACTGGTGACCGCTACACCACGTTCGGATCGCTGGGCACCTACGGCACTGTCCGTATGACCGCGGACCCGTGGTGGGAGCCGGTCGGCGCATACCTGAACAACAACGTCTCGTCCTGGTTCAACAACGGCTTCCCGGGCCGCTACTCAGTGATCCACAGCTACGACGGCGCCAACGGCGCCGGGGGGCAGCTGTGGAGCGGCGGCGTCGGGCAAGGCCAGGCGTGGGTCGGCGCCAACAACGACCGTGCGGGCGGGCATCGCTGGCTCAACTCGTGACCATGTCCGGGGAACAAGGGGGACATCTATGAGACTCAAGAAATTGGCCGTCGCCGTCCGTGCCGCAGCCACAGTGAGGCCGCTCGGCGCCACCGACACCGCGGCGGCCGACGAATTCAGCTACGCCGGCGCCAACGGCGCGAGCGGCCAACTGTGGAGCGGCGGCATCCGCCAAGGCGAAGGCTGGGTCGGCGTCACCGACAACGACAGGGCTGGATCGCACGACTGGCGACACAGCTGACAGAACCTCGGTCGGGCGGGTCTCCGCCCGGCCGAGGGCCATCCTCGGGGGTTTCATGATCAAGACAATCGCCGCCGTGCTCGCCGCCGCCGCGGTCGCGGGCTGCACCACAACCGCGAACCCTCCGAGCCAAGCCGACGAGCCACCACTGGACACCGTCGCACAGCTCACGGTCGCCCGCGGGCTCTCGACGCCACTGGACGCCTATCGGCCGGATCCACAGCAGCGGGCCACGTTGGCGACAGCCCGCGAACTCCTGATCCGAGTCTGCATGGCCGGATTCGGGTTCGCCTGGCCTGTTCTCGCTCGATCAGTCGAACCGGACACCGACCGGCGCTACGGAATCACCGACCCCGCCGAAGCTCGCCGATTCGGCTACCGGCTGCCCCCGGACAAGGCGGGCGGTGTCAACGCCCCAGCGCCGGGAGGCGCGGCGTCGCCGATCGCGTACAAGATCCTGAGCGGCCAGACCCGCCAAACCACTGAAGGCAAGCATGTGCCCGAAGGCGGATGCGCGGCCGAGGCCGACCGATCACTCGGCTTTGAGGTGGCGATCCGCGACGGCGGCATGATCGAGGTCAGTAACCTGCCACAACGACTGGAGAACGAAGCCCGCCACGGCTACAAATCCGACTCGCGGACCGCCCAGGTCGACGCCGCATGGGCGGCCTGCATGCGCGACACGGGCTTCGGCCGCGCCGGGAACGGCCGCGACTACGCCAGCTGGCGCGACCCCAACGACACCTACTCCCAAGGGCAGGTCAGCCAACTCGAGATTGACACCGCGTTGGCAGACATCGAGTGCAAGAACAAGCACAACGTCGCCGGGATCAGCCACGCCGTCGAAACCGCCTACCAGAGGCGGCTCATCGAACGCGACGCCGAAGCGCTCACTGAGGAGAAGCAGAAGCACGAGGAACGAGTCCGCCACGCGACCGAGCTGGTGGCCAAAGGCTGACCACGCGGCGCCACGCGGGCACGACGCACAGGGGGGCCAGTGCGGGGGGAACTGGGGCGAACACGCCTCTACACGATTCGAGAACTGCGACGACGGGCCGCGGCCGCGGCCATCGCGCTGATCGGCGCCGTCGGTGCGCTGACGTGCGCGATCGCCGCCGTGTCCTGGATGGCCGGTGGCGGCTGGCGGTGGCCCAGCTTCACCTCCCGTCCACTGCTGCCGCAGGGATCCGCTGAGATCGGCACGCAGGCCCCATTCACCGTGTCAGTGCCACCGGCGCCCACTGGGTGGGTCTTGGTAGTCGCCGTCTGCACGTGGCTGGTGTGGCTACGGGTCGCCGTCTTGCCGATCCTCGGTCGCAGGCGCGGGCAGGACCGGCATCACGCCCTGGCCCAACCTGCCGCCATCCGCGCCGTCCTCGGCGACCGCCGAGTCCGCCGCGCCGGCCGCTACACGTTGCCCGGCCTGACCTGGTGGCAGCGTTTCCTCGCACCGACATCCCAGTTCGGTTACCCACTCGGCCGCTCCACCCACGGCGACAAACGTGGACCGCGCCTGTGGGCCGACTGGGAACAGCGCGTCCGCATCATCGCCCGCACCGGATGGGGCAAAACCTACCGACTGCTCATCCCCATCATCCGCGACCTGCCCGGGCCCGCACTGATCTCCAGCATCGAGCCCGACATCTTCATCCACACCGTCACCGCACGAACCCGACGCAGGAAGCACCTCAGATGGAGACCACTCGATCGCGCGGCCCGCCGTTGGCTTCCGACACACGATCACCCGGTCGCCGTCGCCGACTTCTCCGCGCCCGAACACCGCTTCGCGGCGGGCTACCCGACCGTGCGGTGGAACCCCATCAACGGATGCGAGCACTTCGGCACCGCCGCACGCCGAGCCACCACGATGGTGTCCGCGATGCGCACCCTCACCAGCCATACCGCAGGCCGCGACGAGTTCTTCATCGCCTCAGCCATCCAGGTTCTCGCCGCCTGGTTCCACGCCGCTGCCCTCGCGGGCAAAGAGATCGACGACATCATCGGCTGGCTTCGCAAACCCACGGACCCCACACCCCGACGCATCCTCGAAGACGACCACCGAGCCGAACGCGTCGCCGAACTGTCCCTGAGCAAACACCTCGACGAACGCGCCGCGAAGACCACCAGCGGCGTCGAGCGCTACCTGATGATCGCGATGAGTTGCTTGGCCTGCACCGAGGGACGCGCACTGTGCGGCCGTCGCTTCAGCGACGACGACGGCGCTGTTGAGCAATTCGACATGACCGCGCTCATCGAACAGGCGGGCACCCTCTACATCCTCACCGAGGAAGGCCGCACCGACTTCATCCGACCCCTGCTGTCGTTGTTCACCGCGGAGATGTTCCGCGCTGCCAGGAATGTCGCCATGACCCACCCGGGCCGCCGCCTTCCGCTGTCGTTCATCGCCGTCCTCGACGAACCACGACACGCCGTCCCCGTCCCAGAGTTGCCCCACGTGGCGAACACGTTGCGAAAACACAACATCGGCTACATCTTCGCCGCCCAATCATCGGCTCAAGAGGACGAACTCTACGGACCCGAGGCCACCGCGGTCCGCGCTGCGGCCGGGGTCAGCCTCATCGGCGGCATCGACATCAGCAGCGCGAAGGAGATCAGCGACCGCGCGGGCACGACGTCGGTAGTCACCGGCAGCCGCGGCGCGGGCAGACGAGGCGACCAGATCCAAACACAGCAGGTATGGACCGTCGGCGATCAACAAACTCTCGTCGACGGCCAAGCCACCGTGATGGCCCGTGGGCTTCCGCCGTTCGTCGCCACCGTCGAAGACCCCAGAACCCGCCGTCGCTGGCGCCGCATCGTCGGGGAGGCGAGCTTGGTCGCTCGCCACGTTGCGGCCGCAGGAGCAGCGGCACAAGCAGAACACGACGCCACCGTGGCGACGCCAACCGCGTTCCGGAGAGAGAAGCAATCATGAACAACGATTCTCAGGTCGCACTCTTCGACCACCTCAACGACAACCTGGCCAAGAATGAACAACGGCGCCCACCATGGACTTGGTCGTTGCGCACCCAACACGAGCGTGACGCGTTGGCCGGGATGATCGCCGAGTTCGTAGCTTGCTTCAACACCGTCTACGCCAGCGATGTCGAGGAACTCATCCCACCGTGCTGGCCACACCACCCAGCGCTGGCCACCGAACTCGCAGTCCACATCTGGCTCTGGTACGAGGCCCACCACGACTCCGGGGCAGGAACCGGAGTCTCCGGCGACTACTACCTCCGACACCTGCCCGGCCTCAGAAGTCGCATCGCCGCGACGCTCGGCCGCTCACCGAGCGAATGTAGGCAAGGTCAACACCCAGACAGCTGGCGCACCGACGTGGACGCGCTCATTCACCAGAACGAACCCACATCCAGGCACGCAGACGGACCGGCACCAGCCATCGAACGTCTCACACGCATCGGATTCGGTTTCTAGCAAAGACTCGGAGGACCCCTATGGCTCACACCGAACGCATCATCAGGCGAGGCGAACACACGGAAGTACTGGATCCCAACCATGCCCGGCGAGCTCTCCGCGAGACCTTTATGGGCGCCAGTAAATCCAGATCCCACTCATCGACATCATCGCCAGAACCTGGTTCGAAGACGATGTGCCTCTTGGCATGTCCATATTGGACAGCCGGTCGGTTCGGCAACAGGTGGCACGGGCCGCGCTGCCCAGAGGTCATGTTCGAGTCGGACCCTTGGAACGAGTCCGCGGCCAGTACTTCTTCTGGTGGCGGCCCATGCTCCACCTCATCGACTACATATATCTGGCCGATGCCAACCAACTCCCGACGCGGGAAACATCGACACCCCTTGTCGCGCATGTCGGAGCCGCGACCTACGTGCCCGGCTTCAACGAGGAGGAAATCGCAACGATCCAGGTCATGTTCGATCGCTACCGTGCTGCGGACCCGGCGGCGGCGCTCACATCGGATAAGGTATTCGAGCGCTTCGTTCTGCCCGCGTTGATCGACGGCGACCGAACATTGGGTCTCAAGGCCAGATAGAGGTAGGCCAGGGACGACTCCATCAGAAACGCGAATCCTTGATCCGAGTGTCAGTGCTCGCATGCCGCAGCAAGCTGGCGCAAAGGTCGGACACTGTCCGACCTCGAAAGCGTCCACGCACGACTTGACACCCTCCTCAGGTGTCAAGGCTCAGATCCCAGGCTTGCCGCAGTACCCACGTAGCGAATGCTGACTGACGACTACTGTGCCCATAGCGGGGACCCGTCCGGTTCGGAGCTCGTTCCCACCCGCGAGACAGAGCCTAGGCACTGACAGACTCACTCGGTTCCGTGTCACTCCACTGTCCAGTTTGGATGGATCGTTCATTCGCCGACGCCCAACCGGACCGTCTGCCGCGGCCAGACCCGGGCTGCTACCGCGGCAAGGGCTTGGCCGCGTTCAACTATGGCGGTGACATCCCAGGTCTCGCGACCGGCGATGGGGCGGTTGAGTTGCAGGCTGGACTGGTGTGTGAACTCTGGTCGTTTGACTGCCCAACCGAAGTGCGAGACCGCGCCGTTGAACGCCGATGTCACCAGGGTCAGATTTCCGAACCTGTGAACCGCCTGATCACGCTCCTGGTCTTCCAGCAGGCGGTCGGCGTCGTCGGTAGTGGTCAAGGGCCAGTGCTCGCGCCAGGCCTGTGGCATCACGTGCTCGATCTGAAGCTGGTCGTAGTGGAACGTGGCCGGTTCAGTCCGCGGATTGATCTCCTGGAGGTGCTCGTCGATGGCGCCCAGCACAAGTCGGATGCGGTCCTGGGTGACGTTGTTGTAGATACGGCGAGTCGTGAACGCCGTCACCAACTCCTCGTCGGTCGGCCAGGGGATCTTGTCCGGGTTGCTCGCCAGCACTCTCACGACCGCGTCGGCGATGGAGCTGCCTGGGTTGTCCGCGGCGGCCGAAGCCGCTTTGAGCACGTCGACGAAGACCTTGCCGTATCCGCGCGTATTGGCTCCCACGAGGACGCGTCGAACGATCCACGACTCGACCGCGCCAACCGCGCGTTCGTGTTCAGCGAGCGTGAGTTGCGTACTGGGCAGTGTGCGCATCCAGAGCAGAAGCGGCACCGCGGTGGTGATGCCCAGGCGGTCGATTCGCCGGTAGGACCTCGCCAACGCAAGGGAGCCGGCTGGATCGGCACCGACGACGACCCGGTACGCGCGACCGAAGTCCGCGAGTTCGGCCAGTACATCGACGGTCTTCCGTTCGGCGTGATCAACGTAGGTGCGGACCTCGCTGTAGAGGTGGCTGATATTGGCCTCGGACTGCGACACCGCAGTCAGCCAACTGGAGAGCAACAGGTCACGACGACCGCGCTGCGCATGGCCCCGGCCGACGTTGACCTTCCACCAGTCGTCGTCGAATGGCGCCCAATATTGGTCGTACACCCTTTCGAGCTCCCGCTCGTCGGACAGCTCGCCACGCAAGAACAGCAGGTTCTTCACAAGGTCGGCAGCCGAGAGCGGTGTCTGCCTGCCGTTGAGGACTTCAAAGATGACCTGTGCGTCGTCGTTGTCTTCCAAGTCGATCACGACGATCTTGAACAGGTCGAGCAGCGCATCGACCAGCACGTCGATCCGGTCACCGCCGTCGGGCCCGACTATCGCATTCCGTGCGCGATCGGCGAAGTAGCGGCGAGCTTGTAGATAGAGGTGACTGCCCTCCGGCGGCGCAGGCGCGTCGTCCATCGCCTGTGGCCACACCTCGCGGTCACGGCGACGCGGCCACAGCTTGTACCGGTCGTGCGGGTTGGCCACCACGTCGGACGGATTCTCCATCAGCCTGCGAAGCTGGCGCTCCCGGTGCGACCCAGTCGAGATGAGGACGTCGACGACGCCACGCAACAGCAGTTGAACGGTGGTCAGCCGCTGCTGGCCATCGATGACGGCACGCAGATCGATCCCTCCCGCAGGCGCGGTCAGCTGGTCACACACGATCGCTCCGAGAAAGTGCGGCGCAACCTTCTGCTCCGCCCTCGCCGGTGACGCGCCGGTCGCCGCGGCATCCACTCGAGCTTGATGGAGCCGATCCGCGGTCTGCTCCAGATCATCGAATAGCAGTTCCCACTGCCCGTCTTTCGTCCACTCATAGTCCCGCTGGAACGTGGGCACGATGTACCGGCGATCCTGGGTAAGGATCTGCTTCAACGAGTATGTGTTGGCGTCCATCAACGCTCCTATCCATCCGACTATCGCGCCTCGCCGAGGATCATGGCAGGCTTGGGGCCGCATCGCAGCAACCCGAAGGTGCTTCGCGAGTTCGCGCACCGGGCCGGGCCGGGCCGTAGTGGAGCACCACATCCTGGGGCCGTCCCCCAGCGTGACCTGAGACCTGCTGCGCGTGTTCGTTGACGTACAGGCCATCTAACGCTGGGTGCGCGAGCAACTCGACCAGGCCGGTCGAAGCACCTGCAGCCCGTACCTGGGTGGCGGCGGCGAGCCCCGACCGAACGCTTCCGATGTCCGAACGGACACATCGAGATCTGGCTGCACGCCCGGACCCGGCACCGACGGTGTGCTGGCTCGACGGCGAACCGATGCGCCGCGATCCCGAGCGGCGTTAGCTGTGGAGTTCTCCTTCGGCAGCCGGGTGGTCGACTGCTGGCTGAGCTGCGGTCCTGCAGTTCTGGCTCGACGGCCTCGTCACCTGGTCGATCACCCGCATCGGCCCCGACGAGTCCTGAGTGTCGCGTGGGTCGCGCTGCTCCCGGCGGCAGGCGAGCCCAGAGCGCTGGTCATCGCCGTCGGACTCGTCATCATCGCGCTCTCGGCCGTCGTCGAGGGCCTGGCGACCGGCGCTACGGCTGCTCGCCGACGACTTCCGTCTCGCCCACGCGTTGATCGACCGGCGACGAGTCCGACTGAGTCGCCGCAGAGCGGCGATCGACACCGAACTGCGCCTCCTACACACTCACGCTCGTCGAGACGATCGGGCGGCGCTCCAAGGATCTCGCGACGTAGACGGCACTGCGCTGCCGCGTCCGGGAGTCCCCGTTCGACCCGTCGCGCTGACACGATTCGGCGACATCCTTCGCGCTGGCAGGCATGTGTCGAAGCCAATTACGGTCTGAATCCTGCGGTCTGCTGGCCCGCGCTGTGGCTCGGACTCGACGACAACCACCCGCCGGGAACTCGATGTAGCCCGTGCTGCGCTGGCCCGCGGTGCGTGGATTCTGCTCTGCGCCATCGCCTTCACGGTGTGGGCGGTTAACGCCTGGTGGACGCTGCCGGTAGCAGTGGTCGGCTACCGCGTCGTGCTCATTCTGTAGGCGCACGGTTATGCCGACCTGATCGAGTCCATCTACGAGGTGCACCGCAGCCTGCTCTACACGAGTCCTCGGCTGCCCCTCCCCGAGAACCCATACGACGAACGGGCCAAAGGCCACGACCTGACTGTCTATCTGGCGATCGGGCCGAGCGGAGCGGCCCCGACTCTTGCCGGAAGATCCGACGTGAGGTGAGCAGGCGGCAGTTGCTCCGCTCGAGGTCGGCGCCCGGCTCAACAGTTCCGCCGCAGCTACGCCAGCGCGACATTGGCCACGATCCCGACCGCGATCTCCTTGCTGCTCGACGACACCGGTCGACGAACGACTCATCGCCACCATTCCAGTCCGGCGGCACCGACGCAGAAGGCTGTTGGTGCAGCCGAAACACGCCAAGGGGGATGGAGGTCGCGGCTTGGATCGCCGCACCCCCGCTGGCGTAACGAGGCGGTAGTGACCTGCGATCTTGCTATGTGCAGATTGACTCAGGGATGAAGCCTGCGGGCAGCATGCGCCGCGACATCCTGCTGGTGCTCCTCGGACTCCTCGGCGCCGCGGGCGTGAACCTGCTGGCCTCGCTTGCCGACAAGGAAACCGTACATAAATGGCGGTGGCCGCTCACCGTCATCGTATTGCTGGCAAGCATTGCGCCGGTAATCTGGAAGTACAGATTGCGTCCGAAACAAGTGTACAATCTGCAGAAGATCGCCGCCGTCCATGTTGGCGACGGCGAGATGGACGTCCTCGCCGTAACGGATGCCGGGGCCGTTCTGTCCTCTACCTGCTCGGAAAAGAACACATGGTCGCCTTGGCGGGCACATGCTGAGGCGCGCCCTTCCTGGGATGTAGCCGCTGTTGTTCCGCGCCAAGGCGTCGTGGAGTACTTCGTTCTCGATCATGACGGCACTATTCGCATGCAAACACGCAATCGTATGCATCGATCGACGTGGCAAGTTGTCAATATCTCTGGAAATAATGGCGGACGAATCCTGCGGATAGCAGCAGCGAGTCATGAGCCTGGGCACCGTGAATTGTTCGTCGTGACCGACGCCGGGCGAACACTCCATGCGTGGAAGCTGGATGGGCAAGGTTGGGCACGCTGGCACGACTCAGGACTCGCTGGTGGCCGAGATGTAGCGGTTTGCTCACCCAAGGACGGCTTGCTTGAACACTTCGTCGTCGATATAGATGGCGCCGTATGGCATCGTTGGTTCTTGGATGGTTGGTCCGACTGGGAAAATTGGGGCAGGCCTGGATCGCCAGCGTGCGCCGTCTCGTCGTTTCGCAAGCTCACCGACTATCAGGAAGTATTTGTTGTAGGCAGTTCGGGAGACCTAGGCCATCGGCACCACAAGGGTGGTCTAGACTGGTCGGATTGGCTTGTGATGGATATCCCGGCAGACTTTGTCGATGTGGCCGGAAGTACCACGAGCCCGAACAGCCTTCGATGCCTGGCGGTTGATCGAAAGGGGGCGCTGTGGCTTCGCTCCTATGACGGCAACATGAACCAATGGCTGGATTGGCAACGGGTTCCAGTGCGTCAACAACACCTGGCTTGAATTCCGGTAGCGCCAAGCGAACAACACATGCGCTGGGAATCCGGTGCCACGAATGCCTCGCACCTGCACGCCGAGATCGCCGCGCGCGGCAACACCGGCGGATTCACGGTCGTCCGCGACTACATCCACCGGCTACGCCCCACACCGGGCCACATTCAGCCATCCACGCCGACCGTCCGCCAAGGTCACTAGATGGTCAAACGCCCGATGTTCGGCCGTGCAACCTCGACCTGCTCCGCATCCGCGTCCTGCACCGAAACTAGCGACGATCACCGAGTCTGGGACAGAGCCATGATCCGAGTGCCGTTGAAATTGCTTGGGCCGAGCAGGCCATGGCTGCCTTTCGCCCGATCGCGGTCGAGCCGAACTCCCTCACAGTCGGCGATTGCCATGTCAATCTCGGCGCCGGAGGCGCCCGCGAATCAGAACGGCACGTTCACGTAAGTTGGTGTCGGCTCTTCGACCTGGCGCCCGACTGGGCATGATGGGGTCGATGCTAGATCTAGTCCGACGATGGGGGTGCAGTCGAAGTGATTCAAAACTCCGTAGTCGTTACGTAAACTTGCTGGTCAGCAAGTGTCCTCCCCGCGCTCGCGGGGCTGTTCCCCAGCCCGCTGACGGTGCGCCGGACGAGGTGTCCGTCCTCCCCGCGCTCGCGGGGCTGTTCCCCCCGCCGACCGCGCCAAGGTCGAGGCCATGACGTCCTCCCCGCGCTCGCGGGGCTGTTCCCACGTTCTCCCGGCTGCGCGCCGCGCTGGACGAGTCCTCCCCGCGCTCGCGGGGCTGTTCCAGTGAGCTGGCTGAGATGCGCGGACGGTTCGTCGGTCCTCCCCGCGCTCGCGGGGCTGTTCCCCTGCCGCACCGCGAAGGCGAGATTGCCGCCCTGTCCTCCCCGCGCTCGCGGGGCTGTTCCCTGTCGTGGTTCTCGGACTGGAAGTCCGGTGGGGTCCTCCCCGCGCTCGCGGGGCTGTTCCCGACCGGCCCGCCAGACACTCGCATTCGTCGCCGTCCTCCCCGCGCTCGCGGGGCTGTTCCCGCCGCCCAACTGTCGGGTGCGGTGCAACGGTTGTCCTCCCCGCGCTCGCGGGGCTGTTCCCCCCATGCACACCGCCGTGGTCGCCGAGCGGATGTCCTCCCCGCGCTCGCGGGGCTGTTCCCAGGCCGCCGAGACCGCCGCCAAGCGCATGGACGTCCTCCCCGCGCTCGCGGGGCTGTTCCCCAAATACGTGTTCTTTCGTAGTGAGCACGTCGGTCCTCCCCGCGCTCGCGGGGCTGTTCCCCCCGCCGACCTGTGGCCGACCCTGGTCGCGCTGTCCTCCCCGCGCTCGCGGGGCTGTTCCACAGACCGTCGAGCTTCGCGCCGACGGCCTTCGGTCCTCCCCGCGCTCGCGGGGCTGTTCCCTCGATGATCGGCACCAGGGCGACCGCGAGCTCGTCCTCCCCGCGCTCGCGGGGCTGTTCCACGGCGGCGCACTTGGCGTCGTCATCGAGGGACGTCCTCCCCGCGCTCGCGGGGCTGTTCCCTCGTCGGGGAGGCCGAGGTCAGCTGGCCCCAAGTCCTCCCCGCGCTCGCGGGGCTGTTCCCCTGGACGTGAAGGACATCGACCGGCGGTCCCAGTCCTCCCCGCGCTCGCGGCTGTTCCCAGACCCGAGATCGCCGACGGGGTCACCGTCACGTCCTCCCCGCGCTCGCGGGGCTGTTCCCACCCCAACGGGCACACGGTGACCGGCCGCTATGTCCTCCCCGCGCTCGCGGGGCTGTTCCCCCGAACGAGCAGGTGCAGGCGCGGTGCCTGGTGTCCTCCCCGCGCTCGCGGGGTTGTTCCTCAAACCCCGATCAACAAATCCCGGTTGATCCGGTCCTCCCCGCGCTCGCGGGGCTGTTCCCGGATGCGCCAACTGCTTGTCCGTGCCGAGGTCGTCCTCCCCGCGCTCGCGGGGCTGTTCCGTGATCGGGTTGCCCAGCCGCGACCGCGCCGACGTCCTCCCCGCGCTCGCGGGGCTGTTCCCCGTCCCCAGTCCAAACCGGACTCGATCAGCAGGTCCTCCCCGCGCTCGCGGGGCTGTTCCCGTCGGCCATCATCCATTCCGGCACAGGGCAGTGTCCTCCCCGCGCTCGCGGGGCTGTTCCCCGGTTGTAGGCGGTCAGCGACTCGAATTCGGGGTCCTCCCCGCGCTCGCGGGGCTGTTCCCTTGGCCGAGATGACGGAGATGAAGACGACCGCGTCCTCCCCGCGCTCGCGGGGCTGTTCCCCGGCCCGACTCCACCGACGTCGCCCTTGAGAAGTCCTCCCCGCGCTCGCGGGGCTGTTCCCGTGTTCGTCGCGTCGAGCACCGCCTGAAGGCCGTCCTCCCCGCGCTCGCGGGGCTGTTCCCTCCGCGACGGTCAAGCCCGCTTCGGCGAGCAAGTCCTCCCCGCGCTCGCGGGGCTGTTCCCAGACCATGCTGGCCCAGTTGCCCGACGGCGGCGTCCTCCCCGCGCTCGCGGGGCTGTTCCCGGGTGGCGCGCGGCGGAACATCGTCGCCTGTTGTCCTCCCCGCGCTCGCGGGGCTGTTCCCAGGGCTACCGGTGCGCCATCTGCGGGCGGCATGTCCTCCCTGCGCTCGCGGGGCTGTTCCGGCCCGCCGCACGGCTCGGTCGGCTCCAACGTCCTCCCCGCGCTCGCGGGGCTGTTCCCTGACGGACCCCGTCCAGTTCACGGCCCCCGCAGGTCCTCCCCGCGCTCGCGGGGCTGTTCCGGTGTCGCACCGGATCTGGCGCGCACGGGAACGTCCTCCCCGTGCTCGCGGGGCTGTTCCCGACGTGCGCGCCACGATGAGGTGTCGCCGAACAGGTCCTCCCCGCGCTCGCGGGCTGTTCCCTCGACACCCGCGCGCTGGACGCCGTATGACACCGTCGACGCGATCCTCCCCACGTTCGCGGGGCTGTCGTCTGCCACGGGCATGGGACCAGTTGAGTGCTCGTTTGCCATGAGGATGGGTTCTGACGCAGGTTGCGTGATCAACTTCTTGCTTGGTGATCATGAAGTCTGTGATCATGTGCCCGGTGTGATCATCAGGGTCTTGACCTCCTTCTTCCGCATCTGGCCGATGTCGTGATCGACCGGGTCGACCACGACGAGGCAGGCGTCCGGATTTGGGCCCATTCCCGGTCGTGCTCCGCTGTCTGCCCGGCGTGTGGGCACTCGTCGTCGCGGGTGCATAGCCGATATGACCGGCAGGTAGCTGACGCGGCCATCGCAGGCCGGCCGGCGACGCTGCGGCTTCGCGTGAGACGGTTCTTCTGCGACACCCTGGAGTGTCCTCAGGGGACGTTCGTGGAGCAGGTCGAGGGACTGACCGCACGGTATGCCCGGCGGAGTCTCCTGCTACGACGGATGCTGGAATCCATCGGATTAGCGTTGGCTGGGCGCGCTGGCCAGCGTCTGGCTGACACTCTCGGGCTGATTGCCAGCCGGGACACGTTGTTGCGGTTGGTTCGCGCGCTGCCAGACCCGCCGATCGGGGCCGTGACCGTCCTCGGCGTGGATGACTTCGCGATCAAACGCGGCCAGACCTACGCCACGATCGTGCTCGACATGGCAACACGACAACCGATCGACGTGTTGCCAGACCGGGAAGCCGACACGCTCGCAGAGTGGCTGAAGGCCCATCCGGAGATCAGGATCGTTACTCGAGACCGTTTCGCCGCCTATGCCGAGGCAGTCTCGCGGGGTGCGCCGCAGGCCACTCAATGTGCCGACCGTTGGCACATATGGAAGAACCTCGGTGAAGCCGTGGAGAAGACCGTGGTCGCCCACCGTGCCTGCCTGGCCGAGCCCGAGATCACGTCTCAGGCCGCAGCGGACAGTGAACGCCCTGGTGAAGGCGGGAACGAAGACGCCGTCGTTGCGGACGCGGCGCAGAGCTCCACGCCGGACACCGCGCTCGCCCCGATAGTCGAGATCAGGCCGATCGTGGGGCAGTTCCGAGAACGCCACGCCGCGATCCAGGCGTTGCGCTCCCAGGGCAAGGGCATCCGGGCCATCGCCGCTGAACTCGACCTGGACCGCAAGACCGCGCGGCGATTCTTCTACGCCACCAGTGTGGAGGAACTGCTGGCCAAGACCCTCAACCGGTCCTCGCTGCTGGATGACTTCAAATCGCATCTGCATCAGCGGTTCAACGAGGGCTGCACCGATGCCGCCAGCCTGACCGCCGAGATCCGCACGCTGGGTTACCGGGGCAGCGAACGCACTGTCTACCGCTACGTCCAGCCCTTCCGGCCCAGGCGGAAAGCCCCGGATCCGGCGCCGGCCGCACCGAAGATCCGGCACGTCACCGGCTGGATCATGCGTGACCCCGACAACCTCAACGGCGAGGACGAACAACGACTCAAAGCCGTCCTGGCCCGCTGCCCCGAACTGGAGGCCACCCGCCGCCACGTAGGAGCGTTCGCCCGCATGATCCGCGACCTGCGCGGGGAGCGTCTACCCGACTGGATGGACCGCGTCGGTGACGACAAGCTGCCCGCGCTGCACTCCTTCGTGACCGGCCTGCGACAGGACTTGGCGGCGGTGACCGCGGGTCTGACCTTGCCGTGGAACAACGGCCCCGCCGAGGGAGCCGTGAACAGAATCAAGATGCTCAAGAGGCAATGCTTTGGTCTGGCCAACTTTCCCTTGCTACGCAAGCGAATCCTACTCACCAAGTAACGCCGAGGCCCACCAGTAAGACTAACTTGATCACGCAAACTGCGCCAGAACCCTTCGCCCTGGCAGGCGGCAGCGGGGCTGCTTCTCGTATCGACCCGCAGATACGGGTGAAAGGGGCTTGCCTATTTGCGGGTTGTTCCCGTCCAGTGGTGCACGCCGTTGACCTCGACGTGGCCTTCCCGAGGTCGCGAGGTTGTTCCGGCCGGGTCCAGCCGCTTGAAGAGACCGATTCTCCGAGCATTCGCGGGGCGGTTCGTGAAGGTCACCCGTCCCGTCAGGTGCTGTTGTCGTTTGGTTTCGGGTTGGGGGTGGGGCGTCGTCGGCGTTGGCTTGCGTTGCTCCAGCCGGTCTTGCGTTCCGGGCGGTCGGCTTGTTGGTTGTTGGGGCGGAGGATGAGGTTGATGCCTTCGTAGTCGATGGGTGTCCAGTCGTGGTTGTGGACTTGAAACGCGAGGCCATGTTCGTTGTTGGTGGTGTGGACCATGATGGCCCGCCCGGTCTTGGCCATTTCGGTGACTCGCTGCCACATAAGGTTTCTGACTCGGGTGGTGGTCTTGCCGACGAAGACGCCGGGTGCGATTTCAAGCAGCCAGCGGGTGAAGTGACCGCGCAGGCCGGTGGGACACGCTGCGACGACGATGACGGTCATGAGAGTTCGTCTTCCTCGTACGCGGTTCCTGCTGCGACGGTTCGTCCGTTGTCGTCCCAGAGCATGACGATGTCGGGGTCCTCGAAGGCTTCGGGCCCGTATTCGATGACGTCTGGTTGGTCGGCGAGCAGCGTTTTGATGTCGCGGACGCAGGTTTCGAGGAAGGCGCCGTCTTTCATGTGGTCGCGGACGGCTCTGCGGGTTTCGGCGCCGATGTCGGAGACTTCCCGGGCTGTGATGTCGAAGGCGATGGGGATGGAGATGTCGGTCTTGTAGAGGTCGGCGATGTCGTAGACGAACGACTTGGAATGTCCGGTGTGGACGAAGCCAAGTCCTGGTGCGCATCCGAGTGCGACGATGACTGCGTGGACGACGCCGTAGAGGCTGGTGTTGGCGGCTGAGAGGGCCTGGTTGATGGGCGTGCCGCCGGTGAAGTCGGTGGGGTCGTAGTCGCGACGTTCCCAGGTCACACCGGTGCGTTGGGCGTGGTTTCGGTAGATGCGGCGCACTCTGGCGCCTTCCCGTCCGCGGAGTTGTTGCATGTTCAGACCGGTGGTGTCTTCGTCGGGGAAGCGCATGGCGTACATGGCGCGCGCGACCTGCAGGCGGCTGTTGCGGTTGCTGACCAGGGCGGCTTGGCGTTCGAGCAGACGGGCCGATTGGGTGAGCGTCCGGCCGTGGGCGTAGTAGCGGACGCCGTGTTCGCCGACCCATACGGCGGTGGAGCCGCTCTCGGCGAGTAGCACCATGGCCTGTTGGCTGACGTTGGTGCCGGGGCCGAGAAGCAGCGCGCCGAGGGTCGCGGCGGGGATGTGGACGATGCCGCGGGCGTCTCGGGCGGTAATGGCGTTGGCGTCGCGGTGCACGACGCAGTGTTCGAGGTAGATGAAGGTGAGCCGGTCCTGGGCTCGGGTGAGGTGTGAGATGGGGACCGGGCGGGCTCCGGGGATGTCGGCCATGGTCTACCGGGGTTTGGTGAGGGTGAGCAGGCCGCAGCCGTAGCCTTTGGCGGGGCCGATGCCGTGGGTGAGGGCTCGGCGCAGGGCGTCGGGGTCGGTGACTTCCAGGCGGCCTTCATAGACGGCGGTCACGAGGGTGACCGGGGCGTTGTCGCGGGTGAACTTCCAGGTTCGCCGGTTGGTGATGGCGAGGTCGGGGACGTCGTGGATGCCGTGGGGGATAACGAAGCCGTTGCGTTCGGCTCGGGTGAGCAGCCATTGGGTCTGGTGGTCGACGGTCTGGTGGCCGTAGCGCTGGGTGCGTTGGCCGCCGGGGGTTTTGGGGGAGCTGCGGGTGGGGTTGGCGGCGAGCCGGAAGATCCACTGGTCGCCTTTGTCGATGCCGTCGAGCAGGTTGGCGTAGGGGCGGGTGAGCCAGGTGTGGGTGGCGGGCCAGCCCGCTTGCTCGACCAGGTGGGTGAGGTCGGGTTGGTGGGGGCTGAGGATGTAGAGCAGCGTCTGGTTGTGGCCGTGGTCGACGCGCCAGAGGACGCGGCCTTCGGTGGTGGCGTTGCGTTGGTGGTTGGGGAAGCTGGCGAGGACGGCGGCGTGCATGCGTTGGGGTGAGGCGAGTAGGTCGCGGGCGCCGCGTCGGGCGGTGTTGATCTCGAATCGGGTCAGGTGCATCGCGGTCAGGCTCCGAGTTCGGCCATGGGGTCGTGCGGGTCGGCCCCGGTGCCGGGGGTGGGTTGGTGTCGCGGGTTGGGGATGGTGGTCGTGGTGTAGGCGACGGTGCGCCAGGAGTATTGGCGGTGGCGCGGGTCGAAGCTGATCGGCTGGTCGCGCACGACCTTGCGGTGCACGCCGTCGACGAACTGCTTGGCGTCGTCTGCCTCGGGTGGACAGTCGCGGACGATATCGAGGGTGACGGTGGGTTCGCGGTGGCGTTGTTGGACACGGGGTGAGGCTTGCCAGCTGGTGGCGTCGAGGACGTCATCGAGACCGTCGTCGAGCAGGCCGAGGACGAGCTTTCCCGCGGGTGGGCACGAGCGGCGGCCGAGGAACAGGGGGAACGCGGGTCGCAGCAGGGCGTCGTGGAGGGCGGCGGTGAGTTCGGCGGGTCCTTCGACGGCGACGGTGAAGACGGCGTCGGCGAGGTAGAAGCGTTCGGACAGGGGCATGGCGGTGTCACCGTCGCGGGTGCGGGCGGTGTGGAAGTCGCGTTCGAGTTGGCCTGCTTGGTCGATGCGGACGCCGACGCGCAGGTCGAGCAGGTCGGTGATCGGGTCGACGCGGCGGCGGCCCTGGGCGGCGGCGAGCAGCCCGATGATGCCGCTCTTGCTGGGTGCGAGGTCGGTGGTGCGGCGGGTGAATCGGCTGCTGGTGCCCCAGGACTGCAGCGGCGCCGCCAGCCGCAGCAGCAGCGTGCTCACGCGCCTGCCGCCAGCCGCTCGGTGACGGTGGCCCCGAGGGCGGTGACCGCGGCGGTGAGGCTGTGGCGGGTGGCGAGGTCACCGAGCAGGTCGACCCGTTCCCCGCCGCCGATAGCCCACGCGGTCACCGGGGTCTCGTCGAACGCCTCGTGCAGTTCGGCGGCGTGGGCGGCGAGCCGGGCGATCGCGGCCGGGATGCGTCCGCCTTTCTCGCCGTCGCGCACGGGGTCCTCGAACGCGCCGACGAGGTTGATCGGCTGGGTCTCGCGCACGACCAGGAGCACGGCGTCGGGCAGGGTGCGGTTGGCGAAGGTGTTCTGCTTGCCGGTGGGCATGCTGGTGACGAACGCCCGGGTGAACGCCTCGACGGCGCGGCGGGTGGCCTCGGCGTCACCGAGGTTGTCGTGCAGGGCGTCGACGTCGACGGTGGCGTAGCGGTAGAGGGTGGAGGAGTTGAACTCGATGGTGCCGAGCATCCCGGCGCCGGAGTCCTCCTCGATGTCGGCTTTCTTGTGGTCGTCGACGGCGGTGTAATAGTCGTATTCGTTGGCCACGGCGTGCACGCTCAGCGCGTGGGCGACCTGGCAGGCGGCCTCGACGTTGAGTTCGGTGGCGTCGGCGATCATCCGCCCGAACAGCGACACGTCGATTGACTGGTCCCGGTTCGCGCGGGCCTTGACGTCCTTCTTGTCGAGCTTGATCGGCCCCCCGTCCGCGGCGTTGGCGGCCTCGACGGCGAGGGCGGCGAGGTTCTCGACTTGGCGGTGGCTGAGGAAGAACAGGTACTTCGCCTCGGCGGGCCCGGCCGGTTCCTCGCCCTTCTTCTTGCGGGCTTCCTTGGTCTCGAACCCGGCGGCGGTGAACACCGCCGTGGCCAACTCCGTCGAGCGGTCTTTGAGCGCGGGGTCCTGGCGGGTGATCTCTTGGGAGATCAGCTCGATGACCCGTTTGGTGCGCACACCGAGTTCGGAGTGGTCGAGCAGGTCGGCGAAGGCGTCGCGGGTGGCGCGTTTCCACGCCTGGCTGGACACCCGGGCGCGGCGGACGCCGCCGTAGACGGCGGACTTGGGGCTGCCGGTGTCGTCGCGGTTGAGGTTGCTCGGCGGAACGGTCTGGATCACGTGCAGGTCGAGGATGGTGCGGGCCACGGTGGTCGTCCTTCGCGAGTCAGTCGGTGTTGGTGGTCTTGCTGAAGTGGAAGTCGCGGCCCCAGCGCAGCCGCACACCCGCGGCGCTGGAGGGGAACTGCCAGAACAGCAGGTCCGTGGCCAGACGGCCGTAGTCGAGGGGGATCTGCTTGGTGCGCAGCAGTTGGATCATTCCGCGCAGGTGGTGGGTGAGTTCGTCGAGGCTGTCGGCCGTGCCGATCATCGCGAACCGGCGCGCCACCGGGTCCTGCGGTGTGAGGTCCCCGGCGACCAGCGCCCGCACGGCCTGCCCGAACCGGCGGCCTGCCTTGTGCATGCGCTGTGTCTGGGCCTGCTGATGCAGGGCATAGAGCGTCATCGCCAGGTGCGCGGCCCGCTCCTGCGGGGTGGCCTCGTCGGACTGCGGATCGAGCACGAACTCGGGGTGGTGAGTGTGGTCGAGAATGTCCAACACACTCCCCGCAGGCTTACCCAGCCCGCGGCGCAGCCGGGCCAACGCGCCCACGGCGGCCGACCGGTTGCTCAGGTAGCCCTCCTGCAAGACGCGGACGCGCTCATCGATGATCGTGTGCACTGGTGGTCGCGGCGGAGACATCCTCATCCTGTTCGATCGTCGGGTGGGCGTAGGGCAGCGCCTCGCGTAAGCCGCGCCGGAACCAGCCGTCGGCGTGCACCGAGGTGACAAGCCGTTTCGTGCCGCTGTCGACGTGGCCGGTCCACGCACTGGGCGGCGCCGCGGCGACCATCGTCTCGCCGAGCCGGGCGATGTGGTGGCGGACCGTCCGCTGCCAGCCGAACTGGCAGTCGAGAGGATCGGTGCCCGCGGCCAGGGTGGCGATCCACTCGCGGAACAGCGGATCGAGCACCGCGTAGGCGGATTCGAGGGCGCGGGTGCGGGCCGCGGTGCCTTTGTCCAGGCCCGCTTGTCCGGCGGCGATGGCCAGGTCCGCCCCGAGCGATCCCAACGCACGGGCGGCGCTCTCAGCGGCGGTGACCGACGACAGCACGGCGCCGGTCAGGTCGGTCGCGTCGGAGCCGAGCAGCACGGTGCGCAGTGCCAACGCGTCGTCGATGATCTCGGTCGTGGTGGAACTCTGCGGGCCGTAGGTCATGCCGAACACCCGGACACGCAGCATCAGGTCCTTGGGCACAACCCGGTTTGTAGTCAGCTCGCTGATCCACTCCAGCACCGTCGGCCGCAACCTGGCCGCAGCCTCAGCGCGTTGCGTGGTTTGGGCGGGCGCGGTCGGCAGCATCGCGTCCAGCCCGCGCCAGATCATGCGTTCCGGCCGGTGCTCCAGCGGCATGTACACCGTCGGGATCCGCAGCTTGGTCTCCTGAGGCTTGCTGCGCCGCCAGCCGCTGTGGGTCTCGACCGGGTGCTTGTTCTGCGGCGTGATCCGGTCGCCATTGCAGATCAGCACCGCGGTGACCGCCTCCCCGTCGACGACCAGGCGCAGCCGGCGGGACTGCCAGGTGAACAGATCGATCGGTCCGGTCGCGATCGGCTGCCCGGCCTCACGCTCGCCGCCGCTGTCCGGTGCGCGTTCCCACACCGGCAGGTCGAGGGCCGGTTGGTAGCCGGGGTGCTGGTTGTGGGGGAGCAGGTTGAGTAGCAGCGTCTCCCGCAGCGTCGCACCCTCAGGGAGCACGCCGCCGAGGTAGCCGCACCATCCGGTGCCGATGGGGTATCCCTTGCCGCCCTTGACCCGTTCATCGTCCTGGGCACCTGACTTGATCCCCGACGGGTCGTAGGCGTGGCAGTGCACCAGCCACCGCGCGGCCTCGCCGAACCCGAGCGCCACCTCGCCTTGGCGGCTGCTGAAGAACTTGTGGTTGTTCGGCACATCGGCGACGAGCCTGGCCACCTCGGTCACCTCGCCCTTGGCCGTGCGCAGCCCGGCGACCTGGAAGAACGGCGTCACCGGGTGCAGCAGGTCGAACCGGTCGCGATACTTGTCCAAGTAAGCCCGGACCGCCTCGACCGGCAGCTCCTCGGCTCGCCACAGCGCGCGCCACGCGTCGCGGTCGCGCGGGCCGTCGACGGCGCGGTGCAGGATCGCCAGCAGCAGCCGGGTCACCGCGAACACCTGGGTGGAGACATCCCCGGCCAACCCGCGCAGCCGGTGCGCCTCGGTGAACACCTCCAGCAGCGACAACTCGCACGTCGACCCGTCGAGCCTGTGGGCCAGCAGCCACGGCTGAGACACCAAATCGAACGACGGACGCCCGCCGTCGACCTCGCTCACGCCGCACGCCCCGAACGCTCGTGCACCAACCCCTTGTGCAGGTCATAGGTGAGCGCGTAGCCGCACAACTCGGTGGTCCTGTCACTGTCGAGTGCGAGCACCAACTGGCCCTTCAACAGGGGATTACGGTCGAAACTGCTGTACCGGTGCCGCAGCTCGAGCTCGCGGATGACCTCGTCGATCACGCCGCCGTGGCTCAACGCCAACGGAAGCCGCAACGAGCACGCCGCGATCGCCTTGGCCTGGCCCCACGACACCATCTCGTCCAACGGGATCTGCGTGCCCCCACCCTTCACCCACGATGGAACGAGCAGCCCATCGTCGGGGTCCCGCTCGACGACGAGAACCTCAAGCGAGTCCTGGCCGTCACGCACCTGCGCGACGCCGCGAGGATCGTCCTCGGCGTCGCCGACCCCCGCCCGCAGCCAACCCACCAACGTCTCCGCCTCGGACGCCTCGTCGAGCAGGAACACCTTGGCCGCCTCAACCCGCGCGCGAGCCGACGCCACCGCGGCCGACCTCGCAACCTCGAGCCGCTCCAGCCAGTCCGGCGGGCCGACCGTGTCGTCGCCGTAGGCGCGCTGAACGAGTTCCGCGATGTCGTGCGGCAGCCGGATGCTGTCGCGGTCCACCAGCAGGGCCGCCGCCCGCAGCAGCGGAAACTCCTCATACACCTTTACTGATCCGTCAACGGGGGATACCGGGGCCGCGGCCCAGTCCTGCACCCCGACCACCGCGCAGCGCGGGGAACTTACCCCTTCCGGCCGGACCCGGTCGTGGCGGTGCAGCCTGCCCATGCGCTGCAGCAGCAGGTCCATCGGCGCCAGATCGGTGATCATCAGATCGAAGTCGACGTCCAGCGACTGCTCGACCACCTGCGAGGCCACCACGATATGCCGCATAGGCCTGACCGCGCCCGACTCCACCGGCCCGAATCGCGCCAACAAGTCCTGATCCCGTAGAGATCTGTCATGGGCGAGGAACCGGGCGTGGTTGATCGTCACCGCGTCCGCGCCGAACACCGAGGCGAGCCGATCGGCGGTCTCCTGTACCCGCGCCACCGTGTTGCGCACCACCACCGCGCAGCCACCATCACCGAGATGGCCATCCAGGTACGCGACCAGGGCGTCAAGATCATCCGACAGTCGATCCATCGCGACCACAGCTGATTCGTCCGGCAACTCCAGCACTCGAGGCGACACACCAGTCGCGGTCACCACTGGATACCCCGACACCGTCGCAGTCGCTACACCGTCCCCGCGGCCACTGTCGTAGGCGCGCACCAACTCCTCACGGCGCACGTCAGGCAGTGTCGCCGACAACAACACCACCGGCACCCCGTAGGCGCCCAACCAATGCAGCACCCGACACAAGTACCGCGACATATACACGTCGTAGGCGTGCACCTCGTCGATGATCACGACCTTGCCCGCCAACGCCAAGTGCCGCAGCATCACATGCCGCGACTTCAACCCCGCGAACAGCACCTGGTCGATCGTGCCCACCACGAACGAGGCCAATCCGGCCTTTTTCCGCCCGCTGAGCCACTGATGCGCCACGACCCCACACTCGTCACCGTCGCCCACCGACGTGAACCGTCCCTTTCGGACAAGACCGTCGAACTCCTCGTTCAACCGCGCCTTCCCGTGCGCCAGGCTCACCGACACCCGCTCGTCGTTCACACACCCAGGAAGCCGTTCCAGCCACCGACGCACACGGGAGAACATCGCGTCCGTCGTCGCTTGCGTCGGCAACGCCACGAAACAACCCTCCGCGCCCGACGCGGCAGCCAACACCTCCGCGGCCATCAACGCCGCCTCGGTCTTCCCCGACCCCATCGGCGCCTCGATCACCACCATCCCCGGCCCACGCATCTCCCGCGCCGCCTCCACCGCCGCAACCTGCACCGACCGCACCACCCCACCCGGACGGTCAAACCTCGCCTGAAACAACGCCTCCACGTCACCGTCAACCGCGCCAGCGGCCCAACGGCCGGGCAGGGAAACTGCGGCCCACCCCGCCTTCGCCCGCTCGACGGTCACCTCCTCGTCCGGCTTGACTAGCGGGCCGTCGAGACTTGACAACGGCCACAACGGGAAGAACTCTGGATTCGAGGCGATCCAGTCGGCCACGATCACGATCGCGGTGATCAACGTCTGCGCAGGCACACTCAACGACACATCCCGAAGCTGGGCCAACACTTCACGCCCGCCCACCCGCTGCACCGCTCGTTCCAACAACGCGACCCTTGCCTGCGCCCAAACTCCGGTGCCCACCAAGCCGGAGCTGTCCTCCGCGAACGAGACATCGCCGGGCAACGGCGGAACCCCATGATGGCTGGCCACAATCGACCCCAACTGCGACGCCACACCAGAGAAATCGAACCCCAACTCGTCCGCCAGCCAATCTCGCACCGCCAAGTGCCCAACCAGCGCATGTCCCACCAGCGATCGGTCCGACGCGCCCGCCAGCAGCGGATTCGCTGCTAAACCCTGGCGCCGCATGTGATCGGCCAGCGTCGCGACCTGGATCGAGAACGACGGGGAAATCTTGCCAACATCGTGGACCGACGCTGACCACACGATCAACAAACGAGCGTCGGCCACCCCGCCGGGAAACTCGCGTCCTATGCGTGCCAGGACCTGCCGCGAAACCCACTGATCCACCAGCAGGCCCGCCACAGCGGCTGCGTCGTCGAGATGTTGAAACAGCGGCAACCAGCCCGTCAGCGTGCCCGAGTCGTCCGTTCCAGACTTCGCCCACGCCGACAACCACGAGTCACTGCTCACTAGCTTCTCCCTCACAGCTCTCGTATCCCGGGCGCCCCAGGGACCGTTGCGCACACACCGCAAGCCGCATCCGAAGGAGTAACCGCACCACCCGTTTGGAGGTGCGGTCGGGCACCCGAACGGCTCGGGACATGAGAGCACAACCGACCGACAAACTCACCGCGCCAGGTGCCGCCCGTGCGGGACGGGCAGCACCCGGCACTCACGTCACCCGATCAGACGACCGATGCGAACGGCGACCCCAACAAACGCCAACATCGCGGCGGACAACCCCACCGCAACGCCAGCCAGCAAACCCTGAGTGCCACCGCCAGCCGCGGAGTGGGCCACAAGCCCGCTAGGGACGCCCGCGGAGCCCGCGACGAGCGAACTGGCCAGGAACGTCAGCACGCACCTGCCGTGGAGCGGTACGTCAAGCCGCCCATGGTGGCGGGGCTCGTCGGGATTGGTACTACCATCCTGCATATCTTCCTCACTCTCGATTCGACTCAGAGATGGAAGAGAGGGCGGGCTTCTCGCGCCAACGAGAGCCCGCCCGACTTAACTCGGCCTGGGCGCGCCCGCACCTCTCACCCCACTGGACTTACGTCCGGCCCCGCGTGACGCAGGGATGGATTCCGGAACAGGGTCCCGCTCCACCTGTCGCAGGGATCAGCCCCGCCACCTGCGCGGGGACGGTTGAGCCTCGGCTCGTCACGGAACAATAGACGATCATGACTCGTGACTCAACTCGGGACAGCCTAAAGTCGGAAAGAGGGGTTCCGGTTCACCTATCTCAGTTGCCTGCCAACCTACCCAGGTCGGCGGACTGCCCTGGAACGGACCTGAACGCCAGCCCGATCCGGGATGATCACCGAGTGCTAACCATCTGCTTCGTCGAACTCGGCCTTGTCGAAGACATCGATCTAGTCGAGGTGTGCCGGATCATCAACCGGTCGCAACGAGCCATCCGGGCAATCGTCGGTCCGGAGGTCACGGCCCTCGGTGAACCCGACATCAGCGCGATCGGTTATAGCCTGCCCCGTCTGTTCGCGGTTCTCGCGGCAACCGCTGAGCCCGAACAGGTCATGGTGGGGATCACCCGAGCGCCGATCGAGAGGAATCTGTTCGGCTCCCACGTCAGCCCAGGCCTGATCATCTTGAGCCTGCACCAGGTCCAGGAGGTGTGCGTTTCCTCCGGCCGTACCACCGAGGAGTATCTGGCTCAGTCCGCGATCACCGAGCTTCTGCAACTTCTGTACGTGTCCAGCAGCCCGGATGCGTTATGGACCGACCTGGCTCATGACGAGGTTCGCGGCTGCCTATTCGACTATGTCCCCAACAAGATCGACAAGGCCGTCAAGCTCCGCTGCGGACACCTTGATCAGCAATGTCGTGCACGGCTGATCGAGTCGGGTGTCGCCGCGGATCTCCTCGTGGCCGCCGACAAACTCCTGCGCCGCATCCAGTCGCCGACACTCGGCCGGACCCTCAGGCAAGCGCTCCAACAGCCAGTCTTCAGTCTCTTGCTCGGCGGTGTCCTGGGCGGTCTGATCATCAATCTCGTCTCGAGCGCAATCACCGATTCCTTCACCTCCCGCTCTGCCTCGGCCACAGCAGTGGCGGCCCTGATGGCTCTCGGAGTGATCACCTTCCCTTGGCTAAGAGCCCGGCGCTCTGCCCGCAAACTCCGCCGCTGGCCGGCGAGCGCGACGACAGAACCTTCGGCGATCAGCCGACTCGGTGGGATGAACTGACCTTGAGCCATCCAGACCCGGTAGCCGGACCGCAGGTTGGCAACAGTCCGGCTCGCCAACTTCGCTCAGAACGACAATGGTGTCCTTTCCGACGGCAGCACTGGGCGTTGCGTCAGGTTCAGTCATATCCGCCCCTTCGGGCACACCTCAGGTCCCAGGACTACGGAACGCGCCGGGATCAAAGCATTGTTGTGGATGCGGCTCGAACGGCCGTTGACCCGTTATGGGTGCCCCGACGCACGCGATGTGATCAGTGACCGACCGCCATCGCCGCCTGGGAGATCATCGCGATGTATCAGCCAGGGACGGTGCGCTCCAGGCGCTTCTGTTTGGAGGTATCTGCCGATCGTCGTCGGTATCGTGGTCGGCTGTCGGTCCTGGTTCCGAGCAGGGCGATGTTCTTCGGCTCGCAGCCCCTGCAAGTGATCTACGGCAACGTCGGATCCAGAAGGTGCTGCTCCAGGACGAGGTCGTCCGGGAACGGCTGCTGACCGCGCACCTGTGCGTCACCTTGCCCCGCCAAGGGCTCGCGCAGCGGGGTGACCTCCGACCTGATTGGTGTTGACTGCCTGTTCCGTCCGGCCAACCCGCTGCGCAAGGTGAAGGCACAGAGGGGGCGCGGCAATTCTCAAGGAGACCCCGTGGTTGCTTCTGAGGAGGACATCATCGGCGTGTTCGACCAAGAGTGGATGGGCCACTGGTGGTTCGAGATGGGCGCCTGGGGGATCACGGCGGGGCTGTTGGTGGCGCTGCCGGTGGTCGTTCTGCTGTACCGCCGAGCCGACCGGCGGGCAGCGGAGCGGGGCCGACACGGCACGGTGGTGTACGTGGACGAGCTGTTCGTGGAGCGCGTCAACGAGGACAGGGCTGCCGAGAACTCCAAGCCCGAGGCGATCACGAGCAGGCTCCTGGACAGCTTCGACCGGCGCGACGCGATCGTGCACGTGACGCTGGAGTCCGGTGAGATCACGAGCGGACCGGCGCTGCGCTCCAGGCTTGGCGAGTCGGCTCGGCCCGGCGAGGTCAACGTGGAACACCTGGGCGGGTTGTTCCTGTTCCGGGGCCGATTCCAGGTCCTAGAGGTCGCCGTGCCCACACCGGGCCAGGTGACCGAGTCGGGGGCGAACCCGAACGCCGATGCCACGATGAAGCCGAAGGCCGTCGAGAAGCCCGCGAAGAAGACGATCACGTTGGTGGCAGAACTCGGCGGCCACCCGACGAAACGGCGCATCCGGCTGACCTTCGAGTCGGAGACCAAGCCGTTCCCGACCTCCGCCGGGTGCAGCTGCCTGGGCTTCATCGACGGCTGGGACGCGATTGGGACCACGCTGGAGGTGACCCCGCTCGTCCTGCTGCGATAGGTGTCACTGACGGCGGGTTGGCAGTCTGAGCTTCTGGACACGAGGAGACCCACACCAGAGCAAGTGTGCACAGTGGAACTGAACGTGCTATGACCCCGGGAGGAACGCCATCCTCGGGATCAATCCTGCCCTAGCGACGGCGAGTGGCGATCGACACCAATGATCGAGGCATCTGCCCGTCGGCCTCCTTGCTACCGCCATCAACGCCGTCTACCTCAGCACCGGCCGTCGTGCTGATGGCGCTCAGTGCCATCGTCATTCTCACCATCGACTTGATGCTGGGGCGGTCTGGACCAATACGACCGAACCCATTATCGACACCAGCCAGCCCAACGGTGGAGCGTGACTGCTGCTTGTCACCCCTTCAACACCCGAGGAAGTGGTGCGTCGGGCGGCAACTCCTGTGACGCGATCACCTGCGGCGGTTCCGGCAGTGCCCGTAACGCTTGGCGGAGCGGACCGATTCCCGCCACGGTGTGCGCGACGACGACCGCCGTCGGGTCGTTCCGGAAGATAGTGCGGACGATCCTGCATTCCGCCTTGCCGGTGGAGCTGGCGTCCGACGCGCGGAGCAGGGTCTGTTCACAGTCGATCGGGAGGCTCACCAGCGGGATGGCCGTAGGGGTTTCGCCGCCCACCCAGGCCTCGTACGCGATCAGCCGGCGAACAGTCGAGGCGAGGAACTCCGGATCATGGCTATCCGATAGCTGCATCGGAAGGCTGTCCACAACAGGCCTGGCCAGTATGACTTCGTCGATGCCATCAGACTGCGGCCCGGACTCGAGCAGCAGCCACAGGATCCGCGGGAGGTTTCGCACGCTGTCCGAGTTGGCCATGAGGCTGCGCAGACAGGCGCACAGCAGCCAGGTGGGTACGTGGCCCTTGGACAGGCGGTCAAGCTCTGGGATCACCAAGCCGAGCTCGGCGCGTTGGCTTTCGACATCGTCGGCGCGAAGCAGCCATGCGGCGTGCTCGACAAGGATTGGCCGGAGCACGGTGAGGATAAAGGGCAACGTCGCCTGCTCGTTGACCACGAGGAACGGCGAAAGTAGGTCGTTCAACTTGACCCGGACCTCGCCCGGTTCGGGGTCGTGCGCGGCGATCGCCAGGTCCGGGAGCCAGATGCCGCACTCGTTGTACAGCGCCTGTCTGAGGTTGATCAGCCAGGTTCGTTCGTCGTTGGCGGTGTTGCGGAGCGCAGATTCGGCGACGAACACGTTGAGTTTCCGCGTGGCCAGCTCGTTGATCAGCCACTCCGCCGCTTCGCTGGGCGAGGGTGATCCGTCCCATACTGATTCGAATTCCAATGTTCGCGTGCCGATGCCGTTGTCCATCAGGTATTCCACAGTGCGTCGAACGGCGCCCTGTGAGCCATCCGCGATGGTGCCGGGCAGCCGTTTGCCGGCCTTCTCGACGGTGGCGTCGTCGAGAAGCACGCGCGCCCGGCGCAGCAGCCCGCGGTGTGTCCGGGCGACAACCTGCGCGGACCAGTCGGTCGTGGGCGAGGGGAAGATGGCAATGGGTCGGCCGTCCGCCGAGACCTCGACGACCTCGGAGTCATCGACACGGCGGTCGATGACCACGTCGATCTCGCGCTCGATGCCGAGCTCCTGGATTACCTGGCCGACAACGCGGCGCAGCCCGTTGGAGACGAGCGTGAGCTCGTTCTCGTCGATGTCGGGCCCTTCGACCCGAATCGCCAGCGGAGGCGTCGGCAGGAGGGCCCGCAGCAAGTCGACGGCCAGCTTCAAGACGTTCGCGCTCATCGCACCTCCTCCGCAGCAACAACAAAGATACGAGGACGTTCGGCCGCGAGCAGGCGCCAGACATAAGGTCGGTGCTCGCGCGAGGAGGTGCGAATGGCGACCGGACCCTCGGGGAGCGCGGTCCTGCGCCAGGCTCGCAAGTCCTCGACGAGGTTCCTCGCCTCGGCCCGAGGCATTGCCCAAGTGGATCCATCGCCATAGAGTCCCTTGGCCACGCGTGTCTCAAGCTCGGCGGGCAGAGGCTCCGACTCCACCGCCTCACCGTCGCGGGCGCCCAGCGTAGCGGGATACAGGCGCCGGCGGACCTCGGTCAGCAGGTCGCCAGGCGCCGTATTGCCAGCAGTCGTGAAGGCATCCCGGATCGTGTCTCGATCGCGGATCGGCACCCCCTCGCGCGCCAACATCCGGAGCAGCCTGGTGAGCTGCAAGCGCCCAGCGGGCTGGTGGGGCAGCCAGCTGTGGTCACCCTCGGCCTGATAGGACGACGCGTCCCAGTTGGAGATCCACAGTTCGAGGTCGTCCACCGAGATCCAGCGGAAGAGGTTGTCCCGCAAAACGTCTTCGAGCCGACTGCGCAGCGGCATGAGATCCTCGTGCCCCACCGGCATGGTGATGGTGGCCGTGGTACGCCCGTATACCTGGAAGCTCGCGGTGTGCGGATCGAGCTCCTCCCGGACCTGCACGCCGACGCCGGGGACCCAGATGCCCATCTCCTCGGTAACCTGGGCGCGAAGGCCGATGATGAGCAGCTCGACCTGGGACGAGTCCCGCAGGCGGGCGAGCCCACCGCCGAGGGCGATCTCGACCGCGCTGACGAACGGTGACATCGTGAAGTCGGGCACCGCGTCGCGGTCGAGCGCGTAGACGCTGGCGTAAAGCTGGCGCCGGGTGGTCATCTCCGCGAGTGGGGACTCGGCGGCGAAGACCTCGCTCAACCCGTCGATCTGCGCCCAGAGCGACGGCACGTCGCGGGCGAAGGTGCCGACCACGTCGAGGAGGGCGTCCTTGTCGGTTTGCCGAAGGTGATCCGCCGCCGTCTCGGCGAGTGGCTTCCCTTCATCGATGTCGCTGAGCGCGAGCCTGCTCTGAACGCTGTCGGCGATCCGGTCGTCGAGCAGGTCCGCGATCGTTCCCCGCAGCCACTTCCAGGTTCGTCGAGCGGCTGGCAGGTCGCCGCTGGCGAGCAACGCGTCACCGTGGCACAACAGCCGGTCCGACACCTCAGTCAGCCGATCGGCTACCTCGGGCGGACCCCCGGCGCAGGCGAACGGCAGGTACAACTCCGCGGCGCGGTAGAGATCGTCCTGACTGAAGGCCGTTCGAGCCGATGCGAGCAGGACGGAGGGCTGATCCTCGGGCCTGCGAAGGCTTCGCAGTTCGTTGACACGGCGTTCGCTGGCGCTGGCAGCCGCCTGGCAGGCATCTCGAACGGCAGCCTCGTGTGGCTTGCCCTCCACAGCGTCGATCAGCAAGGGCAGCTCGTAGGATACAAGGTGGATCAGGTTGCCGATGCTGCTCGAGGTTTCGATTGACGACAGCAACAACTCCGTGCCCGCGTCGGCATCGACCGAACCCCGCCGGAGCAGTACCTGAGCGAGGTCGAGTCCACTTGAGTCTAACGGGAGAACACTTCGGAACGTCTGCCCTGCCAGGTCGAGGTTGCCAGTCCGGTAGGCCGCCCAACCAACCAGGAGAGGGTCGGTTGTCTCGTCCTTCTTAGCGAGGATCTCCGCGTACAGCGCTTGCTCCTCGGCGTACTGCCGCACCGCCGCGTGGCAGATCGCGCGCTTGAACTGAATGTCCTGCTCGTCCTCCGCCTCAGCGAGGATCGCCAGCGCGGCGCCTGGATTTCCTTGTCGCATCTGGACGACCGCCTGTGCCGTGCACATCTCCAGGCTGGGTCCGTTGTCCCGCACGTACTGCTCGGCAACCTGTTGGGCATACTCGGGCTTTCCCATGTCCAGCAGGGAATACACGTGAACGCTTGCGAGATACGCGTCGGCGGTGCTGAGTTCGGAACCGGCTGTCACGATCGTCAGAGCCTCGGCATAGTAGCCGTGACCCCGCAGGAGCACGGCGAGCAAGGCGTGGCCGCGCGCGTAGTCGGGGTTTCGCAAGAATGCCCGCTCGAAGAGGAGCGCCTGATCACCGTCGATGTCGAGTTTGTCGTTGACGAGCGCGAGGGAGGTCAGCGCCCAGGCGTCGTCCGGTGCGGGTGGATGCTGTTCGACCGTGTCCAACAGAGCTTTGGCACGCCTGAGCATGTCGTAGTCGACGGCCCATTCCTTCGCGTTCGCCTTCTGGCGCAATGACTCGCCATATGACCACTGGAACAGCGGGTTGTCTCCGTCAAGTTCCACCGCACGCTGAAACAGCTCGAGCGCGCGGTCGGAGCCCGACCAGGCATACCGCTCGCCTGCCTCATTGTAGGCGCTGGCCGCTTCCGCGCGATGTCCCAGTTCGTCGAGGATCCGTGCGCGTTCGAGGAGCACTCGCCGTTCCGGATCGACACCCTTGCCGGTCACACCTTCGGTCAGTGCGCGGTCAATCAACTCGAGCGCGGCATGGCCATCGCTCCAGCGAACCTGACGGGCGATTCGCCAGAGCAGTGTGCCCGGCGTCTCGACAAATAGGGCACCCACGCTAGCGGTCGCTCCGAACCGGAGCGCGACCGCATCATAACAGTCACGCGCTTCGGAGAAGCGTCCTTCCGCCTCGGCCAACCTGCCTGCCGCGATCAGGGGGTCCGCGACGCCGACCTCCCTGACCAGTACGTCGTCCGTCAGCTTGTGGACCTGGTCCCAGTTCGCCCGGTCGAGATGGATCTCCGCGACCGCGGCGATGGCCAGGCCGCGGAGCTCGGCATCGCCGTCGTCGGTTCGTGCCATCGCGTGCGTGGCTTCGATCTCGGCGGCGTCCAGATCGTCGAGGTAACGCCGCAGGAGCCGGCATTTGAGGACGCGCAGTCTGGCATCCAGTCCCGGTTGGGCATTTCCGGTACGGAGCACCACTTCCGCACTCCCGACCGCTCGTTCCCAGTCCTCTGCTTCCAGGTCGCGGGAGACTGACAGCAGGCACGCGCGAAGGGGCGAGACGTCCTCGTAGGGGTTGTCGGTCTGGGCGATTGCGTCTGCTGCGGTGAAGCGCAGCGCGGCTAGAGCTTTCGACCAGGTTCCCAGCCATTCGTACCGCCAGGCCTGAGCGTCGGCGGTGGCCGCAAGCCCGCGACGGCGGACCGCGATCCACGCGTCCTCGAAGGGATGCAGCTCGGCTTCACGGTGCTCGGCGGCGAGGCCGCGTTCGTAGACCTCCTTGAGTACGGTGTCAATCTGGCCCAACTCAGCCCGAAGGTTCTGAATCGAGTTGAGCGCGCTTTCGGGATCGCGTCCCTCGAACAACTTCAGCGCGAGCTTGGCGGAGTGTTCGCCGAGCCGGGAGAGCTTGAGCTTTTCCAGCCTCGCCCGTCCGTCGGCGAGCGCCGCCTCCAGTTCCAGTCTCCGCTGGTCGGAATCGATGCTTGTCATGAGGCGGCCTCGCTTGTCTCGTCGCCGAGAACCTGGGCGAGGTACCGAGCGATGTTCTGAAACGCGTCGTCGGGCTTGCGTGCCCGTTTCCGCTCCTGAATGGCGAGCCGAGCGGCTTTCACGTCCGGCCAGTTCGAGCTTTCGATCCACGCACTTGTTTCCCGGATCGCTTCCGGATCGAGCAAACTCGACGCGTTCTTGATCGCGTCGAGCAAGCGGCCCCGCACGACGGTCTTCGATCGGCGCGTCGCGGTGGGTTTGCGCGACGGTACCACCCCGCGTGTGTGATGCTTGGTTTCCGCGTCAGTGTCCGGCGGTGACCCGGCGGTCATCAACTGAGCATCTTCTTCGCTCTGCATATAGAGGACCGGCGTCCCGAAGTTCCGATCCACCTTGGCCAGCATCATGTCCCGCCGGCCCTTTTGTACCGCGGTCCCGATTGGGGTGCCCGTGGTCAGTTGCCCGTAGAACGACGTGAGGAACGCAAGTCCCTGATGTGAGCTCATCGGATACTGCATGGCAAGGACGGCCGGAATGCCCGCGTTGATGAAATCGGGAGCCAGTTGTTCGAAGTGCTCCGGATAGACGCCTTCCCAATCGCTCAAGGCGAGGACGAGTAGGGTCGGTTTGTATTCGCCCGTCAGCACGTTGACGAATGTTATTGCCGGCAGCCATGTATGAACTCCGCAATCGAGCGATGTGCCGGCGCCTTCGGCATAAGGATCTGGTAGGTAGACTTGCATCTGCCCCTCCAGAATACGGAAGAGTGCAGTCAAGTGCACGATGTCCACATGGTGCTTGTCGCGCGCGAGCCTGCGAAGCGCCATGCCGACCCTCTTCGCATCCCACGAACCGATGCGCTCGATCTCCATTACTGCCGCTGTTCGACCGCCATCCTCAAGACGGCGGATCATCTCCGTGGTGTCTTCCTGCGCCGTTTTGAAAACAGGGTCATCCGGCAGGCTGGTGACGAACAGAACCCGTACCTGCTCGTCGGCCGGCGGGATCTCCCGGTCTGTCACTCCGTCGACATACCGCCCAAGTATCAGCTTGAACTCGGAAGCGAGGTAGAACGCCTTCGGCACGTCCCGATGGCCTGGGTACCAGACGAACTCCCAGGGCAGTGCCGCAAGGTCGGACGCTTTTTCGATGCTTATTCGCATCCGGACATAATCCAGTTGGCCCGTCTCTATCATCTGGTAATGCGTTAACAGCGCCGCCCCGATCGCGTTGTCGAAAGCCATCCTCCACAAGTGGGCGCCCAGCAGGGTGAAGGTTTCCGGAACAAGCAGGTCTACTTTCCTGTCCTGCGCTCGCTCCTGCTGTTGAAGCCTGGTGAGCGTCTGCCATTGCTTGAGCCATTTCTCCAGCACCTTGATCGTCTCTAGGTAAGGCTCCTTCTGGATCTTCGCTTCGCAGTACTCCGGTTCCTTGATCCCTGGCGTAAATATTTCGCATTCGATCCCGCTACCGCGGATGGTGATGCGGAACTCGCGGCCGGCCATCACAGATCGCCTGATCTCGAGCGCAACAACGGTGTGCTGCTCTGCATGTACACCACCGGAACGCCTAACAAGTGGGGTGCGCTACCGCTGATCTGGAATCGTGCCTCCTGGGCGGCGACATCGAGGTCGTCTCCGTTCGCCAGCGCATTATATAGGCCCGAACTGAACTTGATAGCGGTCGAGTTCCGCACTGGGTACTGCATCGCGATGACGGACTGCACGCCGTGCCGGATGAGCTGCGGCGCGACTCCCGCGAAGCTAGCCTCGTAGTCGGCCTTCCCCGCGTCACACGAATGCAGGACGACCGCTCTCGGAATGTTGCCGTATCGAGTGAGGGTGTCCGCGATTCGCCGATCGCTCACCCAGTCCACCCCACCGTCTGGGTCCACGAGCGCAAGTGCCCCCGCCCCGCGATCCTCGTCGAACTTGCCGTGACCCATAAAGTGGATGAGATCGGGCGAGCCGGTTCGGACGGCCCTCGCAAGATCCTGTTCCGTCGGGTTATGCAGGGTTTCCAAGGTTTTGAAGTTCAACGTAGCGGCGGTGGCGTTGATCGTCTCCAGGACATCCTCATACTTGACCGGTCCGATTCGGGGATCCTTCGGCTGGCTGATCACCACCAACACGGTGAGCTTGTCTTGTGCAGAGAACTGCCTGCCGCGTAGCGGGATGTATCGAGACAACACGAGGTTGCGCCGAGTCGCGAGAAACGCGCCCTGTCGCCGGTCTTTGTCGGGAAGGTAGAGGTACTCCCAGGGAAGGGCTGCGAGTCGCGAGTCGTCGGGGAAGATGAGCTCGAGACGGACTCGCGGCGAATCCTCGATGATCGCCTGGATCCATTCCCAGTTGTCATTGCCGAAGAGGCATCGGTGCAGGAGCGAGCCGAACACGCGGATCTCGTCATCCCGCCAATCTCGGTCGCGTACCGTCAGCCAGCGTTCGAACAACCTGATGAGCTGCTTGTCGAGTCCGGTGTAGCCAACCGACCAGACCCTCGACCTCTGATTGTTGTCCAAGCGGCGCGCGCGGGCCTTACCGTCCTGGTCGACCGTCACCCACACCCGTACCTCAGCCATTGCGCACCGTCCAGGTCAGCCGAACGAAGCCATCACGGTCGTCGGGGTAGCGCACCAGATACTTGAAGTCGCCGATCAAGCGGTCGTCCTGCCACTGCAGGGTCCGGGGATTGGCGTAGTTGAACACGAGCTCCGCGCCGGTCGGCGCGAACTTGATGACCGTGGCGACCGCGGTGTCGTCCGGGTGGCCGAAGTAGGAGCCGTTGCTGGAGAACAGGTAGTGCTTGGCGGGAACCAGCTGGACGATCTCCTTGGAGACATTGTTCGCGCTACCGTGATGGGCCAGTTTGAACGCCGTGAGCGGCAGGATCCCGGTGCCGCGTTCGTCGAGGAGGCGGTTGAGCCCGGGCAGCAGTACGTTCGGTGTGGAGTCGCCTGCCAGCAGCACTCGCCGCTCGCCGAGTTCGGCCAGTAGCACGATGCTGCTCGCGTTCGGGATCTTCGTGTCCGCACCGGAACGGGCGCGGGCCAGGTCGTCGACGTTCGGAGTCGCTGGTCCGCTGAGGTAACCGTCCTCGGGCAGCAGCCTCGGGCGCTCATGGAGTACCGCCAGCGCCTTCTCCTCGTCCTCGCAGAAGTCGAGCCCGGCGGCTTTCACAGCTGGTCGCCATACGTCCCGCAGCGCCCGCAGCGTCTCCCGATCCGGGGCCACCACGGTCAGGCTGAGACCGCAGCACATCGGGACCTTCGGCAGCAGGCCGTTCTCCGGCGCGACCGCGGCTAGGCCTCCGAAGGCGGTGTTCCACGGCAAGGCGCGCTTGGCGATGATCGCGCCGAGGAGCTCGCCGTGCAGCGGCGCGAGTTCGTCGGCGGCGAGCTGTGGGGCCCCGTTGAACAGGACCTCACCGACTTCTAGCCCGAGCGCCTTGTCGTTGACGGCTAGGATGATTCCCTCGACGTGGTCGGCGTCCACATGTGTGAGGACCAACAGGTCGAGCGAGTGGACACCGATCTCCCGTAGCCGGGTGGCGATGTCGCGATATGCGAACGCGGGACCGGCGTCGACCAGGATTCGGTGGGTGTGCTGGCCGAACCCCCAGGACAACAGGATGCAATCACCATGCCGCGCGGGCAGCAGTTCGACAGCCAGCGTGCCGACATCGTCAGGCATCTCGACCCTCCGTGCGCCAGGTCCAAACTAGTACCTATAGATACAGTTCGCGATTGACCGTGCTGGGCGTTACGTGGACACATTCAAACGCGATACATCATCAAGGAACGCGTGGCTTTGGGCCACGAGTCGGTGCTGTTCGACCTCGATCGCGATAGTGAGTTGATTTCATGTCCGAACCGAGCGATTCGAGCGGCTGGGTTGTAGATTCACCGGCCAACGGTGCGGGTCTTCAGCCGCGACCGTGCGGCGATCAGCGGCGTCCGGCAGAGCCTGCGGAGGCCGCTAAGCCGCTGGCGGTGACGTTGTCCGGCGGTGGATTCCGGGCGACGCTCGCGGGACTCGGCGCACTGCGGCTGCTTGCCGACGTTCAAATGCTGAGCCAATTACGATACCTGTCGTCCGTCTCCGGCGGGTCGATCACCAATGCCGCCACCGCCGTGGCTTGGCCCGGATTGCGTCAGCGCGGATTCATCGGGTCCGCGTACGACGAGTTGGTTATCGATCCAATTGTTCAACGAGTCTCGAAGCGCTCGCTGAAGGTGTCGCTGGCCCTCGGCGTGTGGCGGACGGTCGGTCCTGCCACCCGTACTGATCTGCTCGCTCGACGATTCGACCAATGGTTCTTTCATGGCGCCACGCTGGAGAGTCTCGATCCCGAGGTGCGCTGGATCATCAGCGCCGCCAACCTTGTCACCGGCGTTCGGTTTTCCCTAGAACGGGACGTGGTCGGTGACTACACAACCGGCTTGATAACGACCGCGGGTACCGGTCTGCGCCTGAGCCTGGCTGTCGCCGCATCCGCGGCCGTGCCCGGGGCGTTCGCTCCCGTTGTTCTGGACCGGCTCCGGTTCCCGTGCTCAACTGCGGCGCCGGTGCTGGTCGATGGTGGCGTCTACGACAATACGGGTCTCGAAGCGCTCGACAGCGATCGGTATAGCCAGACGTTCCTGGTGACGATGAACGCCGGAGGCCTGCTTCGCCCAGGTTCGTATGGGCGAATTCCGGTTCTCCGCGAACTGGCCAGGGCGAACTCGCTGCTGTACCGGCAAAGCACGGCACTTCGGACTCGCCGTATGGTGTCGCTCTTCGAGCGCGGGCGCGCCATCCCTACCGACAAGCCGGTTCCTGCGGACGGACGTCGTGGCGTGTTGGTCGGACTGGCAACCGACATACCGGACTCCACCTCCACTTTGGATGCGTGGCGCCACGCGCATCCCGAGCATCGAACGGTCGGCGGGGCCGACCTTTCGCTTGTGCCGACGGTGTTCGACAAGGTGGACTCGTCGCTGTGCCGAGCCCTGATCTATCGCGGTTGGTGGCTTGTCGGTGCGGCACTCGCTTTGCACCATCCCGAATGCTTGCCCGAACCGGAAGCCCTTACCGCGCCGCGTCTCAGTTAGTGCGGACGCTGTCCAAGTCGGACAGAACCTGGACATCTCCGCGTCGTCGAGTGGTCGGCTGACGTGCGATCCAGGACCCTGTATCTGTCACGGGATTGTCAGCGAAGTACCGGTGAGCGGTCTGGGGTTCCGCTGCTCATCGACACCGTTTGGCGGTCGGTGCCCGGCAGTTCCGGGCACGCCGCTACGTCACCCGATCCGGTGACACCGGTCCGGTTGGGCGGTGATGGGTGTTGGATCTTTGCTGATGGTCGTGCCTTGCCTGGCTGCGGGGCAGAACGCGGATGTCTGGCCTGGTGGGTACCGACGCGGCCGGACGTGCGTTACGCGAGGCTGCGGTGCGCAGGCTGGCGTTGCCCGCTCAGTGGCTCAGCCGCCTGGTGGCGTGATCGGTTCCGGATCGACGAGCGGATGCGGGTGCGGCTGGCGTACTGGCGTGGCAATGCCGCGGCCCTGCACCGGGAGCTGGTGGCCGAGCAGGCCGCGGTCGGCGCGGCGGCGCCGAGCTGGAGACGGTGCAGCGGCGATCCGCCCTGATCTGACGTCGGATGGGCGGGCCGGGCGGCGCCAAGGCGAGCGGAAACGCCGGAAGTATGTGGCCGAGTGGATGGTCGGCAGGGTCGGCACGTGGGTGCGGCTGCGGTACATGCCGCACCGCGAGCACGAGGTGGAGGTGTTCGATGCACACACGGGCGCACCCTGGGCGCGGCGGTACCCAGACTCGCAGACGTTGTCGTGTCACCGTGCAAGCCTCTCATCTCAGCTCAGCACGTGCTCTCTGACAGGGTGGGCGTCATGTCGTCGGTGGTACTGGTCGGGGATGCCCAGCTCGGCGCGATATTTGGCAACCGTTCGCCGCGCCGCCCGGTGGCCTCGTTGGGCGAGCGCGATGGCTACGTCGGCGTCGGACAGCGGCGCCGCTTCGTGGTCGATGACCTCGCGAATGCAGTCGTGAAGATCGCTGGGGGCGCCGAACAGCGAAGCGAGCGCGACGGTTTCGCCGGAGGGAATGGAGACCCGTTTGCCTGCGACGACTCGACTCACCGTTGATTCGTGCAGACCGACTTCGGCCGCGATCTGTCGACGGGTGAGCTTTCGGTGCTCCGCTGGGCCGTGGATCACTCGGGCCGACTGGTGTGTCACGACGGCCTGGCTGACCATCAGCAATGAGTGCTCCCGCTTGTCGAGTGCCTCGATGAACCGGCTTGCTCGGATGAGCTCGCCGCGCACCGCCGGGTGGTCTCCGACCGCACGGTAGGAGTCCGCCACCCGCGCCGCCGACCACGGACCGGGAATGACGGTGGTGTGCAGCTGCCCGTGGTTGCGGTGGACCACGATGTCGACCGGGTCGACCGGCGCTACCTCCGCCTGCTCGAACACGGCGGGGACCATGTTCACCCGAAGCCAGGCGAGAGCCGGGCGGAACCGGATCGGCGTCTGCCGGCCTTCGGCCAGCTCGGCGAGACCCCTGGCAAGCAGCTCGTGCAGCATCTGCGGCATACCGAGCTCCTCTCCGGTGGCGACCGCCTGCAGCTGGATGCTCTCTACGAGGTCACGTGCGCACATGCCTGCGAAGCCCGCCCGCCGCAGCGTGCCGATGGCCGCTAGAACGTCCTCGGCGGACACGCCCAACCGATGCGCGATCGCTTGCGGCGACTCGTCGAGTACGCCGTAGTCGTCGACGTCGGCGACCAGGTATGCGGCGATGCGACGCCCGGCGGCGGGCAACGCCGCTGCGCAGTCGCGAAGCATCTGGTCGCGAGGCGTCGTGCAGGTTCCAACGGTGTCCAGTGGCGCGGGGTGGGCGGGGTCCACGCACCGCAGGCAGTGGCGGCGCCAGATCGGATGCCCGCACCCCGGACAGGTGTCGGGGTCGCCGATCTCGAGCGCCGGGTTCGCGGCGACCTCGGCGTCCAGTCGGACCTGAAGGTCGCACACCGGCAGCGGGAGCAACTCGCTGAGCAGCAACTGCGCCGGACCGACACGAAACTCCATCCGCGCCCGCAAGTCCATCCGGAGCGCGGGCTGCCGGGCGGTGAACACGTCCACGCGCACATGGTGCGGCCGCGCGGCGCGACTCCCCAAGACCGCGAACCCAGCTTCGGCGTGGGGTCGGTGCGCCGAATCGCAGTTCGCCGCCGCGCGGTCGCCCGGGGGTCTCGAGCCGGCATGCGATGTGCAGCTACCTGAGTGAACCAGTCGACATGTCGCACGGCGAGGAGATCGCGATGCACGACCTGGACAGGGCCATGGGTGAACCGGCCGACGGGCGGTTCGACCATGCCGAGCAGCAGGAATTTCTCGAGGTGCTCGGTGAGCTGCTGGGTTCCCGGCCGGGCCACGTCGGCATGACCTCCCAGCCGGCCGGGCGGTGGTTCAGCCGGGCAGTCGGTGAGACGGAGCTGGCGGCGGAATTGCTGGAGGCGCACGAGACCGGCGAGCTGGACCGGTTCCTCGGCAGGCTGGTCGGCCGGGCCGCCGGTGGGCGGCACGACTTCGTACGGTCGGACACCGGACGCGCACTCACGGGCATCCTCCGGCAGGCCAGTCGTGCATTGCCTGCGACAGGCATGTCGGCAGGCGCGGTGTTCGGCCTGGAACTCGAAGGCCTGTCCCAGGAGGACAGCGAATTCGAGACGGCGAAGGCGTTCGTGCGATTCGCCAACGCTGCCGTTGCCAGGGCAGTCGAAGCACCACTCGACGCGCGGCCCATGACCGTCGCCAAGGCCGCCGTTTCCAGCGCCGCCCATCGACACGCGCCCGGGCTGGCTGCCCTCGCGGCGGGCGGTGCGCGAGCAGGCGGCAGCGGCCGCGGATAACGACACGGCGACCAGATCGTGAACCACATCGAGTGATCAGCCGACGCGGCAGGCGGTCGCGTCCCGACGAGCAGGAGCAGGACGGATGAGCGCGTTTGAGACCCAGGAGTGGGAAGGCTTCGAGACCCCCGGTGAGTGGGAAGCCTTGGAGTGGGGGGAGATGGGCCAGCTCGAGAGCCAGGAGCACACCCTCGGTGAGATGTTCGGCGGCGAGATGGAGTCGCTCGGCGAGATGCAGGAGTTCGAGCTGGCCAACGAGCTGCTGGAGGTCGCCAGTGAGGAGGAGCTCGAACAGTTCCTCGGCAAGCTGCTCAGGGGCGCGGCCAAGGCGGCAGGCGGGATGCTCAGGTCGCCGATCGGCCGGGCACTGGGTGGCACGCTGAAGGGCGTTGCCAAGGCGGCGTTGCCGATGGCGGCGGGCGCACTGGGCAACATGGTGCTGCCGGGCATCGGCGGGATGGTCGGCTCGCAGCTCGGCTCGATGGCAAGCAAGATGTTCGAACTGGAGTTGGAGGGACTCGGCGAGCAGGAGGCCGAGCTCGAGGTGGCCCGGCGCTACGTGCGTTTCGCGACCGCTGCGGCTCGAAACGCCGCCCGCGCACCAAGTGGTGCGCCACCGCGCGCTGTGGTTCGCGCCGCCGTGCTGTCCGCGGCCCGCAGGCACGCCCCTGGCCTGGTCCGTCGCCCGCCTGGCCGCTGGAACTCGCCACATGGGCCTCGGCAAGGCGGCTACGGGTTCGGCGCCGACGGCGCCGACGGCATTGAACCATCCTTCATGGACAGTGATGCCGACCTCGACGCCACTGATGCCACGAGCGGAACCGCGCAGACCGGGCGGTGGGTCCGGCGCGGTCGCAAGATCGTGATCCTCGGCGCGTGACCGGGGTGCGACGGTGAACTCCCAACCTGCCACGCCTGCTGCCTTCCTCGAGCAGGAGGCTCGCGCGTTGCTCACCCGGTTGGATCGGGTGCGCCCGTTCGTCCTGCACGAGACGATGGTCTCGGCGGCGGCCCCGCTGCCGTCCGCGCTGTCCGCCGTCGAGCGGTTCCTGCTCGACGGCCGGGCGGTGCTTCGCGATCAGGTCACCGAGTACCTGCGCTGGTTGGCAGGCCCTGGCCGGGCTGTCGCGCCGAGCGAGCAACAGCAGCGCTTCGCACTGATCAGGATGGCGTTCAACGACATCCTGAACCAGTTCGACCTGTTCACCGAGGCGATCACCCAACGCAGCGAGTTCCAGACCGGTGTGTGGCTGTCCGGTTTGGACCTGCTGGCGACTGATGCACTGCGGCTTCCCGGCGGCTACTTCGAGCCGCCGCCGGTTATCTGTTATCTGGCTCGGGGCCCGGGGGCGGCCATCCGCAGGGCGCGGACCCGGCTACCCGGCGGCGGGTCCAACCCGGTCGCGCTGATTCGGGTACCTCGGGAACGGATGATCGGTCACGGCATCGCGTCCTCGCTCGTGCACGAGGTCGGTCACCAGGCGGCCGCACTGCTCGACCTGGTCGGCTCGCTGCGCCAGACGCTGCGGGCCGCGCAGGCCAGTGCCGTGGGCCCCGCCGGTGCGGCGTGGCGGAGCTGGTCGAGGTGGATATCGGAGATCGTCGCGGACCTCTGGTCGGTTGCCAAGCTCGGGATCGGCTCCACGCTGGGCCTGATCGGGGTGGTCAGCCTGCCACGCTGGTTCGTGTTCCGTCCCAGCGGTGACGATCCCCATCCGGTTCCGTGGATTCGGGTGCAGCTCAGCTGCGCTATGGGCGACGCGCTCTACCCGGACCCACAGTGGCGGCGGCTGGCCGCCATGTGGTCGTCCCTGTATCCGCTCGCCCAGGCGCCGGCTGGCCTCGCATCGCGCCTTGCGGCGCTGCTTGGCCACGTGCCTGCGTTCATCGACACACTGCTCGACCACCGCCCGCCCGCGTTGGGTGGCGCGGCCCTGGGGACGGCACTGCACCTGCCCGATCGGCAGCGCGCCGAGCTCGAAACGAACTTCCGGGCATGGCCACATGTCCCACAAGCACTGCGCGATGCCCCGCCTGCGCTGGTATTCGCCGCAGTCGGCCAAGCCCGGGCGGACGGCGTGATCAGTCCCGAGCAGGAGAGCCACCTGCTCGGTGCGCAGCTAACCCGATGGGCGGTGCGCAGCAGCCTGGATACCTCCGTGCTCTGCGCCCGGGCATCGACATTACCGATATGACGAGGCGATGAGGAGACACCCCGTGTCCAGCAAGACGTTCACGCTCAGGGGATTCCCGAAGGATCCGGTCCAGGTCGGCACCACGGTGCGGTTGGAGGCGCTGGTCAGCGGCAAGCTGGCTGACGCGGGGAGGTACCGGGTCGACTGGCGGATCGTCGGCCCGCGGTCCGACGACGAGCAGCAGCTCAGTGACCGCGGACCGAAGATCGACTTCGCGCCTGGTGCCCCGGGTGCCTACACCGTGTACGCCACGCGGTCCGAACGCGACGCCGGGATTCCAACAGGCGACATCGGCGGTGACATCGGCGGAGGTGAGGACGGCGACCTGTTCGACGGCGGCACGGGTGGCGCCGGTGACACCGCGTTGCCCAACGTGGTCCGTGCCGCGCGCTATGACGGCCCGGACAACCTGGAGACCGACGGGTGGGAGATCACCGCGCAACTGACGGGCGTGGTCAGCCCGGAGGGCACCGTGCCGGTCAGCCTGCAGCGCACCGGTGTGACCCCGACCTCCGATCAGGTGCTCTGGACGATCATCCGCAACCGCACGAACGCGATCGCGTTCCGGCACTACAAGCAGTTCATCGACGGCGTCATGTGCCGCGCGGTGGATGTGCGCAACCGCAACGGCACCGGGCACGTGCTGAATTTCACCGGCACCCAGGCTTACCAGGTGCTCAAGCAGGCGACCGACGCGTTCCTGATGCAGGAGTGCGGCATTGTCGAAGGTGATGCCTGTTCGACACCGACAGCGTTCCTCGACCCCGAACTGATGGAGCATGAGCTCGCGTCCGGGTCACTGGAAGCGACCCGCTTCCTCGGCGAGGAACCGCACCGCTACGGCCGCTCGAGGCCGGTCACGCTGGACGATCTGCGGACGATGCGCGGCCTGTACTACGACCGACTCGGCGAGGACGGCGCGATCACTCTGCCCTACCTGCGCGTCATCAGGGACCGCCTGTCCGACATCCCGCTGAAGAGCCCGGGCGAGATCACCGACAACTGCTACGGGATTCTCCGCTCGCGGCTGACCGGACCGCTGGCCATGGAGTTGATCTGGTCGTACTGGCACGAGGAGGGCATGCTCGTGCAGGCGATCAACGCGATCCTCGCGCGGTTCCAGAACCGGCGCACCGTCCACGGTGTCGACCCGCTGGCCCGCTTCGACCTGGATCCGCTCCGGCCGCTCGCCAACCTGTTCTGGGGATGGGCGGAGGATGAGTTGCACCGGCTGACCGTACGGAGGCGGGCCTTCGAATACGACCACGAGTACGGACTCACCCTGCTCGGCCGCGCCGTTTCCCGACAGGCGACGGTGGACAGCCGGTCCCGCTTCGTCGAGTCGTTCCACACCCTGCTGCACAACTGCTCCCTGTTCTTCAAGGAGGACGACGACACCACGGTCCTTGCCGACGGGTTCCCGCTGCTCAACGCGCTGCGCGAGACGCACCTGATCCTCGCCGAGGGCGCGCACAACCAGTTCGGCGACCTTCCGTCAGCCGCCCGCGCGGAAATGCTGATCATGGAGTGGCTGCTCGCACGGCCGGAGATGCGCGAGTTCCTCGGCGGACGGGCGATGGTGCCCTACGAGGAGGAGTGGATGGACCGGGTCGACACCATGAAGCAGTTGCAGGGGTGGGCGAACACCAGCGTCACGCACACCAGGGATATGGGTGTCTTCGGTGAGCAGCTGCTGCTAGGCATCCGCTACGGCAACTGGAGCGTGGTGAACGACCCACAGCAAGCAGCCAACTGGGCACGCTACTGGCGGCCGGAGATCCAGCGGTACACCCACGCGTACCGTGCGACAACGGGCGTCGACCTGACCGAACGGGTGGACGCCACAGTGCCGGGGTTCCTGCTGCGCAGGCGCATGGACGTACACATGCGCACGATTCGCTGAACGGGCGTGTCGCCATGCTGGACGTCGCCTCGTCGCCGGTTCTCGGAATGCGCGGCTTCGCAATCGCGATCGAGCACTCCGGTGCTGAGATGGATCGTGCCGGTGGTCCGGTGGGGGCCGAATGGCCTGAGCATCGGGGACTGGTGCTCCGTGTGGGCTGACTACCCGGTCGTCGACTGTCACTGCCACGCGGGAACCGGCGACGGGCTGACCGGCCCGTGGGACACCTCGGCGCCGCTGCGCGACTACCTACGCCGGGCATCAGCCGCCCGCATCGATGGCACCGTGCTGTTCGCCCCGTTCAGCTCCGACTACGCCTTGGCCAACGCCGAGGTGGCACGGATCGTCGCCGCGAGACCGCGCCGGTTCGTCGGGTTCGCGTTCGTGCACCCGGAGCGCGACCGCGGGCGAGTAGCGGAGCTGGTCAGCCACGCGGTCCGCGGCTACCGGTTCCTCGGCATCAAGGCCCACCGGCACGACGGGCGGCTCACGCGGGAGGTCTGCGCGGTCGCAGACCGGTGGCGGCTGCCGGTTATCTACGACGTGATGGGCGACGTCGCGCCCATCGAGATGTTCGCCGGGCAGTACCCAAGGGTGGCGTTCGTGATCCCGCACCTCGGCAGCTTCGCCGACGACTGGCGGGCCCAGCGCGCGTTCATCGACGTGCTGGCACGTCACCCCAACGTGCACACCGACACCTCCGGGGTACGACGGTTCGACCTGCTGGTGGAGGCGGTGCGCAGGGCGGGCCCGCACAAGGTGCTGTTCGGCTCGGACGGGCCGTGGCTGCACCCCGGCGTCGAGTTGGCCAAGGTGCACGCGCTCGACCTCACCGCGGAGGCCATGCGGCTGGTACTCGGCGGCAACGTGTTGCGCCTGGTCGCGAGGGTGCGCACCGGCACCCCGCTGCCCGCCCACCCACCCGCAGGCCGATTGCCTGCCGATACCGACCCGTGGGACCGGCTGGTTCGGCTCGGTCGCACAGACTGATCGGAGTCACCCCCATGACACAGTGCCCGAACCGACGCCCGCTAGCCGGAACCTGGCACCGCCACGGTGCGGTGTTGCTGCTCGACGACCCGTTCGCCGCGGCAGGCCTGCAGGCGGAAACCGATCCCGGCGGCGGAGGTCCCGGGGCCTCACCACCCCCGAGCGCCGAACAGCTGGCGCTGCTGCGGACGTTCCTCGGCCGCAATGTGGCCGGAGCGCACTGGCGCATGGCGAATTTCCTGGTTCCGCCGGGGCTGACTAGGCGGACCCTGCTGTGGTATCGGGCACTGGCCCGCGGCGCGCTGGTCAACCCGGCGAAGGCCACCCCTGTGGCGCGGGCAGTGCAGACGCTTCGGCTGCGGCTCGTGGACCGCGCTCTCGACACGGTCACCGACCAGGAGCACCGTGAGATGGCCTCGCCTCGGGCGGACCGGCGGTTCCCCGCCTATGTCCGGTGGGTGCAGAACAGCCTCAACGGGCTGACCAGCGCCGGGCTTGCCGCCGACGGCATCATGGGCCCGCTGACCAGAGGTGCCGTGCGCTCGTTTCAGCGCCGCAGGCGCCTAGTGCCCGACGGGATCGTCGGCCCACTGACCGAGCGTGCGCTGGTCGACGCGGGAGCGACAAGCCCACCGAGGCCGGGCCGACCGCAACCGTCCCGACGACAGCCGGACCCGGTCGCACCGCGATCGCCCGGTTCGCCCGTCTCGCCGGTGGTGTTCCCGCCGTGCGTGGAGGTTCCCGCCGTCACCGACACCCGCAGCTGCGGCGAGGCGCTCATCCAGCCCACGCGGTTCGCCGGACTGGCCGCGGTCCGGGACTTCGCTCGCTCGCTCGCTGCCTGCTACGCCGAGCGCACCTTGGCCGCGAATCCGCGGGCTGGCGCCCCGGACGCCGCACGCTACCTCGCCTACCTCGACAACGATTTCGCGGGAACCATTCGTGGCGCACATGGCCGGTACGGTGATCGGCGCGGGCTCGCGGAGATCGCACGGGGTTGGATGTTCGGTCAAAGTGAGCGGCTGGAGTTCCAGACCAGAGGCACCGCGGGCCGACGACTTGTCGACTTCGCACCTCCCTCCAAGCCTGCGGGCGGCGATGCCCTCGAGCCGATCGAATTGCCGGGCACCGGTACACCCGTGCAGGCACTGACCAACCGGTTCCTGCGGGCGCTGCGCGGACGCCATCGGACCGTGACCGCGGGCAACTACGCAGGTCACGGTGGGGGTTCGTTCGACAGCAGGGGTTATTCGGTCGATCTGTTCCTGCCGCCCCCGCTGGACGGCCGCGGGTTCTACCGCCCGGCGGAGGCGATCACGTTGCTGCTCGCGGTGAACGCCGCAGCGGCCGACGTCGGCGTCCGTTGGCGCGCGCTGTACAACGACTACTCGGTCGCTGAGGCGATCAACAGGCACACCGGCGTTCGCAACGTGGTGTTCATGGGTCAACCAAGGACCGGAGCGCGTCCGAACCTGAACTGGCACGGGCCGCTGGTGCTGCATGTGCATCTGGACATCGCGCCGTAGCCTCCGACCGGTCGGTTCGTGATTGCGCACGCCATTTCTGCACCATTCGGTCGGTGACGCCCAGTTGTAGCGCGGCCTGCTGCAGGTCGTCCCCGCAGCGACGTACCGCGAGCCGTACCGCGGCGTCCGCGGCCGAGTCTCGGATCTCTCGGTATCCACGGCCCGCTTTCAGGGCCGCGCCCACCGCCTCCTCCAGCAGCACCCGGATCGTGCGGTCGCCCTCGGCGGGCAGGTCGATGGGGCGTTCCTCGTCGGGCACGTCGCCGGGAGTGATCGGGCCCGGTCCGACATGCCGGGCGGCGATTCGAACCGCGAGCTGCCGCAGGTCTCGCACGTTGCCCGGGTAGTCCCGCCGCTCGAGCAGTGCGCAGACGGCCGGGTCCAGCTGCGGGACGCGTCCCCCGCTCTCCTTGGCGAGGAAGTGGTTGAACAGCTCGAGTATGTCGCCCCTGCGCTCGCACAGCGGCGGCAACGCGACCCTGTTCGCGGCCAGCCGGTGGTACAGGTCGAGCCGGAACCGCCCCGCCCGAATCTCGGCGTCCAGATCCCGATTCGTCGCGCAGACCAGCCGGAAGTTCGTGGCATGCCAGGTATTGCCGCCGACCCGCTTGAACGTGCCTTCCTGGACCACCCGCAACAGTTCGGCCTGCAGCGGCATGGGCAGTTCCCCGACCTCATCGAGGAACAGCGTGCCTTTGTCGGCTGCCGCGAACGCGCCGTCGCGTGCGTTCGCCGCGCCGGTGAACGCGCCGCGTTCGTGCCCGAAGAACTCGCTGCCGGACAGGGTCGGGACCACTGTCGTGCAGTCGAGTACGACCAGGTCCCCCTTGTCCTGACGGCGGTCGAGATGGTGGAACAACCGCGCGACGAGTTCTTTCCCGGTGCCGCTCTCGCCGGTCACGAGGAGGGTCGTGCGGGTGAAACGCGCGACCTCGACCACGTGACGTAATGCCGCCGTCCAGGCCGCACTGCGCCCGACGAGCTGACCGCGGACCAGATCCGAGCTGACCTCCGCGTCCACCTCGGCCCATCTGGCGAGTCGGGCGACCACCGCGGCCCCCGGATTGTTCTGCGGAGCCCAGGAGACGACATCGCACGCCCCGCTGGACAGCAGCCGCCAGCACATCCGCGCGCGGCAGCCGCGCGCGCCTGCGATCACCAGCACCCGGCCGCCTTCGTCGGCGAGGTCCTCGACCGCGTCGGCCGTGGTGTCATCCGGCTCGGCGCTGATGCACAGCCGCGGGGCCGCTCCTTCCCCCGACGGCCGGCCCGTGCGCACCGTCCGCCTGCCGTTCTCCACTGTCACGGCACGTCTCAGCAGGTCAGATCGCACGGCTGCCGCCAAGGCGGCGTCGCGTTCGCCGACCAGATGAATCGTGCAGTGAATACAACACCCCCCGCATCGGATCCCATCCAGACGGTAGCCGGGCGGTCACGAACCCCATAGGGACGAAAGCCTTGTGCTCGGCGGGTATTCGGCGTATCACAGGTGCAGGGACGCAGGCGGCCGTGCCTGCGGCGAGCGCCCTGTTCACAGTCGAGCGACATCAGAATTGTTGGCGTGACCTGAGGATCCCCCGAGCGCGTGGGGCACGTCCGCCACGATTCGTGATGTGCGCATCACTCACAGCCACCCGTCACGTCAGGAGTTCTGTCATGCCCAAGACCCCACCCACCAGTCCACCCAGCGCCGTTTCGAGGGTGCCACTGGACCTGCCGCGGATGCCCCTGCCAGGCCTTGCCGTGGTCGGCCGCGACAGCGTCGCCGCGTCAGGTGTCCTGATGCTCACCCACTTCTACGTGACGCGGTTGCGCTTCTTCGAGGCCGTCGACACGGCCAGGCGAATGCTCGACACCGACCGGCTGTGGATCAGCGACAAGGATTTGCTCAACCTGCTGTATTGCTGGCCCGAGCACTACCAGCGAATCAGCGAACTGCACCGGGCACAACTCGAGGCGAGGATCCTCGGCATACCGCATCCCGATGTCGCCAACGAGTCTCGCGACCAGATCATCCAGGGCCTGCTCGTCCGAGTGCTCAACGCGTTCGGCCAACCCGACGGGCGCGTCCGGCGCAGGCGCGCCGACGAGGTCGACCTGACGTCGGCTGTATCCGCGGTACGGTCACGCCTGGCTGGATCAGTGTCCGGACTCGGCACGATGCAGATCCGCGACCTACGGACACAGCTGACCGCCGCCACCGACATCCTCGCCGGACTGGCCAACCCACTGCACGTCCGGCGCCGGTCCGCCACGGCGAAGGGCAACGTGTGGGCCTCGCTGAACACACTCGTCGGCCAAGCGCAGCGTACGGACGGGGTGGACATGTACGCCGCTGCCGAACAGGCCCGTGCGTGGCGGCGCATCTGGTTGTTGCTGGAAAATCACGCTGGTGGGCCGCCCTCGAAGGGACAACGGCGCGCGGCGATGTTGTTGCGTCCGGCACCAAGTTGGCAACCTGGAAAACCCGGAGCGGGGCTGGAGACGGTGCGGTGATCCACATCGCGGTGCGGCTGGACGGTGCGGCGACCACCGCCGTGGCACTGGCATGTCTGGTGCTGCTGCACACCGGGCCTGCGCTCGCCGCATGGCCTGGCCGAGTCCGCGCGGCCTGGTACCAGGCGCGCACAGAGGCCGAGCACGCGCAGCTGGCATACCTGCGCGTCGCTGCCGCCCACGTCGGCACTGACGAACTGCCGGTCGGAGTGCGAAAGGTGCCGCCGTTGGACAATTGACGGCGGCTCAGCTCCATCGACGGCACCACATCTACGAGATGTCGCCGCCACGCTGTACCTGGAAACCGGCAACTGAGGTTCCGAGGAGTCGGACACCGATTCAGCGAACGTTCAGAGGTGTCCCCGCGATCGGGGTTGGAGCCATCTGGGCTTCAGGTCGGCGACTCGTTGTCGAGGGCCCGGTTGTTGTCCTGTGCGCCCTGCAGTTGCTCATGGAGCTGGCGGTTGTTCTGACCGAGTTGGCGGATCTGCTGCTTGAGTGAGGTGTTCTGGGAGAGGATGGCTAGATGCCGTTCTCTGGTTGGTCGGCCTCCAGGTCGCAGATCGCGCCGAGCAGCCGCCCGATGTTGTCGCGCTGTGCGCGGATCTCCTCGTTGGCGACTCACCCTGGAAGATGTCGCAACCGTCGCGTCGTAACGGAACCTATTTCGACTCAGGCGGCATAGTCGTACCCGCCGAAGGAAGCGCCATTGGACGCTACGAGCCTGGTCGGCGGTGGACAACGCGGTGGTCGAGGCGTCGTTCAACGTCGAGTTCGCGAAGTACTGCGCGAGCGGCACTTCGGGGACGTGAGCCCATCGAGGATGGTAGTTGTGGCTGTGTTCGCGAGGCGGTGTTGGTTGCGATAGTTGACGCCCAGTCGGTTCCAGTGGAACAGGATGTGGTGCGCGAGCACCGCCCGGAGTCCTCTGTGGAGTTTCCCGGTCCGTGAGAGTCGGCCCAGGTGTTCTCCGGCGGTGTAGAAGGTGCTGATCCAGCCGGAGATCTGGTTGAGGGCGTTCCTGGGCTTGGGGGAGTTGGGGGTGGTGTCGGCGATGAGGAGGCGGCGCATGGCTGTGGTGTCGTGGCTGATGGGATCTGTGTTTAGGCGGTTGTGGGCGACGCGGGCCCAGGTGTCTCCCTGCTCGTACCAGTCCAGTCCGGCGCCGCGCATGAGGGTGGCGCAGAGCAGGATGGTCAGTTCGTGGCGCTGGTCCGGTTCTGGGGTGCGGGCGAGGTGGTCGAGGATGTGGTGGCTGTCGTGGTGGAAGAGGGTGTGGGCGAGGTCCATTGCGGGTTCGCCGCCGAAGGCGTGGGTTTCGGGCTCGTAGATCGTCATGGTCCAGCCGGCGAGTAGGCCAGTGTCGCGAAGGTCGTCGAGCGCGTGGTGAACGACCGGGTCGCCGTTGGGGCGTGTGGGGAGCCATCGGATGCGCCAGGTCGGTGCTTTGCGGATGAACCACCAGGCGGTGATGTCGTTGTTGTGTTCGGCGGTGGTCATGAGGGGCCGCAGGCGGTGGACGGCGAGGTGTTCGGCTGTCGTGTAGTCGGTGAGGTGAAGGACGGCCTGGCTCCACGGGAGCTGGGGTCGCACGGCGGTTTCTCCGGGTCAGGCGAGTAGTAGGCAGCGGTCCCAGCTGGTGGGCTGGGCGGTGAGGCTGTGCAGGGCGAGGGCCGCGCCGGCGGAGCCGTCGAGTAGTTCGGTACCCGCCGGTTGCCGTCGGAGTTGGTCGATGAGCCGCGCGGTGAGGTCGGGCAGCAGACTCGTGAGTTCGGGGACACTGGCGTCGGAGGCGATGCGGGTTGTGGTGTGGAGCAGTCCTGCGGCGCCGTGGCACAGGCCTGCGTCGGTGATCTGGTCGGCTTGGGCGGGGTCGGTGAGGCAGTCGAGTAGCGCGGTCTCGGCGGTGTGGCGGCGGGTTGGGTCGTTGGTGGCGATGGCGGCAAGTTGTTGGGCGCGGGCGAGGCCGGGAGTGCCGTAGCACCAGGAGGGTGGTCCGGGCCGCGTGGTTTGGGTGCGGCCTGTGCCGAGTTCGTCGGTGGTGATGGTGCGCGGCCACCAGGTACCTGTTGGGGTGCGTTGCTGCCAGGTGTCCAGCCACGTGAGGATGCGGTTGATGGCCGCTATGTGGCCGCGCACGACGACGCCCTCCCGAATGGCGATCGCGAGCAGGGCCAGTGGTCCGGCGATGCCGTGGGCGACGCCGAAGTTGCCGTGTCCGTCCGAGTAGTCGTGAGAGCGGCGGCCGTAGGGTGCCAGGTGGGTCCACCAGCCTGGCAACCCCGTGGGGTGGGGCTCGGCAAGTTGGACGAGGTAGGCCAGCACCGCTGTGGTGATCGGGTGGTCGGGGTGTGCTGTGAGGTGATAGGCGCCGAGGCCGGTGAGGCCGCGAATGAGGTCGAACTCGGCGAGTGCCGGGGTGTCGCCTCGGTCGATGCGGGCGTGTGCGAGGGCGAGGCGAGTTGTGGTGATGGAGATGGTCGCGGCAGCGAAGTCGGAGTGCGCGTGCTGGTAGCCGCCGGTGGCTTGGGCGGCGAGGTTGGTGGCGAAGGCGAGGGCGGGGGCGCCGTGGAACAGGCCCGCCTGGTCGCCGCGGTGCACGCCTTGGGCGGTGGCGGCGGTCAGCCATGCGTGGGCGGTGGCGGGGGAGCCGTGGCCGGTGCGGGCGCGTTCGATGTGGAGCAGGGCGATTCCGGCGGCGCCGTTGGCCAGGGACTGGGGGACGGGGCGGTGGGTGTTGTCGGCGGTGGTTGTGGTGGTGGGGTCGGCCAGTCGCTGGGCCAGGACCTCGGCGATGTCGGTTGTGTTCATCGGCGACGGGTCCAGGTGAGGGCAGCGGCTCGGGCGAGTCGGTGGCTGAGGCGTTCGGCGGTCGGGTTGATCCCGTTGGCGCGGATGCAGTGCAGGTGCAGCAGGGAGGCGAGCGCCCAGTGCGGCTCGCGGCCGATGGTGGCGAGGCTGTCGCGGTAGGAGTCGAGCGCGTGGCGCCGTTCAGCCCAGCGCGCCGGCATTGATGGCGGGAGTGCGTCGGCTTCGTGGGTGAGGTGGAGTGTGTGGGCCAGTTGGTGTCGCGGGAGCGGGACGGGGGTGTCGGTGGTGATGTTGTCGATGAGCCAGTGCATCCCGGCTTCGACGTCGCCGTGGAAGGACACGGCGATGTCGACGAGACTTGCGGCGGTGAGCGCGTGACTGTCGGTGTGGCGTTGGGAGGTGGCCGCAGCGGAGTCGGCGGCGAACACCGCCTCGGCGGCGGCCACCGCTGGGCCGGTGCCGAACCTGGCTTTCTCTGGCAGGTAGGTGTCGAGACAGAGGTGGCTGATCAGCCCGCGTTCACGTAGGTGCCGTGCCCAGGCCGCGACCCTGGCTGCTGTGGCCGGGTCGTCGGCGCGGACGCGCAGGCGCAGGTGGTGGTCGGGATCGCGGTAAGGCAGGAACCACCACGAGGGCGGTGCATCCCAGGTGGACAGTAGGTCGGGGAGGTGAGCGAGCAGGGCGGTGTGCCGGTCGGGGTGGCCGTAGAGCTTGGCGAACAGCCAGCCGTCGGAGCCGGGGAGGTGTTCGTCGCCGCGCCGGACCACGTGCACAGGTTCGGCCATCGGCGCGGCGGGCAGTTGGGTGGAGGCGAGCGGGACGACGATCTCGTGGGCATGTCCGTCGAGCCACCCGAACGCGTCAGCGGGTGGTGCTTCGTGCAGGGATACCCGCTGGTCTCGGTTGATCGTGTCGCGCAGGAGGGCCTGGTGCGCGGGTTCGGTGAGGTCGAGCCGGAGCCGTTGATCGCCGCCGCCGACGAACACCGTGCCCGGCACGCGGGCGTGCTGTCGCCACCGCTGCAGTTCGTCAGCCCAGCAGCCCGACGACGCGTCGAGGCGGGGGAGATCAGCGGCGGTCAGGACCCATCGCGCGGGGGACAGGATGGTGCGTCTGTGGCGCAGTCGCGGCAGGAACGGGAGCCCGCCTGCCGCTGTGCCCCAGGTGAACGGCCCGCTGGTCGCTGCGCGGGAGGTGGTGACCTCGGCGAGGAACCGTTGCAGCGGGTGCGTGAAGTTGGTGGCTTCGACCGCGTTGAGTGCGGTGGGCTCCACCGGCCGTCGCCTGTTCGTCGACCACAGCACGAAGCGGTGTGGTTCGCCGATCACCACGAGGTCCCTCAGGTCCACGAGGCCAGGGTGTGGGTCGCGATGCTCGCCGATGGGCAGGATGTGCCCGAGCATCGTTCGGCTGCGGGAGACGATCTCGGTCCGCGTGTAGAGCGGCGGGCACGACAGTTGCGCGCGCACCGCGCCGAGCGTCGAGGTCGGCAACGCCTCGAACACGCCTGCCATTCGGGTGCGCTCCGCTGCGGCGAACACGTCGAGGAATCGGCCGATGGTTGTGCCCGCTTCTCGGAACATGCCGACGACATCGAGGTCGAACTCACCCCGGTCGACCGCCTCCCGGCTGGTGGCGTGCAGACGGAACGACAACTCGGTGTGTGGGCGCCACGCCACGGGCACGCCACACGTCAACTCGTCGACCGCGCTCTGATCGAGAGTGACCTCGACCTCGCCTGCCAACGCGGAGTGCTGGGCCAGCGCGAGTAGCCGAACATCGCGGTCGGACAGGAGAGGTGGCGGACGGTCGAACAGCGAGCCGCGGTAGCCCGCTGGATAGCCGAGCCCGACATCGGGGTCAACGAGATCGAGCACAGGCACAGCCGCTCCCGGCCCGTAGCGTTCCAGGAAACGGTGGTGGTAGTCGCGCCACCTCGGGTGCCCGAACGGGTGCGCGGTGAGCTGCGTCAACACCCGAGCGGCGTGGACCGTCTCCCGGATGACGATCTGTGGCAGGACAAGGTCCAGATCAGCGCGCATGTCCACGTGAACGGGTCGATCCGCGACCGCGATCTTGGCCATCGCCGACGCCGCACGAGCCCGCCGCCCGCCGGTCATTTCGGTGTAGATCGCCCGCAGTTCCGCGACCAGCGGCATGATCTCCGGGACCCGATCGGCACCCGCGGCACAGAGGTTCGCCAGCAGGTATCCCAGCGGGTCGGTCACGGTCATCGGCGCGCGCAGCCCGGTCACCAGTATCCGTTGCGCGACCAACTCCCGAACCAGCCCATCGACTGCGTCCGAGGACGTGTCCGGGAACTCCGCGCACACCAGATCGGAGATCGCCGCGACCCGGATGGGCGAGCGAGCAGCGCGCATCACGATCCTCACTGCGCGGGTGAGCCGCACCGATACCTCGGCAGGCTCGGCGACCCCGCCTGGGTCGGGGCGAAGTTCGACCACCAGCCGTCCGTCGCGTTCACGGACCGAGTCGTTCACCACCACCTCGATGCGTGCCAACAACGCCGGACAGGCCTCCAACCTGGCCACCACCTGCGCGAGCCACACCGGGTCCACCCTGGTCACCACCTTCGCGTCCTGTACGCGGCGCACGGTCGTGACTTGCCCGAAGCGGGCGGTGGCGACCCCGGCGAACAGCCCGAACGGGGTCGCCCGCGTGGTGGCCCGCAGCAGGTACCGCATCACTGACACGACCGCGCGACGCACCTGCCGAGCGGGCAACTCCTGCCCACCGCACACAGCCGCGACCCGGCCCGCCAAGGTCGGGCTCGCCGTGCGCACGGCCTCGGCGAACGACTCGATCGCCCAGACCGCGGCCAACCACGCCCGCCACCCCGCCACGTTCTCCGCGTCCGGGCCGGTCAGCTGCGGCCACGGCGGGATGTCGGTCGTGATCGGGTGAGCGGCCACCCGGACGACCGCGGCATCGACGACCCCATACATCGGGAACTCCTTTCGGACATGGAACGGCCGGTGGCGGGGACCCCGCCACCGGCCGAAATAGGCTGGCTAGCAGCTGCTGTTGGAGCAGGCGCTCTGGCAGGTCGACCCGCAGTTGTCGTCGGTGTTGGTCATCAGCTCCGGGATCACCGGCACGGAGTCGAGGAACCGCACATCCAGGTCGAACTGCTCGGCGGACTGCGTGCTCATACGCGATTTTCCTTTCAGATAAGGGATTTCACAGACACCTGGCCTGCCGTCAGGACGCGGCGGGCCAGGAGATCACGACGCGGGTGTGCCTCTTGTCGATCACACGCCCGGCCGGAAGCGCACCGAGTGGCACCTCGGCCGGGACGACCTCGATGCGCGCGCCCGGACCGTGCCGGTGTTCCCGGTCCCAGGTGCGGATCAATTCGACGTACTGCTCGGCGAGTCGGTCGGCGTCGGGGCCGTGGGCGAACACGCCGAACTCGAACGTCGTGCGCTCCTCCGATGTCGGCCGCGACGTGCGATAGGCGAAACTGGCACCGTCCACGATGGCCTTGGCGCCCAACCGTGTGCCGGGCGGCACCAGCCCGGACTCCCGGGCCGTGTCGGTGGCCACCAGCAGAGCGAAGTCGTCGGCGGCGCCCGCCAGCCACAGGTCCAATCCGTCGAACGACTCGAACCCGCCGACGTCCACCTGCGACCAGCGCTCCGCCCGCGGCGCCGACAGCGACTCGCGCAGCCCGGCGACGTCGAAGTCATGGTCGCCGTCGACCCGCAGCGCGACGTCCTCGCCGCGCAGCAGGATCAGCCGCTCCGCGCTGGCGCCCTCGCCCTGCATCGCGACGAACCCGCACAGCAGGTACCCGGTGGAGACCAGCCGATCTGCGTCGCGGGCGAACACCACCGACCGGGTCAGCCCCCGCATCCGCAACGGCACCACCAGACGACCGTCGTCAGCGAGCTGGTCGACCCATGCGGGCGGGATGTCCCACGCCCCGGCGGTCACGATGATCCGATCGAACGGCGCGCGCCCCGCCACCCCGTGTTCGGCGTCGCCGAGTACGACCTCGACCCGCTCGTAGCCGGTCGCGTCCAGGCAGCGCCGAGCCCGCGCCACCACCTCGGTGTCGATGTCGACCGACGTCACCTGCCCCGACTTGCCGACCAACTCCGCGATCAACGCGGCGTTGTAGCCGCCCGACCCGATCTCCAGCACCCGCATCCCAGGCTTGAGTTCGGCCTGCTCCAGCATCATCGCCTGCAACCACGGCGCTGACACCGAACTGGTCACAAGGCCGTTCTCGTCGTACTTGCGCTCCACGATGTCGTCGCGCCGGTACGCCTCGTCGACCGACGCGCTCGGTGCGAACAGGTGCCGAGGCACCGCCGCGAACGCCGCCGCCACCTCGTCGGTGCGGATGTCGCCTTCTCGGCGCATCTCGGCGACCATCGCCGCTCGCAGTAGGTCCGGATCGGACACACTGGTGTCGGTCTGGTCCTGCACGGAGTTCACTCAGTCACGTCCCATCATCGGGTGGAGTACTTCAGGCATGTACGCAGGTGCGCGTCCATCGTGGCCGGACTCAGACCACATAGCTCGGCGGCGATCACCACCGCCGCGTCCGACAGCACCACGCGGTCACGGCTGGGATCGCGCGTGACCATGGTCTTCGCCCAGCGCCGCAACGGATGCAGCGCCGGTCGCGTCGTGCGCGCCAGCACCGCGCAACTGACGACGATCCCCGTCGGAGCCGGGCAGTCCCCGGCGTGGCAGGACACGACGCCGACCACCTCGGAGGCCGAGACCTCCAGGCTGTCGCACAGGTCGAGCAGTCGCATGACCGTGCAGTGCCGGTTGCCCAGTTCATAGCTGGCCAACGTCTGGAACGTGACGTCGAACGGCAGAAGAGCCGCCATCTCCGACCGAGTCCACCCTCGGGCCAGACGTGCGGAGCGCAGCTCAGCGCCCAACTGCGCGGCCCGAGGATCGCCCGCCGCGGGGGATCGTCCCCTCACGACGGCCAGCCGCGGGTCGTTGGGACGAAGAACCGGTCGACGTAGGCGAGCGCGCACTCCGGGCAGGTGCGGCCAAAGGGCCGGTAGCCGGTGGACTCGTCGACCAGGATCCCGCACAGCGCGGACCGGGCGCCGCCGACGATCAGGTGGGCTCGGCCCCGATAGTGCGGGCTGCTGCCCCACCAGCACGCCGTCTCGGCGGGGTAGTCCATCTCGGGCTCCGTGGTTAGAGGGAGGGACCGCGCCAACGCCGCGCTCACGCCGCACCTCGGGCTTCCAGCGCGCACCGCTCACACAGGACGACTCCGACCGTCCGATCGGCACGCTCCGGCCGCGTCAGCCCACGGCACAGCGCGATCCAGCGCGGACCATCGTCGGTGTCGGCGACCCGGGGCAGGTGATCCTCGGTGGCGACGACGTGCAGAACCGGGGTGACGGTCCCGACAGCCAGGACGTACGGCTTGGCGTCACTGAGCCGCTTGTTCCACGCCGCGAGCAGAGCGGTTCCCAGCGACGTCAGCACTGCGGGCCGCCACCCGTCCCCGGACTCGGCAGGCCCCAGTGCGGCCAACTCGTCACGACGCAGCACGAACAAGGCACTGATCAGCCATGACGGTGGCACGTCGCCGGAGTGGAAACCCAGCGGAGCAGTGAGCCCGAACGCGCCAATCCGGCCGCGGTCGACCATCCGCAACGCACGCAGCAAACCCTGCTCGTACAGCGGCATCCTCGGTGCCGTGGCGGCGGTCATCGTGCCACCTCGATCGCACGCCCGATCGCGGCGATCGTCTCGTCCCACCCCGGAAGCACCGCAGCGTCGGGCGCGACCAACCAGCGGCGATGCCCGTCCCAGTCGTCCTCCATCAAGACCGGCAGCATCACGGGCGTCCGCCGAGGCAGCGCGCGAACCCGCGCCTCGGCGAGATCAGGGGCGACATCGCGGACTTGGTCGCACGCCACCGACGTGAGCACTGTGCAGCGGTGGATCCGGGCGTCGACGAATACCGGCGCATCGGGCAGCTCGCTGAGGAACGCCGGTGCCAGCGCATCCGGGAAGGTAGCGACGTCGAATCGCTCGCCGACCCCGGCCATGATCGAACCGTGCTCATCGGGGAACGTGTCCCAGCCCAGCTTCCGGTAGGCGGACACCGTGGTCGCGAGATCGTTCCCGGTGGGCATTCGCCATGGGATGGTCAAGAGAGAGTTCATGATCGACCTCCAGGTCGATGGCCGCCGTCGCCCACGGCGCTGACTGCGCTGCACGAGGTCGATGACGGGACCGTCGGAGTCTTGGGCAGGCCAGACGAGGCGGCCCGCCATGGTGATGTCCCGAGGAGGGCCGGTCCGCGCGACTGCGCCCGCATGGTCAGGGCGGTCGGGGGAATGTCGCGCGGACCGGCCGGGACGGCATCCGCACTGCTCGGGCGCGCGGTCCGGGAGGCGGGGACCACGCAGCCGCACGAGCAGGAACCGGATGCCCGGATCAGGGATGGAACCCCGGCGAGCGGACGGGTCGGGGGTTCAGCCCGCCCGCCGGGAGTCGAACGCACCGCTGACATAACGCCTCCAGGTGCACAAACGATGGGCCAGGAACGCCGCAGGTTGCGGATGGGGTGTCTACGCCTGCGGCGCTCCTGGGGCTGGCGCAAGTGTGAACCAGCCGATGTAAACTTTGCGCTGTGAAATTCACAACGTCAATCCGACATCGTACGTCCGATCGGGTGATCTCTCCGCTATAGACTCGGCCGAGTCGAAAGGGTGGCTGTGTGAACGAGTCAGGACTTCCACGAGCGCTGCAGTCAGGCAGCCCGGCGCTGTTCCGGCGCATGATCAACCTCTCGCTCAAGCGATGGCGAGATGAGGCTGGCCTCAAGCAGGCAGAGTCCGCCACGCGCATCGGCCGATCGATAGCGCATATCAGCAACATCGAGAACGACAGGCTGCCGCCAGCGTCGGACCTCGAACTTCTCCTCGACCTCTACGGCAAGGGCGACCGCATCCCATTCATGCGGGAGCTGCTGGCCGCGGCGAGGAACGCCAATCGTTGGTGGGCATCCCTTTCCGGCAACGTGCCGAAGTGGTTCGACCTGTTTCTCGGACTCGAGTTCGGCGCGACGGAGCTCGCGAGCTTTGACTGCAGGACCGTGCCTGGGATGCTGCAGACCCCTGCGTATGCGCACGCGGTGATCAGCGGCAATCCCAACCTGTCAGAGGCCGAGGTCGCCCAGCTGGTCGAGGTTCGCGTGGGCCGTCAGCAGATTCTTGATCGCGACAACGAGCCCGCACGGCTTGTCGCCGTGGTTGATGAGTCTGTGCTCTACCGCAAGCGCGGTGACGGTCACGTGATGATCGAGCAGATGAAACACCTCATCGAGGCGTCCAGGCGGCCGCAGATAGAGCTGCTCGTCCTGCCGTTCGATGCCGCTCCCAACCCGGCTCAGGATGGCGGATCCTTCTACCTCCTTGACTTCCCGACCGAGACAGATGATCCAGGACTCGTTTACGTCGAACTCGTCACTGGAGGGGAGTACGTCGAAGACGCTCGCGACATCGAGCAGTATCGGCACGCGTTGGACACTCTGCGCGATCTCGCCGCTGATCAGAAGTCGTCGCGTGCGATCATCCAACGCGCATTGAAGGAGGTGAAACTATGATCTATGAGTCTTGGGCTGGAGCAAGCTTCCGCAAGTCCAGCTTCAGCGGAGGCGAAAGCGGTTCCTGCGTCGAGCTAGCCTGGCGGAAGTCCAGCTTCAGCGGCGGCGCCAGCGGTTCCTGTGTCGAGATCGCCCAGGCCGACGACCTGTTCGGCATCCGCGACTCGAAAAACATCTCGGGACCGGTGCTCGAACTGACCGGCGCCCGCGGCCGGGCTCTGATCGCGGCCGTCCGGGACGGCCGCATCACCGAGTAGAACGCAACACGCCCCGACCCAGGACTAGTGGGTCGGGGCGTGTGCGCGTAGACACCCAGGTCTGATGCTGCCCGACCGGGTGACACTGGGCAACTCGCCGGTGGCGTCTCACCTGGCGTCGGCAACCTCGGCGAACACCACGGCCGGCAGTAGGCTGCCGATCGGTATCCGGACGTGGTCGAAGGAATTCCAGGGTGTCTGATCCCCAGCTGTCGGGGCGCCGTGTTGCCGTGGTCGGTCTAGGCGGCGCCATCGCCATGTCCAAGACCGACGCCGGGGGTATGGTGCCCGCTCTGTCCGCGGACCAACTCGTGGCGGCCGTCCCAGGGGCTGGCGGACACCGGGATCGTCGTCGAAGTCGAAGACTTTCGCCGCAAGCCGGGCGCCTCATTGACTTTCGATGACCTCCATGCCCTCGCCGACACCGTCCGCATTCGTTGCGGCGAAGGCATCGACGGCGTGGTGGCCAAGCAAGGCACCGACACGATCGAGTGAAGGTGGGGCCCGGACAGTTGTCCGGCGCCCACCGCGTCCGAGCTACTTCAAGGCGATCAGCAGCTGATAGCCGCGTGGGAGCTCACGGTCTTGTGGCCCACGTTCGACTCCAGAATCGTGCGGTAGGTCCAAGTGCCCGGTACACACCCCGCCGTGACCGACACCCAGCCGTCGCCGGTGGCGTAATTGCGTGCCTCGTTCTGCCACCAGCCGCCGCCGCGGTGCCGCTGCAGGGTGATGGTCCAGCTGGTGCTGCCGCCGCACTCCCACTTCTCGCCCCAGCCCGTGACGTTACTGCCGCTCCTGGCCGGGGCGTAGGTGGCGTACCGGCAGGCAGCCACGGTGTCGGCACCCGAGTTCGATGCGGTGGCGACGGTGCCGGGCAGCAGCAGCGCGGCCAGCGCGGCGATGGCTAGCGCGAAGATCCTCAACGCACGTTTGAACATGATGTCTCCTAAAGAGCGGGTTCGGGATGAGCGGCAGCGGCGAGTGCCTGCGCCGAGAACGACGTTGGCAGCGAGCTGCCTGTGGTCGACAGGGCTTGGCGTCCCTGGGCCGATTCGGTCCGTCCTACGTGCGTGTCCCGATCGACTGATGTCGTGGTCCGCGGACCTTGTCCCGCTTGGGCCAGGGTGTCCCGGGACATTCGGCGGGACAGCTGATCACCTGCCTGGTGGATGCCAGATCGCCCGGTCGCTGCTATCGGGCGCAGCAACGCCTTCGGCATGCTTGCCGGGTGACCGACACTTCCGACGGACGAAGACAAATCGACAGTCCTGAGGCGTTCCGGGCCGACCTGGCCGAAGCGTTACGGCGGGGCAACCTCTCCTTGCGGCAGGCCGAGAAGAAGTCCGGCTGGGCCAAGTCGACCATCGCCCGAGCCATCAAGGACGGGATCCCGAAGCTCGACCTCGTGATCGACGTACTGACCGCCGCAGGTGTGCAGGCGCCAGAGCTCGAGGAGTGGAGGGCGCGTCACGACCGCCTTGTATTGCTGCCGCCAACGCCGCCCGTTTTGGATACCGCGGCGCCGACAGACGGTCCTCCGCCACCACGGCAGCGACCGCCAGTTCGACGTCGTTGGCTGGTGCTGGCTGGGGTTGGGATCCTGGTGATCACCGCCGCGCTGTCGGTCATGGTGACCTTTTTCGTTACGGAGCCGACGCAGGATCAGTCGAGTACGGCCGTCTCGCCGCCGTCCTCTCGCCCGGTGGCGATCGTGGTCCAGAACAAGGTGGCCATTGGCACCGAGTTGCTGGAGGACTTCACCCCGGCCTACTTGTCGTCAAAGCCCATCCCGTTCTGCGGGCGCGATGGATGCAAGCTCGAAGATACTGACATGTCGTCGGGGGCAGCCCTCGTCGTAGATTGCTTCGTGTTTGGCGCGACGATGTCGAACGCAGATTTGTCGAGCGAGGGAATTGATCGCAACCCTCACAAACATTCCTCTTCGCGGTGGTACCGCGCACTCTTGCCTGGAGATCGCTCAGGATATCTCGCCGAAGTGTATGTCGCTCCCGAGTATCGCGGTGGTCTGGGACTCGCCGAGTGTCGAGGGTAGTGGGCCGATCTGCGCCTGCGAGCGGATCCTTACCTCGTGTCGTTCCGCCTTGAGTGAGATGGCCGCCAGCTTGTGACATTGCCGTGCTTGTAGAAAGGATGCCATGTTCCTCGACCGCTGGCGTCGGACTGAGTCGCCAAGCGATGATCTCGACGTTCTGATCACCGAATACGAGGCGGGCAGGGAAGACAATCGGCATACTCTGACGCAGCATACGACGATCATCCTCGCTGCGGTCACGGCTCTCGGCGGGATCCTGCTGCTCTCGGACAACGTCAAAATGGATGATGGTATTCGCGTCCTCCTCTGCGGGATCGCGCTTGCCATTAGTACCTATGCCGCGGTCTACTTCGCGTCGGCAACGGCTAGGCAGCTGTACATGCGCGCGGTTGAGGAGCGGATTGCCAATCTCGCAAATACCGATCTCGGGGGCAGCCTTCACGGAGAAAACGATGGACCTGCGCCCGTTATCCGGTTGCCTGCTATCGGCAGCATCGAACGGGCGATCAACAGTCCACGCCAGCGCAACCGAATCACTGTTGCCCACTGGTTCATATACGCGGTCGTGTTGACCGTTCCCGCGGCGGTTGTTCTCAAGCTCACCCTTGAAATCGACAATCACTACATCGAGCGCGGAATTCTGCTGTTTGAGATGGTGTACTGTCCGTTCATCTCGTGGGTGATCTGGTCGACCAGTTCCAGTCCGACTAGATTCTTTGCGAAGGTGTTGCGATGGACCGAGGAGCGAGGCGGCGCGGGTGCCGGGGCGACCCCTCGACGTGCGCTCATTCGATATCTCGTTTGGCCGCGACCAGCTGACGCTATCAAGGCAACCTACTACCTCGTCGCCTGTGGAGTGGGTGCCGCCATTTACGATCCAAGCACTGAGGCCCTCATCAACGCGCTAATCTTTTGGGTGGCTTTAGAACCGCTCGCATATCAGGCGCGGTATGCGTGGAACGACTTGCGGGATGCCGACCACGACCAGGCGCATACCCAAGCTAAAGCGCGCGGCCGGATACCTTGGAACAAAGATGACCCTGAGGATCCCGCACTTCGCCTCGTGGCTATCATGGTGGTCGCCCGCCTCGGCATCGCGTTCGCCGTGGTTACGCTTTTGGTCAAAGGTGGAAGCGCCGTCGGTTGGGGGCTCGTTTTTCTCTTGGCGCTTCTTGTCCACACTTTCGTGTATGAAGCGGCACGCGTCGTTACCAAAAGGGGGACTCGCGCGGGTAGAGCGGCTCAAGCGTTGAAGAAGCCAAAGATCCCGGAGCACGTTGTCTATCTACTCGTCGGGCTAGGCTACGGTCTCCGTGCGACCGCGGGTCTGTGGTTTGGGTCCGGTGCGACAGAGCGCTCCCCCGAGGTCCTCGCCTCATTCTTTGGATTCTCTACTATGCTAGGCATCGCCAATGTCACTATGGTCTGGCTCTTTGAAGGCTCGACTCTGGCAACGCCAGCTGCCGTCGGTAAAGGATCTCAGAAAAGTCATGTCACGTCCCTATGGAATCACTACCGATACCGGTCCAAGCTGCCAGCTATCGCGGCCGAGCCCAACCGCGAACGGTGGCTATTGGACCGTGATCTGATTCGGTCTCCATGGTTCATCGCCCATATTGCTGCCGGATGCGCAGCAGTTGTTCTTGGGGGCGTGCTGTGGCATGAGATTGCTAAGCGGGGAAGGATTGGCTCTTTACCTGATCACGGTGAATGGTTCGTCGCTGCTGGAGCCGTAATCTGGTGTTTGACAGGCATCGTCCTAGCGCGCCTCCCCGTCAATGATGGCTGGCTCGTTGGACTCGGGATACCGGTGGTGGCCGTCGTTGCCTTGGCGCCGCGGCTTGGCCCGGGCGTCATAATTGCGCTCGCCCCAATAGTCCTGGTCATCGTGGTATATCTGGCCACTCGCTCGGGCAACTATGACACCGCCGTTAGTGGCCTCGGAAACCTGATAGCTAGGTCTCGCAAGATGGTCCGCAGCATCGGTCTCGGGATTCTCAGTTGGTTGTTGCCTGGCAGCGTAGCGTCGGCGGTCGTATCAGAAAGGGTGAGCGAGCGCCTCGCTGAACGTGAAGAGGCGGAGAGACAGCTGCTTGAGAGCGGACGTGTGCCGACAAAGTGGCTGGTGCAGTTCGCGTTAGCAGGCTACGGAATCTGGCTAGCGTTCAGTACTCCCATCGCACTCCTCCTGCCCGGGCGCCTACAAGCCATGCTGCCCGACGCGTGGAGTGTCGAACACGGGTGGATCCTGGCTGCTGGCGCTATGGTGGCTGTCATTGTCAACATCATGGCCGGGTACTGGTCAGACCGCACGACGGGCGAGTTTGGTCGGCGGCGGCCGTTCATTCTCGTCGGCTCAATCGGCGGAAGCTTGGCCGTTGCTGGGATCGGATTTACCGCCAACTGGTGGCAGATTCTCATTGCTTGGTGCGTCGCTCAGGCCTTCCTCAATGCGATGCTCGCCGGGCTATTAGCATTAATGGTCGACAAGCTTACTCGCCGACAGCTTGCCGGAGCCGTGACGATGTTCGGCGCCGCACAGATTATTGGGCCGATGCTTGGGGGAGTCGTAACCCTCTCGCTTCGGCCTGACTCGCCTTTTCCATGGATCATCGTCGGGATTACGGCAGTGGTGCTCACCATCCCGATCCTAATTGGCGCCGACGAGACACCGATGAGCACGGCCGCACCAGGGCGTCGACCACGCCTGGTGGCGATATTTCGGGAGCACATCTTTGGGAATCGAAACATGGGAATGGCTTTTACGGCGCGCCTCTCGTTCCAGGCTGCATTCACCGTTGGCGTCGCTTATCTCCCGTTCTATCTCTTGAAGACCGTCGGACAGAAGGTAGGGTCTTTTCCGTCAATGGTATTAAGTATGGCGGTCACGAGCTTCTTCGTGGGTGCTGCTGCTTTATCCTTCGGGCCTCGGGCTGAGAAGTTGCCTGGTAGTGAGGTTGTTATACTAAAGCGTTACGTGACCCGTTCGGGAATCGTGATGGCCGCCGGATTGATGTGCTTGATCGCGATTGCATTTGTAGATAGCCCCTCGCTGAGGTGGGTTCTCATCGTTGGCGTGGCGGCGGTTCTCGGGGTCGGTTCGGGACTGTTTGCCCCGACCGATCTCCATCTAAACACCAAGGTACTGCCCGATCGAAACCATCACGGCGCGTACCTGGGCGTTTTCAACACGGCGAGCGCCCTCCCGCAGGTTCTCGTCCTTGTGGTCGCTCTCAACGCGGCCTCGACCTCGGGCGGACATGTAGCCGTGTTCGTGATCGCGGCTGCCTTCGCTCTCATCAGTGCGGTGTTCGTTCAGTTCGTGCGAGTCGATGTGACGACGACCTCGACGGACGACGAGGTCCATTAGCTGAGCAGGTGGCCGGGTCCTGCCGTACGAGACGTCGGGCGTGATCTACGCGCTACGGGTAGTTGCCGAGAACTGCGGGTTATGGGGTCAAGCCAAGCCCACGCACGATGGGCGAGTTGGATCTCCTCGACGTTGCTGTTCGACGGCACAATGTGGCGCGAACCATATTGGCTGTGAACTCGCCGCCGGGCAACCGAATCCGCTGTCCAGTCACGCTCCCTGCTTCCTCTACCAATCGGCCCTCTATTTCCCTCCGAACTTGGCTGTACACGCTATGTTACATGGGTGGCAAGGTCGGCTGTTGGCGTTGCGTCAACCGAATGGACCAACAGCGCGGGCGCGCAGGTCAAGCGGTGGGTAGAAGAACGGACTAATTAGTGGATTCCTGGGTCTCGACGGCCGGCAATACCCTTTCGCTCCCTCGCGGCTGGAAGGAAACCACTCGATTTCGACCCAGCTGTTTCGCCAGTTCGAGAGCCTGATCCGCACATTCTTGAAGTGCGGGCAAGTCAACTGCGTGATGCGGGGAGGTCGCGGCGCCAATCGAGATCGTGCAATTTGGTACGCCGCCGGTCCCCAGGCAGACGACCACCCCGCCCGCTGGCTTGCGGATAGCCAGTCGAAGGTCCTCGACCGCGACACGGATTCGCTCAGCGATCTGTTCCGCGCCGTGCGGGTCGGTGTTCGGCAGCACCATGGCCAACTCTTCGCCGCCCCACCGCGCGATGAGGTCTCCTTTCCTCTTGACCTTGCGGAGGATATCGGCCACGGCGACCAGCACCTGGTCGGCGCCCAAGTGGCCCAACGTCGTGTTCCATGCCTTGAAGTGATCCAGATCCAGCATGAGCAGGCTAGTGGGTTGGCGACCTGCCCGGTCGATCTCGAGCGCCACCGTCGCATGAAGATCGAACGCTCGACGATTGGGCAACGAGGTCAAAGGATCGGTCAATGCGTCGGCCGTGGTCGTGGCCAATCTGCCGACCATTCTGCTGTCACGTACCGCCAGCGCGACTATGACGGGCAGCAAGATCGGCGCGTGCGCAGTCACCAGTGCGGCGAACATGCCCAAGACGAGCGTGTGCACGATAAGCAGGTTGTCCTCGCGCGCGCCGAGAGTCGCCCCCAGGGTCCACGCTCCGAATCGAACGCCCCGGTACAGCCCAATGGGAACAGCTTGGGCTAGAAAGTAGACGGCGATCGCGGCCCCGAGCACGACCCCGCTCCGCACTCCCGTGCTCAGATCCGCCACGAATGAGCCAGAGAGCCAGGTCGCACCACCGATCAGATCACGCACCCAACCGACGCCGACGACCGACAGCAGGACCGTGAACGTGTTGCTGGTCCACAGCCCGATGGGCTTACGAGCCACGAGGAAACGGCGATACCGGATCACGACGACCAGCGCAACGGCCAACAGTGTCGGCAGCGTCAGCCCTGCTGCGGCAAAGAAGATGGACGTCTGATCGACGTGCTCGACCGTGCGTTGGGCGAGTCGGGCACCGCGCCTGCGCTCTTCGACGGGGCGGGTCAGCCACACGTACACGATGGCCGCGGTCAGTAGCGCCAGGAACAACAACCAATCGGCGAGCCTTGGCGGCGCGGCGCCAATCGCGCGTGCGGTGACGGCCAGTGCGCCGATCAGGTCGATGAGCAGCACGACCGCGATGGTCGCGCCGCCAAGGTCCCACAGACTGTCACTTTGTTCTTGGTTCTTGTCCCGCGTACGGCCCTTCACGACGAACCCGCTGCGTGACACGCTGACCCCGGCCCGTCCGAACACGACCCCGACCGCGGCAGACAAGGCCCACCGGACCTGCCGCCACCTGCCCCCGCATCGGAGACACCGAGCAGCGGATGGGAGTTAGCCATGCCCGGCGTCCCGTGCCGTGCACGGCTGTCGCGGGATCCGCGCCGTTCGCCTGCACGGGTCGCCGCACTTCCCGCGCGCTCGTGTCCACCCGAGCGTGGGCCGCCGCGAAGGGAGGCATAGCCATGAGCCAGGGCGACCGAGACATGTGATCCGCCGCACCTTATCCGCACAATCGTGACGGCCGGGGCCGGTGATCGAAGCAGGCCGGAAGGAACGCCTGCGTCCTCGCCGGTGCCCTGGCCCGCGCGCAACGCTGCCCGCAGCCATCCCGGCTCCTGTGCGGCGGCCCGTTCCGTTGCCGTCCACCGAGCACGGCGCCGTTCGTTGGACGCCCGCCCGTGATGCTTAGCTTGTGCCGTCGACATCTTTCGCCCCCAGTCAACGCCTTTCGCCCCCCACGGGCAATTTCAAATCTAAGCGACGAGGCTATTGGTAGGCGACATTGTCACTGAACTCTCTGCGAAATCACCTTATCGGGTTAGTACGGTTGATTGTACTCAAAGGGCATGCACGTTCTGCGTTCGTCGACGCCAGGCATTTGTGGTCGAGTACTCAATCTGCGCCTGGCTTGAGTAGTTCATTACTCAATCTGACTGGGTGTTGAGTAATGAGGTCTGGGTCCACTTGAGTGCAATTTCGGATGGCGCTGGAGCAGCTCTCGGGCCATGCTGGAACCTGCAATACCGAATGAATGTGGTCGGCAACTGACCCGCGGTGTGGATTCGCCCCTGCGAACCGATGCCGCGATGGGGGTGGGTCAGGTGCTGGTCACTCGCTGGGGGAGAGCAGGCCCTGGCGGCCACGCATAACTCACCTCGTGCTGGCCGTCCAGGGCGTGCTTTCGGGGCCGGATGCGGCGAAAGGTCCAATGGAGGGACACGCGCTGTGGAGCCACGGAGCGGCGGTGAACTGTTCGCGGACGGTTTCTGGGATCGACCACTGGATGAGGTGGACTCGCTCCGCGCCCAGTCGAAGGTCTATCGCTCGACGTTGACCAGCGGCGTGCGGGTCTGGGTGATCACCGGGTACGCCGACGCCAAGCGCGCCCTGACTGACCCACGGCTGCGGAAGGACGCACGCACGATCCACGCCATCATTGATGGGCAACAGACTCGGCTCGGCGACATGGCCCAGGTCGCGGGCATTCTCGACACGCACATGCTGTTCGTTGACGGGCTCGATCACGCGCGCTTGCGGCGAATCGTCGGTCTGGAGTTCACGCGGGCCCGAGTCGAGGCGTTGCGGCCGAGGATCGAGGTCCTCGCCGCGTCGATGCTCGACGCGCTGCCGGTCGACGAACCGGTCGATCTCGTGTCGTCGCTGGCCTGTCCGCTGATGCTCGCCGTGATCTGCGATCTGCTGGGGATCCCCTCGGGCGACCGCGAGCTGCTCAGCGAGTGGACGACGGCGCTGATGGAGGAAGACGTACCGCGGACCGTTCGCGCCACCTGGGCATTGAGCTCCTATCTGAACACGCTGATCGATCACAAGCGCTCCGAACCGGGCGACGACCTGCTGTCGGTGTTGATCCACCCACGCGACGCAGGCGACTGTCTGTCCACCGAGGAACTGCTGGGCACGGTGTTCCTGCTGCTGACCGGCTTTCAGGCGTCGGCCAATCTGATCACCACCGCGGTGTTCCGCCTGCTCTCGCACCAGGGCAGCTGGAACCGGCTGCGCGAGTCACCCTGGCTGCTCCCGACCGCGGTCGAGGAGATCCTGCGGTTCGACACGCCGATGCGGATGACCACCCACCGATACACGACTGAGCCGGTCGAATATGGCGGCCAGCCGATCCCCGCCGGGGAGATCGTCCTGGTGTGGCTCCACGCGGCCAACCGTGACCCGGACCTCGTTCGATGCCCGGATGCCGCCACTCTCAACCTCGAGCGTTCACCCAACTCCCATCTGAGCTTCGGACATGGCGCGCACTATTGCTTCGGCGCGCCGTTGTCCCGAGTCGCAGCCACCGTGGCGCTTGGGAGTATGACGCGTCGGTACCCCAAGGTGCGACTGCTCGACGTCGTCGCCAGGCACGCACCCAGTGCGACCATGAACGGCCTGCTCGCGCTGCCACTCGTGTTGGGCCCAGTCGACCTCGGGCAGCCGCGGCACGGAGATCTCCGACGGCATACGATCGAGCACACCGACTAGCCACATCCAGCTCGACATCCTGCATCATCGGGCCATGCGCTCGACAAGCCTCACCGACGAACTCGCCGCCCCATCGCGCTGCGGCGAGCCGTCAATGGTTGCCGGATCCGTCACTAGAACCCTCCTCGGCGGCCTGATGCTGGACTTCGTGCTGATCCCCGCGCTGTCGTGATCCTGCTGATCTCGGCGGTCGAACTCGCCCGCCACGACTGAGCCGGTCGAGTCGCGTGGGGTGATCTTGTCGGTTCTCTGCGTCACACTGATCGGCGGCGGTGACCGGACCGAGGATCAGGGGGCTGGCGTGGCGCGGATTTCCTTCCTGTGGCTGGAATTGACTGGCTTCTGCCAGCTCGAATGCGATCACTGCTACGCCGGATCCGGGCCGTCGGGGACGCACGGCTCGATGACCCGCGCCGACTGGTTGCGGGTGATCGACCAGGCCGCGGCCGCCGGGGTCGGGATGGTGCAGTTCATCGGTGGTGAGCCGACCCTGCACCCGGACCTGCGGGAGCTGATCGCCCATGCCCTGGCGGCCGGGCTGGAGGTGGAGGTGTTCACCAACCTCGTCCACGTCACTGCCCCGCTGTGGGAGATGTTCACCCGGCCCGGGGTGTCGCTGGCCACCAGCTACTACTCCGACGACCCCGACCAGCACGCGCAGGTCACCCGGCGGCCCAGCCACGCCCGCACCCGAGCCAACATCGCAGCGGCGCTGCGCCGGGGCATCCCGCTCCGGGCGGGAGTGATCGACATGGGCGGCGACCAACGCGCCACGCAGGCCCAGACCGAGTTGGTGGATCTCGGTGTCCCGGCGGTCGGCTATGACCGGCTGCGCCAGGTCGGTCGCGGTGTCCGCGACCAGGCGCCAAGCACCGACCAGCTGTGCGGCAACTGCGGCGACGGCGTCGCCGCGATCTCCCCGGACGGGGCGGTGTGGCCGTGCGTGTTCTCCCGCTGGCTGCCAGTCGGCAATGTCCTCGAACACGAGCTCACCGAGATCCTGGACAGCCCAGCCGCCGACGCGGTGCGCGCCGAGCTGGCCGCCGCGTTCGCCGGGCGGGCACCGAGCGCGTGCAAGCCGGACTGCGCGCCGAAGAACCAGCCGTGCAACCCCGACTGCACACCGTCCTGCAACCCGCACTGTCAACCGACCTGCTCACCGCGGTGCAGCCCGACCTGTGACCCGGTCAGGTGCAAACCCAACTCCTGCTGGCCCCGCTACTGATCACCGGCGGCATTAGCCTGGGCTTTATGACCGGCGAGAACGAGCTGTCCGCGGCGGACGCGGCGCACCGGGCGTGGCTGGCTGACGTCTACGCCAAGGCCGCGGCCACCGCCGACGCCACGCTCGACGGGGCGTTGGTATTCGGCTGGCGCGACCGGTCCGCCGGGGCCCGGGTCGCCACAGCGGCCGGACCGCGGTGGCTGCGGCTGGTCATCGAGCAACACGGCTGGGCGGGCGGAGCGTTCTGGACCGGCAACGCCGACGCCAACGACGTAACCGGGGTAGCCAAGCCGTGGGTGCTGCGGCACTGGGACCTCACCGACGGGGACTGGGCGGTGCGCGCCGAACTGATGACCCTGATGCCTGGCGCCCGTTGCTCACCCACCCCCGAGCTCCGCGAGCCGCTGGCCGTGGCCCCAGCCTGGTGGGAAGCGTTGTGGTCCTCGCTCGCGGCAGTCGCCGCGACCGCCACCACCCGGATCGCCCTCGGCCAGGACGACCTGAGCAGACGGGTGGAGATGTTCTTCGGCGACCGTGCAGGCGACACCACCGTCAACACCTGGACCGCGGCCCACGGGGACCTGCACTGGGCCAACCTGCTGCAACCGGAGTGCGCCCTGCTCGACTGGGAGGGCTGGGGCACGGCCCCAGCCGGCTACGACGCGGCCTGCCTGTACGTGCACACCCTGCTCGTCCCCGCCGCCGCGGCCGCCGTCCGCGCCGAACTCGGCCTGTTGCTGGACACCCGCGACGGGCTGCTCGCCCAGCTGTACGCCACCACCCGGATGCTGATGCGTGTCGACCAGGGCGACTATCCGGGAATGGCGATTCCGTTGCACCGCAACGCCGAACAGGTCCTGGCCCGCCTCACCTCGGCGTGAGCCCGGTGAGCCTGGCCAGCGCGGCGAACCCGTCGTCGGTTCCGGGCCAGTGCCTGCGCACCGCGTCGAGCCCCGCGGGGCGGACCTCCCGCGCAGCACGGCGGTGACGATGACAGCGTCGTCGGCGTAGCCCACGATTGGGATGAAGTCGGGGATCACGGCCGCCAGCAACGCCACCGCCACGCCGATCACCAGATCCCACCACCAGGATCCGGTCACGCGCCCGGCCTACTCATCGGCCAGCAGATGACGCAGGAACCGCTGCGGCGAATCCAGGAACCCACGGGTCAGGGTGACCGGATCCGCCTCGTCGAAGGCTACCTGTTCGATCTCCCCGTCGCCGTCGACCTGCAGGATCCGCGCCCTTGGAACCGCGAGCAGGATCGGCGAGTGCGTGGCCACCACGAACTGACAGCCCTGCCCGATCAACTCCGCCATCCGCGCCACCAACGCCAGGCATCCCTTCACCGACAGCGCCGCCTCCGGCTCGTCGAGCAGATACAACCCGTTGGGGCCGAACCGGTGCGTCACCAAGTCCAAAAAGGACTCGCCGTGGGAGCGTTCGTGCGGGGACACCCCGCCGTATGCCGGCAGCAGCGACGGGCCCGGCTCGCGGTCCAGCCGCTCGATCTCGCTGGCTACGTTGTAGTAGGACTCGGCGCGCAGGAAGAATCCGGTGCGCGGTTTGCGGGTGCCCCACCGCAGGATCAGGTGATCGCCCAGCGACGATTCGGTGGCGCGGGTGGCGAACCGGAACGACTGGGATCCGCCCTCCGGGTTGAACCCCGCGGCCACGGCGATCGCCTCGACCAGGGTGGATTTGCCGGTGCCGTTGTCGCCGACCAGGAACGTCACCCCGGGGTCCAGCTCCAGCCCGCCGACCCGGTCGAGGTGGCGCACGATCGGCAGCGTGAACGGGTAGCTGCCGGTGTCCGCGTGCGGATCGAGCCGGACTTGCTCGACGAACCCACCTGAACGGGTGCGCGCGCGGCTCACCGGGAGCCGCCCTCGGCGCCCTGGCACTCGCCGGGCTGGTCGAGGTTCTCGTCGATCTCGCCCTGGATCTGGGCGCGGGCGGCGACCGCCAGGCGATGCCGGGGGAAATCCTCGGGCCAGGCACGCGGGGGGATCGCCGTGAGCTGACCGGCCACCCAGGCGCCCGTGAGCAGCCGCGCGGCGTTGTGCCGCAGCTCCGCCTCGTGCGGGTCTTCGGGCATGTCGACTTCTGCTGGGTCCGGTGCGGTCTCGGCGCGGGCCGGATCCAGCAGCCGCACATTCAAGTCCGCACCGAAGTCGCGCACCATCCGGTCCAACCCGATCACGTACCCGCGGGTGTTGGCCACCGTGATCGTGTCCAGGAACGCGGCCACCGTGTCAGTCAACCGCACACTCGCCGCCGATGGCAGCGCCCGCACCGCGCCCACTCGAACCGCCTCCCAGTGTTACCGCAGATAGTGTGCCGCATACTTCTCCACGACGCCCATTTCGATCACTGGCGGATCCTCCGACACGGCTTCGCCCCCGCGCGGCGATCAACCCGATCTGGGTGCCAGCGAACCTGTCGGCGTAGCCGCGGGTGACCCTGCGTGGATGTTCTCGGCGTACCAGGCCGCCAGCCCAGGTTTACCTTTCCCGTCCAGGCCCAGCCTGCCGATGGTCCGCAGCACGTGGTTCTCGACCGTGCGGGTGCTGAGCGTGAGCTTGGCGGCGATCTCCTTGTTCGTCAGGCCGTCGGCCACGAGCCGCGCGATCTGCAGCTGGCGCTGGGTGAGCCCGTGGGCTCCGGCGCCGGCGCCGTCGCCGTTCTCGGTCGGCACGGCCAGGGCGAGCACCATCGCTTCGTCGTAGGGGAGTGCGGCGCCGACCGCCACTTCGACGTCATAGTCCTCACCGAGCGCGCGGCGGACGTTGCGTTCGGCGTCGACTTGGAGCCGCCACCAGGGTTTCAGGCCACTCATCGAGACGTCGGTCGCACGGTGACGGGCGTGCGCGGCTCCGAACAGGCGCGCCGAGACGACGTGGTCTGCCATCCGCGCGGCGATCACCGCGCGCAGCCACAGGCACCACGCTGGGCCCCACGTGTCCTCGCTCGGGTATTGGAGACGCAGGCACCGCTGGACAAGATCAAGCGCTTGCGCGAGCGTGCCGAACCGCAACGCGACAATCGACTTGGCGAACAAGGCCCACGAAACCACGCTGTCCACACCAGACTCGGCGACCTCGGCCCAGAATGCCTCGGCTGTCTCGCGCGCGGCTGGCTCGGTGCCGTCGACGCTGGCGGCGATGGCCAGCACGATCAGCATCGCCATCCGCTCGCTCGGCTCGGTGTCGCCGAGGGTGTCGATCGCGGCGGTCAGCGTGGTCAGGGCTTTCGCCGCTTCTTCGTTGGACTGTCCGACCAGCCAGTCGCGCATGCCGCGGGCGAACAACAGCGCCGGGCTCGCGTGCGCGCCGATCGCGGTCGCGACCCGCTCGGCACGGTCCAGCAGCGGGTCGGCCTCCTCGCGGCTGCCCTGCAGCATCGCCAGATACGCCAACATCGACACCGCGGTGACCTCGAGCTCCGACGGCTCCTCAGGGTGGGCGTTCAGACCGGCCCGCAGCAGGCGACGCGCCTCGTTGATCTGGCCCACGCAGATGTGGGTTCGCGTCCGGGTCACATCGCACGCGATCGACAACGCGGCCATCCAATCGCCCTGACCGACGAGATGGTCGACCGCGGCGCGGATGTTGTGGAGGTTCCGCCGCAGCCGGTCGATCCACTCGGACTCGTCCGGCCCGTACCACTCGCGCGCCGCACGGTCGACCAGCCTGCCGTAATAGGCGGCGTGCGAGTCGCGGATCCGGTTGAGCTCGTCGGGATCGGCGATCTCATGGCCGAACCGGCGGACGACCTCGAGCATCCGATAGTAGGTGCGGCCCCGCCGCGCCTGGGTGGTCAACAAGGAGGCGTGGACCAGCCGGGTCAGCAGGTCGAGAACCTCGCCCGAGTCGACGCCGTGAGCGGCGCACACGCCCTCGGCCGCGGCCAGGTCGAACCCGCCGTCGAACACCGACATCATGACCCACATGCGCTGATCGGACTCGAGGAGCAGGTCGAAGGACCAGCGCAGCGTCGCGTGCAAGGTCTGGTGGTGTCGCTGCTCGGCGCGGCCGGAGCGCACCAGCAGCCGCATCGAGTCCTCGCAACGGTCGACGATCTCGTCCAGGGTCAGCACATCGAGCCTGCCCGCGGCCAGTTCGATGGCCAGCGGGAGTCCGTCCAACATCCGACACAGCTCGTTGGCCAGCGGATAGTCCGACTGCGCGATCGTCACGTCGTAGGCGTCGGCCCGGTCCAGCAACAGGGCCAGCGCCTCGGTGACCGCCCCATCCGGGTCCCCACCGGCCGACACCCACATCGGCGGAATCCGCACACGGCGCTCTCCCGAAACCCCCAGCGCGACCCGGCTCGTCGCCAGGATCCGCACCCCCGGCGCCGTGGCGAGCAGGGTGCTGACCAACCGCGGCAACTCGCCCTCACCGTCCAGACTCACCAGTTGCTCGCAGTTGTCCAGGACCAGCAGCACCGACCTGTCGCGCAGGTGCTCGATCAACCGAGCCCGAGCCGGGGACGTCGCGTTGTCCAACAAGCCCACCGCCTCGATAACCGCGGCGTCGACCCGGTCGTCCGCGGCGCGGACATCGGTCAGGTCCACCAGGACCGCGCCGTGGGCGAACGTGTCGACGACCCGCGCCGCCAGCTCTCTGGCCAACCGCGTCTTGCCCACCCCGCCGGTGCCAACCAGGGTCACCAACCGCCTGCCCGGCCCGAGAAGCAGCTCGGTCGCCTCGGCGAGCAGATCCGCCCGGCCGACGAATGTCGTCAGGTCGCCCGGCGATCCAGGGTGGACAGTGCTCAATGGCCCGTCATCGCTGATCATTCGCGCAGGTCACGGCCGTGAGCGTAGCCCAGTGCGGGGCCGTCCCGCCTCCGTGAGTCGCCGGCGCCCAGCACCTTCCACTACCCGCACCCTCATCCCGAGCCCCCTCCCGGACAGCCGACTCCCCAGTCGGCGCGATCAACCCATTCTCGCCACGGTCGCTACTCAGAGTCAATGATAGCGGGTGTTTGAACTGCGGAAACGCGTGAATCGCGAAAAGTAGACCCGTTCGAGGTAACCATGTGTTACAGGCGTGCGGTGGGTTGATCGGCACGGTGTCCGCCTGTCCGGCTGGGGCGGCGCACCGTGATCGACCCCGGGGGTGGTGTCAACCCCGCTCCGCTAGGGGTTGACACCACCCCCGGCGCCGATCCCGACGAAGTGCGCCCCAGCCGGACAGGCGGACACCGAACAGATCCACTCGACAAGCGGTCGTCACGGCGACGTAGTCCGTGCCGCGGGCATCTCGCCCATCTGTCCACAGTGGAGTCGTCTGTGCTTTGGCCACACGGCCGAAGCAGACAGTTCCCGGCCTGTCCGCGAGACCCGGCGTAGTGCCGCCAGCCATCTCCTCGCCGCCCGCGCGCACAACGACGTCGCCTGAACCTCCACCGAAAGGAACACGAAGTGCACCACACTGTCCATCCCCAGTCCGCCCAGCCCGTCGACCCGCCGTTCGCGTTGACGATCTCGCACGAACAGGGCCTGATAGCCATCCTCGGCCCAGACCCGCTCGTCACCATTACCGAACTGCTCGGCGGTACCGCCCCGAGCACCGTCGACACCGAACTCGGCATCCTCGAGTTCTGGGTCGGCGCGGTGGCCGACAGCCAGGCGCCGATCAACGGTCCCGCGATGATCCTGATCGAGGAGTTGATCGAGGCCGCGCTCACCGGCGACCTCGCGGTCAGCGACGCGGCCCAGTCGCGGATCAAGACGCTGCGCGCACACGGCTGGGCGCCGCAGATCCGAGGCCACTGCGTCGTCACCGGCCCCCTCGGCGATGACGGCGTGCCCGCGCCGCTGCCCGAGCGCTTCTTCCGATGGCTTGAGGCCCGCGTCCACGCCGCCCAGAACGCGCACATCGAGCGGGTCTTGGCCGAACTTACTGAAGCCGGTCTCCACGTCCACCTCATCACGATCACCGAGAACAACTGACAACAGCACCACCGCGAGTACCCACACGGCCCGGCCCGGTAACTCACCAGGGCCGGGCCGTTCTACGCACGAGGAGAAAGGCAACGACATGTCGACCGAAACAGCCACGTGGCTCAACCGCAACGTCCTCATCGGCTTCACCGAAGCGCGCGGCCGCGCGTGGCACTACCGGGCCTCAGCCCAAGGCGCCGAACCGAATCACTATCCGGGCCCGATCCCGATCGCCGACATCCAACGCCGACTGTTCAACTGGGACGCTATCCCAGGCCGCGTGCTGATCCACACCGCCGAACACGGGTTGTGCGCCGCGCCCACCCGCAAAGCGGTGGTCGCCAGCGACACCGGTGACGACCTGGGTATCCACACCGACCGCTACGCGATTCACCAGTACCAGGAATGGTTGCTGGAGAAGGTCGACGCGGTCCTGGACGGTGGCCTGCGTGCCGGGTCCGCCGGACTGCTGAAGAACCGCGCCCAGGCATGGGTGTCCGTCGAGGTCCCCGACAGCGTCCGCACACCGGAAGGTGTGGTGTTCCGCCCGCACCTCATCGCCTGCACCAGCCACGACGGCAGCCTCTCCACCACCTACAAGCGCAGCATCACCAATGTCGTGTGCGACAACACCCTAGGCGCCGCGCTGCGCGGTGCGGGCCAGGTGATCAAGGTCAAGCACTCCAAGAACGCCAAGTTCGAAGTCCTCACCGCCCGCCAGGCCCTCGACATGGTCCAGGTCCTCGCCGACGACTACGCCACCCAGATCGCCGAACTGTGCCGAGTCGAGGTCAACGACACCGCATGGCGAGAGTTCGTCCGCGCCCATGCCCCGGACAAGTCGGACAGCAAGCGCTCGCGGACCTTGGTGGCCACGCACCGCGCTGAGCTGCGCCGCCTTTGGGACCACGACGAGCGGGTGTCGCCGTGGCGCGGCACAGCGTGGGGCGTGCTGCAGGCGGTCAACACCTTCGAACACCACTACCGCACCGTCCGCGGCGTCTCCCGCGCCGAACGCAACCTCACCCGCACCGTCACCAACTGGGCCGAGACCCTCGACAGCGGCACCCTCGCCACCTTGGACGCCGTTCTCGCGTCCACCCCAGTCCTCGCCGCGATCTGAGCGGCGAGAACGACCACATCCACCGCCCAACCTCCATAAAGGACGCGACATGCCTGATTCCAGTGACGACACCGCGCAGTTCACCACACCGACCATCCCGCTCGGCGAGCTGATCGCCGCCATGACGACCTTCCTCGGATACCCGCCAGTCGACTCCCTGCTTGTCTATGTCGTTGACGGACCCTGCATCCGAGTGGACCTACCCGCGCCCGAGCACTGCGAGTCGCTCGCCGCGCAGATGGCATCGGTCGCCGCCCAACACGGGCACGACATGTTCGTCATGGTCATCGGCGGCCAGCCTGACCGCGACCTTCCACACCGGGGCCTGGTCGAGTCGCTGACTCGCAGGCTGAAAGACCTCAGGGTCACCATCCACGAGGCAGTGTGGTCGCCCGACGTCAGGGCAGGCGCCCGGTGGGTCAGCTACACCACCGACCACCGTGGTGTGGTCCCCGACCCCGACACCACCCTCGTCGCGGTCCACGCGGCCTACGAAGGCATCCCCAAGTTCTCCTCCAGGGCCGACATGGCCGCCAGCCTGGCACCCGACCCCGCCGAAGCTCTGCGTCGCCGCGCCGAACTCATCACCCAGCTACGCGACCAGCCTGACATCGCCACCGAAGCCGGTCACGATCTGATCAAAGGCGTGATCGCGGCGACCAACGACGGCACCGACCTCGACGACGACACATTGGCGCGCGTCGCCCGCGCCCTCGACGATCCTGACGTTCGCGGGTGGTGCCTCGTCAGCGACGACATTCCGCGAGACAGGTCAACGAACGACGCATGGGCGCGACTCGTTCGGGCGCTTCCCGCGCCCGAGCGGTCCTTCCCGGCCTGTCTGCTGGCCATCGGCACATACCTGGCCGGGGAAGGTGCGCTCACGCAGATCGCCCAGGAGATCGCGGTGACCTCCGACCCAGACGACACACTGGCACCGCTGCTGGGAGCAGCCTTCCAGTACGGGATCTCGCCGCGAGAGATGCGGGCGATCCTTCGCCGCGCCCGAACGTGACCGATGTCGGCGTACGCTCGATCACCTGGGGAGATGACGCATGGAGCGTGACACGCAGTCCACAGCGCACGGCAAAGTGGGGCCACCTCGATTGATGGGCCTCGCGCTCGCGGCCGCCAACGACGGCCACTTCGTGATCCCCCTGCGCCCACGCAGCAAGATCCCCGCCCTGCACGGAGAAGCCGGTTGTCCACGCACGGGATCCTGTGTGGACGGACACCTCGGGTGGGAAGAACGCGCCACCAGGGAACCCGAGCGGATCAGGGCATGGTGGGCGCGCGCTCCGATGAACATCGGAATCGCCACCGGGCCGTCCGGACTCCACGTACTCGACCTCGACGACGCACACGGCCAAGCGACGCCCGACCTGTGGACCGGCACGGCGCATGGCCGTGACGTTCTCGCAAGACTGGCCGAGGAAGCTGGCGAGTCGTACCCCGGCGACACCCTGGCCATCGGCACCCCCTCGGCGGGAGAGCACCTGTACTTCCGTGCGCCCGCCGAACCCGAGCTGCGCAACACGGTCGCGCGGCTCGGGTGGCGGATCGACACGCGCGGCGCGGGCGGCTACATCGTCGCCGCGGGCTCGATCACTGCGGCGGGCAGGTACCGCGTCGTGCGAGACCTGCCGATCGCGCCGCTGCCGCAGTGGCTGGTACCCCTCATGAAATCGCCGGTGATCCCGACTTCGGCCGTTCGGACCCAGCCGGTGACCGAGCAGAGCAGACAGGCCTACCTGAACACCGTCCTCGACACCGTCGCCCGAGCCGAGCACGGCCGCCGCCACCACGTCCTGGTGCGCGCGGCATACACGCTGGGCCGCCTCGTCGCGGGCGGCGAGTACACGTACGCCGCTGTCCATCACGGTCTGCGTGACGCGGCAGCCCAGCTCACCGACTTCCCCACACCGGAAGCCGAACGCACCATCGCCGACGGCCTACGCAACGGGGCGAAGTCCCCGCGCCGTTTCGACGCCTGAATCCTCGTTCGCCCGCATTCGCGGGCTGCCATTCCACCACTAACCAAAGGAGCTTCGCCATGCCCATCGCAGCCGCCTGGTCCGCGGGCCTGATCGGCGTGGACAGTGTCCCCGTCCCGGTCGCCGCCGCCATCTCCGACGGGCCACCAACCACAACGACGGTCGGCAACTCCGCAGCCGTGCCACAGGAAACCAAAGACCGCATCCGAGCCGCCGTGCGCAACAGTCGTGTCCGCTGGCCCGATACCACGGTCGTCCTTGAGGTCTCGTCCGCGGCAACGACCGCGGACCCCGCGTTCGACCTCGCGCTGGCGGTCGCCGTCCTCGTCGCCGACGGCGAAGTACCGCCTCACCGTGTCGCCGAAGCTGCCCTGATCGGCGAACTGGCCTTCGACGGCAAGCTCCGGTCTGTCAGGGGCGTCCTCCCGCGCCTCCTCGCGGTCCGGCGCAGCGGACTTCGACGCGCGGTCGTCCCAACCGACGCGCTCGGCGAGGCGGCACTGGTTCCGGACCTGGAAGTGCGCGGAGCGACGAGCCTCAACGAGGTCCTCGGCTGGCTCCGCGGTGACGGTGATGTCCTCGCCGTTCCCGACATCGCCACGAGGAACGGTCCGGCAGATCCACCGGATCTTGCCAACGTCGTGGGGCAAGCAGAGGCCCGACGAGCGCTGGAGGTGGCCGCTGCGGGCGGCCATCATGTTCTCCTCGTCGGTCCCGTCGGATCAGGCAAGACGACGCTCGCGAAGAGCCTCGCGGGGATCCTCCCGCCGCTCACAGTCGAACAGGCCTTGGAAAGCGCGGCGATCCACTCCGCGGCCCGGAGTCTTACCGACAACCCGGCACTGGCCACGGTCCCGCCGTTCAGCGCGCCCCACCACACGATATCCGTACCCGCTCTTGTGGGTGGCGGCGCCGGACTGGCCAGGCCAGGAGCGATCAGTGCGGCGCACCACGGAATCCTGTTCCTCGACAACGTCTGCGAGTTCGCGACCAACCGCCTGGAGGCCGTGCGGGCCGCTCTCTACCAGGGTGAGATCCGTCTGACCCGCCGTGACATGACCGTGCGGTTCCCAGCGAGATTCCAGTTGGTGCTGGCTTGTGTACAAATGGTCACTGACCGTAGCTATAGCCGACTTCATCTGCCGGGAGTTCTCGCATCCACCCAGCTTCCCCTCTTCATACTTGACGGTTACCACCCGCCTACCTATCCTCGTGCCATACCAGAGACATACCGCACGTTGAAAACTCCACAGAGGCAGTCCGGACCCCCGGCCTGGCACGCGTGCCAGGCCGCTCGATGGAGAGGTCGATGACCTACCAAAAGATCTCCGTGAACCTCCCGGTGGAGGTTCTTGAGGCACTCCGAGAGATGGCCGAGCGGGACAACTTGACGCAGACCGAGGTGTTGCGTCGTGCCATCTCAGCGCTGAAGTTCATTTCGGACGCGCATAAGGCGGGTCAGGCGATCTTGCTGCGTGATCCGTCGACTAAGGAAACCGAAAGACTCGTGTTCTACTGACGGGTCGGAACTGGAGTGAGTCATGGGTAAGCAATCCGGCAAACTCCGCCCCGGATCGGTTAGTGGTTCCCCGTCTCGTCCACGGGAAATCACGACCCGGGGTGGCCTGAACGTCTCCAGCATGGGTGGACCCGAGGACGGGGTCGATGAACACCCGGAGGCGCAAGGGATTTATCTGCCTGCAAAGTACCGGTATTCGATGATTGGTCCTGAGGACCTTCATCGTTTTCGGCTACTGTGGGCGTTGGGTGGCATCGTGGCTTTACTGATCATGCTCAGTCTGGCTGGCGTATTCGTGCTCGCGATCTTGGGCGCGTCAGCAGTCTCGTTTATTGATGTTGTGGGCAAACTCTGTGCGCTGCTGGCGCCAGTGATCAGTGCTGCGGTTGGGTTCATGGTCGGTCGCCAGCGGAAGCGAGGCGATCGATGACAGAGACATAGCATAGAATTCGTGCCGAACTGCCTTTGTGGAGCGCGCCACGCCCGGGACGGGTGTGGCGCTTTTTGATGTCCAGTCGGGGACGACTGGACGTTGTGAGCGGGCGGTCAGTAACCGCATCGGGTGGTTTGTCAGGTCCCAGGTGAGTCGTGTTCCGTGGGGGCGCATGTCAGTGCGGCTACGTTGCCGCGGCGGTCGAGTCTGGGTGGCGTCTTCGGTACTTGCAGGCTGAGTTGGTGGAGCCTGCTGAGCCGCTGGCGTTCGTCGGCCAGTTGCCGGGCGGTTGGTCGGAGTGGCTGGCGGATGAGGATGTTCCGGTCCGCACGCCATACTTGATCTCGCCTCGATTCGAGTACGATGTTGAGTTGAACGCGTTCTTCACGTCGGCGGTGATGGTCGGGAGTGCGTGGAGGACACAGGCGGGTTACGCCAGCGATGTGAAGGCGTTCTTGAACTTCCTGTGGCGGGCGCGGGGAGACAAGTCGTGGCGTGACGCCATTGAGGACGATCACGTCGCCTACCTGATTTGGCGGCGCCGGGACATTCGTGGTCCACGGGTCAACGACGCAACCTGGGATCGGGAGGTTGCGGCGCTCAACACCTTCTACAAGTGGCAGGTGCGCGCCCGGAACGTCCGGATCAACCCGATTCCGCAGCGGGAGAGCCGTTCGGTTCCGGTGGGCAGCGGCCGGGGTGGTCGCGCCAGCGGAGCCGGTGAGACGGCGGCGACCTACAGCCACGGCGCCAGCCGGAACAAGATCGAGTGGTTCCCGCCCAAGGCTTACCGTCGCTGGCGGGATATCGGAGTGCGCGGCTACACCGCGGACGGGCTGCACGACCCGGCGTTCAAGGGCCGGTGGGCTGCTCGCAACAGTGTCTTCTGCGACTTGATGGTCCGCGCCGGAATGCGCTTGGCCGGGCAGGCCGCGTTGACGATGCTCGACGTCCCGCTCGATCGCGCGCGCGGCGGCTACCACCGGTTCTGGTTGCCAGCCGCGATCGCGAAGGGCGGCTCGCAGCGGCGGATTTACGCGCCGTCGTCGGTCGTCAGAGACCTGGCGGACTACGTCGAGTTCGATCGGGCCGAGGTGATCGCCCAAGCACGTGAAGATGGCCGATACCGAAAGTGGCGGCAGCCACTGGTGGTGGAGGACCCGGCACGCCCCGTGGTCCGGACCGCAGGCGGTCACCGGACCCAAGGTGGCGCACCTAGACTCCCATGAGCGGCGCTAGGTGCTGATGGACGGGCCGGACGGGCTCGAACCAGCGATGTTCTGGCTGTCAGAGTTCGACTCTCCGCTGTCGAGATCAACCTGGCAGGAGATGTTCAGCACGGCCAACCGCCGCTGCCGCGCCCGCGGGGTGAGGTTGCACGCCCATGCGCACATGCTGCGCCAAACCTTCGCGGTGATCACCTTTGAGCAGATGCAGCGCGGCCAAATCGCCGCCCTGGGCGCACTGAACCCGGAGCAGCGAGAGTCCTACGTTCGTGTGTTCGGCGATCCACTGGACTGGGTCCGCCGGCGCCTGGGCCATGCGTCGGTGGTGACGACGCAGATCTACTTGCACGCGTTGGAAGAACTGGAGATGGAGACCAGGATGGCCCTGGTCCCTGACGGCTGGGACGACCCGAGCGAGTTCGCTTCGGACTTCGTCCCGGACGAGGCGGTCATCGACGAGGACGCGGCGTGAGCCGCCGCGGTCGGGGAAGCACCGGCACGGGCCGGGCGGCGGCGCTGCCCTCGGGAACCTACGAGGCGCCCCCGCCGGTCATGATCACCTCGACCACGCTGACTGTTCAGGTCCACGGCGAGGACGGCCGCGTCCGAGTGCTCCCGGTGGATCGGCTGCCGCTTCCCGGCTGGCATCAGCCACTTGCCGCGGCGTTGGCCGAGCGGACCGGCCCGTGCGGCACGTTGCGCACATCGACGTCGGCGAAAGGGCTGTGGGGCAGCACGGCGTGGTTCGTCCGATTCTTGAGCACCCAGCACCCAGCACCCAGCACCCAGCACCCAGCACCCAGCACCCAGCACCCAGCACCCAGCACCCAGCACCCAGCACCCAGCAGCCCGCGCCTGGCGAGCCGTCGGAGCTGACAACCGGCTACCTGGAGGGATTCCTGCAGCACCGTCTCGCCAGCATCGGCCAGGCATACGCTCACCGCGACGTCCGCGACGTCCGCGACGTCCGCGACGTCCGCGACGTCCGCGATCGCGGTTACGGACTCGACGAGGCTGGTATCCGCGCGTTTGCCCAGGTCAGACCAGGGTGTTTCATGATCAAGTTACGGAGTTACGGACTTTCCTCGAAGAGTTCTCTATAAGGGAGTAGGGGGCGTGATCGACATCCTCCTCGCCTAAGAGAACTTCTTTGGGAAAGTCCGTAACCGCGTAACCGTCCACTATGGAGCGCGCTGACCTGGCGATACACTCAGAAACTCGGTTACAGAGTTGGTAGGCCCAGTCTGTAACCGCACACCTGGAAGGGGTGGATGAAGGCGTGAACGTCCCTCATTACGACGGCCTTAACCGGATGACCGACGAGGAGGTGATCGCCAGGTACAACGAGCAGACCACGCACACGGTGATCGGCACAGGATTCTGGCTCGACGAGATGACCCGGCGCTCGTTCCGGCGCGCGACGGAGGCGGCGCTCGAAGAGGCCGCGGCTGCCCGTCGCCTGGCGAAGATCAACATGTGGGTTGCGATCGTCGCCATCGTGGCCTCGGTGGGGACCGGAGTCATCCAGATCGTCACCGGGTCGTGAAGCCCGGCCAGGCCGCTAGTCGACCGGGTCGGGCATGACGCGGTAGGTCCGCGCGTAGCCCTCTACTCGCTCGACGGTGATCTTGCCCTCGCGGTATAGCTGGATGATCCACCGCGTGTGGGCGACGTCCTTGTCGATCTCGTCGGCGACGGCGACAGGGTCAAATCCGATTGCGTCGGTGCTCCGCCTGCTGAGTTGCGCCGATGCGCTGTGCTCGTCGAGACGGCGTTCGAGCCGTTCGATCATCTCGTCGGGGTTCATGCCCGGATGGTAGGGGCACGAGGTGTGCGCGGCTCGGCACGCGGGTGCCCGACTTGTGCACTACGAGTTGGCCACGTCCGCCTCCGTGCGCCAGCATCGAACACATGTTTGCGACCCTTGAAACCGCGTGCGAGTACTTGCGCGCGCGCCTCCGTAACCGTCCGCACCAGCCTGTCGAAGCCGAAGAACTCGGCAAGGCGTTGGAGATCCCGACGAGTCAGGCCGAAATGATCATCGTGGACCTGCGCGAGGCTGGACGTGTGGAGTGTCCCCCATTGCGCCGCAGGGGAGACGGTACGGGAGGCGGGTACTTCCCCGCCGTGACCCGCGTGTTGTAGCGGAGAGGGCACACTGGGGCCGCGAGCAGGTCGTGGGCGCGTGGCAGCACCCGTCAATGGCGTCGGGTGCGCGCCTCGGTGCTCGCCGACAACGCCGCCACGAACGCTGGCCGCTGCACGCTGCGGATCAAGGATGTGTGTGCGGGCTGGGTGACAGAGTTTCACCACGTCCTCGGCCGCGCGGTGACCGGCGACGACCCGCGACACTTGGTCGCGGCCTGCGGGCCGTGTAACCGGCATGTCGGCGACCCGGCCCGATACGATCCCCAGCCACGCACCATGACCCGGTGGTGACGCAGGACAAGGCAGGTACACGATGGACGCGGCGCTCGCTGGCCTAATCGGCGCAGGTGTAGGCGGCTCCGTGACCATCGCAGTCACCTTGATCAACGCACTCCGAACCCGCGGCGACAAGCTGCTCCAATGGCAGCGCGACGCGTACGCGGAAGCGCTGTCCGCCATCGCCATGGTCGGCCGGGTCAAAACCCTCGACGACCTCACCGAATCGGGCAAGCGCGTCTTCGCGGCTCAAGTTCAGATGCACATGATGGGCAAGGCCGCTCAGAGGCCCTTCGACCAATATGCGTCCGTCGTGAACGAACTGATCGAAGCGTTCAAAGTGGAGGCACCCCGCCGCAGCTTCAAGTCTGTGCCCAGGAGGGTCGCCGAGACCTACCCACCCGAGAAGCGAGAAGCGCTAGCTGCCGCGCATCGAGAGTTCATCGACGCTGCCAGGCGCGATCTCGGTATCGGCAAGATCAAGCGGCAGGGTGGGCGGCTTTTTCGCAGGTCGTAGGGCCTCGGACACCCGCGTGCACGACTTCACCGACACCGCGTTCCGCTGGGAGGCGCAACCCGCCTACGACGAGCCTTACGAGCACGAGCCGATGGCCGCGTTCTGCGAGGTGACGCCCCAGACCTGACCTACATGCGGCCATGGCTCGACCGCATCCGCGCCGACACCGCAGCGGGCAAGACGTACCGGCGGGTGCGGATGGTCACCGACCCGCTGACCGACTACTTGCGGTTCGAGCTGGGCGTCACTGACTACAACATCGCCGCAGGTGAACAGATCCGCGTGCTCACCGACGCGCAGGTCGTCGAGCTGTGGTTGCCGCGCCAGGACTTTCTGGCTGTTCGACGACACCCAAGCCGCGGTGATGCGCATCGACGAGCACGGCCGGTTCGACGGTGCCGACCTCGTCACCGGATCGGCCGTGCGGAGTTTTCGCGAAACCCGCGACGTGGCGTGGCAGATGCGGTCCCGTTCGAGGAGTACGCGAGCCGACGATGAGGACCGGGTGCCCAGCTACCAGGACAGGCGCATCGAGTTCGGCGCGCGCATGCGCCAGGTCCGCGAGGACGCCGGGCTCAACGGCGGCCAACTCGCCGACCGGCTCGGCTGGCTCCTGCCGAAGCTGTCCAAGCTCGAACACTGGCGGCAGACCGCCAGTGACGCCGACCTCGACGCGTGGATTGCCGCGCTCGCCGTCCCGGCCGCCGACGCCGCCCGCCTGCGGGCGATGCTCGGCACCGTGCGCGAGGCGTACGAGTCGTGGCGCGAACAGCTCAAAGCCGGGATCAAGTCGATACAGGAGGATGCGCTCGACCGGGAGGCCAACGCCCGTCTGATCCGCGCCGTCGATGTTGGCGTCGTTCCCGGCCTGGTGCAGACAGCCGACTATGCGCGGGCGGTCCTACTGGCCGCCCGCGCCCTGCACGGTGGTGCCGACGACATCACCGAGGGCGTCCGCGCTCGGATGCGCCGTCAGCAGATCCTGTTCGAGCCCGGCCGCAGCATCGAACTGCTGATGACCGAATCGGCGTTGCTGCACCCGCTCGGCACGCCCGAGGTGATGGCAGCCCAGGTGCACCGGTTGATCGCCGCGATCGGCACCCCGAACGTGCGCGTTGGTGTCCTCCCGGCCGGACAGCGGCTGCCCTACCCGCTGGTGCACGGCTACTGGATCGTCGACCACCTCGTCATGGTCGAGACGATCACCGGCGAGTCGCACGTGTCCGACCCCGACGAGGTCGGGACCTACATGGAACTCACCGACCGCCTGTGGGCCGTTGCTGCCGAGGGCGACCAAGCGCGCGCGTTGCTGGCTGCCCATTGGCGCGGCTAGCGTCATGGTGCCGCTTCACGAAGCATTTTGCTCCGAGTCGCGTCGTATTAATTGAAAATCGCGGACAACAGCTCAATTAGAATCACCAAGCTGGTGAACGGAACGACGAGCAAAGCGGGCACGGTCAGGATATTCGCGCGCCAATTTCCTGGGCCATGGTTGCCGAAGTCGAATCCAATCCCGCAGAGAGCAATAGCTGCGGCCTGGAGGCCAACGCCGCGCCACGTCCCAAAACCATCTAGTCCAAGCTTCGCCAGTGGTAGAGAGATAATCGACAGAACAAGTCCTACGGCGAAGGCGGCGTTGGGTGCGGCTAGAGCAAACCGTCTAACCCAGGCTTTAGGGCGCCCGGATTGCTCCGATCGATTCGTCATGGCTCTCCGATCGTGTCGTTGCGGTGGCGTGTTACCGCATCCCACTGTCATCGACCGAGGACGCCTCGATACACGGCGTCGGCATGAGGCTGTTCAAGCTGGCCCACCAGCGGTACAGCCGCCTGGGTAGCGCGCGAAGCGTTCGAAGCGTGCGCCTCGTCAACTGTTCTGGCGGCGTCACCGGGGCGCGGAGGAGCGGGGCGGCAGCGAGTTCAAGACTGTGCAACGCAGCTCCCAGGCTCGCCACGTACTCAAGTCCTTCGAGCACGCCGTCGAAGTCTTTCGACTTATCCCAGATTGGTCCCATCGCTTTGCTGGCGAACCCCAGGTCAAGTCGGTGCACATCTCTGATAGCCGCGAGGATCGGCGGGTCGCCGACAAGAAGGCTGGCCTGGGCGAGTGTCCGTGTTAGCTCGCCGTTCACGCGCTTCAATTCTTTGCCCGAGTCGGTTTCGACAAACTCGGCGTAGTCCGCTAGCGAGAACTTCGTAAACCCCGGTATCAGCACCTGAAAAGTGCTCACCTTGGAGCGCCCGGCGAGAAGAAGCTCCGAGACAACCTTTCGTAGCTCACCGCGCCGAACCTCGGCACGGGCACGCTCAGCCTCCCGTGCCACATGGCGCTGTGTCAGCCACACGCCGCCGAGCGCTGCGACCAAGGTAAAGGCGCCAGTCACGATCACGTCCGCGTTCACGGACGAACCGTATTCCCACGGCAGTGGTGGTCATGGACCGCGTCGTTGGTGACCAGCTTCGCCAGCGCCGACGCCAGCCCCAACACCACGACCGGCACGATCGCCACCGACATCACCACCGGCCACGGCGCGCGCGTGTACCCGGCCGCCGACATGAGGTGGTAGGCGACCTGTGCGCCCAGCACCGATCACCAGGCTGGCGATCGCCGACCACCTGGCGAACGCCAGCGTGCGGGCACTGCGCCAGGTGCCGCCCAGCCACACCCGCAGCGCGTACGCCGCGTACGCCTCCACCGACAACGGCAGCACCACCGCACGTTGATCCGCAGCCCATCCAAGATGCCCGGCAGCGGCCGGATCACGCCGAAACCAGCCATCTCACCCAGGCCCACCCAACCTGACCAGACCGCGACCGCCGCCGCCAGGCCGATCACCAGCAGCGGCCATGGGCGCGGCTGCCCCACCCTGGGTGGCGCGGGCACATCGGGTGCTGGTGTGGCACTGGCGACAGCCAGTTCGCCAGCGTCACCAGGGGTGGTGGGATGTGGTCGCCAGGCTCGCCAGCGCTGGTGGGCGGTGTAGCAGTTCCGCCAACGCACGACGCACCTGGTGATCCGTCGCGCCGGTCAGCCGGACCAGCGCCGGGCGGCCAGGACGCGCCTCCCCCGACTCCGCCGCCTCCGCCAACGCCGTCCGCACCTTGTCCAGCACGACCGCGCCGTTCGCTGCCGCGCTCATCGGGCGGGTCTGATCTCGATGGTCACCGTGTAGGTGATGGAGTGGTCCGCGCCTCGCGCACCACTCCATCACCCGGTCACGCCCGATGCTGGCCTGGTTGCGGACCATGCAGTCCTCGATGCGCGCCATGGTGGCGTCGCTGATGCGGTACCAGCGGTACGCGACCGTGCCGTCCGGGTGCGGGATCGGGTCCGTCGGCGGCCACTCGCCATAGGCGCCGGTCCATGTCTGCTGGGCGGCTGCGGCGGGCGGGGCCGACGCCGCAGGTTCGTTGGCAACCAGCACGATCACGACGGCGACAGCTGCAATAGCTAGCGCCGCACCTAATATTTGGCAGCAGCGAGAACGGCCGGGGCGGCTCCTCGTCGTAGAGGTGGCGGAATGCGCGGCGGCCAGCGGCGACTCCTGCCCGGTCGGCGATGGCGGTGAAGGTGAACGTCGCGGCCATCACGCACGCCAGGCCGATGACACCCGCGCGGCCGTGGAGCATCCACGCGCCGATCAGTGCGAGCGGGACGTGGGTCACGAACGCCACGATCATCCAGCGGGGCGGGCGGTCGGGGTTGTCATAGTCGTTGTCGGGCAGGTCGTGGCGGTCCACAGCGTCCTCCGTATGGGGTCGGAGGCGTAGAAGGTCAGCTAGATCGCTTTCCTTTCTGTCGCCTGGACACTGGCCGACCTCGCCGCGGCGCCGCTGCCCACCGCCGAGCACGTTGCCGCCGCGTTCGACCTGCAGGACGTCAGGAAGTCGGAGTAGGCGGATGGTGGCATGGCTCCGTGACCAAGGAGCCGCCGACCCGCAGCGAGCGAATCGGGTGGGGGTGTCGGGGCAAGGGGCACCCATGACCTTCTCCGCAAGCTCCGAAGCCCCCGGGACCCACCCCGTGCCCCGACACCCCCACCCGATGGGCCAGCCGCAGATCGACAGCACCTCGATCCCGCACCCACCTCGGGTGAGGGTGGCGGCAAGGAGCTGTCGTCGTTAGGAGACGTCATGGCTGGCGAAACGCCCATCACGATCATCGGTAACCTGACCGCCGACCCGGAACTGCGATACACCCCATCCGGCGCGGCCGTCACCGGCTTCACCGTGGCCTCGACCCCGCGCACCTTCGACAAGCAGTCGGGGGAGTGGCGTGACGGCGCGACCTTGTTTCTGCGCTGCAACATCTGGCAGCAGCCCGCCGAACACGTCGCCGAGAGCTTGACCAAGGGCACCCGCGTCATCGTCAGCGGAAAGCTCAAGCAGCGCTCGTTCGAGACCAACGCGGGCGAGAAGCGCACCCTCGTCGAACTCGACGTCGACGAGGTCGGACCATCGCTGCGCTACGCCACCGCGAAGGTGATGAAGGCCGCCCGCACCACCGCGGCCGAGCCGCCCGCCGACGACGCGTGGAGCGGCCCCGCTGAGGGATCCGGCGGCGACAACCCCCCGTTCTGATCCCGAGTTCCACCCACTCAGACATCGACACGACTGGCCGGACGACACCCGTCCGGCCGGTCGTGCATGCCGCGAAACCCAAAGGAACAGCCATGAACGACATGTCCACCGACCACCTCGACACGATTCGCGCGGCGCGCGCGTACCTGCTGGGCGTAGCCGAACCACCCGCGCCCGCGCTCAACGCCTTCATCGACACCCACGGACCCGTCGTCGCCGCGCAGCGGATCGCCGCGCGCGACGCCCCCACACCTGTCCTCGACATCACAAGCGCCCGCCACAGCGTCAACGGCGACGACGACATCGCCGCCATGGCCGGGATCGGCGCACGCCTGGTCATCCCCGAAGACGCCGAGTGGCCAGACGCACAACTACGTCCGCTCACCACCTGCGCCCCCAGCCTCCGATGCCCCGGAACGCCGATCGCACTCTGGGTGCGCGGGCCCGCCAACCTCGCCGAGGTGCTTCAGCGCGCCGTGACAATCACCGGCGCCCGCGCCGCCACCGGCTACGGCGAATACGTCGCCTCGGACTTCGCCTACAGCCTCGCCGAACACGGTCACACCATCGTGTCCGGAGCGTCCTTCGGCATCGACGGCGCAGCGCACCGCGGCGCCCTCAACGCCGAGGGCACCACGATCGCGGTCGTCGCGTGCGGAATCGACGTGCCGTACCCGGCAGGACACCAACGACTGCTGGGCAACATCGCCGAGCGGGGCGCGGTGGTCAGCGAGTACCCGCCGCGTTCTCACCCCACCCGACACCGTTTCCTGGTCCGCAGCCGCCTGCTCGCCGCGTCGGGCGCGGCGACCGTCATCGTTGAGGCCGGGATACGCAGCGGATCCAAACTGATCGCGGCCACAGCGGCCCAACTCGGCAAGCCCGCACTCGCTGTTCCCGGCCCGATCACGTCAGTCGTTTCTGTCGGTTGCCACAGCCTGATGCGCGAGGGCATGGCCACCCCTGTCACCACGGTCGAGGAGATCCTGGCGGCGATCACGCCGGACGGGCAGGGTGCGCCGCGATGACTCAGTCCAACCACAGGCCAGACAACGAAGGGCTCCTGCACAACACAAGGACCGTGTCGGTCGACGACGACGACGCCTACTGGCGTTGGCTGGTTCCGCAGAGCGTGAGCGCAGGACTGCACGTCTTCGCCTCATGCGTGTGCGGCTGGTTCGCGCCGGCGGCCAGCCGCGCACAAGCACGAGCCACGGCCAAAGCACATCGCGACCGACCGCCGACGCTCCCGGTGTTCCGCATCGGCACCGCGAGCCTCACCGGCCTGCATCGGTGGAACACCGACGCCGTGGCGACGGCGGTGGACGACACCACCGGTCGCGCCGCCTTCGCCCTGGCCGACGGCCTCGGCGACAATCGCGACATCGCAATGACCGCGCGGATCGCCGCACGGGCAGCGGCCGACGCGGCCGTCGGCGGCCCCGCCGTCGCCGGGCTGCACGGCGCCAAGGTCGCGTTGAGCGATATCGCCCCCTGGGAACCGATCGGCGACGTCGTGATGGTCGTCGCCGTCGCGATGGCCGACATCGACGGCGGGGGCTGGGACATTGCCTGGTTCGGCGACAGCCGCGCCTATCTCCGTGACGGTGGCCTGCGCCAGTTGACCACCGACCACACCCTCGGCCAGATCGTCCGCGACGCCAACGGCCCGGCCGACGTGGCCGCGCGCCACGACGAGACCGTGTGCACCACTGTCGTCGGATCCGGGTTGAGTGTGGCCGGTATGACTCGCACGTGGGGCGAACACCCTCGCTTGCTTCTGATCAGCGACGGTCTCCACAGAGCACTTCCCGCCGCCGCCATCAGTACTGCCGCGGACCGCTACCAGCACCCAAGCGAACTGGCCGCCCGGATCACCGACTTCGCTCAACTCAACGGGGGCACCGACAATGCAACCGCGGTGGTCGTCGACCGCATCGTCTGATGAGTGGAGGGCGTGCCCGGCCGGGCACGCCCTCCACCCGGGTCGGCACAGAAGTCCGAAGACTTACCGCCAAAGCGGCTCCGCCAAGAACCATGCCGACACCGTAGCGGCGCGGGGCATTCGGGCTCACTACACCCAATTCCCACACCACAACACGAAGTCTATCGGCGCCCGACCCGTCCGTGCCCGGCACGCGAGGCGCCCGGGTCCGCGGCTCGAGTAGGGCGACTCACCAGTACCCCCTCGCTTCGGAGCGTCTTATGGCGGGGCGGCCGCGTCAAGGGCGCCTACGGCGTCGCTGCGCGATCTCGCTGCGCTCGACCCGTGACCCGACCGCCCCGCCATAAGGCGATAAATGCGCGAGGGGGCGGCCGAAAGAATGTTTATCGACACCATTTCCGAGCCCCCGGGTTTGCTCGGTCATCTTACTCCCGTAAGAGCGAAAGGCCAGTTCAAATGAGGTTTAAGGGTGAGACAAAGGTTGAGTCAAAACCCTGCACTGGCCGCACTTCTCCGCTATAATTGACATGTCGACCGGGAACGCCAAGACCCGGAAAGCATTCGAACTCACCTCAAGGAGAAATAGGATGTCGAATCCTATTGATATCGCGGAATTGATCTCACAGATACGCGTGCTGGTGCGCGAAGGTGACATGAGGAAGGCGAAGCGGCACGCGTCGGCGATCATGCACGACTCTGGCCCCCACCACTGGGCCACCGTCCTCACCTGCGCGAACATCCTCGAAACACGCGGCCCGCGCGCAGTCTTCACACTCCGCCGATTCTGGCAAGCCAGCGACCCAGCCGCGCGCGCGATCATCGCGGCGTGCGCGCCACAACAAGGCGACCCCGAACGCCGTTCACCCGCACCCGCCATACCCGAGCCACGATGGACCGCGCGCACCCGCTACCAGGCACCCCGCGACATCCGCACCGAGATCCGCCCCGACGCGCGACGCCGCCGAGACCCAGACGCGGCACGCCGCCAGGGACGCGCCCACGCCGTCACCGATACCTACATCCGGGAGCGCGGCGGAGTCGACGACCAACCCGATCCGACCGAACGCCCGATCGCTTACGCCTTGGACTACGACCGCGCAGCGCTGCCCGCGCTCCGTGGTCTGCCCTGCCTGCACTGCTTCGTAGAGCTCTCCGAGATCGCAGACCACGAACGCCGCGACGGACTCTGCTTCGAATGCCACGACCGAGGCCGCCCCGGCATCACCACCCCGACAACCAATGCCGCCGAACTGTTGATCGCACGTTGCGCCTACATAGCCGAGCACTACCACCGGACCGCCGCCCTCACGCTCCTCCGCCGCGAGTGGAACCAAGTTCGCGACCGCCACGCCCGCACCACCATCACCGAATGGGTGACCGCCAACGCCGCCGCCATCGCAGCGCCCGCGCGTTCCGCCCAGCACGAACTACCGCCGCCCTGTGACTGCGGAAGCATCCGCCAGGTCCGCGACGGACTCTGTGTGGACTGCCGCCAGCTCGACAGCAGCCCCGTCCAGGTAGCCGCCTAACGCCAACAGCACAGCGCCGGCCGGACATCACCAGTCCGGCCGGCACTCACTATTCGCGAAGCTCGGGTCTCCCGGCATCGAGCCGGAAGACCCGAACGAGGGGGCACGCGCCCCCTCGTCCTCCCCTGCCGCCCTGCGGGCGCGGAAACCGCCTTCGCCGCCTGGGGGCGACGAAGACGGCTGCTGCATCGACCTCCGGCGCCTCCGGCGCCCGCCAGTGGGTACTCACATCCAGTGGATCGCGCGCGGATCGTCCCGAGGGTTCGGAATCAAGGCTCAGCGAGTGTGTCCGCAGGCTCCGCTACCACCTCCGTCGCGCCGGCCTTCACCGGCAGCCTCTGCCATTGCGACACCTCGCGCGGTGTCGCGCCTATCGCCGTCGCCAACTCCCGGCGCGCCACCGCGACACTGCCCGACAACTCCCCGAACACGGTCAACGCCGCGGCCACCGCGGTGGTCAGAACGTCGTTCGCCTCCGACCGTGCAGTGACCAACCTGGACTCCAACCGGCCGCGCGCGGCCGCCGCCTCACCATCCAACCGATCTCGGGTCGCCGACAGCTCCGCCTCCAAGCGCTCCCGCGCCGCAGAGGCATCCTGCGCCGCCCGCTTCAGTGCCCCGTGATGCGACTCCCGCAGCTTGCGCCGCGAGTCCTCGGCCGCCGTCAGCACCCGTTCCCGGTTCGCCGCGGCACCCGCGACGGCCACCGCGGCGTCCGCGCGGCGACGAATCATCGCGGTCTGCTCATCGCGGATCCGCCGCCGAATCTCCCGTGCTCCCTCATGTTTCATGACGTCCCCCGAAACGTGAGCCGCGCTCGCGCGCAAAACACGCCAGCGCAAGTTCAACATCATCAACGATGCGATACCCAGTTGACCGAATTCATCCCCCCTGCTGGTCAGGCTACCAGGCATCCCGACAGCTAGCGTCGGCGAAAGGTGTCGACGCTCGTCAGTGGAAATGAAAGATCAAAAATCGAGCGCTAAGGTATCGCTGCGCGATACGGGTATTCTCATCCGTAGAGACCAGCTTTCCGCAGCCTTCGTCCGCAGCGGAACGACACACCTTGGGGGAGGTGTGCCATGGCCTGGGTGACCACCATCGGCAGCGATCCGGCACAGATCGACTACCGCCTCGGCCTGCACCACGGCTGCCACGGCAACGGCATCAACGACCGCAGCTTCGGCTACCGCACTGACCTGCGCGAACGCCCCCTGCGCTGGATCGGTGCCGGACTCGTCGACGTCGACATCGTCGAAGGCAGCGAACTCACTCCCGACCAGTTCCCACTCGCCCGCGCCCTGATCAACGGCCACCACCCACACACCGGTCGGGAACTGGTCAAACACAAGGTCGGAGTCCCTGTCGAAGCCAAGGTCCCGCTCGCCATGCTCGTCCGCGAGATCGAAGGCATCGCCAACGAAGCCGCCACCACCGTCGCCGACGTCCTGCACCTCTCGCCCAGCGCCAAGCAGATGTTCGACCGCGCCCAACGCGCCGTCGCTCGACACGGCGAAACCGCACTGCTCCGCGCCGACCACGCCACCCAACTCGCCCAAGCCGCCGGACTGCAACCAGAACAGGTCTGGCACCCAGCCACCTACCGCACCGCGATGGCCGCTCTCACCAAGATCGAACAACATATCGCCGACGACGGAACCGTCATCGACAAGGTCGTCCCCAACCGCATCGTCGTCGGCAACCTCGGCTACGACGCCACCCTCACCCTGCCCAAGTCCTACTCACTCGCCCTGGCGTTCCTCGACGAAACCCACGCCGCCACGTTCGAAAACCTCTACCTCGCCAGCTGCGACACCGTGTTCCGCTGGTTGGAGACCACCACCGCCTACGGTATGCGCGGACACCACGGCAGCGGCCACGCCGCCACCACCGTCCCCGGCACCGGATTCCTCGGCTGGTCCATGATCCACCGCGCGGCCCGCCCCATCGGCCACGCCACGATCGGCGACCCCCACTGGCACATCCACTACACCATCGCCAACCTCACCCATGGCACCGACGGCCGGTGGTCCACCGTCGCCGCGGGCGGCCGCGACCTCATGCGCCACATGCCCGCCGCCGACAAACTCGTCCAAGCCGCCATCCGCCACGCCCTCACCGAACAACACGGCGTCACCTTCCGCCGCTCCGAACGCACCGGCCGTTGGGAGATCGCCGCAATCCCAGACGCCGTGATCAAGCAGTTCTCCAAGTTCGGCAACAGCCTCGAACAACAACTCAACGCTCTCGGTTTCGACCGCGCCGACGCACCCCGAACACTCCAACAACTCGTCGAACAGAAACTCCGCAACGACAAACCCGAACTCACCGCGGCCGACGACGACACCCTCCGCGACATCTGGCAACGCGAAGCCCGCGACCACGGACACCACCCGCACACCCTCGCCGCCGCCATCCTCAACTACGACGAACCAAGCCCGGCCGAACCGGACCTCACCGAACTCGTCGCGCTGCTCCAAGACCCCGAAACCGGACTCACCGCACGCACCCGCCGATTCAGCCGCATCGACGCCATCGCCGCGATCGCCGACGCACTACCCAGCGGCGCCACCCCAGAACGCGTCGAACACCTCACCGACCTCGTCCTCTGCCAGACCGGATTCGTCGAGCTCGTCGACCGCGCCAACACCCCTGGACACGGCGGCCGCCACGTCCAGCGCGGATCAGCCCACATGCGCAACGCCCAGCTCTACACCACCCAAGACGTCATCGACGCAGAGAACACCATCGTCGCCGCCACAACCGCCGCCCACCCCGACCAGACCGACACCCGCGTCGACCCCGACGCCATCGATCTCGCCGCCGACACCGTCGAAGCCGCCCAAGGCTTCACCCTCTCCTACGAACAACGACGCGAACTCAACCGCATCGCCACCTCCGGCACCGCGTTCGACGCCCTCATCGGCGTACCCGGATCCGGCAAAACCACCCTCATGCGCGCACTCCGCGTCACCTACGAAACCCGCGGCCTCATCGTCGCCGGAGCCGCCACCCAAGGCGTCGCCGCCCTCAACCTCCACGCCGAATCTGGCATCACCAGCCGCACCGTCGCCCAATGGATCTGGCGCATCAACCACGGACCCGGCCTACACGGCATCGACATCCTCGTCCTCGACGAAGCCACCCTCACCGACGACCGCGACCGCGCCACCCTCTACCAAGCCGCCACTGACGCAGGCACCAAAATCATCGAAATCGGCGACCCCAAACAACTCCGCGGCGTCGGATGCGGCTCCATGTTCGCCACCCTCCACCGCCTCCTCGACGGCGGCGAACTCCTCGACAACCGCCGCCAACGCCACGAACAAGAACGCGCCGCCATCCACGCCTGGCGCACCGGCAACTACACCGACGCCCTACTCAACTGGGCCGAACGCGACCGCCTCATCGCCACCGAAACCACCGAACAAGCCACCGCCGCCATGCTCGACACCTGGAACGACCAACGCCAAGGCGCCCCCGACCCCCTCACCGAAATGCGCGGCCTTCTTATGCTCGCCGCCACCAACGACCAAGTCCACCAACTCAACAACCTCGCCCAAGCCACCCGCCGCGCCGCGGGCGAACTCGGCCCATCCACCACCTACGACACCGCCGGAGCCCGCGCGCTCACACTCCACGAAGGCGACTACATCCTCGTCCGCCACACCGACCGCGCCGAACAACGCCACCACGGCGACGACGTCTACAACGGCTACCGCGCCCACATCACCGCCATCAGCCCCGACAACTCCATCACCATCGAATGGGAAGTCGCCCGGCCCGACGGCCACATCATCGAAACCGCCACCCTGCCAAGCGACTTCATCACCAGCGGGGGAGTGGAACTCGGCTACGCCCTCACGATCCACAAAAGCCAAGGCCTCACCATCGGCAACCGCGGCGCCACCTGGACCGGACCCGACCACCAACACCGCGGCGGCACCGTCCTCCTCGCCGCCGCAGGCGCCGACAACCCCGGCATCTTCGTCGCAGCCTCCCGCCACACCCACGACCTCTGGCTCTTTCTCGCCCGCGAGCAAGTCGAATCCCCACAAGACCTCTACCTCAACGGCCCACCCCACAACGCCTACGACCGCCTCCGCCGCGTCATCACCAAACTCGCCGTCCACGCCCACATCACCGCCGACAACACCAACGACCGACCGGCCCTCGTCGACCTTGGCCGCCTCGCCGACCCCATGGCCCCGATCGTCACCGGGGCCGAACGCGAAGCCGAACTACGACGCGAACACGACGAAGACGCGCGCACCGAACGACAAGTTCGTCGCGAACAAGACGCACGGGACCGTGAACTCCGCACCGAGACAGACCGCCAGCAGCGGGCCGACGCACAGGCCCTACTCCACCGGACCTGGCCCTCACACCACGACTTCGTCGACCAAATGGCCGCGGAACCAGCCTTCGGCGCCGTCGCACGGCGCCTGCACGACATTGCCGAGGCAGGATTCGACATCGACGATGTGCTGGACGAAGTCCCCCTGGACACCATCGCCTCGCCGCGCATCCACGACAAAGCCGCCTTCACCGCCACCATGATCGACCTCGCCGTCGACCGAATCCGCAGCGGCCAAGCCGCCCACGACGCACGCCACGCACTCATACGCGATCAAGTCACCGACCTCATCCGAGACACCTGGACCAACCACCCCCAGCTCGCCGAATCCGTCATCAATGGAGTCGCGTTCGACGCCCTGGTCCGAGTGCTCGACCACTACGCCCACCACAACCTCGACCCGCGCGACCTCATGGCCGCCATCTCCACCGACAAACTCAACGACCCCACAGTGCGCGACACCTCCCGCTACACCGTCTACGCACTACGCCGAATCGCAGACAAGCGCTTGGACGACGTCGACCAAACCCACGCCCGAGCGGCGGCACAGGCTCGCGATCTCGCAGCCCGAGACACCGCGGCGCGGCTGCTCGACCAGGCTTGGAACGGACACCGAGCCGTCGAGACTGTCACCACAGGGCCAGCCTTCGGATCCCTCGCCCACCACATCACCCGCGCCATCGATCACGGCGCCAGCGAACAAGACATCCAGGCATCGCTCGCCGATATCGCCCCTGAAACCGCCACCGGGCGCCACATCCTGAACCCGTCAGCGTTCGTCTCATCCCTCTTCCGGGACAACCATCCAGGCCTCATCGAAACCCAACCTGACCGCAAAGAACTCTCAGCACGAATCGTCCACATCGAACAGCAACGCGAGATGCTGCGAACCAAGATCACGGCACTCGCGGCAGAGACCGAGGCACTGCACGACAGCGTCGCCGCAGGGCAAGGCCCGGCCGTTGCCCGTCTGGCCAACACCATGGAGAGGCACCACCAACATCGCCGCGAAGCGGAACTATTCGCCCAACTCGAGCGACAGTGGAACCACGAGGTCGACCTCGCCGCAACCCATGCACGAGCACGCGCTGCGGCCGAAGTCGAGCGCGACAACAGCCGGAAACCACGCATCCGAGCGGCAAACGAATCCCTCTCGGCCGAACATCTCGCCGAGGAGCAGGCGGCCCAAGCACGCGCCAGCGAACTTGCCCGACAAGCCCGTCACCTGGGCACACCTGAACGACACCAGACACTCGTCGCCCAGGCCAACGCAGCCGACGGACGCTATCGACAGGCGCTAGCGGCCGCGGTCAACGCGGATCACCGTCTACTTGCAGACCACCTGGAGCGACTCAGAACTCTCCAGAGTGCGTATCAGAAACACGCCGAGACCCGGGAGACGTTGCACGACCAGCGCCACGTCGGTGTCACAAGCGGCGGTGACAGTGAGCCAACGCCGGTCGCACGACCTCGCCTGCCGCGTCCCAGCGTCGTACAGCAACTATCTCCCGTTGAACCGGCCCCGATGTCGCCCGACCCCACCGAGCTTGAACCTTAACAATGAGCCGACGGGTGTCCCTCAGCCTTGTGGACTATCTACGTCGCCTTGGTCAACGTCGCGACTTCCCTCCGGGGATCGTCGATCGACGTCGTTGCGCGAGCCGTCGACGAGTCTGAACAGGCATTCAAGGGTGGTGGAGTCGAGCCAGTCGATGTCCTTCTGGAGCCGCCATCGCCCTTCTTATCGGTTAGCGTAAGAACTCTGGAGGACGTCGTCGCTGACACTTCATTAGATCAAGCAAGGATGGGGGCAACCGACCGTTCGCCGCGGGCTTGTGGAGTGCGCCGGATGCGTTCGCCCAGGTTGTGTCAGCCAGTTGATCTAGTGACCTGAGTCGGCAGGCCGTCGGATGAAACCCAGGTCTGCTCCGACCACAGGGAGGTGCAAGGCGAAGTGATTCAAAACTGCGCGGTTGTGCCGTAAACTTGCTGGTCAGCAAGTGTCCTCCCCGCGCTCGCGGGGCTGTTTCCCCGAACAGACAGCCGTCGTCGCGGTGGTCGCGGTCCTCCCCGCGCTCGCGGGGCTGTTTCCACCACGGCCAGCAGCACCAACAGCACGACCTCGTCCTCCCCGCGCTCGCGGGGCTGTTTCCGGCCGAACCCGCAACGGGCACATCGTGTGGCTGTCCTCCCCGCGCTCGCGGGGCTGTTTCCCCGAACAGACAGCCGTCGTCGCGGTGGTCGCGGTCCTCCCCGCGCTCGCGGGGCTGTTTCCACCACGGCCAGCAGCACCAACAGCACGACCTCGTCCTCCCCGCGCTCGCGGGGCTGTTTCCGCCACGTGGACGGTCCCCGCCGACGCGTGCAGGTCCTCCCCGCGCTCGCGGGGCTGTTTCCATCTTGACGATGTTCTCCCAGAGGATGGTGCTGTCCTCCCCGCGCTCGCGGGGCTGTTTCCGGCACCGGCAGCGTGCCCGTCGGCCGCCGCGAGTCCTCCCCGCGCTCGCGGGGCTGTTTCACTTGAAGATCGCGCCTTGGTCGTCGGCGACGGGTCCTCCCCGCGCTCGCGGGGCTGTTTCCGCCCGCCATCGTCGGGAACACGTCCTCGGAGTGGTCCTCCCCGCGCTCGCGGGGCTGTTTCCCCCCCGGATCAGTGGCCAGATCCACGCCGCGAGTCCTCCCCGCGCTCGCGGGGCTGTTTCGGCGATGTACAGCCGGTCCCGCGACTGCGGCACGTCCTCCCCGCGCTCGCGGGGCTGTTTCCATGAGTTCGACTAGGCGTCCCCGTCCGTCCCCGTCCTCCCCGCGCTCGCGGGGCTGTTTCCACCGGCGGTGTGCCCAAGTCCCGCCTGCCACAGTCCTCCCCGCGCTCGCGGGGCTGTTTCCAAAGTCGCGGCCCGGCACGCGGGTGATCTCGCGGTCCTCCCCGCGCTCGCGGGGCTGTTCCACCCCGACGTCAACCCCGATGGTGAGACGGACCGTCCTCCCCGCGCTCGCGGGGCTGTTCCCAGGTGGAGCTGCCGCGGCGGGGCGACGCTGCCGTCCTCCCCGCGCTCGCGGGGCTGTTCCCACAACACCGCCGCGCAGGACGCTGAGGACCACGTCCTCCCCGCGCTCGCGGGGCTGTTCCCGTTTGAACGGGTTGTTCCTGTTGGCTGAGGGTGTCCTCCCCGCGCTCGCGGGGCTGTTCCCGAGTCGCGCGGAACCACGGTGTACGTGCGAACGTCCTCCCCGCGCTCGCGGGGCTGTTCCGTCGGGGGTGGCGCCTCGAACCGTGCGCGCCACGTCCTCCCCGCGCTCGCGGGGCTGTTCCCAGCCTGTGGCACTGGCTGATCGACACCGGCCAGTCCTCCCCGCGCTCGCGGGGCTGTTCCCAGCGGCGTCACGCCCTCGAAGTCGCTGCGGCCGTCCTCCCCGCGCTCGCGGGGCTGTCCCCCCACGAACACCGCCGCCAGCGCGGCGACGTGTCCTCCCCGCGCTCCCGGGACTGTTCCCACGATCTCGTGGTCGTACCCGTAGCTGTCCAGGTCCTTCCCGCGCTCGTGGGGCTGTTCCCACCATCTTGTCTGGACAGTTCACTCGTTCCAGGGACTGTCCAGACTGGACGCAGTGCATAGGGTTCCGGCCATGCGTGTGGTGGTCAAAGTGATCGATCCCAAGCCGGGCCGCCCTCGCGTGAGCACTGGTCAACACGGCTGGCAAACCAGTCACGGAGGTCTACGAGTTCTTGCGCTTGCTGGCGGGAATACTCCCGGCACACGATCCGCGCCTATGCCCATGATCTGCAGAAGCTCTTCCTGTTCTTTGAGGAACTCGGACTGTCCGCGGCGGAGTTCACGACAGCGCGGGCGATGGAGTTCCTGCACTGGCTACGGTTGGTGTCCTCGTCGCGGCGAGCGCAACGCCTGGAACTGGGGATCGCCACCAGCGAGGGACGAGTGCCCTCGGCGAAGACCTGCAATGGGTCATGGCTGCGGAATCGTCGTTCTACGAGTTCCTCATCGCATCGTCAGCCTTCTGAACGACCTCGGCGAGCCCCCACAACGAACCACATGCATAGCGCCCTGGGGCGCGTCGGGGTAAAACCCGTACTCCTAGGCTGTGGCTCATGGCGATACGGCACAAAACCTGGCGGAACGTGGATGGCGAGCGCATCGAGGGCACCTGGCGGCACGCCTTCATCCGCAATGCGGGGACGTATTTCCTCACTGACCTGTTGATCTACGCCGACGGGATGATCGACTGTTGGGGGCTGGTGACCCTCGACGAGTTCGCCACGAAGCTCAGTTCGGGATGGGTGGCCACCGAGTTGACCGACGGCGCCCAAGCATCGGCCCATCACCTCGCGTCGTGGAAATTCGCCGAGCCGTACACGTGGCTGACCCCCGAGATGCTGTTGGGCGAGATCCGCGACGACATCGACCAACTCAACGACCGGCCGGACTCCACGGACCGTTGTCTGGAGACTCTTGACGTCTTCCGTGGCCAACCGACCGAGGACAACCGGGCGGTGCTCCGCAAAGCCTACGAAGCTATCCCCGAACACTTGCGGATCTACGCTCTCGGCGACCAGGACAGCAAGGACTGGCCGCTGCGGGTGCTGGTGGCCGGGCCAGGCAACCACGTCGACCAGTACGGCGAGGACGAAGTGGTCACCGACGAAACGCATGCCGCAGCTTTGGACTACTTCATCGACCGGGAGCAGCAGCGCCAGCGTTATGAGAACAAGGCGCCCGCGGACGGCCCGACGGAGCCGATCGAGACCAGCATCCTTATCAATCAAACATTCTTTCCGCGCGGCTGGCCGCAGGATCCAGGCATCTTGGTGCTGCGCAACGAGTTCCCCGCGCCAATTCTCGTCGGCGAACAATCCTACCCGACCGTCACCCACGCCTACTGGGCGTTGGCGGTTGCCGACGACCACCAACGTGCCGAGATCCTTGTCGCCGACACCCCTCACGCTGCACAGAAGATCGCGGAGAACTCCACCCTGCACGTCAGCTGGCCGCAGGCGCGGACCGCGGCCATGGCACACCTGCTGCGTATCAAGTTCAGCCAGCACCCCGACCTCGCCGAAGCGCTGACGGCGACGGGAACAACACGGCTGATCTACACCGAGGCGAGCTCGACGTTCTGGGGCCAGTGCGGGGTAGAGGGCCGGAACTGGATGGGGCGGCTGTTGGAGCTGATCCGCTCTGAGCAGGCTGTCAGCGGCCTGGACGTTCATCTGTGAACGGGAGCGATGGACCGACGCGGATCGCCTCAGTCGGGTGACACGCGACCGTGTGAATCGCATCTGTCGATCATGAAATTGTCCAGAGAAGCCACGTACATCCGATCGCGGGACTGCGGGGCGTCCTCCCCGCGCTCGCGGGGCTGTTCCCGGACATGCGGTCACACCCGGCCGCGGTGGGACCTGTTCGTCTGGGTTTGTCCGGATCGGCGATGTCGAGCACGTGGGTCTCGCGCTCGGTCGTCATCGCAAGGGTTCTGCCGTCCGGGCTGAACGCGATCGCGATAGTTCGGGTGTTCCGCTCGTTGGGTGAAGATCGCGCGCCGAAGCATTGGCCTCGGTGCCTCGGAGGGTGGCCTGCCCGTGTCGGCTGATCAGCGCCACCGCGCTCCCCGACGGGTGCAGCGTGACAACGGAGGGCGTTTCCCAGTCGCCGCTCAATGTGCTGCGGTAGCTGCCGGTCAAGGCGCTATGAGCCAGACTCGCCGAGCTTCGGCCATCCGGCCGAAGCCACGCCACAGCGATGCCTAGCCGAAGTGCAAGGTCTGGGTCAGTGGCGCGTAAGCCTTCCGCAGTGGTCACGCTTGCTCGCAAGACCGCGCGTCTCAGCGCTTCGCTGGCTGACAGCCAGCTGCGTCCGACGAGGCCACCGGCGACGAGGATCAAGACCAGCAGTGCCACCCATGCTGTCTCGAGGCCGTCAACCAGTCCCGGCAGTGGTTGACTACGCCGAAGCCGCACAGCTGTCCGAGGCTGACCCATCCCGACCACACGGAGACACCCACAGCAATTCCGATCAGGATAAGCGGCGAGGGTGTCCTGTGCGTCCTCGCCGCGCCAGCGCATTCAGCTGGCGGTTCCGCCACGTTGTCGAGGTCGCCCGAGACTCCGTTGAGGTCGTCGCCAGATTGGCGATCCAGATCTGAGTCCTTCTCTACCTCGTCCAGGTTGGTAGAGATCGGGGACCGTTCTGCGATCGGCCTCACGCAGGTGCTGGAGTGCGAGACGGATGAAATGCCCGGTGGTGTTGAGGGTGGTTGCGAGTGTTGGTCTTCCGGGCACCCGTTTGCCCCGCACGATCGCGTCGTTGGTGAGTTGGCGGATCCGCTCCGCCAGTTCGGTGATACTCGACGCCAGGCTGGTGGGCGGCCCGCCGATTTGGTGCGCGTGAGTCATGCCGCCATCACCACCGTGGTGAGCGGCTCTGATGCGCCTGGTTCGTAGACCGCCATCTCGATGTCGTCGATGTTCAGGTCAAGGCGTCCCAACCGCCTGACTGCCGATCGCATCAGCTTGGTGAGCGCGGCCACGTCGGTGGGATCGACCTGGACCGTGAGCCTCTTGATCGGTCGGCCCAGTTCGAGCAACTCAAGTTGGACAACCGGGGGCTTCGCCACCGTCGAGGTTGGCGTGTCCACGGGGGAGCGGCTGAACCGCTCAGCCTTCGGTTCGATCAGTCGGACGGCGTGGACTTGGTCGGTTGCCTCTGCTTCCGCGTCCAGTTGCGGTCTCTCGACCGGAAGGACGACCGCTCGCTTGCCACGGGACACCTCGATCACGCCGCAGCGGCTGAGGAACGCGATCGCTCGGTGAACTGTTCCCACCGCGACCGAGTGCTGGGCTGCGAGCTGGGTGATCGGCGGCAGCATCTCCCCGGCGAGGATCTTGCCCGCCAGGATCGATGTGTTCAGATCGTCGGCGATGCGTTCCCACGGGCTCAGCTGCTGTGACGTCGGCCTGACGTCGAGCGGCACGGTCGGCCGGTTGGGCATTCTGGTCATCAGCGTTCGAGACGCGCGCTGATCAGCCTCTTGGACCCACGCCGAGTACACCTTCAGCGTGGTGGTTCCGCCGCCTCCGTGGCCCAGGCGCCCCGCGACGGTGCGGATGTCGACGCCCGCGGTGATCAGTTCGGTGGCGGAGTAGTGCCGCAGGTTCTTCAGGCAGCTGTCGATGCCCAGGGTCTTCATCCAGCGGGCGTATCGCTGACTCATCGACGGTGGCGTGTACGCCGTCTGGCCGTCAGGGTCGGGGGAGAAGACGAACGCGGACTGCGGCAGGGCGACACCGGCCAGCTCCGCGTTGCGCTCGCATACCTCCCGCAAGGCCGACAGCACGACCACAGTCTCCGGGTCGAGGCAGATGTGTCGCCGCTGGTGTGTCTTGGTGTCCTTCTCCCAGGTCCGGCCGGCGTCGTGGCCATGAGCACGGCGAACGACGAGGGTCCATTCGCAGCCGGTCTTGGCGCATTCATGCTTGCCGAGAACCGTGTGGTAGATCTTGATGTTCCGCCACCGTAGTGCGACCAGTTCGCCGCGGCGTGCACCTGTCGTCATCGCCAGCCAGACGAAGGCGCCGAAACCCTTGTTCCACGCGTGCATCACGATACGTGCCGCTTCGTCAGCTGTCGGTGGTTGCGGGTCTGGTTCTGGTGCCGCCGGCTTTTTCACCGCCTTGAGCGGATTCGCCGGTATCCATCCCCACCGGACAGCGGATTCGCAGGCCGCACTCATCAAGTAGTGGATCTTGCGGATGGTCCAGGTCCTCAGTCCCCTGCACACGTGCTTCGTGCATCGATTCGTGCATTCGTGTGGGTCGGTGGTGTAGTGCTTGATCGGTGTTCGCGGATCGCAATGGTCGCGGCAGCGGCGCAAATCGGCGTAGAAGTCCTCGAACGGCTTCGTTCGTAGCTCGGTGTAGGAGAGCTTGCCGACCGACCGTTCGATGTGTTTCTGTGCGTACGCTTTTAGGGACGCTTTGTTCTTTGGTTCGGTCTCCGAGTTCTTCAGATGCTCGGAAATGAGATGATTGAGCGACGCGTTGGTCCTCGGCTGTCGATTCTCCAATACCTGTTGGGTCAGCCGCCACTTCGCTTCCTCCGCCATGGTCGAGGCATTCGGGCCGGCCGGGATGACCTCGCTCAGATACAGCTTCGCGCCCGTGAGTACGTCGACGCCGCTGTACACGCGAACCTGCAACGATCCGCTCGGTAGTTCACGAACGCTCCCCCGTGGGCGCACGCGCCCGGGAGGGTTCCCCCTTGATCCCCCCATGGGCGCACGGTACGCCGGTTCCGCCTCGTTCGGCCGGGCCGAGCGCCCCTCCCCGGAACGAACCATGGAACGAACCATGGAACGGGCCTCCTCTCCATGATCGGCTGGAGAGACGGTCGACCGCGTGACCCGAAGATCAAAACAGCGGCCTACCTGCGGAAGTTGTCCGCTGGTAGACCGCTGAGTCGGAGTGTGCCCCCGGCAGGATTCGAACCTGCGCTCCCGCCTCCGGAGGGCGGTGCTCTATCCCCTGAGCTACGGGGGCCCATCGCTTGCGCGACTCCGGAAGCCTAGCGCATGGGGGAGATGGGGTGCCTATTGGGTTAGGTGTCGAAGTCGTTCAGGCGACACAGGTGTACGTCGGGGTGGAGCCCGGTCCGGCCGTGCGGCGAGCTTGACTGGTCGGACGCGGTGGACCAGCTTGCCTGTCGCGGCGTCCGTCGCTTCCTCGACACACAGCAGATCCGTGTCGCCCAGGATGGGGAGGCCGTCTATGAGGTCGGCGCAGGCCAGTAGAGGTGGCTCAGGGGTGGGTTCCACTGGGGGCTCGACAACCTCAACGGGCGGCTCGACAACCGGAGGGACCGGTTCGATGACCGGCGGCTTCGGGTCCGGCACCGGGATCGGCTCCGGCAGGGGAATCGGGTCGACGTCCGGTGGCGGGGGCGGCGGCAGATCGGGCCCGGGGGCGGTCGGCGGCTGGGGAGTCGCACCCTCCGAGTACTGGTGCATCCACGTCATCACCGTCGACACGTACTCGCGGGAGTGGTTGTAGCGGAAGATCGCCGCGTCGAGGTCGGATGGGTTGGCGAGGTTCAGGCCGCCTGAGCACAGGTAGCGGCCGGCGGCGGTGGCGGCGTCGTAGATGTTGTGGGGGCTGGAGGTTCCGTCGCCGTTGCCGTCGGTTCGGTAGGCGGTCCAGGTGGTCGGGATGAACTGCATCGGGCCGACGGCGCGGTCCCAGACGGTGTCGCCGTCGAGGGTGCCGTTGTCGCTGTCGGGGATGGCGGCGAAGGGGCCGCCGGTGAGGGCCGGGCCCATGATGCGGGGGGACGTGTCGCCGTTGGCCAAGGCCTGGCCGCCGCGGGCGTGGCCGGACTCGATGCGGCCGATGCCCGCGAGGTGGTACCAGCGCAGTCCGCAGGCGGGCTGGGCGCGGGCGAGGGTGGCCTCGGCGGCGCGGTAGGCGTCGAGGAGGTTGGCGGGGATGCCGCGGCCGACGAAAGCTATCGGGGTGACCACCATGGCGGGGGCGTGGGACTCGGTGACTGCCACTTCCGGGTGTGGTCGCGGCGCGCGGGTGCGTTCCAGGGTGCGGTCGGCCGCGGTCACCGAGGACACTGGCGGCATCGGTTCCGGGGCGGCGGCGGGGGCGTTGGGTGGCATCGATGCTTGAGCGGTCGCGGCGGCCAGGCTCAGGGCGACGAGCGCCAGGGCCGTGGTGGGACGGAGTCCAGAGCGCACCGAGCCTCATTCCGATCGGGATCTTGTGCCCCACCCCTATCAGTTCTATTCGCGCTGGTCAGGCCGCTTCCCTCGATCGGGTGGTGAACACACCTCGGACGGGTGGTGTGTGCACTCATGCGCATGTGACAATATGAGCGCGTCGACGAGAGGGGTGGCGATGGGCCACGGACACGGGCACGGACTGCCCGCGAGCACGGGTGGGCGCTTGACGGGCAGGCTGTGGGCCGCCTTCGGGATCGCGGCGGCGATCATGGTGGTCGAGTTCGTCGTCGGGTTCGCCACGTCGTCGCTTGCCCTGGTGTCCGACGCGGCGCACATGTTGACCGACGTGGTCGGGGTCGGCCTGGCGCTGGCCGCGATCATGGCCGCGCGTCGGGCGAACTCGAAGTCCAATCGGACGTTCGGGCTCTACCGCGCCGAGGTCCTGGCGGCATTGGCCAACGCGGTGCTGTTGTTCGGCGTCGCGGGTTATGTCGTGTTCGAGGCGGTGCAGCGGTTCGAGGACCCGCCCGCGGTTCCCGGTCTGCCGGTCCTGCTGGCCGCGTCAGCCGGTCTGGTGGCCAACATCGTGTCGTTCCTGCTGCTGCGTGACGGCGCCAAGGAGAGCCTCAACGTGCGTGGGGCGTACCTGGAGGTGCTGGCCGACCTGATCGGCTCCGTCGGCGTGCTGCTGAGCGCCGCGGTGACGCTGCTGTTCGGCTGGCGCTTGGCTGACCCGATCGTCGGCGTCGCCATCGGTCTATGGGTACTGCCGCGCACGTGGAGCCTGGCCCGCCGCGCGCTGCACATCCTGTTCCAGCACGCGCCCGAGCGGGTCGACGTCGACGACCTGACCGCCCGGCTGACCGCGGTCGACGGCGTCGCGGAGGTCCATGACCTGCACGTCTGGACGCTGACCTCGGGCATGGAGGTCGCCTCGGCGCACCTGACCCTGGACAAGGAAGGCGATCAGGCCGCGGTCCTCGCTTCCGCCCAGAAGCTCTTGGCCGACGATTACGGCCTGGAACACGCCACTCTCCAGATCGAGCAGCCCGACGCGAAGTGCCACGAGCTGTCCTGGTGATCTACAGAGGTTTGGCGCCCCGCTCGGTGAGCATGTCCGTGAACAGCGTGATCTCCGCCGTCTGGCCCTTGACGACCTTGTCGGACAGGTTGCGCACCTGCGGCGTCGCCGCGTGCTTGTTGGCGTAGGCCGACATCTCCAGGCCGCCCTGGTGGTGGCGCAGCATGAGTTGCAGGAAGTACACGTCCAGCTCGCGGCCGGTCAGGGTGCGCAGCTTGGCGATCTCCTGGCTGGTGGCCATCCCGGGCATCGCGCGCACGCCCGCTGACTCCGCTGTCGACGTGTGGCCGTGGGACGCCCCGGCCATCCAGGACATATAGGTGCCTTCCGGGTTCTGCTCCGGCTGGTCCCACACGTCCAGCCAGCCGCTCATCGCGCCGACCTGGCCGAGCTGGGTCTGCTCGATGTCGAACGCGAGTTGCTTCACCGTCAAATCGTCGGTGTGGTCGCGCGCCCAGTTGGCCATGGTGACCGCCTGCAGGTGGTGGACCTGCATGTCCTGGGCGAACCCGACATCGACCGACTCGGCTGACGGCGGGCTGGCCTGGCGGACCACCGACAGGGTGATCAGCATGCCGATCGCCGCTCCGACCAGCAGAACGGCGAGCGCCGCGGCCGAGAGCACCAAGATCCTGCGCTTGGTGCCCTCGTCGCGGCGCTCGTTGTCTGGAGCTTCCACTGTCACAGCGGTCACTGTGAGGGCGCGGGGGCCTGCGTGGTGGGCGCCGCGCCGGAAGCCGGGGGCACCGCCGGGGGCACCGCCGGGGTGCTGGCGGCCGGGGCCTTGCCGTCCATCGGGACCGCGTCGGCGCCGGGGGGCTCGGCGGCGAACGGCGGCGGCGCGGCCGGGTCGAACTGGCCGGGGCCGAGCGGGCCACAGGCCGCGTTTGGCTCGGGGTTCTGGTAGCGGTTGCGCTTGAGCGACTTGATGAACTGGTCGATGCGCTCGTCGTCGGCGCTGTCCAGCTTGAGCTGGTGGCCCCACGACTGCATCGAGATGTTCTTGTCCAGACCCGGGTACGGCGAGAGCATCATGAACGGCTGGCCCTCGACCTTGGCCTTGAGCTTGTCCAGCTCGCCGCCCTGCACCTTGTCGGGGTTGTAGGCGATCCACACCGAGCCGTGCTCCAGCGCGTGGACCATGTTCTCGCTGCGGACGGCCGTCGGGTAGACGATGCCCTCGCAGTCGGCCCAGGCCTCGTCGTGCGGGCCGCCGAACGGCGGGCTCTGGTCGTAGGCGACGCGCTGGGCGCCCTTGACGTGCTGACCGGCCGTGTAGTCCTTCTTCATCACGCCCGCGATGTTCGTGGACGGGTCCTTGTTCTCCTCGGACACCGTGAACTTCTTCGCGCCCGAGATCTGCACATAGGCATAGCCGAACACGCCGCCCGCGAGCAGCACGACGGCCACGATCGCCGCGATCGTGCCCCAGGGCACGCCCTTCTTGGCGACGACGGACGAGCGTGCTGCCTTGACGCTCCCCTTGCCGCTCTTGTTCTTAGTGCCGCTGGCCATGCCGTCCTCGGACTTCTCATCGACGGGGAGGCCCGGAACAGGCCTCGTCACAGGGTGGTAGTGCGAGGCCAGTCTAAGGAACCGGTGTTCGGTCCCCGTCAGCCCCCGGCTGTCGTGGTCGGCGCCCCGGTGACGGGCGCGGCGTCGGGTCCGGCCGGGGTCGGGTCGAACGGCGGCGGCGCGGCCGGATCGAACAGCTGGACGTCGACCGGATCGCAGCTCGCGCCGGGTTCGGGGGCCAGATACTTGTTCGCCCTGGTCGCGGCGATGAACTGGTCGATGCGCTCGTCGTCGACCGCGTCTACCTGCAGCTGGCGGCCCCACGACTGCACCGAGACCGGCTTCTTCTGGCCGGGGAACGGCGACATCACCAGATAGGGCTTTCCGTCCACCCGTTCGGCCAGCGCCTCGACGTCATCGCCACGCACCGTGGCCGGGTCGTAGGTCACCCAGACCGCGCCGTGCTCCAGGGAGTGAACGAGGTGCTCGGTGCGCACCGCCGAGTCGTAGACCTCGCCGTTGCACGGCGCCCAGATCTGGTCGTGCGCGCCGCCGAGCGGGGGCAGGTGGTCGTAGGCGACCCGCTTCGGGGCCGCCACGTGCTGGCCCGCGGCGTACTCCTTGGCGACCACGCCGTCGATCTTCTTCGTCGGGTCGCGGTCGGCCTCGCTGGGGGCGAATCCGCGCCCGGGCTTCGACGTCGGGGCCGCCTTGGTGGGCTTCGCGGCGGCGTCGGGTGCGGCGACCGGCTTGCCTGTCTCGGTGGTGCCGCACGCGGTGAGTAACAGACAGGCGGCGGCGAGCGCCAAGCGGCGCGCTGGCGCGATCATGGGCCGAAGTGTAACCGGGTAATAACCGCGTCGACCCACTACCTAGACTTGCCGAGTGACTCCCGACGCACTCGCTGACCTGGTCCGCACCGCCGCCATGACGATCTTGGACGCGCGCGGCCTCGACACCGCCGTCGTCCCCGCCGCGGTGACCATCGAGCGACCGCGCAACCCGGAGCACGGCGACTACGCCACCAACCTCGCCCTGCAGGTCGCCAAGCGGGTCGGGCTCGCCCCGCGTGAGCTGGCCGACGCGCTCGCCGCGGCACTCGGCGAGTCCGATGGCATCGCCTCTGCCGAGGTCGCGGGCCCGGGGTTCATCAACCTGCGGCTGGCCGCCGACGCCCAGGGCGAGATCGTGCGCGGCGTGCTCCGCGCGGGCGCCGACTACGGCACCGGCGAGCAGCTCGCGGGCAAGAAGATCAACCTGGAGTTCGTCTCGGCCAACCCGACCGGCCCGATCCACCTCGGCGGCACCCGCTGGGCCGCGGTCGGCGACGCGCTGGGCCGGATCCTCGGCGCCCAAGGTGGCCAGATCACCCGGGAGTACTACTTCAACGACGCGGGCGCGCAGATCGACCGGTTCGTCCGGTCGCTCATCGCCGCCGCCCAGGGCGAACCCGCCCCCGAGGACGGCTACGCGGGTGCCTACATCAACGACATCGCCGCCGACGTGCTCAAGCAGGCGCCCGACGCGCTGGGCCTGCCAGAGGCCGAGCGGGCCGAGACGGTCCGCAAGATCGGGGTCGGGCTGATGTTCGCGCAGATCAAGCAGAGCCTGCACGAGTTCGGCGTCGACTTCGACGTTTACTTCCACGAGGACTCGCTGCACAAGTCCGGCGCGGTGGAGAAGGCCGTCGAGGAGCTCAAGTCCTCCGGCGGGCTGTACCAGGAGGACGGCGCGTGGTGGCTGCGCTCGACCGAGTACGGCGACGACAAGGACCGGGTGGTCATCAAGAGCGACGGGCAGCCCGCCTACATCGCCGGTGACATCGCCTACTTCGAGGACAAGCGGGCCCGCGGCTTCGACCTGTGCATCTACATGCTCGGCGCCGACCACCACGGCTACATCGGCCGCCTCAAGGCCGCCGCCGCCGCGACCGGGGATGACCCGAACACCGTCGAGGTCCTCATCGGACAGATGGTGAACCTCGTCAGCGACGGCAAGCCGGTGCGGATGAGCAAGCGCGCGGGCACCGTGATCACCATGGAGGACCTGGTGGACGCGGTCGGTGTGGACGCCGCCCGCTACGCCATGATCCGCTCGTCCGCGGACTCCACTTTGGACATCGATCTGGACCTGTGGAGCAAGAAGTCCAGTGACAACCCGGTGTACTACGTCCAGTACGCCCACGCGCGGCTGTGCTCGCTGCTGCGCAACGCCGCCGACCTCGGGCTCACCCCGCCCGGCCCGGACGACGCCGACCTCGGTCTGCTCGTCCACCCGCGCGAAGGCGACCTCATCCGCACCATCGGTGAGTTCCCGCGCATCCTGGCCACCGCCGCGGAGCTGCGCGAACCCCACCGGGTCGCCCGCTACCTGGAGGAGCTGGCCGGGACGTACCACCGATTCAACGAGAGCTGCCGGGTCCTGCCCAGGGGCGACGAGGAGGCCGGGCCTCTGACCACCGCGCGCCTGGCGCTGTGCGCGGCCGCGCGCCAGGTCTTCGCCAACGGGCTCGGCGTCCTCGGCATCGAAGCACCGGAACGGATGTAAGCACCGATGAGGGCACACCCGGCAGGCCCGCGGCACGCGGAGGTCCTGCCGCCGAGCAACACCGCCAGCGAGCGGCCCACCAGCGCCGCCGCGCTCGACGAACTCGTCCCCGCGGTCTGGCCGCGCCACATCTCCCGAGGCGACGACGGCGCCGTGCGCCTGGCCGGGGTAGACGTGCGCGACCTCGCCGAGACCTACGGCACCCCACTGTTCATTGTGGACGAAGCCGATTTCCGCGCCCGCTGCCAGGAGCACGCGCTCGCCTTCGGCGACCCGACCCTGGTGCACTACGCGTCCAAGGCGTTCCTGTCCGTCGAGATCGCCCGCTGGGTCGCCCAGGAAGGGTTGAGTCTGGACGTGGCCAGCGGTGGCGAACTCGCCGTGGCGCTGCGCGCGGACTTCCCGCCGGAGCGGATCACGTTGCACGGCAACAACAAGTCCGTCGAGGAACTGTCCACCGCGCTCGATGTGGGCGTCGGCGCGATCGTGGTCGACTCGTTCCACGAGATCGCCCGGCTCGACAAGCTCGCGCGCGACCGCGACATGGTCGCCCCGGTGCTGATCCGGGTGACCGTCGGCGTCGAGGCGCATACCCACGAGTTCATCGCCACCGCGCACGAGGACCAGAAGTTCGGCTTCTCCCTGGCCGGTGGCGCCGCCGCCGAGGCCGCGCGCCGGGTGATCAAGTCCGGTGGGCTGTCGCTGATCGGCCTGCACAGCCACATCGGCTCGCAGATCTTCGACGCCGACGGCTTCGAGGTCGCCGCGCACCGGGTGATCGGCCTGCTCGCCGCCTTGCACAAGGAGCACGGCGACGAGGCGCTGGAATCGCTCACGGTCGTCGACCTCGGCGGCGGGCTGGGCATCGCCTACACCGCCGAGGACGACCCGCCGCCGCCGATGTGGCTGGCCGAGCAGCTGCGCACGATCGTCACCAAGGAGTGCGAGCAGGCCGGGCTGGCCGTGCCGCGCATCGCCGTCGAGCCGGGCCGGGCCATCGCCGGGCCGGGCACCGTGACGCTCTACGAGGTCGGCACCACCAAGGACGTCACGCTGGGCCACGGCACTCAGCGGCGCTATGTCAGCGTCGACGGCGGGATGAGCGACAACATCCGCACGGCGCTCTACGACGCGGTGTACGACACGCGGCTGGTTTCGCGCTCCAGCGGCGAGGGCGAGCGCGGCACCGAGGCCGTGCTGTCTCGCGTAGTGGGCAAACACTGTGAGTCCGGTGACGTTGTGGTGCGAGACTGCTGGCTACCGGAGAACCTTGCTCCCGGCGACCTGCTGGCGGTCGCCGCGACCGGCGCCTACTGCTACTCCATGGCGAGCAACTACAACCGGCTGCCGCGCCCCGCCGTGGTGGCCGTGCTCGACGGCGCCGCGCGGCCGCTGCTGCGCCGGGAAACCGTGGACGACCTGCTAAGACTGGAGATCTCGTGAGCGATCCCGCCAAGCCCATCCGTGTCGCGTTGCTCGGCTGCGGCACGGTCGGGACCGAGATCGTCCGGCTGCTGACCGAGCAGGCCGACGAGCTCGCGTCGCGGGTCGGCGCCCGGGTCGAATTGGCGGGGGTGGCCGTGCGCAGGCTCGGCAAGTCCCGGCCGGGGGTGCCCACCGAGCTGCTCACCACCGACGCCGCCGAGCTGGTCACCCGGCCCGGCGTCGACGTCGTGGTCGAGGTGATCGGCGGCATCGAGCCGACCCGGACCTGGTTGCTCGAAGCGCTCAAGGCGGGCAAGTCCGTGGTCAGCGCCAACAAGACGCTGCTGGCCGACCACGCGGGCGAGCTGTTCGCCGCCGCGGACGAGTCCGGTGTCGACCTCTACTTCGAGGCCGCCGTCGCCGGGGCGATCCCGCTGCTGCGGCCACTGCGCGAGTCGCTGGCCGGGGACCGGATCACCCGGGTCATGGGCATCGTCAACGGCACCACCAACTTCATCCTCTCGGCCATGGACGAGACCGGCGCGGGCTACGCCGAGACCCTCGACGAGGCCGCGCGCCTTGGCTACGCCGAGGCCGACCCGACCGCCGACGTCGACGGCTACGACGCGGCGTCGAAGGCGGCCATCCTGGCCTCGCTGGCCTTCCACACCCGCGTCACCGCGAGCGACGTCTACCGCGAGGGCATCTCCGCGGTGACACCGGCTGACGTGTCGGCCGCGCGGGCCCTGGGCCGCACGATCAAGCTGCTGGCCATCTGCGAGCGGGTCGACGGCCCAGACGGCGAGTCCGTCGCGGTGCGCGTGCACCCGGCGATGATCCCGCGCTCGCACCCGCTGGCCGGGGTCAACGGTGCGTTCAACGCGGTGTTCGTCGAGGCGGAAGCCGCAGGCCAACTCATGTTCTACGGGCGCGGAGCGGGCGGTGCACCCACCGCCAGCGCCGTGCTTGGCGATCTGGTCGCGGTTGCCCGCAACCTGGTCGTCGGCGGGCGCGGACCGCGCGAGTCGGCCTACGCCGACCTGCCGGTGCGCCCGATCGCGCAGGCGTCGACCAGGTACCACATCAGCCTGGACGTCGCCGACCGCGCGGGCGTGCTCGCGGCCGTCGCGGCCAATTTCGCCGAGCACGAGGTGAGCATCGCGGTGGTGCGCCAGGAAGGCCGCGCCGACGACGCGAGCCTGGTGATCGTCACCCACTCGGCGGCCGACTCCGCGCTGCGCTCCACTGTGGACAAGATCGCTGGACTGCCCTTCGTGCACGAAGTGGTCAGTGTCATGCGGGTCGAAGGTGAGGAACAATGACCATCGGTGTGCTCCCGGGCCGTCCGGGCATCATCGCGGCCTATCCCAACAGAATCCCCGTGCCGGACGGCGCGAAGATCATCACCCTCGGCGAGGGCAACACGCCGCTGCTGCCCGCCCCGCACCTGTCCGAGCTGACCGGCTGCACGGTCTACCTCAAGGTCGAGGGCATGAACCCGACCGGCTCGTTCAAGGACCGCGGCATGACCGTGGCCATGACGTACGCGCTGGCCAACGGTCTGGAGGCGGTCATCTGCGCCTCCACCGGCAACACCTCGGCCTCCGCCGCCGCCTACGCCACCCGAGCGGGCCTGACCTGCGCGGTTCTCGTCCCGCGCGGCAAGATCGCGATGGGCAAGATGGCCCAGGCGGTCATGCACGGGGCCAAGATCCTGCAGATCGACGGCAACTTCGACGACTGTCTCGAACTCGCGGAGAAGACCGCCGCCGAGTTCCCGGTCGGCCTGGTCAACTCGGTCAACCCGGTCCGGCTCATCGGCCAGAAGAGCGCGGCGTGGGAGATCGTCGACGTGCTCGGCCGCGCGCCGGACATCCACTGCCTGCCGGTCGGCAACGCGGGCAACATCACCGCGTACTGGCGCGGGTACCGCGACTACGCCGACGACCAGGTCATCGACACCCTGCCGCGCATGTTCGGCTTCCAGGCAGCGGGTTCGGCCCCGCTGGTGTACGGCGCCCCGGTCTCGCAGCCCGACACCATCGCCACGGCGATCCGCGTCGGCAACCCGGCCTCCTGGGCGGGCGCGGTGACGGCGCAGGCCGAGTCCGGCGGGCTGTTCGAGGCCGCCACCGACGAGCAGATCCTGGCCGCCTACCGGCTGCTGGCCGAGCGCGAGGGCGTGTTCGTCGAGCCGTCGTCGGCCACCAGCGTCGCGGGCCTGCTGATCACCCACGCCGATGGGCGGCTGCCCGAGGGCTCGGTCGTGGTCTGCACGGTCACCGGCCACGGGCTCAAGGACCCGGACACCGCGCTCGTCTCGGTGCCGGAGGTCGAGGCCGTTCCGGTCGACGCTGGGGCCGTCGCGACCGCGCTGGACCTGCGGTGACCCGAGTCCGGGTGCGCGTCCCGGCGTCCACGGCCAACCTCGGCTCCGGCTTCGACGCGCTCGGCATGGCACTTGGGCTCTATGACGAGATCGAGGTGTGGACCACCGACGGCGGGCTCTCGGTCGAGGTCAGCGGCGAGGGTGCGGACACCGTCGCCAAAGACGAGACGCACCTTGTCGTACGCGCGGTTCGGGCGGCGTGCGAGCTGATCGGGTTCGCGCCCGCCGGGCTGGGTCTGAGCTGTGCCAACGCCATTCCGCACGCGCGTGGGCTGGGGTCGTCCGCCGCGGCCATCGTCGGTGGGATCGCGGCGGGCTACGGGCTGGCGGGGCGACCGTTGGACGACGACGCACTGCACCTGGCGGCGGAGTTCGAGGGACACGCGGACAACGTGGCGGCGAGCCTGCTGGGCGGACTGGTGGTCGCGTGGGAGGACGACGGGCGGTTTCGGGCGGCGCGGGTCGAGCCGCACGCCGATCTCCAGCCGATCGCGATCGTCCCGGCCGAGCGGTCGGAGACGCACGTGACCCGCGGCCTGCTGCCGGACAAGGTGCCGCACGCCGACGCCGCGTTCGCCGCGGGCCGGGGCGCGCTTGCCGTGCACGCCATCAGCACTCGTCCTGACCTGCTGCTTCCCGCACTGGCCGACCGGCTGCACCAGGACTACCGGGAGAGCGCGTGGCCCTCGACGATCCGGCTGGTGCGCGAGCTGCGTGTCGCCGGGGTGGCCGCGGCCGTGTCGGGCGCGGGGCCGACGGTGCTGGCGTTGACAACCGACGGGACCTTGCCGGAAGGTGTTGATCTTGCCGGTTTCACGGTGCTGCCGGTGCCGGTCGACCGGGCCGGTGTGATCGTTGAGCCATTCGAGTGACGGAGATCACCACGACTCGCCGGGGGTGCGGGGCGACGCGCTGTAGGGCGGTTGTTGCACCTTGAGTGACGGCCGTCTACCCTCGGCGGTGTTCAGTCACCGCGCGCACGGGCGCCCGGTGTCGTTCCCGGGGATTCTTTCCGGGTCGCATCATCTGCCGAGAAATCGGCTCAGTCCCTAACCGGTCCGAGCTGGTGCTCGCCAGGTACCCGACGACCGTGGTGACCAGATGCTCCCTGTTGGCGACAGAGTCGCTCGACTGGCCCGAAGCGGCCAGGTTGGTGACACAAGCAGCCCAACAGGCGAGAGATACGCCGTCTCGCATTCCGACGGACGGCGTTCCGCTGGTCCACGTAGGAGGCGGGGACCGGTCAGGAAGGACATGTGTGAGCAATACCGATCTATTGAGCAGCGACACCGCCGCTGAGTCCGCACCCGCGGACAAGAACGGCGCGCCGAAAAAGCGCGCCGGGCTTTCCGGCATGGTTCTCGCCGAGCTGCGCACGCTCGCAGGTGAGCTGGGAATCTCCGGCACCACCGGCATGCGCAAGGGCGACCTGATCGCTGCCATCAAGGAGCGCCAGGGTGGTGGCCCGGGCGGGGCCGCCGCCACACGGGCGCCCCGCGCGGGCACCGAAGCCGCGGAACCCAAGGCCGAAGCCAAGACAGAGCCTCGTGCCGAGGCCCGCGTCGAGGTCGAGCGGCCCGCGGCTGCCCCGGCCGAAGCGCCCGCGGAGAAGTCCGAGGACACCCCGCGCGACGGTGGGCGGGACAACCGCCGCCGCCGTGGCGCCAGCCGTGCGGCGGGCAGCCCCGAGGCCGTCGAGCAGGCTCCGGCCGACCGACCGGTCCGCGAGGACCGTCCGGTTCGTGAGGACCGCCCGGCGCAGGCCGAGCGTCCCCAGACCGAGCGTCCGCAGGGCGACCGCCAGCAGGGTGACCGTTCCCAGGGTGACCGCCAGCAGGGTGATCGCCAGCAAGGCGACCGTCAGCAAGGCGACCGTCAGCAAGGCGACCGTCAGCAAGGCGACCGCCAGCAGGGTGATCGCCAGCATGGTGACCGCCAGCAGGGCGAACGTGGCGAACGGCAGGGCCGCGGTGACCGCAACCGCGATCGCAACCGTCAGGACGGTCGTCAGGACCGTCAGGACCGTCAGGACCGCCAGCAGGACAACCGCCAAGACCGTCAGCAGGACAACCGCGCCACCGGACCCGATGACGACGACGACGGCGACCGTCGGGGCCGTCGCTTCCGCGACCGCCGCCGCCGTGGCGGCCGGGTCGAGGGCGCGGGCGGCCAGAACGACACCGAGGTGCGCGAGGACGACGTCCTGCTGCCCGTCGCCGGTGTCCTGGACGTGTTGGAGAACTACGCGTTCGTCCGCACGTCGGGCTACCTGTCCGGCCCGAACGATGTCTACGTGTCGCTGTCGCTGGTCCGCAAGTACGGCCTGCGCCGCGGCGACGCCATCACCGGCCTGGTCCGCCAGCCGCGGGACGGCGAGGCCCAGCGGCAGAAGTTCAACCCGCTGGTCCGGGTGGAGACGATCAACGGCCTGGAGCCGGACGCGGCCAAGAACCGCCCCGAGTTCACCAAGCTGACGCCGCTCTACCCGAACGAGCGCCTGCGTCTGGAGACCGAGCCGCACATCCTGACCACGCGCGTCATCGACCTGGTGATGCCTGTCGGCAAGGGCCAGCGCGCGCTCATCGTCTCGCCGCCGAAGGCAGGCAAGACCTCGGTCCTGCAGGCCATCGCCAACGCGATCACCACCAACAACCCTGAGGTCTACCTCATGGTGGTGCTGGTCGACGAGCGGCCGGAAGAGGTCACCGACATGCAGCGCTCGGTGAAGGGTGAGGTCATCGCCTCCACCTTCGACCGACCGCCGTCAGACCACACCACGGTCGCGGAGCTGTCCATCGAGCGGGCCAAGCGCCTCGTCGAGATGGGCCACGACGTGGTCGTGCTGCTGGACTCGATCACCCGCCTCGGCCGCGCGTACAACCTCGCGGCCCCGGCGTCCGGCCGAATCCTGTCCGGTGGTGTCGACTCCACGGCCCTGTTCCCGCCCAAGCGCTTCCTCGGCGCGGCGCGCAACATCGAGGGTGGCGGTTCGCTGACCATCTTCGCCACGGCGCTGGTGGAGACCGGGTCCGCGGGTGACACGGTGATCTTCGAGGAGTTCAAGGGCACGGGCAACGCCGAGCTCAAGCTCGACCGGAAGATCGCGGACAAGCGCATCTTCCCGGCGGTGGACGTCGACCCGTCGGGCACGCGCAAGGAAGAACTGCTGCTGCCTCCGGACGAGCTGGCGGTCACGGTGAAGCTGCGCCGCGTGCTGCACGCGCTGGATTCACAGGCGGCTATTGAGCTGCTGCTTGACCGGCTGCGCAAGTCTCGGACGAACATCGAGTTCTTGATGCAGGTGGCCAAGACGACGCCGTCGCAGTCTGACGACTGAGTTGTTCGTGGAAGAAGCCCCCCGGAATTTCGGGGGGCTTCTTTCGTTTCGGGCTCGCCTGCGGCATCGCGGGGGTGTCTGGGGCTCCCTCGTTTTTCAGCGTCTTGTCCTGGATCAGCGAGGTCAAGGGCGCCTGCGGCGTCGCTGCGCGATCAGCAAGCTGACCCTGGACATCGCTGATCCAGGACAAGGGATTGCCGGGACGAGGGTGCAGGGGGAAATGCAGGGACCTTACGGTCCCAAAGCCCTGCGCTCCTCTCTGAGCTGTGCCCGCTTGAACCGTGCCGGATGTGTGTAGATGTGTCACAATGTGTGTGTGACGGTTGGGTTGTGGTGGGACGATGACGACGCCGAGCACATCCGTTGCCGCTCGCTTCGCTATCCCGGAGCCAGCGATATCGAGCCCGCTTGGACCTTGGAGGCCGCTGCCGATCTTGATCGGATCACTCGGGATCCCGACCCAAAGAGCAGGCGGAGTCATGTCCGCATCATTGGGTTCTCGATGTCCGCCGGATTCGTGATCACTGTGATCATCGATCCGGCAGATCACTCTGGGGTTACGGCCTGGAAGACGAGTGGGGCCGACTTGCGGGAGTATCACGGCGAGCGGCCGCGAGAGGAAGGCGCGTCATGACTGACAGCACAGCAAGGGATGCGGTCTTAGCGACCATCAATCAACAGATCGCCGAAACGCGTGCGGAAGCTGAGGTCCAACGGGACCCCGCCAAGCGAGATCGGATGTCCCGACACGCGCGCATCCGCGAAGAGGTCGCCGAGGAGGAAGCCGAGGCGATCGCGGAGGAGATCGCCGAGGGGCAGCAGGCAGCCCTTTCCCTGCGGGTGCCCGCATCGCTGGTGGCGGAACTGAAGGCGCGAGCCGACGCTGAGCACGTTCCCACCTCCGCGCTCGTTCGACGTCTCCTCACCGAAGCGTTGCGCGCGCCAACAGCCCCCGTGCTAACAGTCGAACAGGTCGAGCAGATCGCGCGGCGGGTGTATCGCGAGTCCGCCTGACCTACATCGTCCGCCGTCGTTGGTAGAAGATCAGGAGTGTGGCGATCGCCAGGACGCCCAGGGTGCCCGCCCACCTGGTCGGGACCCGGACGTCGTCCAAGGCCAATCCCGCGAGTAAGAGGGTCACGGGGTACGGGATGGCCAGGGCCGCCCGTTGGCTGGGGGAGCGCCAGGCGACGGCGCCCGCCAAAGCGGCCGTGATGGCCGCGGCCGCGCCCCATAAAGCGCTGGAGAGGGTGGCCTGCCAAGGGGCGGAGAGGAGTGCGCCGCCGATGGCCGTCAGGCCCAGGACGGAGACGGAGAACAGCAGCGGAGCCGCCAACCAGGCGGACACCGACAACGGCCTGCCTATCGTGAACAGCACGCGGACAGTGTGCGACCGATCACCCAGCGCTGGCGAGACTACGGTCGGTGGGTGGACGGTCACTTGCGGTCGGAGGACGCTCTGGTGCGACGAACGGCGGAATACGTTCCACCAGGCCCGCGTTGAACCCACTGTCAGCGCGTCTGGCACACTGTTAGGTCGAGTCCGGCTCCGGTTCACCCCACGACAGCAGGGGACCCGGCGGCCATTATCGAGAGGCGAGACTGTGAAGAACGGGATTCACCCCGACTACGTGACCACCAACGTGGTCTGCGGCTGCGGCAACACCTTCACCACCCGCAGCACCAAAGCTTCCGGCAACATCCACGTCGAGGTCTGCTCGGCTTGCCACCCCTTCTACACCGGCAAGCAGAAGATCCTCGACACCGGTGGCCGGGTCGCGCGCTTCGAGGCGCGGTACGGAAAGCGCAACAAGGCCGCGAACTAGTTTCGCTGACGGCGCCCTCCCGCTCGCGGGACGGGCGCCGTCGTCATGTTCGGCCTATGAGAGGTGGAACGGTGGACTCATCGAGTCTGGGAGAGCTGCTCAGCGAGTACGGCGAGTTGGAGAAGACCCTCGCCGACCCCGCCGTGCACGCCGACCAGGACCGGGCCCGCAAGCTCGGCAAGCGCTACGCGGAGCTGACGCCGGTCATCAGGGCGCTGCGTGAGCTGGAGTCCGCCCGCAGCGACCTGGAGGCCGCGCGTGAGCTGGCTGACGAGGACGCCACGTTCGCCGAGGAAGCCGACGCGATCGCCGCGCGGATCCCGCAGCTGGAGACGAAGCTGACCGAGCTGCTGCTCCCGCGCGACCCGCACGACGGCTCCGACGTGGTGCTGGAGGTCAAGTCCGGCGAGGGCGGCGAGGAGTCGGCGCTGTTCGCGGGCGACCTGATGCGCATGTACCTGCGCTACGCCGAGCGGCATGGGTGGAAGGCCGAGGTGCTCGACAGCACCGACTCCGACCTGGGCGGGGTCAAGGACGCGACCGTCGCCATCAAGAGCAAGGGGTCCGACCCCGACGGCGTCTGGGCGCGGCTGAAGTTCGAGGGTGGCGTGCACCGCGTGCAGCGGGTCCCGGCCACCGAGTCGCAGGGCCGCATCCACACCTCCGCCGCCGGTGTCCTGGTCTACCCGGACTCCGACGAGGCCGCCGAGATCGAGGAGATCCCGGACAAGGACCTGCGCATCGACGTCTACCGCTCGTCGGGCAAGGGCGGCCAGAGCGTCAACACGACCGACTCGGCCGTGCGTATCACGCACCTGCCGACCGGCATCGTCACCTCCTGCCAGAACGAGCGGTCCCAGCTGCAGAACAAGGCCCGCGCCATGCAGGTCCTCAAGGCCAGGCTGCTGGCGCTGCGCGAGGAAGAGGCTGCCCAGCAGGCCTCCGACGCCCGCCGCAGCCAGGTGCGCACGGTCGACCGCTCCGAGCGGGTCCGCACGTACAACTTCCCCGAGAACCGCATCTCCGACCACCGCGTCGGCTACAAGGCGCACAACCTGGAAGCGGTGCTCGACGGCGACCTCGACGGGGTCCTCGACGCGTTGGCCGAGGCCGACCGAGCCGAGCGGCTCGCCGCGCACGGGTGAGAAGTGAAAGGGTGACCCTCATGACCCGTCAACCCCTGCGCGTGGCGATCCTGGAGGCCGAGCGCCTGCTCGCCGCGGCGGGGGTCGACTCGCCCCGCAACGACGCCGAACTGCTCGCCGCCCACGTCCTGGGCGTCGAGCGGGGCAAGCTGCCGATGGTCCCCCTGGTCGACCCCCCGGTCGTCGACGCGCTGGGCAAGCTCGTCGCCCGCCGCGCCCGCCGCGAGCCGTTGCAGCACTTGACCGGGTACGCGTACATGGGCGCGGTGGCGGTGTCGGTCGGGCCGGGGGTGTTCGTGCCGCGCCCCGAGACCGAGCTGCTGTTCGCCTGGGGCCTGGCGACGCTGGAGGGCACCCGCGACCCGGTGGTGGTCGACTTCTGCACGGGCTCCGGCGTGCTCGCGCTGGCCGTGGCGAACGCGCGCCCGGACGCGCGGGTACACGCCGTCGACATCGATCACTCGGCCCTGGCCTGGGCCCGGCGCAACGCCGACGCGCGGGCGACGGCCGGTGACACCCCCGTGCGGCTGTACTCGGGCGACGTGACCGACCCGGCGCTGTTCACCGAGCTGGACGGCCGCGTCGATCTTGTCCTGTGCAACCCGCCGTATGTCCCGGCGGACACCCCGGTGCCGCCGGAGGTCTCCGACCACGACCCGGCCCACGCGGTCTTCTCCGGCGCGGACGGCCTGGACGTGATCCGCTCCGTCGTCACCGCGGCCACGCGGCTGCTGCGACCGGGCGGCTCGGTGGCCATCGAGCACGACGACACCCACGGCGAGTCGGTGCCCGCGCTGCTGTCGTCGCGTCGGTTGTTGACTGACGTTGTGGATCACGATGATTTGGCTGGCAGGCCCCGTTTCGCCACCGCCCGGCGGGTCTAGGGGCCGAATACCCCCGCCACGGCGTCGTTGACGTCGTTGACCGCGGTCGTCACCGCGGTCACGGTCGCAGCCGTTCCCGCGAGTGCGTCGCGGATCCGGCCCCACACCGATCGGGCCACGGCGGGCTTGGGCTCCGGTTTGGCCGCTTCGGTCGCCAGCGAGTCGATGTCGTGGACGACCAGGTCGGCCTCGGGGACCTTGTCCGCGTTGGCCTCGACCACGGTCCGCAGCTCACGGAGCAGCGCCGCGAGGTCCTTTGTGGACTCTCCGGTCGTGGTCACCGTGACGTCGCCCGCGGTGTTGTTGTCGCCCGCGATGAAGTTGCCGGTGGCGCCGCCGGTGATGTTGATGCCGCGGTCAGGTGTGGGCACTGGTGTCTCCGTTCACTTGTCGCCCTTGGGTTTCTCGACGGTCACGGCGCCCGCGACGTTGCCGGACCCGGCGATGACGTTGCCGGTCACGGAGCCTTCGATCCGGACGTTGTTCTGGATCACCGCCGTGGCCTGCGCCTCGAAGGAGGCGGTGACGTAGCCCGCGTCGTGCAGCAGGGCGCTGACGGCGCGGACCACGCGGCTCTCGATGATCTTGAGGTAGCGGTCGCGGTCGACCAGTTGGAAGTAGCTGCGCTCGGACGTGTCGGCGGCCAGCTCGCGCAGGCTGCTGAGCGCGCCGTAGTCGTCGGGGTTGATCACGCCGCGTTCCTTGCGGGGGGAGCGGATCAGGCCGAAGACCATGACCAGGCGGCGCGGGATCGACGTCGGGAACTTGATCAGGTCGAGCAGGGCCTGGCCGATCGGGTGCAGCGGGGAGCGCGACATGGCGTCGATGCGCTGGAACTCCTCCTTGATCGGCCGCAGCACGCAGGGTGTCCACTCGACATAGAGCATCGTGTCGTCCATGGCGACGTGCAGGTACACCGACAGCACCAGGTCCCGGTCCCAGGTCTCCACCCGGAACGCCCGGTAGTAGCGGGCCCACTCGATCGGGCTGTCCCGGACCTGCTCGACCAGCCGCCTGCTGAGCCGGTCGTACGGTGGGTGGCCCTCGCCGGGGATGAAGGGCACCGACGCGGGCTCGTTCATGTGGTCGACCAGCTCGGCCGCGGTCACGGCGACCAACTCGTCGATCGACAGCCGGGCCAGCCTGCCGCCGGGGGTCAGGCCGACCGCCGTGCGCAGCGCGGTGACCTCGTCGACGATCGCGTCGTAGAGCGCCGCGGTGGTCAGCGTCGTCGTGCCGGTCTTGCCGGGGGCGCGGTCGAGCGGAACGGCGATCGACCACGGCCGGTGGCCTTGGCCCGCGCCGACGAACGGGTCATAGCCGCGGTGCACGACGATGGTCGAGCCGACGTCGTCGGGGTTGTCCGCGTCCGGTGCCATCCGGGTCGACGGGTGCTCGTACCGCTCGCGCAAGTGGTCGGTGAAGGTGGTGGGCGCGAACTGGAAGATCTGCCTGCCCGCCAACGACCGAGCCAGCGTGCCTGGCAGCCTGCTGGTCCGGTTGAACTGGGTGGTGATCAGTTTCCACACGGTGAACCGGTCGGCGAGGAACACGCCGAGCAGACCGAGCGGGACCAGAATGGTGAAGGCAAGTCCGACGCCGTCGGTTTCGGATTCGGACGTGCCGTAGTAGTCCTCATAGGACGGACTACTGCCCTCGAACAACTCCTCGATGACCTCGAAGATCTCGCCTTCGGTGAGGTACTGGATCAGCATCACGACGACGACGACCGCGCCTACCGCCCAGAGCACCGGCTTGATCCCGCCGCGGGTGGCCACCCTGGTCGCAGTCGGCACCGCGACCACGAAAGCCAGCACCAGCCAGCCGAGCAGGAAAGCCATGCTGGCGCTGAACAGCAGCACCAGCAGCAGTGCCAGCGCCGCGATGCCGACGATCTTGCGTCGGGTCCTGGCCGCGACCGCCTCGGCGAGCACCACGCCCGCGTCCACGCCGGGGGACGGCGGCGCCGGGCGGGTCCGTTCGACCAGGAACTCCCGGATCGACCGGTCGGCGAAGTCGGGGTCAAGGTGCGCGGCGGCGCACAGGTAGCGGGTCGTGTCGTCGCGGTCGGCGGTGGTCATTTCCAGCTGCGATTTCGGCATGGTTTCCCTGGACGAGTTATGGGGTGGCGTTGTCGATCATGGTGTCGAGGATCGCTTGCGTCTCGGGCCAGCGCTCTTCCGCGCTGCCCGCGTAGACGAAGTACTCGTAGCCGTCCTGCCGCCAGTAGAGCGACCGCACGTGTCGGGTCCCGTCGTCGCCGTCGACCCGGAACTCCCAGTCGACGGCATCGGTGCCGTGGAAGATCACCCGGTCCAGCCGGAGCCGCTGGTGCCCGGGACGCTTCTCCAAGGTCTCGGCGAACTCGACGTGGCTGGTGAGGATGTCGACGCTGTCGTGGGGGGAGCCGCCGTACCTGAGATTGCGGGTGGCGTCGGCCGGGTCGGTGGCCTCGACGCTGCCCGGCCCGCTGCCGATCATCGGCGACCAACCCGCCGGGATCACCGTCGTCATGCCGCCCGGCCCGTTGACCGTGGTGAAACCGGCAGGGATGCCCGCCCTGGTCGTGGTGGTTGTCGTGGTCCTGGTCGGGGGCTGCCGGGTGGCTGATCCGGGACTCGGCAGGACGACCGGGTCCGAGGTCGCGGTGGCCGTCCCTGGCGCGGTGCTGATCAAGGGCGCGGGTTTGGTCGCGAGGTGGAGAACCAGGCCAATGCAGGCGCAGACCGCCAGGTTCCCCGTGGCGATCATGAGTCCGAGTCGGATCGATGACTGGATAGGCACTCCCCACAGGCTCGGCGAGATATGACTGTTAGCCAGTGATCGCATACCTACGGTAGCGTGATCGTCAAGCGGTTTGACGCCTGATGAGCGGACGGTAGCGATGTCTGATCACGCTCAGCTCAACGAAACCGAGATCTGGCGCGAAGTCGCGAGTCTCGAACGTGCACTGCTCCATGACCCGACCGTGAGCCCCCGACTGGCTTCCGCGCTGCTCGACGCGGCCGACGAATGCCGTTCGCTGACCAGGAACCAGGTCCGGGAGATCACCAGCGAGGCCCAACTCGACGCCTGCGAACGCGCCGCGCGGCGTGCGCTCGAACTGGCGGCGGAGCCCGCCGTGCACGATCGGGCCCGCGCGCTGCTGGCCGAGGTGACGTTGGGCAGGCGATGGAGCTGGCAGCCGGGCGTGGTGCCGATGCTCCTCGCCGCGGTCGCGGTGTGCGCGGGCCTCGGCGGCGCGGCCTATGGCGGCATCGAGGCGTCGCTGTCGCTGGTCGCGGTCAGCGCGGCGGTCAGCAGCGTCGCGCTGTTCCTGCTGGTGCTGCTCAACCGCAAGCAGAACTGGCGGGTGCGCGCCGTGGAGATCGACTCCAGCGTCTGGCGGCGCGGGATCTAAGGTGTGGCGTTGTCGATCATCGCGTGGTAGATCGGCAGCATCTGGCCCCACTTGTCGGCGTCGGCCGCGGCGTAGACGAAGTACTCGACGCCCTCGATCCGCCAGTACATCGAGTGCACCCGCCGCCGCGCGTCGGCCGTGTCGTGCTCGAACTCCCAGTCGACGGCCGTGACGCCGTGGTAGGTCGTGGTGCCCAGGCTGAGTCGGTGGAAGGCGGCCTTGGACCGGGAGAAGACGGCCTCGTAGTCGACGTGGGACTGCAGCAGGTCGGCCGCGGGCGCCGGGGCGCCGCCGTAGCGCACCTGGCGCGACGGTTCGGCCGGGTCGGTGGCCTGCATGGCGCCGGGACCGGCGGCGCGGGTGATGATCCAGCCCTTGGGGATCGTCGTGACCAGCCCGCCGGGGCCCGCGACCCGCTCGAAGCCGTCGGGGACCGGCAGCGCCACCATCGACGGGCTCGCGGTCGTCGCCCCGCCGTCCGGGCCCGGCGTAATGGGCGTCTGGGTGTCGGCGGGCCCGAAGGCGGGCGGCGGCGCGAAGATGTAGGTCGTGGTCGGCGCCGCCGAACCGGCTTTGGACTCCTTGGGCGCGACCAGCAGCACGGCCCCCACGACGGCGCTGACCGCCGCGTACCCAGCCACCAGTGAAGACGCCAGCCAGCGTGAGCTCAGCTGGTGTCCTCGACGTCGCGGACGGCTGATCGTGTGCACTCCCCTGGGATGTTCGGACGAACTCCTGTGCTGCTTGAGGGTAGCGTGCTCACCCGGGTGATCCAATGCTTCGCACTTGGCAGGACGTCATCGAGAAGTGGCAATTGTTGCCACCCGACGCCGAACAGGGGCCGCCACAGGCAAGAACGATCTTCGACGGCGCGCGATCCGCGCTGCTCACCGGACGCCTGGACGCGGCCATGGCCGGTTTCGTCCGCGCGGCCGAACTCCACCCGGGCGCCTACGCCGAGGTAGGCATCGGCGACGTACTCCTGGCCCGCGGCCGCTGGCGCGCGGCGAGCCGCCGATACGCGGCAGCGGATGCGCGTGACCCGGGCAATGTGCTCGCCTACCTGGGCATGTCCCAGGTCAGGGTGGCGAGCGGCGACGCCGCGGGAGCTGCTGCCGACCTGGAACAGCGCTTCGGTTCGTCGGGGGACCCGGTGCTGCGGTACTACCTGGCGAGCACGTGGTGCTCGGTGTCGGAGCAGGTCCGCAGCCGAACGGTGAATGAAGCCCTGGTGATCACCAGCGAACGCCAGCTGGATGTCTGCGAGTCGGCGGCCAAGCGCATCCTCGAACTGAACGTCGCCGACACCGAGTTGCGCCGGGGCGCGGAACTTCTGCTGGACGAGGTGGTGGCCGGTCGGCGGTGGCAGTGGCAGCCGGAGGGCATCGCGGTGAGCTTGGCGGTGCTGGCGGTGTCGCTCGGCTTGATTTTGGTCGCGGTCGGCGGCCTGGCCGACAACGTGCTCCTGGTGATCATGGGCGTGCTGCTCGGTAGCGCTTTGCTGTATTTGATCGTGGTGAAGTTCCGGCGGCAGAACTGGCGCACGAGGGCCGACAAACTAGCCCAAGACATCGCCCAAAGAGGCGCCTGATCGGGCTGGACAACCACTGCGGGCGGTAGTCAGGTCCGCACTCCTCGTATAGTCAAGGCGGCACGCTGCGCGCTTGGGGGAGTCGATGGCGACGAAGACGGGAATCGGACTGCTGCCGGTTGTCCTCATCTTGGTCGCCGCTGTCGTGTTCGTGGATCCGGTGCGGGAACTCGCGGGTGATCTGCTCGGAATCGAGGGCGGCGGGACGACTCTCCTTGGTGAGGAGGAGTCGCAGGTCATGGTTGCTGGGGACGCGGAGTCGGCCGCGCGACTCTGCACGACCGTCGAGATGATCGCGGACAGGCGATGCGGAGACGTCCGAGTGGTTGTGTTCGACGCTGCCCGCATTCCGTTCATCACCCGCAACGTGGCGAGCGCGTGGGCGGAGGGCAAGCCGGGCGTCTTGACGATGAATCGCTCCGCGCAGGGTCCGAATCGGAACGCGGCGTGCGGGAGGTTCAAGAAGACCGTGCCTGACGGCAGTTGTGATGAGTACCCGATGGCCTCCACAGACGAAGGCGGCTCGAACGCCCGTACGGAAGAGGTGCCGCTCAGGGAGAACAGGTGCCAGGGTGGCATCGTCAAACCGCAGTACCCGGAGAATGGCGCTAAGTTCCTGGTGGTGATCAGTCACCCTGACTTGATCCCGTCCAAGTCCTACACGGGTGTTGATGTCGCTGAGGACCAGACATGCGGGAACTGAGGGAACGGCACGCTTGGGTGGACACCGACCACGACCTTGCGATCACACTGGCGGTCGTAGTCGGGTCACGCGCGGACGATGTTGTTCGGGCCTACGGTGGCGATCCCGCCGCGCCGATCGGCGCGCGTACCTTCGCGGAGTCGGCCGTCCCGGTAGACGATATCGGCGACTATGGCCACGCTCAGGTGTTCACCGTCGCGGATCGTGTCGTGGTGCTTGAGAACAACGGATGGGCGGGAAGCGACCCGGACACAGCGGTGCGGGCATCGACCGGCGGCGGGTCGTTCTTGTCCGCGTACTGGAATGTCGACGCCCTGTCGCGGCTGGTCCAAGCCGTCGACGGGAAGGTGACTGCGAATCTTGAACCGCTGTTCGCGGCGAATCCGCCCCAAGTCGGCGACGTCTACCCCGAATGGCTGGACGGCGGCGCCTTCACGGCAGCGACGTACAGGTCGGCCTGCCTGGCCGTGGTTCAGCAGCAGACCGGGGTGGCCTTCGATCGGAAGTGGTTGGAGACCGCGTGGTCGACCTTTCGGATACCGGTCCGGTGATCAGCGCGGCTTGACGCTCGCGACGAAGGCGGACCATGAGGTGAAGCCGACTGCCAGTCGGGGACCGTCGGCGTTCTTGGAGTCACGGATGCTCGCGAGATCCAGGCGGAGCTGAACCTCCACGCAGTCCTGCCCAGAACTGCCGCTAAAGCTGCTCGTCCGCCACCCGCCGCGCGTCATCCCAGTGGCCTTCCGTCCGGTCGTACTCATCGGCCAGCTTGGCGATGAGCACCCGGGATTCTTCCTCATCGAAGGCGACTTTGACCACCTGCCGAAGGAGGTCGCGGTACTGCTCTATCTTCTCCTGGTTCTCGATGATGAACCCGTCGATCGGCGCCTGCACATAGACCAATGGCTTGCACTCGTCGTAGTCGAGGAAGGAGAAGGGGCCGCCGAAAAGCGCTCGATGACGTGCGTTCGCGGGCAGGACCCGGATGCTGATGTTCGGCCGCTCGCCGACGAGTAGCATGGCGAGGAGCTGTTCGGTCATGATCCGGTAGTCGCCGACCTCCAGCCGGAGAGCGCGCTCGTTGATGATGAAGGTGAACTTCCCCGGCCTGCTGCCGAAGAGGATGCTCTGCCGTTTCAGGCGTGCGTCCACTCGGACTTGGCGTACATCGTCGGGGTGGTTCTCGTCCCGAAACAGCGCATGGATGTAGGACTCGACCTGCAAGAGTCCGGGGATGAGATCGGGCTGGTAGTTCACCACCCGGTCGGCGTTGGCCTCGTGGAAGATCAAGGTTCGCAGGGAATCCGGCATCCATTCGTCGTTCGAGCACAGCCAGTACCCACGCCCGTCGTTGGCGTCGCGGCAGAAATTGATCAGTTCCTCGATCTCGCGGCAGCTAACCCCGCACGAAGACAGATAGAGGGTGAACTCCAGTTCCGAGGTGACGGCTCGCTCGCCCGTTTCCAGCCGGTGGAGATGGGAGAGCGATCGGTCGACCAGTGGGCTCAGGTCTCGAAGGGTCAGCCCGGCCTTCTTGCGGTAGGACCGCATCAGCTCACCCAGTTCCCTGGCGCCCGCCCGGCTCCTCAATCTCATGTCTGAAGAAGGTAGGGAAGACCTGCCCCGCCTGCGACCGCTCCAGCCCATGTCCACCTGTTCGCGGACCCTGTTCCCACCCTGTCAAACAAACAACCGCCCGCAGGTCCTCAGGTCCCCCCAGATAGGCTCGCCGGGTGACCACGGTCTACGACTGCAGTTCGCGTGAGGACAGGGAAGACGGGCTCGCCGCTGCCGCCAGCGCGGTGCGGGCGGGGCGGGTTGTCGTGATTCCCACCGACACCGTCTACGGCATCGGCTGCGACGCTTTCTCCAGCGCCGGTGTCCAATCCCTTCTCGCCGCCAAAGGGCGGGGGCCGGATATGCCGGTCGGGGTTCTCGTCGGCTCCTGGGCGACGGTCGACGGGCTCGTCCTGTCCGTCCCGCAGGCCGCGCGCAACCTGATCGAGGCGTTCTGGCCTGGGGATCTGTCCATCGTGCTGCCGCACGCGCCGTCGCTGGCGTGGGATCTGGGGAACACCAACGGCACCGTCATGCTGCGCATGCCGCTGCACCCGGTGGCCCTCGAACTTCTCCGCGAGGTCGGGCCGATGGCGGTGTCCAGCGCCAACCGCACCGGCCATCCGGCGCCCGCGACCGCTGAGGAGGCGCGGGCCCAGCTTGGCGGGTCGGTGGCCGTCTATCTCGACGGGGGGCCGATCGGGGAGCCGATCGCGTCGACCGTCGTGGACCTGACCGGCGACGAAGCCGTGATCCTGCGGGAAGGCTCGGTCTCGATCGACGCCGTGTCCGAGGCTTTGGGCGCCGAGGTTCGTCTCGCGCGGTAGTTTGGCGTCAAACCCTCGCTCTACCGATTAGGAGATGCGTCCCGTCGTGCCCACGCCGTTCTGGGGTCCGGACTTCGCGGCCCTCGCCAGCACGGACCCGGAGATCGCCGAGGTCCTGCTCGGCGAGGTCGACCGGCTGCGCGGCGGCCTGCAGCTGATCGCCAGTGAGAACCTGACCAGCCCGGCCGTGCTGGCCGCGCTGGGCTCCACGCTGTCGAACAAGTACGCCGAGGGCTACCCGGGCGCGCGCTACTACGGCGGCTGCGCGCAGGTCGACATCGCCGAGGAACTGGCGCGGACGCGCGCGACCGAACTGTTCGGTGCCGACCACGCCAACGTCCAGCCGCACTCCGGGGCCAGCGCCAACCTCGCCGCCTACGCCGCGTTCTGCGAGCCGGGCGACGTCGTGCTCGCCATGGACCTCAAGCAGGGCGGCCACCTGACGCACGGCTCCAAGGTCAACTTCTCCGGCCGCTGGTTCGAGCCCGTCTCCTACGGCGTCGACCGTGGGTCCGAACTGATCGACTACGACCAGGTGCGCCACCTGGCCAGGACCCACCAGCCGCGGATGATCGTCGCGGGCGCCACCGCCTACCCCCGACTGATCGACTTCGCCGCGTTCCGCGAGATCGCCGACGAGGTCGGCGCCATCCTCATGGTCGACGCCGCGCACTTCATCGGCCTGGTGGCGGGCGGGGTGATCCCCTCACCCGTGCCGCACGCCGACATCGTCACCGCGACGACGCACAAGGTCCTGCGCGGCCCGCGCGGCGGGATGATCCTGTGCCGGGCCCAGCACGCCAAGGCCGTCGATAAAGCCGTCTTTCCCTTCACCCAGGGCGGCCCGCTGATGCACGCGGTCGCCGCCAAGGCCGTCGCCTTCAAGGAAGCCGCGGCACCCGAGTACACCGAATACACCCGCAAGGTCGTCAACAACGCCCGCGCCCTGGCCGCCGGGCTGGTCGCCGAGGGCATGCGGGCGGTGTCCGGCGGCACCGACACCCACCTGGCGCTGCTCGACGTGCGCCCGCTGGGCATCACCGGCGCCGAGGCCGAGGCCCGCTGCGACGCCGCGCGGATCACGCTCAACAAGAACGCCGTCCCCTTCGACCCCGCGCCGCCGATGGTCGCCTCGGGCATCCGGATCGGCTCGCCCAGCGTCACCACGCAGGGGATGGGGGAGTCCGAGATGGCCGAGATCGCCCGGCTGATCGGCCGCGCCGTCCGCGGTAGTGCTGATAACTCTGCCGAGGTCTCTGCTGAAGTCGCTGCCGCCGTGACCGAGCTCGTGGCCACCCAGCCCGCGTACCAGAGGGACTAGCGGTGGATTCCTCCGTGTTCGCCCCAGCCGGTCTCCCGGTCCGCGAGTTCCTGCTGGTCGCCGTGGTCACCGCAGCCCTGACATTCCTGCTCACCGGTCTGGTCCGGCTCTTCGCCATCCGCATCGGCGCGGTCGCCTACCCCCGCCAGCGCGACGTGCACGTCGTGCCGATGCCGCGCCTGGGCGGCCTGGCCATGTACCTGGGCATCTGCGGCGGCATGCTGCTGGCCCACCAGCTCCCGGTCCTGCGCCGCGCGTTCGACTACGCGCTCGACCCGATCGCCGTCCTCATCGGCGGCGGCCTGATCGTGCTGATCGGCATGCTCGACGACCGCTTCGAACTCGACTCGCTCACCAAACTCGCAGGTCAGACCACCAGTGCGGGCATTCTGGTGCTCTTCGGCATCCAGTGGCTCGTGCTGTGGGTGCCGTGGGGCGGCGAGGACGGCTACCTGGGCACGGTCCTGATCCTCGACCAGAACCAGGGCGGTCTGCTGGCCATCCTGCTGGTCGTGACCCTGGTCAACGCGATGAACTTCGTCGACGGCCTCGACGGGCTGGCCTCCGGCATCGGCCTGATCGCCGCCGTGGCCACCTGCGCGTTCTCCCTGCACCTGCTCGAAGAGTCCGGCGGGGCGGTCAACAACTATCCGCCGCTGCTGATCGCGGCCACCCTGGCCGGGGCCTGCCTGGGCTTCCTGCCGCACAACTTCCAGCCAGCCCGCATCTTCATGGGCGACTCGGGGTCGATGCTCATCGGCCTGATGCTGGCCTCGGCGAGCACGACCATGTCCGGCCGGGTGCCGCCCAACGCGGGCGCCACCGGGTCCATCGGTCTGTTCTCCCCGCTGCTCGTGGTCGCCGCCGTGCTGTTCGTTCCGCTGCTCGACCTGCTGATGGCCGTCATCCGCCGCACCAGGCGCGGCGAGAGCCCGTTCAGCGCCGACAAGATGCACCTGCACCACCGCCTGCTGGAAATCGGCCATTCCCAGCGCCGCGCGGTATTGCTGATCTATTTGTGGGCCGCGGTGATCGCCTTCGGCGCGGTGTCGCTCTCGCTGTTCGACGGATTCATCGTCGCCTGGGGAATCGGTATCGGCGTCCTGGTCGCGGTGATCGTGTCGGCCATACCTAGACTCAGGGCACGATGAACGAGAATGAATCCCCGGTGAACAACACCGAAGAAGCCCAGCCGGACCCGCACGCGCGGGCGCTGCGCACGCTCGCCTCAGCGATGTTCCGCTACGCACTGTGGCCGTCGGTGGCCGCGGTTGTCCTCGGCGTCGTGACTTTCGGCATACTCCACGGCACAGCGGGTGCCCTTGGAGCCCTCGTCGGCGGGTCGATCGCGTGCGCGTCTTCCCTGCTCACGCTGTGGTTGATGCGCAAGACGGCGGGGGCGGGAGCCCATATCGCCATGGCCGCATCGCTGGGTGGGTTCGTCGGCAAGATGCTGGTCCTGCTGCTGGTCATGACCGCGCTGCGCGACGTGGCGGCCCTGCACCGGCTGTCACTGGCCATCACCATGATCGTCGTGGTCGTCGTCGCAGCCGGGGCCGAGGCGCTGGCGTTTCGCCGCACCAAGCTCCCGACCATCATCCCCGCTGGTGAGCGGTAGTACGGACGTCTTTCCGTACGCCTGTCCGGCGGTCGGAAACCCCCTGATAGTGTTCGCCCCAGACGGCGGGGTCGCCGTGTTACGCGCATGCCTCCACGGCGCCCGCGCGAACCGGTAGCCGCCCGAAGACAAGCCAAGTTAGTCAGGTACGTTACGTCCTGATCGTGACGATTCCCCCGGCGGAGTGAACGCCGGCCGGGAGAACCGGAAGGAGCCCACAGGTGGGCAGGCTGCTGGCCGAGGGTGACACGTTTGCACCCCCGGGTGTTAAGGACTTTTTCCTTCCGCCGATTTTCGGCGGGGTCACGAAGCCGATGGTGTTGATGGTCCTGTCCATCCTCATCGTCTCCGCGTTCTTCCTCATTACGTCGCGGAACATGAAGATCATCCCGAGCAAGTGGCAGTTCGCCGCCGAGTCGGTCTACGACTTCGGCCGCAACAGCATCGCTCGCGAGCAGATCGGCTCGAAGGAGTTCAAGCCGTTCGTTCCGCTGATCCTCACCCTGTTCACCTTTGTCTTGGTGAACAACCTGTACGGGATCATTCCGTTCGTCCAGTTCCCCACGATGGCGAAGATCGGCTTCCCGATCGCGCTGGCCGTGCTGGTCGTCTACCCGGTCTACCACTTCGTCGGCTTCAAGAAGCACGGCTTCGTGGGCTACCTCAAGCACGCCACCGTCCCGCCGGGCGCGCCGCTCGCCATCTACTTCCTGCTGACTCCCATCGAGTTCCTGCAGAAGTTCGTCCTCAACCCGATCACGCTGGCGGTCCGAGTTTTCGCCGCGATGTTCGCCGGACACCTCATTCTGCTGGTGTTCACCCTTGGTGGTGAGTACCTGCTCCTGCACGCCCCGGGACCGCTCAAGCCGGTCTCGTTGGTCTCCTGGGCCTTCGCCATCGCGATGACCTTCCTGGAGGCCTTCATCCAGGTGCTGCAGGCGTACATCTTCGCGCTGCTCTCGGCCAACTACATCGGCCAGGCGCTCGCCGAAGACCACTGATCCACCAAGACAACACCAAGTAACAGCAAAGCCCCCGATCCGCGGGCACCCGCGGACCGAGTTGGAAAGGGATACACAAGTGAGCGCAATGGTTCTCGCTCAGGACGCCGCCAACATCAACGCGGGTCTCGCCGCGATCGGCTACGGCCTCGGCGCGATCGGCCCCGGCATCGGCGTCGGTCTGATCTGGGCCGCTGTCATCAACGGCACCGCTCGTCAGCCGGAGGCCCAGAGCAAGCTCATGGGCATCGCGTGGACGACCTTCGTGCTGGTCGAGGTGCTCGCCCTGATCGGCCTGGTCGTGTACTTCATCGCGTCCGGCGCCTGATCCTAGAGCCCTTCTTCGTTAGGGAGACGTCGTGGTCAACGCACTGTTGAACCTTGCCGAGGACAAGCCGAGCGCTGTGCTGCCGCACCCGGCCGAGATCATCCTCGGTCTGGTCGCGTTCCTGCTGCTGCTGTTCGTCATCTCGAAGTTCGTCGCGCCTCGGTTCGAGAAGCTCTACTCCGAGCGCACCGCCAAGATCGAAGGCGGCATCGAGAAGGCGGAGAAGGCCCAGGCCGAGGCCGAGGCCGCGCTGCAGCAGTACAAGGCGCAACTCGCGGAGGCCAGGGCCGAGTCGGCCCGCATCCGGGACGACGCCCGCGCCGAGGCCGAGCAGATCAAGGAAGAGCTGCGGGTCCAGGCCCAGGAAGAGTCCGCGCGGATCATCGCGCAGGGTCAGGCCAGCCTTGAGGCCTCGCGCGCGCAGATCGTCGCGGAGCTTCGGGCCGACCTCGGACGCCACGCCGTCGAGCTGGCCAGCCGGGTCGTCGGCGAGTCCCTGGAGGACGACGCGCGGCGCCGTGGCACCGTCGACCGTTTCCTCGAGGAACTCGACGCCGTTTCCGCGCCCGCGAAGAACTAGGGGACGTCCGACATGACATTCCAAGCCGCGAGTCGTGAGGCTCTCGCCGCCGTCGAGCTCAAGTTGCTCGACGTTATCGAGAGCACCGCTGCCGCTGCGGCCGGTCCGCTCGGCGAGGAGCTGTTCGCGGTCGCCGGGCTGCTGGACCGGGAGATCGGCCTGCGGCGCACGCTGGCCGACTCCTCGACCGACTCGGCCGCCCGTGAGCAGCTCGTCCGGAACCTGCTGGGCGACAAGGTCGGCGACGACACGCTGCAGGTCACCGCGGCGGCGGTCAGTGCCAGGTGGTCGAGCCCGCGCGAGCTGGTCGACGGCATCGAGGCGCTGGCCACGACCGCGCTGCTGGTGCGGGCCGAGCGCGACGGCCGCCTCGACACCGTCGAGGACGAGCTGTTCCGCCTGGGCCGCATCATCGCCGACCAGAACGAGCTGGAGCAGGTGCTGTCCGACCGGACCGCGCCAGCCGAAGGCAAGCTCAGCCTGATCAACGGGCTGATCGACGCCAAGGTCGACCCGACCACCGCGACCCTGGTCGCGAACCTGGTCGGCCAGCCGCGTGGCCGCGGCATCGTCAACGGCCTTGAGCACCTCGCGAGCGAGGCGGCCAAGCGCCGCGAGCGCTCCGTGGCGCACGTGGTCTCCGCCGGTCCGCTCTCGGCCGCGCAGCAGGAACGCCTCGCCGCGTCCTTGCAGCGCATCTACGGCCGCCAGATCGGCCTGCACATCGAGGTCGACGAGTCACTCGGCGGCGGTCTCGTCGTCAAGGTCGGCGACGAAGTCATCGACGGCAGCACCGCTGGCAGGCTTGACGCGCTCCGGCGCCGGTTCGCCAGCTAATCCCCTAGAACTTTCCAGAAGAAACGAGAGCAGGAACGACATGGCGGAGCTGACGATCTCGTCGGACGAGATCCGCAGTGCGATCGAAAACTACGTCTCCAGCTACTCCCCGGACGTCAACCGGGAAGAGGTCGGAACGGTTTCCGACACCGGCGACGGCATCGCCCACATTGAGGGCCTGCCCTCGGCTATGGCCAACGAGCTGCTGGAATTCCCCGGCGGCGTGCTCGGTGTCGCGCTGAACCTGGATGCCCGTGAGATCGGTGCGGCCATCCTGGGTGACTACGACAAGATCGAGGAGGGCCAGGAGGTCAAGCGCACCGGCCGCGTCCTCTCGGTCCCCGTCGGCGACGGCTTCCTCGGCCGGGTCATCGACCCGCTGGGCAACCCGATCGACGGTCTCGGCGACATCGTGGCCGACGACAACCGCGCGCTGGAACTGCAGGCCGCGACCGTCGTCGAGCGTCAGCCGGTCGGCGAGCCCATGCAGACCGGTCTGAAGGCCATCGACTCGATGACCCCGATCGGCCGCGGCCAGCGTCAGCTGATCATCGGCGACCGCAAGACCGGTAAGACCACGGTCTGCGTCGACACGATCATCAACCAGAAGAAGGCCTGGGCGACCGGCGACCCGAAGCAGCAGGTCCGCTGCATCTACGTCGCCATCGGCCAGAAGGGCTCCACCATCGCGGGCGTCAAGACCGCGCTGGAGGAGGCGGGCGCGCTGGAGTACACCACCATCGTGGCGGCCCCCGCGTCCGACTCGGCGGGCTTCAAGTGGCTGGCCCCGTACACCGGCTCGGCCATCGGCCAGCACTGGATGTACCAGGGCAAGCACGTCCTGATCGTGTTCGACGACCTGACCAAGCAGGCCGAGGCGTACCGCGCCATCTCGCTGCTGCTGCGCCGCCCGCCGGGCCGTGAGGCCTACCCGGGCGACGTCTTCTACTTGCACTCCCGCCTGCTGGAGCGTTGTGCCAAGCTGCACGACGACCTCGGCGGCGGTTCGATGACCGCGCTGCCGATCATCGAGACCAAGGCCAACGACGTCTCGGCCTACATCCCGACCAACGTCATCTCCATCACCGACGGCCAGTGCTTCCTCGAGTCGGACCTGTTCAACTCGGGTCAGCGCCCCGCGGTCAACGTCGGTACTTCCGTCTCCCGAGTCGGTGGCGCCGCGCAGACCAAGGCGATGAAGAAGATCTCCGGCACCTTGCGTCTCGAGCTGGCCCAGTACCGTGAGCTGGAGGCGTTCGCCGCCTTCGCCTCCGACCTGGACGCCACCTCGAAGGCCCAGCTCGAGCGCGGCACCCGGATGATGGAGCTGCTCAAGCAGGGCGCGTACTCGCCGATGGCTGTCGAAGAGCAGGTCGTGTCGATCTACGTCGGCACCAAGGGCTTCCTGGACACCATCCCGGTCGCCGACGTGCGCCGCTTCGAGTCCGAGCTGCTGGAGAACCTGCGTCACCGTCACGCGGGCATCCTCGACGAGATCCGGGTCAGCAAGACCCTCTCGGACGACAACGAGGAGCGCCTGCAGGCCGCCGTCAAGGAGTTCTCCGCGAACTTCGGCGCCTCCGAGGCCCAGTCGGGCGTCGGGCACGAGGCCGAGGCGGACGCGCTGGACGCCAGCGAGGTGGGCCAGGAGACGGTGAAGGTCAACAAGCCCGACCCGAAGAAGTAAGCCATGGCGCAACTTCGGGAGATCCGTCAGCGGATCAAGTCGGCTCAGTCCTTCAAGAAGATCTTCAAGGCACAGGAGCTCATCGCCACCTCGCGCATCAGCAAGGCGCAGGCCAGGGTGGCGCAGTCCAAGCCGTACTCGGACGAGATCACCCGGGTGCTCACGGCGCTGGCCACCGGCGCGGCGAATCTCGACTCGCCGCTGCTGGTGGAGCGTCCGCGCACGCGTCGGGCCGCGGTCCTGCTGGTCACCAGCGACCGCGGTCTGTGCGGCGGCTACAACTCCAACGCCATCAAGAAGGCCGAGGAACTGCAGGCGCTGCTGCGCGAGCAGGGCAAGACCCCGGTGCTCTACGTGATCGGGCGCAAGGGGCTGAACTTCTACAAGTTCCGCCAGCGCCCCGTCGCGGCGAGCTGGTCGGGCTTCTCCGAGAAGCCCGCCTACTTCAACGCCGCGGCCGCCGGTCAGACCCTGATCGACTCCTTCCTTGAGGGAATCGACGACGGTCAGACCGACGGCGGCAAGGATGGCGTCGTCGGTGTCGACGAACTGCACATCGTGTTCACCGAGTTCCAGTCGATGCTCTCGCAGAAGCCGGTCGCCAAGCGGATCGCCCCGCTGGAGATCGAGTACAACGAGAACCCGCCGCTGGGCTCGGCCTACGAGTTCGAGCCGAACGCGGAGACGCTGCTCGGCAACTTGCTGCCGAAGTACATCAACACCCGGATCTACGCGGCACTGCTCGAGTCGGCGGCCTCCGAGTCCGCCGCTCGACGCACGGCGATGAAGTCGGCGACCGACAACGCCGACGAACTGGTCAAGAGCTACACCCGTGTGGCCAACCAGGTTCGCCAGGCGCAGATCACCCAGGAGATCAGCGAGATCGTCGGTGGCGTGGAAGCGCTCGCCTCTGCCGCAGGAAGTGATGACTAATGACCGCCATTCAGGAACCTCAGACCGCCACCGGTCGCGTCGTCCGGGTGATCGGCCCCGTCGTTGACGTGGAGTTCCCGCGCGACTCGGTGCCGGAGCTCTTCAACGCGCTCAAGGTGGACGTCGCCCTTGAGTCGATGAAGAAGACCATCACCCTCGAGGTCGCCCAGCACCTCGGCGACAACCTGGTGCGCTGCATCTCGATGGCGCCGCAGGACGGCCTCGTGCGTGGCACCCCCGTGCTCGACACCGGCTCGGCCATCTCGGTGCCGGTCGGCGACGCGGTCAAGGGCCACGTGTTCAACGCCCTCGGCGACTGCCTGGACAAGCCGGGTCACGCCGCCGACGCCGAGCGCTGGACCATCCACCGCAAGCCCCCGGCGTTCGACCAGCTCGAGGGCAAGACCAAGATGCTGGAGACCGGCGTCAAGGTCCTCGACCTGCTCACCCCGTACGTCGAGGGTGGCAAGATCGGCCTGTTCGGTGGTGCCGGTGTCGGCAAGACGGTGCTCATCCAGGAGATGATCACCCGTATCGCCCGCAACTTCGGTGGCACCTCGGTGTTCGCCGGTGTCGGCGAGCGCACCCGTGAGGGCACCGACCTCTTCCTGGAAATGGACGAGATGGGTGTCCTCCCGGACACCGCGCTCGTCTTCGGCCAGATGGACGAGCCCCCGGGCACCCGTATGCGCGTGGCCCTGTCGGCCCTGACCATGGCGGAGTACTTCCGCGATGTGCAGAAGCAGGACGTGCTGCTGTTCATCGACAACATCTTCCGGTTCACCCAGGCCGGTTCCGAGGTCTCGACCCTGCTCGGTCGCATGCCTTCGGCCGTGGGTTACCAGCCGACGCTGGCCGACGAGATGGGTGAGCTCCAGGAGCGCATCACCTCGACCCGTGGCCGGTCGATCACCTCGCTGCAGGCGATCTACGTGCCCGCGGACGACTACACCGACCCGGCCCCGGCGACCACCTTCGCCCACCTGGACGCGACGACGGAGCTTTCCCGTCCGATCTCCCAGAAGGGCATCTACCCGGCGGTCGACCCGCTGACCTCGTCCTCCCGAATCCTCGACCCGTCGATCGTCGGCGCCGAGCACTACCGGGTGGCGCAGGAGGTCAAGCGGATCCTGCAGAAGTACAAGGAACTGCAGGACATCATCGCGATCCTCGGTATGGACGAACTGTCCGAAGAGGACAAGGTGACGGTCAACCGCGCGCGTCGCATCGAGCGCTTCCTGTCGCAGAACTTCTTCGTCGCGGAGAAGTTCACCGGTGAGGTGGGCTCGTTCGTCAAGCTGGCGGACACCATCGAGGCCTTCGACAAGGTCGCGAAGGGCGAGTACGACCACGTTCCGGAGCAGGCCTTCCTTTCCATTGGTGGGCTGGACGACCTGGAGCGCAAGTACTTCGAGCTGACCGGCAAGAAGTCCTAGTTCTCAGGTAGTGCGATTGGGGCGGTGTCCATTGCGGACACCGCCCCTTTCGCTGTCAACTCGCTTTGATCTCAAGGGCGACCCGTCTGTTGCTCCATGGTCAGTGGCCGCCTTCCACGACTCTAGGTGAAACCTCAGCAGATAGGATACCTCACTGCTACAGTGAGGTATCCTTTTTAGTGAGGTATTGGTGGTGATGGCACGTGGATGGCGCAACCGCACTGCGAGCGGTGCTGCCCCTCGGAGTCGAGGTCGTTCTCGCAGGTAGTGAGGGGCGGGACGAGAACCTCGTGATCGCGGGCACCGCAGTGCGTGTCCGGCACTTGGATCGGGGCTGGCCGCGCGAGGTTCGAGATGCGCTCGCGATCGCGCCTAGGCCTGATGTTCTGGTCGCGCGTGACATGTCTCAAGGTGGTCGGGCCGTCGCGTCCGCCGCTGGGGTCGGCTGGATCGACGGATCAGGGGCCGCCGAGTTCGCAGTCGGTACAGTTGTTGTGTCCCGCACGGGAGATCGGCCAAGGGTGCCTGTTACGGGACCCGGCTGGACCTCGGCCACAAACGCGGTGGTCGAAGCTTTGTTGACGGGCACTCAGGCGACGGTTTCGGAGGTACGCGGCCGGACGGCCTTGTCCGAGGGCGCTGTGTCCAAGGCATTGGGTGTGCTCACGAAGCAGGGTCTGCTTGAAGCGGACGCGGCGCGTGGTCGCAACTCGGCCCGGCGCGTTGCCGACTTCGATCGACTCCTGGACGCATACGCCGACCACGTGGCAGGCCAGCGGCCGAGTATTCAGGTGCAGACCGGCGTGGTCTGGCGGGATCCGGTCACCGACGCCGCACTTCTGGGCGCCGCGTGGACAGCCGCAGGGACAAGGTGGGCGGCGACAGGCGCGCTTGCGGCAGCGGTGTTCGCGCCGATGCAGACGCAGGTGGCCCCGTTGGAGATCTATGTCGAGGGGCGAACCATCGTCGAGTTGATCGCGGCGGGGGACAAGGCAGGGCTGGTACCTGTGCCGGGAGGGCGACTGCGATTACGGCCCTTCCCGAGTGCGGGCACTGCCGAGCTATCCGCCCCGGTCGATATCGGGTTGGTATGTGTGCCATGGCCTCGGGCCTACGCCGACTTGCGCATCGCAGGAGTCCGAGGGGAGGACGCTGCCGAACACCTACGTGAGGAGATGACTCGTGGTTGAAGAACAGCGCTCACGCGCGGCACGAGCGGCCGCTGAGCTGCGCTGCGGCAAGCGAACTTCCGGCCAGACAATGAACGGGTCTGGCGGTGGGAATCTCGCGTATTCGGAGTGCGTGCGGTCGTGAAGCTCGAGCTTCTGGCTGATCTTGCCGACACTCATGCCGGAGCCACGGTGAAGTTTGATGGCTGTGATGCCTTGGGCGCTGCGAACCTGCGCGGGACGCGATTCGCCGCTCGGAACCGAGTTGTTCGTGAACTAACCGCAGTCGAGGACGGTGAGGCTCGCGCTGTCCAGGTTTACATGGCAGGCCTCGCAGGTTTCCTGCTCGCGAAAGCTGCCGCCGCTCACAGTCGACGCAAGCCCAAAGACTGGTACGACCTGGCATTTGTCCTCTTGCACAATGACGAAGGCGGACCCGATCGCGCGGCTGAGTTGGTCACATTCCATTTCGCCGACGACCTGACAGGTGAAGTTCAGACCGCGTTGCAAGACCTCAGCGCCAACTTCGCGGTTCCGGAGGCACAAGGGCCCGAAGCATACGTCGAACAGCTGCTGCTGGACCATCCACACCTTGATGCCGAGGAATCCGCGGCCGACGCTGTCACTGCTGTTCGGCTGTTCTGCGCCAAGCTCGGTATCAACTAATGGCGGTGGCGAGGCGGTGTCCGTTGTGGACACCGCCCCTGTCGTGTCGTTCTACAGTTGGACGACCGTCGGCGGCTTTCCGTCGACCGTCACCTCGACCTCGGTCGTATCAGCCGGAAGCAGCGCAGCCTGGCCGGTGGTGGCAGCCACCCACGGCTCGCCTGGCCCGGCGCGATAGCGGAGAGTCGCGCCGTAGCGGGTGACCAGCCAGCCCTCGTTATCGGGCAGACGCATCTTGGCGAGCAGGGCGGGCGACGCTTCGATGAGGCCGCCGTACGTGACCGACAAAGCTCTGCTCCCGTCCGTCACGATGGCGCAGTAGCGACTGCCCTGGAAGTCGGACACATACTCCATGCCGAGGACCCAGCGGCCGTCGGGCAGGAAGGTGTTGACTCGGAATCCGGTGACGAAGGCGGCCGCTTGTGGATCGAGATACCCGGCATCGATCAGGACCTTCTCGAGGTCGATGGTCGCCGACATGTAGCCGCCGCGTTCCTTGAAAAACACATACGGCGTCAGCGACCAGTCCAATGTCCGCTCGGGGATCTGCTTGGTCTGCCGGTCGGCGCCTTCGGCGTACCTCGATGACGGGTACACCAACAGGCTCTCCCCCTTCGACACCTCGCGGCTGGTGCTGATCCGCACCGTGCGCGGGTCCGTGCCATTGGGCAGGCGCAGCAGGTTGGCGCCGTCCGCGGACTGGACGGGCAGCCACTCGCGCTTTCCCTTGCCGTCCGCGCCGACGGTCCAACCTGAGGCCTGCAGCGGGCCGGACGCCAGGGTGATCAGCATGACGTCCTGGGGGCCGAACAGGAACGTCGGCAGACCCTGGGCGAACAGCGGCGCCTCGTTCACCATCGTGGGCTCGTCCCCGGTGATCAGCCCGAACGCCGGACCACGGCGCGGCGGGGTGGTGCCCTCCGGCCAGTGTGCGACGTCGGTCGTCTCGCCTGCCTGGCCGACGACGGCGGCTCGGCCCGCCGGAGTCGTTCCCGCCCAGATGACCTTCGGCGACCCGGTGAGCTGGGTCCCCTCGCGCAGTGGGTTGGGCGAGACCTCCCGGCCGCGCTGCCAGGCCTGGAGCACCTTGGTGAGGTACTCCTGGTCACCGGCGAGGTCACCCTTGGTAGGGCCGTTGAGGATCGAGAAGTCGTAGACCTGCCCGGGCAGGCTGTTCGGCGTCGAGGTGAGCACGACCGCCGTCGTGCCGGTGACGCCGATCAGCGCGGCCATGCCGGTGGCGATGGCGATCCGGTGGCGGACTTGCCGCCGCTTGCCGCCGCGGATGACCTCCGTGGCGAAGCCGGGGCGGGGTTCGAGGGTGTCGGTGGCGGCGCGGAAGGCGCGGGTGAGGTCGTCGGGGTCCATCAGGCTCGCTCCTTCTCGCGAATCAGGGTGCGCAGCCGCTCCAGGCCGCGGGAGGTCTGGCTCTTGACCGTGCCGGTGGAGCAGCCCAGTGCGGCGGCGGTGTCGGCCTCGGACAGGTCGTCGAAGTAGCGCAGGACCAGCACGGCCCGCATCCGCGCGGGCAGGTCGCCCAGCGCGCGGGCCACCTGGTCGCGGTCGAGCACGCCCGACTCGTGGCCGTGCACACCCTGGTCCTCGGCGTGGTCCAGCGGGGCCTCCCGGACCCGGCGGGAGCGGGTGCGCCAGCGGTTGGCCGAAGCGTTGGCCAGCGCGGCGCGAACGTACGGTTCCAAGCCGCCGCGGATGCGCCGACGCTTGCCGTAGGCGCGCTCCAGGACGTCCTGGAGCAGGTCTTCTGCCGCTGCTCTGTCCCCTCCGCACAGCAGATAAGCCGTGCGAAGCAATGCAGGTGAGCGGTGGGCGACGAACTCAGTGAACTCGTCGTCGGGATCGCTCATCGATCACCCCCGGTAAGTTGCGTCTTTGTCACCCAGTCAGACACCGGCCTGGCTGGGGAGGTTGTCACCCGACCAACTAGACTGCGGCAGAACCGCGAGCATAAGGAGATACGCGTGGCTGAGATGTCCGTCCAGCTGGTCGCCGTGGAACGACGCCTGTGGTCGGGTACCGGCACGTTCGTCGTGGCGCAGACCACCGAGGGTGAGATCGGCATCATGCCTGGTCACGAGCCCGTGCTCGGTCAGCTCGTCGAGGGTGGCGTGGTCAAGGTGATCACCTCCGACGGCGACGCCGTGGTGGCCGCGGTACACGGCGGGTTCCTGTCGGTGACCGCCGACTCGGTCAGCATCCTCGCCGAGTCCGCCGAACTCGCCGGTGAGATCGACGTCACCGAGGCCCGGTCCGCACTCAACGCCGACGACGCCGACGAGCGGGCCAGAGCAGCCGCCCGCGTGCGCGCCGCCGAGCAGTCAGCCTGATGACGGCCTAGCGGCGGGGGAGCGGCCAGTGGACATCAGCAATGTGGTCGTGCTGATCCTGGCCGCCGTACTCGTCGTACTGATCCTGCTAGTCCTACGCCGCCTGCGCCTGTTGCGCGCAGGCGGCGTTCACGTCGCACTTCGCACCCGCATCGACGACACCGGCAAGGGCTGGCACCTCGGCATAGGCCGCTACCACGGCGACGAGTTCGCCTGGTTCCGGGCCCTGAGCCTGCGTTCAGGCCCCGACCGCGTCATCCAGCGCCACGGCCTGGAGATCGCCCACCGCCGCGAACCCGAACGCGGCGAGACCCCGAACATGCCCCTCGGCTCCCGCGTCCTGCGCTTCGAATACACCAACGACGCACCGGACCCCGGCGTCGAGGTAGCCATGGGCCCCGACGCACTCACCGGCTTCCTGTCCTGGATGGAGAGCGCGCCTCCCGGCCGTCGCCTCCCCTGGGCGTCCTGACGCACGTCCGCACCATCGGGTGAAGCTGAGCGATCACGCTTTGTCTGGGGCCCCTACGACGGCCCCTGTGGGGAAAAAGCGGTGGCGGATAAGGCACCCCACACGCCAGGCAGCTTAGGGGCCGCCGTCCCCCCAGACAAAGCGTGATCGCCCAGCTTCACCCGATGCTGCTCTGTGGGTGGATGCGGCATTGCTGAGAGTGGGTGAGCAGCCGTCAGCCGAGCCTGGCCGCCCGACCAAGCAGATAGGCCCGCTCCGGCGCACTCGCAGTCGCCGCAGCAGCCCGCTCATAGAACCTCTTGGCCGCCACCAGATCACCCGCCCGCTCCAGTAGGTGCGCGCGCACGGCTGCCACTCGATGATGATCAGCCAGCCGTGGATCTTCCAACGTATCCAACACAGCCAACCCGGCGAGCGGCCCATCGGTCTCACCCAACGCCACAGCCCGATTAAGCGTCACCACCGGACTGGGCGCGATCCGGTTCAGCACCCGATAAAGAGCGGCGATCTGCAGCCAATCAGTGTCCGAAGCACGCGCGGCCTCGTCATGCAGAGCGGCGATAGCGGCCTGCACCTGATAAGGCCCGACCGGATGCGCGGCCAGCGTCGAAGAGATCAACGCGGTCCCCTCAGCGATCCGGTCGCGATCCCAGAGGGAGCGGTCCTGCTCAGCCAGCGGCACCAGGTCGCCCCCATTGAGCCGAGCCGCACTGCGGGCGTCGGTCAGCAGCATCAGGGCGAGCAGACCCGCCACCTCACCCTCACCAGGCGCCTGCGAGTGCAGCAGCCGGGTCAGCCGAATCGCCTCGCCGGTGAGGTCGGCGCGGTGCAAGGTGGTGCCCGCACTAGCCGTATAGCCCTCGTTGAAGATCAGGTAGAGGACTTCGAGCACGGTCGTCAGCTCACCCAGCGCGCCGAAGGTCATGCCGAACTCGACCAGTCGCCGCTTGGCCCGGGTGATGCGCCGGGCCATGGTGTCCTCGGGGACGAGGAACGCGCGCGCGATCTCACGGGTCGACAGCCCGCCGACGGCACGCAGCGTGAGCGCGACCTGCGCGGTGCGCGGCAGGGACCGGTGGCAGCACAGGAACAGCAGCCGCAGCCCGTCATCGGTCTCGGCGACGACCGAGTCGGCCGCGGGTGCGGTCAGCTCGTCGGAGGGCACCCAGCCCACCGCCGCGGCCTCCTTGCCCCGCCGCGCCGCCTCCCGTCGCTGCCAGTCGATCAGCCGTCGCGACGCCACCCGGATCAGCCACCCGCGCGGACTGTCCGGAACCCCCTCGACCGGCCACTGTCGCGCGGCGGCGATCAGCGCCTCCTGCACGGCGTCCTCGGCGGCCCCGAAGTCGGCGCCGCCGCGCAGGACGGCCCCGAGGACCTGCGGCGCCAGTTGGCGCAGCAGGCCCTCGACGTCGGTACTCACATCTCCTGTCCGCCCATGTCCATGACCGCGCGAACCTCGACGGCGTTGAACCGGGCATCCGGAATCCGCGCGGCCAGCTCGACGGCGCGCTCCTGGCTGGCGCACTCGACGATGTAGTACCCCGCCAGGTGTTCCTTGGTCTCGGCGAACGGCCCGTCCACCACGTCGGCCTTGCCCGCGCGCACCCGCACGGTGTTGGACGTGGCCGGGTCGCCCAGCGGAGCGCCGTCGACCAGTTCGCCGGACTCGGCGATCTCCTGGGTGAACTTGCCGTATTCGGCCATGAGCCCGTCGCGCTCCGCCTCCGGCAGCGCCTCCCAGTTGGCGGGGTTCGCGTAGATCGACAGCAGGTACTTCATCTCAGCTCCTTGGTCGGTGGCTTACACGGAGACGTCGAAAGGCCGGACGTCATCCGGACACCTGCTTCTCCAAGTCGCGCAAATCCTTCCGAATGTTGCCGCGCACCATGGGCGCCATCAGCGGGCCCATGAACCGGTAGTAGCCGCTCGCGTCGCCCTGGATGCGGATGCTGGCCAGCGTCCCTTCCTGATGCGCGTCGAACCGGTAGGTGACGTGCATCGGAAACGGCCCGGCCACCGACCGCATGTCCAGCAGCGTCGGCGGCTCGTGGGCGTCGACCCGCAGCACATAGTCGATCCGCTTGCCCAGGAAGTGCGCGGTCCGCGTCACCTGGGCCCCGACCCCGAACCCGCCCGCGGGCGCCTCGGTGGTCAGGGCGGCTTGCTTGATGCCCTGCGTCCACTCGTGATCGTGCCGCCAGTCCATCGCGTACTCGGCCACCTTCGCGGGCGGCAGGTGGATGACCCGCTCGGCCTGCACATCCATCTGGGACTCCTCTCGTCACGGAGACGTCGAGTGGCGGCTGCCCTTGCGGACAAGCCTCGCCCCCTCGTCCCGGTTCGGCGAGTCAGCGCCGCAGGGGTGGATCCGCACAGTGGCGTGAGTGCCTGTCAGCTGGCCGTATGTCAGTCACGGCGCCCAGAGTCAGGCGGCAAGCGGTGCGGCAGGCGAACGCGGTGCGACGAATGCGAAAGCTGTGGCCGAACCCCTCTTGGCGCGCGGTTCGTTCGTCCTCCGTTCGTTCACCCGCCCGCGTCGGGAATCGTGCTGGGACCGGCAGAGAAGTAGTACTGGCAGGGACTTGCTGCCGACGCGGGCCGCGAAGGGAGGACGAACATGGTTGTGGGCCGGGCGTGGCGATCTGGGCTGGGGGCCCAGGACGTCGCCGTCTGGGGTGGCTACGCGGGCCAGGACGAACAGCAGGTCCGAGAGCCGGTTGAGGTACTTTGCCGCCAGGATTTTGGTCCGCCCGCCGATTGCCAAGATTCTCGAGAGGGGTCATTAGTGCGATCCACTGGTTTGGCCGCACTGGAACGAGCGCTGCTGGGAGGTTTGCTTCTCGTTGGCGTCTACGTTGGCGTCAGGGCGACGAGCGTGCTTCCGGTTGTCGTTGTCAGGCCGGCCGGAACGGGACTGTTGGTGGTTTTCTCAATCGCCTTCTTCGCCTATCTGATACTTGGCGGCCTTTCTCGGATGATTGAGCCGCGAGAGGATCGCGGTGAAGCGTCTCTGTCGATAGCGGGGATCGGTGGTCGACTGACGCTCGGGTTCCTGGCCTTCGGGTGGGCGCTCAACCTAGTTGAAGCATTTGCTGAACCGGACGAGGTGCCGGTATGGGCGGACGTCGCTGGTTGGGTTGACGCCGCAGGGTTCTCAATCGGGCTCTTCGGGTACTTGATGGCCCGAATTTTCCCACGCAAGACCGTTTGATTTTGTGAGGACATGTCGGGGCTTGACCGGTGACGGGTCAGCCCCGACATGCCTTTGCTGGCCGTACGGGCGCGGATCGCCAATTCAGCCGTTGGCGCCGGGCTTCCACAGGACGTCGCCGTCGGGGTTGGCTACGCGGGCCAGGACGAACAGCAGGTCCGAAAGCCGGTTGAGGTACTTGGCCGCCAGGATGTTGGTCCGCTCCGCGTCGTCCGCCAGCAAGGCCCACGCGTTGCGTTCGGCGCGGCGGGCGACGGTGCGGGCGACGTGTAGCAGGGCCGCGCCGGGGGTGCCGCCGGGGAGGATGAAGGAGTTGAGCTTCGACAGGCGGTCGTTGAACTCGTCGATCCAGCCCTCAAGCCGAGTCACGTAAGCCTCGGTGATCCGCAAAGCCGGGTACGGCGGGTCCGGCACGATCGGGGTGCACAGGTCCGCGCCGACGTCGAAGAGGTCGTTCTGGACTGCGCGGAGCACGTCGGCGACGTCGTCGGCCAGGTTGCCCAGAGCCAGCGCCACGCCGATGGAGGAGTTGGCCTCGTCGACGTCCGCGTACGCAGCCAGACGCACCGACGTCTTGGGGACTCGGGAGCCGTCGCCGAGCGCTGTGGAGCCGTTGTCGCCGACCTTTGTGTAAACCCGCGTGATGTGCACCGACATATGGCCAGCCTAGTGATGCCCCGGTCAGGCCACCCGACCGCCGCAGGGGCATCATTGCGTCCGTGACAGAGCACTTCCAGGTTCACGGCGGCGCCCGGCTCGTCGGTGAAGTCGAAGTTGTCGGGGCCAAGAACAGCGTGCTCAAGCTGATGGCGGCCGCGTTACTCGCCGAGGGGACCACGACCCTCACCAACTGTCCCGAGATCCTCGACGTCCCCCTGATGGCCGACGTCCTGCGGAGCCTTGGGTGCGAGGTCACCCTCGACGGTGACACCGCCGTCATCACCACCCCCGCCGAACTGAACCACCGCGCCGACTCGCCATCGATGGGCAAGCTGCGGGCGAGTGTCTGCGTGCTCGGCCCGCTCGTCGGACGCTGCAAGCGCGCGGTCGTGGCGCTGCCCGGTGGCGACGCGATCGGGTCGCGGCCGCTGGACATGCACCAGAACGGGCTGCGGCAGCTGGGCGCGACCAGCGAGATCGAGCACGGGTGTGTCGTTGCCGAGGCCGAGGGGCTGCACGGCGCGCAGATCTGGCTCGACTTCCCCAGTGTCGGCGCCACCGAGAACATCCTGATGGCGGCCGTGCTGGCCAACGGCGTCACGGTGATCGACAACGCGGCGCGCGAGCCCGAGATCGTCGATCTGTGCCTGATGCTGCAGCAGATGGGCGCCAAGATCGAGGGCGCGGGCACCTCCACGCTGACCGTGCACGGCGTCGACTCGCTCAAGCCGACCGAGCACCGGGTCGTCGGGGACCGGATCGTGGGCGCGACCTGGGCGTTCGCCGCCGCGATGACGCAGGGCGACATCACCGTCAAGGGCGTCAACCCGCACCACCTCGACCTTGTCCTGGAGAAGCTGCGCACGGCGGGCGCCGAGATCACCACCTACGACGACGGGTTCCGGGTCGTCCAGCACGACCGGCCAACGGCGGTCGACTTCGTGACGCTGCCCTACCCGGGCTTCGCCACCGACCTCCAGCCCTTCGCCATCGCGATGACCACCATCGCCGACGGCACGTCGATGATCACCGAGAACCTGTTCGAGGCCCGCTTCCGCTTCGTCGAGGAGATGGTCCGACTCGGCGCCGACGCGCGCACCGACGGCCACCACGCGGTGGTTCGCGGGGTCGAGCGGCTGTCCTCCGCGCCGGTGTGGGCCTCGGACATCCGCGCGGGCGTCGGCCTGGTCCTGGCCGGTCTGCGGGCCGACGGGGTCACCGAGGTGTGGGACGTCTTCCACATCGACCGCGGCTACCCGATGTTCGTGGAGAACATGCAGCGCCTCGGCGCCGACGTCCGCCGCGTCGACGCCGAACCCCTCCGCTAGCGGACAGTCACCGGTATCCGCTGGGCCATGTTGTTCGTCATGCCCAGCGTGTTCCACGGCTGCTCGACGGGCTGTGTCACGCCCTCGGCGGTCGCGCGCGCCATGAGCACCGTGTCGCCGGGTGACGCCGCCCAGCGCAGGCTCCACGACCGCCACGCGTAGCGGGAGCCTGCCCCGCCCAGGTCCGCGTCCGCCCAGGTCAGGCCGTTGTCGACGCTCACCTCCACCCGTGACACCACACCCGTGCCGCACCAGGCCCGGCCGAACAGGTCGACCGGTCCCGCCTCCACGATCCGCCGCCGGGTCATGAAGGCCGGGAACCCCGGCGGCACCATCAGCGCGCGCGGCTTGATCCGGGTGACCGGCTCGCCGTGGGACTCCCGGTCGGCCTTGATCCGATAGGCGACCTCGTTCTGGAACCCGGTGAACTTCTCCGCCAGCACCGTGATCCGGCTCAGCCACTTCACGCTCGCCATCCCGTACCAGCCGGGCACGATCAGCCGCGCGGGCGCGCCGTGCTGCGGCGGCAGCGGCTGGCCGTTCATCTCGTAGGCGACCAGCACGTCGGCCAGCTCGGTGACGGCCAGGCCACGTTGGTAGTCCTGCTCGACTCCTCGGTCGGACCCGTGGTCGAGGCCGGTGCACACCACGTCGACTGCGTCGTCGAGCAGGCCCGCGTCGGCCAGCAGGCCGACCAGCGGGGTGCCGGTCCAGCGGGCGGTGCCGACGGCCTCGTCCAGCCACGGCTGGCTCACCGGCCTTGGGTGCAGGCGGGCCCGGCCGTTGCCCGCGCACTCCAGTGTCACCGTGAGATCGACGCTCGGGCGGTCCCGGAGCGCGGCGAGGTCCAGTTCGAGCGGGGTGCGGACGCGGCCGTCGACGGCCAGCCGCCAGGTCGCCGAGTCGACGAACGGGATGTCGTAGTGGACCAGGACGTAGTGCAGTCCCGGCGGGGTGAGGTCGTAGCGCAGCGCTTCCAGCGGCATACCGTGGTTGCGCGCGGCGAGCCGCAGCTCGTCCAGCGAGATGCCCTCGTCCGGGTCGGCGATCCGTGACGCCTCGCCCGGACGGACGGTCGGCGTGGTCATGTGACCAGCATCTTCCCTCTAGCCGAAAGACGACAGGGGATTGCGTCGCGCATTCGGCGGGTAGCCGGTGTCGGGCCGTCCGGGTAGACATGGACCACCGATCCGCCGATGGAGGGGTACCGATGACTGCACGAGCACGGGCGTTATCAACAGCCTTGGTGTTGACGGTGGGGCTGATCGCCGCGCCGACAACCGCCAGTGCGACGCCCGGATTGGCCAAGGAACCGCTGGCCACGGGGTATGGCGGCGCCGTGGTCTCCGACACCGTGGAGGCGACGAAGGCGGGTATCGATGTGCTGCGCAGAGGCGGTACCGCCACTGACGCGGCCGTCGCGGTGGCCGCCACACTCGGTGTCACCGACCCGTTCATGGCGGGCCTCGGCGGCGGCGGGTTCTTCGTCCACTATGACGCGCGCACCGGCCGGGTCTCCACCATCGACGGCCGCGAGACGACGCCCGCCGCGGGCGACGCGCAGATGTTCATCGACCCGGCCACCGGCTCGCCGTACCCCTTCTTCAAGGCTGTGACCAGCGGTTTGTCCGTCGGCACGCCGGGCATGCTCGCCACCTGGGAGCGCGCGCTGCAGCGTTGGGGAACGATCAGCCTCAAGGAGGCGCTCAAGCCCGCCATCAAGGTCGCCGACAAGGGCTTCCCGCTCACCCCGGAGCTCCGCGCGGAGATCGTCGCCAACCAGGACCGCCTCAAGCAGTTCACCTCCAGCGCTGAGCTGTTCCTGCCCGGCGGCGCGGCTCCCGAGGTCGGCGCGCTGATGCGCAACCGCGACCTCGCGAACACCTACCGCGAGATCGCCAAGCACGGCACCCGCTCCTTCTACGGCGGCTCGATCGGTCGCGACATCGCCGCCGCGACCCAGAGCCCGCCGCTGGCCCCCGACGCCACGATCACCCCGCCGCCCGGCCGGATGACGGTCCAGGACCTGCGTGACTACCGCACCATCGACCGCGCGCCCACGCACGTCGGCTACCGCGGCTACGACGTCTACGGCATGGCTCCCAGCTCGTCCGGCGGCATCACCGTCGGCGAGGCGCTCAACATCCTCGAGACCTTCGAAGTCAACGGGATGACCCAGACCCAGGCGCTGCACCACTACCTGGAGGCCAGCAAGCTCGCCTTCGCCGACCGCAACCGCTACATCGGCGACCCCGCGTTCGTGAACGTCCCGCAGGACCGGCTTCTGTCCGACGCCTACGCCGCCCAGCGGGCCTGCCTCATCGACCCGACCAAGGTCCTGCCTGCCCCGACCGCCCCCGACGCGGGCTGCGTGGCCGCCACGGGCACGGCGTCGGCGGAGAACGAGGTGCACACCAACCACTTCGTCGTCTCCGACCGGCGCGGCAACGTCGTGTCCTACACCAACACCATCGAGCAGGTCGGCGGCAGCGCCATCGTGGTGCCCGGCCGCGGGTTCCTGCTCAACAACGAGCTGACCGACTTCAACTTCACCCCGACCCAGGGCAGCGCCCCCGACCCGAACCTGGCCGCGCCGGGCAAGCGGCCGCGGTCGAGCATGTCGCCGACGATCGTGCTCAAGGACGGAAAGCCGTTCCTGGCGCTGGGGTCGCCGGGTGGGTCGACGATCATCACCACCGTCCTGCAGATCTTGCTCAACCGGATCGACCTGGGCATGAACCTGCGTGACGCGGTCTGGGCGCCGCGTGCGACCCAGCGCAACACGGCGTCCACGGTGGCCGAGCCCGGGTTCATCGCCGCGGCGGACGGACTGCGCGCGCTGGGGCACACGTTCACCCAGCAGCAGTTCATCGGCGCGGCGGCGACCATCGAGTTCCTGCCTCGCGGCAAGGTCCAGGCCGTCGGCGAGCAGGTCCGCCGCGGCGGCACGTCAGCCGCGGTCGTCTTCCCGGCCCGATAGGAGACCTGAGCCCGTGCCCCCGACTCCGGGGGCACGGGCTCAGTCGGGATGCTTGCGCAGCAACGTGTCTATCGCCATGCGTTCATCGACGGGGAAGACCAGCACCCGGAACCCGGCGCCGTCGTCGGCGGGCACCGTCGTGGCCCGGATGCCCGCGTCCTGGAGTTCCTGTTCGACCAGCCGGGCGGCGTCGGAACTGGGGACCTTCGCGACCTCGCGCAGCAGGCCGTAGTCCTTGCGCCGGTCGCTGTCGGGGCCCAGGCCCCACCGGATGATGCCGCCGATCAGCCCGACGACCAGGAGCGCCACCAAGATCAGATACGGCGCGGGCAGGTCCATGCCCCCATCATCTCGCGCCTGCCTCCGGATGTCTCCCCGCTCACATCGCCGATTACGCCATTGTGGCGAATCCGATCGCGCGAATGGCCCCCGGATATAGGTTCGCCACGGTTCCTGGGGAGGGCGAATTGCGCAGCGACAACCGGCCGTACCTGGCCCCTGTGGATCATTTGCGCGCGGTCGCGGTGTTGTTGGTCATTCTCTTCCACGGTGCGCAGGTGCTGGGTGCCCATATAGGCTTCGGTCGGCCTTTCAACGGCCAGACCGACTGGCCGACGTCGGTCAATCCGTTGAGCACGATCATTTTCGAGGGGCACACCGGCGTCAGCCTGTTCATGGTCCTGAGCGGGTTCATCTTCACGGTGGGCACCTTCGGCCACGACGTCTCGTTCCGGCACTTCATGGCCAACCGGCTGCTGCGCATCTATCCGTTGTTCCTGCTGCTGGTGGTGCTCGCGATCGCCGCGAGCCCGCAGTCGTTCACCTTTCTCGGATTCCTGCAGACCCTGGTCGGCCTGGGCAATCTGCCCGGCGGCCTGATATTGGCGAATATCAGTTCCGGGGTGCTGTGAGCGCCAATCCGACCACGCTCGACACGCTCTATTACAATCTGGCCGGGCGAATCGATCAGTTCCTCCTCGGCATGATCGCCGCGTGGCTGTTCATCCGCCACCGCCACCGCGAGCGCTTCCGCGGCTGGTGGAAGGTCGGTGTCGCCGGGACCGCCGCGGTCGCGATGCTCTGGGTGTTCAACCAGGTCGGCGGGTTCAACGCCAACGGCGCGTGGCGCCTGGCGTGGGTCGACATCGAGGGCGGGGTGTGGGCGCTGGTCGTGCTGACCTACGTGACGACCTGCCAGTCGACCGGCCTGGCGGCGCCGACCGTGGCGCGGTTCGGCGAACTGAGCTTCTCCGCCTACCTGCTGCACATGCTCGTTGTGGAGACACTGATCCGCAGGCGGTGGTGGATCGAGGTGCCGGGACTGGGCGGCATGGAGAACGCGATGCTCACCACGGTGCTGATCGTCCTGCCGGTGCTCACCGTGGTCTCGATGCTGTCCTATCACGGCATCGAGCGCCCATTCCTCCGGTTCCGGGTGAAGTACCTGGACCTGCATGCCTTGCCGCCGCTCGATCGGCCCGTTCGGCTGCCCGCCCAGCACGCCAAGGTCTAGATCATCTAGTCCCAGTTATACCGTTTTGGCGGTTATGGGCGGATCACTCGACGCGGTTCACTGGTGACCGGACCGAGTTCCGGGAGGTGCGTCGATGACGACCACGGCCGACACAGGCAAAGACCTCGTCCGTTCCTACCTCTTCCTGCGGCGCGCGGTCGGGTTGATCGGGCTGGCGCTGCCGCCGGTGCTGATAATCGGGAAGCTGCTGATCGAGGGCCCCGGCCTGCTCAACTCGATCAGCGGCTACTACTACACCGAGATGCGCGACGTGTATGTCGGCGCGATGTGCGCGGTCGGGGTGTTCCTGTTGTCCTACAAGGGACATCGCCGGATAGACGACCTCGTCGGCAACCTCGCCGCGATCTCCGCGATCGGCGTGGCCCTGTTCCCGACGTCGCCGACCGGCGGCCCGAACGTCGCCGCGGGCGACGACCAGACCCTCGGGTTCATCCACGTGGGATTCGCGGCGGTGTTCTTCGTGTCCCTGGCGGTGTTCTGCTTCCTGTTCACCCGCGACGACAAGGAGAGCCCGGCTGCCCGAAAGTCCACTCGCAACAAACTCTATGTCGCCTGCGGGGTGACGATTCTGGCCTGCCTGGCCCTGATCGTCGTGTTCGGCTACCTCCTCGACGCCGAGACCAAGTCGCTGCACCCGGCCCTGTGGCTGGAGTCGGCCGCGGTGCTGGCCTTCGGTATCGCGTGGCTCACCAAGGGCCGGGCGATCGCCCCACTCAACGGCTGAGAGCGAACTAGGCACCCCCGCGCGAACGGCGGGCTTGAGAATCGGGGACCCGGGTGAGAGGTTCTCACTGTCAACTCGGGCTTTCCGGGCGTCGGGGGTGCGTGGTGCGTGGCGCGTCGAGCAAGCGGTTCGTTCGGGTCGGGCGTTCGGCCGAGTTGGGCGACGCCATCGATCAGCTGGGGATCCGTCGCGACCGACCGGTGCTCGTGCTTGTCGGCGGCGCCGCGGGGGTCACCGCCGAGGAACTGCTCGCGGTGGACCTGATGCTGCGGGAGACGGTCGTTCCGCTGCTGTCCGAACTCGACGCCGCGGTGGTCTACGGCGCGACCGACTCCGGGGTGATGCGCGCGGTCGGCCGGGCCCGCTTCGCCGCCGATGCCCGGTTTCCCCTGGTCGGTGTGGCCGCGACCGGCACGGTGGCCGCGCCGGGTATGGGCGCCGAGCCGCTGGATCCGCACCACACGCACCTGATCCTGGTCCCCGGACAGACCTGGGGGGACGAATCGCCGTGGCTGGCCGCGGCCGCCGAGGCGATCGCCCGCGACCGACCGTCGGTGACCCTGGTGATCAACGGCGGCGCGATCACCTACGCCGACATCGACGCGAGCCTGCTGGCTGACCGGCCGGTCGTGGTGGTGGCGGGAACGGGCCGGGCCGCCGACGAGATCGCGGCCGCGGCGGCCGGTCTGCCCGCTGATCCGCGCGCGGCGCTCGCCGCCGCCGCCCCGCTCACCCGGATCGTCGATCTCGCCCTTCCAGCCGTCGTGGCCCGAACGATCGAGTCCTTCCTCGCCGGTAGGACCACTTGACCGTAACGGGTCAGTCGCTTTGAGCGATCGTCTTGGTGCGGATCATCCGTCTGTTCGACGCTGACCTCGAGCGGAGGAGCTTGAAGATGGCGCCGTCGCTGTTCGTCCGTTTTCCTTCGCTGCGCGCGCCGAGATCCTCTGGAGAGGTCATCCCCGTCGAGTCGCGGGCGCGGTACGCGGCGCTCGCGTCCGATTTCGCTGTGCTCGACCGGCTGGTCGCGCCCGCGTTCCGTGCGTCGGACCTGGCCGCGCTGAGCCACCAGAACCGGTACCGGCGCCAGCAGGTGACGATCCTGCTCGGGTCGGTCGTGGCCAGTGGACTCGGCGGGCTGCAGGCGGTGTTCGCCGAGCAGCGCTGGCCCGGCCTGCTGCTCGCCGCACTGGGCATCGCGTTGGCCGCGAGCAGCCGGGTGACCAGCGAGCTGAACGCGCAGAGCGACTACCTCGGCGAGCGGGTCAAGGCGGAACGGTTGCGCGCCTTGCACTTCCGGTTCCTGTCCCGGACCGGACCGTTCGCTGAGAACGACCGGGCGAGCGCGCTGCGCCGGGCCGTCGTGGCCATCGAGTCCGGGCGGGAGCCCTGATGACCGATCGCGCCACGCAGTTCCACGCGCTCTACCGCGACCTGAGGATCCGCGACCAGAAGCGGTACTACGAGGACCGGCGCGACGAGTATCGCCGGGCGCACCGACAGGTTCTGGTCGTGCGCAACGCGCTGTTGGTCAGTGCCGCGCTCGCGGGCGCCGCGGGTCAGGTGACCAGCGGCACGGCGCGCGCCGCGCTCGCGGTCGGGGCATCGGTCCTGGCCGCGCTGGCGGGCGCGGTGACCGCCTTCGAGGCGCTGATCGGGTTCCCCCGGCTGGCCAAGCTGTACGCCGACGCCGGGGTCAACCTGGCCGAGGCCGAGATCGATTGGGACGACCAGGACCCGCACACCGATCTGGTCGAGAGTCTGCACCGGGTCGAGCTGGTCTTCCGCAAGGAGAACGGCCAGTGGGGCCAGCTCGTGGTCGAGGCGGGGTCGGTCGCGCGCGACGACCGCCCGGTGTCGGACGGGCCGGTCGGAACCCAGGTCTGATCAGGTGAGCGAAGGAAACGCAGGGACGTGACGTGACCATCTTCGTCAGCTACACCAGGATCGACCAGGCCGTGGTGAACGGCCTGCGGGAGGACCTCGTCGGGCGCCTTGGCAGGCAGGTCTGGATGGACCGCGAGATCCACGGCGGCGAACAGTGGTGGCGAGAGATCATCAGCACCATCCAGCGTTCCCGGGTGTTCGTGTTCGCACTGTCCAAGGACTCCTGGAGGTCGCAGCCCTGCCAGCGGGAACTCGGCTACGCCAAGGACCTGGGGATCCCGGTGCTGCCCGTCCAGGTCGGCCCGCTGCCGAACATCCGCATCCCGATGATGGAAACGCAGATCGTCGACTACCGGCAGCGGACCGCCGACGCGGCGTTCGAGCTGGTCGCCGCCCTGGACGACCTGACCGCTCGCCCGCTGGTCCTGCCGAGTCCGCTGCCGCAGCCGCCCGCCGTGCCGTTCGAGTACCTGTACCGGATCGCCGAGGTGCTCGGCCCGAAGGCGATCGGGCCGGATCGCCAGGAGGAGGTCATCCGGGAGCTGGCCCGCCACCTCAAGCGGGAGCCTGACGAGGTCGCCCGAGCCGACATCGTCAAGCTGCTGCGCGAGTTCCGGGAACGCAACGAGCTCACCATCGGCAACGCCAAGGACATCGACGAGATCCTGGTCGGGATCGAGGCCAAGGTGTCCGCGCCGCAGGACGGGGCGACCCGGCTGCCGCCGACCGAACATTGGCGCCGGGGCGCACCCGACCGGCCTGCCCCGCCAGAGCCCACAGTCCCAGAGCCCACAGTCCCACCCGAGCCCACGGTCGCTCCCGAGCCCACGGTCCCACGCGAGTCGACGGTCCAGCCGGAGTCCACTGTGCGGCCGGAGTCCTCGGCGGCGCCGGGATCCACTGTTCCGCCCGCGGCCGCTGGTCAGCAGAAGCGCGTGGTCTGGCCGGACACCGCGGGCCGGTCTGTCTCCTCGGAACCCGTCGGTCCGCCGCCCGCCGACCCACCGCGGTCCGCCGAAGCCGCCGATCTCAGCCGGGGCCCGGCACCCGCCCGTGGTGCCGTACCGACGCCGGAGTCCCGCGCGCCGTCATCCCCGTGGCCGAGCGCGCCGCCTGTGCCGTCGAATCCGTCGGACGCGGCCCCGGCTTGGCTGACCAGCATGGTGAACCGGGGCGGGCCTGCCCCGGCTCCGCCGAAGCCGCCGACGCCGTCGGCGTACACGGCCCAGTGGTGGGCGAAGGGCACCCCGCCCGGACCCGAGCCGGAACCCACGGCTCGGCCGATCCCGTCCACCCCGAGTCCCGCACGTGGTCGTGAGGACCGCATGGCCCTCGCGGGCGCGCTCCTCGGCGCGATGGGCGTCCCGTTCCTGTTCTATGCCACCGTGGACGCGGACTATGAGGGCTCGGTGCGCTTCTTGCAAACGATCATGCTGATCGTCGGCGGGCTTGGCCTGTCGCTCAGTGTGGTGTCGGCGACGAGAGGTGAGGCTCGGTCCCGGCTCGCGGTGGTGATCGCCGTTGTCGGGCTGGTCGGTGTGGTCACCTTCGCGATAGCGACTGGGCTGTTCTCCTAAGGGTCAGTCTCTGCGGGCCAGTCCGACGACGATCGTGATGACCATCGCGATCAGGCCGACTGCCGCCCCGATTCCGCCCGCACCTGAACCGCCGTCCATCCCCGCCACCGTGAGCAGGCCGCTGAGCAGGCCCACGGCGACGGCGACGGCGATGATGGCCCCCGTTGTGGGCCGTTTCCCGCTGGGCCGCGGCTGGAATGGCGCGCGCGGGCCAGGCACGGCGGGCGTGGGCACCTGGTCCTTCCACCAGTTGGCGGTCGGCGTTCGCGGGAGGACCGGTTGCTGTTCGGCGCGCGGCGGTGGGACCACCGGATCGGCCACCGGTGTGTGCGTCGCGGGCTGGGGGGCGGTGGGTGCCACCACCGTCGGCGTGCGTTCCCACCACGGCTTCTCCCTGGGCGCGAGCAGTTCGTCGAGGCCGCCGGTGGCGGTCCAGCCCGGCGCGCAGCACTGTTTGAGTCGGGCGGCGGCCTCGTCGACTTCCTCGTCGCGCAAGTCGGACAGGCGGGTCCAGGGCAGGGTGTCGAAGGGGGCGCGGAAGTCCTCGTCGTTGAACAGCAGGTTGTCCTCGGTGTTCAGTTCGCGCCACGGGTTCGGGTTCTTCGACAGGGCCAGCAGCGACACGTAGATCACCAGGCCGGAGAAGGTGTCCATCCAGCGGCCCCACGGGCGGTTCGGGGGCTGGTAGTTGCGGTGACCGGTCTCGCTCGGCGCCGCGTCGGCTGGGAATCGGGCGATCCACGAACAGTCGAAGTCGACCAGTCGCAGGTCGCCGCCGCTCTCGACCAGGACGTTGCCGTGCTGCAGGTCGCCGTGGGCGAAGTCGGCGCGCTGCAACCGGGTCACCAGGTCCCGCCAGGAATTGGCCAAAGTGGACAGTGACGCGGTGTCCCCGCGGTCGACGAGCCCGTCCACATGCAGGTTCAACGTGTGGCCCTCGACCCACTGCATCCGCACCACGGGCCACGTGGCGCCGTTGACCCGGATCCCGTCATCGATCCACTGCGGCATGGCCACCGTGCGCGCCAGGCCGCTGGCGGTGAAGTGGTCGTGCAGCGCGCCATAGCGCTCAGCGCTGGACGCGTCGGCCCTGGTGAAGAACCGCAGCGCCTGGGCCTCGCCGTCGCTCGTCGCCTTGAACACCACGGCGGTGCTGCCCTTGGCGGGCGACGGGACCCCGAACGTCGGGTGCACCACCATCCGCAGCCGCCGCAGCTCGTCGGTGGTGAACGAGTCGGTGCGCTGCACCGCTCTCATGTATTCGTCCGGACTCGGGTAGCGCGTCACAGACACACCGCCAGATGCGCGGGCCCCCACGCGTCCACCTGGACCCGGAGCAGGGTGACGTCGTCGTTGGTCATCGTGCCCGCCGCCCGGTGGTCGGCGACCAGCGCGCGAAAGGTGTCCGGGTGGTCCAGTCCGCCGAGGGTCGTCCACAGCCCGGCCGAGTCGCGGAGATCGGTCTGGATCATCCAGTGCGCGAAGGCGTCGGTCGCCGCGTACAGCAGGTCGCCGTCGGCCAGGTCGCCGAAGCCGAACTCGGCCCGGCCGATCATGTCGGCCAAGGCGCCGGGCCCGGTCGGCAGGCCGTCGGGGTTGAACCCGAACTCGTCTGGCCCGATCGCCGGGAACTGCGTGATCAAGGTGTTCGCCCGGACGTGGAACAGCACGGTGTCGCCGAGCGCGACCGCGGCCCAGTGCGGGCGCGGGCCGTCGAGGTCCCTGAGTTCGCAGCCGAGGAAAGTGGCGAACGATCCGACGGTCGCCAGCTTGTGCAATTCCAGGTCGGTGGCCCCGGCCAGCCGAGGGTCCTCGCGCCAGCTCTGCTGCATCCGGCGCGTCCAGCCGTCCAACGAGTCCCGGTCCAGTGTGGGCGGGTGCGCCTTGCCCTGGTCGACACCGACGAACCCGCAGACGAGTTGCTGGGCCCACCTGGCGGACCCGAATCCCTGGGTGGCCCCGTCCGCGACGGCGAACCGGTGACCCGACCCCGTGCGCGGATCGGCGGGCGCGGTGGCCACGCCGTCCTCCCACTCGAATTCGGCGTTGCCGTCCTTGGCCGCGTAGAACGCGACCTGCCAGGCGGTGATCAAGTCGACTCCCTACAGTGGACGGTCGGGGACCCTGGTGCCGATCTGCAGGACCTTGAGCAGGGTCGACCGGCCGACGTTGAACGCCAGTCCGCGCGCGCCCGGCCGCACGTCGTAGCCGTCCACCCTGGCGTTGTCGGCCATCGGCTTGGGCAGCACGCTGCTCAGGGCGAACAGGTCCGGTCCCGGATGCGGCAGCCCCGTCGGCTCGGCCGGGAAGACGATCTCGGGGACCTCCATCGGCGACAGGAACACGTTGAAGAACAGCGCTGGCCCGTCCGAGGTCTCGATCGCGGTCAGCCGCTTGACCCAGTCCTGGAGGGTGACCCCTTCGTATGGGCTGTCGGTGACCATGCCGTCGGTGATGTTGATGACGATCGGTGGGAACGAGTTCTGGTGGGCCTCGGCCCAGTCGAAGACATAACCGCCCGCGACCGCGACCGCCTGGCACATCGGCGTGCGGTGGCCGTGGACCGGGTCCACCCAGACCGGCATCTTCGCGCTGACCGGCATCACGTCGATGGAGGGCTCCTCCCGCACCGCCATCGGGTTGACCGCCAGCTCCGGCAACGGGACCAGACCGCGGTTGGCGAGCACCCCGCCGAACGCCGATTCCACGCCCTCGCCCGGCCTGGTCAAACAGGCGCCGTAGCTGAACACGCCGACATCGAAGTAGTGCCGGACCGGCGCGTTCACCTCGGACGTGGCCGTGATGCACATGTCGAGCAGGATGTTGTTGACCGCGAGCGCGGCGCCGACTGCCAGCGAGGCGCCAGTTTGCCCCCACGCCAGCTTCATCGAGTCCGACCGGTCCAGCAGGATGACCACACAGCCCGGGTGAGCCCGGGACACCGACTGCCCGTACATGCTCGAGACCACGTTCGTCCTCTTTCCGGATCGTCAGCCCTGGATGTGTTCGGCCTGATCGGGCTCGTGGCCGGTCAGGTTTCGGCGCACGACCGTCGGCGGCCACGCCGTGCCTGGTGCCCACTGCCAGATCTGGCCGCAGTGTTCGTTGCGACAGCGGAACGTGTAGGACTCGCCGTCGCTGTTCAGATCGATCTCGAAACCCCCACACCCCGGGCACTGGACGTGTCGGGCCCGGTGGGCCTGATAGCTCGACAACGGCGGTGCCTGCGCCACCAGGGCTGTGTCGGCAGGCTTCGGGGGCGACTGAGGGGACTTGTTCCACCAGGCAGCCGCCTCGCTGGGCACGGTCTGCGGCGCCTGGTCGGCGGGGCGCTGCGGGGGTTGGTACAGCTGTTGCCGAGGCGCGGGTGGTGTGGGCGCGGGAGATGGACGTGGCAGCGCGTCCGGTGGTGGCGTTGGTTGGGCGATGCTCTGGCCCGGTTCCGGCTCGGCGCGCACCCAGCCGAGCGACGCGACGGTGCCGAGCGCGGTGGTCACCACGAGCACGGCCAGCATCGGTCCGAATTCGACGTCCCACAGCCGAACACCGAGTACGCCGCCGAACACAGCGGCGACGATGGTCGCGGGCAGCAGCCACTCCACGCGGCGGTTCATCGACCAACCTTCTTCACATACAGGATGATCTTGTCGGTCGCCTCCGCTTTCGTGCAGGCGCGGCCCCTCTCGTCCAGCTTCGTCGGCGCCAGCACCGTCCACCCTTGGGGGAGCTCGGCGCACACGGTGATCTTCGACGCGCTCCTCGCGGGTATGACAGCCTCGCCGTTCGTGGCGACCTTGAGCCCGACGACCGACGCGTCGACGACATGGATCACGACGTTGGCCAGGTCCGTCGCGGGCACGAGGTCCTTGCTGCCGGGCTCTCCGGACGGCGTCATCAGGCGTACCGTGACCCCTGCGTCCCCGGTCGTCCCGCCGCCGGTGCCCGACGCGGCGGTGCCAGGACGCACGACGATGCCGAGCAGCGCGGCGGCGGCGAACGAGATGATCAAGGCGTAGACAGGTGCCATGAACCGGCTGCGCAGTCCGGTGGTCATGGCGATGAGACCTGGTCGGGCACCTAGACCTCCAGGTGGAGTGGCATGTGCACGTTCTATCGCCGCCCGCGCACGGGGCGTATCGGTGTTGGCGCTTTTCGGTCATCGATCGGTCATCCTGAGTGACCGAACGGCCGTTACGACGGCGGTGTGGACGCTGTGAGCAATGGCACCGCGCCATCCGGTGTTACTCAGCAGTACGCTCCACGAAAAGGACTGATTAACGGAGGATATTCAGCCGTTAACGGCGGGGTTATAATCCCGTTTCCCCTGGTCAGGCGAATGTCGCAAGGCGAACCTGCCGTCCCGCAAATGGCGGGCAGCCAGACGAGAAATCTTGCTCCGGCTAGCTGACAAAGGCAACTCGAATGGCCTATCAGGGAGATATGACATCCCATGGAACCCGACTACGACTGCTCACCTCCGACCTACAGGACGGTGATCAACGCACCATCGCCCGCCACCTCGTCTCGCTGGACCTTGACGGCCTCAGCGACGAGACCCGCAACCAACGCGAAGGCGCACTCCGGCGCCTGGCCTGGTGGCTCGAACACGCGCGAGACACAAACCTCGACCACGCCACCGAACACGACCTCCGCGCCTGGACCGAAGCGATCATGCGCACCACAGACGGCGGCGAAGCGTCCAACTCGACCCGACGCACCTACATCTCACACGTCCGCAGCTTCTACCTCTGGCGCGCTAAGGCAGGCCACCCCAACCCGGCCATGCTGCTCCGGCCGCCGAAGAAGCGGCAGACCGTCCCCCGCCCGGTCGACGAATCCTCGCTCGGCGTCGCCATGCGCGGGCTCCCCGACCGGCCCCGCATCTGGTACGCGCTGGGCGCGTTCGCTGGGCTACGAGCGGGGGAAGTTGCGGCCATGCGCGGAATCGACCTCGACGACTCCGAACACCCGGTGATGATGACCATCCGGGGCAAGGGCGGCAAGGAACGGCAAGTGCCGTGCTCCCCGGAACTGTGGGACATCCTCAAGCCCCACGTCCTCGGCCGCGGACCGCTGTGGCGCACAGCCACCGGCGGCAAGGTAACCGGAAAGTACATCAGCGGCCAGGTCGCCGACGCGCTCGACGCACTCGGCCTCCGGGTCCGACACCACTCCGGCCGCCACAGATTCGGCAGGAAGTTCTACGTGGCCACAAAGGACATCCGTGCTACACAGGAAGTCTTGGGACACGCCAGCGTAAGTACCACTCAGATCTACACCGAAGGTGCTAGACCAGTGATCAGCACCGGAGTGTGCAAGGTGACCGGCCCGCTCAAGGGCATGAAGCGACGAGGTCCGCGCAGAGGGTAGCTGCACGGACCCCGCCCAACCCCGGCGAGCCGGGGCCAGATCGATCGTAGGGCCGTCAGTGACGTGACGCCCCCCGCCAGCAGCATTGGCGGGGGGCGTCTGCGTGCTTACCGGCCCTGTGCCGCCACGGCGAGCAACCGCCCGAACGACTCGACCGGAACGGCCAGCACCGGGCCCGCTGCGTTCTTCGAGTCGCGGAGCCCAGCCTCGCCCGTGCGGTGAGCGACCTCCACGCAGTTCGAGTTCCCGCCTGACCTGGAGGACTTCCGCCAGTCGGACCACACCATGATGTGTCACCTTCTCTCTGCAATCTGCCGAATCAGACGCACAGAGTGTGACGTGTCCAGCGCCAGTTCTGACAGGCGCTCCACCACGGCGGCGTAGTAGGCCACCTCATCCTGGTCGCTGAGGAATGCGTCTGATTGGGCGAGCTCGACGTGTACGGTCGGCATTCGGTCGATGAAGCGAAGCAGCATGAAAGAGCCGACCAGTCCCGCGTGCGCCGGTGCGGCCGCAGGGACGATGCGGACCGACACGCCCTCCTGGATGAGTTCAACGAGATGCCGCAGTTGGTTCGCCATCACCCGGTCGTCATCGAAGGGGACCGTGAGCGCAGCCTCGTACAGGAACGCGGTGTAGTCGACCTCGCGTAGCCGCTCCTGGCGACGCTTGCGGGCGATGACCCGGTCGCCGATCTCGCTGTCCGGCACACCGACGTGCCGCATGACCGCCTCGCTGTACTCCATGGTCTGCAGCAGCCCGGGCACGAGCATCAGCGCCCAGTCGGTCACGGCCGTCGCGTCGTGCTCGAGCGTGGCCAAGGTGACCGAGTCGTGCGGCAGCCGCGGCGCCATCGCCTGCAACCAGCTCGGCCCGTTCGCGGTGCGCGCCATGTCCAGCAGTTCTTCCTTGCGCTGGCCCGTCACCTCGTAGATCGCAAGCAAGGTCGCGACTTCCTCGAGGTCGGGTGCGCGACGCCCGGTCTCGATGCGGGACAGCGTCGGCTCGGACACCTCGAGGCGGGCCGCCACGTCGGCTTGGTTCATGCCGCGCGCTTCGCGGAGCGCGCGCAGTTCTGCGCCGAGCGCCTTCGTCTTCGCTCCCGGTGCGCGCTTCGCCATGACCGTTCTGCTCCTTCTGGGTGATTCACCCGATCGATCTATGGACGATCGGTTGCGCTTTCAGTCTAGACGTGCGACTTTCAGAAAGTCCAGCCACGTTCTGAAAGTGCCATCTGGAGGGCGACATGCTCGGCGAGAAACCCGAACCGGCCGCCATCCAGTGCACCGACTCTGACGGGCGCCGTCAGATCCTGCACATCCAAAGCGCGGGCAAGCAGCTTATCGCCGCGAAACGTGACGGCGGCGCGACCCTGTTCTTCCGAGTCACCGAGGCGTTGCAGGTCGTGGGTGCGATCGCGCGACACGCCAGCTGGGTCGCGGGGGACAACTGCGGCCGACGACCCCTCCGAGTGACGATCAACGCCGCCGGCAGAGACGGCACACGGGAGTGCGCCCACATCGAGTCGACCGGCGCCCACGTCCTCCTGCTCCGCGAGGGCGGCGTGTTCCTGCACCTGGACCTGCGAGGCGCGGTCAAAGCCGTCGAGTCCATCACGGCGCACGTCAGATGGCTGATCGCCGGACGGTCCTCATGACCGCCCTCGACCGGCTCGCCGACCTGGCCTGGCATGCCCCGATCATCAGCGCCTACCTGCGGCACCGGCGCCGCGTACAGGTCCATCGCTGGGTGTGCGCGATGCGCGCGGCCAACCCGCCCACCCCGGTCGAACGCCCGCAGGCCCGCCCGCTCATCGACCCGCGAGTCGACCTCATCGTCCAGGCCCGGCCCACCGCGGCCGACATGCCGCCGGTCGGCGCGGATGTATGCCCCGCCTCCGCGCCGATCGGTACCCACCACCCCGCTCTGGAGTCGCCATGACCTCCGTCCTCGTCATCATGGCTGCCGCCGTATTGATCGCTGTCGCCGCGGTCATCGACGACGTGCGCCAGCGCCGCCAGCTGCGCCGCGAACGGCTCCACCGCATCCAGATCCTGATCGCAGAAGCCCGACGGGGGTCCCGTGGCTGACATCCATGACGCCGACGTCGCCCGCGAGCTCGTGCAGATCGGCGGCCAGCTGGCCGACATGGCCGCCGCGCTCGGCCCCGCCGTGCGGATGGCCGGGGCGCACATCATCGCCGACCTGCTGACGCCCGAGCACGCCGTGCCGCTGGCGGAGCGCTGTGAGGAAGCAGGCCGCCAGCTGCGCCACTGGGCGATCCGCCACGACGAGGTGGAGCCGCCCGCCATCGACCACGACTTCGCCGCCGCAGCCCGCGGCGCCTACTCCACGACGAAGGGGACTCCATGTCCGCCGCCACCCTCACCGACCGCGCCGCCCTCGGGCTCCTTGAACCCGAGCGCGCCGTCCCCGACACTGAGCCCCGAGCCCTCGAAATGGAAGAGTGCTCCTTCTGCCACGGCAGCGGACTCGACGTCAACAACAACGCGTGCAAGAGGTGTGGGGGACTTGGACAGGTACCCAAACGCAGCTGACTGCGACCGCTGCGACAACACCGGCGTGCTCCGCTGGCAACAGCCCATGCCCGACGGCAACGGGGGCACCGTCCTACGCGACATGGAACACGCCTGCCCGTGCGGGCGTGGCCCGAGCTGGAAGCACCCGGCCGCCGAGGCCGACCGGGTCATCGGCGCACCCGGCGCGGCGCCGGCCCGAGTCCGCGGCCACGCCGACGCCGCGAACAAGGCGGGCATGAACGGTCTGCTCGGCGACCTGCTCGCCGAGCACCCGGCGCTCAAGGGCGAGCGCCAGCACGGGCGAGAGGCGTAGCATTCCAGCCGCGTCCCGCGAGGGACAGCGACGCGGGATGACGCAGTTCGGCAGCGTGCCAGGCTCATAACCTGGAGGTCGCGGGTTCAAATCCCGCTCCCGCTACGCACCACGCCAGGTGGCCCAACGGCCCCGCCCCCACGGCGGGGCCGTTCTCACTCCGCTTGCGTATCCCCCCTATGCAAGACGGCTGTGATCGTGCATACTTCCCCTATGCGCACCGCAGAGCTGATCGACAGCCTCACCGAAACCCGCGACGGCGGCATCGACCCCGTCCACCACGTGACCGACCGCGCCAAGCTCGCCGTCCTCGTCACCGACATGGACGAGCACGGCTGGGTCGGCCCGCCGCTGCTGGTCGACGGCGAGCAGGCGCTCACCGGAGCACACCGCCTCGTCGCGGCCCGCGAGACCTTCACCCCGATGCCGCGAGTCGACATCGGTGAACTGTGCGACGCCCTCGGGCTGAAGTGGGCCGAGCTGCGCCACCCGGACGGCGACATCGACGCCAACCTGGACATCGCCGCCGAGCACCTGCCCACCGAGATCGCCGACTACCTCGGGGTGCAGAACTGATGACCGCAGACGGATACGGGGTTGAACCGCAGGAAGTCGCCGCCGTGATCGCCAGCCTGGTAGGCGACCGCGACGGCGAAGATGCCTGCCCCTGGTTCGTGCACCTCTCGTCCAGGATGGCGCTGCTATCGGCCGCACTTGACGCGGTCAGCGCCGAGCGGGACTCCGTGGTCGCCGAGATGGTGGCCGAACCCGGCGCCACCGAGAGATCCGTCGCGGCCGCGTTGAACATCACCTACGGCCGTGTCGGCCAGCTCACGCGCCGAGCACGCCAGCACAGTCCGGCGCGCGTCCATTGATCTGGATCTACATCTACGCCACTCTTGGCCTGACGTGCGGGGCGGCAGCGCTGAGCGACACACCGGACAGTCAGTCACCGCACTCGAACGTCAAGCGCGTCGCCCTCGCCATCACCATCGCCGCCTTGTGGCCAGCCTGGGCAATCCTCGTCGTCGCGTACCGAAGTTCCCATAAGGTCAGGTTGATAGTCGATCACTGGCTGGGTGTCGTCTAGGGGCGGGTCAGCTCGTCGAAACTGACCCACCAGCCGGTCCACCGCGCGCCCGAAAACCAACCGCTGCAGCTCGTCCTGGTACGGCTCGAACCGGTCCGCGAACGATCCCGGCTTCACGTACCAGAGCAGGTGCCGCGCATCCCACGCGTCGACGACCACATGCTGCTCGGACACCGCCGCGGCCTCCGCGCGGTCCAGGTCCGGGGTCAGGCAGATCCGCTGGCCGGTGATGGTGTCGATGACGGCGTGCACGCCCCCAGTCTCACCCGACCGGGGGCGTGATCGCCAGACGTCGCGGCCTGCCGAGCGGCTACGGCTCCTGCTGGTCGTCCTCGTTCAGCCCGTCGACCACGTCCTTGACGGCGTCGCCCGCAGCCTTTGCGCTCGGGTAGCCACCCACGGAGAAGCCCGCGCTCTTGCCGGTCCCCTTCTCGACCACCATCGCGTTGTGGGTGCCGTCCTTGCCGGGGCCGACGATCGCGCCGTACTTGGCGGGCTTGCTCTTGTCGTTGCCCTTGTCCTTGCCCATTGCTGCCTCCTGTGGTTGTGATCCTCGGAACGGTTTGTCGTCAGGGAAACTGTCCGGAGTGGGGGCGGGGGTGGGCCCCCGCCTCGGCCGGTCGGTCTAGAAGTCGAAGTTGATGTCACCGATGAGCTTGGTCGCCGCGAGGAACCCGGCCTTCCAGTCGGCGGTGACGCCGCCCGCGGGCTCGATGTCGTCGTCCAGGTCGCCGGCCTTGAGGTACGCGCGGAGTTCGATCGCGACGTACTTGCGGAACTCGGCGATGGACTCGTCGCGGACGTCCTCGCGGACCATCTCGTAGACTGCGGCGAAGGTGTCGCGGATGGCGGCCTTGTCGGCGGTCTTCTTGGTGGTGGTCTTGGCGGCCATCTTGGTCTCCTCCGGTCGTCTCCCTGACACCTCTAACTATACATCGGTGCGATGCAAAGTCAACTCTTGAGTTTGGCTTAGCCACCAGTCCGGATCGCTTGCACCACGCATCGGTGCGATGTAACGTTTCGGAAATGGAAACGTGGACCACCGCCCAAGCCGCCGAACACTGCGGGGTCACCGCCACGACCCTGCGCTCCCACTGGTCCCGACACGGCGGGCCTGCCCCCCTGCCTTACCGCGACGACCACGGCAGCCGCCTCTACCGCGCCGACGACGTCCGCGCCTGGCACGCCAACCGGCCCGGCCGCGGCAAGCGCACCGACCTCCACAAGGCCGACACCGCACCGAGCACGGCGCCATCCACACCTCGTCCACAGGTGGGGGACACCTCACCCAAGTAACGCCGAGCAAGATCGCGACGACGCAACCCGTATGAGCTATCCCGGGGGATACGACCCGAGCACCCACCACGCGCACGGCGGGCAGATGCCGCCGCCCCAGCAGCAGTGGACTGGTGGGTACCAGGCTCCACCACAGCAGCCCTACGGCCAGCAGGGCTACGGCTACCCGCCGCCCCAGCAGCAGTACTGGGCGCCGCAGCAGCCGATGCCCCAGCAGTTCACCGGCTCGATCACCAAGACGCGGCCGCCGTTCCCGCACGGCCATCACATCCGCTGGTCGCTCTACAGCCTCGGCATCTGGGCGATGGTCGGCTACCTCCCCGCGTACCTGTGGCACCGCTACGGCCCGACGAAGGCCGTCTCCCACACCCGCTTCTACTGAACCTGGCATGACGAAAGCGGCCCCCGCCGGACCGGTGAAGGTCCAGCGGGGGCCGCGTCGCGCCCGGGGATGGTCAGTAGATGGTGAGTTGCCCCACCTGGTCGATCGGGATCTCAGGGTTGTCCGTCACCCGCAGGAACACCCTGTAGGAGCCGAGCGGGACCACCAGGCCGCCGGCGCCCGGGCCGACGAGGATCCTCGCCTTCCCGTCGACCCACGCCCCGACGTGCCATGTCGTCGACGGCACCGGCCACCCCGCCGCCAGGAACGCGAAGTGCACCAGGTCGGATGGCGGCGGTGTCGCGCCGTCGACCGTGACGAGCGCCCGCAGGTACTCGGTGGCCTGCGACGAGATCCTCATGCGTCCTCCTCCATCCGCCACCGGCCCGAGTCCAGGACCATGGCCCACCTGGTCTCCAGCGGGCCGACCACCACGTCGACATCCTGGCCCGGCAGCGCGCCCGACGCCGACAGACCAAGTACCGCCGCGCGGGCACCGACGCCACGATGATGCCCGATGCCCGATGCCGCCAGGTTCAGCGGGGAGGAGCGGGCGCCGGTGCCGCGGTGGACACCCGCAGCGGACGCGGCGAGGCCGAGCTGGGCGGCGGCAAGACCGCTCCGACTCGCGATGCCCGCACCCGACGCGGACAGGGCGAGGGCCGCGGCGCCGATCCCGGTTGCGACTTTCACGCCGGTCCGCGACGTGGACAGCGCGAGCGTGGCGGTGCCGTTGCCGGGCGGATGCCCGGCGGGGTCGGTGTCGGTCACGATGGGCGTGACCCAGTAGTTCGTCGCGACCCCGTTGTCGGTGTAGGCAAGGCCGCTGTTGTAGTTGTAGCTGCCCTGGAATCCGCCGGTGGCCGTGCTGGTGCCGAACACGTGCAGCGGCCCGTTCGTGATGCCGTTCTCGGCCGGGCCACCGGCGTTGAAGTAGTTCGCGGTGAAGCACAGACCGGACGGGAAGTGGCAGATCGCCTTGTACCGCTGCTCGACGGTCAGCGCGATCGGTGTGCCGTAAATGACGTCCTGCCACCCGGTGCCGGTCAGTGTGAACGATCCGTCCGATCCGGACACCGCGCTGCCGGTACTGGAGGTCACCACCTGGTAGCAGCGGCATTGGATCGAGCCGTCCTGGTCGGTGTCCGCGCGCCAGAACCGGATCCCCTTGAGCCAGGCGGTCGAGGTGACTTTGAACTCGACGCCCAGGTTGACCGGCGAGTCGGCGACCGAAGATCCGGGTCCGGTCGCGCTGGGGAACGCCGTGTAGTCGGCCACAGTTCGCTCAGCCGGTGGCGGTCAGCGTCGGCGTGAACAGGTACTGTCCGGCCGCGCCGAAGGTCTCGGACGCGGACAGGGTCCCGCCGTAGTAGAAGGTTCCGCCCGAAGCGGCGGTGCGGATCCCCCAGTGGGTGATGGTCACCCCGGCCGGGACGTCGAACGTCACCTGGGAGCCCACGCGGGAACCGCCAGCGAACGCGGCCCACGTCGTCTGCTCGCGCGTGTAGGCGCCGCCCGCGACCTCGCTGGCCCCGGTGGTGCCGGGATCCGCCGTGTGCAAGGTGATCCACGCCGCGGCCGCGGCCACGGCGTCCAGCGCCGTCTGCTTGGCGGTGTCGGTGAAGCCCATAACGTTCTCCTCAGACCTCTCGCGCCGAGCGCGGGTTCAGGGGCACGAGCAGCACACCGTCGTCGTTGCGCGGCTCCGAGATCGGCGTCACCTGTTTCTCCACCCACAGCCAGCCGCCGGTCTGCGCGACGGCGATGACGCCGACGATGGCGGCGACCAGCGCTGGCGACAGCGCCCAGATCAGCGCTGCGACAACGAGCAGCGCTTGAGCCAGGAGGCCGGCGAATGCGGTGATGCGGACCGGCCGCGGCCGGTCCAGGTCCTCGATGGGCGCGCCCATCACACCTCCTCCGGGGTGAACGTCAGCAGGTAGGACTTGCCGGGCTCGAAGTGGTCGCCGACCGAGCCACGCATCGTGGTCGAGATGGACATCGACGGCGTGTACTTCGCCCACTCCTTGTTGCGGCCGTCCTCATAGTCCGCCTGGAACGTCAGCGAGACCTCGTCCTCACCGTGCGCCTGCTTGGACTGGCAGATGACTTTCGCCGTGATCTGAATGGACATGCGGTCACACCTCCTGGTTGGCGCGCTCGCGGGCGCGGCGATCCTGCTCGTCGGCTCCGCGTTCCACGACGCGTGCGATGTCCTCATCGGACAGCCGCGTGAGCAGCCCGCCTTCGAGCAGCAGCGGCGCGAGCTGCTCGGCGACGGCCTGCGAGTCCTGGGCGGAGTCAGAGCGCAGGGCGGCGAGGATGTTTGCTTCGTCGTCGGACAGGACCCCGGCCAGCGCGTCGAGCTTCACCAGAGTGGCGCGCCCGTTGCGCTGCGCCTCGACCAGGCGCTCGATGATGGACTGATCGCCCTGCGCGCCACCCTTGTAGAAGATGGCCGCGTGGGTCGAAATCACCGCGTTCCGTTCGTCATCGAGCATGTCGTCCTCCTCGGTGTTATTGAAGTAGGCCCCGGCCCGGGCCATGACGTGGTCCCACGGGAAGTTGTCGCCGGGGTCCACGTGGCTGCCGTCGTCCATGCCGAGCGTCCAGTCGATGTGCCCGATGACCCCGGCCTCACCGGCGGCGACCTGCTTCGGGGTGAGCTTCCGCAGCGGGATGCCGCGCGCACGGCACCGTTCCGCGATCCACTGTGCGGTGCGTTCGAGGATGGCCCGCGGGTTGTCGACCCACACCGTCCTCTTCAGGCCGGGGTGCCAGAAGCTGATCGTCTCGGTCGAGAGCCATTGATCGCGGGTCATCATCGCGTAGGCGCACAGTTCGGCGTTGTCGCTGATCGCGTTGCCGGACCGCAGGGTCCAGGCCGCCTTGTCGTAGTCGACGTAGGGCACGGTGCCGTCGTGGTCGATGCCGACGTGACTCGACGAGTTGCGCGACACGTTGGCGAAGTAGTTGCCCAGCGCCTCGGCGGTGCGCGCGGCCTCGGCCGTGTGCGCGACGATCAGCCGTACCGTCGCGCCTCCGCGGGACGAGAAGTTCTTCGTCGGGATCACTCGGGTCAGCTCCTTCGGTTGCCATTGCCGGGAAGCGGCGGCGTGGACGTGCTCGGGTCGACACACGCCACACCCTGATAGGTGGAGCCGTCCGGCCCGACGATCAGCGCAGGACGCGGCTCGTACCCCGTTGGGCACGTCGGCCCCGGTGCGCCGTCGGGGCCCCGCTCACCCGGGGCGCCGTCCGCACCAGGCGAGCCGTCGACGCCGGGGGTGCCGTTGGCACCGTCACGCCCGTCGACGCCGTTACGCCCGTCAACGCCGTCCGTGCCGCGACACTGTGTGGGCTCAGCCAGACACGGCGGCGACTGGCCGTCGACGCCATCACGACCATCCCTTCCGGGAAGGCCCGTCCGGCCGATCTCGCCCGGCTCGCCGCGCGGTCCACGCTCACCCGGCTCCGGAGCCACCACAGCCGGTGTGCCACCCATGCCGCGGATCTGCTCCGACAGCTGGCGGGCGATCGCCCCGTTGTCCTCGGCGACGGCCTCCAACGCCGAGATGGTGCGGTCCTGATCGGCGTCCCGGCTCCGCGTCTCGCCCACGTAGACAACCGCGGCGAGGACAGCGACCAGCAGGCCGAGCACGGTGATGCCGATGGCGGCCCACATCGCCCGGTGCCCGCGGTGATCCTTCAGTCGACCAGGTGTCTCGGCGGCGATCTTCGCCGCCACGTCGTCAGCGGTCACGGTTGCTGCTCACCTCGTTCGCGCATCCCTTTCGCGATCCCCTCGAGCTCGTCCGCGGTGAGGTCCCCATCGCGCATCGCGTCGGCCAGTTCCTGTGCCACCGTGGGCGCGGCCGACTCACGCTCACGTTTCGACGTGCGGACGGTCGTCCACACCAGCGCGAACGTCCCGCCGATCGCGGTGACCAGTCCCCCGACGGCTGTGAGCAGCGCAGCGAGTTCATTCACCCCGCCCTCCTCGGTCCACTAGTCATGCCTCCATTTGGGTGACTGCCCGCAACCGAGGTAGCGGCAGGTGCGTCCTTTCCGATATGCGGGTCGGGCCTGTCGGCCCGTGACCAGGGGAGATCACATGCAGTCCAAGCTCGCGATCGGCGGCGTGTTCGCCGCGGTCGGTGCCGCCGTCGTCAGCCTCGCCATCGCGTTCGGCGGCAACGCACCCGAGCAGCAGCCGGTCCAGCCCGCCGGGGACGTTGTCCAGGTCCAGGCCACGACGCCGGTCAGCACCGCGTCGACCACGGCCACGACCACGACCACCGCCGCCCCGGCCGCTGCCGCGCCTGTCGTCACCACGACCACCGCCGCGAAGGCCGTCAAGGCCCAGCAGCCACAGGCACCCGTGGTCGCCGCCACTGAACCCGAGGTCACCACCACCGCTGCTCCCGTGCTGACCACCACACCGGCAGGGGCGACTCAACCCGGCGCGCAGACCGCGTGGTGCTACAACCCGGACGGACAGCACTGGTACAGCGGTGAAGGCGAGGGCTGCACGCCCTCGAACCCACACTTCGTCGAGTGGCGCTAGCCGATCCCGGCCGCGGCCACAGCCACCGTCGCCTGCCCCGCGAGGATCGGGGCCAGCACATCGGTGTTCGTGACGTGTACCGACACCGTGCCCGCGGACTGGTCGACGACCTCGACCGCCAGTTGCCCTCCCAACAGACCGCCGCTGCCGATGACCGTCGCGACCGCCTCGTACTCGGCCGAAGGCTGCGCCGGGTGCAGGGCCACCAGCACGGTGTAGCTCGACCCGGCGCCGATCAGTGGCAGTGACGACGCGCCAACCGACGCGACCACCGAATCATCCGGAGGGTCGGTGTCGTATCGGATCGCGTCGAGACCGTGCAGGTGGTCGCGAATCGCGGTGGCCGTGGCATACGGGAAGGACGGCCCGCCGCCGCCCACCTGAATCTGTAGAGCGAACTCATCCTGAGTCTTGCTGGTGCACATGCTGCTCGCGCCTCTCCGGTTAGGTTTGCCTCATCCAGCAGCCGTACGGCGCCACCGCCACCCGGTCCGTGCCAGTGCCGGTCGCGGACACCTGAAGGCGCACAGAGACGTTCGACTGGCCGAGGTAGTCGGTGATGTCGTAGGGCCCTTTCAACGCCGTGGTGTACGAGGTCTGGGACCAGGTGCCGACCTCGACACCATTGAGGCGCAGGCTGTAGGTCGGGACGCCGGTGCCACCGGTGACCCGGCCCCACGCACCGTCAATGGCGATCCGTGGGTGGCTGACCTTGGAGATGCGGCCCTCGTAGCAGGTCTTCAGCGTTCCGAGCGCGCTGACGGGGAGCGTCGGGTCGGACTCCGGCGCGTCCGACCCGAAGGTGCTGTCCCGGAACCTCTGAAGTAACGGCACACTGAGGTGCGGCTCGGCGATGCCGCCGTTCTTGTCAGTCGTGAACGCGACGTGATCAAGGTGGTCGAACGTCCACACCACTGGCTGGTAGCCGTCGCTTACCGGTAGCGGGTCGTAGATGGCGAACCGGAGTTTTCCGTTCCCGTCGCGGAAGTACACCACAGGCTGGGTGAATCCCTCGTAGAACGACGACGAACCCATGAACACGCGCTCGACACCGTTCGAGTCGAACACGGTGAGCGACCCGTCGTCGCTGATCTTCAGGCCACCGGCGCCGATGGACGCGGAGTAGAGGGTCTTGCGCGGGATCTCCCGTAGCAGCTGCTCGATGCGGGCGAGTCGGTCCTCGACGACCTCGTTGCGGGCGGGCAGCGGGCCGGGGTTGGTCGGGTTGGTCACGCTGCCCCCTGAAGCGGTGCGAGGACTAGCCGCGCGGTGTCGGCGCCCTCGGACTTGATGCCGACGATCCGCGCCGGGTAGTGGCCGTCCGGGATCCACCGGTGCCCGCTGACACCGAACATGGCGTTGTTTCCCACCTCGACCTCGCCGAGGTCCGGGGCGCCGGTGGCGCGGCCCTGCCCGTCGGTGCCGTCCATTCGCACGACAGCAGACCAGGTGACCGTCGGCACGCGGTAGGTGCTGATCGCCCCCGCGGCCCAGGAGCCGAGCGTCGCTGTGTCGGTGGCCGACGTGTGGGTGCCGCCCACGTCTTCCAGGTAGGGCCACCCGGCGGCCGGGTATTGGGTGTCGGAGGCGACCCCGACGAGCAGCGCGCGTTCCATGCCGTTGCCGCGCTCGATGCGGTGGTGGGTCTGACGGGATCCGTCGATGTCCTCGTCGAGTTGGACGAGCGCCTGCCCATAGTCCCAGGCGTGCGGGTAGTCCAGGCGGCCGAGGCGCCCGTCGCGTAGCGGATCGCTGGACGGGGCACCTATCCGCATGGTCCAGCGCACCGTCGATCGCTGCACTGTGTCCGTCCACACGGGTCGGAACTCGATCTCCGGGCCGCCCTGGACCTGGGTGAGTTCGGCCAGGCGCTCGCCGACGCTGGCCAGGTCGTATCCGGGATACGCGCGGTTGTGGCTGCCCGCGATGTCCGCGGGGAAGTCGATCGGCAGGTCGTGCTGGGCGCGCGCCAGGTGCAGCGACACGACCCGCTTCGCGATGGTGTGCAATGAGACCGGGCCGATGTTGACATCGGCTGACACCGCGGCCGGGTTGACACCATCCCACGCCGCGTTCAGCAGGTGCCGAGAGTAGAAGATCCGCCACAGGCCCGCGCAGGCCACCCGCAGGGTCGCGGCGCCGGGGGCGTCGGAGAAAGCGGCCGGGATGATCGGCCCGGCCTGAAGGATCTGCTGGCCTCGCGCGAATCCCAAGCTGATCCGCCACGGGTCGATCAGCGCGCGCAGTTCCTTCTTGCCGACCTGGTCGATCGGTATCGACACCTCGACCTTGCCGATGGCGGTGACACCGGCCTCCCACTTCGGCGTGCCCTCGTACGGCAGGTCGGTGATGACTCTGCCGGTGCGGGTCTCGAAGGCGAACAGTCGCGGGACGAGTGTCACGCCGGAACCTGCCGGAGGGTCATGCCCGTACCGACGGACCAGGTGCGCACGCCAGATGCACCGGCGAAGCGGTTAACCGCCATGTGCACGGTCTGCGATCCGGAGAGTACGGCCGATCGGCCGCTGCGGAACGAGTTCAGGTCCGCGTGCGCGGGCGGCCCGGCCACACCGTCAGAGCCGGCGCTGCCAGCCGAGTAGACAAACGGGCGTCCGATCTGAGTGCCCGCGATCGACGTGAGCTTGGCGGATACGGTGAAGGTGACGGGGCTGCCGCACAAGCCGTGCCAGTCGACACCCGACACGATCCTGTAATCCCACCCTGGGTCGGGCAGCACCATGTTCATCACCGAGTAGTCGACGAACTCCAGCGCCGAGTTCGCGCCGAGCTCAGCGGCGTGAACAAGCTCTTGGGTGCCGTGCCACTTCGAGTCCTCATCGGACCAGCGGTCGATCAGGTCGATGTACCCGGCGGTCACCAACGGCGCGGCGACGAACGAACCGGTGCGGCGTCGCAGTTCGTCGTGGTATCCGCCCGCGTCCGCCAGCGAGTCACCTGGCAGCAGGATCCGCGGCGTGCCGTGCCATGCGGTGCCCTTGCGCTTGTCGGTGATGTTGCCCTGCACCAACTGATCGCCGGTCGCACCGGCCGCGCGAAACACCTCGGCGAGCACGATCGCGCCCGCCGGGGTGGCGGGCGCCACCGGCGACCCTGCCGGGGTGCCCTCCTCCTGCCAGATGACGGGGCCGTGGACCGGGTCGCCAGGGGTGGTGCCCTTGTCGCACACACGTGCGCAGACCAGGTCGATGCGCGGGTTCGCGCCGTTGCTGTTGGACAGCTGCACAGTGGTGTCAGCGGCGACCCAGGTGATGTAGGGGCTGCCAGACTTGGTGACGATCGCCGTACCGGCCTGAACGATCACGTTCCGCGTGGGCGAGCCGTCGGCCCGGACGAACAGATCCTCCCAACGGTCGGACGACACGTTCCACTTGCGACCGAACACTCCCTGCCGGGCGGACGCCGACGACGCCGACGGGGCGGTCAGGCCGAGCACCAGGCCCGCGCGGATGTCGGCCGCGGTGTTTCGGCCGCGGATGTAGGAGCCGCCGCCCGCGTCGTCGAGCAGGGGGATGGCGTCGGCGAGGTTGCCGACCGAGCTACTGGCCACAGGGTCCTCCAGGTCTCAGTAGGCGCTGTACCACTCGGCGAACAGCTGGGGAGTGCCGGACACCGCGGTGCCCTCGAACTGGATTCGGGTCGTGCCCTGCGGGATCTGGAAGAAGTCGGCGCGCGTCAGCTGGGGTCGACGGTTCGCGCCGTTGAGCGTCACCGCGCCGGTACCGGTGTCGATGACGAGCACGTCGGTGGCGGTGAGCGTGCCGCCGTAGGCGATCACTTCGCCCGTAGTCAGGTTGCGCACCAACGGGTTCGTGACGTTGCCGGTGATCGTGAACTTCACCGGCGTCGACTCGGTGCCCGCGTTGACCAAGTCGACCGTGCCGAGCGTGCCGCCCGTCGTCTGGTACTCCAAGCCGGTCGTCCCAGCGGGCCCGTTCCACTCGGTGCCGGTGCCGCCCGCGGTTCCGTCCCACGCGACGCCGCCCTCGGCCGGGGTCGCCAGCCCAGTGGACGCGGTGGACGCCGTGGACGTGTACTTACGCTGGTCGGACGCGGCCACCTGCAACGAGAAGTCCACCTGCAGCGGCGACAGGTCATACCTCGTGTTGACCAAGATCGCGGCGTCGAGCTCCACCCACAGGGTCAGGTCCTCACCGGACGTTGAGTCGATGTGCCGCAGCGGGTACAGGATCTCCGGGTCACCGCACAGGCGCTCCAGGCGCCGCTCGACGGCCAGCGCCATCACCTTGTCGTCCACAGCCACATAGCCGGCGAGCGTGATTACCCGGTCGCCCTTCCAGTTCGGTGACCGGTAGGACCCGTGAGCGGCCGGGCGCGGGATGCGCGCGGTCCGCGGGGCCGCCGACGACGACCAGCCGGTGACCTCCCGCACGACGTACTCGGCGCCGTCCACCGTGGACCCGAACAAGAGCCCGTCGACCTGCCACGTCTCGACGTCGAGCCACGCGGTCACGTCAGCCTCCCCTGGAAGGCCAGCCTGCGGTCAACCTCGGCGGCCACGGACGCCGGGTCCTGGCCGGGCTGTTGGTACAGGTTGAACGTGGTCTGGGCGCCGGAGCCCGCGCCGCCGGTGCCGCTGATCGCCAACGAACCCGACGCGGCGGTCGTCAGCGCGGCGGCCGCGGCCCGAACGGCGGAGACGCGCGACACCATGCCGTCGGCCAGGCCCTCGGCGAGCGCCTGCCCGCGGAACGGGGTCCACCCCTTCCCGCTGAACGGGCCCTCTTTCGCGGGGCTGGACGGCATGTAGCGGGCGGCCGCTGCCATCGCCGCAGCGGCCGCCCGCGCGATCGCGGCCTGCCCGGCGAGGATGCCCTGCGCGAACCCGTTAGCGAGCGCCAGACCGGCCTGCACGGCATGCTGGGCGGCCGCGTCGAGCGGTGTCAGCACGCGCAGTACAGCGGCCTTCGCCGCAGCCTCGGCCGAGGCGAACCCGATCTGCTGCCCCGCGGTGTAAGCCAGACCGGTACCCAGTCCAATTTGGCCAGCCTCACGCTCGCCGAACAGCAACTCCTCCAGCATCAACGCCACGTTGTCCGCAGTGGACTGCACGGTGCCCTTGAACGCGGCGTCGGTCTCCAACTGGTAGGTGGTGGCCGCTCCCGCCGCAGTAACTAGTTCGCCCTTGATGGCCAGGCCCGCGCGGCCGAACCCGCCGACCAGACCATCCAGTCCGACGCCGATCTCGCTGAAGTGGCCTTCCATCTCCGCGCGCCACTTGTCGAACTCGGTCACCGACTTCTGGTGGAACGACTTCTGCGCGCCCAGGCTGCCGTCGAGATAGCCCATGCCGATCTCGACGGCCTTGCCAAGACCGACTACCGCCTTGCCGATCAAGTCGACGATGAAAACGAGGAACTCGAGCAGCGGGACCAGCAGAGCGATCAGTGGCTCGAGAAGTGGCGCTAGGACTCGCAGCGCGTCTGCCAGCACAGTCAGGATCTCGGCGCCCAAGCGGAACAAGGGAGGTAGCAAGGGGGCTAGAATCGGAAGAAGTTTCGCGAACTCGGTGACGAAGTCGACCAGCGCAGGAACGATGATCGGTAGCACATCCGCAAGCGAATCAGCGAGCAGCTCGATCACGGGCGCCAGCACAGGACCCAAGCGCTGCAACGCAAAACCCAGCTGCTCACCCAAAACCTGCGCCAAGCGGCCCAAAGCGTCCAGCGCACCGCTCTCGGTCAAAGCGTCCAGAAAGGACCCAAAGCCCGTCGCGAAGGCTTCGATCCCGGGCCGTGCAACCTCAAGAGCCCTGCCGATCCCCTCGAGGAGGCGGGTCACGGGCGGCCCGATGATGGTGCCCACCTCGGCTAGGATCGGCGCGATCTGGTTCGCGAAGATCCCGAACGCGGTCTCCAGGATCGGCAGCAACGCATGCGCGGCTTTCGCCGCGGCGTCGAAGAAGGAGTGCAGCGCCTCTTGGCCCTCGACGGAACCGGTGAAGTTCGCGAACGACTCGGTGACGTCCTTCAGGATCTGCAGCAGCCCGCCGCCGGTGTCACGGCCCGCGGAGAAGATGTTGCCGATCGCCCGGCCGACGTTGCCCAGAATCGTGAGCAGGTCACCGAGCGCGGACAGCCCGCTGGAGATGAACTCCTTCAGCTTGCCGGACTCGCGGGCTTCCTTGATGAAGTCCCGGAACCGTCCGGCGGCCTCTGTGAGCCCACCGGCGAAACCTGGGAGGAACTCCGAGCCGACCGCGACGATGTCCTGCAACGCCTCAGCGAACAGTGCCGCGGCCGGGCGCAGCTCGCGGAACGCGAGGTTGATGTTCTGGAAGATCAGGCCCGTGTCGGCCATTGCCTGCGGGGTCTGAAGGAACTTAGCGAACTCCCGCGCCATGCCGTTGATTTGCTCGGCGGTCTCGCGGAAGCCCGAGCGCAGCAAAGGAAGCTGGGTCCTGGCCAGCGCGGTTATCGTCTCGGCGACGTCCTTGAACAGCGCGTCCTGCACGGCCTTGCGGAATGCCTCGACCTGCGGGCCCAACGCCTTGAACGCCAGAGCCGCCTCGCGCGCCTCCGGGGACAGGGCCTTGAGCGCCTCCGCGAACTTCGCCGGGTCACCCGCCGAAGAGATCGCCTCGCCGATGCCCTCGAACCCGATGACCAGCGCGCCCAACGCGACCGCACCCGCGGCGCCGACAGCGGGCAGCACGGCGAGCGCGCCAACCACCTGGGACACCGCGGCCGCGACAGCGACGAGTCCACCGGCGGCGGCCGTGCCCGCCAGCGCACCCAGTCCCGCGGCGGTCAGTGCCGTGCCGATCTGGGCGATCTGACCGACGAAAGTCGCCAGACTTGCCCTATCGATCTCCGGGCGGAACCTGATCTGCTGGTCACCGATGGTCGTCCGGATCGCCGCCAGCTCGGCCCGCAACCGCGCCGTCGACCCGAGCTTCGGCTCCAGATCCACCGAGAGCGGGCGAACAACCGCTTCGACCGCAGCGATCTGCCGCTGAACCTTCGCCCTCAAAGCGGCGGCTTGCGCCGGGTTCGCGGGCACCTCGATCTTGAGGGTCCGCTCGATCTCGCTGATCTGCCGACCCAGATCCCGGCGAAGCTGATCACCCTGGATCCCGGCAGGCAGGTCGATCGCCAGATCGTTGGTCAACTTCCGCAGGTCGTCCTGCATCTTCGACCGGAAGCGGGCGTCGATCGGGTTCTCCGCCGTCATCGGCACCTTCGCAGGCGCCGACCGCTCGACCTTCTCCTTGGCCGCCTGCACGCCTTGCTCGATACCGCGGGTGTTCAGCACCGTAGGCAGTTCGACCTTGAGGGTCTTCTCGACCCGCTCCAAGTACTTCTTCAGCTCGGTGCTGAAATGCGACGTGTCCGGGAGGACTCGGACGGACACCCGCCCCCGCTCGACCCCGCCCGGACTCGTCATCGACCTACCCCCCTCGCCGTCGTGAAGTGCTGGTGGGTGGCCGTGCGGCTCGCCGCATCCGGTCGCGGCCGGTCGGCGTCTTCAGTTGTGGCCTACGTCCCGGCGGCGGCTGCTTGCCCTTGCCGCCGCCGCGCTGCCAGTTCGCCCCGTTCAAGGCGTCCAAGATGGACTGGAGCAGGAACCGCTCATACGTCCATCCCATCCACGGCAGCGGCTTCGACGTGTCGACCACGGTCGGGTCGTGCGGAGTGGTCTCCGCGACGTGCGCCCAGTAGGCGCCGCCTTCGGGGAGTCGCTCGGCGAGCGCGAGCGCACGGCGTGGGGTGAGCGTCCCGCGGTACACGTCCCGCAGGTCGATCCCGTGGTAGTGCTGGAAGTCGGCTTCCAGGTCCTCGCCGTGCGCGTCGATCAGCTCGACGAGCTGGATGCTTCCGGGGCTTGGGACGACCTGACGTAGCGCATGAACATCGACAGGACCACCGTGTCCGGCGCCTTGTCGGCCCACATCGTGAACGCGGCCTGGTCGTTCGCGCACGGTGAGAGCGCATCGACCAGGTCAGCCACGACCCTGGAGATCAGGGCGAACTTGCGGGCGTCGTCGGCCATCTTTCGATGGGTCTTCGGGTCGGACGCGTCCACGACGGCGATGATCGCGTCACGCCCCATGTCCTTGGTGACGCGCACATCCTTGGTGGCCGCGTAGGCGGCCCAGGCGGGTCGCCCGGCGTTCGCCTTCGGTCGACCCGGGTCCTGCTCGGTGCGGTCGGCTTGGTCCTGATCGGCGACGACCCCCTGCAGTTGGGGGAGCTGATCCAGGACGGTGGCGTAAGCGGTCATGACGTCGGCGCGCCCACGTCGATCCAGCTGGATGAACGGGCGCAGGTTGGGCCAGTCTTCCGGCCAGGGCCTGGCCTCGTCGGCGACCTCTTCGGCGAATCGTTGGCTCGTGGACTGTTCGTCCTCTTCGGACATCGCAGGCTCTCTTCCTCATGGCCGCAGACTGGGTGGGGCCTGGTGGCCGCCCGGCCTGCGAGCGGGCGGCCACCAGGGGTCAGTGGTCACACCAGGACGTCGATGGTCTCGCCGATCCACTCGTCAGCGTTCGCGCCCTGCAGCCACGTCATCCGGATCGGGAACTCCAGCCAGCCGCTGGCGGCGTTGCGGATCGCTCCGTCACGACGGATCGACGACTTGGAGTGGTATTCGGCGACGATGACGTTCCCGTCGAAGTAGACGATGAGCGCTGCCCGTTCGATGGGCGTGCTCGTCGACGGGATCACGAACCTTCCAGCGCTGGGCGTCGTACCCCCGCCGTAGGTGAGCTGCAGGATCTCCGAGGTCGTCTGCATCGACGAGACCACGAGACCCTCGGTGGTAGCGGCCACCGTCTCCCGCAGCTTCGCGAGCTGGCGGCTACCTTCCACCGTCGACTCGCCGCCCTCCAGGAACGGGGAGAAGTCGTTGGCCAGCGAGGTGTGACCGAAGTTGGTCCACCCCGCCAGCACAGGGGCGGTCGCACTCAGACCGTCGATCGCCGCCGCGGTGGGCGCCACGGTGTCGACCGCCGCGAGCATGATGTGAGCGATGCTGGGCTTGACCACACCGCCGTTGTCGAGACCCATGTGGACTCCTTAGGAATCAGGGCGCGGCCGGTGGCCGGATACCCAGCTGATAGGTGGCGGCGTACCGCCAAACCCCTGTGGCACCCGACGGGATCCGGCGGATACCGGGGGCGGGCAGGCTGTAGGTGGACAGGTGACCGGCAGGGCGGACCGTCTGCGCGCGGTGCGCCAGGTACAGCGCGACCCGCACGCCCTCGGCCAGCGCGGCGCACCCGCTCCGCGAGTCGCCGGTCCAGCAGTTCACCTCGACCAGAGCGGACGCGCCGAACCGCGGATGATCGTCGCTCGTCGAACTCTCCACCAGTACGTACGGCAGATGCTGCAGCATGTCCGATTGGAGCTCCGTGCGGATCGAGACCGCCGCGGGCAGGGCCTGCCGCAGTAGATCCGTCACCAGTGCGTCGACATCCGGGAGCAGGCGGGGGTAGGTCACCGGGCCTCCTTAGAGGTCGAAGGCCGTCTTCAGAACGTTGATGCCCGGCACTGCGCGGCCGGACTCGGAGATGTGACCGAACTCAGCAGCGACGGCACCGTCGTCCGGGTCCACAAGCGACACGAACGAGTCGGTCTTGATGCCGTGGGTGACCTCGATGTGCATGGCCCCGGTGTGCTTGTGGCCCGCCAGGATCGCGGTCGCCCGCGCGGCGCCCTGCTCCGCGACCTTCCTGACTTCCGAGCGCACCTCGGGTAGGTGCGCGACGAAGTCGTCGGTGCCGTCGTAGACCTTGGCCATCAGACGGCCGCCGACACGCGGGCCCGGATCCTGAACGCGACGTGGGCGGTGGCTGTCGATCCGGTGTAGCGCGCCGGTTCGCCGTCGACATCCCAGTCACGGCCCCGCCACGCGACCTGTGCCCACGGGCCAACCGGTACGAGCTGGTTGCGGTTGCACCGGACTCGGTAGGTGGTGACGGTCTGCTGTCCGGCCACTGCGGGTTCGGTTGACGCGATCGGCTGTACCGACGCCGCGACCGCGACGCCGGTCGCCGACGGCTTCCGCACGGTGTTGCCGTCGGGGTCGACGGTGTCCACCATTGCGAAGATGGTCACCGTCTCCCGGCCGCCATCCAGGAGGCTCACCGTTGACTCCGGCACGGGTCGGGAATCCACGGGCGGGGCAACCCTCCGTCGGGGTAGGTGACCGAGTAGGTCGACGCCCCGGCATAGCCCAGTACTTCGAGGTCAGCCGCCGTCACTTCGAGAACGCCGGAGCCGACCCGCTCGCTGCGGCCATAGCCGTAGTCACCGTCGTTCTCGCGGAGGAGGCCCTCCGGGTTGCGTAGAACCCGAAGCACCATCTCGACGATGACGTCCTTGACCAGGTCCGGATCAAGGGCGCCAGCGGCGGCACGCGCGTCCAGGCCAGGCGCCGCCGACCGCAACCTGCGGTGGGCGGCGTCGACCCGTCCCTGCACCCAGTCCTGCTGGGACTCCGGGATCTCCTGGCCCCGCGCCTGCTGGACGTCGGACACGTCCGCGTAGACCGTGGCCACGGCGAACTAGCCCCTCGGCCTGGCGTCGACCGCGGCGATGATGTCGTCGCGGCTCATCGCCCCGGTCACCTCCACCGGCGGAGTCAGGCTCCCCGCGTAGGCCGCCCAGTCCGGGCGGGACGCGTTGCCCCGCGGGCGATTCGGGTCGACCTCGTCACCGGTGCTCACTGAGGCGCCGGTCACCCCGTCCGGCAGGGGCGGAACGGTGACCATCGCCTCGCGCACCTCGGCTTCGTCGACCGGCCCGTCCCACACGAACGGGTTGGTGATCGCCGCGCGCGCCCAGTCGGGCAGGTCGTCGGCGGGACCGAACGTGCCCGACCTGCCGGTCGGCTTGCCGTCCTCACCGATCTCCGTGACATGGACGTGCGTGATCAGCTTGCGCATCGTGAGCTCTCCGATCAGAGGACGTCGGCGACCATCAGGGCGCGCGGGTTGGCGATGACCGGCATGCCCACGGCGTCGACGAAGGTGAACTCGCGGAACGGCGGGCCCTCCTTGATGACGACGCCGACGATGCCGGGCGCCTCCTCGAAGGACAGCTCGGACCGGTTGGAGTTGACCAGCTCCAACGCGGTCGCCGAGATACCCCACGCGGTGTAGCCGAGGCTGCCCGGTTCGGTCGGGGTGAACATCAGCCGGTCGTCGGGGATGATCGACGTCGTGACCCCGTCGACGTCCACCTTGGCGTCGTAGGTGCGCACCGCCGGCAGCCCCTCGGACTCCAGCAGCGCGTTCAGCTCACCGATGGTGACCCGCGTGCGGCCCGCGGTGGCGCCGTGCACCGCGTCGATGATCTCCTTGTTGCGCTGCATGAGCCGCGAGACCTTCGTGGACGTCCACGTGAACCCGGCACCGGAGCCGTTGTCGTTGACGTACACGTCGTGCCAGGCCACGAGGTTCGACAGGACAGTCGCGGTCGTGGTGTCCGACCACAGGGTTCCCGGGGCGACCAGGTGCCCGGGCGGGGCGACGTAGTCGGCCTCGAGGCCGCCGGGCTCACCGGCGTCGCCCATCATCGTGAACTTGAAGTCCGTGAGGACGTCGCCGCGGGCGAGCTCCATCCGGTTGAGGACCTCGCCGGTGAGGTTCTCCGAGTCGTTGTAGATGGCCTGCTCGAGGGCGGCGTTGTTCGTGCCGCCGGTCCGCGCGAACTCCAGCTGCAGCCGCTCGTACTCGCCCTTGGACAGCGAGGTGGACAGGGGCGGCAGCTTGACCTTCGAGGTCTTCCCGCTGTCCCGCGAGCTGACGTGCAGCCGACCGTCGTAGGTGCGGAACCGCGCGACGCGGTTCGTGCGCGTCAGCTCCTCGAAGTCGATCTCGTTGTCGTTGAAGTACCTGTTGGGCAGCAGCTGGTCCAACACGTGGGCCGTCGAAGTCGGCACTTCCCGAACGAACGTGGTGATGGCATCCGGCGCGACCGGGCCGTCGAAGACAATCATGATTTCTCCTAGTCAGACAGCCGGTCAGGGCACGTAGTGGATGAGCTTGCAGTCGGCCTGCCCGTTGGCGTTGAGGCCGAACGGCAGCTTCGACAGCTTCACGAACCCGTGGACGAACAGCGCGGCGCCGACGTCCTTCGTCGTGTCCGCCACGTTCGGCACCTTCGTCGCCGCGAACAGGTGACCGGCGCACACCTCCAGGCCGCCGGAACCCTCGGTGCCGCCAGCGGTGGTAGTCGCGATCGTCACCGTGCCCGTGCCGCCGGTCGGCGTGGCCGTCATCTGCGCCACGTCGGTGCCCGCGAGCGCGCCACCGAAGGTGACCGTGTACACGCCGCCCGGGTTGCCAGTGACGGTCATCGCCCCGGCCGGAATGTTGCTGAGCGCCTCGAGCGCCGCCTTGATCTCCGCCGCGGTGGCCTGGTCGTCGAGCGACGCGGTCGTCTGCCCATTCCACGTGAGCGTGAACGAGGTCAGACCGGAGCCGCCCTCGGTGATGGTCTGCACCTCGTTGGACACCGTGTACGGGCCGTACAGGCCGCTCGCGGTGAACTTGGCGAGGTTCGTGCCGGACGGGATGTACCCGTTGGGGTAGTGGACGTTCGCGGTGAACGCGGACACGTCCAGGACGATGGACGGCGTCGTACCGGGGTCGGTGCCGTGCGGGCTCAACAGCCACGAACGGTCCTCGACCTGGTACGGGGTGTTCCACACCGAGATGTCGGTCATGGTGGTCTCCCTGTCAGGTTTGGGTGGTGTTGGCCGGCTTCTTGAATCGGCGCTGAGCTTCGGCGAGGCCTGCGTCACGGCCCTTGGCGGGCGGTGCGGGACGGTGGCCCTGATCGAATCCGGATGTCTGCGACGTCGACTTCAGCCTCTCGGCCAGCTTCTCAGCCTGCTGCTTCGCCGTGGCGGCGTCGGTCGCGGTGATGAACTCCCACAGGTCCGCGGGCAACTTCGCCTCGGCGGCCGCGTCGGTTCGCACCTTGTTCAGCTCGAGCGTCTGGGCCTTGGCGGCCAGGTCGTCGCGCTCCTTGGTGAGCCGTTCCACATCGGACAGCTCCGCGTTGCGCTTCTTCTCCAGCTCTTCCCTAGCGGCCCGCAGGTCCTTCAGCTCGTCGGACTCCTTGCCAGGAGTCAGACCGAGGCCCTTCAGCTGGTCCTCGTGCTTGCGCGAGTGGAACTTCCAGTAGGCCGCCTGCTGACCGGCGGACATCTCCGCCACCGGTGTATTCGCGGGATAGCCGCGGTCGTCGGTGGTCCCGGCACCAGAGCCGTTGCCCTGGTTGCCCGCGCCATCGCCGCCCGCACCGGTACCCGTGGTGCCGCCGGACTGGCCGCCACCGCCACCGCCACCGCCACCGGTGCCGCCGTCGCCGTTCCCGTCGCGCATGACGCGCGCCCAGCGAGAACCGGTCATCCTGCTGCGCTTGAGCATGTCTCTCCCATGTCGGGTATGGACGGTCGCCGTGTCGGCAACGCGCTATCGAGCGGCGGCGGGAACATCCTCGGCGCCGGTGAACCTGTGCTTGGCCACGGTTAGCACCGGGCCCAACTCGCCGTGCTCACGCACCAGCAAGATCTTTCGATAGTCCGGTGCACGACCCGACACGTCGGACTTGCCGAACCTCTGCTCGATCGCGACGTGCGCGGCGTCCAACAGGGCGCGGTCGATGACCTGGCCAGGGTCCTTCGTCGCGGCGATCGGAACTGGCACGCAGTCGCAGCCAGGGTGGATCGGCATCAGCTCGCCGGTGCGGTACCGCTGCGTGCTGGCGATGACACAGAGACCGCAGTTCTCGTCGCCGGTCAGCTCGCGGCGGAAGAACCTCGGGGCCCGCCTGCGGTCGGTGGCCAGGATCTCGCGGGCCGCGTGCGTGTCCGCCAACTCCAGGTCGGTCAAGCCGATCAGCTTCGCGCGGCGCTCCCCGGCCGTCACAGCCTCGGTCAGGGACTTCCCGTCGCCGAGCTGGCGGTAGATCTCGTTGAACGGTCTGCGGTACACCACATCAGGGTCGACGCCTCGCAGCGCGGCTCCGGTGACCTGATCCACCCGCAACGGCACCGGCGCCGCCCGGTCACCGGTCAGGTCGGCCAGCATGCGGCCCTGGAACGCCCAGGCCGCCGACGCGATCGACCGCTGCGCGCCCAACGCCACCGGAACCACCTGGTTCACGAACCTGGTGGCGTCGGCGTCCCGGAAGGACTCCGAGGTGAGGAACCAGCGGCGGATGTACTCCACCAACGCGGACCGAAGCGTGCGGCGCCCGGTCACGAACTGGCGGATCAGGGCGTCCTGCTCGCGGGCGCCCACCGGCTACACCAAGCCCTGCAGATCGTCGGGCACCCGCACCTGCAACGGGCCCAGCGGCAGCTGCTGCTGGCCGGACTGCGGCTGCTCGGGGGAGTTGAACAGTGCCTCCGCCGCAGCCTCGACCCGAAGTCGTTCCACACGCTGCACCGACTCGCCCATGTCCTCGGCGACCATCGTCAGCGGGTAGCCCATCGCGCGCTTCTTCGTCCCCATGTCGGCGACCACGGCCGGGTTCAGCTGGCGCGGATCACGCCACCGAACCGAGTGCTCGGTGAAGTCCCGCTCCACCCCGGCCACAGCGGCGGCCAACGACAGGGTCCGCTCGATACCCTCGCCGTAGCCGGTGTTCAGGTCATTCACCTTGGCGACATGCGCATTCTCCAGCGCCATCACCGTGTCGGTCGACACGTTGATCAGGTCCCCACCAGGAAGCAGGTACGCCGGTGTCCGGGTCTGCATGAACGCGACCTGGAAGTCGAACTGATGCGCCTTGATCACGTTCAGCATGTCCGCGGCCGGGATGTGCCCGAACTTGCCTTCCGGGTTCTCGTTGATCCACACGTTGTCCGCGCCGCGACGGAACGGGTTCTGCGGGATCTCCAAGCCTGTGATCGGGTCGAAGTCCTTCTTCACCTCGGCGCCCGTGGCGTACGCCTGCGGGTTCGCCGCATACCGCTCGATTGTCATCCGATTCAGGATGGACATGTTGATGCGGTCCTGGGTGTCCTTGGCGGCCCAGAAATCAGGCCTCGGGTCCTTGCCCAAATCGGCATCCCGCTCGAACTGCACGACGGGCGGCTTCCCCAGCGGGTTGACCTCCTCGTCGTCGACCTGCTCCCACGCCGTGTGAGTCCACGACAGCTTCTTCACCGCGCGGGAACCGGTCGTCCGGAACCTGTACAGCTTGTCGCCGACGAACAGCAGCGCCTTACCCCGGCCCTCGCGGTGATCGACGCGGGCCTTTAGTGCCGCGTCGACCTCGTCCGTGGCCGGGTCGATGCTGTGGATCACCTCGTCCGGGTGCTCCAGAGTGATCAGCGGACGGCGGGCATCCCGCGGGTGTGGGCCGACCATCAGGTAGCCGATTCCGGAAGACCCAGCCTGCCGGAACAGCTTCTTCTGCCGTGAGTCCATTCGGTTCTGCTGCCACCACGTCCAGGCCTCGCGGTCCCCGTTACCGTCCCGATCGGTCACGCCGATCGCCAACTGACGAGACACCGTGGCCTGCACGACCGACTCACAGATGTTCGTCCGGGCCTTGCGCTGGAACTCCTTGAACGCGTCGATCGCGGCCTGATCGTTCTGCAGCCCCTGCGGCAGCGGGTGGTTGCCCTCGTAGTAGTCCAGGTACTCGCTCAGGACCTTCGACCTGGCGGCCATCGCCCGGCCCAGCTCCAGCAGCCACCACGCCGGGGTCTCGGGGGTGTCCCAGTCGGTCAACGCCACGACCACACCCCCAATCGTCAGAACGAGTACGCCCCTACGGGCTTGGATTCCTCGACCACGTCCAGGCCCTTCGCCTTCGCATCCAACCGAGCCCGCCACGCCAGGATCGCGGCCACAGCGAGGTCGATCTTTCGCGGCGAGTCCGGGTGCTCCTTCGCGATCTGCACGCCACTGCGACCGACACGCCGGCGCGCATTCAGCATGTGCCGGGTCAACGCCGACGCGCCGTCCTGTGTGCACTCGCCACCGACGATCGCCGAATGCAACTGCTCGGTGGCCTGCACCGTCAGCGACGACCGACCACCCGTCATCCACCAGTGGATCGGGTGATCCCTGCTCGCCTTCACCAGCAGCTGCGCATGGAGCAAGGACTCCCATGCCACCAGTTGCGTCTCCCACTTCGCGGGGTCGGCGTAGAACCCGATCACCCGGTACTTCTTGCACACCTCGCGCACCCGCGAGTCCACCTCGAGCTTCGGCACCTGCCAGTCGCGCCCAAGCGGACCGTCGGGCTGCTCCCACACGCCAAGCTCGAAAAGATGCCCATCGCTGACCCGGCAACCCACCAGGCCGGTCGCGTCGGTGACACCCTTGTTGCGCTTACGCGAACCGTCGAAGCCGAGCGTGATGATCTCGCCCGGGGCAACGAACTTCTCCAGATCCAGGCACGCGCGCCACTCAGGCTGCGATAGCCAGGAGTCCGTGGCGTGCGTGATCTGGTTGAGGTAGAAGCGGCGCGCGTCCTGCGGCTCTGTGTCCGGATCCCAGTACTCGGCGACGATGCGGTCGAGGTTGACCCAACCGCCATTCACGTCCGCCGATTCCCCGTACGCAATGGCCAGACCCGCGCGCAGCGACCGCTCGTCCGTGGGGTCCGTCTCCGGTGGCGCCTCGCGGTGGTCCACCAGCACGCCGGTGTTCATGGCGAGCTTCTTCTCCTGCTGAGCCTGCCAAGCCTCGAAGCTCTTCTCGGCCACCGACTCGGCGCCCGGCTCGTAAGCGTTCGGCGTCTCCACCGAGCACCCGTTCACCTTGGCCAAGTTCCGACGAACCGTCGCAGCAAGGCGCCGCCCGCCGTTCGACTTTGTCATCGACTCCGTCTGGTCCAGCACGCTGAACACCGGGCGGAAACCCTCGCGAGATGTCCCGCTCGAGGTGACCGCTTCGATCAGCCCGCGGGGGACGACGATCATCGTCTCCATCGGGTCGATGTTGTAGTTCTCCAGGACCGGCCCCCGGCGGGCCATGTCCAGCGTCGGCTCCCACGTGTTCGCTGTCTGATCCTCGGAGACCGCGACGATCTGCACCTTCGGCTTGAAGCCCAACGACTCCCACGTGCGGCCAACCGGGCGACCGTCCGCGTCCCAGCCGTCCATCACAACCTCGGCGAGCGCCTCGACCAGACAGAGCGCACCGACGAGCGGCGACTTGCCCCAGCCCTTGGGCCTGGACAACATCGCGCGGCGCACCAGGCGCCCGTTCCGCAGCGACCGGCCAGCAATCGCCGGGCCGTTGAACAGCCGGTCGACCTCGTAGAGCTTGAGGACGAACTGGGCTTGCTCCTCGGTGAACGTCAGTGGCTCGCCATCGGACGGCCCGTCCGGCACGATCAGGTTGTCGGCGATCCAGTCCAGGACGAACCAGCCGAGCGTGGGCCGCTCGCCGGGGAACTCCGGCTTGAACGGCACGAAGACCTACTCGGCCAGGCGCAAGCCGCCGTAGCGCTGCTTGGAGCTTGGCCGCGGCTGAGCGTCCTGGCCGTCTGCTTGCTCGGCGTCGGCGAACACGATCCGAAGGCGGGCACGGTCCTCGAGCGTTGCGCCGAACTTAGCCACGCGCAGCCGCAGTTCCCCCGCCAGCGACAGGTCTCCCTGCCAGTACCGCGCGTGGATCAACGCCGTGTCGAGCAGGAAGCTCCAGTCTGTGTCCGTCATGAGGGTGGCCTGGCCGGACTCTGCCCACATCTTCCACCAGCGGATCGTCACCGCTGGCCAGCGCAGACCCTTCAGCGTCGGCAGCTTCGGCTGCTCGCCGAGGACGAACGGGATTGTCTTCGTCGGGACGGTGTCCTTGTTCCGCCGAGCCCTGATGTCCGGGTCCTTGCGGGTGGGTCCAACTCCAGCCATGTCGATCACTCCCGTGTCGGGACAGGACGGATGCGTCGAACCCCATGGCGGGCGTTCGGCACGTTCTTGCAGGTCAAAGTCCCCAGACCCGTACGACATCTCTGCCGCAGCAACTTCCCGGTGTCCGTGGGGTGGGCCGGGGGGAGTGCACCCCCACCCTGCGAGCGGGTGGGCTCAGCGCCGTCGTGCTGCGCGGCGTGCGGCCTTGACCTTCGCGCGATTGCCGCGGTCCGGTCGGCCGGTGCGTGGTGGTGTGGGCGCGGTGTGGATGGGCGCGTAGAAGCCGACGGGCATCGCGTGTTCCTCAGAACGGGGGTGGCTCTTCGGGTGGCGGTCGGAGGCCGGGGTGTGGTTCTGGTGGCCGCCGGTTGGTGTGGCGCACGCGGGTCGCGTTGCCCTCGGCCGAGGACTTGCGGTCGTGGTGCCAGCCGCAGAGGAGGCGGAGGTTGGTGAGGCTGTGGTTGTGGCGGCCGTGGATGTGGTCGACGTCGCGCCCGGGTTGGCCGCAGGTGGTGCCGTGCTCGGGCCATTGGCAGCGGCCGCGGTCGCGGGCTTTGACTTGGGCGACGCGCTCGGCCCAGTCGGGCGGGAGTGTGTCGCGGCGTGTGCTGCCTGCCCATTGGCCTGGCATTACGGGGCCTTGAACCCCATGAACTTGAGGTCGGCGTGGCCGGCGGTGATCGCGAGGGTGGCGCCGTAGAGGTCGACGGGAAGGTTGCCGATCTTGCGGCTGCCGCTGGCGGGGATGGACACGGTGCGGTCGGGGACAGTCTGACCGTCGACGAGGTTGGCGAACTTGATCCCGACGTTGTAGGGGGTGCCGACGCTGGCGTTGCGGACCTCGAGGAAGCAGCCGGGGCCGTTGGGCATGGTGTGCCCGTCGACGGTGTTGCCGTTGACCTCGGCAGGGTCGGCGGTGCCCTGCTTGGCGATGTCGGTGAGCGGGATCGGCGTGGCGGGCATGGTCTCTCCCTGCGGGACGGGGGGCGTGGTGCGCAGGCTGGACATGGGGAAGCCCCGACCGGCTGGGGGTCCGGGTCGGGGCTTCTGGCGCTCTGGCTACTGGCACACGTAGCGCACGGTGACATAGTGCGGGTGATATAGGCAGCGAGTCAAGCTGCGCGGACTCGTGTGCGCGTCGGGATGCGGTCGAGCAGTGCGATGCTGGCGGCGGCGTCGTATAGCGCGCGGCCGCCGAGGTCCCGTTCGACGACTGTGCAGCGGAGCCGGATGGTGTGGATTGATCGGCGGGTGAGTTGAGCGAGGGCGTGCCGGTCGATGAGGGTGGTGCCGTCTTCTCGGCGGATGACAACCACGGCGCGTCCTTCCGCTGGTCGTGTTCCTGACCTCAGGTTACCTCTAGCTTTCCGGTCCTGTTAGGAGCGCAGCTTGGAGTGCTGCGATGACCTGACGAGCCTCGTTGGGGGTGAAGCGGACCACGTCCATTCCGCGCTTGATCTCGACCGTGGTTCCTTCGGGGTGTTTCTCGTAGCGGTACACCTCGATCTCGACTCCGAGGCCGTGCCAGGTTTCCGGGTCTGCTTCGATCTTTGTCACGTGCAGCATGGCGCCAACCTAGACGACTCCCTGGGATCGGCCGAGGTCGAGCCATTCGGTGCGCCGCCACGGGTGGTGGCAGACGGTGCAGCGGATGGTGTCGCCTTGCAGGGGCGCGTAGAGCTTGGTCGCGCACTTGGTGCCCTGGTCGTCGATCCGATTGGGGCACTTGCCGACGAGGACGGTGCGTTCGCCGTTGGCGTCGCGGAGCTGCTGGTGCGTTTGGTGGACTTCGAGGGCGAGTTCGCCGACCCAGTCTTGGCGGGTGATCCAGTCGAGTCGTTCGATGATCTGGAGGGCGTGGACGTCGATGGTGGCGGCGATGGGGCGTTGGCCGGTGGTGTATTCGCGGACGAGGGCTGCCCAGTGGGCGAGGACGCTGGGGGCGTGGTGGAGTCCGCCGAGTCTGCCTTGGCCGCTGGTGCGCGGGTCGGTGAGGGCGATGACGTGGTCGTTGGCGGGGGACTTGGACTCGAAACGGTGGCCGCGGCCGCCACCGCCGGAGGTGTTGCTGGTGCCGGGCACGGGGTAGAGGGCGGCGATCTTGTAGTAGAGGGTGGGGATGGCGGTGAGGTCGTCGCGGATGCGGTCGACGCAGTCGCCGCAGGTGCGGTAGCCGGGTGTGGGTCGGTGGCGGCAGGTGGCGCAGCGGGTGTTCTGGGCGAGGGTGGCGGCCAAGGTGTCGGTCATGGTCGGCCTCCGCGGTTGCGGTGTGGTCGCCGGTCCGGTCCGTGGCCTTGGTGGAGGTCGATCGGCGGCAGTTGCGTCGGCTCAGGGGCGGCGTCGGCGAGGCCGGACAGCGTGGGGGGTCGGTGGTCGCATTCGACTTCGTTGACCTGGCGTGCTAGTCGCTGGCAGGCGCGCTGCATTGTGGCGATGGCTTGTGCCGCCGCCTGCTGCTGTTCGCGCATCCGTTGCTGGAACTCCGAGATGTCCGGCGAGATCCGGATGGTGATCTCAGTGGTTCGCGGCGTGCATTCGGGGCTGTGGCGCTCGACGAGGTTGTCGACGTGGACGGGCAGGTCGTATGGCTCGCGGTAGCCGACCAGCGGGTCGGTGCGGGCCGCGTGCCAGCCCTGTTGGCAGTCGGGTGAGCAGAAGTCGCCGGATGGGCTGCCGTCGAGGGTGCCGCCGCAGTGCTGGCAGCCGATGGCGGCGTCGATGAGGTCGACGATGTCGCCTGCTTCGGACTCAAGGGCGATGTCGACGCGTGCCGCCGCGGGCCGCCCGTGATACAGCCGGGTGAGCATGTCCTGCTGCCAGGGTTCGAGTGTGTAGCCGGCGTCGGTGATGAACGCGGTGACCCTGTCGCTCATCGGCGGGTCCTCGTTCTGGTGGGTCATGAGCGCCTCCCTCGCGTGGGGACGGTGCGGGTGCCGACGAACCACACACGCGACTTGGGGATGCTGTTGCGGACCCGGAACTCTTCGACGCGGTTGCCGTAGAACGGGCGGACCTCGACTTCGTCGGTGGGGTCGAGGGCGACTTGCCAGCAGTCCCATTCCTGGCCGCGTTCGCCGAATACCGCGGCGGAGAGCGCCCACGCTTGGGATGGGGATTGGGACAGGCAGATGAGTGGTGTGCGGACGCTGGTGCACACGGGCCGGGAGCTGATGAGGAGGCCGCGGCGTTGGATGGCGGGCCTTCGGTCGGTGGGGGACCAGTGGAACAGCGGGTGGACGATCACCATGGACCTCCTGGTGCGACTGGGACCGCGGCGAGCCGGATGAGGCGCACGTCGCGCAGCCACTGCTCGACCCACGGTTCGTCGGGCCGTTCGGGGATGGCGGGGCGGGTGCGGTCCATGGCGATCTCGGCGAGCGTGATCAGGTCCTGCGCCGACTCTGGGTTGGCGACGGCGTTCTCAGCCCAGGTGAAGCACTCGTGGCGCTGCTCGTCGTCGAGGCGCACGGTCATGGTCCCGGTCTGCCACAGCTCGAGGCCTTGGCGGACGAGCCGCCACAGGTGGCGGGCGTGCTTGTGGCTGCGGGTGCGCAGGTTCGAGGAGAACGTGCCGTCGCCGCGGTTCTGCAAGCGTCGGAGTTGTTGTGTGGCGTAGCCGAGGAACGCGTTCCTGACGCCGTGCTGGTGGAGGAATCGGCCGCGTTCGGCGATCAGTTGGTCGGCGACGACGGTGCGGATCTCGTAGAGGTGCTCGTCGAGCCACAGGGTTTCGAGGAGGGTCGGGTTGCAGCCGAGGGCGAGGGCGGCGAACTTCCCGACCTCGTGGGTGGCCATGTCCGGCGCGGTGGTGACCCTGCTCGCGGCCTTGCCGATGGGCGGGTGGAGGCCGTGGAAGTCGGCGGTGGGTGCGGCGGCGATGGCGATGCGGTCGATGTCGGAGTCGGGTGTGGCCAGGCCGTAGGCGGTGGAGCCGACGACGGCCTGCAGGATCGGGGTCCAGGTGCTCATGCGCGCATCACCGCGCAGGCGAGTACGAAGCCGATGACCAGGCCGATGGCGCCGATGCGTTCGCCGCCGACCGCGGTGAGGCCGACTACGAAGCCGAGGATCGCGACGAGCGCGGTGGTCTTGGTCCAGGTCATGATCAGGTGTTCCCGATCGCGTTGTGGATCTCGTCGTATGTCGACGGGACCGGCTCGTCGGGCAGGATGAGGGCCATGAAGGTCAGCCAGGCGGCGGTGCGGTACGCCTGCTGTTTGGTGGTGATCCGGACGGGCAGCATCGGGGCGATCGACGCGCCGCTGCTGCCGAGTAGGAAGTCGTTGTCGGTTCGGATGTCGCTCATGCGCGAACCTCCTCGGCTACGTGAATGGGGCCGCTGGTCGCGGCCTGTAGGTGGATGTGGCAGCCGGTGGCCTCGTCGTTCTCCGCGTACCGCTTGCTGGCGTCGATGCGGACGGCGCAGGCGTCATCGGCCCAGACACCGGCGCTGGTGATCGCGTCGAATGTGGAGCGGACGAGCTTGTCGACGTCGGGGGCCTTGGTGTGTGGCGGTGTTGCCTTGCGCGCCAGGTATTTGGGGCGGGGCAGCACGAACTCGAGGGTGACGACGATGGCGCCGGCGATGCGGACGACGGGTTGCCCGGCGTCGTCGACGAGCGCCTGGCGGACGTCGGCGCGCCACGGCTTGACGGCCTTGCTGGACTCCATCGTGATGGCCTTGCCGGACTGCTTGTGGACGATGGCGCGCTTGGAGCCTTGCGGGGCGGGCCTGCCGGGCACGAAGACACGCAGCACCTGCGGGCCGGGCGGTGGTTCGGCGGGCAGGCCGTCGAGGGGCAGGGTCACGTGAGCCTCCTCTTGGCCTTGCGCCTGCGCTTCGCCTTAGGCGGTTTGGCCCGGAGGTGTTTGGGGATGAGCGCTTTGGCGCCGAGGCGTTCGACGACGGCCCGCTGGTAGGGCTCGGGTGCCTGAAGGTCGGGCACCCGGGCGTGGAATGGGTTGATGCGGTGTCGTAGGAGCAGGCCTCCGCGGTCGACGTGGTCGCGCTCGCCGGGTGTGAGCGTGGTGAGGTCGGTGGGGCGGTACCACTCGTGGGCGCAGTGGGCGTCGGAGTCCTGGGGGACCCGGTACCAGGCGGATCGCGCGTCGGCGCCGCAGAACGCGGGGCAGGGAATGAACGCCGGTGTGGTGCCTTCGTCGCGGTTGCGGGTCCAGGTGGCGTGGCCGTTGGGGCAGAGGTAGGCGTTGATCGCGCCTTTGGGTTCAGGCATGGTCGACCTCGGCCACTGTGGAGCCGCAGTGGCGTAGGTCTGTGGCGCGTTCGCGGGCCATCGCGGAGAAGACGCTGGGCGGCAGCTTGATCATGGTGGGGCCGCGGTCGATGAGGGCGGCGAAGTCGTCGAGGGCGGCGGCGGCCTCGGCCTGCTCGGACTCGTCCCAGACGACGCGCGCGCGGCCGTCGTGGCCGTGAACGGCGATGGCGTCGTCGATGTCGGCCCAGACGACTGTGGACGCGTGCTCGTGAATCCAGCGCAGAACCACGGTGCCGTCGGCGAACTGGACGCCGTCGGCGACGTGCCCGGTGCCAGAGGCGCCGGTGACGTCCTCGTCGCGGATCATGGCGAACGTGCGGGTGCGGGTCATGTGCACTCCTGGCAGATGTAGCCGTTGGGGGTGGAGCCGATCTGGTCGCCGACGGCGATGCTGTTGTCGCAGCGGGCGCATCGGCCGGGGAAGCTGGCGGTGAACCGGTGGGTGGCGTCGAAGTCGCCGGAGGCGGGCTCGTTGGGGTCGCCGCGGTGTTGGGGGCAGCCGCACTGGTCGACGAGCAGCTCGGTGCGGTCGCAGCGCTCCTCGGGCGTCGTCAGGTCGGTCACTGGTCCTCCCGCGTGATCGCGACGACGAGCGCGGTGGCGTTGTCGCCGTGTGGGTCGGCGGCGTCGGCGAGCGCGTCGGCGAGCAGTTGCGGGTCGTCGGGCTTGGTGGCGAGGACGGCGCCGATCACGTCCGCGGCGACGACCTTGTGGATGCCGTCGCTGGTGATGACCACCAGGTCGGGGGTTTCATGGCCGCGGATCAGTCCGGTCGCGACGGTGGACACGGTCGCGTCGCGGAGTGTGGTCTGGACGTAGTCGTCGAGCCGGTCGAGGACGGCCCCGGTTTCCAGGCCCATGTAGGCGGCTTGGGAGCCGACGGTGTGGTCGAGGGTCCAGCGGGTCAGGCCGGTGTCGGTGCGCCAGGTCCACACTGCGCAGTCGCCGACGTGGGCGATGTCGATCCAGCCCACGTCGTCCACGGTGACGATGGCGCCGACGGCGTTGGGGACGCCGTGCCCGTTCGGGTAGGTGTCGGAGGCGGCGAGGAGCCCGGCCAGGGCGCTGCGGTGGGAGCCGACACGGGCTGCGACGGTCGCGGCGATTGTGGCGTACTCGACGACGATGGGGCTGCTGCCGATGCCGTCGATGAGGGCGGCGCCTAGGCGGCCGTCTTCGGTGAGGTGCGCGAAGGCAGCGTCGGCATTGGCGTCGCGGCCGCCGATGCGAGTGGCGATGGCGGTGGTGATGGCCAGGGTCACTGGGTCTCCTGTGGTGGGTCGTTGGCGAGTCGGGCGAGGGCGGCCTGCACGGCGGGCGGCGGGCCGTCTTGGTTGGTGGGGCGGCGGCCGCGGTCGGGGTGGTAGCCGCGCTTCGTGGTGCCGGACCCGACGCGCGTGCACGGTTCCTGTGGGGCGGCGCCGCAGTGCGCGCACCGGTAGGTCATCGGGTTGTCGATGGCCTCACCGGCGTTGAGGTCGCCGCCGGGGGCGAACTCGAACAGGCCGTGGCGCTGGCCACCGGTGCGCAGGTGGCCGCGGTGCGGGCTCACGGCGTTCTCCCGGCGGCGTGCTGGTCGGCGTCGGCGAGCAGCCGTTGGCCGCGGCCGCGGAAGTCGTTGAGGTCGCGTGCCGCTTCTGCGCGTGCTTCGGCGTGCTGGTTCGGGTCGGCGGGCTGGGGTTTGCCCGCGCCGGTGATGCCGAACCGGCGGGCCAGGCGGGCGACGGCGCCGCCGAGTTCGGGCCGCATGGTCTCGCCGTGTTCGGCGCGCTGCGGCAGGTCGTCGGGCACGGTCCCGGTGTCGGCCCACACGTCGAGGGCGTGTTCGGTCCACCGGTCGGCGCGCTGTCGGCGCCACGCGATTTCGGCGCGCGGGTCGTCGGCGAGGTACTGGGGCGGGCACACGTCCTCGGTGAACTTGCTGCGGGCGGTCTTGCGGGCGGCGGTGATGTGGGCGCAGAGGTGGGCGGGGGTGACCCAGTCGGTGCTGGTGCGGCGGTGTTCGCGCAGTGCGCGGCGGGCCCTGGGGAAGGTCCATCCGTCGTCTTCGGCGACGCCGAGCCACACTTCGACGTCGGCGTGGCCGACGGTGCGCCGGTCACCGGCGGCGACGAGGGTGAGCAGGTCGATCACTTCGTCCTCGGTCATGGGGCACCTCCGGCGGCGATCTGGGCGGGCGCTGTCGCGGCGGGTTTGCGGGTGGTCTTGAGGGCTTGGACGGCGGCGGCGGCGCTGTCCGAGCTGGATGGTCGTGCGCCGTTTCCGTTGGTGGGGCTGCGGTTGGCGAGTTCGTGGGCGATGTCGGGCAGCAGCTTGGCGTGTTTGCCACGGGCGCCGAGTTCGGCCAGGGCGCGGCCGATGTCGGGGTGCGGCCAGTCCTCGGCGAGCAGCAGGTCGACTTGAACGGCGAGGGCGGTGAGGACCTTGGTGGGTGGTCGGCGCGCGCAGGTGTCGGCGTAGTTGCGGACCAGCTTGAACGCGGTGGGGCTGTGGGCGGTGGCGTCGAGTTCGGCCGCCGTGGTTTTCGCGCTTGCGCGCGGTTGGTGAGGTTTCCCCCCAACGGGAGTAGTGATCTTTTTCTTTTCTTCTTCCTCTACCTCTTCCTCTGCGATGGTTTCGCGATCCGTTTGCGATCCCGTTTGCGATGGCGGCTGCGATCGCACCTGCGATCCGTCGTCTTGCTGTCCCGTGCAGTAGCGGCAGGAGGGTTCGACGATGTTCTGGTCGACGTGCCAGCGCTGGTGGTTGCCGCGGCGCCCGGCCTCGCGCTTCTGCTCCTGGCGCTCCTCGATGTCCTTGGCGGAGCGCTGGTGCTCCAGGTAGTCGTGGAAGCGGACATAGCCGGGCGGCACGGGTGGACACTTCGGACAGTCGTGCCCGGGCTTGTGGACCAGCTCCGCTTCGAGTTCGCGCCGGGCCTTCGGGGTGCCGCGCTTGCGCCATACGGCGTCCTTGACGAACCCGTCGGTGGTGTACCTGGAGCAGTAGCCCCACGTCGTGACGAGCAGCCGGAACGCAGCGTCGCTCAACTCCGCGATCTTCGGGTGGTCCTCGATCCCGTCGTGTACGGCGATGAATGTGCGCTCGTCGCGCAGCACGCGCATCAGCGAGTCCCCTTTGCTGGTCGGGCCCGCGCGGGGCTGAGCGTGTGGTTGCCGTGGAGACGTGGCAGCCGGGTTTGGTGTCGTCGGCAGGGCCAGATGCAGGTTTCGCGGGTGACGACGAGGCTGCCGTTGCGGTAGCAGGTGGGGCAGTGGGTGCCGTCGACCTCGTTGAGGCGCTCGTCTCCGCGCCGCATGCCATCGAAATCGGTGACCTGCAGGGGTTCGTAGCGTCCGGCTTCCTTGGGGTTTGCGGTGGCGGTGCTCATGCGGCGATCACCTCGTCTCCGGTGATGGCTTCGGCTACGGCGGCGATGAGGTCACGGGCGACCGGCGGGGTGACGGCGTTGCCGCAGAGCTTCACCCGCTCGGTCTTGTTGCCGAGCAGCACGAACCCGCTGGGGAACGCCATGCCGAGCTTGATCTCTTCGGGCATGAGCATGCGGAACAGGCAGTCCATGACGTCGATGCCGGATTCCAGGAGGGCGTCGCCTTCGACGGTGGTCTGGGTGGGCAGCGGTTCTGCCCGGGTGCGGCGGACTAGGCCGGTGTCGTAGGCCAGCAGCAGGTCAGGGTTCCACACGAGGGACTGGTGGCCGCTGGTGGTGAAGGTGCGGGCGGGTTCGGTGACGGGGGTGCACATCTGTCCGGCGTCGCCGCGCGGGGTGTTGTTGCGCATCAGCAGGGGTGGCAGTACGAGCGCCTCGTTTTCGCGTGTAGTGCGGGTCCGCATCGGCAGGCTCGCGGGCCGGGCGTCGTCATTCCAGGTGCCTCCGGCGGGTACGAGCAGCGCGGTCTCGTTGCGGCCGGTCTGGGTGCGGTGTGGCCGCGCGGCGGGGGTGGCGTGTTTGCCGTCGCGGCCTTCGACGGGGACGAGCAGCGGGGCGGCGACGGCCTTGGACGCGGTGGTGTGGATGGTGCGTAGCGGGTGGTCGGCGGGCCAGGCGCGGACGCCGGGGCGCCGCTCGAAGGTGTTGCCCGCGGCTTCGAGGGTGATGGGGCGGGCGTAGCGGCGGATCCCCGCCTCGATGCGCGCCATCGTCTTCGGCGCGAGCGGCCGGGTGCGGTCCCCGATGCGCTGGCCGGGCACCTGCCAGTCGATCGCGGCCGCCGCGGGCAGCACGTAGGGGTGGACGACGCTGTGACGGCAGCTCGCGGATGGGCAGCGCAGCACCCATTGCGCGCCGTAGGCACCGTGCGGTCGGCGCGGGTTCTTCGGCGCGACCATCGCCGTGACGACCGTCTCGCAGCCGGGACACCAGGCCTGGGGCCGGGTCCAGCGGTCGAAGTCCGGCGCCGGGTACCGCTCTTGCCAGAAGACCACGTAGACGCGATCACGGAGTTGGGGAGCCGGGTCGCCGAGCTGCTGGGCGAACGCGGAGTTCAGGGTGAGGACCTTGTGGTTGTAGCCCAGGGCCCGCATGCGGGCGATCCACTTTGGGAAGTACCACCAGGACAGCAGCGGCAGCGTGTTCTCGACGATGACGGCCTTGTACCGGTGGTGCTCAGCGAAGCGGGGCACGTCGTGCATCAGCGCCCGCGATCGTTCCCGCGCTTCGTCGGGCAGGGCTCGGCGTTCGTCGTCGTGGTCGTCCATGTCGGACAGGTCGAACAGCGTGGGGGTGGTGGGGTCCTCGGCGAAGTCGCGCTTCTCACCGCGTGCCTGCGACCAGAATGTGCACGACGGCGACGCCCACAGGAGGTCGGTGCGCGGGTAGCGGGCGGGGTCGACCTCGGCGATGTCGGCGACGTCGTGGTCGACGTGGGGCATGTTCCGGTTGTGGGTCTCGATGGCGAGGTCCCAGTGGTTGCTGGCCATGCGCACGCGTACACCGGCGACGGCCTCTGCGCCGGTGGATGAGCCGCCGAGACCGCAGAACAGGTCGGTTGTGGAGAGCGTCATCCGTGGTCACCGCCTCGCTCGGCGGCGTCGACCATCAGGTCGTAGCTGCGTTCGCGCCGGTCGGCGGCGGCCTGCTCCAGTTCGGCGACGTGTTGCCCGGCTTCGACGAGTGCGGTGCCTAGTTCGAGGAGAACACGGCCGGTGACGTGTCCGGCGCCGATAGGGCGTTGCAGGCCGATGGTGTCGTCGATGGCGATGACGAAGTTGTCGACGTGCCCGGTGGCCGGGTTCTCGATCAGCCAGATCTTGAACGTCTTCGTGTTGCCGGGCATGGTGCCGGTCGCGCGGGTCAGCATGACGCGCCTGCCCGAATGGCGCGGCGGTGGCGGGACGCGCAGCGGATGCAGCGGCCGTAGGCGCCGTAGCGGCAGGACTGGGCGCGGGCTTCCCCGTGCAGTTTGTTGTATGCGCGTTCGGTGATCATGTGGCGGTGGCAGTCGATGCACGGGCCGCGGCCGTCGCCTTGGGCGAGTTGGCGTGCCCGCTGGTTGTCGGCACGGTTGCAGGCGCGGCAGCCGCGCCCGGCAGTGGTGGCCTCGTTGGTGCGGTGTCCGCAGCGGAGCCGCTCACCGAATGGTGCTTCCTCGCCGCCCCAGATGCCGATGGGTTCGTCGTTGTCGGTGGCCCAGGCTAGGCACGCGGCCCGCACGGGGCACTGGTTCACGCAGATGGCTTTGGCCTGTGCGTCGCCGTTGGACCACAGCTCTGGGTCGAGGTCGCGGCAGGCTCCCTGGTGGCGCCAATCCCTACTGGCGTTCAGGTCGGTCAGCATGGTCGCCCACCGTCCGGTGTGGACGCGCTGAGCGCGCGGTGGCGGGCGGCCCACCCGGCGCACAGCTCGGCCGGGCTGCCGTCGGCCCGATAGGGGATGCCGTCGACCGCAGGCGGCTGGTAGTTGCCGTCGCCGTCCGCCGTGGGGATGGTGGCGCCGGACGGGTGCCGCCACGCTGTGGGCCGCCGCATGCCTTGGTGGCACCAGAAGCGTTGCCCGCCGGAGGCCAGGTCCTCGAGCATGGCGGCGTCACCGGCGTAGTCGTCGTGGCCGGCGCGTTCGGGGGAGCCGGGGCGGTAGGCGCAGTCGCCGCACATCTGCTTCCGGGTGTTCGGGTGTATCCCGGCGCCGAGCAGGTCGATGGCATCCTGGTCGGGGTCGACCTGGTCGACGTCGTAGACGGGCAGCCAGCAGGTGCATCCGGCGCGGCTCCGGTGGACGGCGCCCGCGCAGCAGCAGGTGTCGACGGCCAGCACGACGGGGTTGCGCTGCTCGAGGGCGGCGACGAGGGCGCGGAGGAAGCTGTCGCGGAGTGGCGCGGGTGCCATGTCAGGCCTCCTGCAGGTTGTCGAGGTCGATGGGGGCGAGCTGCCACACGATCTGCGCGCGGCCGCGCCTCTCCATCAGGTCGCGGCGGCGCTCGATGACGCCTCGGCGTTCGAGAGTGACCAGGGCGCGGTAGATCGCGGTCCAGTAGATTCCGTCGGGGCGCAGCATCTCGGAGATCTCGGTGGTGTGGATGGGTTTGGTGGCTGCGGCGACGATGTTGCGGACGAGTTCGCGGATGGTGTCGGCGTCGGGCCTGGGCATGGCGGTGAGGTCAGACATGGGCCGCCTCCTGGTGGAAGAGATCGGGTGTGGCGAGCCGGGTCGCGGCGGCCTCGCAGTAGCGTTCGTCGGCTTCCACCCCGATCGACCGTCGACCCAGCGACCGGGCGGTGAGCAGGGTGGAGCCACTACCCGCGAACGGGTCCAGCACCAGCCCGCCGGCCGGCACGGCGTACTCGATCAGCGGGGCCAGGACGGCCGGGGGCTTCTCCGTCGGGTGCAGGCCACCCCGGACGCTGGGTGCGCGCAGCACCGTGCGGACCAGGCGGGTGCCGTCGTCCTCGTAGTGGTGGGCGCCGATGTCGCCGGTGTGCGGGGTGCGGGAGTCGCGGGCCTGCGAGTGCTTGTCCGGCCCGTGGTAGTTCTCGCGGACCGCGGCGTGGTGTGTGGTCGACCAGGGGCCCCTGTAGAAGTGCAACACCAACTCGTGGACGCGTTTGAATCTGTCGGCCATGAATCCGCTGCCGTTGCGCTTCTCCCACACGACGTCCTGGGACAGGTGCCACGCGGCGAACTGGTCCTTGCGTTCGAGGAACATGCGCATCGACCCGAAGCACCACATGCTGCTGGTGTGCGCGGCGACGAGCGCGGGCCAGCCGTCGGGCCACCGGTCCCACGGCAGCGACGTCTCACCGTAGGGCGGGTCGGTCAGGCAGGCGTCGATGGTGATGTCGAGCGCGGGCAGGATCTCGCGCATGTCTCCGTGCCAGAGCTGGACGTGGTCGTCGCTGTAGTAGGGCTCAGCCACGGGCCACCTCCGCGGCCGCTGCGCCGAACAGGTCGGCGTGCGCGGTCTTCCACGCGGTCCACCGCGGGCCCGGTTGGGGGTCGCGGCTCCCGAAGGTGTGGATGCCGTCCATGACGGCGATGAGCGGCGACGGTTCGTCGCTCGGGCCGGGCACGAAGGTGGGGCCGCCCGACCAGGTGCGGCGCCGGTATCCCCAGCCTCCGTTGGGGTTCTTGATGAAGATGACGGAGTTGTAGCCGCCGTCGCAGTCGAAGGGGAGCTCCCGCATCTTCTGCTTCCATGTCTCGCTGTACCAGTACTCGATGTACTCCTGGTGGAAGGAGCCAACCATCCTCAGTTCGTGGTCGGTCGGCCGTAGCCCCAGCCACAGCGGCGGTTGGTCGTTGACGACGACGGCGGTCAGGTAGTTCCACCGCGGGTACGGGTTGCTGATCAGCGGGACGCGCAGCTGGAGGGGCAGCGGGTCGTCGGTGACTCCGTCCTCGGCGAACCGGGTCAGGTCGTAGTCGGTCATCGTGCACCTGCCGGGTAGTCGTCGTGGATCAGGCCATCGAGCTCGCGGCCCGCGGTCTTCTTGCCGACGCGGCGGATGACCTCGCGTTCGCCGTCCGGGTTGGCGCGGCCGACGAAGCGCTCGCGTGGGTCGGTGTTTCCCTTGCCCCACATGCCGTTCGGCGCCCACTCGCCCCACTGTTTGAAGTGGAACGGCACGCCAGCCGACGCGCACTGGTCGCGGAGGGACCGCGCCCAGTCGGGGTGCATCGGCCGCGCGCCGGGGCCGGACTCACCGCCCGCGACAACCCAGTCCAGGCGTTCTGCCTCTGTGGTCCACACGTGGGGGATGCCGTGGCGGCCGTGGACGACGTCGAGGTGCGTGCCGCCGCCCTTGGTCCATGCGACGCGGGTCAGGTCCACGGGTCCGAGCAGCGGCTCAGCGGAGATCCAGCGCACGGCGGCCGGGGTCATGAGCAGCGCGGGAATGCGGGTGTCCGCCCACCGCTGTGATTCGGCGCTGACACCCAACCAGACGTTCGGCAGCGGCCAATGATCGGTTGGTGGGATACGCGGGGTCGACGGCCCCTTGGTCAGCAGCTTAACCCAGTGGTAGCAGACGTCCTCACGGAACTGTTCGCTGCAAAGGAGCGAACGCATCCTGCTGTGCCGCTTGGTAAGCACTTGGAACGAATGGTCGGCGGCCGAGGCCATCGTCGCCCACACGCGGGCGATGAACTCGTCCGGCACGGATTCGTGGAACAGGTCTGCGAGGGAGCAGACGAATACGCGGCGCGGCTTGCGCCAGTGCAGCGGCACGGTGAGCCGGTCCTCGTGCATCTGGACCCCTGTCGTGCCGCCGATGATCGGCAGGTCGAACCTTCGGCCGGTCATCCGGAACGGCGGGGTGCGTTCGATGTAGCAGTTGAGGCAGCCGTCGCTGATGCGGGTGCAGCCGGTGACCGGCGACCAGGTGGCGTCGGTCCAGGAGATGAGGGTCTTGTCGCTCATGTCGCTGCACCCCACCCGGCGAGGTCGCGGCGCAACTGGGCGAACAGCACGGCCATCGGCTCAGGGTCGGCGGTCCGCGGGTGTTCGTCGTCGGCTTCTTGTTCGGCGGCGAGGGTGTCGGGCGGGAACGCGAGCCCGCAGTCGCAGTCGTCGAGGTTGCCGTTGTCGGGGTCGAGGACCCACGCGTGCATGTGCGGCGTCTCGGCGCGCTCTTCGGTGAGGGCCTGGTCGAGTTGGATGACGCGGGCGAGTGCGTTGTCCCGCGCGGTGCGCGCTTCGGTGGCGCGTTGTTCGGCGTCGGAGAGGCGGCCTTGCAGGCGGTTGATCTCTTCGCGCAAGGCGTCAAGGTGCTTCGCGTCCGGGGCGGTCTTGCGGGCGGCGGTGAGCTCGTTTCGGATCTGGTCGCGCTCCATCTTCAGCGCGGCGTGCTCTCCTTTCTGCCGTTCGACGGTGCGGATCGACCCTTCGACCTGCTTGCGCAGCTCGGCGACGAGGTCTTCGAGCCGCTGCAGCTGCGCGGGGTCGGCGGCCGGGGTGGGAACATGGTCGTGGTCGCCGATGAGGAGGGGTTTCACGGCGGCGGCGAGGAAGGCGACGTACTCGGGTTCGGCTGCGGTGTCGTACTTTTTGCGGTCGCACCAGCGTTTGTCGGCGCGGGTGAGGACTGCGAGCGCGTCGAGTTTGCGGCCGTTGACGGCGGCGGTCACGGTCGTTCACCCCCTGGTCGGTGGAGTTCGCCGCGCCGGTCACCGAGGACGGCGGCGTTGATGTCGGCCAGGCCGGTAACGGTGGGCGGGTGCTCGACTCCGCAGCCGCCCAGGCATCCGACGTGTCCGCAGTCGGCGGCGCACGTGGTGGACGGTGTCTTGGGGCGGATGTCGTAGTGGGCGAGGATCGCTTCGGCCAGCGAGGTGACCGGCACCCAGACGCGGAAGTCGTTGCGGTTGGGCCAGCGTGGAACGGTGTCGTCGTCCGGATCGACGTATCCGGCGGCTCGCAGGGCGGCGGCCAGGTCCTTCCTTGTCACAGCGGGAGCGTCGGCAGCAGGGTCGGGCAGGACTTCCCACCCCCGCTCGATCAGGTACGCGCGCTCGTAGTCCTTGTGGTACTTGACGTTCTCGTCGGCTTGGTAGACGACGGTGAACCAGTCGGGGTCTCGCATCTGGAGCGCGATCGAGCCGCGTGGCCCGCGCATGACCTGCCGGATCTCAGCCACGGTCGTCTCCCTGCTGTGAGGTGGACGGGGCGGCGTGCTTGCCGCACGGGCAGCCATCGACGCAGCACATCGGGCGAGGGTCGGCGTAGTCCGCGACGTCGTGAGCCATCGCCGGGTGCTCGCATCGCGGGATGTTCGGACAGATCCAGTCGTTGTCAGCCATGCTGGCCGTCCTGTCCGGCCGGGGCCTGCTCGACGACCTCAGTCAACGACTCAGGACGAGCAAGTAGCCGGTGGATCAACTCACGCAGCTCCGGGCAACCGGTGCGCTCTGTCCCAACGCGGAGCTCGGTCGATGGGTTGGCGCCGTACTTGCAGTCGCAACGCCCGTCACCGCCGTAGGCACACACCGCTCGACGGACAGCCTCCAACGCGGCGGCGAGGTCACGGAGGCTCGTAGTTCGGAATGCGCAGAAGCCGAAGTCATAGGTGACCCACTCCGGCATGGTGCGGGGTTGCGCCTGCACGGGCACGGCGGACTCGCTCAGTGCCCGCTCGACCAGCTCGGACCAGAGCAGCACCTTGTCTTCCCGATCGCGGCGGATCCAGTGCCCGTAGGACTGGCCGGGGATGTTGGGGTACCTGGCCCAACTCGACCCGCTGGACGTGGTCATGATCGGGTAGGGCGGGCGGGGTTCCGGTGCGCCCTTGCGCCAGACATAGACCGGCGCCTGCTCGACTTCCTCCGGGTCGGGGCACCACGGGCAGCCTGCGGTAGGCGCGCGGTGCTCGTCGTGCCTGCGCCAGTGGTCGCAGCAGGTCGCGTCGTGGGTGGTCGCGGGGCACGGCTGGACGTCGTCCTGTTCGGGTTCCGCAGAGGACACCGGGGCGGGCACCACGCACGGCAGCAGCATCAACCACTGCACGATCGCGTCACGAATCTCGCGCCACAAAGGACCAGGGCAAACGCGGCCGATCACCTGGCGAAGCTGGTTGTCGAGGTCATCGGGTAGGCGGACAGGCGCGTACTTTCCGCTCAACGCGTCGCCACGCAGCCGCTCGACCTCGGCGCACGCTTCCATCAGGCGATCCAGCAGCGAGTCCCGCTCTGCCGCGAGCCGCGACGCCCGGCCAGCAGCACGCGCGAAGTTCTCGCCGACGTGCTCCAGGTCCTTGTCCTTGGCTTCGAACCGCGGGCGGACCACCGACACGGCGGCGTCAACCAGGTCGGCGTGTGGCACGTCGTCGCGACTGGCCCTCGCCTGGTCGTAGCGGGCAGGTTCGGCGGGCACGCCCTCGCGCTTGAGCATGGCCGCGAACACGGCGCGGGCGGTCTGCTCGCGGAGGTCGGTGTCCTCGGTGGACACCGCCGGGTTGTCGCGTTCCTCGATCACCCCGCGCAGGTAGGTGGTGAGGTCCATCGCTTCGTCGTAGGCGTCGCGCAGCATGTCGCGCCCGTTGTGCGCCTGCAACGCGGTCCCATACCGGCTCACGCCGAGCTTCTCTCGTGCGTCGAGGTCGGCGCGGACAAGCGACTGGACGGATGGGCGGTCGTTGGGCACGGGCAGCGGCTGATCCCCGGCGCGCTGCCGCAACTCGGTGGTGTCCATGGTGTTCTCCATCAGAACGGGGGCTCGTCGTTAACCGGACCAGGCAGGCGGCGGGCACGGCGACGCATCCGCAGTTCGGCCAGTCGCCAGCCGACGGTGTTCCACCACCACACGGCGAGCCGGGTTGGCTGGCACTCGCGGCATCCGCCGTCGTTGCAGGCGAAGCAGTCCGGCTCTTCCTTGACCGGGTGGCAATCGTCGTCACACCAGTCGTCGTCGAAGTCGTCCCGCTCGTCGTCGTCGATGTCCTGTTCACGCATGGCCCACCGCCGCAAGCTCCTCGGTGACCGCGTCCGCCTCGTCTCGCGCCTGCTCCTCGTCGTCGTCGACGTCGAACGCGAACCGCACCACCGGGTGCAGGGAGCAATCGGCTGGGGCGTCCGCGCAGATGCACACCGGCGCACCGGTCGGCGGCTCACCGAACTCGGCGACCGTCTCGTCGTAGATGGGCGTGTTCATGCGTGGATCTCCTCGGGCAGGTTGACGTCGACGATGCGCTTGGCACCGCGGTGCGACGGCAGATGTTTGGCGGGCCGGTGCACGACGACAAGGGCACCCGCGGCGGTGACATGGCCGTGCTCGTCGAGCAGGCCACGGCGACGCAGGGCGGCGCGCGTCGAGTGGTGGACCGGGGTGGCGGCGTCGGTCTTCAGCTTCAGCAGTGCGGCCCGGGCGGGCGGCTTCAGGCTCCGCCAGGTCTGCTGCAGGCGCGCGATCTCCGCGAGCGCGGGCAGGCTAGTCATCGTCGTCACCGTCCTGACCGGACAGCTGGGCGAGGACCTTCGCCTTGTCGTCCAACGTAACCAGCACCTGGCGGGCCCGCGTGCCGTCGGTCGGGCCGACGACGCCGCGCAACTCCAGCTGGTCCATCAGGACGCTGGCCTTGGCGTAGCCGACCCGTAGGTTGCGCTGCAGCATCGACGTCGACCCGAACTGCGACTCGATGACCAGGTCGGCCGCACTGACCAACAGGGATCCATCCTCGTCGTCCTCGCCGGGCTCGTCGGCGAGCAGGTCGCCCTGCTCCGCGTCGCCGTCGACCTCGCCGTCCTCGTCCGCAGCTGGCGCCGGGGCGTCGACCACGAAGTCGTCCGGCTCATCGCCAGCGTCGGCCAGCTCGGCGCCGATCAGGTCCAAGATCGCCGCCCGCGTACCGGTGCTGATCAGCACGTCGCGGACCATGCTCGACCCGATCAGCGCGCCGACGACACCGCGCTGCTCCAGCTGCGCGAGCAGAAGCCGGGCACGCGCCTCGCCGACCCGCAGCCGCCTCTGCAGCAACTCGGGGCGTGCCTGCTGCAGCGTGATCACCAGCGACGCCGCGTCGACCAGCAGCCGGTCCGGGCGCTCGTCGTCCTCCACCGGAAGGTCCGGCACGTACAGATCCACGTCCGGCGCGTTGCCGCCGTCGCCGTCGGCGGTGTCCCAGCGGTGCGCGGAAATCAGGCCCCGGTAGGTGGGGCCGATCTCGACCAGCCACGGCTTGCGGTGGTGGTAACGGTAGATCTTCGGTGTGACCCCGCGGCGCGCGCCGACCCGCGCGAAGATCGCGAGTGCTGCGGCGGGGATGTCGCTGCGCACCCCGGGCGCCAGTTCCCGGCCGTCGACGAGCACAGCAGCCTCGTCGGGTTCCAGGGCGCGCCACACCTTGTGCGACACCTGGTTGAGGGCGCCCGCGGTGAAACGCACCGACGTGCCGTCCCCGAACAGGTTCGGGTCCTCCGCGACGGTGATCTCGTCGCCGCGCCGGGAGATGACCACCGCGTGGTCCTTCTTCCCCTTGCCGATCTTGCCGAGGAAGTTCAGGACCACGTCGACGTCGGCGATCGGCCACAGCATGGGGTCCATGGCGCCATCGGCCTGCTCGAAGCAGTAGCCGACGCCGCCGGTGCCGTAGGAGGTGCCGACGAGCAGGCCGTGGTCGCCGGGCTCGTCGCCAATCGGGCCGCGCGCCGAGTACAGCAGGACCGCGTCGGTCGAGAGGACGCCGTAGCGGGTGGCGGTGCGTGACAGGTCGGTGAGCATCCCGGCCAGCGGCTTGGACTCGATGCGGATCGTGCTCATCGGGCGGCTCCGGTCGGGTTGATGATTTCGGCGCGGTGGGCGAGGTCGGCCGCGATCTCGCGGGCGTGGGCGGGCAGCATCCGCACCGAGTGGGTCTCCATGTCGCCGTGCGCGAGCCACAGTTCGATGCGGCCGTCGTCGAAGGACGGCTCCTCGACAACGAGCTTCGCGCCGTGGTCGCCGGACCAGGTCCGACCGGCGAGCCGGTTCGGGACGTGGCTGGAGAGGTGGTCGGCGGGCAGCACACAGTCGGTGCCGTCGACGCTGCAGGGGCAGTGGGTCGTGGCGTCGGCAGGGTCGTGGCCGACCGCGTCCCGCCACAGGTTGATGTGAGGCCCGTCTCCCACGTACTTGTCCACGGTGGACAGCGCGGTCGCGGCGGCGAGGGCGAGCATGGCGTGCACCTGGGCGCGGGCAATCAAAGCGCGGTGCTGGTTGTTGTCCACCAGCCCGCCGTCGCGGGTGACCGGATGGCCGTGTGCACCGACGAAACTGGCGTCGGACAGAAGCCGCTGCGCGGCGCCGTAGTGGTCGATCCCGTTCACCGGCCACCGCCGATCTTGCACTGGCAGCGCGGGGGCGGGGTGAGCGCGGGGCAGCCGACGATGTGCCTGTCGCCTACGCGCCGCGGGTCATCCGGCGCCACCATGAACAGCCCGGTCGTGTAGCCCAAGTGCACCGCGTGGGCCCGGTCCTTGGCGCCGAGCTTGCCGAACAGGCGGCGGCAGTGGCTCTTGATCGTGTCCTCGGACAGGTGCAGCATCACTGCGATGTCACCGTTCGTGTGCCCGGCAAGCAGCTGCAGGACCTGCAGTTCCCGCTCGGTGAGCGGGGTGCCGTACTTGGCGGTGTCGCGGTCGCGGACGGGCGGCGCCGTCACCGTGGCGGTCACGACTCACCGCCGAACTGGTTGACCTCGTGCGCGGCCTGCATCTCGTCCTGGCACTGGGCGATCAGCGCGTCCAGCGCCTTGGCCGGGTCGGACGACTGCTCGCAGCTCACCAACTGTTCGATCGCGCGCGACGCCTCAGGGACGGTCATGTGAGTCGAGGACTCGATCCAGCGGCGGATCAACAGGCTGCAGGTGTTCTGCTTGTCGGCCCGCTCGTTGATGCCGAACTTCCCGAACAACACATGCAGCTTGTTCAGCTGCGCCTTCGTCACAGTGGGCTCGCACTCGTGGACCTCGTCCTCCGGCGGGGGCGGCTCGTCCGGCGGAGGCGGCGGCGGTTCGATCTGCTTGGCCGCCTGAGCGGCGGTTCGAGGGCGGACACCGGTGGCGGGCAGCGGCTGCGCGGCGTTCTTGCGCTGCGGCCTGGCCTTCGGCTGCGCGACGGCGGCGGCCTGCTCGGCCACCGAACCCACCGGTGCGGACGGCAAGCTCGCCGGGACCGGCGTCATCAGCCGCGCCGACCCGTCGACCGGCGCATGGTCGTGCGTCTGTCCGGTGATCTGCCTGTGCTGCATGCCCGACGCGGGCGCCATCAGCTGACCGGGGGACACCTCGACATCGAGGACTGGGACAGCGAACCGGCGCGTCCCCACGCCTGGGCGCTTCACGACACGCTGCTCCAGGCGCAACCTGGCGGGCAGCATCTGACCGCGACCGGCCGCGATCTGGATCACCTCGACCGCGCCCTGCAACTCGACAGCCGCGTAGTAGCCCTGGGTGTCGATGCGCCACACGCCCAGGCCGGGCAGGTCGCGCAGCATCACAGACAGCCGGGTGTGGATGTCGCACTCGCGGGCGTCCGGGTCGCACACGCAGGCGCCGTCGCTGATGGACTCGACGCGCCCGTCGCAGCGGCGTTGGCAGCCACCGGCGGACCAGAGTTCGTAGTGCTGGGAGAACGCCATGTCCGACGGCGGGACGATCACTTCGAGCGCGTCGGCGTCGGTGACGACTTCCCACTGCGGCCCGGCCGGGGCTTGCCACGGCGCGGCCTGCCCGCCGAACATCTGCGCGGCGAGTTGGATGCGGTGCGCGTCGGAGCTGGTGAGGCGGAACGTGGTCAGCTTCTCGGGGCGGCTGCCGCCCTTTCCGGTCGGGACCTGCTGGCCGATGCGGATACGCCCGGCCTCGGCGAGCCTGCGCTGCAAGTCGATGATCGGCATCAGCGGTCCCCCGCCGATTCCAGGGCGCCGCCCATGACCGTCTTGCTCGTGTAGTTGAGCCAGCGGAACGCCTCGACGGCGAACAGGAACGCCTCGTGCACCGTCTCGTCGCAGCGGATCGGGTAGGACTCGCACGACTCCGGGGTGATCTGGATGACCAGACCCGAGTCCACGGTGGGCACCGGTTCGGCCATGGCCCGCTCGGCCTCACCGAGCAGGTAGTAGCGGCGCCGGAACTGCTCGGTGCGCCGCGGCCGCCACACCGCCGCGAACTCCGCGTACCGGTAGGCGGCCAGCTGCAGGCCGACCTGCTCCGGGTACGGGGTCTTGAGCTTGCCGCGCGAGTCGTAGGGTTCGCGGCTGGTCTTGTAGTCGCCGATGAACCGGACGCCGTCGATCGTCAGAAACCCGTCGGTCTGCCCTGCGTAGCCGTAGGTCGGGCTGTACACACAGACTTCGGTGGCCTGATAGGACGGTGTGAACCGCTGCAGCCATCCGTCGAATCGGTCCAGCATCGCCTCGACCACGGGGCCTTCGGCGCGGACGTCGACCTGGTCGCCACCAGTGTTGCGCATGGCGTCGGCGATCGCGTCCTTGCCGGGCCGGACGCCGGTGAGCGCGTACACCTCGCACAGGTGGTGCACGACGGTGCCCAGGTCCGCCGAGGACAGCAGGTTGCGGGGGCGGCGGAACCTGGCGTCGCGCAACCACTTCACGGCCTCGGTGCGCCCGCGGTCGGCGAGCATGGCCTGCCAGGTGGCCTGGTTGTCGATTGCGGCGGACGCGGCCTGTTCGGCGGCCCAGTAGAGGAGGGCGGGTTTGTCGAGGGCGCCGAGGACGGTGGTGACGGACCAGAGGGTCAGGTCGCCGTCGTCGGGCTTGTCGACGTCGACGACGTCCTGGCCGAGTTTGCTTGTGGTCGGCGTGGTCATGGTCGTGTGGTCTCCGGGTTGTTGGCGGGCAGCGAGTAGGCGGGGTCGGCGAGCAGGCGGCGGGCGACGTCCTCGCCGACGTCCAGGGCGAGCAGCCGGTGCGCGAGGAAGATGTCGCCGTCCGAGTCCGGGGAGATCACGGCGAGCACGTTCCGGGCCTGCTGGTACATCAGCCGCGCCGCGTCCCGGCCCCGCCTCTCACGGACGGGAACCCAGCGGGCGCCGTAGTCGGAGCCATCGGTCTCGCACGGGCAGCCGGGGGAGCAGTCACCGGGCTGGTCCTCGATCTCGAACAGCGGCCGGTCGTTGCCGCCCGCGAGGACGGTCATGAGCGCGGTCATCAGCCGATCCTCTTGATCTGGTCCCACGCCTCGACCGACTCACCCGGCGCCAGGTCGGCGGTCTCTACGGCGCGCTGCTCGGCAGCCGCGGCGAGCATGCGGTCCAACACCGGCAGCACCAGGTCGGCCAACCGGGCCGCGAACGTCGGATCGGTCTGCGGCACCGGGTTCTCGACCAGCTTGTACTCAGCGGGGAAGCCGAAGCGTTCGTTGCGGATGCAGTTGATCCCGTAGTGCAGCGGGATCGCCTGCACCGAGTAGGCGGGCGCGCTCGTCGCGATCATCCCCAAGACGTCGGTCGGCACCGGCATCCGCAGGCGTGGGTCCTCAACCCGCACCGGCCGGTCACCGATCATTCCCATGACCGCCTCGTAGGCGGCCACCACGTTCGGGTCCAGCGCCATGTCAGATCCCCCCGATCAGGACGGCGACGAACACGAGCGCGACGAGGGCGACCTCGAACAGGAGCCACGCGCGGGCCGGGTCAGCACCCCACCAGTCCCGGCACCGGTTGATGACCTTGCGCGGCGACTCGAACAGGTCCGACATGAACCACACCGGCGCCATCAGCACGGCAACCACGTCGACGGCAACCGCGCCGACCGTGTACGACACCGGCTGCGCGTGCCGGGTCGGCGGATCCGGCACCCGCAGCCGGGGAACCAGCGCCGCCGACAGTGCACCGGCCAGCGCGGGCAGGAACGCGATCAGCAGCACCAGCGCGGCGGCGGCCACCAGGATCCAGAAGATCCGATCGCGGACCGGCCACCGCTGCGGGTCGCGCGGCCGGTCCATCGCGAACAGGTCATCGGCCAGCGACGGAGCGGGCGGCTCGGTCAGCGTCGACACGCTGAGCGGGCGCCGGCACTGCGCGCACCAGCACTTCGGCACCGGGACACCGGTGTTCGGACAGACGGCGCTCATCGGTTCCGCCTCTCATACCGGGCGACCTGGCGGGCGAACCGCGCGCAGCCCTCGGCGTGGCCCTGCTCGCAATCCACCGGGTGCCCGTTGATCGGGCTGAACTCGGTGATCAGGGCCCGGCAGTCGAAGCAGCGCCAGTACGTCGACGGCCGGTCCGACATCGACACGCGGGAACCGGCGACCGCCGCGAACGCGACCTCGGCGGCGGACTGGTCCTCCGAGTCGCGCACCTCCATGGCGCGGGCGATCTCCCACCAGGTCACGCCGTCGGCGCGGGCGGCCCTTGCGTAGTCGCCGACCCGGTTCGCCGCCGCGTTCCGCAGCCGCACGGCCGTTGTCAACGCCACCAGCGGCAGCGGCTCCGACCGCGTCAACTGCGACCCCGGCAGGAACGGGACCGTGCGGAACCCGGCCTTGCCGTGGGCGGCGTGCACCATGCGGGACACGAGGTCGCCGACCTCGCGGCGCACACGGTCGGCCGCCGACTCCGGGGGCAGGCTCGCCGCGCTCACGACACACCACCCGACTGCTCGACGTCGGCGCCGCGCGCGTCCCGACGCGCATCCATGCGGGCGGCGTAGGGGGCGAGCGCCACGTCGAGGGGGACAGCGTCCGCGCCCAGCTCGTCCGCGCGGTCGCGACCCCAGCGGGCGGCGGCCACGATCTCGGCGGCGAGCAGCTCGGCGTCGTCGGCGGTCCACGCGCGGCCCACGAGCCGCACCACCGGCGTTGATCCGTACATCGTCGCGTCCACCAGCTGGCCCCAGCGGGCACCAGACTCGTCGACCTCGTCCGGCTCCGGCAGAGCCATCAGGTGCCGGTCGCCCACCCACGCCGCGTACAGCGGCAGCAGCACCGCGTCCAGCGCGCGGGCGTAGGCCTGCGACAGGTCCGCACCGGAGTCGCGCGCGGCGATCAGCGCGTCCCAGCCAGCCGCGCGGGCCTCGTCGGGCACCGGCGGGACCTGCACAGTCGGCGCCGGGTCCATGCCCGTCGTCTCGTGCAGCACCTGCGCCACGGCCACCTTGATATCGATCCCGTCCGCCGCCCACCGGGCCACGGCCTCCAACTCCACACGGTCGGCGGCCTCGTCGATCTCGGGCATCTCCGGATTGTCCGAGCACGCCCACGTCAGCCACCGCGCCTGCTCGGCCGCGGTCAACCGCGCCCAATGCCGGGCGCCCATCGGCGCGGCCGCGCTGTAACCCTGCATCGCGCCGTGCCGAGCCCTGTAGGCGAAGTCCTGCATGGAGGACACGTGCAGCCCGCAGCTCGGGCAGTCCGAGGACAGCGCCGTGTGCTCGATGAACGGCGACCTGCTGTCGCACAGGTAGCTGTCCACCTCGTGCAGGCTGGAGATGTGCACGAGACCGCTGCGCGAGATCAGCCGCAGCGCCAGCGCCCCGCTGGCCCGCGCGGCCTCGATCGCCAGCGCCTCCCCGTGCGCCTGGTCGACCACGGCCGGGCAGCCCTCGTGGTCCGCTTCCCAGGCCCGCCCCTCGTCGAAGTCGCGCACCTCCTCGGCGGTGCCGCAGTCCAGGCAGATCGCGCGCGCCACCAGCGCAGTCGAGTCGGTGAACCGCACGGACGGGCGCAGCCGCAGGTCCGTGATCGCGGCGCTCACGTCGTCACCGGCGTACCGGCCAAAGCCAGCTCGTGCGCAGCGTCGACCACGGTGACGTCGACGTGCTCGATGACCGTGGTGCCGTCGCTCAGCGGGATCGACAGCCGGTCGCCGTCGTCGGCGATGTACTCGCCCTCGCCCGGATACCAGGCGGCGTACTCGCCGAGCACGATGCGCTTCTCGGTGCGCCGCAGCACGGTGCCGTCGTAGATGTCGCCGTGCCGGATCACGCGGACACGGGGGCTGGCCTCGGCCTTGAGCAGGGTGCGGATCAGCGAGATGTCGAACCGGTCGCCCACAGCGAGGCTCGTGTGGCTGGCCAACGCGGCCACGTGAGGTGCGTTCGGGATGACTGTCACGCTCAGCCGATGGGCACCGTCCATCCGACCGGACAACAGCAGGTGCACGCCGTTGTTCTGGTCGTTGGAGGTCACCCGGATCGGCTCGATCGCGCCGAGCGTGTCGGCCCAGGCGATCAGCGCATGCAGGTGACTGGCGAACCCGCGCCGGTAAACCTGGATGTCGCGGCGCGTCGTGCCCGAGAAGCTCGCCTGAAGGTTCGGGTGAAGGGCGAGGTGGCTCGCCAGGGCGGCGAGCCAGTCGGAGATCGCGGTGTCGGGTGCGATACTCGGGTTGTCCACGGTGATGCTCCTTGAGTTGGGTGATCCGTGGTGGGCGGGCCATATGCCGGGTGCGATCCGGCGGCCCGCCCTTCCTGCGTTCAGAGGTCAGGCGGTCTGGCGCGTGGTCGAGTCCGCGTCGTCAGGACTCGGGTCGGGGTAACGGACTCGCAAGGTCTCGCCGGTCCTGGAGATGCGTCCGCTGGTGGCGATGTAGAGGTCTCGGGAGATGTGCGACCACGACAGCCCGGCGCCGCGCTTGACGCGAACCCAGTCGCCTAGCGGCTGGCCCAGCAGAATGGCCGCGAGTTCGGACGTGGTGTCTGTCATGTCATGACGTTATCCGTCTGACAGACAGACTGTCAACGGTTTGGATGTTGAATCTGACCCACGTGGGGGATCCCTGTTAGGTCAGACGGCAGTCTTGCCAACTTGACAGGTAACTTGGCATGCTTGACGACATGACCGCTGACGAGATCCAGCACGCCATCACGCGGAACGTCCGCGTTCTCATGGCGATGCGGGGGATCACAACCAAGAGGGCACTCGCCGAGCTCCTCGGCAAGCCCGAGAACCACCTATCCCGACAACTCAACGACCAGAGGCGTTGGCAACTCGAAGACCTGGCGGACATCGCCGCCGCCTTCGAGGTCACGCCGGACTCACTCCTCGGCGACGTCACCTACTTGGTCGGCGCGGCGGGTCCAGTGAGCGTGGGCACAGGAAGGGGGTCGAATAGCGTTACTGACCAGTACGCTTCGCCGAACAGGCGGAAGATTAACGGAGGTTAACCGGTGCCGTACCCCACAGACCGTGAGCGTGACCGTCCGTGGGTCATGCGCACTTACGCCGGTCACTCCTCCGCGGCGAAGTCGAACGAGCTGTACCGCCGCAACCTGGCCAAGGGGCAGACCGGCCTGTCCGTCGCCTTCGACTTGCCGACGCAGACCGGCTACGACCCCGACCACGAGCTCGCCAAGGGCGAGGTCGGCAAGGTCGGCGTGCCCGTCACCCATCTCGGTGACATGCGCACCCTGTTCGACCAGATCCCGCTCGCGGGCGCCAACACCTCGATGACGATCAACGCGACGGCCATGTGGCTGCTGTCGCTCTACGTCTCGGTGGCCCAGGAGCAGGCCGAGGCCGAGGGCACCGACTGGCACGAGGTCGTCGCCAAGCTCGCGGGTACCACGCAGAACGACATCATCAAGGAATACCTGTCCCGCGGCACCTATGTCTTCCCGCCGGGGCCGAGCCTGCGGCTGATCACCGACATGGTCGCGTGGACGGTCACCAATGTGCCGAACTGGAACCCGATCAACATCTGCAGCTACCACCTGCAGGAGGTCGGCGCGACGCCCGTGCAGGAGGTCGCCTACGCGATGTGCACGGCAATCGCGGTGCTCGACGCGGTGCGCGACTCCGGGCAGGTGCCCGCCGAGAAGTTCGGCGAGGTCGTCCAGCGGATCTCCTTCTTCGTCAACGCGGGCGTCCGGTTCGTCGAAGAGATGTGCAAGATGCGGGCGTTCACCGAGCTGTGGGACGAGATCACCCGCGACCGCTACGGCATCACCAACGCCAAGCAGCGCCGCTTCCGCTACGGCGTGCAGGTCAACTCCCTCGGCCTGACCGAGGCCCAGCCGGAGAACAACGTCCAGCGCATCGTGCTGGAGATGCTCGCGGTGTCGTTGTCGCGCAAGGCCCGCGCCCGCGCCATCCAGCTGCCCGCGTGGAACGAGGCGCTCGGCCTGCCGCGCCCGTGGGACCAGCAGTGGGCGCTGCGGATGCAGCAGGTCCTCGCCTACGAGACCGACCTGCTGGAGTACGAGGACATCTTCGACGGCTCCCCGGTCATCGAGGCCAAGGTCAACGAGATCATCACCGGCGCGCGCGAGGAGATCGACCGCGTGCAGGCGATGGGTGGCGCGGTCCCGGCGGTCGAGTCCGGGTACATGAAGACCCAGATGGTCGGCTCCCTGGCCGAGTTCCGCAGGCGGATCGAGGCGGGCGAGCAGACCATCGTCGGGGTCAACAAGTTCGACACCACCGAGCCCAGCCCGCTGCAGGCCGAGGGCGCCAAGGCGATCGAGACGGTCGACCCGGCAGGCGAGCGGGAGGCCGTCGAGGCGGTCAAGCGCTGGCGCGCGGCCCGCGACAACGACGCCGCCACCGAGTCCCTTCGCGTGTTGCGCGACGCGGCCAAGACCGAGTCCAATCTGATGGAGGCCACCCTCGCCTGCGCCAGGGCAGGCGTCACCACCGGCGAGTGGTCAGCGGCCCTGCGCGAGGTGTTCGGCGAGTACCGCGCCCCCACCGGCGTCTCCGGCGCCTCGGCGGGCGGCGAGGCGGGTGCCGAACTGGCGACCGTCCGCGACCGAGTCAAGGCGACCGGCGAGGAACTGGGCGAGCGGCTGCGCATGCTGGTCGGCAAGCCCGGCCTCGACGGCCACTCCAACGGCGCCGAGCAAATCGCCGTACGGGCCCGCGACACCGGCTTCGAGGTCGTCTACCAGGGCATCCGGCTGACCCCGGACCAGATCGTCGCGGCCGCGGTGCAGGAGGGCGTGCACGTGGTCGGCCTGTCCATCCTGTCCGGCTCACACCTCGACGCCGTCCCCGCCGTGGTCGACGGCCTGCGCGCCGCCGGTGCCGGGGACATTCCGGTGGTCGTCGGCGGCATCATCCCCCCCGACGACGCGAAGATCCTGACCGCGCGTGGCGTGGCCAGGGTGTTCACGCCGAAGGACTACGAGATGACCCAGATCATGGCCGAGATCGTCAACGTCATCCGCGAGGCCAACAAGCTGGGCTAAAGCAGGCCGCCGGCACGGAACATCCGGTCATAGATGTCCCGGATGATCGGCTCCTTGTGCCGGTTGTAGTCCACGATGACTCCCGCCGCCGCCGTGGTCTCCGCGGCGGCGGCGTGTTTCGCGTCGCGGTAGCGGGCAAGGTCGTCCTGGTGCCCGATCAGCCAGTCCCGGAACTTGCGATGGCGGACGGTCTCGGGGCAGTCGGGGCTGAAGACGTGCAGGTTGCGGGGTCTGGGTCGTGGTGCCGGGTGATCTCCACGTGCGTCGGCCTGCGGTCAGCCTGTTCGCGAGTACGGTCGGGATATGGCCGAGTACCAGCACATCCTCGTAGAACGCACCGACCGCGTCGTCCGGATCACGATGAACCGGCCCACCCGCCGCAATTCGCTGTCCGGCGACCACCTGGCCGAGTTGCTGACCGCCTTCCGTGCCGCGGGGGAGTCCGACGCCACCGGCATCGTGTTGGCGGGCGCGGGCCCGGTGTTCTCCTCCGGCCACGACTTCGCCGACGTCGCCGCCCGCGACCTGGCCGGTGTGCGCGAACTCCTCGAACTCTGCACCGACCTGATGCGCACGATCCAATCCGTGCCCCAGGTGGTCATCGCCCGCGTGCACGGCCTGGCCACGGCGGCGGGCTGTCAGCTGGTGGCCAGCTGCGACCTGGCCGTCGCCGCCGAATCCGCGGGATTCGCCCTCCCCGGCGGCAAAGGCGGCTGGTTCTGCCACACGCCTGCGGTCCCCGTAGCCCGCTCGATCGGCCGCAAACGCTTGCTAGAACTCGCGCTGACCGGCGACATCATCGACGCGCAGACCGCCGAGTCCTGGGGCCTGGTCAACTACGTGGTCCCCGACGCGGACCTCGACAAGGCAGTCGACGACCTGTTGAGCCGGGCCACCCGCGGCAGCGACGCGAGTCGGGCGGTGGGGAAGCAGACCATCTACGCCCAACTCGACCGCCCGGAAGCCGACGCGTACGCGATCGCGTTGGAGGTCATGGCCGCCGCGTCGCAATTGGCGGGGGCGAAGGAAGGCATGGCTGCCTTCCTGGAGAAGCGTTCCCCAGTCTGGCCGGATTGACCGCTACCGAGCCGGTCGGTAGGTCGCGATGAGCACGCCACCGCTGGTCGTCGTGCAGTCGACCAATTCGAGTCCGGTCGTCGCCGCGGTGTCGGCGAAGAGTCGGCGGCGGCCGCCGCCCGCGATGACGGGGTGGATCAGCAGCGTCAGTTCGTCGAGCAGGCCCTCATCGAGCAGGGCCCGCACCACCGACGGGCTGCCCGCGACGGTGATCGTCCCGCCTTCGCCCTGGCGCAGTTCGGTGACGCACTCGGCCAGAGTGCCCTTGATCAGCGTGCTGTTCGGCCACGCGTCGACGGAGTCGAGGGTCGTGGAGGCGACGTACCTGGGGGTGCCGTTGATCAGCGAAGCGAACGGTTCGTCGTCCGCGGTCGGCCAGTACTCGGCCCACTCCGTGTAGGTGGTTCGGCCCAGCAGCACGGTGTCCGCCTCGTCGAGCGCGCGCATCATCGCCGCGCCCATTTCGTCGTCGAAGGAGAACTGCCACTCGTCGGGCGACTCGACGACACCGTCGAGCGAGATGAACAGTGACGCGGTTACTTTGCGCATCGGATAAGCCTTTCTGAGAATTGGAACCGCGGTTACAGGCTTCGGATGAACTTCGACAGCGTCGGGACGAACACGTCGGCTGTGGTGCTGTGCTGGGCGCCTTCGACCGCTTCGAGCGTGGCGGTGGGCAGCAGGTCGGCGATGGCGTTGGCCGCGGCGATCAGCCACGGCTCGGTGCCGTTGCCGTGCAGGACAAGGGTGGGGACGGTGACCGCGGCCCAGCGGTCGGCGGGCAGCGGGTTGCCCGACATCGTGGTGCCCATGAACCGGCCGTCGTAGGCGATGGTGTGCGCGATACCTTCGAGCACCGGCCAGAACGGGCTCTGCCGCATGCCGCCGACGGCCTCGACGGGCAGGCCAGCCGCGGCGGTGAGGAACAGTTCGACGGCGTCGCCCGGGCGGCCCGCGGCGACGGCGGCGTCGAGTCGCTCGACGTAGTCGGTGGGGATGGGCGGCCTGCCGCTGTCGACGACGAACGGCGGCTCCCACAGGACCAGCTTGCTGATGGGCAGACCCGCCGCGGCGGCGTCAAGGGCCAGGACCGCGCCGGACGACTGGCCGCACACCACCGCGGGGGCACCCGCCGCGTCGATGAGCGCGGCGAGGTCCTCGATCTCGCGTTCGGTCGAGTAGGGGGCGGTGTCGCTGCTCTCGCCGCGGCCGCGGCGGTCGTAGGTGTAGACGCGGAACTCCCCGGCCAGCAGCGCCGCGGTCTCGGCGTTGAGCTGGTTGACCGCGCGGAACGAGGTGGCGCCGTCAACCAGGATCAGCGGCTCGCCCTCGCCGCGGACGTCGAACGCGATCGTGTTGCCGTCTTTCGAGTAGACCGTTCCCATGATGTTCGCTCTCCTTGGTCGCTGGAACTAGACCGTACAGTACTGCGATGGGTACGGTACTGTCTAGTACTAGTTCCGAATCCAGGGAGGCGTCGTGGACCCACAGCAGGGCGGGCGGACCGCGAGCAAACGGCGGGCGATCCTGAGCGCGGCCACCGAGGTGTTCCTGAACAACGGCTACCTCGGCGCGAGCATGGACGAGGTGGCGGCCAAGGCCGCGGTGTCCAAGCAGACCGTCTACAAGCAGTTCGCGGACAAGGAGCATCTGTTCGCCGAGATCATCCTCGGCACGACCCTGCAGGTCGTGGAGGGCTTCGCGACGGCGTTCGGCAGCGCGCTGGATGAGGCGACCGACGTGCGCGAAGGCTTCCGCGATCTCGCCCACCGGTTCCTCGACACCCTCATGGAGCCGAGGGTCCTGCGACTGCGACGTCTGGTCCTGGCCGAGGCCGACCGGTTCCCGCAGGTCTCCGGCGCCTGGTTCGAGCGCGGCTTCCATCAGTCGCTCGTGCTGCTCGGGGAGTCGATGCAGCGCCTTGTCGACCGCGGCCTGCTGCGGCCGCTGTCGGACCCGACGCTGGCGGCCTACCACTTCGCCGGGCTCGTCATGTACAAGCCGATGAACCAGGTGATGTTCGCGGGCACGGAGGCGGGACCCTCCGTCGCCGAGATCGACGACCTCGCCGACCGGGCCGCGGACGTCTTCCTGGCCGCCTACAACTGAACGGCGGCGCGCGCTCCGGGGGAGCGCACGCCGCCGTCTCATATGGACACAGCTAGGGCAGCGTGTCCAGGTGGGGTGCCACCGTGTTGGCGAAGTTCCAGTTGTTCGACGCGTCCCAGTTGATCGACCACGTCATCGCGCCCCGGATGTCCGGGTACGCCTGCGACGGGACGAAGCTGCCGCAGTTCGTGCGCCGGGCCAGGCAGCTCAGCGCGTTGTTGACGTTGCCGGGTGACTGATACCCGCCACCCGCGCCGGAAGGTGACGCGGGCAGGCCGAGTCCGACCTGATCGGCCCGCAGCCCACCTTGGAGCTGGATGCAAGCCAGCGCGGTCAGGAAGTTCACCGTGCCCTGGCTGTGGACCTGACCGTCACACCCGTTCATCGTCCCCGAGTTGTAGTACTGCAGGTTGACGATCGTCAGAATTTCCTTGGTGGCCAAGGCGAGTTGGAAGTATCCGCCCTGAGTGGACTGCATGTCGATCGTCTGCGGCGCCATGGTGATCACCTTGCCGCCCGCGGCGTGGATGCGGCGCAGGGCCGGGGCCATGTGGGTGGCGTTGATCCCGTTCTCCAGGTCGATGTCGACGCCGTCGAACCCGTAGTCGGCGATCAGCCCGGACATCGTGCTGGAGAACGCCTCCGACGCCGCCGCGTCGCCGACCCAGATGGTGCCCTTCTCGCCGCCGACGGACAGGATCACCTTCTGGCCACGGGCTTTCACGGTGCGGATGTCGGCGCGGAACTGCGCGTCGGTGTACCCGCCGAGTTGGCTCGACAGGCCCGAGTCCAGGGTGAAGCTGACCGCGCCGTTGCGCCCGGGGACGGCGTCGGCGAAGGAGATCGCGATGATGTCGTAGGTGGTCGGGACCTGCGCCAGGGTCAGCGCGCGGGCGCCGTTGTAGAAGTTCTGCCAGTAGCCGGTGAGGATGTGCTTCGGCAGTCCGGTCGGCGGCGGCTGCGTGGTGGTGGTCGTAGTGGTTGTCATCGTCGTAGTGGTCGACGTCGGTGTCGTGGTGGTCGAAGTCGGTGTCGTAGTGGTCAACGTCGGTGTCGTCGGGGTGGTCGTGGTGGTCGGCGGCGTACCCGGGCCGTCGAGGATCACGTCGTCGGCGCGGTACGCGGGCTGGCCGTACCAGCCGTGCAGGTAGATCGTCACCGACTTGGTCGACGCGCCGCTGGTGAACGCCGTCGACAGTTGCACCCACGAACCTGACACCGGCGTCCAAGTGCTGACGTCAGCTGTCCCGGTGCCGGTCGCGCCGAGGTAGGTGTAGGCGCCCTTGACCCACGCGGTCAGGGCGTAGCGGGTGTTCGGGATGACCGCGACGGTCTGGGAACACCGGGCGTTGTCGTGCCCGGCGGGGGTGCCGACCAGCGCGGACGTGCCCGAGTGGGTGTCCCCGCCCGCCACCGCCGCGGCGCCGCACGACCACCCGCTGAGGTTGCCGGTCTCGAATCCGGGATTGCTGACCAGGTTCGCCGCCGAGGCCGGACCGGTGAACGCGACGACCAGCGTGAAGCAGATCGACACGGCCGACAGCAGGGCTAAAAGCGCGCGTTTGACAGGGAGCGACATGGCTGCCTCCAGTGGCCGGGTTACAGGGAGGTCCGGCCCATTCAAAATGGACTAGACCACTTGACCTGTCAACCCCGATGGAGCAACGCGATCGCCCGATCGAGTGCGGAGTCCTTGCCAGTGGCGAAATCCTGTTCTGTGAACACTGGTATCCGGATGTGCGGCGGGATGCCCGCGCCGTCGAAGGACTGTCCCCAGCGGGTCACGAACCGCTCGTTGGGCAGGATGAACTTCCAGCCGTTGGGCAGCGAGCGCTCCATCGTGTCGGAGAAGACGCCTTGGGTGTGCTCGCCTATCCGGGTGACCGCGGGCGATCGCCCGATCAGCGCCTGGGTGAACGTCTCGCCCGCGCTCATCTGCGACCCGCTGGTCAGCAGGACGACCGGACCGGTGAATCCGGGCTTGGCCGGGCGCACGTCCGACCGCTGCGGCGCGCTGAACCCGGTGCCGGTCCAGGTCTGCTTGGCGTAGGCGAAATGCGGATGGCCGGTCAGTCGCGCCGCGACCGCCAAGCCGAGCGCGTCGGCGCCGCCGCCGTTGATCCGCAGGTCGATGATCAGCCCGCGCGGATGCCGATCGAAGATCACGTCGAGCGCTCGGTCGAGTTCGGCGGCGTCGGCGGCGTAGCCGTCCTCGGTGTAGCCCATGAACGCGATCAGCCGCAGGTAGCCCAGGCCGCCGGGCAGGTCCGCGTAGCCGATACGGCCGCGGCCGAACTCCTGGAGTTCACCGACGTTGCCGATGACATACGGCCGGACTCGGGCCTCCAGCTCCGGGCTGGGAAACGTGGTGCCGGGCCGGTGGCCGACGTGGAACCGTTCCCCGGCAAGGATTCCGGTGTGCGCGTCGCCGAGTGGCTCGATCATCTCGACGAGCAGATCGAAGAGTTCCTGATCGGACATGTCCGGGCGCACGCGCGAGCGGTACCGGTCCCGCACCGCCTGCCAGTCGATCCCCTTGAGCTGGAAGAACGGATAGTTCTCGGCGTAGGTGGTCCAGAAGACGTCGAATGTCCCCAGTGGACCGTTCGGCGCGGTGCACGGTCGAGTGGAGGTGCGACGCAGCTCGCGGTGGCTGACCGACCCGTCGAACACCTGGACCGCCCGGTTTCCCTTGGCCCGCACGGTGAACCCCAGACGATCGCCCGCGAACCGGACTGTCCCGTTTGGACCGTTGCCGACCCGTTCCGCGGTCTCCCCGGCGAGGCAGCTGATCTCGGTCGTCTCGTAGAAGCGGGCGTGACCGTCGGTGATCTCCAGGACGGTGCCGTAGCCCTCGGTCCGCCACGTCCCGTCGACCCGTTCCCCGGCCGCGGCCTCTGGTGCGATGACGATGGTGCAGAGCAGCCCGGCGGCGACGCCTGCCGCGACGCGCTTGTGTGTGATCCCCATGCCGCCCATCGTGGTCGCGGGGGCGCGCGGGCGCAGTCGGGCAGGCAGGTCGATCTTTGGTGGGGTTGTCCCTACCTCTCGTGCAGCAGCAGAAGCCCGTAGGCGGCGATCGACTGCGCGTCGCTGATCTCCCCGGCCCGCACCAGCCGCTCGAACTCGGCCCGGGTGAACCACGCCGACCGCATGTCCTGCTCCTCGGACTCCCGACTCGGCGGCCCTTCGGTCAGCCCGGTCGCGAGGAACACGTTCCCCCGCTGACTCGACATCCCCGGCGCGCAGTCCAGCGACCCGATCCGCTCGATCGACGCCGCGACCAGCCCGGTCTCCTCCGCCAACTCCCGTGCCGCGAGCACGGTCGGCTCGACGTCGGCCCGGTCGGGCGCGGTCCCCTGCGGGAACTCCCAGCGCCGGGCCTGGAGCGGATAGCGGAACTGCTCGACCAGCGTCAGGCGGTCGCCGTCGAGTGGGATGACCAGCGCGTAGTCCGGTTTGTCGATCACCCCGAAGATTCCGTCAGTGCCGTCTGCGCGGCGGATCTTGTCTTCGCGGACGGTCATCCACGGGTTCGCATAGACCTGGTCTGATCCGAGTGTCTCCACGGGTCGATCCTGCCGTACTCCGGCCTTCGGACTAGCCTTGCTGGCCGTGCGCCTAGTGATTGCTCGCTGCCAGGTCGACTACGCCGGACGGCTGACCGCCCACCTGCCCATGGCCAACCGGCTGCTGCTGGTGAAGGCCGACGGCTCGGTCTCGGTCCACTCCGACGACCGCGCCTACAAGCCGCTGAACTGGATGACCCCGCCCTGCTGGCTCACCGAGGACGACGGCGTCTGGACGGTGCAGAACAAGGCGGGCGAGAAGATCGTGATCACGATCGAGGAGATCATGCACGACTCGTCGCACGAACTCGGCGCCGAACCAGGCCTGGTCAAGGACGGCGTCGAGGCCCACCTCCAGGAACTCCTCGCCGAACACATCAAGACCCTCGGCGACGGATACACGCTGGTCCGCCGCGAGTTCCCGACCGCCATCGGCCCGGTCGACATCATGGCCCGCGACGCCGACGGCAAGAGCGTGGCGGTCGAGATCAAGCGCCGGGGCGAGATCGACGGGGTCGAGCAGCTCACTCGGTACCTGGAACTGCTCAACCGCGACCCGCTGCTGTCCCCGGTCCAGGGCGTCTTCGCCGCCCAGATCATCAAACCGCAGGCCAGAGTGCTGGCCGAGGACCGCGGCATCCGCTGCGTCACCCTCGACTACGACGCCCTGCGCGGCATCGTGTCCGACGAGTTCCGCCTGTTCTAGCCATAGACTGCGGGCATGCCGCCTTTCGCCAGCCCCGCTGACGCTGCCGCTCGGCTCGCGGAGGTCGGCTACATCGCCGACCAGGCCATCGCGACCACCGTGTTCCTCGCGGGTGTACTCGGCAAGCCGCTGCTCGTCGAAGGACCCGCCGGTGTCGGCAAGACCGAGCTCGCCAAGGCCGTCGCCGCCGCCACGGGCGCCGGTCTGGTCCGGCTCCAGTGCTACGAGGGCCTGGACGAGGCCCGCGCGCTCTACGAGTGGAACTACTCCAAGCAGCTGCTGCGCATCCAGGCGGGCCGGTCGGAGGAAACCTGGGAGCAGGCCCACGACGACATCTTCACCGACGAGTTCCTGCTGGAGCGGCCCCTGCTGGCGGCGATCCGCCGGGACGAGCCCACGGTGCTGCTGGTCGACGAGACCGACAAGGGCGATGTCGAGATCGAGGCGCTGCTGCTGGAGGTGCTGTCGGACTTCCAGATCACCATCCCCGAACTGGGCACCATCGAGGCCACGCGGCGCCCGTTCGTCGTGCTCACCTCCAACGCCAGCCGGGAGCTCTCCGAGGCGCTGCGCCGCCGCTGCCTCTACCTGCACGTCGGCTATCCGACCCCGGAGCGGGAACGCGACATCGTCCTGCGTCGGGTGCCGGGACTGGCCGACGCGCTGGCCGAGCGCCTCGTCGGCGTGGTGGCCGGGCTGCGTGGCCTGGAGTTGAAGAAGGCGCCGTCGATCGCCGAGACGATCGACTGGGCCCGCACGCTCGTCGCGCTCGGAGTGGCCACAGTGGACGAACGGACGATCTCGGACACGCTCGGCGTGCTCCTCAAACACGTCTCCGACCACGAGCGCGCGGCCAAGGAACTCGGGCTGCGCGGCTGACATGGCGATCGTGGAACGGCACATCGCCTTCCTCGGCGCGCTGCGCGAGGCCGGGCTGCCGGTGTCGCTGGCCGAGGGGCTCGACGCGGCGCACGCGATGGCCGCCGTCGACATCGGCGAGCGCGAGTCGCTGCGCGCCGCCTACGCCACGACCGTGGTCAAGCGGCAGGCGCACCGGGAGGCGTTCGACGCACTGTTCGACCTGTGGTTCCCGCGCGCGGTCGGGGATGGTGTCCAACTCGCCCCTGAGCGCGGCAGCGAGGTGGAGGTCACCGGCGGAGTCGACCGGTCCCCGAGCGTGGTGGCGAACAGGCGGCGCCTGGCCGAACTCGTCTTCGACGGCGACCTCGCCGGGCTCGACCAGTTGGCGATGGCCGCGCTGGCCGAGTTCGGCAGGCTCCCCGGCGACGGCCCGGCCCGGTGGTCACCCGCCGCGGCGCTCGACACCCTGACGCCCCGCACGCTGATGGCGGGCCTGGTCCGAACCGCCGCCCCGACCGACACTATCGACGAACGCGACACCCGCAGGCGGTTCACCGAGCGGATCGCCCGATTCGAACGCGCGATGCGAGCCGACGCGCAGCGCCGGATCGCCGAGGAGAGAGGTGTCCCGGAGACCGCTCGCTGGGTCGCGCGCCCGACCGTCGACCGGGTCGACTTCCTCACCGCGACCGCCGACGACCTGGCCAACCTGCGCCGCGAGGTCTATCCGCTGGCCCGGCGCCTGGCCACGAAGATGAGCAGGCGGCGCGGCAGGCGAGGGTTGCTCGACTTCCGCCGCACCATCCGCCTGTCGCTGGCCACCGGCGGCGTGCCGATCCGCACCCGACACCGTCCGCGCCGTCCGCACAAGCCGGAACTGGTGGTCCTGTGCGATATCAGCTCGTCGGTGTCATCGTTCGCCCGGTTCACCCTGCTGCTGGTGTACGCGCTGCGTGAGCAGTTCAGCCGAGTCCGCGCGTTCGCCTTCGTCGACACCCCGGTCGAGGTCACCCGGTACTTCGCCGCCAGCGACGACGTGCGCGCGGCGCTGTCGCGCATGGAGGCCGACGGCGTTCGATTCCTCAGCGGCGGCACCAACTACGGCAAGGTCTTCGTCGACCTCGCGGCCAAGCACTCGACATTGATCGGCCCCAACACGGCCCTGCTCATCCTCGGCGATGCCCGGTCGAACTATCTCTCCCCGGAGACCGGCGTCCTGTCCGACCTCGCGGCCCTGGCCCGGCACGCCCACTGGCTCAACCCGGAGCCGATCGCTCGGTGGGGCACCGGCGACTCGGCCGCCCCGGCGTACGCGGAGGTCATCGAGATGGTCGAGTGCCGCAACCTCGCCCAACTCGCCCGTTTCGTCGAACGCCTGGCCTGAATTGGCTGGTTGCGTGCATCCGGCCGCGCCCGACTGGTTACCGTTCACGCCGTGAGGCGATCTCGGATGTGGTCAGTCGGCGCCGTCGCGTGCCTGGTGACGGTGCTGGCGGGCTGCGGTGCGGACCTGACCAAGCAGACTTTCCCGCGCTCGACGGTGCCCGCCACGGCCGACCTGGGCGGTGGGCCCGCCGACCCGACGACCGCGACCAGCGGTGGGGGCGTGACCGGCGACGAGGCGTTCGCCACCAAGAACCTGCGCCGACTCGACCCGTGTGGCCTGCTGAATGAAGACGCGCTGGCCGAGTTCGGCACGCCCGCCAACAGCAGGCTGCGCGACTACGACAAGTGCTCGAACTACATGAAGGACAAGAACGGCAAAGAGCTGAACTTCTCGCTCACCGTCGGCGAGTCCCTGAGCGGCACCAGCGCCGATGGCACGTTCAAGATCGGCGGTCTGCCCGCCACCGAGTCCGAGCTCGAGGACAAGACGGCGTGCTTCATCAACGTCATCACCGAGAACTCGCCGAAGCGGGCGATCACCCTGCAGATGGGCGGGCCGGGTGGGCTGTGTGAACCGGGCCGCAAGATGATGGAGTCGATCGTCAAGCAGGTGCGTGCGGGTGCGGAGCCGCTCAAGCTGGCCAAGGGCACGCTTGTCGACCTCGACCCGTGCGAGGTCTTGGACGACTCGGTTGTCACCTCGACCATCGGGGAGAGCGCCGAGAAGCAGCTCACCACGCTGCACACGTGCGACTGGAACCTCAGCGGCGCCTCGTTCGACGTCACCTTCGACATCTCCTCCAACCCCGACGACTTGGCCGACGCCGCCGAGACCACGCCGGTCGACCTCGGTAATGGGGTGAAGGCGCAGAAGAAGGCCGAGAAGTCCTCCGGTGACCGGTGCAGGCTCGAATGGGCGCACGCGCCGTTCCCGCCGGACCGCGAGGTCGCCGAGGTCGTCAGCGTCGAGTTCAGCCGCTACAGCACGCAGGCTGGCGAGGACACTTGCGCCAAGGTCGAGGCCGTGGCCAAGGCGCTGATTCCGAAGCTGCCGAAGGGCTAGCCTCTGTCGGCTTTCGCCTCCGGCCGCGCGGGTGTAGGAACTGGAGGGACCCCGCCCCGGCTAGGAGGCGCGCGATGAAGAAGATCCTCAACGATCCAGCGACTATCGTGGTCGACGCCCTACGTGGCATGGCACTGGCCCATCCCGACCTGCTGAAAGTCACCGAGGACCCGGCCGTGGTGGCCAGGGCCGACGCGCCGGTGGCGGGCAAGGTCGCGGTGGTGTCAGGCGGCGGCTCGGGGCATGAGCCCATGCACGGCGGCTTCGTCGGCAAGGGCATGCTCGACGCCGCCTGCCCAGGAGCGGTGTTCACCTCGCCAACCCCCGACCAGGTGCAGGCCGCGGTCGCCCAGGTCGACGGCGGTGCTGGGGTGCTGCTCGTGGTCAAGAACTACACCGGCGACGTGCTCAACTTCGAGACCGCTGCCGAACTCGCCGAGGCCGACGGCGTCGACGTGCGGACCGTGGTCATCGACGACGACGTCGCCGTGCAGGACTCCACCTGGACGGCCGGGCGGCGCGGGGTCGGCGGCACGGTGCTGCTGGAGAAGATCGTCGGCGCCGCCGCCGAATCGGGCGCCGACCTGGACACCTGTGAGCGGCTGGCGCGCGCGGTCGTGGCGAACGCCCGCTCGATGGGCATGGCGCTGAGCGCGCCGACGGTCCCGCACGTCGGCACGCCGAGCTTCGACCTCGCCGACGACGAGATGGAGGTCGGCATCGGCATCCACGGCGAGCCGGGCAGGCGGCGGGTCGCGCTGGAGGGCGCCGACGGGATCGTCGCGGGCCTGTTGGAGCCGGTCCTGGCCGACTTGCCATTCGCTGAGGGTGACCGGGTGCTGCTGTTCACCAACTCGATGGGCGGAACGCCGCTGCTGGAGCTGTATCTGGCGCACGGGATCGCCGAGCGGCTGCTCGCCGACCGCGGAATCGTGGTCGAGCGCAGGTTGGTCGGGCCGTACATCACCAGCCTGGAGATGCAGGGGATCAGCGTGACGCTGCTGCGCCTCGACGACGAGCTGACCCGCCTGTGGGACGCGCCGGTCCACACCGCCGCGCTGCGCTGGGGAGTCTGATGCCGTGCGACGCGGCGGCGGTGGCGGCGGCCGTGCGGGCCGCCGCCGCCGTGATCACCGAATACCGTGACGAGCTGGTCCGGCTGGATCAGGCCATCGGCGACGGCGACCACGGGGAGAACCTGAAACGCGGGTTTGGTTTCGTGGTCGCGGCCCTGGACCAGTCGACGCCGGACACGCCGGCGGGTGTGTTGAAGCTCGTGGCCACGACGCTGATCTCGAAGGTCGGAGGGGCGGCGGGGCCGCTGTATGGGACGGCGTTCCTACGCGCGTCGACGGCTGTTGGGGCGGCGCCCGAACTGACTCCCGAGCTGGTCGCGGCGGCTCTGCGGGCGGGCTTGGAGGGCGTCGTGGCTCGCGGGAAGGCGGAGGTGGGGGACAAGACGATGGTCGACGCGCTCGCCCCCGCCGCCGACGCTGCCCAGGGCGACACCGTCGCCGCCGTGCTCGCGGCCGCCGCGAAAGCGGCCGAGGCGGGCGCGGAGGCCACGGTGCCGCTGGTCGCCCGCAAGGGCCGGGCTTCCTACCTGGGCGAACGCAGCGCCGGGCACCTCGATCCGGGGGCGCGGTCGGCGTCGCTGCTGCTGCGGTCGTTCGCGGGGTCGGCGTGAGGGTCGGGCTGGTCATCGTCTCCCACAGCGCGCGCCTGGCCGAGGGCGTCGCCGAGGTGGCGAGCCAGATGGCGCCGGACGTGACCATCGCGGTGGCGGGCGGCATGGACGACGGTCTCGGCACCGACTTCGACGCCGTCGCGGGCGCCATCGACAGCGCGCAGGACGGCGCGGGCGTCGTGGTGCTCTACGACCTGGGCAGCGCCAAGATGGTCGCTGAGCTGGCGGTGGAGATGCTCGGCGATCCCGAGTCGGCCGCCGTGGTCGACGCGCCGCTGGTCGAGGGCGCGGTCGCCGCCGCGGCCGCCGCCCAGGGCGGGGCGGACCTGGACGCGGTCCTCTCAGCGGCGGCGGGTGCGCTCGCGGCGATGGCCGCCGACGCGGGCGAGGTCGAGGGCGGGATCGACGTACTGCTCACCAACGACGTCGGCCTGCACGCCCGGCCCGCCGGGCTGCTCGCGCGCACGCTGTCCGATGTGGATGCCGCGGTGACGGTGTCGTTCGGCGGCCGGTCGGCCGACGCGCGCAGCGTGCTCAGCCTGATGGGACTGGGCGCGGGCGGCGGCGACCGGGTACGGGTCTCGGCCACCGGACCGCAGGCCGAGGAGGCTCTGCGGCGGGTCGAGGAACTGGCGGCGCGCGGCTTCGACGAGGCCTCACCTGGGTGAGAGTGGCGCAGTTCACCTGGCGTTCGCCGAGCGGCGTGGCATCATCAGCACACGATGTTACTGATAGGTAGCAACGGTATTGCTCACCGCGGAGGTAGCTGTGGCGCGTGAATTCTCCACCGTCGGCGTGGTCGGACTCGGCACGATGGGTGCCGGCATCGCCGAAGTACTGGCCCGGACCGGCGTCCAGGTCGTCGCGGTGGAGGTAGACGACGCGGGTGTCGAGCGCGGCCGCGGCCACATCGAGCACTCCACCAGCCGCGCGGTCGCCAAGGACAAGCTGACCGACGCCGAGCGCGACGCGCTGCTCGGCCGCATCACCTATTCCCTCTCGCTGGCCGATCTCGCCGCCGCCGACCTGGTCATCGAGGCCATCCCGGAGTCGCTGGAACTCAAGGCGCGGATCTTCAGCGAGCTCGACGGCATCGTCGGCCCGGAGACCATCCTCGCGTCGAACACGTCGTCGCTGTCGATCACCGAGATCGGTGTCCACACCGGACGCCCCGGCAAGGTCGTCGGCCTGCACTTCTTCAACCCGGCCCCGGTCCTCAAGCTGACCGAGGTCGTGCGCACCGTCGTCACCGAGCCCGACGTGGTGGCCGACGTGGTGGCGTTCGCCGAGAAGCTGGGCAAGGAGCCGGTCGTCATGGGCGACCGCGCGGGCTTCATCGCCAACGCGCTGCTCTTCGGCTACCTCAACCACGCCGTGGCGATGTACGAGTCCAAGTACGCCACCCGCGAGGACCTCGACGCCGCCATGCGCTTCGGCTGCGGCTACCCGATGGGCCCGCTGGCGCTGCTCGACCTCATCGGCCTCGACACCGCATACGAGATCCTCGAGACGATGTACGCGCAGTCGCGCAACCGGCTGCACGCGCCCGCGCCGATCCTCAAGCAGATGATCACCGCGGGCCTGCTCGGCCGCAAGACCGGCCGCGGCTTCTACACCTACGACGGCCCCGACTCGCCCAACGTCGTCGCCGACGCGCACACCCCCGCCGCGGGCGGCGACGCGGGCGTCTCGATCCGCGAGGTCCAGCGGGTCGGCGTGGTCGGCACCGGCACCATGGCCACCGGCATCGCCGAGGTCTTCGCCCGCAAGGGTTTCGACGTCGTGCTGCGCGCCCGCAGCACCGACAAGGCCGAGGCCGCTGTCGGCAAGGTGCGCAAGTCGCTGGACCGGCAGGTGGCCAAGGGCAAACTGTCCGAAGAGGACCGTGACGCCATCATCGGTCGGATCAGCCCGGCGGTGGAGTTCGAGGAACTGGCCGACTGTGACCTGGTCATCGAGGCCGTCGCCGAGGAACTGGCCATCAAGCAGGCCGTCTTCGGCGCCCTGGACGAGGTCGTCAAGCCGGGCGCCATCCTGGCCACCACGACGTCGTCGCTGCCGGTCATCGAGTGCGCCGCCGCCACGTCCCGTCCGTCCGATGTGGTCGGTCTGCACTTCTTCAACCCGGCGCCGATCATGAAGCTCGTCGAGATCGTGGAGACCATCTCGACCGCCGCCGACGTCATCGCCACCGCGCACGCGCTGTGCGAGAAGGTCGGCAAGGTGCCGGTGCACTGCGGCGACCGCGCGGGCTTCATCGTCAACGCGCTGCTGTTCCCGTACCTCAACGACGCCATCAAGATGCTGGAGGCGCACTACGCGGGCGCCGACGACATCGACAGCGCGATGAAGGTCGGCTGTGGCCTGCCGATGGGCCCGTTCGAGCTGCTCGACGTGGTGGGCCTGGACGTGTCGCTCGCCATCGAGCGCACGCTCTACAACGAGTACCGCGAGGCGGGCTACGCCCCGGCGCCGCTGCTGGAGCACCTGGTCACCGCGGGTCGCCTGGGTCGCAAGACCGGCAAGGGTTTCCGCGACTACAGCTGATTCATCGAGATCCCCCAGGGTAGGGTCAGGCCGACTCTTCCTGGGGGATCTCCATGATCAGACTGATGATCGCCGGGGTGTGCGCGGTTGCTTTGACCGCGTGCACCTCCGGCGGCGAGTCCGCGCCGCCGCCGTCGTCGACTTCGAGCACGGCGCCCTCAGGGCCTGCGACCCGCCCGGTCGACACGGCGAACATCACCGCCGCGGCCGCGTTCGGCGACCTGACCGAGGTCGACCTCTGCGAGTTCCTGCGGCCGACCGACCTGCTCGAACTCGGCGAAACCCGAGTGGGCACGCCAGCCGCCTTCGACGTGTGCGCGATCGAGGTCGTCGAACCCGACAACACCCGCGCGACCGTCTACGCGGGCCACTTCTTCGAAGTCCAAGCACAGCCCACGAGGACGCCGACGAGCACGGTGCCCGGAGGCGTGCGCGTGTACGCGGGCGCGGGCGGTGACTGCCGCACCGACATCCTGTTCCCGGACAACGTCGGCCTGAGCGTGTGGGCGGAGATGGACACCCAGTTCACCGCTGACATGTGCCCGCTGGTCACCCGGGCCGTCGAAGGCGTCACCGGACGCCTGACGGGCGGCATCGTGTCGACCAGGAAGATCACCCCGAACTCCCTGGCCCGCGCCGACGCCTGCGCGGCGTTCCCCGCCGACCTGCCCGGCTTCGACCCGACCCGCCAGTTCTTGCACACCAAGCACTGGTGCTCGACCCCGCGCGGAGACGGCAAGAACCCCTACGCGAGCCTGACCCTCGCCGTCGGATACGCGCCCGTCGCCGAGATGACCACCGTCGCCGAGACGATCGACGGCCGCGCGACGGTCATCAAGAAGTTCCCGGGCCAGCAGGACGACGGCGCGTTCTACTGCTTCGCCTCGACCGCGCACCAGCCGATCGAGATCAAAGATCTGCCCGGCGCGAGCGAGTACGCCATGGTCGAGGTCTGGCTCCCGGCCGACGACAGATGCGCCAAGGCGAAAGAGATCGCCACCCAGGTCTGGCCCAAACTGCCCCGCTGAGCCGCCGTCCCGAGATGGCGGCACGGCCGTGACATAGGCTGTGGCTCGGGTCGGGCGACCAAATGCTATTGCTGGGGAATTTCGATGATCAAAGCTGTTGCTGCCGCTTGCGTTCTTACGGTCGCGCTGGTGGCGTCCGCGTGTTCGGTTTCCGTGCCGGGGGCGGCGCTGTCCGTGCCGAATCCGCCTCCGCCGACCAGGCTCTCGGCGAAGGCCGCGACGGTCGACCCAGCGCACATCACCGCCGAAGCCGTGTTCGGCGACCTGGTCTTCGTCGACCTGTGCCTGTTCTTGCGCGCTGACGATCTGAAGTCGCTCGGCACCCCCAAGTTGATCAGCCCAGAAGCCTTCGACGCGTGCGCGTACTCGATCACCCGCGCCGACGGCAGCGTCATCGAGGTCGAGGCGCACGAGATCGACAGCCTGGAAGGCGGCCCAGGCGACGACCCCGAACTGATCGACCTGGGTGGCGGCCTCAAGTCGCTGGTGTTCGATGACGAGACCGTGGGCTGCACCCAGGGCGTGGTGTTCCCCGACGACGTCACGTTCATGGTCGACGTGTACTCGGAAGGCCCCAAGGACGGCCTGTGCCCGATCGCGGCCAAGGTCGTGACGTCGATGGTCGCCCGCTTCGACGACGGTCTGGTCTCCCAGCGCGTCATCAACGCCGACTCCCTAGCCCGCGTCGACGCCTGCGACCTCCTCCCACCGTCGGCGACCGAGCACGTGCCCGGACTGAACAGCCGCAGCGGACTGAGTCCCCTGACCAAACACGAGTGCCACTACGGCGACCCGGACACCTCCTCCATGAGCCTCACCCTCGCGGCGGGCTGGATCGACTTCGAGGGCACCGACCGCCGCAACGTCACCCTGGCGGGCCGCCCCACAACGATCGCGGGCGGTCCGGGCACCCCGGAGGACGGTTTCGTCGACTGCTGGGCAATGACCTACGTAAACCCCATCGCCATCGACGGCCTCGCCGCCCAAGCCGAGTACGCACACATCTCGGTCTGGGTAAAGGAGTCCGACGCCGACGCGGCCTGCCCGGCTCTCCACAAGGTCCTGGAAGTGGTCTGGCCCAAACTCAGCCGCTGATCGTCACCAGCTTCTGAGGTGACCACGACCCCGCAGGCAGGACCAGCATGGCCCCGTTCGGGTCCTTGGAATCCCGGATGCGCAGCTCAGCGGAGTAGGCGACCTCCACACAATCGTCCGCACCGAGGCTGGAACTTGACTTCCGCCACTCTCCGCGCACGCTGATCAGCTCCGTTCGTGATCGGCCACCACCTTGCTCATGAAATCCACCGAATCGGCTGAGTTCAGAGCCAGCTTCATCATCTTACCGATCCGGCGCGGGCCCCCGTCGGTGTCTTCACTGGCGTCCAGGAACCCGCTCGCCTCGGCGGCCTCCACGTAGACGAGTCTTGGCAGGCGCGGGAACTCCAGGACAGAGAAGCTGGATGAGGCTTCATAGCCGCCGTGCTTGAACGGGATCACGGTGACCGTCGCTCTCCCCACTTTGACAGCGTCGATGATCCAGCGGACCTGGTCGGCCATGGCGTACCGGCCGCCGAACGGTCGCCGCAGGGCTGCCTCATCGAGGATTGCGTGATATCTCAGGGTTGGCGTTCTGGCCAGGACGTTCTGCCGCCCCAAACGCATTGCCACCCGCCGCTCCACCTCCTCCTCGCTGAAGGGCTCTTGCTGGATGATGTTTCGTGCATAATCGGGGGTTTGCAGCAACCCTGGGATGATCATCGGTGCATATGCCGTTATCGCCGTCGCTTGTTGCTCGAATTGCGCGAGTGCATAGAGCAGGGTCGTTCTGCGGTTCGCCTCCCACCATCCGTCGATGGCATGTTCCTCTGCCATGTTCATGATTCGTCGCCGCTCCGGGCCCGTCACCCCGTAGATGGCTAGCAGTGCGGACACTTCCGCCACCGTCGCCATCCTTCTGCCGGTCTCGGACCGGTTCAGGGTGGCAGGCGACATGCCGAGCCGTCGTGCGGCCTGGATGGTGTTCAGGCCGCCATTCTCCCGAAGCTGTTTCAGCTCCGCCGCCACTGCTCTCGCCCTCGCGGGCATTCGATCGCTCATGACTCCATGAGACCAGATGTTTCCGGGCTCGCGCATCACTCGAACAGGTGAGCTATTTCGGCCGCTGAAATGGTTGCGCTAACTGTATTAACAGTGACTCGGTAAGCGCGTTAGAAAGGCTGGGTCAGTGCGGCCAGCCTCGACACGTCATCAGCATCGGCCAGGTCTGGCAGGCTCAGGAACACCGTCCGCACGCCCCTCGCCGCCAACTCCGCGTACCGCGCGCGGTGCTCGGTGACAGTTCCGGCGTGGTGGCGGGCGGCGAACGTCGCCGCCGGGGTCCGGCCGCGCAGCTTCTCCACGCGCGCCCAGGTGTCGTCGCGGTCGGAGCCGATCACCGGGAGGTCCAGGACGGTGACGGCGACCTCGGCCGGGTCGCGGCCCACCTCCGCGCAGTGGCGGCGCAGGACCTCGATCTTTCTGTCCACTGTGGCCAGATCGGACGGCACGTTGCAGCCGTCCGCCAGTTCGGCGGCGATCCGCAGGGTCCGACGCTCACCGCCGCCGCCGACGATGATCTCCACGTCGCCGCGGGGGTAGCAGGTCGTCTCCGGCAGGGTGACGCGCTTGCCGTTGAACGCTTTCGTGCCCTTCGCGGTGAGCGCGCGGATGGTCTCGATGGCGGCGGCCAGGGCGTCGAGGCGTTCGGCGGGTGCGGGGAAGGGCAGGCCGAAGGCCTGGTGCTCGCGTTCCCACCAGCCCGCGCCGATGCCGAGGAACGCGCGGCCGCCGGTCAGCGCGGAGAGCGTGCCGATGGCCTTCGCGGTGATGCCGGGCGGGCGGAACGTGATCGGGCTGACCAGGGTCCCGAGCCTCAGTCCGGTGTCGAGGCCTGCCAGCAGGCCCAGCGTGACCCAAGGTTCGGGAATCGGCTCCCACGCGCGGCCCACCTGGGGGATCTGGATCAGGTGGTCCATGAGCGCGATGCCCGCGAAGCCCGCCTGGTCGGCGGCGAGGGCGATCTCGGTCAGCCAGCGGGCGGGGTCGTCGCCCCACGGGAATCGTGAGATCTGGAGGATGATCTCGAACCCGTCGCGGTTCGTCTCGGCGGCGGGCGCGGCAGGCGGCTGCTGGGGCTGCGCCGCGCTGACGACTTCGATGACCTCGTCCCAGCCCTCGCCCGCCAACTCCGCGGCCACCTGGGCGGCGCGCTTGAGTTGGCCCGCGAGAACGGGTGCGGGCACGGGCCGGTCGCGATCGCTGTTACGTCGCTTGCACATCACCGGTGACGTCGCCAGCACCACGGCCACCGCGGGCAGCCCGGCCGCCCGCGCCACCTGGAGCCACCGGGCGCGGCGGACCGGGTCGAGGCCGAGGGTGTCGACGACCGTCGTCAGCCGCCTGCCCAGCCGCGCGTCGACTATCTGTTCCAGCAGGGCGAACGCGTCGTCGGAGGCGTCGAGGTCGTTCGGGCCGCTGCCCGCGATGCCGCGCAGCTCATCGGAACTGACGATCTCCGCGGCCCGGAACCGCTCCCGCGCCCACGTCGACTTGCCCGATCCGGACGCGCCGACCAGCACGACCATGGCCGGATCCGGCAGCCGCACGGTGTCAGCCGCAGCAACCGCCGCCGCAGCAGCCACCGCCGCCGCCTTGTGGGGCCGCCGCAGCGCCCGCCGACCCGCCGAGTCCGGCCATGGTGAGCAGCTTGACCGTGTCGGTGTGGCCGTCGGGGCAGTCGGCCGGATCGCTGGAGGCGCTCATCGGGCGCTGGACGTCGAAGGTCGAGCCGCACTCGCGGCAGCGGAACTCGTAAGTGGGCACCTGCCCATTGTGCCTGGCCACATGGATACGGTGCCCACCGTGCCCCGTCGCAACCGCCCCACCCCCGACGAGCCCCGCCCGCTCGGCGGCGGCCTGGCCGCCCAGCGCCGCGAGTCCGGCCCCGACGGCGACTGGCTGGTGCGCAACATCCCCGGCGCCCAGGCGACCAAGGAGTACCGCTGCCCCGGGTGCGACCACCTGATCCCGCCGGGGATGCCGCACGTGGTGGCGTGGCCAGCCGACGACTACGGCACCGTCGAGGACCGCCGCCACTGGCACCAGGCCTGCTGGACCAGCCGACGCCGCCGCGGCCCGAGTTCCCGCCGCTGGTGAGTCACATGGTGATGACGACTTTCGCGCGAGCGTGCTCGACCTCGAGGTAGCGGACGGCCTCGGGTGCCTCGCTCAGGGAGTAGGTCCGGTCGATCACCGGGGTGATCTCTCCTGACTCGATGAGCGCCCTCAGCGTCGCCAGGGTGTCCTGAGTCGGCGAACCGTCCAGGCTGAGCAGGCGATGGCGGACGAAGGACTTCACCAACCCCGCCTTGATCAGCAGGCCCATCGGCCCGACGAGACTGCCCCCGCGAGACACGCCGCCGCCGGAGAGGACGAGCGTCCCATCGGGTGTCAGCACGCGCCGGCAGGCGGCCAGCGAACGATTGCCCACCAGGTCGAGAACGATGTCGTATCGCCGGTCGCTCCTGGCGAAGTCCTCCTGGGTGTAGTCGACAACGTGGTCCGCGCCGATCGACCGGACCAAGTCCACGTTTCGTGCGCTGCACACGCCGGTCACTTCCGCGCCGAACGACTTGGCGATCTGGACGGCGAACGTGCCCACCCCACCCGACGCGCCGTTGATCAAGACCCGTTGTCCCGGCTGGACCTGTGCCACATCGCGCAGACCAATGAGGGCGGTACTCGCCGCGAGCGGCACCGCGGCGGCCTGCTCGAAGGTCAGGTTCGCCGGTTTCGGCTCCACAGTCGCCTCGGGGGCACACGCGTACTCGGCGAACGCTCCGCCCCCGTCGCCGAGGTCGCCGTACACCTCGTCGCCGGGACGGAACCGGGTGACGCCCGCGCCGACGGCTTCGACCGTGCCCGCGAAGTCCCGGCCGCGGATCTTCGGCTTGGGCCCGCCGAACCCGAACATGGAGCGAAGCACCAAGCGGGCCAGGTACGGGTCGCCCCGCATGACGTGCCAGTCGTAGGCGTTGACCGAGGCGGCGTGGATCCGCACGAGGAGCTCGTTCGCCGCGGCCACCGGCTTGTCGACCGCCCTGAACTCCAGAACGTCGGCCGAGCCGTATTTGTCCTGGACGATGGCTTTCATATGGTCTCCCTGACGCGTTGTTTCGGAGTGGAACGGATGCTTCGCTCGGCCACGGCGAGGTTGATCGCCCAGGCCGCGCCCATCAGCAAGGCATTGATGAGTTCGTCGGGAGTGCCGACGAGCAGGGACCAGGTCAGCAGGATCAGGGCCTGGGAGCCCGCGCCTTGGCCGATCGCGTAGGCGCGGGTCATCCAGGCGCGGTGGCGGGCGATGTCCCGCCGCCGGATCGCCGTGAAGCCGAGGACGACGGCCACGGTCATGGCGGCGCCGAACCCGAGTCGGAACACGGTGAGGAGATCGGTGTCCGGGAGCGGATAGAACAGGGTCATCCACAGACCTGAGAGGGCTGCGGCAAGCCCGCAGGGAACCAGGAGCCGCCCGGCCGTGCGGTGCCAACCGCGGTGCCGGAGGTGGGGCACGAACTGGAAGGCGCCCAGGACACAGAACACGCTCGCGCCGAGGATGTGCACGAGGACGGGCACGGGCATGGCGAAGAACCGGGCGTTCTCCGGCGTGATCTCGCCACCACCGCCCAGTTCGGCGACGCGGACGGCGCCCGCGACCACCGGAATCGTGCTGAGCATGATCAGCGCGGCGGGCACGAGCCACCTTGGGGTGGAGGTCATGACTTGATCGTGCCGAGGGAGGTGGTCCGGGTCATCGGACCGCGGGCCGGAGTCGGACCAGCCGATCGCCCGAGACGAACGTCGTACTTTCGGCTACCTGACCGGACCGCCGCGGCGCGTGACGCGGCGGGTCTCGTAGGCCCACATGGCGATCTCGACGCGGTTGCGGGCGCCGAGTTTCGCCATCAGCCTGGCGATGTGCGACTTGACGGTGCTGAGCGTGATGTGGAACTCGTCGGCGATCTCGTTGTTCGTCCGTCCACATGCGACAGCGGTGAGGATCTGCTCCTCACGGTCGGTGAGCGCGTCAACGGGGTGTGACGGCGGTGCGGCGGGTCCGGCGTCGGCGAAGGCGCCGAGCAGTCGTGCGGTGATGCTCGGCGCGATGAGCGCGTCACCGTTGGCCGCGGCGTGGACAGCCTGGGAGAGCAGCACGGCGCCCGCGTTCTTGAGCAGAAAACCCTTGGCGCCCGCCCGTAGTGCGGCGTAGACGTACTCGTCGAGGTCGAATGTGGTGATGATGACGACGGCGAGAGGGTCGTCGACAGCCGGTCCGGCAAGGCGGCGGGTGGCTTCGATGCCGTCGACGTGGGGCATCCGGATGTCGAACAGGCACACGTCGGGGCGCAGGCGCCGCGCGAGCTCGACGGCATGGCGCCCGTCGGAAGCCTCACCGACGACCTCGATGTCCGGTTGGGCGTTGAGAATCATCGTGAGCCCGGTGCGGACGATCTCCTGGTCGTCGGCCACGACCACCCGGATGCTCACGTCGCCGACCCGGTTCGCGGCAGCACGGCGGTCACCGTCCAGCCGCGATCGGGGTTGGGTCCGGCTTCGAAGGTGCCGCCGAGCAGGTCGGCGCGTTCGATCATGCCGATGAGTCCGTACCCGGGTGCGCCGGGCAGGCGGGTCGGGCCCGTGTCGCCGTCGTCGCGCACGCTGAGGTGCACCGACTGGTCGTCGGTGGCCACGCGGACCGCGATGCGGGTGGCGTCACGAGCGTGTCGACGGGCGTTGGTGATCGACTCCTGGGCCAGGCGGTAGATCGCGGACCCGACCGAGGGCGGGAGGCTGTCAACGTCGCCGAGGATCGCCACCTCGACGGCGGGAACGGACGGGGGCCGGGTCGCGAGCCGTTCGAGATCGGCGACGCGCCGCGTGGGGGCCAGATCCGCCGGTCGGCTTCCGCGCATGGTGCGGACCATGGCGCGCATCTCGTCCAGGACTATCGATGCTTCGGCGTCGATCACGCGCAGCGCGTCGACCGCGGCGTCCGGATGGGTCGCCGCCGTCGCGAGACCGGCCTGGGCCCGGATCGCCATCGCCGAGACGTGGTGGGCGACGGTGTCGTGCAGGTCGCGGGCCAGCCGCTCGCGTTCGAGCAGCTTGACCTGGTCCAGCTCACGCATCCGCGCCCTGGACCGGTAGCGCAGCGCCGCGCCGACGGCCATCGCCGAGAACAAGATCACGAATCCGGCGATCGCGTCGGGCAGGCTGAGATGACCAAGGAGCGCCGAGACACAGACCTTGGCGGACATGATCGCCGCGCCGACCACCGCCTCGCGGCCGGACCCCCACCGGAACAGTGAGTACGGCAGCAGCACCACGTACACCAGCACGTACAGGCCTGGGTCCTGGCCGCCGGTCAACACCGGTGCCACGGCACAGGCGCCGAAGGCGATCGCGACCATCAGCAGCGGCCTGGACCGTCGCCACAACAGCGTGGGCACAAGTCCGGCGGACAGGATCATCGAGATCGCCCGCCACGGGAGGTCCGACCGCAGCAACCCTTCGAGCACCGCGATGGCCACGAGCACCGTCACGAGCGCCCAGTCCCACCAGGCCCGCGGCGGCGGAGGGGATGGGCGGGGCTCGTCCCACACGGAGCGAAGAGGGGCGAACACCGACCCATGGTACGAGAACCGGTGCCCACCTCAGATCAGCCCAAAGTACGAGAACTGGCACGATCGGACCGTGAGCGAACGCATCGGGCCCGACACTGTCCTGCCCGCCCGCCGTGCGGCCGTCACCCTCACCACCGCCGACGGCCTGTGCCTGGTCGGCGAACTCGCCCTCCCCGCCGACCGCGAGCCGCGCGCCACCGTGATCCTCCTGCACCCCAATCCCCTCGGCGGCGGCTCGATGGACACACCTCATCCGCAAGGCCGCCTTCCGCCTGCCCGCCCTCGCCGGTCTGGCCACCCTCCGCTTCAACACGCGCGGCACCGCGAGCGAGGCGGGTCGCAGTGAAGGCGAGCACGACCACCGCGGCGCCGAACGCCACGATGTCGCGGCCGCGATCGAGTTCGTCCAGGAACTGCCCGCGCCATGGCTCGCGGGCTGGTCGTTCGGGACCGACCTGGCCCTGATGCACGGCCTTCACCCGCGCACGCGGGGCGCGTTCCTCGGCTACGCCGAGTTCGTGCTGGACTCGCTGGTCGACTTCGTCGCTCCCGGCGTGCCCACGCCGTTGCCGCGCCACTGGTAGTAGACCCAATAGGTGTCGTCCGGGTCGGGGGAGGGGATCGGCTGGAAGCCGAACTTCTCCGCGATCCGCAGTGCCGGGCGGTTCTCCGCCGACGTCACGATCCACACTGGCGTGTCCGGCCAGCGCCGGGATGCCAAGTCCAGGGCCGCGGTGGTCATCTCGGTGGCGTAGCCGTGGCCCCACGCGCCGGGGACGAAGCGGAAGTACAGGTTGAGGTAGGGCTCGCTGTCGAGGTCGCACATCGCCAGGCCGCCGAAGCCGACCAGGCCGTTGTCGGATTCGATGATCCAGTAACAGAAGCCCTCGGACCGCCAGCGGCCCACCATGTCGGCGAGTTGGGTGCGGCACTCCTGCGGCGTGCGCGCGCCCTCGGGCCGAAATACCGACGCGGCCGGATCCGCGTGAACCGTCACCATCGCGGGAAGATCGGCCATGGTGGGTTCCCGCATCAGCAGCCGATCGGTCCGGATTAGCCGCATAGGTCGAATCTAGCCGACACAACCGGCCCGGTCGCTGGAAATTCGGGTGCCGGAAACGATTGGATGGAGCCATGGACAGCGACCGTGCGCTCTCGTGTCCGCAGCCTTGGCGTGCCCCCGACGGCACCGTGCACTCGTCGGGGGTCCCTGACGGCAAGGTGGCGACCGTGGAGGAGGAAGGTGGCGGGGGACTGCTGCTGCCCTCCAGACAGGCCAGGGTCGCCGCGGGCGTGGTGCTCGTCATCCTCGGGCTCGTCTTCGGCGGGCTCGCCGCGTTCCTGATCGTGCGCGGGGGGATGCCCACGTCTCTCGGTGGTGGCGTCCTTGGCGTCCTCGCGCTGCTCCTGCTCGCCGCGGGCGTGTTCGCGCTGCGCCGCAAGCCGCGGACCACCGGCATCCTGCTGACGCCGGACCACGTGGTGATCAACTGGGTGCACCCGGCGGTGCGGCTGGCGTGGGACGACATCACCGAGATCCGTCCGCTCGGCCTGCGGATCGGCCGCGCCAACACCGGGCTGAGCCACAACTACGTCGGCGTCGTCTCCCGCCAGAGCGACGCGGCCAACGTCCGGATGCGCAAGGTCGCCGCGAGGTTCGGCAAGGACGTCACGTGCGCGCTGCCGATGCGCTCGCTCGACGTCGATCAGCTCGTCGTCCTGCACACCCTCACGTTCTATCTGGACAATCCGGACTCCCGGGCTGAGCTGGCCGGTCCCGACGCGGTGCGGCGGGTCCGCGAGGTCCGCTTCCGGTTGCCAGAATGAGCCCGTGCACCTCACCGACACCGGCTCCGGCATCCCGCTCGTCCTGCTGCACGCGTTCCCGTTCGACTCGCGCATGTGGGACCCGGTCCGCGATGGCCTGTCCGACGTCGTCCGGCTGATCACCCCGGACCTGCGGGGCTTCGGCCAGAGCAGCCTCGGCGCCGCCGATCCGTCGCTGGCGGCGCTGGGCCGCGACGTGATCGACCTGCTCGACGACCTGGGCATCGACCGCGCGGTGGTGGGCGGCTGCTCAATGGGCGGATACGTCACCATGGCCACGCTGCGCGCCGCGCCGGAGCGGGTGTCCGGGCTGCTGCTGATCGACACCAAGTCCACCGCCGACACCGCCGAGGCCAAGGCCAACCGCCTGGCCGTGGCCGATCGCGCCGATCGCGAGGGCATCGCGCCCTGGTTCGCCGACACGATGCTGCCGCTCCTCATCGCCGACCAGGACAAAGCCGACCACGTGCGCGCGCAGATCGAGGCCCAGGACCCCGCTACCGTCGCGTGGGCCTCGCGCGCGATGGCCGGTCGGCCGGATTCGGCCGACACGCTGCGCGCGGCCGGGGTGCCCGCGCTGATCGTGCACGGTGAGCTGGACAAGCTGATGCCGGTGACCCTGGCCCAGGATCTGGCCGACCAGACCGGCGGCGAACTCAAGGTCCTGCCCGGCTCGGGTCACATGCCCTCGATCGAGGTCCCGGAGGCCTTCCTCGACGCCGTGACGCCCTGGCTGGCCGACCGTTCCTAGCGCCGCTTGCGCCGGGGGGTGTCGGGCACCAGCGGGATGCTCGGCACTTCCTCGTCCGACCGGCGCAGCACCGCCAGCCGCAGCCTGCTGAAGCCGCGGACCGACACCGGCCTGCGGTTCCGTACAGTGTACGGGCCGAGGTTGGCCAGCTCATCGGCCAATTCGCGGCTGACCATCACCGTTCCCGGCCGGGCCACCGACGTCAGCCGGGCGGCGATGTTGACCACCGAGCCGTAGACGTCGCCGAAGCGGTTCACGACGTAGCCGTAGGCCAGGCCGGCGCGCAGCAATGGCAGGTCCGGGTCGGCTTCGGCGCGCTCCAGCATCGTCAGGGCGATCTCGGCGCCCTGGGCGGGGCTGTCGGCGACGAACATGACCTCGTCGCCCAGCATCTTGACGATCCGGCCGCGGTTGTCGGCGACCACCCCGGCGGTGAGCGAGTCGAACTTGTCGACCACCGACACCAGCTGGGCCTCGTTCGAGCGGCGCGTGAACGTGGTGAAACCGACCATGTCGGCGAAGCCCACCACCTCGTTGCGTGAGACCAGTTCCTCGCCGGAGGTGGCCAGGGCGCGGCCCGCGTAGGCGGTCAGGTGCCTGCGCCAGGCGTGGTTCTGGATGCGTTCGAGCGCGGGCACCAGCCGCTCGATGAAACGGCCGAGCTGGCGTTCGTCGGCGGCCAGCTCGGGGTTGGCGATCAGCACGTCACGCAGGATGTCGACCTGCCACTCCGCGAGCCGGGACAGGTGCTGGCCCAGCATCCGCGCGGTGGCGATGGTCAGCTCCGGTTCGAGGATGCCCGCCGACATCAGCTCGTCGGTGGTACGCAAGGCCTCGACGTCGGCGTCGGTGAAGACCACCGCCTCGTTCGGGACGGTGGCGAACCCGAGGGCCCGCCACAGGCTCTCCGCGCGGGTCAGTGGCACGCCCGCCTTGTCGGAGGCCTCTTGGCGGGTGTAGAGCCGGTCGCCGCCCAGCAGAACCTGTTCCACGCGCCGCTGGGCGGCGTCGAGCTCGTCGGTCACGTCGTGTGGACGATGAGCACGTCGACGTGCGACTTGCGGGCGGCCTCCGACGGCACCGAGCCCAGAATCCGGCCCGCGAGCGTGTTGAGACCCCGGTTGCCGACCACGAGCAGGTCGGCCGACCGGTCGATGACGATCTTGGTCAGTGAGGGCACCGGGTCACCGTCGACCACCACGGTCTCCACCTTGGTGGCACCCGCCTTGGCCGCGCGCTCGGCGGCGGTGCGCACCGACTCCTCGGCCGGGTTCGAGCCGACGACCTGGTAGGCGACGTCGTCGCCGAGGGTGTCCTGGGCGCGCTCGACCGACCGCTCGCTGGCGGGCTGGAACGCGCACGCGATCACCAGTGTCGCCCCGGTGTCCGCGGCGATCGCCGCGGCCCGGTCAACGGCGCGGTACGAGGAATCCGAGCCGTCGGTACCGACGACCACGGTCTTATAGGCGGCCATGCCGATGTCCTCCTGGAGTTTCCTACCTGTCGGTAGACCTAACCAGGTCAACGACCAACTCGCCTACCGGACGCGCGAGGGCGCAGAATCCACGTGGTGGACGTGACAAAGATGCTCGCGGTGGCTGTGGCGGAAGCGCGAACCGGGCTCGCGACGGGCGGAATCCCGATCGGGGCGGCCTTGTTCGGGCCGGACGGCTCGCTGTGGGGACGCGGGCACAACCGACGTGTCCAGGACGGCGATCCCTCGGTCCACGGCGAAACCGCGGCGTTCCGCGACGCGGGACGCCGGGCGTCCTATCGGGGCACCACGATGGTCACCACGCTGTCGCCGTGCTGGTACTGCAGCGGGTTGGTGCGGCAGTTCGGCATCACGTCGGTGGTGATCGGCGAGGCACGCACGTTCTTCGGCGGGCACGAGTGGCTCGCCGAGAACGGCGTTTCGATCACGGTCCTGGACGACCCCGAATGCGTCGGGCTGATGACCGACTTCATCGCGGCCCGACCCGACCTGTGGTTCGAGGACATCGGCGAGGTCGCCGACTAGCTATTCGCGGCAGTCATCATCGCGGCCCGACCAGGACCATCGTTCAAAGACGCGGACTGGCTATTTTCGGCCGGTGTTCTGCGGGATCGCCAGGCGCTGGGTCTGGTCGCCGCTGGGTTCGGGCTTCGGCGCGGGCTGAGCCTTGGCCGCCGGGGCCGGGATCGCCTTGGCCGCGGGCGCCGGGGTGGCCTTGGGAGCGGGCGCCGCCTGGACCGCGGCGGCGGGCTTCGTGGCCGGGGCCTCAGGCTCGGCGTCCTCCCAGCTCTCCCTGGGTGGGCCCACCGGCTTCATCATCTTGGTCGGCGAGTCGTCGGAAGGCGTGCCGTCGATCGTCTTCGGCGCGCGTTCCTCCGGCAGCGGGTCGAGGATCGGCGCCGCGTCCGCCAGCTGCACGTGTGCGTCGGCGATGAGATCGCGGGCGGCGTGGAGCTGATCCGCGACCCGCGAACGCAGCTGCCGCAGGGCCGCGACCCGCTGAGCGGCGTGGGTGATGCGTCGGTTCGATTCCTCCGTGGCCTCCCGCACGCGGCGGTGGGCCTCGGTGGTGGCCTCCTGGAGGCGGGCCGTCGACTCGGTCATCGCGTCGTGGCGGCGGCGGTTGGCCTCTTCCGTGGCCTCCCGCACGCGGCGTTCGGCCTCGGACTTGCTGGTGGCTTCCTGCTCGGCCAGCGCGCGCATCGACTCGGTGCGGCGGGAGGCCATGGCCATCTCGAAGTCTTCTTCGACGGTGGTGCGGCGCTGCTCGGACTCGGCCTCCAAACGGGCGGCCTCCGTGCGGGCGGCGGCCACCGTCTGTTCGGCGTCCTTGCGGGCCTTCTCCACGACGCCCGCGTGTTCGGCTTCCATCTCGGCGCGGCGCTTGTCGAGGTCGGCGATCAGGTTCTCGTAGCGCTGTTTGAGAACCAGGGACTCGGCCTCGGCCTTGGACCGGATGTGTCCGGCCTCGGCCTCGGCCCGAGCCCTGGTCTCCGTTGCCTCATCCTGGGCGAGGCGGAGCATGCGCTGCAGACGCTCGCTCAGACCTTCCAGCGTGGTCGGCGGCAGTGACAGCCGTTCGACCTGGCCGCGCAGGTCGTCGATCTCGGAGCGCCCGCGTTCGAGCTGCTTGGCGAGATCGGCGGCCTGCGAGACCGCCGCGTTCCGGTCGGCGTGCAACAGCTGCAATTCCGCGTCGAGCCGTTCCAGGTGCTCTTCGACCTGTGCGCGGCTGTAGCCCCGCTTGGTGATGTCGAAACCGGCACCCAACGGCACGAGATCGCGTTCCTCGCCCAAACCCATGGGGTCACGCTACCTGTCTGAGTTACGCCACCGACGACAAGTAGCGGATTCCCACAGTGAAGTTGTCCTTGCCGGTGATCAGGTCACACGCCGCGGAATCGGTTGATGGCGTCGAGGTGCTTGGCCCGCATCTCGTGGTCGCGCACGCCGAGGCCTTCCTCCGGCGCCAGGCACAGCACGCCGACCTTGCCCTGGTGGGCGTTGCGGTGCACGTCGAGCGCGGCCTGGCCGGTGTCGCCCAGCGCGTACACCTTCGACAGGGTCGGGTGGACCAGGCCCTTGGCGATGAGGCGGTTGGCCTCCCACGACTCGCGGTAGTTCGCGAAGTGCGAGCCGACGATCCGCTTGAGGTTCATCCACAGGTACCGGTTGTCGTACTGGTGCATGAAGCCCGAGGTCGACGCGCAGGTCACGATGGTGCCGCCCTTGCGGGTGACGTACACCGACGCGCCGAAGGTCTCCCGGCCCGGGTGCTCGAACACGATGTCCGGGTCCTCGCCGCCGGTCAGCTCCCGGATCTTCGCGCCGAGGCGCTGCCACTCGCGCGGGTCCTGGGTGTTCTCGTCCTTCCAGAACTTGAAGCCCTCGGCGCTGCGGTCGATGATCAGCTCGGCGCCCATCTTGCGGCAGATGTCGGCCTTCTCCTGGCTGGAGACCACGCACACCGGGATCGCGCCGCCGTTGAGGGCGAACTGGGTGGCGTAGGAGCCAAGGCCGCCGGAGGCGCCCCAGATCAGCACGACGTCGCCCTGCTTCATGCCAGCGCCGTTGCTCGAGACGAGCTGGCGGTAGGCCGTGGAGTTCACCAGGCCGGGGGAGGCGGCTTCCTCCCAGGTCAGGTGCTTGGGCTTGGGCATGAGCTGGTTGGACTTGACCAGCGCGATCTCGGCGAGGCCGCCGAAGTTGGTCTCGAAGCCCCAGATCCGCTGCTCGGTGTCGAGCATCGTGTCGTTGTGGCCGTCGGGGCCTTCGAGCTCGACGTTGAGACAGTGCGCGACGACCTCGTCACCGGGCTTCCAGTTGTGCACGCCCGGGCCGGTGCGCAGCACGACGCCCGCCAGGTCGGAGCCGACCACGTGGTAGGGCAGGTCGTGGCGCTTGGACAGCGGCGACATGCGGCCGTAGCGCTCCAGGAACTTGAACGTCGAGACCGGCTCGAAGATCGAGGTCCACACGGTGTTGTAGTTGATGGCGCTGGCCATCACCGCGACCAGGGCTTCGCCGGGTCCCAGCTCAGGCGTCGGCACGTCGTCGAGGTGCAGCGACTTTCGCGGGTCCTTGTCGCGTGAATCGAGACCCTCGAACATCGCCACTTCGTCGGCGTGCACGGTGACCCCCTTGTAGGAGTCAGGGACCGGCAACGAGCCGATCGCGTCGAGCTCGTCGGCCTGAATGGCGTCGAGGATCTTTTGCACAGCGGACCTCCCGGCGAATTGGGGCGTAACGCCCAGGTGGCGAGATGTTACTTACGAGTACCCAACGTATGCGCTCGATGTGAGAGATGGCACGCGATCGTGCGAATGTGATATTGCCTGCGAGTCGGTGGAAGCGGACTATTGACCTTGGGATCTCCCTGATGGAGGTGGTCTCGATGAGGATGAGTGAGTCCGGATCGGTCAAACCGTGGACCCGCCCATACGACTGGGCCGAGGTACTGCTCGGTGTCGTCGCCATGGCGTCTCCACTCTGGATGGACACCGACAACGCCGCGATGTGGACCATGGTCGTACTCGGCGCGCTGATCGCGCTCGACGGCCTGGTGTCGCTCGCGATGCCCGGCATGGTCGCGGGTGAAGCCGTGCAGATCGTGCTAGGTGTCCTGCTGTTCATTTCGCCCTGGGTCATGACCTACACCGACATGACCGGCATCGCGTGGTCCTCCTGGATCATCGGTGCCCTGACCGTGGTCGCAGGCGGCGCCGCCCTCCCGATGGCCCAAGCGGCCAGCCGGATGGCCGGATCCCACTAGTCGGCCACATGTGCCGAGCCGGACCCCCGCAGGGGCCCGGCTCAGGTACTCGCGCGGACTCAGAAGTCGAAGACGGTGAAGCGCTTGAGCGGGTGTCGGTGACCTGCGTCCCGATCGGGTGCTCGGGTCGCTAAGGTGCGCGCGTGGGTCGCATCCGACAGATCACCGCCATCCTCGGCACGCTCGCCACCGACGGGTCAGGTGGCCGACGCAGGCTCGCCCAGCCCAGTGGTGTCGACGAACTTCGCGCCGTGGTCGAGGCCCAGGCCACCGAACTCGACCGCCTTCGCGCCGCGTTGGCCGCCGCGGAGGAGACCGCCGACGAACTCCGCCGGTCCCACGACGGCCTCAGTGCGGCGGTCACCGCCTTGACCGCCAAGGTCGAAGGCGTCGAGCCGCTGCACGTCGCGCGGGAGCACATGACTCGCTGGCTCGAGGACCACGGGCGGGCGATCGAGGACCACGGCCGTGCGCTCGAGGACCATGTTCGCTGGCTGGAGAACCACGACCGGTGGCTCGACGACCACAACCAGGCCGTCGCGGGCCTGGACGCGCGGGTGCTCGCCGTCGAGCCCCGTCCCGACGCGCTCAGCGACTGGCTCAGCGGTCACGACGTGGCGCTTGAGGGACTACACGTGCGCACCGCCGAGTTGGAGAACGCCCAGGCGGTGTCCGCGTTCACCCAGTGGTTGGGTCAGGCCGACCTCGTGGCCGCGCCGCTCATCTCGATCATCCTGCCCACCCGCAACCGGGCCACGCTGGTGCCCCGCGCGGTCGAGTCGGTCCTCGCGCAGTCCTATCCGAACTGGGAACTCGTCATCGTCGACGACGCCAGCTCCGACAACACCGCCGAGGTGCTCGCGTCGTTCGGCGACCCGCGGATCCGGGCGGTCACCGGGCCCGGCCGGGGAGTGTGCGCCGCGCGGAACGTCGGACTGGCGGTGGCCACCGGCGAGGTGGTCACCTACGCCGACGACGACAACGTCATGCACCCGCTTTGGCTGAAAGCGCTGGCCTGGGCCTTCGACGGGCACCCCGCGGTCGAGGTCGCCTACGGCGGGTTCCTGATCGACGACATCGATCGGGTCGACCGGCGCGGCCAGGGGTCGATGCCGCGGCTGATGCTGCGCGACTACGACCGGGCGACCCTGCTGCGGGAGAACCTGACCGACATCGGTGCGCTCGCCCACCGCGCGGGCATGCCCGCGGCGCGGTTCGACGAGTCGCTGCGGGAGATGGGCGACTGGGATCTGCTCTGCGCGCTCACCACCGACACCGACCCCCTGGTCATCCCGGTCGTCGCGTGCTACTACTCCACGTCCGTGCCCGACCGGCTGTCCCACGGCCCCACCCATGACGCCGACCGGGCCGCGATCCGCCGCAAGTACGCCGAGGGGGAGCTGTGACCGACCCAGCGAAGGTTCTTGTCGTCGCGCTCGACGCCTGCAACCCGGCGACGGTCCGCGAGATGGTCGCCGACGGTGACCTGCCGGTGCTCGGCGCGCTGTTCGACTCCTGCGCGACCGCGGCGACGGTCAACCCGCACGGCATCTTCGAGGGCACGGTGTGGACCAGCTTCTTCACCGCCCGGTCCGCCGCGCGCACCGGCTACACGTGCTGGGAGGAGGTCGAGACCGACACCTACGAGCGCAGGCTCACCAGCCCGCTGGAGATCCGTGGCGTGCCGTTCTGGGAGACGCTCTCCGCCGCGGGCAAGCGGGTCGCGGTGCTGGACGTGCCGCACAGCCGCGCGGAGGCACCGGTCAACGGGGTCGTGCTGTCGGAGTACGGCACCCATGACCGGCACTTCGGGTTCCGGACGTCGCCGGAGCCGCTGGCCAAGGAGATCGAGGAGCGGTTCGGCCTCACGCCGGTTCTCACCGCGGACCCGTACGTGGTCCGCGACTGGGCGCCCGACGACTACCTGTACCGGGCGGGCGACCACAGGACACCCGATGAGGAACGCACACTGACTCAAGGGCTGGTCACCGGGGCGGCGATGAAGACCGAGGTGTCCACCCACCTGCTGGGCCAGGGCGGCTGGGATTTGTTCCTGACCGTCTACGGCGAGGCCCACAGCGTCGGCCACCAGCTCTGGCACCTGCACGACCCCAGCCACCGCCTGCACGACAGCACACTCGCCGCCGAACTTGACCCGGTCCGCGCGGTCTACCGCGAACTGGACCGGGGCGTCGGCGAACATCTGGCGCAGGCCGGGCCGGACACCACCGTGTTCGTCCTGCTCAGTCACGGGATGGGCGCCCGGTATGAAGGCAGCCACCTGCTCCACGAGATCCTCCGGCTGCTCGACGGCGTGCAGAACGACGGCATCCGCGGCGCCGCCCCGATGCGCTGGGCGAAGCGCGCCTTCGGGGCCTTGCCCCGCCCGGCCCGATCAGGGCTGCTCGCCGCCGCGCTGCCGCTGCTGCGCCGCCGGATCGCCCGCGACCCGCTGCCGCCCGTGCCCAACTGGGCGAGCGCGGAGCAGCGGTCCCGGCAGCGCTACTACCTGTGCCCCAACAACTTCGTCTACGGCGGCGTGCGGATCAACCTGGTCGGCCGGGAGCCCAACGGCCTGGTCAAACCCGGCGCCGACTACGAGTCGGTGTGCGCGAGGCTCACCGACGACCTGCTCGCGCTGGTGAACGTCGAGAACGGGCAGCCGATGGTCCGGGCGGTGACGCGCACCAGCGACCACCACGACCGCGAGGCCGACGACACCCTGCCCGACCTGCTCATCGACTGGGTGCGGACTGGTCCCATCGAGACGGTGTGGTCACCCAAGACCGGCATCGTGCACCGGCCGGACACCCACTGGCGCACCGGCGACCACCGGCCGGAGGGCGTGCTGCTGGCCAAGGGACCCGGCTTCGAGCCGGGGGCCCGGCTCGGCAACATCGACGTGGTCGATCTCGGTGCCAGCCTGGCGGCCCTCTGCGGCGTGCGGCTGACCGGGGACGTCGACGGGCAGCCGCTGCCGTGGGCGCGGCAGACTGTCTCAGCGTGAGTGACTCGACCAAGATCCTCGTTGTCGCCCTCGACGCGTGTGACCCCGACACGGTTCGCGCGCTCGTCGCAGATGGTGAGCTGCCGACGTTCGCCCGGCTCTTGGGGCACAGTGCGTCGGCGACCACCCGCAACCCGTACGGGTTGTTCGTCGGGTCGCTCTGGAGCAGCTTGTTCACGGCGCGGACCGCGGCGCGCACCGGCTTCCACTGCTGGGAGGAAGTCGACACCAAGACCTATGAGCGCAGGCTGACGAGTCCGCTCGACATCCGCGGCACCCCGTTCTGGGAGACGCTGTCCGACGCGGGCAAGCGCGTCGCCGTTCTGGACGTCCCGCACACCCGTGCGGGCAAGCCGATCAACGGGGTGATGGTCAGCGAGTACGCGTGCCACGACCGGCACTTCGGTTTCCGCACGTCGCCGGAGCCGCTGGCCAAGGAGATCGAGGAGCGGTTCGGCCTCACCCCGATCCTGACCGCCGAGCCGGACGTACTGCGGGACTGGGCGCCCGACGACTACGTCCACCGCGAGGGCGACCACCGCACCCCTGCCGAGGAACGCGCCCTCACCCATGGTCTGGTGGCGGGTGTCGGCCAGAAGACCCAGCTGTCGACGCACCTGTTGGCGCAGGGCGACTGGGACCTGTTCCTGACCGTCTACGGCGAGTCGCACAGCATCGGCCACCAGCAGTGGCACCTGCACGACCCGGCCCACCGCCAGTACGACCCCGCCCTCGCCGCCGAGCTGGACCCGATCCGGTCGCTCTACCGCGGGCTCGACCACGCCGTCGCCGAGCACCTCGCGCTGGCAGGCCAGGACACGACCGTGTTCGTGCTGCTCAGCCACGGCATGGGTCCGCGCTACGAGGGCTGCCACCTGCTGCACGAGATCCTGCGCCTGCTGGACCAGGTGCAGACCGATGGTTTGCGCGGCGGCGCACTGATGCGTCTGGCGAAACGGGCGTTCCACGGCTTGCCTCCGGCCTTGCGTTCCCGGGTCACGAAGGCGGCGCTGCCGCGGTTGCGCGCGCGCTTCGCCCGGTCGCCGCTGCCCGCGGTGCCGAACTGGGCCACCGCCGAGCAGCGCGCCCGGCAGCGGTACTTCCTCTCCCCGAACAACTTCGTCTACGGCGGTGTCCGCCTCAACGTCGTCGGCCGCGAGCCGCACGGTGTGGTGCGGCCGGGGGCCGAGTTCGAGTCGGTGTGCGACCAGCTGACCGAGGACCTGCTCGCGCTGGTCAACGTCGTGACCGGCGAACCGGTCGTCCGCTCGGTGGCCCGCACGACCGACCACTACGACCGCGAGTCCGACGACACCCTGCCCGACCTGCTGATCGATTGGGGCCGCAGCGGCCCGATCGAGACGGTGTGGTCACCCAAGACCGGCATGGTCCACGGACCCGACACTCACTGGCGCACCGGGGACCACCGGCCGGACGGCTTGCTGCTGGCCAGTGGTCCCGCCTTCACCCCGGGCGCCCGGCTGCCGGACATCGACGTCGTCGACCTGGGCGCCAGCCTGTCGGCGATGCTCGGCGTCGAGCTGACCGGCGACGTCGACGGACGCGCGCTGCCGTGGGCCAAGAACCTCGTCGAGCAGACTGGTTAGGGGACGACCTGGTCAACCAGGTCGTCGACGAGCGTGCGCGCGTCGCTCAGGATGTCGGGCAGGGTGAGGGACTCCACGATCAGGCCCGTCATCGCGATGTAGAGCAGTTCGACGGTCCTGCGGTCGCCGGGCAGGCCCGCGTCGACATGGAACGCGACGCTGTCGTCGAGCTGGCCCCGCATGGTCGCGGTGAACGAGCGGTGCAGGTCGGGTCGGCGGGTGGCCTCCAGGCGCAGTTCGAGCAGGGCGAGATAGCCCGCGCGGTCGGCGGTGACCCGGTCGAGGATGTCGTGCATGAACCGCGCGACGGCGGCGCGGTCGCGCGGGGCCGCCAAAGTCTTGGCGACCACCGCCGGGTCGGGTGCCAGCCGCACGTGGATATGGGCGCCGACCTGGTTCAGCAGTTCGTCGCGGCTGGGGAAGTAGTTCGACGCGGTGCCCGCGGGCACGCCTGCCGCGGTGTCGACTGCCCGGAATGTCAGCCCACGCGCTCCCTCGGCCGCCAGGACATCGATGGCCGCGTCCACCAGCGCCCGGCGCCGGTCCTCGTTCTTTCGCACTTGTCGATCCTAAACCACTATGTCTATAGTACTCCAGACGTAGTGATTAGGAGGATGTATGCGATTCACGAAGTTCGCGACGGCGGTATTGGTCGACGACGTGGCGACCGCTCGGGACTTCCTGGTGGCACACGTGGGCATGAAGGTCACCGTCGACCTTGGGTGGTACGTCGACTTCGGGCACGAATCCGACCCGTCGTTCACCTTCGACCTCATCCAGAGCGACCACGAGTCCACCCCGGCCGCGCTGCGTGGGCGTTCGGTGGCCGGGACCTTCCTGGCGCTCATGGTGGAAGACGCGAAGGCCGAGGAGGATCGGCTGCGCGAGGCGGGCGCCGAGATCATCGCCGAGTGTGTGGACGAGCCGTGGGGTCAGCGGCACTTCTTCGCGGCCGTGCCCGGCGGGCTGGTGCTCGACATCCTGCAGATGATCGAGCCCGACCCGGCCTGGCTCGCCGCGAACGGCTTGTGACGCTGGTCCGAACCCGCCGTCAGTGTGCTTCTGCGGCGGGTTCCACAAGCTCGACGAGCACGCCACCGGCGTCCTTCGGGTGGACGAAGTTGACCCGGCTGTTGGACGTGCCGCGCTTGGGCTCGTCGTAGAGCAGGCGCAGGCCCTTGGCGCGCAGGTCGGCGGCGGTGGCCTCGATGTCGGCGACCCGGTAGGCCAGCTGCTGCAGGCCGGGGCCGCTGCGGCCGATGAACTTGGCGATGGTCGACTGCTCGTTGAGCGGGGCCAGCAGCTGGATCGCGGTGCCCGCGCCGGTGTCGCCGGGGGCACGCAGCATGGCCTCGCGGACGCCCTGCTCCTCGTTCGTCTCCTCGTGCACGGAGACGAGGCCGAAGTTGTCGCGGTAGAAGGCGATGGCCGCGTCGAGGTCGGGGACGGCGATCCCCACGTGGTCGACGGCTACGACGTGCGAGGCGATGGCGTCAGTCATGCGTAGACCTTACGCCAAGCCTACCGGCGGGTAACTATTTGCTGTGCGGCTACTCACAGACGCACGTGGCGAAGGCGTTCAGCGCGAGTAAGGTCCGAGTTAACGCACGTTCGCACGTCTGAGGAGACCGCTGTGTCCGGAACCGTCATCGTCGCGGGGGCGCGCACCCCCATCGGCCGCCTGCTGGGTTCGCTGAAGGACTTCTCCGGGGCACAGCTCGGCGGAGTAGCGATCAAGGCAGCGCTGGAGAAGGCGGGCGTCAAGCCCGAACAGGTCCAGTACACGATCATGGGTCAGGTCCTGACCGCGGGCGCGGGCCAGATCCCCGCCCGCCAGGCCGCCGTCGCCGCGGGCATCCCGATGGACGTCCCCGCGCTGACCATCAACAAGGTGTGCCTGTCCGGCCTCGACGCCATCGCGCTGGCCGACCAGCTCATCCGCGCGGGCGAGTTCGACATCATCGTGGCCGGTGGCCAGGAGTCGATGACCCAGGCCCCGCACCTGCTGCCGAAGTCCCGCTCCGGCTTCAAGTACGGCGACGTCACCCTGCAGGACCACATGGCCTACGACGGCCTGTTCTGCGCGTTCGACCAGGTCGCCATGGGTGTGTCGACCGAGAAGGTCAACGCCCGCTACGACCTGACCCGCGAGGAGCAGGACGCGTTCTCCGCCGCGTCGCACCAGAAGGCGGCCAAGGCCATCGCCGACGGTGTGTTCGCCGACGAGATCGCCCCGGTCAGCATCCCGCAGCGCAAGGGCGACCCGATCGTCTTCGACACCGACGAGGGCGTGCGGGGCGACACCACCGTCGATTCCCTCGGCAAGCTGCGGCCCGCGTTCGCCAGCGACGGCACCATCACCGCGGGTTCGGCCTCGCAGATCTCCGACGGCGCCGCCGCGGTGGTCGTCATGAGCAAGGCCAAGGCCGAGGAACTGGGTCTGTCCTGGATCGCCGAGATCGGCGCGCACGGCGTCGTGGCCGGTCCGGACGCCAGCCTGCACGAGCAGCCGTCCAACGCGATCAGGGCCGCGCTGGCCAAGCAGGGCCTTGAGGCGTCCGACCTCGACCTGGTCGAGATCAACGAGGCGTTCGCGGCGGTCGGCGTGGTGTCCACCCAGAAGCTGGGCATCTCCGAGGACATCGTCAACGTCAACGGCGGCGCGATCGCCCTCGGTCACCCGATCGGCGCCTCCGGTGCCCGCCTGATCGTGCACCTGGCCTACGAGCTCAAGCGCCGCGGTGGCGGCGTCGGCGCGGCCGCGCTGTGCGGTGGCGGCGGCCAGGGCGACGCGCTGATCATCAGCGTGCCCAAGGCCTGAGTTTGGCCCGTCAGGTCGACGTAGCCGATCTGGTCGACCGCGCGCGGCAGCGACAGCCGCGCGCGGTCGCCCGGCTCATCTCCCTGGTCGAGGACGCCAGTCCGCAGCTGCGCGAGGTCGCGGCGGCGCTGGCTCCCCTCGGCGGGCGGGCCCAGGTCATCGGGCTCACCGGTTCGCCAGGGGTCGGCAAGTCGACGACCACTTCGGCGTTGGTCGCCGCCTATCGCGGCCAGGGCAAGCGGGTCGGCGTGCTCGCCGTCGACCCGTCCTCGCCGTTCTCCGGCGGCGCGCTGCTCGGCGACCGCATCCGGATGCAGGACCACGCCACCGATCCGGACGTGTTCATCCGCTCCATGGCCACCCGCGGCCACCTCGGCGGCATGGCCTGGGCCACCCCGCAGGCGCTGCGCGTGCTCGACGCGGCTGGCTTCGACGTCGTGCTCGTCGAGACTGTCGGGGTTGGACAGTCCGAAGTGGAGGTCATCGGCCTCGCGGACACGACGCTGGTCCTGCTGGCCCCCGGCATGGGTGACGGCATCCAGGCGGCCAAGGCGGGCATCCTGGAGATCGCCGACGTGTTCGTGGTCAACAAGGCCGACCGCGACGGCGCCGACACCACCGTGCGCGAGCTGAAGTACATGATCTCGTTGGGACGCCGGGAGATCCGCGGCGCGAGCTGGCGCCAGCCGATCGTCAAGACCGTCGCCGCGCGCGCCGAGGGCATCACCGAGGTCGTCGAGGCCATCGACGCGCACCGCGAGTGGATGGTCGCCCACGGTGAGCTTGAGGAGCGGCGAGCGATGCGGGCCCGCACCGAGATCGAGGCCATCGCGGTCGAGTCGCTGCGCGCCCGGCTGGCCGACGTCCACGGTGGCGACGCGCTCGACGGCCTGGCCAAACGGGTCATGTCGGGCGAACTGGACCCCTACACGGCCGCGGACTCGCTGATCGAGAGCGTCCAACAGTCCAATTAGGCTGGTCTGACCGGACCAAACTGGTCGTCGGCGCGTTCGAGCGGTACTACGTTGGTGACCATGACAGCCACCACGGACGCGATCGTGGTCGAGGACATCCGCAAGGCGTATGGGGAGCTCAAAGCCGTTGACGGGGTCTCGTTCACCGTCGCCGAGGGCGAGTTCTTCGGCATTCTCGGACCCAACGGCGCGGGCAAGACGACCACCCTGGAGATCGTGGAGGGCCTGCGCGAGCCCGACGGCGGCACCGTGCGGCTGCTCGGCGAGAGCCCGTTCCCGCGCAACAAGGCACTGCTGCCCCGCATGGGCGTGCAGCTCCAGGCGTCGGCGTTCTTCGAGAAGCTGACTGCCCGTGAGCAGCTGCGCACGTTCGGCGCGCTGTACGGCGTGGCCCCGGCCAAGGCCGACGAGATGCTCGAACTCGTCGGGCTGACCGACAAGGCCGACACCCGCGAGGACAAGCTGTCCGGCGGCCAGCGCCAGCGCCTGTCGATCGCCTGCGCGCTCGTCCACGACCCGGACGTGGTGTTCCTCGACGAGCCCACCGCCGCGCTCGACCCGCAGGCGCGACGCAACCTGTGGGACGTCCTGCGGGCGATCCAGGCGCGCGGCAAGACCATCGTCTACACCACGCACTACCTCGATGAGGCCGAGATCCTCTGCGATCGCGTCGCGATCATGGACCACGGCCGCATCCTGGCGATGGACGCCCCCGCGACGCTGGTGCGCGGCCTCGACGCGCCCACCCACGTCATCCTCGAACGCGGTTCACTGTCCCTTGAGGACGCTCAGGCGCTCATCGGCGCCGACACCGCGCATGAGGACGAGCTGTCGCTCACCATCTCCACCCGCACCCCGGCCCCAGTGCTGTCCGCGTTGGCCGAGCGGGGCACGCTCGACGGCCTTCAGGTGCGTACCTCCACCCTCGAGGACGTCTTCCTCGACCTGACCGGACGGGAGTACCGAGCGTGACCGGCGCCTTCAAGTCCCTCTCGGTGGCCATGGTCAAGGGCTTCGTCCGCGACAAGGCCACCCTGTTCTTCACCTTCGTCTTCCCACTGATGTTCCTGGTCGTCTTCGGCCTGCTGTTCCGCGACGTGGGCACCGACAAGCTCAAGATCGGCGCGGTCGGCGACGGCCCGGTGCTTGCCGTCCTGGAACAGTCGGGCGCCGTCGAATTGGAGCGCTTCGACTCCCTCGACGCTGGCGTGCGGAAGGTCCGCGACGGTGACCTGCCCGGTCTGGTCGAGGCCACCGGCAACAAGGTGTCCCTGCGCTTCGCCGCCAGCGACCAGGCCCAGGCTGGCTTGGTGCGGGGCATCGTCGCGGGCGTCACCCAGGAGCTGAACGTCCGTGCCACCGGCCAGCCCGCGCGCTTCCAGTTCAGCGCCGAGCAGGTCGAGGACGCCTCGCTCAAGCCGATCCAGTACCTGACCCCGGGCATCCTGTCCTGGGGCATCGCGGTCACCGCCGTCTTCGGCGCCGCGCTGACGATGGTGAACTGGCGGCGCAAGCAGGTGCTGCGCAGGCTGCGGCTGGCCCCGGTCACGCCGACGACCGTGCTCAGCTCGCGGTTGAGCGTCACCATCGGAGTCGCCATCGCGCAGGCGTTCGTCTTCGTCGGGGTGGCGTTGCTGCCCGTGTTCGGCTTGCGGCTCTCGGGCACGTGGTGGCTGTCGATTCCCGTGTTCCTGAGCGGAATCCTGGCCTTCTTCGCCATCGGCATGCTCATCGGCGCGTTCACCAAGACCGAGGAAGCGGCCACGGGCGCGGCGAACATCGTCGTGCTGCCCATGGCCTTCCTGTCGGGCACATTCTTCCCCATCGACGCCGCGCCGCCGTGGCTGCAGGCGGTGTCGAAGATCTTTCCGTTGCGGCACATGAACGACGGGATGATGGACTTCCTGGTCCGTGGGAAATCGGTCGCGGCGATGCTGGTTCCGTGCGCGGTCCTGATCGGCTTCACCCTGGTCGTCGGGTTCATCGCCGCGAAGGTTTTCACCTGGGAAGACGCCTGAGTTACCGCCCGATTTCACTGTGTTCACAAGGCACCCAGGTGGGGCGTGAGCGCGCTCACGCTCCACACTGGAGCCATGTTCGACACCGCCACCCGGTTCCGCGCCGTCGCCATCGCTGAGGCCTTCTCCTGGCTCGGCCTTCTCGTCGGCATGTTCTTCAAGTACGCCACCGACTTGGGCGACCTCGGGGTGAAGGTCTTCGGGCCCATCCACGGTGTCGTGTTCGTCGTCTACCTGGTGGTGACCGCGTTCACCGCGCGGCAGCAGCGCTGGGACGTGTGGACCACGGGCTGGGCGCTCGTGTCGAGCATCCCGCCGCTGGCCACGGTCGTCTTCGAGCGCTGGGTGCTGCGCACCGGCAAACTCGACCCGATCGCGGCGCGACGCACCATCTAATCCTGAAAGTCGCCTGCCGCCTTGCGTACCTTCGCGAGAAGGTCCGTGAGCTGGCCGGTCTGGCGGTCTGTGAGCCCGTTCAGGCCGAAGTCGACAGCGGTCACCGCGGCCGTGGCCTGGGCGCGCAGCTCGCGCCCGGCCTCGGTGATCTCCGCGAGGGTGGTACGGCGGTCGGTCGGGTGCGGCGTCCGGCGCACCAGGCCGTCGGCCTCCAAGCGGTCGACGATGTTCGTCACACTCGTCGGGTGCAGCTGCAGCCGCTCACCCATCACCCGCATCGGCAGGCTGCCGCGCGAGGAGAAGGTCAGCAGCACCAGGGCCTCGTACCGGGCGAACGTCAGGCCGTGCGGCTTGAGCGCTCCGTCCACAGCGGACTGCAGGATCTGCTGCACGCGCATGACGCTCGTCACCGCCGCCATGGTCGTCGAGTCGCCGATCCGCTCCCGCCACAGCTCCGCGGCCTTGGCGATCGGGTCGAATGGCAACGTACGCGGCCTCATGACCAGCAAGTTACCAGCCAGGAACGGGCCTGAGCCGCTCAGTAGCCCGCCGCGGGCGGCTCGAACTCGGCCCGCACACCCAGCAGCCGCACCGGCCGGTCCAGCTCGAACCGGCCGAGCGCGACCAGCGCCGCGGCCTCGATCTCGGCCGCCACGCTCGTCGGGCCGGGCAAGGTCACGCTGCGGCTCTTGGTGAAGAACGGCGCGAACCGCGCCTTGACCCCGACCCGGATCACCGGCCGGTCCTCGCGGTCGACGTCGGCCATGAGCTGCCCGACCAGCCGCACGATCGCCGCGCGCAGGTCGTCGGGTTCGGTGAGGTCCTGCTGGAAGGTGGTTTCCCGGCTGTGCGAGCGGGCCACCCACGGCGTGTCGGTCACCTGCGCGGACCCCGCGCCCAGGCCCAGGGTGTGCAGCCACGGGCCGATCGTGGGACCCATCCGCGCCGCCAGCGCGTCCGGGTCGGCCGCCGCCAACTCACGCACCGTGGTCAGGCCCAACTCGGCGAGCTTGCGGCCGGTCTTGGTGCCGATGCCCCACAGGGCGTCGGTGGGGCGGTCACCCATCACCGTGAACCAGTTGTCCTTGGTGAGTTGGAACACGCCTGCCGGTTTGCCGAAATCGGTGGCCAGCTTCGCGCGCAGCCGGTTGTCGCCGATGCCGACCGAGCAGTGCAGCGCCGTGCGCTCCAGCACCGCGTCATGGATCCGCTTGGCGAGCGCGACGGGATCGTCGGTCTCGACGCCGAGGAACGCCTCGTCCCAGCCCAGCACCTCGACCACCGCGTCGAACTCCCGCAGCGCCGCCATCACCTCGGCGGACGCGGCGGTGTAGGCGTCGGGGTCGCTGGGCAGGAACACCGCGTCCGGGCAGCGCTTGACCGCCAGTTTCATCGGCAGCCCCGACCGCACCCCGAACGCGCGCGCCTCATACGACGCCGTCGCCACCACCGCGCGCTCGGTCGGGTCGCCGCGGCCGCCGACCACCACCGGCAGGCCGCGCAGCTCAGGCCTGCGCAGCACCTCGACCGCCGCGATGAACTGGTCGAGGTCGACATGCAGCACCCAGTGGTCGGCCACCTGGCTAGTGTGCCCCGAGGAACGCCGATCCGAAGGAGTGACCGTGCTCGTCGCCTTCAGTGTCAGCCCGCTTGGCGGGGAGTCCGAGAACGTCGGCGAGGCCGTCGCCGCGGCGGTGCGGGTCGTGCGCGAGTCCGGCCTGCCGAACGAGACCACAGCCATGTTCACCACCGTCGAAGGCGAGTGGGACGAGGTGATGGCCGTGGTCAAGAAGGCCACCGACGTCCTGCTGGAGAACTTCCCGCGCGTCGGGCTCGTCCTGAAGGCCGACATCCGGCCCGGCCACACGGGTCAACTCACCGCGAAGGTGGAAAGGGTCGAGCGCTACCTCTCGGACTCTTAGAGCGCGTCTGAGAACTGGCGCACGCGATAGCCGCGCCGAGATGGCCCCTGGCGGCACGGCCGGATACGCCCACAGACAACTCCGGTATGCGGACGATCCGGCCGCACCGCCAGGGGCCATCTCGATCACGACTCTCACGCACGCCAGTTCTCAGACGCGCTCGTAGGATTCCGGTATGGACCCGCGCCGCTTGTGGCTGTGTTTCGAGCCGTACCACGACGTCACCTACTTCACCCCGGAATCGATCGCCGAGACCGACGCACTGGGGTGCAAAGGCCGGTGGATGGGCTACTTCGGGATGCGCGCCGCGCCGCTGGGCGCCGCTCCCGCGTGGCTGGTGACCAGCCTGTTCTACAACTTCCACCCGTCGATGGTCGAGCGCGCGCTGCCCGAGGCGTGGGACGTCGCCACGCCGGAGGAGTTCCTGCGCGCGCGGCTGGCGGGGGTCGACGGCGCTCTGCGCCGGATGCTGGGCGACGACGCCGTGACCGGCCAGGACATCGCCGAGGCCGCCGACATCGCCCGCGCCCTGGCCCCCTGGGTGCCCACCGCCGGTCGCGCACTGGGCGCGGCCAACGCCGCGCTCGACCTGCCCGCCGAGCCGCACCTGGCCCTGTGGCAGGTCACCACCACTTTGCGCGAGTCCCGCGGCGACGGCCACGTGGCCGCGCTGGTGACCGCGGGCCTGGACCCGTGCGAGGCCCTGGTGCTGTTCGGCGCCGAAAAGAACCTGCCCGGCGAGTACCTGCGCGCGGCCCGCAAGTGGCCCGAGGACGAATGGAACGCCGCCGATGAGCGCCTGCGCGAGCGCGGCCTGCTGAGCTCCGACGGAACCCTGTCCGACGAAGGCCGCGAACTGCGCGAGACCGTCGAGGACTTGACCGACGAGGCTGCCGTGGCCCCGTGGGCCGAGCTAGGGGAGCAGGGCACGGCCCGGCTGGTCGAGCTCCTCGCGCCGCTGTCACTGCGGCTCAGCGAGCAGAACGAGGTCATGCGCCGCAACCCGATGGGCCTGAACCCGACGGCCGCGCTGGCCGAGATGGCCGGGAGCCGGGACGTCGCCGAAACGACCATGCCAGGATGACACTGTGACTAGGCCAGATCCACGCCAGACCGCCGCCCTGTCTGCCGCCCTCTCCAGGGCCGTCGACCTGTCCGCGCTCAAGGCCAGGGCGGAGACCACCGCCAAGGCGCCCGCCGGTGCCGCGCCCGCGCCGACCAGCGCGTTCTCCACCGACGTGACCGAAGCCTCCTTCCAGGTCGAGGTCGTCGAACGCTCGATGGAGGTCCCCGTCCTGGTCGCGCTGCACGCGAGCTGGTCGGCCCAGTCCCAGCAACTGCTCACCCTGCTCGACCGCCTCGCCGCCGAATACAACGGCGCGTGGCGGTTCGGCAAGGTCGACGTCGAGACCAGCCCCCGCATCGCCCAGCTCTTCGGCGCGCAATCCGTGCCGATGGTCGTCGCCATCGCCGCCGGGCAGCCGGTGGAGGCGTTCGCGGAGGTCCCGCCCGAGCCGCGCCTGCGCCAGTGGATCGACGGCCTGCTCGACGCCCTCCGCGACCGCATGCCCGCCATCCGCGCCGCCGAGGAGTCGGCCCCCGAGGGGGCCGCCGAGCCGGAGCCGGAGCCGGAGGACGAGCGCTTCGTCGCCGCCGAAACCGCCTTCGAACAGGGCGACTACACGGCCGCGGCCGCCGCTTACCAGTCCATCCTCGACGCTGAACCCGGCAACGAGGAAGCCAAGGCAGCCCTGGCCCAGGTCGAATTCCTCGCCCGCACCGAGGCGACCGACCCATCGGTGATCGTCCGCGCCGACACGTCCCCGGATGATGTCGACGCCCAGGTCGCCGCAGCCGACCTGGAGCTGGCAGGCCAACAGATCGAGGCCGCCTTCACCCGACTGATCAACACTGTCCGCCGCACAGCGGGTGAGGACCGAGACAAGGCACGCACACACCTGGTGTCGCTATTCGACCTGTTCGCAGCAGATGACCCACGCGTTGCCAAGGCCCGCCGAGACCTAGCCAGCGCCTTGTACTAAGTCGCCCGGCTTGGTCTCTTGGGCGCCTGTTTGGGTGGTTCGCCTTGATTTGGGGCCCCTCAAATGGGCCTGCGCGGGCTAAAAAGGTGGGCGAGGTGAAGCCCACCCGCGCCGAAAGTTTAGGCCCATTTACCCCAAATCAAGGCGAACCACCCAAACAGGCCGTTGGGTTCGGCCCGTTGCGTTTGGGCTAGCTGAACTGGGTCGCGCAGCCTTTGTCGCCGTCGAAGTAGCCGACTCGGAACGCTTCCACCCGGGCGAAGCCCGACGGGATCTGCACGCCCTTCACGTCGGCGGCGATAAGGCTGGTGTCCTGTAGTAGCTCCGCCACCGCTTCGTCCAAGTCCCCGACCGCGATGTGCAATCCACCGTCACCGTCGCTCGGCACCTTGTCGACGGTGAAAGCGGACCAAGCTCCGGTAAGGCAGGCGGTGCGCAGCCCCGTCTTCTCGCCCTCCAAAGAAACGCCCACCGACTTCTGAATCGCCAACGAATACCGTGACGCGATTTCGGCGAACGCCGCGAAGTCGCCGATACCGTTGCCATCCTCACCCGGTTCCTGACCGCGCTTCGGCGGCGTCGCGATCTTCTTCAACGCGCCGAGATCAATCGAGACGATGTTCTCTTCCGCGCAATAAGTCGCAGGCGGCGTCGACGAGCCGTCAGCACATTTCGCCCCGTTGTCCTTGATTTCCGGTGGAGCAGCGCCGGTGCGCTTGAAGGCCTCGTCCAGGCTCTTGCGCAGCAGGCCCAGGTTCTTCTTGTCGGTGACGTCGGCCTGGCCGCCCGCCTGCTCGTCCTGGGTGTTGCGCTCCTTCTCCGCGATCCGGCTGTTGATCTCGTCCGGATCCATCTTCGCGCAGCGGCGGGGGCCCTCGGTGAAGCCCGCCTGGAACGCGAACACGCGGTCGAACGCCAAGCCGTGCGCGCCCTGCTTGTTGGCCGAGAGGCCCGCCGGGTCGCGGATGAAGAACATGGTGGCGAGTACCTGGTTGAGGCCCTTGCCGACGTTGATCTCGAAGTGCTTGGACTTGCCCTCGGCGACGTGCCGGAAGAACGCGCCCGTGTAGCAGTCGGCCTGCTGTTCCTTGACGATCGTGGGCGTGGCCTGGCTGATGTTGCTCTTCTTGCCGAGGCGGAACTGCACCGCGTGGCCCATCTCGTGGGCGAGCACGGCGACCACCGACATCGGGCCGAACTGCTTGTTCAGCATCGGCAGCAGCACACCGCGGTCCCAGGACACGCTGTCATCAAGGCTGCAGTAGAACGCGTTGACCGACTTCGCCGTCGACGCGTTGCAGATCTTCATGGCCGTGCCGTTGGAGTCGTAGGACACCAGGCGCTTGAGCGGCTCGAACTTCTGGCCGTCGAACTCGGCGGGCATCTGCTCGGCCCAGTAGTCGTAGACGTCGGACAGCGCGTTGATCGCCAGCTTGTCCATCTCGCCGTTGTCGGCGTTCTCGACGTTCAGGCTTCCGTCGGGCACGCCCTGTTTCGGTCCGCTGGGCTTGGAGTTGTCGATCGGGATGCCCGCCGCGGTGCCCGCGTCGATGTCGCCGACGGCCCGGGGGGTGCCGGTGATGGTCTTGCCGCAAGCACCGAGCTGCGTGGCCAGCATGGCCGCAGCCGCCAGCGTCGCCGCGATCCTGATCCGCACGTTCACTCCCACCCGTTTGTCTGGTCGCACCCTACTGCCGAGTCCGGATCACCGTGCGCCGATCCGGTCATCTCAGGTCAGACCGCACTTCTCCCCACCCTGGGTGAACCCGTCGCGGAACGCGGTGACCCGGTCGAAGCCCGCGTCGATCGCGTCGCCCTTGGCGTCGCGGGCGGCGTAGTCGTAGTCGAGGAGGACCTGCACGGCCTCGTCGAGGTCGCCGGGGGACAGGAACCGCTGCTCGGCGGCGAACAGTGAGCCGGTGAACGAGCCCGCCAGGCAGACCGCCGACTTCTGTGCCTGCGCGCCGTCGGTCGGCTTGCCCGCGATGGCCAGCGCGGCGATCCCGAACCGGCTCGCGATGAGGGCGCCGGTGGCGTAGTCGCCGATGTCGGCGTGGATCTTGGGCATTTCCTTCTTGTTGTCCACCTCGACGCGTCCGCCGTCCGGGCAATAGGCGACCGGGCCCTGTTTGCCGCCGCCGCACTGCGGGACCTGGCCGACGGTGCTGATCTTCGGCTCGGTCCAGGTCTTGCCCGACTTGGTCATCAGCGCCGCGAAGTACTCGTTGAGCTTCGGCGAGATCGAGTCGACGATCTGCTCGAACCGCAGGTTGCCGCCGCGGGCCTGGTCACCGGCGTCGATGAAGCCGCTCAGGGTGAAGGTCCGGTTGTCGACGGTCATCTTCGCGCACAGGTCGACGCCTTTCTCGTAGCCGTCCTGGAAGGCCGACACCCGGTCGAAGGCGTCGCCGTGCGCGCCGCGGTCGGTCTGCTCGGTGCCGATCGGGTCGCGGAAGCTGATCAGCGACTCCAGCGCCGAGTCCAGCCGCTCCTTGGCGATGTTGAGGTGCTGGGACTTGCCGTCGGCGACCCAGCGGACGAACGAGCCCGCGTAGCAGTCGGCCATCGCCTCGATCAGGATCGTCGGGAACCGCTTCGGGTTCTCTTTGCGCTGTTCGAGCCCGGCGCCGGTGCGGTTCTGCACGGCGTGGCCGAACTCGTGGGCCAAAACGAGCATGACCGCGGCCTCGCCGAACCGGTCGCGCAGTACCGGCAGCAGCGCGGCCCGGTCCCACGCGATGATGTCGGCGGTCGGGCAGTAGAAGGCGTTGCCCTCGACGTCGTTGGCTCGGTCGGCACAGGGCGGCGCGTCGCTCTCGGCGTCGGAGGTGTCGACGGAGAAGTAGCCGCCTTTGAGGTCGCTGAACTCCTTGCCGAAGGTGCCGGGGAAGGTTTGCTCCCAGTAGGTGCGCACGTCGGTGATGACGGTCGCGGCCAGCCGGTCGATCTCGCCGTTGTCGGTGTTCTCGACGAACGACGGGTCGACGCCGCCGGGGTCGCCGGGCTCGTCGCGGGAGACGACCGAGCCCTGGCCGATCGGGGTGCCGGGAACGGTGGTCGTGCAGGCCGCCACGACCACGGCCAACACGAGCGCGGGCAGGAGCCGAAGACGGTGACCAAGCGGGGAGCGCACGGGTCCAGTGTGCCGCAGGCCGCTCATCGGCGGGCCACAACACTCATTGTCTCATTGTCCAACAATCCTACTGTTCACGCGTAGAATTGTTGAACGATGGTGCGAGTGGGGTGGAGGGCGGGGGTGGGGAGGCCGGGCGACGTGGTCAGGCTGGGTGAGGCAGGGGGCGGGCCCCGGGGAGGGCGGGCGACGTGGTCAGGCTGGGGTGAGCCAGAGGACGCCTTGGGGAGGCAGGTGCAGCAGGGCGGAGGACGGCCTGCCGTGCCACGGCACGTTCTCGGCGTCCACCCCGCCGAAGTTGCCCACGCCCGACCCGCCGTAGCTCGCGGCGTCGGTGTTGAGCACCTCCCGCCACCGTCCCGGCCGCGGTAGTCCGACCCGGTAGTCGTGGTGTGGCGCCCCAGCGAAGTTGGCCACGCACACCAGCTCGTGCCCGTCGGCCCGTCGCGCGAAGCTGATCACGTTGCCCGCCGAGTCGTTGGCGTCGATCCACGAGAAGCCGTCCGGGCTGGTGTCGTCGCCGTAAAGCGCCGGGCTGTCGCGGTAGACGGCGTTCAGGTCGGCCACCAGCGACTTCACCCCGCGGTGCAGCGGGTCGTCGATCAGTTCCCAGTCCAGTGACCGGCCCTCCGACCACTCGCGGACCTGCCCGAACTCGCCGCCCATGAACAACAGCTGCTTGCCGGGGTGGGCCCACATGTAGGCCAGCAGCTCCCGCAGTCCCGCGGCCTTGTTCCAGTCGTCGCCGGGCATCCGGGTCCACAGCGAGCCCTTGCCGTGCACCACCTCGTCGTGGGACAGGGGCAGGACGAAGTTCTCACTCCACGCGTACATAAGCGAGAAGGTCAACTCGTTGTGGTGATACGAGCGGTGCACCGGATCGTGGCCCGTGTAGCTGAGCGTGTCGTGCATCCAGCCCATGTTCCACTTGAAGCCGAACCCGAGCCCGCCGAGGTGGGTCGGCCGGGTGACCCCCGGCCATGCCGTCGACTCCTCGGCGATCATCACGGTGCCGGGGTGATGTTTGTAGACGGTGGCGTTGAGTTCCTGGAGGAACTTGACCGCGTCCAGGTTCTCCCGGCCGCCGTGCACGTTGGGCAGCCACTCGCCCTCGTTGCGCGAGTAGTCGAGGTAGAGCATGGAGGCGACGGCGTCGACCCGCAGGCCGTCGACGTGGAACTCCTCGATCCAGAACAGCGCGTTCGCGACGAGGAAGTTGCGGACCTCGGGCCTGCCGAAGTCGAACACCAGGGTGCCCCAGTCCGGCTGTTCACCGCGGCGGGGGTCGCCGTGCTCGTAGAGCGGGCCGCCGTCGAAGCGGGCCAGCGCCCACGCGTCGCGAGGGAAGTGCGCGGGCACCCAGTCGACCAGCACGCCGATGCCGCGCTCGTGCAGCGCGTCGACGAAGTAGCGGAACTCGTCGGGGGAGCCGAACCGCGCGGTCGGCGCGTAGTACGACGTGACCTGGTACCCCCACGACCCGCCGAACGGGTGCTCCGCGACCGGCAGCAGCTCCACGTGGGTGAAGTTGTGCCCGGCGAGATAGTCACCCAGCTGGTCGGCCAGTTCGCGGTAGCCGAGACCCTGCCGCCAGGAGCCCAGGTGCACCTCGTACACGCTCATCGGCGCGCGGGTCCAGTCGGTCGCGTCGCGGCGGGCCAGCCAGTCCGCGTCGCCCCACTCGTAGTCCGAAGTGGACACAACGGACGCGGTCGCGGGCGGCACCTCGGTGGCGAACGCCATCGGGTCGGCCTTCTCGTGCCACGAACCGTCGGCGGCGTGGATGCGGAACTTGTAGCGCGTGCCGGGTCCGACACCGGGCACGAACAGCTCCCACACCCCCGACGAGCCCAGCGACCGCAGCGGCGTGGCGCGGCCGTCCCAGCCGTCGAAGTCGCCGCACACCCGCACGCCTTGCGCGCTGGGCGCCCATACCGCGAAGGATGTGCCGCTGACCGGCCCGGACGGGGTGTCGTAGGTGCGCACGTGCGCCCCCACGACCTCCCACAGCCGCTCGTGCCTGCCCTCGCCGAACAAGTGCAGATCCAGCTCGCCCAGCGTCGGCAGCCACCGATACGGGTCGTCGACGACCTCGGTGCCCGAGCCGTAGTCGATCTCCAGCCGGTACTCCTCCGGCACCGCGGGCAGCGTCGACTCGAACAGCCCACCGCCCAGGTGGTCGAGGTCGAAGCGGTCTGGCCCGACGAGCGCGGTCACGCCCTTGGCGTGTGGCCGCAGGGTCCGCACCACGCCCCCACCGGATCCGCCCGGGTCCGGGTGGACACCGAGGACCGAATGGGGATCGTGGTGGGCACCCGCGAGCAGGCGCTCGATCTCAGAAACCAAGAAGTCTCACCCTTGGGCGATGTAGGACTGCAGTTGATCTCGGTCGGTCTCCAGCTGACTGATCCGAACCTTGACAACGTCGCCGATGCTGACGATGCCGGTGAGCTTGCCGTTGACGACCACCGGCATGTGCCGGATCCGGCGCTCGGTCATCGTCGCGGCGAGGCTGTCGACGCTGTCCTCCGGGCCGCACGTGACGACCTCGGCGGTCATGATGTCGGCGACGGTGGCGTTGAGCAGATCACCGCCGCGTTCGTCGAGCCTGCGCACGATGTCGCGCTCGGAGACGATCCCGACGACCGCATCGCCGTCGACCACCACCAGCGCGCCGACGTTGTGCTGGGCGAGCGCTCTGATCAACCCGGCGACTGTGGTGCCCGGATCAACGGTGGCCACATCCGCGCCCTTGCCACGCAACACATCCGAGATCCGCATGCAGGCCACCTCGATCCAGTTCGTCGCGTTTGTTCCCTGTCGATCAGGTTAGCCACGATCGGCCCCGCCCGAAACCTCACGCTCTGCGCAACGCGGCGAGCGGTACCCGAACCCACTCCGGCCGGTTGCGGTGCTCGTAGGCGACCTCATAGACCGCTTTGTCCAGTTCGAACGCCCGCAGCAGCACCGCGCTGTCGCGTGGGTCGGCGCCCGCGACCGAGCCGTAGCCCTCGCAGAACGACGCACGATTGCGGTCGCTCCACTCCGCCGCCCGGGTGGCGCGCTGGTGGTCGTCGTCGGAACCGAGCAGCTGCCAGGCCGCGTAGTCGAACGACCGGAGCATCCCCGCCACGTCCCGCAGCGGCGACCTGGGCGTCATCCGCTCCTCGACCGGGGCCGCGGGCTCGCCCTCGAAGTCGATCAGCACCCAGCCCGCGGCGGTGCGCAGGACCTGGCCCAGGTGCAGGTCGCCGTGGATCTGCTGGACATGGACGCCGCCGGGCAGCGCGCGGACCGCGTCGAAGGCCTCGCGGAGCATGGACTCGTGCTCGGCCAGGGCCGGGACCGCGGCCAGCACGGCGTCCAGCCTGCCGTGCATCGCCTCGACCGCGCGGCCGAACCGGTCAGTGGGCACGACCTCGGTGCCCAGCGCCGCGGCCAGGTCGACGTGCACCTGCGCCACCGCCGCGCCCAGCCGAGAGGACTCGCCCGCGAAGTCGCCGCCGACCTCGCCCGCGTGCAGATCCCCCTCGGCGAGCAGGTCCCGCACACTCGCCGTCGCAGTGGCCCACCCTTCGGCGGCGTCGGCCAGGTACCGCTGGGCGAACCCGAGCACCAGGTCGTCGGTCTCCACCACGCCGACCGGGTCGGCGACCTGCGCGCTGCCGACGCGGTGCAGCGCCCGGTGCAGCTCGACATCCCGGTTGGGCGATGCGGCGGGCCTGCGAAACAGTTTGAGGATGTAGTGGAAGCCGAAGACGATCGAGGTGTTGCTCTGCTCCACCCCGATCGGCCGCGCGCGCAGCCCCGTGACCAGCTCGGTCTCCGGCGTCCAGCGCACGCCTGCCTCCGTGCGCCCCTCGGCGAGCAGCCCCAGCAGCACGGCCATCAGATCGGAGTCCTGTGTCGCGTCGAAGGCGTAGGACTGCCCGATTCTGCCGATCACCGGACCGTCGGGCACGTCGTCCTGGACGCCGAGGAGCACCTGGTAGAGGTCGCCGTCGGCGTCGACGAGCGCGTGGATCAGTCCGGGGGCCAGCATCGCCGCACGGTCGACGCGCACGTCGGCCACCTCGGCGCCCTTGGCGGCGAACCAGCGCTGCGTGGGCAGCCACGCGCGCAGGTCGTCGGCAAGGGACTCGACGGCGTGCTGGGGACGGGTGCTCACGGTCCTTCGCCCTCCTCGGGGGTGAGCTGGAACCAGTAGAACCCGTGGCCGGGAAGGGTCAGCAGGTAGGGCAGCTCGCCGATCGGCGGGAATCGGACGCCGCCGGTCAGCTCGATCGGGACCCAGCCCGCGTGGTCGGCCAGGTGCAGTTCCACCGGCTGGGGGAAACGGGACAGGTTGTTCACGCAGATCACCGTGTCGTTCTCATGTCGGCGCAGATAGGCCAGGACGCTCGGGTTGGACGCGCCCAACTCGGTGAAGTCGCCCATGCCGAACGCGTGGTGCTCCTTGCGGACCTGGAGCATTCGGCGGGTCCAGTGCAGCAGGGAGCTGGTGTTGTTCATCTGCGCTTCGACGTTGACGGCTTGGAAGCCGTAGACGGGGTCGGCGATCGCGGGCAGGTAGAGGCGGGCGGGGTCGCAGCGGGAGAAGCCCGCGTTGCGGTCCGGTGACCACTGCATCGGCGTGCGGACCGCGTCGCGGTCGCCGAGCCAGATGTTGTCGCCCATGCCGATCTCGTCGCCGTAGTACAGCACCGGCGAGCCGGGCAGCGACAGCAGCAGGGCGGTGAACAGCTCCATCTGGTTGCTGTCGTTGTCCAGCAGCGGCGCCAGGCGTCTGCGGATGCCGATGTTGGCCTTCATCCGCGGGTCCTTGGCGTACTCGGCGTACATGTAGTCGCGCTCCTCGTCGGTGACCATCTCCAAGGTCAGCTCGTCGTGGTTGCGCAGAAAGATGCCCCACTGGGCACCCGCCGGGATCGCCGGTGTCTGGGCCAGGATCTCCGAGATCGGGAACCGCGACTCCCGACGCACAGCCATGAAGATCCGCGGCATCAACGGGAAATGGAACGCCATGTGGCACTCGTCGCCGTCGTCTTCACCGAAGTACGCGACCACGTCGGCGGGCCACTGGTTCGCCTCGGCCAGCAACACCCGTCCAGGGTATTCGTCGTCGACGACCTTGCGACAGCGCTTGAGGAACTCGTGCGTGCGCGGAAGGTTCTCGCAGTTGGTGCCTTCCTCCTCGAACAGGTAGGGCACGGCATCGAGGCGGAAGCCGTCGATGCCGATGTCCAGCCAGAACCGCAGCACGTCGAGCATCGCCTCGGCGACCTCGGGGTTCTCGTAGTTGAGGTCGGGCTGGTGGGAGAAGAACCGATGCCAATAGAACTGGCCGCGGACCGGGTCGTAGGTCCAGTTCGACGTCTCGGTGTCAACGAAGATGACCCGCGCGTCGGCATAGGCCTCATCGGTGTCAGACCACACGTAATAGTCGCCGTACGGGCCGTCGGGGTGCTGGCGGGACTCCTGGAACCACGGGTGCGCGTCGCTCGTGTGGTTGAGCACAAGGTCGGTGATCACCCGGATGCCGCGCTGGTGGGCCTGGTCGAGCAGATAGACGAAGTCGTCGACGGTGCCGAACTCGGGCAGCACCGCGCGGAAATCGCTGATGTCGTAGCCGCCGTCGCGCAGCGGCGAGGCGTAGAACGGCGGCAGCCACAGGCAGTCGACGCCGAGCCAGGCCAGGTAGTCCAGCTTGTCGGCCAGCCCGCGCAGGTCGCCCGTGCCGTCGCCGTCGGAGTCGTTGAAGGCGCGACAGAGGACCTCGTAGAAGACGGCGCTCTTGTACCAGTGCAGGTCGGTCGGGACCGTGCGCGCATGTCGGAAGTCCTCGGCTTGCGGCTCGACGAGATGCCCGTCGTCGGTCATCGTCTCGCCCGTGTGCGGGATGCCCTCAAGGCCGAGTGCCGCGTCCGGTGCCGTCGCGTCATGAACCGTCATGCTGTCGCCCTCGTGATAGTCGCCGTTCGACAATGCGTACCACGAACGGAGCGCCTGGTCAGCGCCTGCGCCTGATGAGGCGTTACCACCAACGAGGGTCATCCATGCGCGCTGATCGTCACCGCCTGAGGTGGACGATGTGCGCGACCGCCTGCCACGGGTCGAGCCGGACATAGTTCGCCGACCCCCATTGCCACGTCTGCCCCGACACCTCGTCGTGGGCGGCGTAGGTGCGGTGCGGGTCCAGCCCGATCGCGCCGAGGTCGAGCCACAGCGTGCCCTGCTGGGTGGCGTCCGGGTCGAGGGTGACCACGGTGACCACGATGTCGCCGGTCGCGGGGTCGACCTTGGAGTAGGCGATCAGCGCGTCGTTGTCCACGTGGTGGAACCGCAGCGTCCGCAGCTGCTGCAGCGCGGGGTGGGTCCGACGGATGGCGTTGAGCCGGGTGATCCACGGCTGCAGCGACCGGCCGTCGGCCATCGCCCTGGCGTAGTCGCGGGGCCGGAGTTGGTACTTCTCGGAGTCGAGGTACTCCTCGCTGCCCTCGCGGACGGCCTCGTGCTCGTACAGCTCGAAGCCGGAGTAGACACCCCAGGTCGGCGCCATCGTCGCGGCCAGCGCCGCCCGGATCGCGAACATCGCGGGCCCGCCGTGCTGCAGGGACGCGTGCAGGATGTCCGGGGTGTTGACGAAGAGATTCGGACGAGCCTCATCGGCGTGCTCGACCAGGTCGACCCCGAAGTCGATCAACTCCTGCTTGCCGGTCCGCCAGGTGAAATACGTGTAGGACTGGGTGAACCCCAGCCGCGCGAGCCCGTAAAGCCGAGCCGGCCGCGTGAACGCCTCGGACAGGAACAACACATCCGGCGCCACATCCTTCACCCGCTTGATCAACCACTCCCAGAAGTCCGGCGGCTTGGTGTGCGGGTTGTCGACCCGGAACACCCGCACGCCGTGCTCCACCCAGAGCAAGATCACCCGCAGGATCTCCGCGTAAAGCCCCTCGGGGTCATTGTCGAAGTTGACCGGATAGATGTCCTGATACTTCTTGGGCGGATTCTCGGCATAGGCGATAGACCCATCCGGCCGAGTCGTGAACCACTCCGGATGCTCCTTCACCCAAGGATGATCCGGCGCACACTGCAGCGCGAAATCGAGTGCGACCTCCAGATCGAGTTCCTTGGCCCGCGCCACGAACGCGTCGAAATCCGCGAACGTCCCCAACTCCGGATGGATCGCGTCATGCCCACCCTCGACCGACCCGATCGCCCACGTGGACCCGACATCCCCCGGCTCGGAGCGGACGCTGTTGTTCGGCCCCTTCCGATTGACCGCGCCAATGGGGTGAATGGGCGGCAGGTAGACGATGTCGAACCCCATGTCCGCCGCCCGCTCAAGCTCCTTCTCGGCGGTCCGGAACGTTCCATGAACGGCCCGCCCGTCCGCGTCCACCCCACCGGTCGACCGCGGAAAGAACTCGTACCAAGACCCGTAGAGCGCGGCCTTGCGATCGACGAGAAGCTGGAGGGGTCGCCCCTTGGTGATCAACTCCCGCACCGGGTGCGTCGTCATCACCCGCTGCACCGCCTCAGAAAGCGCCTCGGCGATCCGAGCGGGCAAGGGAACCCCAACATCCCGCAGCGCCCGCGCCGCGGACAGCAACAGCTTCCGCTCACCACTACGATCCGGCCGCCGCGCTACCCGCTCCAACAACCGCGCCCCGGTCTCAAGATCATTGGCCAGCTCATCAGCCCCCTGCGCCGCCGCCACCTTGACCTCGACCGAATGCCGCCAGGTGGCCCAGGGATCACCCCACGCGTCCACCCGATACGTCCAGAGCCCAGGATGGTCCGGCACGATCTCGGCGACCCACCGATCCTCGGCCTCGACCCGCATCCCAGTCCGCCGAGCTTTGAGATCTCCCGGCCCCCGCCACGTCACGGTCGCGGCCACGGCGTCGTGACCCTCCCGCCAGACCGTCGCCCGGACCGGAATGTGCTCGCCTACCACCCCTTTCGCCGCATAGCGCCCACACGCCACGATCGGGGAGACATCGTCGATACCCAGCCGACCGCTCACCGGTCAGGCTCCTCTCGTCTTCGGCTGCCTCCTCTCAGTCTGCCTTGCTCGATCCAGCCCCACGCAACGAACACCACATCCCCACCCCAGCCCCTGCCCACACCCCTTCCCAGCACCCGAACCCGAAACCCGAAACCGAAACGCGAACCCGAAACCCGGCGTCCGGCGCCCGGCGTCCAGCACCCGCAATCCAGAGCCCAGAGCCCAGAGCCCAGAGCCCGGCGCCCAGCGCCCAGCGCCCGGCGCCCGGCGCCCGGCGCGCGGAACCCAGCGCCCGAACCAGGCGCCTGGCACCCGGCGCCCGCAATCCAGAGCCCAGCGCCCCGGAACCCAGAGCCCGGCGCCCAGCGCCCGGCGCCCAGAGCCCGGCGCCCAGAGCCCGGCGCCCAGAGCCCGGCGCCCAGAGCCCGGCGCCCGGAACCCGGCGCCCGGAACCCGGCGCCCGGAACCCGGCGCCCGGAACCCGGCGCCCGGAACCCGGCGCCTGGTGCTCAGCGCCCGGAACCCGGCGCCCGGAACCCAGCGCCCGGAACCAGGCGCCTGGCACCCGGCGCCTGGTGCTCAGCGCCCCGGCGTCCGGCACCCGCTACCCACAGCCCGGAGCCCAAGCGCCCGGCAGCCAAGCGATCGTTACCTGGGCCTCGCGTGCCCCGTGCCCGGCCCCATGCGTCCAGCGCCCCAATTCCGGCACCCGGTACCCGCGCCCAGCGCCCGGCATCTGGTGCGCCAGCGGCCAGCTCTGTGCGTCCGGCGCTCAACCTGCACTCCCGAACCCGGCGCCTCATGCCCCGAAACCCGGGGAACTCCACCAGTGTCTCCGGCTCCAACACGGCCCCCGGTTCCCAGGCCTCGACGCCTCAGCCTCCGCACTCCGGCGCTGGTCGCCACGCCACCAGCTGCCCGCGCCGTTGCCTCCCCGCTGACCTCGGGACCTCGGCGCTCGGTCCAGTGCTCGGCCGTGCGCCACAGCGAGGAGCGTGCCCGCCCCTGCCCGATCCACGGATCCGCTCATCCAGGACCGATTGCCACCAATCGCTCCGGCGTTCAAACCTCCCCTCACCTGCGCTAACGAACCCGGCGCGTCGTCATGTCCAAGCGGCCGACCCCTGCGGCGGCTTGCTCGATCCAGCCTGGCCGCTAGGGTCGTCCTCCGTGAGAGCCGTACGCCGATTCACCGTCCGTGCCGGTCTTCCGGAGCAGCTTGCCGATCTCGGCACGCTCGCCACCAACCTGCGGTGGACCTGGCACCCGCCCACCCAGGACCTCTTCGCAGCCGTCGACCAGGACATCTGGCAACGCGTCGGAGGCGATCCGCTCCACCTGCTCGCGCAGGTTCCGGCGGAACGGCTGGAACGGCTGGCGGCCGACGGCGGGTTCCTCGGCCAAGTTCGCGAGAGCTCGGCCGACCTTCGTCGCTACATGGAGGAGCCGCGCTGGTACCAGCGCCGTGGCGACGAACTCGACGGCACCCGGTTCCCGGCTTCCATCGCCTATTTCTCGATGGAGTTCGGCGTCACCGAAGCCCTCCCGAACTACTCCGGCGGTCTCGGCGTCCTCGCGGGCGACCACCTCAAGGCGGCCTCCGACCTGGGTGTGCCGTTGATCGGCGTCGGCTTGCTGTATCGGTCTGGCTATTTCAGGCAGTCCCTCTCTCTCGATGGTTGGCAGGTCGAGCACTACCCGATCATCGACCCGAGCGGCCTCCCGCTCGAACCCCTGGCCGAGCCCTCTGGCGCACCGATCTTGGTCCACGTCGCGATGCCCGGTGGGCGCATCCTGCGCGCCCGGATCTGGAAAGCGCAGGTCGGTCGCGTGCCCCTGTTGCTGCTTGACTCCGACATCGAAGAGAACTCCGACGACCTGCGCAGCGTCACCGACCGGCTCTACGGCGGCGACCAAGATCACCGGATCCGTCAGGAGATCCTTGCCGGTATCGGCGGGGTCCGAGCCGTGCGCACCTTCTGCGAACTGACTGGCACGCCCCAGCCCGAGGTGTTCCACACCAACGAGGGCCACGCGGGCTTCCTCGGTCTGGAACGACTCCGCGAACTGGTGTCCGGCAACAACCTAGACGTCGACCAAGCGATGTCCGTGGTTCGCGCCGGCACGGTGTTCACGACCCATACCCCCGTTCCAGCGGGCATCGACAGGTTCCCCGTGGACCTGGTCCAGCACTACTTCGGCGATGAATCCCTCCTTCCCGGGATCGACCTCCGTCGCATCCTGGCGCTTGGCGCCGAGAGCAACGCGGGCATGTTCAACATGGCGCACATGGGCCTTCGGCTCGCCCAACGCGCCAATGGCGTCTCGAAACTGCACGGCGCTGTCAGCCGCTCGATGTTCGGCGCCCTCTGGCCCGGCTTCGACACCGACGAGGTGCCGATCTCCTCGGTGACTAACGGTGTCCACGGCCCGACATGGGCCGCCCGGGAGATGTCCACCGCCTTCGGCGAAGGTCATCCGTCCGAAGAGGACGGATCGCCCGTCGCCGACGCGATGAACGACGCCGACCTGTGGCAGCTGCGGTGCGGGTTGCGTGAGCGCCTGGTCGGCGAGGTCCGTCGCCGGGTACGTGCCGCGTGGTTGCAACGTGGCGCGTCCGCGCTTGAGCTGAACTGGACCGACTCCGTGTTCGATCCGGACGTGCTCACGGTCGGCTTCGCGCGCCGAGTCCCGACCTACAAGCGGCTCACGCTGATGCTCCGCGATCCGGAGCGCCTGCGTGCCCTCTTGCTGCACCCGGAACGACCTGTTCAACTCGTCGTCGCGGGCAAGTCTCACCCCGCCGATGACGGTGGCAAGGCGCTGATCCAACAGATCGTCCGGTTCGCGGACGACGCGCAGGTTCGGCACCGCATCGTCTTCCTTCCCGACTACGATATGTCGATGGCCCGCTACCTGTACTGGGGCTGCGACGTGTGGCTGAACAACCCCATGCGGCCGCTGGAGGCGTGCGGGACCTCCGGCATGAAGGCCGCGCTGAATGGTGGCCTCAATCTGTCCATTCGGGACGGTTGGTGGGACGAGTTCTACGACGGCAGCAACGGTTGGGCGATCCCGACCGCGGACGGCGTCAACGACCCCGTTCGACGCGATGATCTGGAGGCGGCCGCGCTGTACGAGCTGCTCGGGTCACAGGTTGCTCCTCTCTTCTACGACCGTGACAAGGGCGGCGTGCCCAGTCGGTGGATGTCGATGGTTCGGCACACGCTGTTGTCGCTCGGCCCGCAGGTGCAGGCGTCGCGCATGGTCCGGGAGTACGTCGAAGCGCACTACGCGCCTGCCGCGACCGCAGGCGTTCTCGCGCAGTCCGATGGCTTCCGGGTGGCAAAGGATCTAGCCGAGTATCGGCGGCGTCTGGCGGGTGCCTGGCCGCACATCCGGGTGACCAGTTGTGAGCTGGCCCTTGATGATGGCCACACGCCGGTGATCGGTGATCGCGTCCACGTCCACGCGTCAGTCGATCTTGCCGGACTGGATCCGTCGGATGTCGAGGTGCAGGCTGTGGTTGGTCGGGTGAGTGATGCGGATGAGCTCAGTGATGTCGTGACCGCTCCAATGCGCCCTGTCGCGACCGGGCGATACTCGGCTGAGATCGCGCTTCCGCATGCCGGTGCTCTCGGCGTCACAGCGCGGGTACTGCCGAAACACGGTCTGCTCGCGACTCAAGCGGAATTGGGCAAGGTCGTTCTGGCTTAGTCGATAGCTCTCGGCAGGTTCAGGCGGTCGTAGCAGGTGATCTTGGTGTTCGGTGGGGAAGGATTCCCTGTCGTGCGCAGGATGTTGACGTTGGCGGATCGGGAGGAGATCTCCCGTGTCTGGCGGAGTCGTTGGAGTTCAGGGACATCGCGGTCCGGATCGGCCGGGACGCGTCGGTGGTCTCGCGTGAGGTGAGCCGTCACGGGGGTCGTGAGGCCTATCGCGCCGAGCGGGCCCATGGGGCCGCCGCGGCGGCTCGGGCGCGGCCGAAGGCGTTGGCCGTCGACCGTGACCCGGGGCTGCGGTCGTTCGTGCTGGGTTTGCTGCGTGTGGGCTGGTCACCGGCGTCGATCGCGGGCTGGTTGGCGCGTGATCATGCCCAGGGGCAGGCTGGTCGGGTGAGTCACGAGGCGATCTACCAGTGGGTCTACGCCCAGCCGGTCGCGACGCTGCGCCGCGAGCTGATCGCGCTGCGCACCGCCCGCACCCGCAGGAGCGGGCCGCGTCCGGCCCCCGCGCCGCGCATCCGCGAGCCCCGCTACCTCGACGAACGCCCCGCCGAGGTCGAGGGGCGCGCGGTGCCCGGGCACTGGGAAGGGGATTTGGTCGTCGGCAAGGCGGGCAAGACCGCCGTGGCGACGCTGGTCGAGCGCACCAGCCGGTTCCTGGTCCTGGTGCCGCTGACCGGGCGGGACTCGCTGACCGTGAGCGAGGCGATCATCTCCGCCGTCGGCCCGCTCCCGGCGTCGATCAAACGGTCGCTGACCTGGGACTGCGGCTCCGAGATGGCGCTGCACAAGGACATCACCGCCACCGGGCTGCCGGTGTACTTCGCCCACCCGCACTCCCCGTGGGAACGCGGCAGCAACGAGAACCTCAACCGCATCGTCCGCGAATACCTGCCCAAGGGCATCGAGATCACCAGCGACCCCCGCTACCTCGCCGCGATCGCCGCCGAGATCAACGACCGACCACGTAAGATCCACGGCTGGAAGAAACCGAGCGAGGTATTCACCGAACTCCTCGAATCAGATGCTTCCACCGTCTGAACTCGCCCTCCCCTTGCTGCTCGTAGTGGGTGGCCATTCAATGATGTCCGGATGCGCCCCGAACACCATTGATGTTGGCACGGGCATTCACGCCCGCGCCACAAAGTCCCTCGATCGAGTGAAAGTCGGTTTCCCCACCTCGCAGGCACGATGAGGCCGGTACAGTCGAACACGTGAGCGAACGTCCACGATGGTCACTGGAGGGTCTTCATGCGCTATCTGCAAACTGTTAGCCGATGTCGAGCCGACTTCTTGTCGAAGCGACTCGCGGCCACCAGGGCACCAGCTTCTCGGCCTCGGTCAACGCGAGTCGGGCCGCGCGATTGTCGCCCGCCGTCATATGGGCGCGAGCCAGCGTGGCGAGGTCGTCGGCACGGCCGAGCCGATCGTCGCCCAGCTCCGCGGCCAACCGGGCCAGCACGATCGCCTGTTCCGCGTTGCCGGAAAGCAGTTCGTGCAGGGCTCGCGATCCGTTCAGCTTGTGCTTTGGGTAGCCGAGGGTCATGGCGTTCTCGATCGCCTGTCCTGCGGTGCTGAGGCCGACCTCGGGGTCGAGATGCCCTGCTTCGACGGTGGCGCAGGCCAGTCCACCGAGCGCGGCGAACGCGACCGCCGCCTCAGCGGGAGTCTGGTCAGGGTCTTCGACGAGCGTCATCGCGACCATCAGCGCTTCGGCGAAGCGACCTTGCGCCTGCAGGACGAGCACTCGCGCCGCGGTCGCGGTGCGCAGCGCCGGGTACTCGACGCGGAGTTCGGCGGCCAATTCTGCCGCGATGTCGAGGTGTCCGTCCTGGGTGGCATCGACGGTACGAGCAACCAGAGGTGCGGCATCCATTTGTTGGGCGCGGACACCGGTGAGGCGAGGGAGGTTCAGCACGAACCACCCGGTGGAAGTCGATGTAGCGGACTTCCGTGGGATCAGCGCATGGCCGACAGTCAATGAGCACGCGATCGCAAAACCCATTGAGAAACCGCCGGACCACCTGATGGCGGCGATCAGGGACAAGGTGGTGACGATGAGACCAGCCGCCGTCGAGGCGAGTGCTGCTCCCCACATTCGCCTCCGTGCCGGAGCTTTTCCGGGGCCGACAGAAATAGACAGGAACAGAGGGACAGCGCGAACAACGACGACACGTCGCGACGTCGTCCAGTCCTTGACGCGGCTGCCGACGCCGATCACCACGCGGTGAATTCGAACGGAAAGGGCCCAGGCGCCGATCAGGAGACCGACCTGGAGGGAAAGGAGACCGATCAGGAGGCCGCAAAATGTGCCGAGTAGACCTCGTCCGACTTCCTCTGCCGACCGCTCAACCGCGGTCACCGCGGCCGCGGTGAAGACGACAGAGAGGAACACCGGACCGTGGATGGCTCGAAGTAACCGCACGGGAAGCAGACGCTACTCGTGATCCACCGGTTCCCACCCGCACTCTTGGACGGCACGCGGGACGGAGCGCCTTATGAACTCCCGACGGGTGGGTCGGGGCTGCACCTGGACACTGCAGTTCCGGGGCCGCCCGGGCAGAGGGCTGGTGAGCTGCCCAGCGTGGCGGTTCGGCTGGGCTCGGATCGGTCGGTTGCCTGCTGAGGCAGCCGAAGCGGGAGCCTGAGCCGGACCGGCTCCCAGGCCCGGGCCCGAGCCGGGCCCGAGCCGGAGCTTTGGCCGGAGCGGGAGCCTGAGCCCGGGCCGGTGCCGGTGCCGGTGCCGGTGCCGTGCCGGTGCTGGTGCCCGAGCCCGAGCCTGGGCTGGAGCCCGAGCCTGGGCTGGAGCCCGAGCCCAATGCCTGGTGCGATCGTGGCGGCGGCCGCGCCCACCTCCCGTGGCCCGCAGTTGGCTTGAGGGGGGACCTCCGGCCACCGAGCCGGAGCCCGAGCCCGAGCTGGCGAGCCTGAGCCTGAGCCTGAGCCTGAGCCTGAGCCTGAGCCTGAGCCGGAGCCTGAGCCTGAGCCGGAGCCTGAGCCGGAGCCTGAGCCGGAGCCGGAGCCGGAGCCGGGCTGGGCTGGGCTGGGCTGGGCTGGGCTGGGCTGGGCTGGGCTGGGCTGGGCTGGGCTGGGCTGGGCTGGGCTGGGCTGGGCTGGGCTGGGCTGGGCTGGGCTGGGCTGGGCTGGGCTGGGCTGGGCTGGGCTGGGCTGGGCTGGGCTGGGCTGGGCTGGGCTGGGCTGGGCAGGGCCAGTCGGTCAACCGCGACCCCAGTCGCGGCGGCGCCCTCGGAGGCGCGGTGGTCGGCTGGCTGCCCGACTGCGGGCGTGTCGACGGCGGGTGAAAACTGACCCCCGCGTGGCATCCGAATTTTGACCCCCTGTCCGGTGACTCTGGCTCGTAGTCGAGCCGGGGAGGACGAAGGGTGTTGTCCGTGGAGGATTGGGCTGAGATTCGTCGTTTGCGCAGGTCGGAGCGTTTGCCGATCAAGGTGATCGCTCGGGTTTTGGGTGTCTCGAGGAACACGGTGCGTGCCGCGCTGGCCTCGGATGCGCCGCCGAAGTATGTGCGGCCGTTGAAGGGTTCGATCGTGGATGCGGTCGAGCCGCGGATTCGTGAGTTGTTGCGGGCGTATCCGACGATGCCGGCGACGGTGATCGCGGAGCGGATCGGCTGGAAGCGGTCGATCCGGGTGCTGTCGGAGCGGGTGGCCGAGTTGCGGCCGGTGTATCTGCCGCCGGACCCTGCCTCACGCACCACGTATGCCGCCGGGGAGATCGCCCAGTGCGATCTGTGGTTCCCGCCGATCACGCTGCCGGTCGGGTTCGGGCAGGCCCGTAAACCTGCTCGTCTGCCGGTGCTGACCATGGCGTGCGGGTACTCGCGGTGGCTCTCGGCGGTGCTGATTCCGAACCGCTGTGCGGAGGACTTGTTCGCCGGGTGGTGGCGGCTGGTCGAGAAGTTGGGTGCGGTGCCACGGGTGCTGGTCTGGGACGGTGAGGGTGCCGTGGGCCGGTGGCGCGGCGGGCGCAGTGAGCTCACCGCGGACTGCCAGGCGTTCCGTGGGACGCTGGCCACGAAGGTGGTCATCTGCCGTCCGGCGGACCCGGAGGCCAAGGGTCTGGTGCGAGCGGGCGCACGATTATCTGGAGCGTTCGTTCCTGCCTGGAAGGCAGTTTGCCTCGCCTGCGGAGTTCGCCGCGCAGCTCGAGGGGTGGCTGGCGGTGGCCAACACTCGGCCCAAGCGGGTACTTGGGTGCGCGCCTGCCGACCGGATCACCGCCGACAGGACGGCGATGCTGGCGCTGCCGCCGGTCGCGCCTGCGGTCGGGTGGCGGGCCTCGACCAGGTTGGCGCGCGACCACTATGTCCGTCTGGACTCCAACGATTACTCAGTGCACCCGGGCGTGATCGGTCGCCGCATCGAGGTGATCGCCGACCTGGATCGGGTGCGGGTGCACTGCGATGGCAGGCTCGTCGCCGATCACGAGCGGATCTGGGCCTGGCACCAGACGATCTCCGATCCCAGCCATCTCGTTGCGGCAAAGGTGTTGCGCCGCAAGCGGATCGGCATGCTGCGCCCGGCGACCGAACCGGAGGTCGAAGTCCGCTGCCTGGCCGACTACGACACCGCGCTCGGCCTCGATGGCATCGATGGTGGGGTGGCGTGATGGCCGTGAAGACCACACCACCGTCGCGGGACCTGGCCGCCGAGGTCGCCTACCTGACCCGGGCGTTGAAGGCGCCAACCCTGCGCGAGTCCGTCGCCCGCCTCGCGCAACGGGCGCGGGCGGAGTCCTGGACGCATGAGGAGTTCCTCATCGCCTGCCTGCAACGCGAGGTCTCCGCGCGGGAGTCCCACGGCGGCGAGGGCCGGGTCCGGGCCGCCCGGTTCCCTGCCCGCAAGTCGCTGGAGGAGTTCGACTTCGATCACGCCCGCGGGTTGAAACGCGACGTGATCTCCCACCTCGGCACCCTCGATTTCGTTGCCGCCAAAGAGAATGTGGTGTTCCTCGGCCCGCCCGGCACCGGCAAGACCCACCTCGCGATCGGCCTGGCCATCCGGGCCTGCCAGGCCGGGCACCGGGTCGCGTTCGCCACCGCCGCCGAGTGGGTGGCCCGGTTGGCAGAGGCCCACCACGCGGGGCGGTTGCAGGCCGAGTTGACCAAACTCGGTCGCTATCCGCTGATCGTCATCGACGAGGTCGGCTACATCCCGTTCGAGGCCGAAGCCGCGAACCTGTTCTTCCAACTCGTGTCCTCCCGCTATGAGCGGGCCAGCGTGATCGTCACATCCAACAAAGTCTTCGGCCGGTGGGGCGAGGTCTTCGGCGACGACGTGGTCGCCGCCGCCATGATCGACCGCCTCGTCCACCACGCCGAGGTCATCGCCCTCAAAGGCGACAGCTACCGGCTCAAGGACCGCGACCTCGGCCGCGTCCCCACCGCCAGTGGCACCGAAGAATAAAGATCAACCAACACACAGGGGGTCAACATTCAGATGCCGCCTGGGGGTCAGATTTCGAGTGCCGTTGACAGGGCGCCGGTCCTGGGTTCGGGTTGTGTTGAGTCCTGGTCCTGAGGTTTGGGCTGGGGCTGGAGGGTTGTGGGGTCGCCGGGCAGGTGATTCGGCGGGAAACGGGGGTGCTGGTTCGCTGCCGCAGGCGCTGGGGTGACGGACCGCGTGAGACGGCGGCCGGAACATCTGGCCAGGTCCGACGATGAGCGCTCGACGGCGTGGTGCGGGTAGTCGTTGGGTGCGTGGGTGGTTGGGCGTGCGGAGGTATCGTCGGCGGCATGTTCGTAAAGGTGTGCGGCCTGCGGACGGCCGGGGATGTGCGGGCGGCTGCGGAGGCAGGGGCAGACGCCGTCGGGTTTGTCTTTGCCGAGAGTGTTCGGCAGGTGACGGTGTCGGAGGCGAAGCGGCTTGCCGTGGAGGTGCCGGACGGGATGTTGACTGTCGGCGTGTTCAAGGGGATCTCGGCGGACGATGCGGCTGAGATGACTTTGGCGTCGGGGATGGGGGCGGTGCAGTTGCACGGCGACTATCCGGTTGAGGCGTTCGATGTCTTTGCGGACTTGCCTGTGCAGATCATTCGCGCCAACGTGTTGAGGGATGGTACGGACGTTCGAGTGGGGGCGTTCGGTGAGGACTTCCTGCTGCTCGACTCGAAGGTGGCGGGTTCCGGCGAGCAGTGGGACCTCGCGCAGCTTGATGGAGCGCGGCCGTCGGGGCGGTGGATTCTGGCGGGTGGGTTGCGACCGGACAACGTCGCGGCGGCGATCGCGGCCGCGAGGCCGTGGGGCGTGGACGTGTCCAGCGGGGTCGAGTCGACTCGTGGGGTGAAAGACCGCGAGTTGATTCACGCGTTCGTCGCTGCTGCTCGGTCTGCGTCTGTCTGATCGCAGGTCGGGTCAGGGGACCGCGGGGGTTCCGCCTGGTCTCGTGGGAAGCCCTGCGTCGTTCCATGCGCGGAAGCCGCCTATGAGATCGGTGGCGTTGTGCAGGCCCAGGCGTTTGACGTCTCGGGCGGCCAGGGACGACGCATAGCCTTCGTTGCAGAAGACGATCACTGTCGTGTCTTCGGTGAAGCCGGGGAGGCGGTGATCGCCGTGGGGGTCCAGGCGCCACTCGAGGTGGATGCGCTCGACTGGGATCGCGCCAGGAATCTCGCCTTCCTCGGCGCGGTTGGCGAAGGGGCGGATGTCGATCAGCAGGGCGCCGTCCTGGCGTAGTCGATCGGCGTCGGCTGGGTCGAGACGGTCCAAAGTGGACCTTGCCTGGGCTAGTTGGTCGTCAATTGCGCTCATCGGGTTGCTCGCTGTGTCGGGAGAGTCGGAATGCTGTCGGGAACGTCGCGGAGACTGACGTAGTCGCGGGTGGGCACCAAAGGCGGTGAGTAGGCGTGCACGCTCGCCGCCGGCTGAGCGCCGAGGTTCTGCACTTGGTGGGCGCGCCCCGCGCCGAAGGCGACCACCGATCCCTGGGTGTGCAGGGTGTTGCGGATCGGGCCCGCCGGGTAGCGGAAGGTCTCGGCCAGTTCGCCCATAGCGACCGCGAACGATCCTGCGGCGCCGCCGTGGTCGTGGGGGACGGTGCCTTGGCCGGGTAGCCACGACAAGAGCCACACCTCAACCTCTTCGGTGACGGCGACGCGCGTCCACCAGCGCAGCGGGCTGGAGAACCGGACCACCTCGACCAATCGGCTCAACAGGCGGTTGGCGACGGCTGAGGTGAGAGTGCGCAACTCCGCAGGCGTCCACAGTGGATGGCGAGGGCGGATCAGGCCGCGCAGGGTTGGAGAGTCGAGACGGGGGTGAATGTCGAGATCGGCGATCGTGGAAGTCAAGGCGAGGCTCCTCGTTCGTGCCAATTGATGACAGCGAAACGCGGCACGCCGAGACGGGAGTCAGCGACTGAGGGTTCCAGCGGGCCGCGTGGCGGTACAGCCGCACGAGGCCACCAACTTGTGGTCGATCGTGCGGTCGCGCCACGGGAACAGCGACCTGGTCACGTGGTCATCGTGGCACGGTGCGCGACGGCTCGCCTCGTGTCCCACGTCGTGGACTTTGGCGGGCGCGGATGCGGAATCGGGCTACGGCGTGGCCCGGGGAGCGCGGAGAACCAGCAGGGTTCGGGGTGGGAGGGGGACTTTGTCGCTGGGGTTGTGGGGGTTTCGGGTGGCTGGGGTGCCTTGCGGGGTGTTGGTGTCGAGGGTGGGGATGAAGCTGTCGCCATAGGTGGGGTCGGGGAGGGTGAAGTCGGTCGGTTCGGCACCCGCGTGGACGAGGAGGAGCCAGGAGTCGTCGGCTATGGGGTCGCCTTCGCGGGTGTGGGAGAGACACTCGGAGCCGTCGATCCACATGCCGAGGGTGCGGCGGGACTCGTCGAACCAGTCGGGGTCGGTCATGGGGGTGCCGTCGGGGCGGAACCACACCAGGTCCGGTTCGCCCGACTTGGTGGGGCGTCCGTCGAAGAACTCGGGTTGGCGGAGGGCGGGGGACGCGGCTCGCAGGGAGATCAGGTTTCGGGTGAAGGCGAGCAGGGCTTCAGTGCGGGGGGTGCTTGTCCAGTCGAGCCACGATGTCTGGTTGTCCAGGCAGTATGGGTTGTTGTTGCCGTGTTGGGTGCGCCAGCGTTCGTCGCCCGCGGTGAGCAGGGGGGTGCCGGTGGAGAGCAGCAGGGTGCTCAGCAGGTTGCGGGCTTGGCGGTCGCGGAGTTCGAGCACGCCTGGGTCGGTGGTTTCGCCTTCGACGCCGCAGTTCCATGAGCGGTTGTCGTTGGTGCCGTCGGCGCCGTGTTCACCGTTCTCGTGGTTGTGTTTGTGGTCGTAGGAGACCAGGTCGCGCAGGGTGAAGCCGTCGTGGGCGGTGATGAAGTTGATCGACGCCCACGGACGCCTGCGGTTGCCTGAGTACAGGTCTGAGGAGCCGGACAGCCGGTAGGCCAGGTCGCGGAGGCCGGTGGCGCCGCGCCAGAAGTCTCGGGTGGTGTCGCGGTAGCGGCCGTTCCACTCGGCCCACTGGACGCCGAAGCCGCCGACTCGGTAGCCGTCGCCGGTGGCGTCCCAGGGTTCGGCGATCAGCTTGCGCGTGGCGAGGACTGGGTCGGTGGTGATCGCGGTCAGCAGAGGCGCTTCGGCCTGAAAGGGGCCGCCCGCGGGACGGCCGAGGATGCTGGCGAGGTCCAGGCGGAACCCGTCGACTCCCAGTTCCGTCGCGAAGTACCGCATCGAGTCGGTGACCAGCCGCACCACTGTGGGCGAGCCCGCGTCGACCGTGTTCCCGCAGCCGGTGAGGTCGACGTCGTGCCCGGTGTCGTCGAGCAAGTAGTAGGCGGGCGCGTCCAGACCGCGCAACGACACCGTGGGGCCGTTGACCGCGCCCTCGCAGGTGTGGTTGTAGACGACGTCGACGATCACCTCGATGCCTGCCGCGTGCAGCGCGGCGACCATGGTGCGGAACTCCTCGACCTCGCGGCCGCGGCGGGAGGAGTAGCCGGGGTGGGGGGCGAGGAAGCCGAGCGTCGAGTAACCCCAATAGTTGTGTCTGCCGGACCGCAGTAGCAGGGGCTCGTCGGCGAAGCTGTGGACCGGCAGCAACTCCACCGCGGTTACCCCGAGCCGCACCAGATAGTCGATGACTGCCGGGTGCGCGAGGCCGAGATAGGTCCCGCGCTGTTCTTTCGGCACGTCCGGGTGCAGTTTGGTGAAGCCGCGAACGTGCAGTTCGTAGATCACCGTCTCCTCGAACGGCACCTCCGGCGCCCGGCCGGTGTCCGGGCCGCCCGGTGAGGTGACCACCGACAGCGGCACCGACCCCAGCGAGTCGATCCGCGACGGCGGGCCGGTCATCGGGTCGCCCCGGTAGCCGCGGGTGGCGCCGAGGTCGGTGACGGCGCCCTCGATCCGCCGGGTGTACGGGTCGACCAGCAGCTTGGTCGGGTTGCACCGCAGACCGCGCCCGGGGTCGTAGGGCCCGTGGACGCGGTAGCCGTAGCGCTGACCAGGGGTGACTCCCGGTACGACGCCGTGCCACACATCGAAAGTCCGCTCGGGCAGCTCGACGCGCCGCTCGACGTCGCCCTCGCCGATCAGACAGACCTCGACCGCGTCGGCGACCGACGACGCCACCGCGAACCGCACCCCACCCGCCTCGGGGTGCGCGCCGAGCGGGAAGGGATGACCTGGCAGCGGACGCGGCGAGGAAGGGGTCACCCGTCCATCCTGCCCACGATCATCGGTTGGCGCCTCCGACGGGTGACCCCCGACGCCCCCGGTCACGGCGGGACAAAGGCAGAATGTCCGCCGTGACCGCGCACCTTGACGCCAGCACCGCCCCGGACGCTCCCGACGACCTGGTTGTGCACCTGGCGGACGTCGGCGTCCGCCGCGGCAGCACCGATCTCCTCAAAGGGGTGAACTGGAGCGTCGAGCTCGACGAGCGGTGGGTGGTCCTCGGCGGCAACGGTGCGGGCAAGACCACGCTGCTGCGGCTCGCGGGCGCGGAACTGCACCCGACCACCGGCGTCGTCCACGTCCTCGGTGACCGGCTCGGCAAGGTCGACGTCTTCGAGCTCCGGACCCGAATCGGCTTTTGCTCGGCCGCGCTCGCCGGTCGCGTCCCCGCCGACGAACTGGTCCTCGACGTCGTCGTCTCCGCCGGTTACGCGGTCCTTGGCCGCTGGCGCGAGCAGTACGACCAGCTCGACACCGGCCGCGCGGCCGAGTTGCTCAAGGCCATGGGCATCGCCCACCTGGCCGACCGGCTCTTCGGCACCCTCTCCGAAGGAGAGCGTAAGCGCGCCATGATCGCTCGCGCGCTGATGACCGACCCTGAGCTGCTCTTGCTCGACGAGCCCGCCGCCGGTCTCGACCTCGGCGGCCGGGAAGACCTCGTGGCCCGCCTGTCGGAGCTGGCGCTCGACCCGGACGCCCCCGCGACCGTGCTCGTCACCCACCACGTCGAGGAGATCCCGCCCGGATTCACCCACCTGCTGCTGCTGTCGGCGGGCGGCGTGGTCGCGCAGGGCTTGATCGAAGATGTTCTGACCAGCGAAAACCTCTCGACCGCGTTCGGTCAGAACCTCGTCCTCGAACGGTCGGGCGACCGGTACTTCGCCCGCCGCGACGGCTGACGGCTGTACTGACAGGTAACCTTCGGCAAACAGACCGGTAGGAGGCTCCACCGTGGGTGAGTTCGTTCGGCTCGAGGTCGAGGACGGCATCGGCACCATCCGGCTCGACCGGCCGCCGATGAACGCCATCAACCGTCAGCTGCAGGCTGAGCTGCGGGTGGCCGCGCAGGAGGCGCGCGAGCGCGACGACGTCAAGGCGGTCATCGTCTACGGCGGTCCGAAGGTCTTCGCGGCGGGCGCCGACGTCAAGGAATTCGCGGAGATGTCCTACCCCGACATCGCCGACTACGCCCCCGAGTTGACCGGCTCGATCACCGCGATCGCCGAGCTGCCCAAGCCCACGGTCGCCGCGATCACCGGCTTCGCTCTCGGCGGCGGCTTCGAGCTGGCCCTGGCCTGCGACCGGCGGATCGCGGGTGACAACGCCAAGGTCGGCCAGCCGGAGATCCTGCTCGGCATCATTCCCGGCGCGGGCGGTACGCAGCGGCTGGCCCGGCTGATCGGGCCGAGCAAGACCAAGGACCTCGTGTACACCGGCCGGTTCGTCAAGGCCGATGAGGCGCTCGCGCTCGGCATGGTCGACGAGGTCGTCGCGCCTGACGACGTCTACGAGGCGGCCAAGCGCTGGGCCAGTCAGTTCACCCGGGGCGCGTCCCGCGCGCTCGCCGCGGCGAAGGCGGCCATCGACGGCGGCCTGGACAACGACCTCGCCAGCGGCCTCAAGTTGGAGACCAATCTCTTCGCGGCCCTGTTCGCCACCGAGGACCGCGAGACCGGACTGCGCTCGTTCATCGAGAACGGACCAGGAAAGGCCGAGTTCAATGGCCGCTGACCCCACCCCGAACCCGCACGCCACAGCCGCGCAGGTCGAGGCCGCGTTCGCCGATCCCAAGCTCGCCAACGTGCTCTACCACGACTGGGAAGCGGGCACGTACGACGAGAAGTGGTCGATCTCCTACGACGAGCGCTGCATCGACTACGCCGTCGGCCGCTTCAAGTCCGTCGCGGGCGACCAGGGCTGGCCGTACGAGCACGCCATGGAACTCGGCAGCGGCACCGGCTTCTTCCTGCTCAACCTGATGCAGGGCGGCGTGATCAAGAAGGGCTCGGTCACCGACCTGTCGCCCGGCATGGTCGAGGTCGCCCTGCGCAACGCCAAGGGCCTTGGGCTCGACGTGGACGGCCGGGTCGCCGACGCCGAGCGGATCCCGTATGACGACAACAGCTTCGACCTGGTCATCGGCCACGCCGTGCTGCACCACATCCCCGACATCCCGGCCGCGTTCCGCGAGATCCAGCGGGTGCTCAAGCCGGGCGGCCGGTTCGTCTTCGCGGGTGAGCCGACCAAGGTCGGCGACCGGTACGCGCGCAAGCTCGGCCAGGCGACCTGGTGGCTGACCACCAACGTCACCAAGCTCGCCGCGCTGCGCGACTGGCGCAGGCCGCAGGAGGAGCTCGACGAGTCGAGCCGGGCCGCCGCGCTCGAAGCCGTGGTCGACATCCACACCTTCGACCCGGCCGAGCTGGAGACGCAGGCCCGCGAGGCGGGCATGGTCGAGGTCAAGGCGGTGACCGAGGAGTTCGCCGCCGCGCTGTTCGGCTGGCCGGTGCGCACATTCGAGGCCGCCGTCCCGCGCGAGAAGCTGGGCTTCGGCTGGGGCATGTTCGCCTACAAGACCTGGCAGCGGCTGACGTGGCTCGATGAGCGGCTGCTGCGCAAGGTGCTGCCGCGCGAGCTGTTCTACAACGTGCTCATCAGCGGCCGCAAGCCGAACTGAGTGGGCTACGGGTTCACCCTCGGCGACATCGCGTTCCTGCGGTCGCCCGACGGGGTCGCGGCGGCGGCCGAGATCGCTCGGCTGCCGCTGACCTCCGCGTCCTATCTCGCCGACGTCGCCACCGCGCGCTCGCTGGCCGGTGAGCGCGCGCCCGCACTGCTGGAGACGGTGCTGCTGCGTCGGAAAGCAGTGTCCAAAGTAGACGATCCGGTGCGCTGGCTGTTCACCGACGCCGCCCTCCAACAGGCCACACCGACCCGGGTCGCGCGCCACCGCGCCCGCAGGCTCGCGGGCCGCCTCGCCCATGACGTGACCTGCTCGGTCGGGGTCGACCTCGCCGCTGTCGCCGAGACCGCCGAGCGAGCCGTCGGCTCCGATCTCGACCCCGTTCGGCTGGCCATGGCGCGCGGCAACGTGCCGGGTGTCCAGCTGGTCCAAGCCGACGCGCTGACCCCGGTCACCAGGTCCACCGCCGTGCTCGCCGACCCCGGCAGGCGCGACTCGTCGGGCCGCAGGCGGTGGCGGCCGGAGGACTTCGCGCCGCCGCTCAACGCCTTGGCCGACACCTATCGCGGCCGTGACCTCGCGGTGAAATGCGCGCCGGGCATCGACTTCGCCGACGTCCCGTGGGCCGACGAGGTCGAGATCGTCTCCCTCGACGGCGCCGTCCGCGAAGCCTGCCTGTGGACCGGTGGCCTGGCGACGACGGCGACGCGCCGGGCCAGCGTGCTGCGGTCCGACGGGACCGAATGGACGATCACCGACGAACAGGACGACGCGTGTCCCGTCTTGCCCGTCGATGAGTGGATCATCGACCCGGACGGCGCCGTGGTCCGCGCAGGCCTTGTCCGCCATTACGCGGCCGCTAACGGACTAGGTCAACTTGATGAGCGCATCGCCTACTTGACCGGGCCGGTTCCGCCTCCGGGCGTCCGCGCGTTCCGCGTGCTGGAGCACGGCAAATACACCGAGAAAGCGCTGCGCGCGGCCTTGGCCGGGCGGGGGATCGGCAGGCTGGAGATCCTGGTGCGCGGTCTCGACGTCGACCCCAACGCCTTGCGTCCCCGCCTCAAGCTGCGTGGCGACGGGGACGCCTCGGTCGTGCTGACCAGGATCGGCCGCTCGCCGGTGGCGATCCTCTGCGAGGCGGTCAGCGCAGCCGATCGAGGATGAACGCCCGCAGCCCGTCGACGTCGGTGTCTATCGCGACATCGATAGCGCGGGCGCCGTGCAGGTCGTTTTGCGTCCGGCGGCGGTGGTCGGCGATGACCGCGCCGCGCGCGGGCCCGAACGCGGTCTCCACCTGGACCGGCAGTCGCGCGGTCGACAGGATCCCCGGCTTGATCGCCTCGGCCACCGCCACGGCGTCGTGGATCACCAGCCCGTCGAAGCCCATCAACGCGCTGTAGTGCGCGCGATAGGTGGCCGTCAGACTCTCCAGCCCAGCACCCACGGGCCCGGACGCGGCCAGCTCGGCCAGCCAGTCCGCCTCGACCCGGCAGCGGTAGGTCAGGTCGATCGGGACGAGGACGGTCGGCAGGTCTTCCTCGACCAGCACCCGGTAGGCGGCCTCCGGATCGGACCAGACGTTGAACTCGGCCGCCGCGGTCGTGTTCCCGCCCGCCAGCCCGCCACCCATGATCACCAGCCGCTCGATCTTCGGCTTGACCTCCGGGTGTGTCGCCAGCAGCAGCGCGATGTTCGTCAGCGGCCCGATAGGCACCAGCGTCACCGGCTCCGGCGACTCGCGCAGGACCTTCGCCATCAGCGCCACCGCGGGCAGCGGCTCGACGCCACGCAGTCGCGTGGGCAGCGAATCAGCCTGGCCGGACAGCCCGTCCTCGCCGTGCGCGGCCTTGCCCTCCGAGGCCTGCGGGTGTACCAGCGGCCGCGCCGCCCCCACCGCGACCGGAACGTCCTCCCGGCCGCACAGCGCCAGCACCCGCAGCGCGTTGCGGGTGGTCGACTCCAGGCCGACGTTGCCGAACACCGTGGTCACCGCCAGCAGGTCGATATCGGCGGACCGGGCGGCCAGCGCGATGGCGAACGCGTCGTCGACGCCTGGATCCGTGTCGATGATCAGTCGAGTCATGCCACCACCCTTTCAGGCCCGCCCTACTGCTGAGTTAACGTCTTCTGCCATGACGTCGATGTGGGGCTCTCCGGTGTCCGACCGCCTCAAGTTCTGGTCCCCGGCCCGCCGGGACCCGGCCCAGGCGCGGTTCCTGACGAAGGAGTCGCTGCGCTGGGTGCTGCGCAACCGTGCGTACACGCCCTGGTACCTGGTTCGGTACTGGCGGCTGCTCAAGCTGCGCGTGACCAATCCGCATATCGTGCTGCGCGGCATGGTGTTTCTCGGCAAGGACGTCGAGATTCACGCCCGGCCTGGGTTCGGTCGGCTGGAGATCGGTCGGTGGGTGCACATCGGCGACGGCAACGCCATCCGCTGCCACGAGGGCTCGCTGCGCATCGGCGACAAGGCGGTGTTCGGGCGGCAGAATGTCGTCAACTGCTATCTGGACATTGAGTTCGGTGACGCTTCGTTGGTGGCTGACTGGGTGTATATCTGCGACTTCGACCACGTCACGGCCGACATCCACCAGCCGATCAAGGACCAGGGCATCGTGAAGTCTCCGGTGCGCATCGGGCCGGACACGTGGATCTGCACCAAGGTCACCGTCACCAAGGGAACCCGGATCGGCAGGGGCTGTGTCATCGGCGCGCACGCGGTCGTGCGCGGCGAGATCCCGGACTTCGCCATCGCCGCGGGCATGCCCGCGAAGGTCGTCCGCAGCAGGCTCGACGCCTACGAGGCCGACGCCGTGCGCCGGGCCGCGATCGCCGACATGGAACGCAAGGCACGTAAAGCCCTATTGAAGTCGCTGGAGCACTAAGCGAGGAACGCGTTGCCTGTGGCGATCTTTGGACGCCCGAGCGGCGCGTGGGCGCCCGCGTCGGCCTTGGCGTAGACCTCGGCGGTTTGGGTGGCGATCAGGTCCCAGTCGAAGTCGACGGCCAGGCGGGCCTTGGCCAGCTTCGCCCGGCGGCGGGCGCCGGTCGGGTCGTCCAGCACGCGGCGGACGGCGGTGGACAGGCCGTCCAGGTCGCCAGGGGTGAAGGACAGGCCGGTCTCGCCTTCGATGACGACCTCGCCCAAGCCGCCCGCGGTCGAGGCCACCAGGGGTGCGCCTGCCGCGGCGGCCTCCAGGGCGACTATGCCGAAGGGCTCGTAGCGGCTGGGCAGGACTACCGAGTCGGCTGCGGCGAGTAGGGCGCCTAGGTCGCGGTCGGAGAGGTGTCCGGCGAAGTCGATCGCGCGGCGGACGCGCAGCTTGCGGGCCAGTTCTTCCAGTGCGGGCGCGTAGGTGCCGCGGCCGGCCACGACCAGTCGGGTGCCGGGATGTGTGCGGCGGATCCGGGGCAGCGCGCCGATGATGTCCTGGACGCCCTTCTCCCACTCCAGCCTGCCGAAGAACAGCAGCAGTGGCGCGTTGTACGGGCTGTGGGAGGCACGGGACGTTCGGACGGCGGCGGGCGGTACGCGCCAGCTTCGCGGTTCGATGCCGTTGTGGATGACGGTGATCGTGTCCGGCTCGACCTCGAAGAGGTGGGCGACCTCGGCGCGCATCGCTGACGAGCAGGTGATCAGGGCGTCGGCTCGGTTCGCCAGCCACCATTCGACCGAGTGCACCTGCTGGTTCAGTGGCTGCGACAGCCAGCCGCTGTGTCTGCCTGCCTCGGTGGCATGCACGGTCGCGACCAGCGGGACCCGCGCGTGCTCGGCCAGGGCGACGGCCGGGTGGGTCACCAGCCAGTCGTGGGCGTGCACCACCTCGGGGCGCCACTCGCTGAGCAGTGACAGACCGGCGCGGATCATCGCGTGGCCCATCGCCAGGGTCCAGGCGACCAGATCCTTCTCGAACACCAGGTGCGTCGGGTCCTCGGCTACCCGGATCACCCGGACGCCGTCGTGCGTGCCGTCCTCGGTGGGGTGGGTCTCGGCGTCGGTGCCCGCCTCGTGCCTGCACAGCACGACCACGTCATGTCCCTGGCCCGCCAGGTGGCGGGCGATCGCGTGCACGTGCCTGCCCAGCCCCCCGACCACGACCGGGGGGTACTCCCAGGACAGCATCAGCACGCGCATCGAGCGAAATCCTCGCATTCGGGTCTGGCGAACCCTACTCGTCGGTACCTAAGTGCCTGGCGTCGAGTCCGGTGAAGGGACCGTCTTCGCCGGCGAGCTCGGCCGCCCTGGCTGACGCGCGGTCGCGCGCGCCGGACCGCACCAGGCCCGCCAGCTCGGCGTATCGCTCGCCGTGCGTCTTGGCCCGCCGACGAGCGTAGTCAGCCGCCGAGTCCTTGGTGACCATGAACGCCCAGTCGCTCGACAGGGCCAGCAGGGCCTCGCGGACCACCTGGTCCAGCACGGCGTCGCGGTCGGCTGACCTGTGCCTATCGATCAAGTCGAGCAGGTCGCGCTGGAGTTCGGCGCCCGCGTGGACCAGGTCGGCCACCTGTTCGCCGTCCCACACCCGCCAGTCCTTGCCCGAGCCCCACGACGACGCGGGCAGGTCGACTCGGCCGCCGAGGTGGCCCGCGTCGAGCGACCCGCGCAGAGACGTCACCCGCACGCCTGCCTCGGGCAGTGCGCGCAGCACCTTCTCCAGCCAGACCGGGCCCTCGTGCCACCAGTGCCCATACAACTCAGTGTCATAGGCGGACACCACGAGTCCGGGCTTCCCGTGCTGGTCACGCAGGGTCTTGAGGCGCCGGACCACCGTGTCGACGAAGTCGGCGACGTGCCGATCGATGGACTGCGCGGCCAGGGCGGGCTCGTAGGGCCGCTTGTCCTCGGGGGGATGTGCCTGCCGGTGACCCGCGACGGCTTGAGGCCCGACGGGTGGTCGTAGGTGTGGAAGTCGCGGTAGGCGGGGTCGCCGGGGTAGCTGGCCTTGGGCGACCAGACCCGGTAGGTGACCTCCAGGTCGCGGCCGAAGCAGACGACGTCGGAGTCGCCGACGGTTCGCGCGGCGGAGGTGTCGCCGTGCAGCGCGGGGCCGTCAACCAGGAACCGGCGCACGCCCGCCGCCGCGTACCCGGCCTCCATGCCCGGCGCGTACCCGCACTCCGGCGCCCAGATGCCCTCCGGCCGCTGGCCGACGCGCGCGGCGGTGTCGTCCAGGCCGGTGCGCAGGGCGAACGCGCGCAGCCGGGGGTCGAGCAGCGGCTGGAACGGGTGGGTGGCGGGTCCACCGATCAGCTCGATCACACCGCTGTCGACCAGCGGACGCAGGACCGGCGAGAACCCGCCGCGCCAGTGGGTCTCGAACTCGGTCAGCGCGGCGGCCGACGCGCGGAACTCGGCCGCGGCGACCTCCCGAAGCAGCGGGTCGGCGCTCTGCCAGCGGACCGCCGCGTACTGGGCGCGCAGGTTCCAGTTGCCCAGCCAGTCGTGCACGCCGCGCAGTGCGTACGGGTCGTCGAGCTGGGCGGCCAGGACCGGGGTGATCCCGAGGGTGAACATGTCGCGCTTGCCCTCGGCGGCGAACCGGCGGGCCAGGTCGACCACGGGCAGATAGGAGTGTGCCCACGCCTGGTAGAGCCACTCCTCGCCGACCGGCCACGTGCCGTGGTGCGGCAGCCAGGGCAGGTGGCTGTGCAGTACCAACGCGAAACTGCCGATCGGCTCGGTCATGCGCGCGCGATCCCGACCAGGTCGAGGCTGGCGTCGGCCGGGAAATCATCGTCGTCGGCACGTTTGATGGTGAAGTCCGTAGCCTCGACCGAGGTCACCGCGGCCATCAGCTCGTCGGACCACGGCAGGCCCGCGACGGCGACCTCGATCTGGGCGTCGATGATCGACCCGCCCAGCGCCGCGTCCAGTTCGCGCAGCCGCGGCCCGTGGTGCACCCCGCCGAGGAACTCCACCTCGAACCCGGCGCCGCGCAGCAACTCGTCCATCTCCGCGGCCGACAGCTCACGGGTGTGAAACGGGTTGAGCGGGGTGTCCCGGCCGGGGGAGAACGTGATCCGGTTCGGCGTGGTGATCAGCAGCCGACCGCCGGGGCGCAGCACCCTGCGGCATTCGGCAAGAAAGCCTTCTTGGTCCCACAGGTGCTCGATGACCTGCAGGTTCGCCACTACGTCGACCGAGCCCGAACGCAGCGGCAGCGCGGCGAGGTTGCCCCTTAGCGTGCGCACCGACGGGTACACCTTGGCCACGTGGGCCGCGGTCAGCTCGTCGTAGTCCAAGCCGACGACCAGCCGTGCGCGTTCGGCGAGAAGGTCGGCGCCATAGCCCTCACCGCAGCCCGCTTCGAGCACGACGGCGTCGGCGCAGTAGTGCGCGAGGTCGAGATACGCGACCTCGTGCCGCCTGAACCAGTAATTCTCCTGCGCGATGCCGGGGACCGTGCGCTCGCCGGTGAGCGGCAGCGCGTCGGCCGGGCTCGGGTAGTCGGTGGCCACCCGGGCACGGTATCCGATGCCCTACCAGCCAGTACGGGTCAGGGCTTGCGGCCCAGCCCGCCCGCGATGCAGTACTGGACCTCGTCGAGCGGCTTGACCTGAGGGCCGTCCGGCCACCACTCCGCGCACAGCGTCACGCCCGGGTCGATCATCTCCAGGCCGGGGAACATGTCCTCGATCGCGTCCTGGGTGCGGAACAGGCCGGTGCCCATGGGGCTGTGGATGAACACGTCCTCCATCCGCCGGGCCAGCGCGCTGTGCTCGGTGGTCAGCGGGTCGAGGAAGTGGCTGATGCCGACGATCGAGCCGGAGGGCAGGGCGTCGATGTAGGCCTTCATGATGTCGGAGGGGGCGCGCTCACCGTCGTAGTGGTGAATGGTGCCCATCTGGAACAGCGCGATCGGCTGGGTGAAGTCGAGGTGCCTGCGCACGGTCTCGTCGGCGAGGATGCGCTCGGGCTCGAAGATGTCCTCGGCGATGAAGTGCGTCTGCTCGTTCTCCTCCAGCAGCGCGCGGCCGTGGGCGAGGACGACCGGGTCGTTGTCGACGTAGACGACGACCGAGTCCGGCTCGATGCGCTGGGCGACTTGGTGGGTGTTCTCCGCGGTCGGCAGGCCGGAACCCAGGTCAAGGTACTGCTTGATCCCGGTCTGGTTGGCGATGAACCGGGTGGCGCGGATCAGGAACGCGCGGTTGTCATAGGCCAGCTGAGCGGCCTCCGGCGCCACGGCCTTGACCCGCCGGAACACCTCGCGGTCGATTTCGTAATTGTCCTTGCCGTTGAGGAACGCGTCGTAGACTCTCGCGATGCTTGCCTTCGATGTGTCGATGTAGACAGGAACATCACGTTCGGTCTGCTGCGCGTCAGTCGACATACTGTCCTCACAGAGCGTCGTGGATCATGGACGTTGCGGAGTCAAGGAGTACCCTCACCTTAGGGGTGTGGGCAAGGTGTGCCCAGGTCGGGTTAACACTCGGGAGTCGCGAAGGGACGGAGCGTGGCCGAGCGCCGCAATGACGGGCAGAGCACTGGCCCGACCGCGCGCAGGATCGTGCTCGGCTCCCAGCTCCGGAAACTGCGCGAGAAGGCCGAGGTCAGCCGGGGCGACGCGGGCTACACAATCCGCGGCTCCGAATCGAAGATCAGCCGGATGGAACTGGGCCGCGTCGGGTTCAAGGAACGCGACGTCGAAGACCTGCTGACCATGTACGGCGTCACCGACGCGCTGGAGCGCGAGCAATTCCTCGCCCTGGTCAAGCAGTCCAACGAGCCGGGCTGGTGGCACCGCTACAGCGACCTGATGCCCAACTGGTTCACCGACTACGTCGGGCTGGAGGAGTCGGCCTCCCGCATCCAGACCTGTGAACTGCAGTTCGTGCCCGGTCTGCTGCAGACCGAGGAGTACACGCGGGTGCTGGCCAGCCATGGCCGCCCGGAGCGCGCCTCCGACGAGACCGAGCGCCGGGTCACCCTGCGCATGTCGCGGCAGAAGGTCCTCCACCGCACCGACGCGCCGAAGCTGTGGGCCGTCATCGACGAGTCGGTGCTGCATCGCCCGATCGGCGGCCAGCGGGTGCTGCGCGACCAGATCGACCACCTGCTCGAGGTCACCCGCCTGCCCAACATCACCCTGCAGGTCGTGCCCTTCGCCCTGTCCGGGTACGCGGCGGAGACGTCGTTCACCATGCTCCGATTCACCGAGCCGGAGCTGCCCGACCTGGTCTACGTCGAGCACCTCGGCGGCGCGGTCTACCTCGACCGCCGCGAGGAGATCGAGCTGTACAGCCGGGTCGTCGACCGCCTGGCGGTCGACTCCGAGACGCCCAACCGCTCGCGCCAGATCCTCGCGAAGCGCCGCGCGGAGATCTGACCGCCCGAAGAACACCCACTCGCAGTGTGTGATCGACACGATCGGATGCACGTGCATTTGCTAGATCGGTCACCCGTGTTACGGTCGTCACGTTCAAATGCACGTGCATCTGCATCGTGAGGACGTCGGGAGGCGAGGTCAGATGACCGAGATCCGCAACGGAGTGTCCGCAGCACTGGTAACCGGCGCCCGCTGGCGCAAGGGAAGTCGCAGCGGCGCGGTCGGCAACTGTGTCGAGGTTTCGCCGGTCGGCGACGGCCGCACCGCCATCCGCGACTCGAAGGCACCCTCGGGCCCGACGCTGGTGTTCCACGGCCAGGTCATCCGCTCGTTCGCCACCGCCGCGCGCGGCGGCGTGCTGCGCATGCCCACCGCCGAGACCTACCTGCGCAGGCTCGTGGCCCGCGGCTACGACTTCCTGCACCCGCGCGACGCCAAGGGCGAGATCGCCGCTGTCGTCGGCGTGCGCGCACACAACAACGTCATCGACGTCATTCGGCTGCACGCCGAGGACAACGCGATCGCCTCGCGCCTGCCCTCCGACGCCGCCGACGTGCTCAACCCCAGCGACGTGCTCTGGCAGCGCGCAGGCTGGGCCACCGACGTACTCCGCGACCTGATCGCCCTCCCGGACGACCGCACCCCCGGCGCCATGTCCCGCCCACGAGGCGAGACCTCGGCCGCGGGCTGCTGGATCCCCACGGCCCCCGGCCGCGCGAAATGGCTTCCCGCGACGGCCTGACCCTTGGCGTCGTTGCGACAGTGCTGACCGGCGCGCCCCGGTCAGCAGCGAAGGCCACCTTCCCCCCGGGAGGTGGCCTTCGCGTTTCCTTATATCTATGCGGGCGAGATGGTGATGCCCAGCGCGCCCGGTCCCAAGTGGATGGCCAGGGCGGAACTCACCTCGGTGATGATCGCCACCCGGGTCCGCGGGATCCGCGGCGTGATCTCGTCCAGCAGCATCTTGGCTTGGTCGGGAGCGCCGACATGCTCGACCGCCACGTCGACCTCGCGGCCATCGGCCCGGCGGACGGCCGTGTCGGCCAGCCTGCGCAGCGCCCGGTTCGCGCCGAGGACCTTGTCCAAGGGTGCGATCTGGCCCTCGCGCATCGTCAGCAGTGGCTTGAGGGACAGGGCGCTGCCGATCAGCTTGGCCGCCGCGCCGATTCGCCCGCCCTTGCGCAGGTACTCCAGGGTGTCGACGTAGATCAGTTCGCTGCTGTCGTCGAGCCGCTTCGCCAGCGTGGCCATGACCCGCTCCGGGTCGCCGCCCGCGGCCGCGACCCTGGCGGCAGCGGCGGCGGCGTAGCCCATGCTCATGCCTGACGTGCCCGAATCGAGCACGTGCACCGGGATGGTCGACTGTCGGGCGGCTTCCAGCGCGTGCTCATAGGTCTTCGACTGGCGCGCGGAGATGTGTAGGGAGACCACGGCGTCGGCGCCGTCGGCCGCGGCCTGTTGGTAGGCCCAGAAGAACGCCGCGGCGGCGGGCGGCTCGGTCGACACCGCCCGGCCCGCCCGCAGCGCGTCGAGCACGGCGGCGTGTGGGATCCGGCCCTCGTCGTCGAGGTGGCCGTCGATGCTGACCTGTACCGGGACCACCCGCAGCCGCCACTGCGCCGCCAGTTCGGCGGGCAGGCTCGCGGTGGAATCGGTGACGACGGCGACCCTCATCTCATCGACGATAGTCCTTTCGGACCAGTCGACCCGGCCCGTGAGTCCGCCCTTCGTGAGAACCGTCACGACAGTCAAGTGCTTGCCACGGTTTGCACGTTCGCTACTGACGAGTAACATCGGCGTGGTCAAGGCCACCGTGTCAAGCGGACGACCCACATGGCAAGGTCAGCCGAACCGCACGAGAATCCAAGGCGGGACGCTGCCGGTCGGCGGCGAACACGGTGCTCGTTCCCAGGAGGTCGAAGAAGACCCATGCCAAACATCGTTGTCCTGGTCAAGCAGGTGCCAGACACCTACTCGGAGCGCAAGCTCTCCGACTCCGACCACACGCTGGATCGTGAGTCCGCCGACGCGGTGCTCGACGAGATCAACGAGCGCGCCGTCGAGGAAGCGCTGCTGATCAAGGAGGCACAGGGCGGCGAGGTCACCGTGCTCAGCGTCGGTCCCGACCGTGCCACCGAGGCCATCCGCAAGGCCCTCTCGATGGGCGCGGACAAGGCGGTCCACGTCTCCGACCCCGCGCTGCACGGCTCGTGCGTCCTACAGACCTCCAAGGTCATCGCCGCGGCGATCGGCAAGGTCGACGGCGTCGACCTGGTCATCGCGGGCAACGAGGCGACGGACGGTCGTTCCGGTGCCGTTCCGGCGATCCTCGCCGAGCTGCTGGGCTACCCGCAGCTCACCCACGCCCGCAAGGTCACCATCGAGGGCACCACGATCAAGGTCGAGCGCGAGACCGACGAGGGCATCACGCACCTCGAGGCCTCCCTGCCCGCCGTGGTCAGCGTCGGCGAGAAGATCAACGAGCCGCGCTACCCCTCGTTCAAGGGGATCATGGCCGCCAAGAAGAAGCCGGTCGACACCCTCACGGTGGCCGATCTCGGCATCGACGCGAGCGAGGTCGGCCTGGCCAACGCCACGTCCAGCGTGGTCGAGGCGGCCCCGAAGCCGCCGCGTGCGGCAGGCCAGCGCGTGAGCGACGAGGGTGACGGCGGCGTGAAGATCGCCGAGTACCTGATCTCCCAGAAGCTCATCTGACAAGCAGCGAAGGAGGAAACCCCATGTCCGAAGTTCTGGTCCTCGTCGACCACGTCGACGGCGAGATCAAGAAGGTCACCTTCGAGCTGCTGACCGCGGCCCGCCAACTCGGCGAGCCGTCGGCCGTGGTCGTCGGCTCGCCCGGCACCGCGGCCAAGCTCAAGGAGTCGCTGGCGTCCTACGGCGCGGCCAAGGTCTACGTCGCCGAGTCCGCCGACGCCACGGCCTACCTGGTCACCCCGAAGGTCGACGTCCTCGCGGCGCTGGTGGAGAAGACGGCCCCCGCGGCCGTCCTGATCGCCGCCACCGCCGATGGCAAGGAGGTCGCCGGTCGGCTGGCCGCGCGCACTGGCTCCGGCCTGCTGGTCGACGCCATCGGCATCGAAGGCTCCGCCGGTGATGTCACCGCGGTGCAGTCGATCTTCGGTGGCGCGTTCGTGGTCAAGTCGAAGTCCAACAAGGGCACGCCGATCGTGTCGGTGCGTCCCGGTGGCCTCGAGGCCGAGCCCGCCCAGGGCGCGGCGGCCGAGGAGACCGTGGACGTGCCTGCGACCGACGCGGCCAAGTCGGCCAGGATCACCGGCCAGGAGCCCATCGTCGGCGGCGACCGCCCCGAGCTCACCGAGGCGTCGATCGTCGTCTCCGGTGGACGCGGTGTCGGCTCGGCCGAGCAGTTCGAGGTCGTCGAGAAGCTCGCGGACGCGTTCGGCGCGGCCGTCGGCGCTTCCCGCGCGGCGGTCGACTCTGGCTACTACCCGGCGCAGTTCCAGGTCGGCCAGACCGGCAAGACCGTGTCCCCGCAGCTGTACGTCGCGCTCGGCATCTCCGGCGCGATCCAGCACCGCGCGGGCATGCAGACCTCGAAGACCATCGTCGCGGTCAACAAGGACGCCGAGGCGCCGATCTTCGAGATCGCCGACTTCGGTGTCGTCGGCGACCTGTTCGCCGTCGCGCCGCAGCTGACCGATGAGGTCGCCAAGCGCAAGGGCTGATCACCACATTCGGCTGAATCGGGGCGGTTCCCTTCCGGGAGCCGCCCCGATTCGTTATTTTTCGACCTCGGAACCCGCTATTCACGGAGTTTCCACCGATCCGTCACGGAAACGGGGCCGTTTACGTTGGTGACCAGGCCGTATACAGAACGCATGACGCAGGCCCACGTGCTGGTGAGCACCCCCGAGTCGGGACCGGACGCTCCCCGCTATTCGCTGCTCGTTGCTCAGGACGGCGCCGAGGTGCGCGCCGCGCAGAGACTGCGCCACCAGGTTTTCGCCGAGGAGATGGGCGCGACGCTGCACTCGTCGGAAGCGGGCCTCGACGTCGACCACTTCGACGAGTTCTGCGACCACCTGGTGGTGCGCGAGGAGTCCACCGGCGAGATCGTCGGCACCTACCGGATGCTGCCGCCGGAGCGCGCCGCCGAGGCGGGCAGCCTGTACTCCGAGACCGAGTTCGACCTGTCCAAGCTGGTCGACCTGCGCTCGGCCCTGGTCGAGACCGGCCGCTCCTGTGTGCACGCCGACCACCGCACCGGCGCCGTGGTCAGCCTGGTGTGGGCCGGGATCGCCCGCTACATGCTGCTCTCGGGCCGCAGCTGGCTGGCGGGCTGCGCGTCGGTGCCGCTGGCCGACGGCGGCTCGCTGGCCGCCGGGGTGTGGAACACCGTGCGCGCCAAGCACTACGCCGACGAGCGCTACCGCGTCCAGCCGCTGAACCCGTGGGACGCCGGCTCGGTTGCCGCGCCCGCGCGCGCGGTCATGCCACCGCTGCTCAAGGGCTATCTGCGCCTGGGCGCCTGGGTGTGCGGCCCGCCCGCGCTCGACGCCGACTTCGGTGTCGCCGACTTCTTCGTGCTTCTCGGCCTCGAGCACGTCGACCAGCGGTACCTGAAGTTCTTCCTGGGGGAGTAGATGTCGCACGCGTGGATGCCTGCCTCGCCTTGCGGGCCGTCGTGCCTGGCCGATGACGAGCCCGCGGTCGGCCGCGCGCGGGTCGTCGCCCGGCTCGCGGGCGCGGTCGGCGTGCTGCTGGCCAGCCTGCTCGCGCTGCCGCTGCTGCCGATCGTGGGCCGCGGCGGCCGGGAGCTGATCGCCAAGGGGATCTTCCGGGCGCTGCTGGGCGCGTTCGGCGTGCGCATGACGGTCACCGGTGAGCTGCCGCCCGCGAAGGGGCGCGGCGCGCTGGTGACCGCCAACCACATCTCGTGGCTCGACATCGCCGCGGTCAACGCCGTGCGGCCGATGCGGGCGCTGGCCAAGCTCGACATCCGATCCTGGCCCGTCCTGGGGCCGATCGTCGCGGCGGCGGGCTCGGTGTTCCTGGACCGGGAGAACCTGCGCGCCCTGCCCAAGACGATGACCGAGCTGTCCGAGGTCATGCGCGCCGGATCGCAGGTCTATGTCTGCCCCGAGGGGACGACGTGGTGCGGACAGGGCCTCGGCAAGTTCCGGCACGCGGTGTTCCAGGCCGCCATCGACGGCGGCGTGCCGGTGCGCCCGCTGGCGCTGCGCTACCGGCTGGCCGACGGCCGGGAGACCAGCGCGCCGTCGTTCATCGGCGACGAGACGATCATCGACTCGGTGCTGCGGGTGGCCCGGCTGCGTGGGCTCGTGCTCGAACTGTACGTGCTCGACGAGATCGCGCCGGGCCGCGCCGCCGACCGCCGCGAACTGGCCGCGCTGACCGAGGCGGCGACCAACTCCGCGCTCGGCCGGGTCATGCTGCCCGCCCAGCGGCGCCGGATCCCGCGGACCGCCCCGCGCCACCAGGACACCCCGCTGGCCGGATAAAGGGCTGGACCTCCAGTCCACTGGAGGAGGCACGATGGCCGCGTGACGGTCACCGATACCCCCAGCAGGTCCCTGTGGCACGCCGATACCCGCGCGACGACGGTCGGCATGCTGCTCCTCATCACCATCGCCGCGTTCGAACACCTTGGCGTGAGCACCGCGATGCCGCGGATGCTCGCCGATCTCGACGGCGGCGAGTACTACTCGTGGCCGTTCACCGCCTTCCTCGCCGCGAGCGTCATGGCCACTGTCCTGTCCGGCCGAGCCTGCGACCGGGTCGGGCCGGGCCCGGTGCTCTACGTGGGACCCGCGTTGTTCCTCGCAGGCCTCCTGGTCGCGGGCACGGCCGACGGCATGGCCACGCTGCTGGTCGGCCGGGTGCTGCAGGGTCTGGGGCTCGGCACCGAGATCGTCGCTGTGTACGTGCTCGTCGCGCTCATCTATCCCGAGCGGTCCCGGCCCGCGGCGTTCGGCCTGCTGGCGGCGGCCTGGGTGGTGCCCTCCATCGTCGGGCCGACGCTGGCGGGCCTGGTGACCGAGCGTCTCGGCTGGCGCTGGGTGTTCCTCGGCCTGGCGCCGCTCGCCCTGCTCGGCGCGATCCTGCTGGTGCCCGCGCTGCGCTCGCTGCCCGCGCCGACGAAGGCGCCCTCGACCCGGCGCGGTCTGCCGCTGGCCGCCGTCGCCGCCGGACTGGGCATCCCGGCGGTGAGCTGGGCAGCCCAACACCCCTCACTCGGGACGCTCTGGCTGGCGGTCGCCGGGGTCGCGCTGCTGGTGCCCGCGCTCCGCACGCTGCTGCCGAAGGGAACCCTGACCGCGCGCCGCGGCCTGCCCAGTGCCGTGCTCGCCCGCGGGCTGCTCGCGGGCGCGTTCTTCGGTGTCGAGGCGTTCCTCCCGCTGACGCTGACATCCGTGCACGGGTACTCGCCCGCCATGGCCGGGTTGCCACTGACACTGGGCGCGCTCGGATGGTCGGCGGCGTCGCACTGGCAGGGCAGACACCCCGACATCGCCCGCACCACTCTGATCCGCTGGGGCTTCGCGATCCTCGCGGTCGGGCTCGCCGCCACCGTGTTCGTCGCCCCGTCGTGGGGCTTCGACTGGCTCGCCGCGGTGGTGTGGATCGTGTGCGGGGTCGGGATGGGGCTGTCGTTCCCGTCGATCAATGTCCTGGTGCTGGGCATCTCCAGCGAGCAGGAGCGTGGGTTCAACTCCTCGGCGGTGCAGGTGGCCGACATGCTGTTCTCGGCGGCCTGCGTGGGCTTCGGCGGTGTGCTGCTTGTCTCGCTTGCCTCCGCCGCCGCGCCCGCCGCCGCGGTCATCCCGCTCAACCTGGTCATGGCAGGTGTCGCGGTCGTCGGATTCGTCCTGTTCAGCCGCCGCGAGCCGAAGCCGGTGTGACCAGGTCTGGTGACAGCGACCCCAGGCTGCGGGCTACCCTGGTTGAGCGATGACCTATCTCGACCACGCCGCCACCACGCCGATCCTGCCCCAGGTGGCCGAGGCGTTGACCAAGGCGTTGACCACCTACGGCAACGCCTCGTCCCTGCACACCTCCGGCCGCCGCGCCCGGCGCGCGGTCGAGGAGGCGCGCGAGGCGTTGGCCGCGGCCCTGGGTGCCCGCCCGTCCGAGGTGATCTTCACCTCCGGCGGCACCGAGAGCGACAACCTCGCGGTCAAGGGCATCTTCTGGGCCCGCCGGGCGGAGAACCCGGCCCGCAGGCGCGTGCTGGTCTCCGCGGTCGAACACCACGCCGTGCTCGACGCCGCGCTGTGGCTGGCCGAGCACGAGGACGCCGAGGTCACCCTGCTGGAGGTCGACGCGTTCGGCCGCGTCCACGAGGACACCCTGCGCGCCGCCATCGCCGAGGATCCCGCGTCCGTGGCGGTCGTCAGCGTGATGTGGGCCAACAACGAGGTCGGCACGGTCAACCCGGTCGGTGAGCTGGCTCGCGCGTGCGCCGCGCACGGCATCCCGTTCCACACCGACGCGGTGCAGGCCGTCGGCGTGCTGCCGGTCGACTTCGCCGCCAGCGGCGCGAGCGCGCTGACGGTGTCCGGCCACAAGGTCGGCGGCCCGTTCGGCGTCGGCGCACTGCTGCTGGGCCGCGATGTGCCGTGCACGCCCGTGTCGCACGGCGGCGGCCAAGAGCGCGACGTGCGCTCCGGAACTCTCGACACGCCCGCCATAGTCGCTTTCGCCGAGGCCGTCCGCGTCGCGGCCGACGAGCGCGTCGAGCGGGCCGAGCGGCTCGCCGAACTGCGCGACGACCTGATCACCCGAATGCGTGCGGTGCTGCCCGACGCGGTGCTCAACGGCGACCCCGGTCAGTCCACTGTGGACGCCGGTCCGTCCAGGCTGCCGGGCAACGCGCACTTCTCGTTCCCCGGTTGCGAGGGCGACAGCCTGCTGATGCTGCTCGACGCCAGGGGCATCGAGTGCTCCACCGGCTCGGCCTGCACCGCCGGTGTCGCCCAGCCCAGCCACGTGCTGCTCGCGATGGGCGCCGAAGCCGCGCTCGCCCGCGGCTCGCTGCGCTTCTCCCTCGGGCACACGTCCGACGAGGCCGACGTGGACGCGCTGATCGCGGCCATCGCGCCCGTGGTCGAACGGGCCCGCAGCGCCGGACTCGCCGGGATGCGGCGGTCGAAGTCTCCAGCGGAGGTATGAAAGTGCGTGTTCTGGCCGCGATGAGCGGCGGAGTCGATTCGGCCGTGGCCGCCGCGCGCGCGGTCGAGGCGGGCCATGAGGTCGTCGGGGTGCATCTGGCCCTGTCGGCCAAGCCGGGCACCCTGCGCACGGGCTCGCGCGGCTGCTGCACCGTCGAGGACGCCCACGACGCGCGCCGGGTGGCCGACCTGCTCGGCATCCCGTTCTACGTCTGGGACTTCGCCGAGCGCTTCACCGAGGACGTCGTCGAGGACTTCGTCGCCGAGTACGCCGCGGGCCGCACCCCTAACCCGTGCCTCAAGTGCAACGAGCGGATCAAGTTCGAGGCCCTGCTGGACAAGGCCATCGCCCTGGGGTTCGACGCGGTCTGCACCGGCCACTACGCCCGACTGTCCCAGGTGGACGGTCGGCCGGAGCTGCGGCGCAGCGCCGACCTTGGCAAGGACCAGTCCTACGTCCTGGCCTCGCTCACCCCGCAGCAGCTCAGCCACGCGATGTTCCCCCTCGGCGACTCGGTGAAGGCCGATGTCCGCGCCGAGGCCGAGTCGCGCGGTCTGATGGTCGCGGAGAAGCCGGACTCCTACGACATTTGCTTCATCCCCGACGGCGACACCCGCGCGTTCCTGACGAACAAGCTCGGCACCCGCCCCGGCCAGTTGGTCGACGACGAGACCGGCGCCGTGCTCGGCGTGCACACGGGCGTGCACGGGTTCACCGTCGGCCAGCGCCATGGCCTGGGCATCGACACCCCCGCCCCGGACGGCAGGCCCCGGTACGTCCTCGGGCTGGAGCCGGTCAGCGGGACCGTCCGGGTCGGCTCGATCGACAAGCTCGCCGTGCGCCAGATCGTCGCCGCCCGCCCCATCTGGCCCTCCGGCGTCCCGCTGGCGGGCTCGGTGGACTGCGTGGCCCAGGTCCGCGCGCATGGGGGCACCGCTCCGGCGACCGCGGAACTGGTCGACGGCGACCTCGTCGTCAATCCGTCGGAGGACCTTCGCGGTGTCGCACCGGGTCAGGCGGTCGTCCTTTATCGACCGGACACCGACGGTGACGTCGTCCTCGGCAGTGGAATGATCGTCACCACTCAGTAACCCAATGTAGCCGCGAGATTGACCCTGTCGTGTCTCCGCGCACCCGTTACGCATCCGATCAGCATTTCGACGTACAGATCGGCAGTCAATGTGCTCGACTGGCATCACAATGAGCCATTGAACCGGGATCACGTTGAGATAAATGGGGCGCTTGTGGGGACCGAAGAGCAGCGACAGGACGACCGCAACCGCGGCAAGGGCACGCATCCGACCCGGTTGGTGACCGTGCCGACCGATGTGTTCAGCCGCCACCGCGTGCGGGTGCTCGACCCTGCCACCGCCGTGCGCTACCAGGGCACCAAAGGCCTGGCATCGACGGCGTACCGGGCGGACACGCTGCTCCTGCCCTTGCGTATCGCGCTGGATCCCGAGGCCGTCGCGACGCTGAACAAGGTGATCGAGCCGCTGGGCGCGCAGCTGGTTCCCCGGCTGCCGCGCACCGACCGCTGGCAGCGCGCGGTCAAGACGCTCGATCGCGAACTCGCTGTTCCGGTCGCCGTCCGCCTCCGCGCGGGCGTGCGCGCCGACGTCATGCCGGATCCATGGGCGGTTCTCGCCCTACTACGCAATGAACTCGCGCCCGAACAGGTGGCCGGGATCAGTTTGGAGCACATCGTGGGTGCTGCTTCGGTGTTCGGAGGTGGAGCGCCTTACGGCGGCGGAGTCCCGTACGGCGGTGGCGTGCCCTACGGCGGCGGGGTTCCCTACGGGGGCGGCGTGCCCTACGGCGGCGGCGTTCCCTACGGGGGCGGCGTGCCATCGGGTTCAGTCGGACTGGCGACCGGGAGCCGCAACCCGGTCCAGATGTTCTTGCCCAAGCCGGTGCGTCGTCCGGCCGCGGATCTGTCCGCCGGGCGGCGGCCGGTCGTCGCGGTGCTCGACACCGGGATCGGCACCCACCCGTGGCTGCCGGTCGGCGTGCCCGGCGACGACCCGGTCGTCGAGGTGTCCACCGAATTCCAAGGGCTGCTCGCCGACCTGGAGTCGACGATGACGGCGGAGAGCGGAGACGCCTTCCCCTCGCTGGTCTCGCCATTCGAGGAACGCGACATCATCCAGCCGCTGCTGGGACTGACGGACTCGCACGCGGGCCACGGCACCTTCGTCGCCGGGCTCGTGCACCAGACCTGCCCGGACGCGCGCGTGCTGTCGCTTCGGGTCCTGCACACCGATGGCGTCACCACCGATGCCTCCGTGCTGCTCGCGCTCGAATGGCTGCGCGACCGGGTGAAGGACGCGATCGACAACGACCGGCCGGACGAGATCGTCGACGTCGTGTCGCTCTCGCTGGGCTTCTACCCGGAGAACACCGACCAGACGACCGGCGCTCTGCTCGCCGACGCCGTCCGCAGGCTCACCGACCTCGGCGTCGTCGTGGTCGCCGCCGCGGGTAACGACGCCACCACCCGGCCGTTCGTGCCCGCCGCGCTCGCGCTGAACAGCGACGGCAGCAACACCGGCAACGACCTGCTGGTCGCGGTCGGAGCGCTCAACGCGGCAGGTACGAGCATCGCCGCGTTCAGCAACGACGGCGAGTGGGTCAAGCGCTGGGCGCCGGGCAACGCGATCGTCAGCACGGTCCCGCTGTGGCAGGGCGCGGAGGCAGGCGACATCAGCCTGCCCCGGACGCTCGGCACCGGGACCAGGATGCGCAGCGGGCCCGACCCGGACGACCTCACCACGGGATTCGCGATCTGGGCGGGCACCTCGTTCGCGACCCCGGTCGTGGCGGGCATCCTCGCGAGCAAGCTCGCCGCCGCGCCGGACACCCTGAATCTGGCCGACCGGGTGACCAGGGCGACCACCGCGCTCGGCGAAACGGATAAAGACTTGGCCGACAGGGGATGGATCTCCTGACATAGTCAGGTCGTACTGTGTGAGCCATGCGGGTTGCCGATACGGCTCGGGTGGAGCGCGCGCGGAACCTTCACGGTGGCGCGCGCGATGATGCCTACGCGTACGACTTCGCCAGAGCCAGAGCCAAGCTGCTCAAGGCGCTCGTCCTCCTCGATGAGGTAGTCGACCAGCAGGCGGCCGGGTCGACACCGGTGCTCATCCACGTCCTGGTCAGCCTCGCCTACGTCGAGACCGAGGCGGGGGTGTCCGGTGGCGGGATCGACCGGCTGGAACCCGCGTTGGAACTGGCCGACACGCTGCCCGAGCCCAAGCGGTCGGAACTGCTCGGGCTGACTTTAGAGCAGCGCGGCATCCTGCTGATCCGGGCAGGCGAGCTCGACGAGGCGTTGGAGGCCCTCGCCGCGGCGGAGAAACCGCTCGCCGCGGCGCTGCGGGCGGGGGCGGGCGACCCCACCGTGCTGGCGACGCTGTACCTGAACCAGAGCCTGGCGCACATCGAGGCAGCCAACCCGGGTGCGGCTGTCATCGCGCTGAACCGGTGCATGGAATGCACAGCCGAGTACCCCGAGGTCCACGCCAGTGTCGGGATCAAGGCCAGGCACAACCTCGGCTACGTCGCCTACATGACAGGGGACATCCCGACCGCGCTTCGGCACTACGAAGAGGCCAGGGACATCGGCCTGCAGCCCACCCGGCTCCTCGACCGCGCTCGGGCCCTGCTCGCGGGCGGCCTGCCGGAGGAGGCCGCGCGCAACCTGGTCGACGCGCTGCCCTTGCTGCGCAAGCAGCGCGCGGGGCAGGACGCCGCGGAGGTCGAACTGACCCTCGCGGCCGCCGAACTGCTCCAGGGCAACACCGAGCGGGCGCAGCGATGGGCCCGCCGAGCCGAGCGCGGATTCACCCGTCGAGGCAACGCGCGCTGGGCCGCGGTGGCGGCGCTGGCCGCGATGCGAGCCCAGACCGACGCGGCGATGCTGCGCGGTCGCGGCTCGCCTTCCTTGCCGGTCGCCGCCGTCAAGCTGGCCGACCGGGCGCGGACGCTGATGCTGGAGGACGAGTCGGCCTTGGCGCTGATGCTCGCGATCCGCCTGGAACTGCTGCGCGGCAACGTCGACACCGCCGAGACGTTGATCGAACAACTTCCGCCGAGCCGGTCGACCACTCCAGTCGACAACCAGATGATGGCCCGACTGTGCCGAGCCGAACTCGCCGTCGCCCGCGGCGAACGGCGTCGCGCCTTGGCCGAGGCCCGCAACGGGCTGACCGTGCTGGGAAAGGCCCGCGACCGGATGGGCGGGCTGGAACTGGTTTGCGGCACCGCGATCCACGGCCGCAAGCTCGGCGAGCTGGCGATCCAACTCGTCCTCGACAGCAAGCGGACCGATCCACGCAGGCTCTTCACCTGGCTGGAGCAGACCCGCGCCCAGGTGTACCGCTATGAGCCGCTGCCCACGATCGACGATCCCGAGATGGCGACGAAGGCCGCGGAACTGCGCCACGCCCGCCGCACCATGCAGCTCGACCGGCTGGCGGGCCGCTCGGTCGGCAAGCTGGCCAAGCACGCCGCCGCCCTGGAACGTGACGTCGTCCGGCTCGGCTGGCACACCAGCGCGTGGGGGTCGCCCCGGCCGGTCGCCGCGTTGCGAGACGTCGCCGCCGCTCTGGGGGAGCGCGCCCTGGTCGAGTTCGCCATGTCCGAGGGGCGGCTGGTGGCCGTCGTGGTCGTCGACGGCCGGACGCGGCTGGTGCGCCTGGGTTCCGCCGCGGACGCCGCGGAACTCGCGGCCAGGCTGCACGCCGACCTCGACGCCATGGCCCCGGACACGTTGGCCGCCCCGATCGTCGAGGTGGTGCGGAGGTCCGCGGAGCGCACCGCCGAAGCGTTGGACCGTCAGTTGATCAGGCCGCTGCTGGGTGCGGTCGGCGATCGCGACCTGGTCATCGTGCCGACGGGGCCGCTGTACGCGATCCCCTGGAGCGTCGCCCCGTCCCTGCAGGGACGTCCGCTCGTCGTCGCTCCGTCGGCGACGGCATGGTTGTCCGCGCAAGGATCCGGGACGTCCGGCGGCCGGACGCTGCTGGCTCGGGGGCCCATGCTCACCGGTACCGTCGCCGAGGACGCGGCGTTGCGGTCGACCTACGCCGACGCCGCCTTCCTGGAAGGGCCTGGGGCCACGGTCGCCGAAGTGTTGGCGGCGTTGGACGGGACGGAACTGGCCCACCTGGCCGCGCATGGCGAGCACGAGCCGACCAACGCGCTGTTCTCGCGGCTGGAGTTGGCCGACGGTCCGTTGTTCGCCTACGAGGTGGCCCGGCTGCGCCAACCGCCCCGGCAGGTCGTGTTGGCGGCGTGCGAGCTGGCGCTCAACTACGTGCGCCCCGGCGATGAGGCCCTTGGCTACGCCGGGGCGCTGTTGGCCAGCGGGGTGCGCACCGTGGTGGCGGCCACGAGCCGGGTCGGGGACGAATCGGCGGCCACGGCGATGGTCGACTACCACCAGCGGCTGGCGGCCGGGGTGGACCCGGCAAGGGCGTTGGCCGAGGCGGTGGCCGGAGATCCGTACCGGCGGCCGTTCATTTGCCTCGGCGCGGGCTGAAATCGGACGAATCGGCCGTAGACAGACGTCGTTCGCACTACATACGATCACGCCTCTGTGCCACAGCTCACAGCCCGAGAGGCGACGCGTATGAGCCAGCCCGAGTCCCTGTGCGCGGCCTTCCAGTCGACCGCGCGGCAGATCCCCGACCAGGTCGCCTTGCGCACCACCGGCGACGTCGTGTCGATCAAGTGGCGGGAGTACGCCGACCGGGTGCGCGGCATCGCGGCCGGGCTTGCCTCCCTGGGTGTGGGCAAGTGCGACACGGTGGGCATCATGCTCACCAACCGCCCCGAGTTCCACCTCGTGGACACCGCAGCCCTGCATCTGGGCGCGGTTCCGTTCTCGGTCTACAACACCAGTGCGGCCGAGCAGCTCAACTACGTGTTCTCCAACGCGGGCAACAAGATCGTGGTCACCGAGAAGGTGTTCCTGCCGACCCTGCGAGCGGTCGACGCTGAATTGACGATCATCTGCGTCGACGGCGCCGCCGAAGGCGTCATGACGTTGGCCGACCTGGAGTCCGCCGGCGCCCCCGACTTCGACTTCGACGCCGCGTGGGCCGCGGTCGAGCCGGAGGACATCGCCACGATCATCTACACCTCGGGCACCACCGGCCCACCCAAGGGCGTCGAGCTGACCCACCGCAACGTCCTCGCGGTCACCGACGCGGTCCGCGCCGCCTACGATGTGACCCCCGGCGACCGCGTGCTGTCGTTCCTGCCGTCGGCGCACATCGCCGACCGGGTGATCGCGCACTACCTCTCCATGTTCTTCGGCACCGTGGTCACCTCCGTGGCCGACCCCAAACAGCTCGTCACCGCCCTGCCCGACGCCCGCCCGCACGTGTTCTTCGGCGTGCCCCGCGTCTGGCAGAAGTTCAAACTCGCCATCGACACCGCGCTCGCCGCCGAACCCAGCGGCGCCAAGCGCAAGATCGCCGCCTGGGCCCTGGCCGTCGGCAGGCGCAAGGCCCTGCTCGAACTCGCGGGCGAGTCCATCCCGGCCACCCTCGCCGTGCAGCACAAGCTCGCCGACAAGCTCGTGCTCTCCAAGCTCCGCCACAAGCTCGGCCTCGACGAAGCCAAGGTCCCAGCCTCCGGCGCCGCGGCGATCCCACTCGACACCATCGAGTTCTTCTGGGGCATCGGCCTGCCCGTGTACGAGATCTGGGGCATGTCCGAGACCGCCGGCCTCGGCACGTCCACCCGCGCGGGCGCGGTCAAGCTCGGCACCGTAGGCACGCCCGTCCACGGCGCCGAGATCACCCTCGCCGACGACGGCGAACTCCTCATCCGAGCAGGCTCGGTCATGCGCGGCTACCGCAACGACCCGGAGAAGACCGCCGAGACGGTCGATGCCGACGGCTGGGTTCACACCGGCGACATCGGCGTGATCGATGCGGACGGCTACGTAACCATCGTCGACCGCAAGAAGGAGTTGATCATCAACTCCTCCGGCAAGAACATGTCCCCGACGAACATCGAGAACGCCGTCAAAGCCGCCAGCTCCCTCATCGGGCAGGTAGTCGCCATCGGCGACGACCGCCCCTACATCTCCGCCCTGATCGTCGTAGACCAGGACGCCGCCACCGCCCTAGCCGCGAAACATGGCATCGACACCTCCTCCCCAAGCGCAGTCCTCACCCACGACTCCCTCCGCACCCTCGTCACCGACGCGGTCCGCAAGGGCAACACAACCCTCTCCCGCGTCGAACAGATCAAACGCTTCCGCATCGTCCCCACCTTCTGGGAACCCGGCGGCGACGAACTCACCCCCACCCTCAAACTCCGTCGCAAGCCCATCGCCGAGAAATACGCCCACGACATCGACGACCTCTACGCCGACTCACCCACTCCTTCCACCGTCAACGTCACCACCTGACGTCACCACCTGACCCGACCTCGCGGTCGCGGTGATCGGCGGCGCGGTCAGCTCGATGGTGACGGCGGCGCTGTCAGCTCGTCGGCCGAGAGCTTCCGGGGGCGCGACCCCAGGAGCCTTCAACCGGCACCCACACAGCCAGCCCCGCCGCGCTCTGGCTGATCTCTGAGGCTGCTGACCGCCGCTCGCGGTCGTCGGTCGAGCACTGCAGCCGGTCTGCAGCGTGCGTGGGTCCCGGTCCTCGATGGCGGCTAGGTCGAACACGCGCGTTTCGTACCGCTACGGCCGAGGTGCGTGTTCGTCGCGGGTTTGATTGCGGCAAGGTCGAGTTCGCGCGCTTCCTGCGGTCCCGACTGGACTTGCGTGCGCCGTCTCCGCCTTTGGTAGCGGCTACAGCTCGGATGCGTTCGTGCCCGGGCTATCCGCCTTGCCCGCCTCGCCTGTCGTTTCCGACGTTGGTCGACCGTTTCCTAGGTTGGCCGACGGGCACCTGCCTACCGCTCGTCCTTCACCCAGGCCGGGCACCGACCGCCTCGTGCTGGGGTGCTGTCGCGTGCGTCCTCCTTTCTGTCGGGGGTGGTGTCAGGGCACCAGCAGGTTCAGGTCGCCGAACTCGTGCCATAAGTACCTGTGGGCGATGGCCTCTCGATAGCACTCGCTGAGCAGGGAGGTGCCCGCGATGGCGGCGAGCATGTCGAGGTGGGAGGCGCGGGGTTCGTGGAAGCCGGTGAGCAGTCCGTCGACCACCTGAACTCCCCGGTCAGGCGAGACGATCAGGTCGGTCCAGCCCGCCGTCGGCTGGACGGTCCTATCGGGCCCGACCGCGCTCTCCAGCGCCCGCACCGCGGTCGTGCCAACGGCTATCACCCGGTGTCCTTCCTGTCTGGTGTGGTTGACCAGCGCGGCCGTCGGCTCGCCGACGCTGAACCTCTCGGGGTAGGGCCGTTCGTGCGCTTCCGGCGAGGCCACCCCCGTGTGCAGCATGACCGGGGCGAACCGGACGCCCGCCGAGACCAAGGTGGTGACGATTCGGTCGGTGAACGGACGAGAGGCGCTGGGCATCTCCGCGCTGCCAGGGTTGGTGCCGAAGACCGACTGGTAGTACCGGATCGGCCAGTCGCGTGGGACGTACTCGTATCGGATCGGCCTGCCTAGAGCTCTCAGGTAGCCGAGCATGGAACCGAACGCACCGGGGTCCACTGTGGCCTCCCACAGCCGGTCCCGTGAGTACGGCGCTGTCAGCGTGACTGACGCGCCTTCGGGCAGGTCGTACCGCGTGTCGGGGACGCCGGAGCGGTAGGGGACGGTCGCCTGACCACCGGCCTTCCGGAGTTCGACGAGCCACCGGCCGTTCGGAAGCTCGGTCGAGAAGTGCACAGACAGGTCGCTTCCCAGGACCCGCACCGCCGCGGGAATCGTGGCCGAGGTGTTGACGACTAGCAGGTCGCCAGGGGTCAGGATGGTCGGGAGGTCGGCGAATCGATGGTGCTGGACACTCGATCCGCTGCCGACCAGTAGTCGGACGCCGTCACGTGACAGACCCCGGGCCTCGGGGGGTTCGTGCGCCTCGAGGTCTGGTGGGAGGGCGAACTCCATCGCGGACATGGCACCTTCGATCACTGTTGTCATCCCTGCTCCGAACTCGTTGAGTGGTCTCGTTTCTCGGTCCACACCATCAGCCGTTCGCCCGTTGGACCGCTGACCTCGAACCCGAAATGGCCTCGCGGGTACCGGCCGGGCGGCCGATTCACGGGCCTTTGGCCCAGCGCGGCGAAGGCGTGTTCGACGGCGGATACGGTTGGCAATTCGACAGCGAGCGGGGGCGGCCCGGCTTGACGAATCCCGCGACCGGAGACGAATTCGAGGAAGGCGCCCGGTGCTACCTCGAGCACGGTCCCGCGCTCGTCGTCGACGGACCAGCTGTCCACTTCGGAAAGCCCGAGGCGGTCGCGGTAGAACGCGAGCGACTCCTCGATGTCATCGACCTCGAACGGGATCCACAGCGCGCGCGGCGGGCTCACGTCAGCTTCGGCAGCTGGTAGCGGCCGGATTCTGGCTGCTCGGCGAGCAGTTTCAGTACGGCGGGCACCACGGTGGCCGGTAGCGGCCGGTCGCCGATGTCCTCGCCGGGGAAGGCGTCCTGATGCATCTGGGTGCGCAGGTCCCCCGGGTCGGTCCACCAGACCCGAACGTCCGGTTCCTCGGCCGACAACACGTTGCTGAGCTGTTCCACCGCGGCCTTCGACGCTCCGTAGCCGCCCCAGCCCTCGTAGGCCTCGACGGCGGCGTCGGACGTGATGTTGATGATGCTCCCCGAGCGTTCGCGCAGCCCGGGCAGCACGAGTTGGGTCAGCGCGAGCAACGCCAGGACGTTGACCTCGAACAGCTCGCGGGCGGCGTCGAGCGGGAGGTCGGCGAGCTTGGGCAACGGACTCGGCCCGAGCGCGCCCGCGTTGTTGATGAGCAGTGTGGCGCCGCCCAGGGCGTCGGCCGCGGCGAGCAGGTCGGCCCGGTGTCCGGCGTCGGTGATGTCGCCAGGGACTGTCCGGATCGAACCGGGCAGGTCGGCGGCGGACTCGGCCAACGCGGCGCCGCCGCGGGCGTCGAGCACCAGGTCCCAGCCGTTGTCTGCGAGTCCGGCCGCGAGTGCCTGGCCCAGGCCGCGGGAGGCGCCGGTGATTATGGCGACGGGCATGTCCGTCCTTTCGTCGGTGGGTGCTTCGTGATCGACGTTAGGCCGGTCGGGCGGGCTCGCCATCGGACCAGAGACCAGACTTCTCTACGACTTTGGTCTTAGGACCAGGCTTTTCGTCGGCGGGCGTGGGTACCGTGAATTCGTGACCGGAATCCAGCGGAACGAACTGCGCGAGGTGAGCAACGCGGTGCTCGCCGTCGCCACGCATCTGTCTGTGCGCGATGTGCTGCAGACGATCCTGACTTCCGCACGCAGACTCGTGGGCGCGCGGTACGCCGCACTCGGGGTGCCCGATGCCGACGGCGGCTTCGCCGAGTTCCTCGCCGACGGGGTCAGCGACGAGCAGTGGGCCGCGATCGGGCCCGTGCCCCGCCAGCACGGCTTACTCGGCGTCCTGCTGTCTGATCCGAATCCGATCCGGATGGACGACATCAGACAGCACCCGAGATTCGGTTGGTGGCCGTCGGCGCATCCGGTGCTGACGGACTTCCTCGGCATGCCCATCACCGACGGCGACGAGATCCTCGGCGAGATCTTCGTGGCCAACAAGGATGAACCGGGCGGTTTCACCGAGGGAGACGAGGAACTGCTCGCGCTGCTCGCCAACCACGCCGCCATCGCGCTCGTCAACGCCCGGTTGTTCGAGCGCAGCCGCGAGTTGTCCATTGTGGAGGAGCGCACACGGATCGCCCGCGAGCTGCACGACTCGGTCACCCAGAAGCTGTTCAGCCTCCGGCTCATCGCGGACGCGCTTGTTCCGCTGCTCGATCGCGACGTCGCTCAAGTCAGACGCGAGGTCGACACCGTGCGAGGGCTGGCGGCGGAAGCCGCAGACGAGTTGGCCGCGGTCGTGTTCGGGCTCCGCTCGCCAGACCTGGCCGGTGACGGCCTGGACATCGCCTTGCGCAAGCAAGTCGATCTTCTCGACCGCGTCCACGAGCCCGCGGTGCGGTTCCGGAGCCGGGATGTTCCACGGTTGGCGGCGGCGCGCGAGGAGGCGGTGTACCGGATCGTCCAGGAAGCGCTCCACAACGCGCTGCGCCACGCCAAGGCGAGCAAGATCGACATCGATCTGTGCTTCGCCTCGCAGAAGCTCGTGCTGGTCATCGAAGACGACGGGGTCGGCTTCGATCCGTCGTCCTCCGGGCCGTCGACACGCCGCCTGGGCTTGGGATCGATGCGCGAACGGGCGCGGGCCGCGGGTGGGCGGCTCAACGTGACCTCCGAGCAGCCCGGCGGGACGACGGTGCGTTTGGAGGTGCCGGTTGACTGAGGACATCAGGATCTTGGTGGTGGACGACCACCCGATGGTGCGGCAGGGGCTGCGCACGTTCCTCGACGTGCAGGACGACATGACGGTCGTCGGCGAGGCGTCCGATGGGGCGTCCTGTTTGGAGGCGGCCGAGCGGCTGCGGCCGGACGTCATTCTGCTCGACCTGCGGATGCCGGGCACCGACGGCGTGTTCGCCCTGCGGGGACTCCGGGATCGGGGGAATCCGGCCCGGGTGCTGGTGGTGACCAGTTTCGTGGACCCGGCCGCGATCATCCCGGCGGTGCGGGCCGGGGCTGCGGGGTACGTCTACAAGGACGTGAACCCCTCGGCGCTGGTGGCGGCGGTACGGTCGGTGCACGCGGGACACGTGTTGCTGCATCCGGATGTGGCTCGGCTGCTCGCTGAGGGCGACACACGTCCGGGCGACCTGAAACTCACCTCGCGCGAGTTGGTGGTGCTCGGCGAGGTGGCACAAGGACTGTCCAATCGGGAGATCGCGAAGCGCCTCGCGTTGTCCGAGAAGACGGTCAAGGCCCACATGAGCGCGATCCTGGGCAAGCTCGGTATGCAGGACCGAACCCAGGCGGCGCTCTACGCGGTGCGGATGGGGTTGGTGTCCTTGGTCGGAAAGTGAACGACGCCGTACACGGCGACAATCCCGGAGAGTGTCAGCGCCACCAGACCGGTGATCACGACCACGTCGGCCAGTACCGGCGCGGCGAAGGGGGACACCTCGAGCGCGGACTCGACGCCGACCGCCAGCGCGACCAAGGCGTAGCCCACGACGCCGAGTTGGACAACGCGGAGGCGGAGCAGGTCGGTCCAGCAGGTGAAGCCCAGCAGCCAGGCGAGGCCCGGCAGGACGAGCACCCCGTGCATCGCGACGGCGTGGATGGGTTTGAACGCTCCTGCGGTGGTGTAGGCGAGGTCAGGGTCGGCCGAGCGCAAGGCAATGATCCCGCGCGCGATCATTGCCACGCCCACGGCCAGTGCGACGACGAGCAGCACCAGGCCGGAGCGAATGGCGAGGCGCATGTCCGTCCTGTCGACGGACCCAGCACGCAGCGCCGCGACCGTGAAGGTCAGCACCGAGATCAGGATCAGGCCGCCGCCTATCGCCAGGGAGGTCGAGATAGCTCGGTCCAAGCTGGTGTCGTCGTTGAAGTGTGACGGCACGCCGCGCCACGCCTGCACGGAGATGAAGCTGACTTCGAGCACGCTCGCAGCGGTGAACAGCCCGACCATGGCGGCTCGGACACGGTCGCCGAGGCGTATCCAGGTGCTGACCCAGACCAAGGTGATGAGGGTCAGACCGAACGACAGGCCGAAGGTGACTGGTTTGCGCCAGGACACGGGGCCCTGCCAGGGGCCTCCCTCGATGAGGAACACGCCGAAATGGGCGATTCCGGAAAGGAGAAGACCGAGACCGACGACGTAGGCGAACCTCTCGATCGGTCTGCCGTCGACCCAGATCGTGCGCAGTGCCGCGCGCATGGATCGGATCTGCCCCTCAGCGACCACGGTCGTCCACCTCCGATGTCCATGGTCGCCCATGAGGCAGGTGCTTGGCATCCATCCAGAGACGTCGACGCTCGTACGCGCCGTGACGTATCTGGAGATCGAACGGACTCGCGGCGAAAGCCCAAGTGGGCCCGGTACGAGCAGGAGATCGCGAGGCGAGCACGGGGACGTTGTCCGGGCGCGGGGCACCCGCCGGGACGTTTGGAAGGGTGTCGGTGACGGCGGCTGGGCAGGGTCCGTCGGGTGCTGTGCCAGGTCGACTCGGCCCATTGGACGGGAGTGTGAGGCAATCCTCCGGCGGGTTGTGGTGGCGATCTCGCTCGGAGAGACTGCACTTCCTGCTGATAACTGAAGTCGACCCGAGTTGAGCCGGGTACCCCCGTTGGCTCGTCGGGCGGTCGCGAGGGCTCGTGGAGGTTCCCCGGCATGCGCAAGCTGCACTGGGCTAGTTGGCTCGCGCTCGGCGTGGCGGTGGCGGTTGCCGTGGTGGCGATCGTCTTTGTCGTGTTGCAGTCGCCGGTGGGGACGAACGCGCACCATCAGCCGCCGGGGCAGCCGATGACGTTGGCGGCGCACAGCGACGGGTTGTCGGATTTCGAGAACGGCTATCGCCTGGAGCCGGTGACCTTGCCCGCGGTCAAGGGGGACTCGGTGCCGGTCGCGTTTCGGATTGTGGGGCCTGCTGGTGAAGCGGTGACGAAGTTCCAGCTGAATCAGACCAAGCAGATCCACTTCTTCGTCGTTCGCGACGACATGCAGGGCTACCAGCACCTGCATCCCGAACTCGACGGCGACACCTGGTGCACGACCGTTTCCATCGCTGATGGTGGGGCGTATCGGATGTTCGCCGAGTTCATCCCGGTGGACACCAAGGACGTGACCCACCCCGTCGTCCTCGGCCTGCCCTTCGCCATCGCCGGGGACACCAACCTGACTCAGGTGCCGCCGCCGGTCGCCGAGGTGTCGACCGGGTCCGGGTTCACCGTTACGCGGCCTGAAGGTGCCACGCAGGTTCCGGTTCGGCAGCCGACCATCCTGCGGTTCGCGATCCGGGGTGCGGACGGTAAGCCGGTGCGGTCGCTCGATCCCCATCTCGGCGCGTATGGGCATATGACCGGCTTCAACACGACGCTGCTCTCCGCGACCCACCTGCATCCGCGTGAACCCCTCGGTACGCCGCTGATCAATGGGGAGTTGACGTTTCAGGCGTTGTTCGGTGAGCGCGGTGAGTATCGCTTGTTCCTGGAGTTCAGCGCCGATGGCAAGGTGCATCGGTCGCCGTTCACCGTATTTGTCAACTAAAGCGGCATAATCTATCGGGCAGCCAAAGCGTTAGCCTTGCTTCATGTTCGATCTGGTCAGACTGCGCGTCCTGCGGACCGTCGCCGATCAAGGCACGCTCGCGGCGGCGGCCGAACTCCTGCACCTGACGCCGTCCGCTGTCTCGCAGCAGATGGCGAAACTTGAGCGGGAGGCCCGGTGCGCCCTGATCGAGCGCCACGGTCGGCGAGTGCGGCTGACTGAGGAGGGCAAGTTGCTCGCCCGGCATGCCGAGCGGATCCTCGGAGCGGTCGAGGAGGCCGAGGCCGACCTCGATGAGCGCCGTGGGGAGGTGCTGGGCGAATTCACCGTGGCCGCGTTCCCCACCGCCGTGCGCGGCCTGCTGCCTGCGGTCGCCGTCGCGATGAACGAGCGGTATCCGCGGTTGCGCCTTCGTCTGCTGGAGGTCGAGCCGTACGACGCCATCGCCCAGCTCGGGCGGGGCGACGTGGACCTCGCCATCGCGCAGGACTGGGTCAACGTGCCTATCGCCACCCCTGAGCGGATGCGGTCGCGCGACATCGGCCAGGACCCGGTCGACGTGGCGCTCCCCGCCGCGCACCCGCTGGCCGACGCACCCACCGTGACCCCCTCCGACCTGGCCGAGGAGCGGTGGATCGCCTCGACGGCTGGGACGATCTGTCACGACTGGCTGGTGAGCACCGTTCGCCGGTCTGGTCAGGAGCCGAACATCGTCCACCAGGCAGGCGAGTTCCCTACCCAGCTGGCGATGGTCGCCGCCGGGCTCGGGGTGGCGTTGATACCTCGCCTAGCGGGTGATCAGATTCCGGAGGGTGTTCGGATCCGGCCCATCGAGCCGGGCATGTCGCGGCGGATCTTCGCGGTGTGGCGTGAGGAGAGCGCGCGCAAGCCGTCGGTTCGCGCGTTCGTCGAAACCGCATGTCAGCAGTGGGTTCAACATCACTATTCACTGCATGTATAGACTGTGTGGGTACCGGGCAATTCGACTCTCTGGGGGTACCGGTGAACACACGCATGTGCGCGGCGCTCATCGCCGTTCTGATAACCACGGTCGGCTGTTCCGCGACCGAATCCGCCGCGCCGACGCCTGGCCTCGCGGAGCGCGGGACGACGATGACCACGGCCAAACTCACCCGCCAGGACCTGACCAACAAGGTCAGCCTGACTGGCAAGGTCACGCTCAATCCCATCTTCGGCCTGGTGGCGCCGCTCAACGGGCAGGTGCGCTACGTCGACGTCAAAGAGCAGGCAGGCACGCCGACCAAGCCGACCCGCGCGGGCGCGGTCTGGGCGGCGGGCAAGCCGACGAACCTCGACGTCCCGGCGGGATCGGTCTTCGCCGGTCGGCTCGTGGGCGACAAGAGCACGGTCACCGCGGGGATGCCCGTGGTCTCGGCCAAGTACGGCGGCTACGGCATCGTCGCCGACATCGACGGTGCGCAGGCCTACCAGCTCTCCGACACGCTGACCTCGGTGCGCGCGCAGATCAAGAGCGGCCCCGGCCCGTTCGACTGCGCCGTGCTCGGCACCATCGCCGCGCTTCCGGCGGGTGCCATCCCGGAGCCGCCCGCGCCGCCGGTCGCCCCGCAGCCCAACCCGGCGGACCCGAACGCCAAACCGGCCGCGCCGCAGCCCACGCCCGAGCAGCCGAAGGACTCACGCCAGCCGTCCGAGGCCACCGGGATGCGCCTGGTCTGCACCGCGCCCGCCGACGTGAAGCTGATCAACGGCGCCGCCGCGACGATCGAGGTGGTGACCGAGTCCGTCAAGGGCGCGGTGGTCGCGCCGGTCGAGGCGGTGGCGGGCAAGCAGGGCGCGGGCAAGGTCGAGGTCATCAGTCCTGACGGTCAGCGACAGGTCAAGGACGTTGTTCTAGGCCTGACCGACGGTCGGGTCGTGCAGATCAAGTCCGGCTTGACCGGCGACGAGACTCTCGCCGTGCCGGGGCCGAACCTGCCGCCCGCCCCACCACAGCAGGGTGGTCCCTCGCCCGCCATGGGGGGCTGACATGACGCCGCTCATCGAACTGACCGGGCTCTGCAAGACACTCAAAGGCCAAGGCGAGCCCCGCTCGATCCTCTCCGGCGTCGACCTCACTGTCCGCGGCGGCGATAGCGTGGCGATCCTGGGCCGATCCGGTTCCGGCAAGAGCACGTTGCTCAGCCTCATCGGCCTGTTCGACAGGCCCGACGGCGGCCGCTATCTGCTCGGCGGTCAGGACATCACCAAGCTGTCCGAGCGGCGCGCGGCCCGGCTGCGCAGCGACGAGTTCGGCTTCGTCTTCCAGCGGTTCTTCCTGCTCAAGCACCTCACCGCCGCGCAGAACGTCGCGATGGCCCTGGTGAACGGACAGGGCTGGGCGGCGCGGCGCAAGCGCAAGGCGAAGGTCCTTGCCGCGCTGGACCTGGTCGGCATCGCCCATCTGGCCAAGCACAAACCGCCGCGTTTGTCCGGTGGCGAACAGCAGCGCGTCGCGATCGCCCGCGCGCTGGTTCGTGAGCCGAAGATCCTGCTTGCCGACGAACCGACCGGTGCGCTCGACACCGAGACCGGCGCGCTGGTCATCGAGGTTCTCCACTCGGCGACAACCCGCGGCTGCGGGCTGATCCTGGTCACCCACGACCACGCGCACGCCAACCGGATGAACCGCGTCGTGCGGCTCTCCGACGGCAAGCTCGTCCAAGGAGGGCACCTCTGATGGCGCTCTCCGGACGTTTCCGCTCGGCGCTGATCATCGGCGGCCAGGGCATCCGCGCGCGCAAGCTGCGCACGTTCCTGTCCATGATCAGCCTGTTCCTGGGTGTTCTCGCCGTGGTGGCGGTCCAGGCCAGCGCGGAGATCGCCAACCGCGCGATGCTCTCGGACATCGAGCTGACCATGGGCAAGGACGGCACTCGCGTACTCCAACTCCCGACCGACGCCACGACCGGCCCGGTCGTGACCGAGGTCCTGACCGGCCGATCCGACGCGGTCGCCGCGATCAGCACGATGGGGATCATCGGTGAGCCTCGGGTGGCGCCGATCAACCCCGGCGGTTCCCCACTCAAGTACGCCGGCCAAGGCGGGTATGGCGGCCCGAACATGATTTGCGACCAGAACGGCTGCCGCGAGGAAAAGCTGGAAGGCGATCCCCCACCGCCCGGCCAGGCCATCGAGATGCGGCTGATCGGCCTCACCGGCGACATCCGCGAGTTCCGGCCGTTCCGGCAGGAGGCGGGCCGGTGGCTGGACTTCACCGGCGAGCCCTCGATGTCGCCGGGGCTGGTCCTCAATCGCGAGGCCGCCGCGGCGCTGACCCAGTACCGAATCCCAGCGGAGCTGCGCGCTTCCGGGGCGGCCAACCCGACGCCGCGCATCCTCGGTGTGATCCACGACGGTGACTCGGGGCCGGTCGCCTACGTCCGGGCCGACGAACTGGCGACTTGGACGTCGAACGGCCCGTCGGACGGTCGCGGCTACATGTCGATCTTCCTGCGCCCGGAGGCCACCGACGTCGAGCAGACGATCAAAGCCCGGCTGATCGCCCGGGGGGCGGACGCCGAGCAGATGCACAGCTATCCGGTCGAAGCGCGCAAGGAGATCGAGTCCGAGCTGCGGCTCATGAAACTGATCTTCCTCGCGATGGCGGCGCTCGTGCTGCTCATCGGAGTCGCCGGAATCCTCAACGTCGGGCTCGCCACGGTCGGTGAGCGGATCGAGGAGTTCGCGCTTCGCCGAGCCGTGGGCACGCCGCGGCTGTTGTTAGCGGGCATCGTCCTGGCCGAGACGCTGATCATCGGATTGCTGACAGCGGCGGCCGCGGTCGGGACGGGCATCGTCGGCCTGAAGCTGGCCGGATCAGTTCTCGGCGGCCGCTTCCAGATGCTGGAGGGCGTCGATTTCCCCTGGCAGGCGGGCATAGCCGGGGTAATCGCAGGCTTGGCCGCTGGGGTCCTCGGCGGTCTGCTGCCCGCGATCCGGGCCGCCCGAATCCCGATCGCGACGGTGATGCGCGCCTAGGCGTCTGACAGGCACTAGCGGTAAGCGGCGAAGGGCACCGGGATCTCACCGGTACGGCCCGCGCTGATCACGGATTCGCCCACGATCAGCCAGGTCCCGGTGTCGGTGTCCTTGGCGGGCGGACGGATCTGCCCCTCGGGCCCTTGTCGGTCACCGCGACCTACACCAGGTGGGAGAACGACCAGGTGACCACTGCCCAGCTGCCGACGCTCACGATCGTGTCGCCCCCGCCCCCTCCGCCGCCGGGGGAGTGCCTGCGGACGGAGCCAGCACTAGCTGGGCGTCCAGTCGGTGTTCGCGCCGCAGACGATCACGCACGCGAGCTCGCCGGGCACGCGCCCGGCGAGCCACGCGGCGAACGGCACGGCGGCCGCGGGCTCGACCGCGAGGCGGAACTCGTCCCAAAGCCGGTCCCTGGCCGCGAGCAGCTCGGTGTCGCTGACCAGCACCGACGTCGCTCCCGCCGCGCGTAACACGCCGTAGGTCAGCTCGCCCGCACGCGTCGCGCCCAGTGCGGAGGCCGCGACCGAGTCGACCGCGGAGTCGACCGGGTGGCCCGCGGCGAACGCGTTGTGCATGGCCTGGCAGTTCTCCGGTTCCACGGCCACGACCGGTCGCTGCCCGCCCAAGGCCGTCCCGGCGGCGAGTCCGCCGCCGCCGACAGCGACCACCATCGTGTCGACATCGGGCGCCTCGGCCACGACTTCCGCCGCGCACGTGCCCTGGCCCGCGATCACCAGCGGATGGTCGTACGCGGGCAGATACAGCGCGTGTGACTCCTCGGCGTCGGCCAGCGCGGCCGCGCTCGCCTCGCCATAGGACTCACCGAGTTGGATCAGCTTCGCCCCGGCCGCCTCGATCCGGCGGACCTTGGCGGGGGGAGCGGTGCGTGGGACATAGACGGTGGCCGGGATGCCCAGGACGCGCGCCGCCGTCGCCACCGCGAGGCCGTGGTTGCCCCCGGACGCCGTGACCACCGAGTCCGGCCGATCCCCGCCAAGCAGGGCGTTGAGCGCGCCGCGGAACTTGAACGATCCGGTCCGCTGGAGGTGTTCCAGCTTCATGACCAGCGGCCGACCGTCCACTTCGGAGCGAAGCAGGGGCGTGCGGCGGGCATAGGGCGCGATGCGGTCGGCGGCGGCGATGACGTCACGGTGGTCCACGAGTCATGCTAACCGGATGTGCGGTCGGCGAGTCGGATCCACCAGACTGCACAGGTGACGAACGCACCATGGCCGCCCGGATCCGCCACCGGAATCGGATCGCTGCCCGGCGACGACCCGATGGAGGCCGCCACCGTCGTCCTCGGCGAGCTGCCCGACCTGCCGCACCTGCCCGAGCTTCCCGCCCGCGGCCTCGGCGCGGACATGATCGGCCGGACCGCCGCTCTGCTGGTCGACCTGGCCGTCGAATTCGTGCCTTCGGGCTACCGGGTCACCGCGCGGCCCGGGATCGACCACCGGCGCGGCGTCGACCATCTGCGCCGCGACCTCGACGCCATCGAGGAGGCCGTCGGTCGCGCGGGCGAGGCGCCCAAGGTGCTGAAGGTGCAGGTCACCGGCCCGTGGACGCTGATGTCTGGGATCGAGTTGCCGCGGGGACACCGCGTGCTGACCGACCGCGGCGCCCTTCGCGAGTTCACCGAGTCGCTGTCGGAGGGATTGCGCGAGCACGTCGCCGAGATTCGTCGGCGGACCGGGGCGAACGTGGTCGTCCAGCTCGATGAGCCCAGCCTGCCGACCGTGTTGGCGGGCGCGCTGCCCACGCCGTCGGGATTCGGCATGGTCCCCGCGGTCGCCGAGCCGGAGGCGCGGGACACCCTGGCGGCCGTGATCGACGCCGCGCGGTCGGCCACCGACCATCCGGTGATCGTGCACTGCTGCGCGCCCCGGCCCCCGGTGGCGCTGCTGCGCGAGGCGGGCGCGGGTGCCCTGGCCATCGACGCGACCCTGCTCGACGGCATCCCGGCCGCGCTGTCCGACGAGATCGGCGAGGCGTGGGACGCGGGCGTGGTGTTGTTCCTGGGCCTGCTTCCGAGCACCGACCCGCGCGACGCGCCCACGTTGCGGGCCGCGGCGGACCCGGCGTTGCGGCTGGTCGACCGCCTCGGGTTTCCCCGCTCGATCCTGGGCTCGCACGCGGTCGCGACCTCGACCTGCGGGCTGGCGGGCGCGTCGGCGGCGTGGGCACGCCGGGCCATGGCGATCGCGCGCGACGTGGGCAAGGCGTTCGTGGAGCCGCCGGAGTCCTGGTAGACGGCGGAATCTGGCCGCTGTCGGTCCCCGGGCGTAACGTGGCCGGCGTCACTTCAAGGGGAGGCAGAGATGACGCAGAAGGTGTTGCTCGCGATCGGTACGCGCAAGGGCCTGTTCCTCGCGACGAACTCGGGTGCCGACTGGGAGGTCACCGGTCCACACCATCCGATGACCGACGTCTACGCCGTGGCGATCGACACCCGCCGGGACACACCGCGCCTGCTCGCGGCGGTCACCTCGGAGCACTGGGGCCCGAGCGTCGCGGTCAGCGACGACCTCGGCGCGACCTGGTCGGAGCCCGACCACGCGCCGGTCGCGTTCCCCGAGGACACCGACACGGCCCTGGCCAGGGTGTGGCAGCTCGCGCCGGGGCCGGAGACCGAGCCCGACCTGGTCTACGCGGGCGTCGAGCCGTCGGCGTTGTTCAGGTCGACCGACGGCGGGAAGAACTACGAGCTGGTCCGCGGCCTGTGGGACCACCCGCACCGCGAGCAGTGGACCCCCGGCTTCGGCGGCATGGCCGTGCACTCGGTGATCCCGCACCCGACCGACTCGAACCGGCTGACGGTGGCGATGTCGACCGGCGGTGTGTACGTGAGCACCAATGGTGGGGAGTCGTTCGAGGCGAGCAACGAAGGCATCAAGGCCTACTTCCTGCCCGACCCGTTTCCCGTGTTCGGGCAGTGCGTGCACAAGATCGCCCAGCACCCCGACCGGCCGGACCAGTTCTTCGCGCAGAACCACCACGGTGTCTATCGCAGCGACGACAGCGGGCACACGTGGAAGTCCATCGCGGACGGTCTGCCCAGCGACTTCGGCTTCCCGATGGTCGTGCACCCGCACCGCCCGGAGACGATCTACACCTTCCCGCTGACCGCCGACGCGATGCGTTTCCCGCCGGACGGACGCTGCCGCGTCTACCGCAGCGACGACGCGGGCTCGACGTGGACCGCGCTCACCAAAGGTCTGCCAGACGAGGGGTTCTGGACCGCGGTGATGCGCGACGCGATGTGCGCCGACGACGCCGACCCGGCCGGGGTCTACTTCGGCTCACGCTCCGGTGAGGTGTACGCCAGCCGCGACGAAGGGGATAGCTGGACGCTCGTGGCGGCCCACCTGCCTGATGTGCTGTCGGTGCGGGCCGCGGTGATCTGATGGCGGTCACCGTGCTGCTTCCGGGTGTCCTGAGGGCCATCGCGGACGGTCAGGCGAAGCTGGAACTCGACGCGCCCGTGCCCGCTACCCTGGCCGGTGTGCTCGACGTCGTCGCGGAGCGCTACCCCGGGCTGGGACGACGACTACGCGACGAGAACCGCGCACTGCGGCGGTATGTGAACTTCTATGTGGACGGAGAGGAATGCCGGTATCTGGGCGGGGCGGACGCGCCGGTGGCGGCGGACGCCGAGATCCAGGTGATTCCGTCAGTGGCGGGCGGCTAGCCCGCTGGTTCGGCAAGCGGCAGGCAGAAGCGCCCGCGTCGCCGGATCCGAGGGCGCTCGCCGAGCAGTTCTGGTGCGACTGGCAGGCCATGCTGCCCGAGATCGCCACGGCGCTGGGCGAGGGCGAGCCGCAGCTGGTGGAGAACCAGCTGTGCGAGCTGGTCGCCGCCCTGCACCCGGACCTGCACTTCTCGCTGGAGCGCGGCATCCGGGCGATCTACGCGTTCGTGGTGAGCGGCCAGGAGGATCCGGCGCTGCGGGCGTTCACCGACGAGTGGAAAGCGCTTGCCCCGCCGGATACTCCCCTGTGGGAGTTCCACGACTCCGTCCCGGCCGTCCCGGACCCGACCGAGGTCACCGTCAATCTCGGACCGCATCGGATAGGGCTCGCCGACGTGCGCGTGCACGCCCAGGTCGATGAGGCGCACGGCGTGGTCGACGTGGCCGTGTATCACCCGGTGCTGGCCGACCTCGCGCCTGAGGCGCGCACGGCGCTGACGTTCCTTCCGCTGGATGCCACGCTGGGTGAGCGAATGGCGGGCGAGCGCTTGCGCCGGGTGGAGACCGCGGCGAGTGCCCCTACCGACGGCATCGACCTACTGGAGCTGCGCGAACTTATCCACAGGCTGGCTCGCTGATCTCTCGGATGTCAGTGGTCCTGGCTACTCTGTGACATGTGACCAGTGTTGACGAAGATCTCCCGCAGGAGCCCAAGACGGCCGCCGTCGAGGGCGTCGAGGATGTGCCCGCCGCGGAGCGCGAGCGCCACGCCGAGCTCGCCGAGGACCTGCTGGGCCACCAGTTCCGCTATTACGTCCTATCCGCTCCGACGATCTCCGACGGCGAGTTCGACGTCCTGCTGCGCGAGCTGGAGGCGATCGAGGAGCGGCACCCGTCGCTGGTCACACCGGAGTCGCCCAGTCAGCGCGTCGGCGGCACCTTCTCCACGGAGTTCCGCGCGGTCGACCATGTCGAGCGCATGCTCAGTCTGGACAACGCGTTCGACTCCGACGAGCTGAGCGCCTGGGTCGACCGGGTGGAGAGAGAAGTAGGGTCGGCCGCGCACTTCCTGTGCGAGCTGAAGATCGACGGCCTGGCCATCAACCTGCTCTACGAGAACGGCAGGCTCACCCGCGCCTTGACCAGGGGCGACGGGCGCACGGGTGAGGACGTCACGCTCAACGTCCGCACGATGCGCGACGTGCCGGATCGGCTCACCGCGACCGACGAGTTCCCAGTTCCCGCGCTGGTCGAGGTGCGTGGCGAAGTGTTCTTCAAGGTCGAGGACTTCACCGAGCTGAACGCCCGCCTGGTCGAAGCGGGCAAGCCTCCGTTCGCGAACCCGCGCAACACCGCGGCCGGGTCGCTGCGGCAGAAAGACCCGAAAGTCACCGCGAGCAGGCCGCTGCGGATGATCTGCCACGGCTTGGGCAAACGCGAGGGCTTCGAACCGGTCGCGCAATCCGAGGCGTATCGGGCGCTGGCGGCGTGGGGGCTGCCGGTGTCGAAGCACACGAAGGTCCTCGACACGGCCGATCAACTGGCGTCGCACATCAAGTATTGGGGCGACCACCGCCACGACGCCGACCACGAGATCGACGGTGTCGTGATCAAGGTCGACGAGGTCGCGCTCCAACGCAGGCTGGGCACCACCTCCCGCGCGCCGCGATGGGCGATCGCGTACAAATACCCGCCGGAAGAGGCCACGACCACGCTGCTCGACATCCGGGTCAACGTCGGGCGAACCGGCCGGGTGACACCGTTCGCGGTGATGGCGCCGGTCAAGGTGGCCGGGTCGACGGTCGAGATGGCCACCCTGCACAACGCCTCCGAGGTCAAGCGCAAGGGCGTGCTGATCGGCGACCGCGTGGTCATCCGCAAGGCGGGCGACGTGATCCCCGAGGTGCTCGGCCCGGTGATCGAGGCCCGCCCCGCCGACGCCCGCGAGTTCGAGATGCCGACCGAGTGCCCCGTCTGCGGCACGACGCTGGCCTACGAGAAAGAGGGCGACGCCGACATCCGGTGCCCCAACGCCCGGTCGTGCCCGGCCCAACTGCGCGAGCGGCTGTTCCACCTCGCCGGGCGCGGTGCGTTCGACATCGAGGTACTCGGCTACGAGGCCGCCGCCGCGCTCCTGGCCTCCGGCGTGATCAGCGACGAGGGCGACGTGTTCTCGCTAGATGAGGACAAGCTCGGGCGCGTGGAGTTGTTCCGCACCAAGGCAGGCGAGCTGTCGGCGAACGGCCGCAAACTGGTGGCGAACCTCGACTCGGCCAAAGACCGTCCACTGTGGAAAGTCTTGGTCGGCCTGTCGATCCGCCACGTCGGCCCCACCGCCGCCCAGGCACTGGCCCGCGAGTTCGGCTCCATCGAGGTCATCGCCACCGCGGGCGAACAGGAACTGGCCGACGCGGAAGGCGTAGGCCCGACCATCGCCACCTCAGTCCGCGAGTGGTTCGAGGTCGACTGGCACCGCGAGGTCGTCGAGAAGTGGCGCTCCGCGGGCGTCCGCATGGCCGAGGAACGCGACGAGTCGACACCCCGGACGTTGGAGGGCCTGTCAATCGTCGTGACCGGCAGCCTGACGACGTACTCGCGGGATGAGGCCAAGGAATTCATCATCGCCCGCGGCGGCAAGGCGTCTGGCTCGGTCTCGAAGAAGACAGCGTTCGTGGTCGTCGGCGACGCCCCGGGATCGAAGTACGACAAGGCCATTCAACTCAAGGTCCCAGTCCTGGACGAGGACGGCTTCCGCGCCCTGCTGGAACAAGGCCCCGAATCCGCCACCGCCCTCGCCACAATCGGCGACCCGAACGCCCCGACGGCCGACTCGCCTGCGGACACCCCTGACACAGGGGACACGAACCCAGCGAAGGAGGCGGACAAGGCAGACGACGCATGAGGTGAGTGCATGAGTTGCGGCTGCGATGCGGACACAGGCAGCGTGGGCCAGACCTGGGGAGGCAAGGTCGGCGTGAACACGGGTGGCCCGGACTCGGGCGTGCCCGGCGCGAGTTCTGGTGTCGGCGGGTGCGGCTCGCCTGTGGGCGGCCCGGGGTCCGGAGTCGGGGACGCGGCCCGGCTGTGGGTGGCATGGGTACTGGTATCGGCGGGTCGCATGTGGGCGGCGCGGGTTTCGATGTCGGGTGGTGCGGCCGGGCTGTGGGTGGCCCGGGCTCCGGAGTCGGGGACGCGGCCCGGCTGTGGACGCGCGGGACCCGGAGTCGGGGACGCGGCCCGGCTGTGGACGCGCGGGACCCGGAGTCGGGGACGCGGCCCGGCTGTGGACGCGCGGGACCCGGAGTCGAGGGTGCGACTCGAGTGTGGGTGGCGCGGGTACTGGCGTCGGCGGGTGCGGCTCGACCATGGGCCGCGCGGGCTGGGGAGGCATAGGCGGGGTGGGCACGGCAGGCGTGGACCCGAGCGTAGGCGGCGGAACCGATGATGCGGAGGCGGTCGATGACTAGCGGAAGTGAGTGCTCGGTGAGTCAAAGCGCGATCGAGATCAGGCCTGCCCGCGCAGCGGAGCTGTCGGAGGTCGGCGCGCTGACCATCGATGCCTACCGTGCCGACGGATACCTCGGACCCGACTCCACCGGGTACGCCGAGAGCCTCGCCGACGCCACCAGCCGGATGCGCGCCGCTGAGCTTCTGGTCGCGGTTGACGGCGTGGGTGCGTTAGTCGGCACCGTCACTATCGCCTTACCTGGTACCGAGTACGCCGAGATCTCCCGTGATGGCGAACTCGAGTTCCGCATGCTGGCCGTCGCCCCGAGTTCTCGTGGCCACGGAATCGGCGAACGCCTGACCCGCGCGGTAATCGCTCGGGCGCGTGAGCTCGGTTTGCCCAGGGTGGTCCTCTGCAGTTCACGGAGGATGGCGGTGGCCCACCGCCTCTACGAACGACTCGGCTTCGTCCGCCTCCCCGACCGCGACTGGAGCCCAGGCCCCGGCGTCGACCTGATCGCGTTCGCACTGGAGGTGGTCGACTGAACGAAGCGGCGAACACCACGCACACCACCGCCTGCCGACCGATCCGCCACACCTGATCCTCCGCGCACCGGCTAGCGCCAGCCGAGCGAGGTGCCGATCAGGCGACCCTGCGGATGGCGGCCCGGTGGTCGCACTCCGCGATCTTCTGCGGGCCCACACAGATGTCGCGTCCGTCGGAGGTGCCCGTCGGTTGCCGGCTTGTCGGGTGGCTGGCCTACGCGGTGGTGGCTCGCGGTAACGGTGGCAGTGGGCCGGCGGCAGCGAGGGCGTGGCGGGACTTGGCGCGCGGCGGGGCAGCGTCGGCAGGGCCAGCTTGCTGTGGTGGTCGTCGGTAATGCGGTTGCCACGGCGTCAGCTGGCCGAGGTGCCTGCCGTCCCATCGTCGGGGCCGGCTCGCGGTGGCCGCTTGCTCTGGTGGTCATCGGTAGGCGGCGGCAGCGTTGGCGGGGGCGGTCTGGGGTGGTGGTCGTCGGGCACAGCGGTTGCCATGTCGACGGGCCGAGGTGTTGGCCGTGCTGTCGTCAGGGCGGGCGTGCGATGGCGGCTGCTGTGGTGGTCGCCGGTAGCGGTCGCCACGGCGGCGGCTGGCGGAGGTGGTCGGCCGTCCAGGCGTCGTGCCGGTAGCCGGGCGGCTGTCGGTGCTGGGCTGTTCCGACCGATCGGTGGTAGCGACGCTTGGCGGCCTGAACAGCTCGACGGTGGCGGCGCCAGCCGAGGATCGGACCGGTGAGATCGACGCTCTCCGGGAGCTGATCATGGCGTCCGGTGCTGGCCGGGGCGCTCGGCAGGTCGTCGAGTGCGGACTTGCCTGCCGATCGCCAGCAGGCGCGCGTGCTGGGCTAGTCGGGGAGAACGACCGCGACGATCCCAGCCAGGTGGGCCAGGCGGGCCACCTCAGCCGCGCGGAACATCGGGCCGCCGGGGCGGCCGACCAGTAATACCCGGTCGGGTTTGCCCAGCGGGGTCGCCGCCAGTTCCGTGCCCAGCTCACGCCAGGTCTCGGGGACCCAGGCTTCGTCGCCGTCGAGGATGGTGGCGCGGGCGAGGGGCATCCAGGGCAGGTCGAGGGTCTGCACCGTGGGAGCCGCGTCGCTCGCCGCTACCCGGTGGGCGCCTTCGGCGTCTGAGGAGACCACTAAGGCCCAGCCTGCCCGGATGATCTTGGGGACGCCCTTGGTGAAGATCTCCAGGCCGCCGTTGGGTTCGGCGGCGACCTCCTCCACCAGTTCCAGCTCGCGGTGGGTGTCGAGGACGCCCGCGTACGGCCGGACGGCGTCGACCTCGACACCCTCCACCGACTCCGCGGCGGTGATGAGCACGTCGGGGAGGCGGCCACTGGGCAGTTCGACCACTAGGTCGTCGATGGCCACACCACCGAGGCGTTCCACCACGTCCACACTGAGGATGTCGGCCCCGATAGCGCCCAGCGCGGTGGCTACCGCGCCGAGGGTGCCTGGGCTGTCCGGGAGCTGGACCCGGATCAGGAAGGACAAGGCGAACGCCTCCCGATGTACCGTTCTGGGCACGGACCTTGCCGTCCGCGCGCTGAGCCGACCGCCGATTGTCGCAGACCAGGGATCCTGGTCCGGAACCGGCGACCGCATCGCGGGACGGCACCGGTCTACACCCGCGACCGCGTCCAGAACAACCCGTTCGGGGCTTCCATCCTGCGGGAAATAGACTCCTGAAGTCCTGTCGCAGACACCCCCGGGGGTTCGTCGAGTGCCAAGCATCTCCCGTGACGAGGTTGCCCACCTCGCCAGACTGGCCAGGTTGGCCGTCACCGAAGAAGAGCTCGACCTGTTCGCGGGCCAGCTCGACCAGATCGTGCAGGCCGTGGCCAAGGTCGGCGACGTCGCTGACCAGGACATTCCGCCCACGTCGCACTCGGTGCCGTTGACCAACGTGTTCCGCCGCGACCTCGTCCGTCCCGGGCTCACCCAGCAGCAGGCACTCGCCGCGGCGCCCGCCGCCGAGGACGGGCGCTTCCGCGTGCCGCGCATCCTCGGGGAGGAAGCATGACCGACCTGATCCGCCTGACCGCGGCCGAGCTGGCCGCGAAGATCCAGGCCAAGGACGTCTCCGCCGTCGAGGTCGCCCAGGCCCACCTCGACCGCATCGCCGCCGTCGACGGCGCCGTCAACGCGTTCCTGCACGTCGACGGTGAGCGGGCGCTCAACGCCGCCAGGGCCGTCGACGAGGACATCGCGGCGGGCAATCCGGCCGCGTCGCCGCTGGCCGGGGTGCCGCTGGCACTCAAGGACGTCCTGACCATGCGGGGCGCGCCGACCACGTGCGGCTCGAAGATGCTCGAGGGCTGGCAGCCGCCGTACGACGCGACCGTCACGCTCAAGCTGCTCGAAGCGGGCGTGGTGATCCTCGGCAAGACCAACATGGACGAGTTCGCGATGGGCTCCTCCACCGAGAACTCCGCCTACGGCGTCACCCGCAACCCGTGGGACCTCGACCGCATCCCCGGCGGCTCCGGCGGCGGCTCGTCGGCCGCGCTGGCCTCCTTCGAGGCGCCCCTGGCGATCGGCACCGACACCGGCGGCTCGATCCGCCAGCCCGGCTCCGTGACCGGCACCGTGGGCGTCAAGCCCACCTACGGCACGGTCTCGCGATACGGCCTGGTCGCCTTCTCCTCCTCGCTCGACCAGGCGGGCCCCTGTGCCCGCACGGTCCTCGACGCGGCGCTGCTGCACGAGGTGATCGGCGGGCACGACCCGCTTGACTCCACCTCGATCGACGCGCCCCTGCCGCCCGTGGTCGCCGCGGCCCGCGAGGGCGCCAAGGGCGACCTGAGCGGTGTCCGGGTCGGCGTGGTCACCCAGTTCGCGGGCGACGGCTACCAGGCGGGCGTGCTGGCCTCCTTCGAGGCCGCGGTCGCCCAGCTCAAGGAACTCGGCGCCGAGATCGTCGAGGTGTCCTGCCCGAGTTTCGACCTGGCGCTGCCCGCCTACTACCTGATCGCGCCGAGCGAGTGCTCGTCGAACCTCGCCCGGTTCGACGCCATGCGCTACGGCCTGCGGGTGGGCGACGACGCCGCGCGCAGCGCCGAGGAGGTCATGTCGCTGACCCGCGAGGCGGGCTTCGGCCCCGAGGTGAAGCGCCGGATCATGCTCGGCACCTACGCGCTGTCGTCGGGCTACTACGACGCGTACTACGGCTCGGCGCAGAAGGTCCGGACGCTCATCACCCGCGACTTCGACGCCGCGTTCGGCACGGTCGACGTCCTGGTCTCGCCGACCACGCCGACCACGGCGTTCCGCATCGGCGAGCGGGCCAACGACCCGATGGCGATGTACAAGGCCGACCTGTGCACGATCCCGTCGAACCTGGCGGGCAACGCGGCCCTGAGTGTCCCGAGTGGACTGTCCGATGAGGATGGTCTGCCGGTGGGGCTGCAGATCATGTCCCCGGCACTGCATGACCACCGCGGCTACAAGGTGGCGGCCGCGTACGAGGCCGCCCGCAACGCCGCGCAGGGTGGTCCGCTGATCAACCGGGTTCCCGAGCTGGAGGTGGCGCACTGATGGCAGGCACGAAGAATCTCAAGGGCGCGTTCGGCATCGTCGGTGCCGCCGCGGGTGCCACCAGTGCGGTGGCCAGCCTGCGCAAGGCCCGCGCGACCAACGACCGGCTGCTGCTGGCCAACGCGATCGCGGGCATCCTCGTCGCGCTGACCAGCGTGCTCATCGGCGTGCGCGCGCTGCGGAAGGACGGGGCCAAGTGACCGCCACCGTGGAGCTGATGGACTACGACGAGGTCATCGAGCGGTTCAACCCGGTGCTGGGCCTGGAGGTCCACGTCGAGCTGAACACCAACACGAAGATGTTCTGCGGCTGCGCGAACACCTTCGGCGGCGAGCCGAACACCCAGGTCTGCCCGGTGTGCCTCGGCCTGCCCGGCGCGCTGCCGGTGCTCAACGCGATCGGGGTCGAGTCGGCCATCCGCATCGGCCTCGCGCTCAACTGCGAGATCGCCGAGTGGTGCCGGTTCGCCAGGAAGAACTACTTCTACCCGGACATGCCGAAGAACTTCCAGACCTCGCAGTACGACGAGCCGATCGCCTTCAACGGCTACCTCGACGTCACGCTGGACGACGGCGAGGTCGTGCGCGTGGAGATCGAGCGCGCGCACATGGAGGAGGACACCGGCAAGTCGCTCCATGTCGGAGGCGCGACTGGTCGAATCCATGGTGCCGAGCACTCGCTGCTCGACTACAACCGCGCCGGGGTGCCGCTGATCGAGATCGTCACCAAGACGATCGAGGGCACCGGCGCCCGCGCGCCGGAGGTGGCCCGCGCCTACGTCAACACCCTGCGCGACCTGCTCAAGGCGCTCGACGTGTCCGACGTGCGGATGGACCAGGGCTCGCTGCGCTGCGACGCGAACGTATCGCTGATGGCCAAGGACGCCACCGAGTTCGGCACCCGCACCGAGACCAAGAACGTCAACTCGCTGCGCAGCGTCGAGCGGGCCGTGCGCCACGAGATGACGCGGCAGGCGGCGATCCTGGTGCAGGGTGGCTCGATCCTGCAGGAGACCCGGCACTTCGAGGAGGCGTCGGGCACCACCCGCGCCGGTCGCCGCAAGGAGACCTCGGAGGACTACCGGTACTTCCCGGAGCCCGACCTGGTCCCGATCGCCCCGTCCCGCGAGTGGGTCGAGGAGCTGCGGCTGACCCTGCCGGAGCCGCCCGCCGTGCGCCGCAAGCGGGTGCAGGCCGAGTGGCAGCTGTCGGACCTGGAGCTGCGCGACCTGGTCAACGCCGGTGCGATCGACCTGGTCGCGGCCACCGTCGAAGCGGGCGCTCCGCCCGCCGAGGCCCGGTCGTGGTGGGTGTCGTACCTGAGCCAATCGGCCAACAACCAGGGCGTCGAGCTGGGCGCGCTGGCCATCAGCCCGGCCCAGGTCGCCAAGGTGATCGCCCTGGTCGCGGACGGCTCGCTGACCAACAAGCTCGCGCGCGAGGTCGTCGACGGCGTCCTGGCGGGCGAAGGCGAGCCCGAGCAGGTCGTGGAGCAGCGCGGCCTCAAGGTCGTCTCCGACGACTCGGCCCTCTACGCCGCGATCGACGAGGCCCTGGCCGCCCAGCCTGATGTGGCCGCCAAGATCCGCGACGGCAAGGTCGCCGCCGCGGGCGCCATCGTCGGCGCTGTCATGAAGACCACCAAGGGCCAGGCCGACGCCAAGCGCGTCCGCGAACTGATCCTGGAGCGCTGCGGCGCCTGAGCGAGTCGCTCAGACGGCCCGTCCCCACCTGGGGGCGGGCCGTTTCTAATCGATTCCGGAGCCGCCGCCCGCGGCCTCGACCACGATCACGACGGCGCGGTCGTCGGAGGAGACGGGTTTGCCGCCGTCCTTGTTCACCGTGCCGCCGATCGCGAGCTGCTCGGTCATCAGGTCGAGCCCGTCGACCCGGCCGAAGCCCTCGGCCTCGCCCATGACGATCTGCGGCTTGCCGGTGAACGTGCCGTCCGGGGCCTGGGCGAGGTTCTGCAGGTGGCCCGCCTTCGACATGGCGACCCACAGCGTCCGGGTGGGGGAGGCGCAGCCCGAGACGCCCGGCTTGTCCGGCCATGACCAGGCCGGGGCACCCAGGGGCTTGCCGAAGTCGACTTTGTAGAGCACGTCCGCGGCCGCGGTGCGGTCGGTGACCCAGGTCTTCGACCCGTCAAGGGAGCTGCACACGCCGCCGGGTGAGGTCAGGCCGCTGACGACCACGGCGGACGGCGTCGGGTTGTCCTCGGCGGGCTTGCCCGCTGAGTTGATCCGCAGGATCTTGCCCGCCTGGGACGCTGGGTCGGCCGCGGCGGCGGTGTTGCCCGCGTTGCCGGTGGCGATGAGCAGGGCGCCGCGGTGGTCGTTGGCCAGGGCGCCCCGGTTGCCGGTCGCGCCGCGTGGGATGCCGGTGAGCACCGGTTTCGGCGTGTCGTTGGGGGCGATGCGGATCAGGCGGTTGTCGGTCGGGGTGGTGATGTAGGCGAAGAGGAGCTGGTCCTCGGCGTACGTCGGGGACAGCGCCAGGCCGGTCAGGCCGCCGTCGGTGGTGGCGTCGACCGGGACAGTGGCCACCACGGTCGGCGCGCTGCCCTTGCGGACCAGCAGGATCCGACCGGTCTTGCGCTCGCCGACCAGCGCCGTCGGGTTCGAGCCGTCACCGGGCAGCGCGGCCACCGCGACGACGGTGTCCAGGCAGGTGGCCAACACGGCAGGGTGGAAGTCGGTGCAGCCGTCCGGCGGCGGGATGGGCTCACCCGGATCGCGCTCCGGCGCGTCGACCGCGCCGCCGCCGCTGTCGCCACCGCCCGTGTCGGGTTCGGGCGCGGCCTGGGGGGTGAGCGGGGTCTGCGGCTGCCAGCTGGCCGCGGGCGGCTGCTCCTCGAACGTGGCGCACGAGGTCAGCAGGGCGGCCGCCACACACGTGGCGGCGAGCGCGCGTCGACCCGACATGGGACCCAAGGCTAGGAGGACGTCCGTGAATGTCCCGTGAGCGACTGGTCGGCGGCCACCCGGTCGAGCAGCAGGTTCAGTTCCTCGACGATGGTCAGCGGGTCCTCCAGCGGCAGGAAGTGGCTGGTCGGCACCACCTTGATCCGCGCCTGCGGGAGCACCGCGGCGGCCCGGGCGGTGAAGCTCGGGTCGGCCAGCAGGTCGTAGCGGGCGCCGAGGACGGTGACCGGGCAGGTGACGCCGGTCAGGTCGCGGTTCGGCACGTCGGCCAGGGCCAAAGCCAGCGTCAGGTACCAGCGCCAGTCGTGGTGCAGGAATCGGCGCATGGCGCGCACGACGTCGCCGGTGTCGGCGCCGGGGAGCATGAAGCCGCTGTGCTGCAGGGCGCTCGCGGTGAGCCGGTTGACCGGGACGCGGTGCAGCACGGCGTCGATGACCGGACCGGCGGCGCGCAGGCCTTGCGCGATCGTGCGGGCGACCGGGCGGCGGACCGCGACGGGCACGCCGGGCAGGCCGAGCATGGCGCCGAACAGGTCGCCGGGCACGCCCGCGGCCAGCATCAGCCCCGACACCCGCTCAGGGTGCCGGGTGGCCAACTCGGCGGCCACCATGACCCCCATCGACCAGCCCATCACGACGCACCGCTGGACCCCGGCGGCGTCCATGACGGCGATGGCATCGGCGACGTGGTCGTCGAGGGTGATCCGGTCGGGGTCGGTCGGCCGCTCGGAGCCCATGGTGCCGCGGTGGTACCAGCTGATGACCCGCACGCCCGAGGACGGCAGCAGCAGCGCGGGCCAGGCCTCGGGGATCGTGCCGAGCCCAGGGCAGAGCAGCACGACCGGCCCGTCGGACTCGGTGTGCCAGCCGCGGAGCCGGGTGCCGTCGGCGCTGGTGAGGTCGTGTTCACGCATCGGGACAAAGTGTGCCCGAATTTCGCTCCGACATAGTGTGTTCCCCGTGACGGTCACTGTGTTGGTTCCAGATGAGCACGGGGTCGCGGCGCTGGCCGGGGTCGAGGGTATTCGCGTGCTGGCGCACTCGCCCGAACTGCCGCCCGACGGCGTTGACGCGCAGGTGCTCGTCCCCGACTTCCTCGGCGGTTCGGCGATCGCCCTGCTCGACCGGCTGCCCGACCTGCGGCTGGTGCAACTGCTCACCACGGGCGCCGACTCGTGGGTGGGCAAGCTGCCGCCGCACATCATGCTGTCCACCGGCCGCGGCGCCCACGGCGGCAGCACCGCGGAGTGGGTGGTCGGCGCGCTGCTGGCGGTCTACCGCGAGCTGATCGACTTCGACATCGCGCGGCGAGCCGGTCAGTGGACCCCGCACATCACCGACACGTTGCAGGACAAGCGAATCCTGGTGATCGGCGCGGGCGACCTCGGTCAGCAGCTGCACCGCAGGCTCGACGCGTTCGACGCGCACACCACCCTCGTCGGCAGCCAGGCACGCGCGGGCGTGCGCGGGATCGATGAGGTCGCGGACCTGTTGCCCGGGCACGACGCGGTGGTGCTGATGGTGCCGCTCACCCCGGCCACGACCGGCCTGGTCGACGCGGCTTTCCTGGCCCGCATGCGCGACGGCGCGATCCTGGTCAACGCCGCGCGCGGCCCCGTGGTCGACGCCGACGCGCTGCTCGCCGAACTCACCTCGGGCAGACTGCGCGCCGCGCTGGACGTCACCGACCCGGAGCCGCTCCCACCCGGACATCCACTGTGGACCGCGCCGAACGTGCTGATCACCCCGCACGTCGCCGGAAGCTGCCACGGCCACCGCGAGCGCGCCTATCGGGTCGCCGCGGCCGAGATAACCCGGTTCGTCAATGGGGAGAACCCTCGCAATCTCGTCAAGGGACTCTATTAACCGTGTCGACACGGCGGGTACTTGACTGATCGCCTAGTCTGCGGCGGTGAGTATCGATGACGGCCGCTCGACGGGCGGCAACGCGGACAGCGGATATTTCACGCCGTCCGAGCAGCGCTACGCCGGATCCGGCCACGACGACGCGACGACCACGATGACCACCGAGGACGACGTCGCCGTCCGCGAACCCCACCAATGGCACTTCGGCGCCGACTTCGGCCTGCTCGTCCTGCGCGTCACCCTCGGTGCGCTGGTGCTGGCCCACGGGCTGCAGAAGGTCTTCGGGATCATGCAGGGTCCGGGGATCGACGGCTTCGCCAGATACCTGACGAGCTTGGGCTTCGAGCAGGCGACTCTGCTGTCCTGGGTCACCGGGGTGACCGAGCTGGTCGCGGGTGGTCTGCTGATTCTTGGACTGTTCACTCCTGCTGCCGCGGCGGCGGTGTTGGGTGTGATCGCAAACGCGATCTGGGTTCAGGTTGATGTCAAGGAATTTGTTGGCGCGGTGGAGAAGGAGACGCTTTACGCGGCGGCGGCGTTCGCGCTGTTGTTCGCGGGGGCGGGGAAGATCTCGTTGGACCGGAACACGCCGTGGTTCCGGCGGGCGCCCGCGTTCGGGTTCCTCTTCTTCTTGCTGGCTGCTGGGCTTTCGGTGGTCACGCTGGTTGTTCTTCGTTAGGACCATCGCTGGCGAGGGGGCGCGTCCGACGTGGATGCGCCCCCTCTTCGCGTCTATGGCAGAAGGATCGGCACGTCGCACATGGGAGGGCGAATAGTCTTCCTCGCGTCATCGGCTGTGATCGCCAACGTACGAAAGCCCGCGTCCATGATGACTTTGTGCAGCCGGTTCGGCTGGCTTGTTCCCACATAGGCCGCGCTGACAAACGGCATGTGAGTCGGGCAGGAGCCTCACGTTGTGCCGTCGAACTCATCGGCGATGGCGTCGTTGACTTCCCCTGAGTCCCAATCGTCCGCGACGGTGACACGGCCTTTCAAGATCCCGTAGGTCGAACGCCCCGGCTTCCGGGCATGGGGATCACCTTCGCCACAGGTGTCCGCACGGCTGATGGCGATCTCTTCGCCGTGCTCGACTCGCTCGATGATGCGCGACAGGTTGGCCTTGGCATCGTCGAGGTTGAACTGGGAAACGGGCTCCGCACCCATGGCGACCTCCTTGGCTGAGGAGCTAAGTCCATGGGTGCGGAGTCGTCAATCGAATGGCTACCGCGAGGGGTCTCGGACTGCTCCGGTTGACGCGTCAGTGGCCATGCGGGCGTAGGCGCGGAGGGCGGCGGTGATCGGGCGGACTCGGTCCACCGGCTGCCAGGGGCGCTCGCTGGTCTCCATCTTCGCGCGTCGTTCGGCCAAGATCTCTGGGCTGACCAGGAGTTCCAGGGTCCGTGCGTGAACGTCGATGCGGATCTGGTCGCCATCCTCGACCAGGGCGATGGTGCCGCCGCCCGCGGCTTCGGGGGAGACGTGGCCGATGGAGAGGCCGCTGGAGCCGCCGGAGAAGCGGCCGTCGGTGATGAGGGCGCACTTCTTGCCGAGGCCAGCGCCCTTGAGGAACGCCGTCGGGTGCAGCATTTCCTGCATTCCGGGGCCGCCCGCAGGACCTTCGTAGCGCACGACCAGGACGTCGCCCGGCTGGATCTGCTTGCCGAGGATGACCGAGACGGCCTGTTCCTGGCTCTCCACGACCCGGGCGGGGCCCTGGAAGGTGAACAGCTCTTCCTCAATACCCGCGGACTTGATCACCGCGCCTGCTTCGGCCAGGTTGCCATGGAGAACAGCCAGGCCGCCGTCGACGGTGTAGGCGTTGGCGACGTCGCGGATGCAGCCGCCCGCGGCGTCGGTGTCCAAAGAGGACCAGCGGTTCGAGGTGGAGAAGGCCTTTGTCGTGCGGACTCCGCCGGGGGCGGCGTGGAATAGTTCCACCGCTCGCTCAGACGGTTCCGCGGCGCGGATGTCCCATTCGGACAGCCACTGTTCCAGGTTGGGGCTGTGGACCGACCAGACGTCGGTGTTGAGCATGCCACCGCGGTAGAGCTCGCCAAGGAGGGCGGGGATTCCGCCCGCGCGGTGGACGTCTTCCATGTGGTAGTCGGAGTTCGGCGAGACCTTCGACAGACATGGCACGCGCCGCGAGATGGCGTCGATGTCGGCGAGGGTGAACTCGATCTCGCCTTCGCGGGCGGCGGCGAGGATGTGCAGGACCGTGTTGGTCGAGCCGCCCATGGCCATGTCGAGGGCCATCGCGTTCTCGAAGGCCTTGCGGTTGGCGATCGAGCGCGGCAGCGCCGTCTCGTCGTCTTCCCCGTACCAGCGCTTGCACAACTCGACGACAGTCGTTCCCGCGCGGGTGAAGAGGTCCTTGCGGGCGGAGTGGGTGGCCAGGGTGGAGCCGTTGCCCGGCAGCGCGAGACCCAGCGCCTCGGTGAGGCAGTTCATCGAGTTCGCGGTGAACATGCCCGAGCAGGAACCGCAGGTCGGACACGCGGAGCGCTCGACCTCGGTCAGCCCGGCCTCGTCGACCTCGGGGCTGGCCGACGCCGAGATGGCGGTGATCAGGTCGGTCGGGGCCTGGGCGACGCCGCCGACTACGACGGCCTTGCCCGCCTCCATCGGTCCACCCGAGACGAACACCACCGGGACGTTGAGCCGCAGCGCGGCGTTGAGCATGCCGGGGGTGATCTTGTCGCAGTTGGAGATGCACACCAGCGCGTCGGCTTGGTGGGCGTTGACCATGTACTCCACCGAGTCGGCGATGATCTCGCGCGAGGGCAGGGAGTAGAGCATCCCGCTGTGGCCCATGGCGATGCCGTCGTCCACCGCGATCGTGTGGAACTCGCGGGCGACGCCGCCCGCCTCGCGGATCGCGTCGGCCACGATGTCGCCGAGGTCGCGCAGGTGCACGTGGCCCGGCACGAACTGGGTGTAGGAGTTGGCGATGGCGACGATGGGCTTGCCGAAGTCGCTGTCGGTCATGCCGGTGGCCCGCCAGAGCGCGCGGGCTCCGGCGGCGTTGCGGCCGTGGGTCGTGGTGCGGGAGCGCAGCGCGGGCACGGGCTCCTCCGTATCTTGTCGCTCGACTAGGACATGGGCGCCGGATGGGCGCGGGCAACGGGAGCGGTGCCGTCCAGGTTACTCCGCGTCGGCGGGGGTCTGGGCGGGCTGGTCGGCGACGTCACTCTGGGTCTCGTCGGACGGCACCGGCTCGGTCGGGTCGTCCAGTCTGCCCCGGCTGACCAGGGACAACGCGGGCAGGTGGCGGACCCGGACCGACGGCAGCCCGACCTCGGTGTCGTCGGACCGCACCGCCTTCACTCCCGCGCGCTTGGTCAGGCGCAGGCCCTTGAGTGACTCCCACGGCAGCACCTTGCGGCCGATGACGCCGCGGACGATCAGCCCGTCGGCGTCGGCTGTGGTGCGCACCCGCACGACCCACACGATCATGGCCAGTGGGATCAGCAAGAGCGCGGCAAGTGCAGGCGCGGCGAACGCGACCGGCGCTGCGCACACGGCCAGGAGCAGGGCCGCGAGGATCGCCACGCCCGGGACACGGAACACGAGGCGGGAAGGAATCTGCTGCTCGGACACCGTTCAATGGTGCACCCACCGCGTTCGCCCGCGGCGTTCGGGGCCGCGGGTGCCGTCCAGTATCCGGGATCACCATCCCGCAGAGTTGACGCCCTACGCCGAACGCATTAGCGTCCTAACCGTGCCCTCACAGTCAATTCTCGTACTTCCGCCGCGCGTTCGACGCTGACGGGAGCCAGCACGCATCGAACGCGCGGACCCTCGTACGACCATGCCGGTCGACGGGGGCTTTTTTGTGCCCGGACCCGATTTCCGCAGCCAGATGACCTTCTACCCACGAGGCAGAAACCGATGACAAGCGCCACCTCGCGGCCCTCTCCGGCCGCCGCGACCCCTGGGGCGGCCCCGCAGTCCGCCCGCCCCAAGCCAGCGCCGCCATCCGGCACCCCGATCCGGGTGACCGGTGCGCAGTCACTCGTCCGGTCCCTTGAGGCGGTAGGCGTCGAGATCGTCTTCGGCATCCCCGGCGGCACCATCCTGCCCGCGTACGACCCGCTGCTCGACTCCACCAAGGTGCGCCACGTCCTGGTCCGCCACGAGCAGGGTGCGGGCCACGCGGCCACCGGCTACGCGCAGGCCACCGGCAAGGTCGGCGTCTGCATGGCCACCTCCGGCCCCGGCGCGACCAACCTGGTCACCCCGCTGGCCGACGCGAACATGGACTCCGTGCCGCTGGTGGCCATCACCGGCCAGCAGACCCGCGCGCTCATCGGCACCGACGCCTTCCAGGAAGCCGACATCTGCGGCATCACGCTGCCCATCACCAAGCACAACTTCCTGGTCACCGACCCCGCCGACATCCCGCGCACGATCGCCGAGGCGTTCCACCTGGCCAAGACCGGTCGCCCCGGCCCGGTGCTGGTCGACATCCCCAAGGACGTGCTGCAGGAGCAGACCTCCTTCATCTGGCCGCCGGAGCTGCGCCTGCCCGGCTACCGGCCGACCACGCGTCCGCACGGCAAGCAGGTCCGCGAGGCCGCCAAGCTCATCGCCCAGGCCAAGCGCCCCGTCCTCTACGTCGGCGGCGGCGTCATCAAGGCCCAGGCCTCGGCCGAGCTGCTGGAGCTGGCCGAGCTGACCGGCATCCCCGTGGTCACCACGCTGATGGCCCGCGGCGCGTTCCCCGACTCGCACAAGCAGCACCTGGGCATGCCCGGCATGCACGGCACCGTGCCCGCGGTCGGCGCCATGCAGCGCTCCGACCTGCTGGTGGCCCTCGGCGCCCGCTTCGACGACCGGGTCACCGGCCAGCTGGGCTCCTTCGCCCCGGAGGCGGCCATCGTGCACGCCGACATCGACCCGGCCGAGATCTCCAAGAACCGCCGCGCCGACGTGCCGATCGTCGGTGACTGCAAGGAGATCCTGATCGAGCTGATCGCCGCGGTGAAGGCCGAGCGGGCCCTCGGGACCGCCGACATCGCCCCGTGGTGGAAGCAGCTCGACGAGTGGCGCGCGACGTACCCGCTGGGGTACGAGTGGCCGGAGGACGGCACGCTGTCGCCGCAGTACGTCATCGAGCGCATCGGCGAGCTCGCCGGGCCCGACGCGATCTACACCGCAGGCGTCGGCCAGCACCAGATGTGGGCCGCGCAGCACATCCGCTACGAGAAGCCGGGCACCTGGCTCAACTCCGGCGGCCTGGGCACCATGGGCTACGCCGTGCCCGCCGCGATGGGCGCCAAGTTCGGCAAGCCCGACACGGTCGTGTGGGCCATCGACGGCGACGGCTGCTTCCAGATGACCAACCAGGAACTGGCCACCTGCGCCATCGAGGGCGCGCCGATCAAGGTCGCGGTCATCAACAACGGCAACCTCGGCATGGTCCGCCAGTGGCAGAACCTGTTCTACTCGGAACGCTACTCCCAGACCGACCTCGGCACGCATAAGTACCGCATCCCCGACTTCACCCTCCTGGCTGAGGCCCTGGGCTGCGCGGGCCTGCGCTGCGAGACCAAGGAAGAGGTCGACGCGGTCATCCAGCGCGCGATGGAGATCAACGACCGGCCCGTGGTCATCGACTTCGTCGTCGGCAAGGACGCCCAGGTGTGGCCGATGGTCGCCGCGGGCACCGGCAACGACGAGATCATGGCCGTGCGCGGCATCCGGCCACTGTTCGATGAGGACTGAGCACATGACCACCCACACTCTGAGCGTCCTGGTCGAGAACAAGCCGGGTGTCCTGGCCCGGGTCGCGGGGCTGTTCTCGCGGCGCGGGTTCAACATCGAGTCCCTCGCCGTCGGCCCGACCGAGCACCCGGACGTGTCCCGGATGACGATCGTGGTCGCGGTCGACGAGCTGCCGCTGGAGCAGGTCACCAAGCAGCTGAACAAGCTGATCAACGTCATCAAGATCGTGGAGCTGGAGCCGTCCATCGCCGTGCGGCGCGAGCTGCTGCTGGTCAAGGTGCGCGCCGACGCCACGGTGCGCAGCCAGGTGCTCGAGACGGTGCACCTGTTCCGGGCCAAGGTCGTCGACGTCTCGCCCGAGGCGCTGACCATCGAGGCGACCGGCAACTCCGACAAGCTCGAGGCGCTGCTGCGCATGCTCGAGCCCTACGGGGTGCGCGAGATGGTCCAGTCGGGCATGGTCGCCATCGGCCGTGGTCCTCGCTCTATCACTGCCACGGCAGTCCGCTGAGTTTGTAGTCCCAGGAAGGAAGAACCACCAGCATGTCCGTCGAGATCTTCTACGACGCCGACGCCGACCTGAGCATCATCCAGGGTCGCAAGGTCGCGGTCATCGGTTACGGCAGCCAGGGCCACGCCCACGCGCTGAGCCTGCGGGACTCCGGAGTCGACGTGCGCGTCGGCCTGCCCGAGGGCTCCAAGTCGCGCGCCAAGGCCGAGGAGCAGGGCCTGCGCGTCCTGACCCCGGCGGAGGCCTCGAAGGAGGCCGACCTGATCATGCTGCTGGCGCCGGACACCAAGCAGCGGTTCATCTACACCGACGACATCGAGCCCAACCTCAAGGACGGCGACGCGCTGTTCTTCGGTCACGGCTTCAACATCCGCTACGACCTGATCAAGCCCCCGGCGAACATCGACGTGGCCATGGTCGCGCCGAAGGGCCCCGGTCACCTGGTCCGCCGCCAGTTCGTCGACGGCAAGGGCGTCCCGGCGCTCATCGCCGTCGAGCAGGACGCCACCGGCGGCGCGCAGGCGCTGGCCCTGTCCTACGCCGCGGCCATCGGCGGCGCGCGGGCGGGCGTCATCAAGACGACCTTCACCGAGGAGACCGAGACCGACCTGTTCGGCGAGCAGGCCGTGCTCTGCGGCGGCGCGTCCGCGCTGGTCCAGACCGGTTTCGAGGTGCTCACCGAGGCGGGCTACGCCCCGGAGATCGCCTACTTCGAGGTGCTGCACGAGCTCAAGCTGATCGTCGACCTGATGTACGAGGGCGGTATCGCCCGGCAGCGCTACTCGGTGTCCGACACCGCCGAGTACGGCGACCTGACCCGTGGCCCGCGCGTCATCACCCCCGCGGTCAAGGCGGAGATGAAGAAGATCCTTGGCGAGATCCAGGACGGCACCTTCGCCCGCGAGTGGGTGGCCGAGGACGAGGCCGGTCGCGAGAACTACCGCAGGCTGCAGGAGCAGGGTGAGAAGCACCCGATCGAGGAGACCGGCCGCAAGCTGCGCGGCCTGATGTCCTGGGTCGACCGGCCGATCACCGAGACGGCGTGATCTCCAGGGGCCCGCTTCGGCGGGCCCCTGCTCTCAGAAGTCCGGCCGCGTTTGCAGTGTGATGAGCGCGGCCGGAGCGAGTTCGGGGGCGAACGAGAAGCCGGGGAAGCCGCCCCAGGCGATCGACGCCCGCAGGTACTCCACCAGCGTCACCCCTGGTCGGCCCGCGACGTGCCGCACGACCGGGTCGACGCCGAGCGCAGGCAGCTCCACGTCGTGCGTGCGGCCCGCGACGTTGGCTTTGAGGCTCTCGTCGGGGGCCAGGGCGAAGGTGAAGTGGCCCGGGTCCTCGCACTGCTCCCACTCGTAGGCGAGGTAGTAGGCGTTGCCCAGGCACAGCGGGTCGGGGTACTCGGGGCCGGGCGGGTCGCCCTTGGGTGATGGCTGGTTGTGGTAGGTCAGCTCCAAGGCCTCGCAGTCGCCCGCGAACCACACCTCGCCGACCCGGCGCAGACACGCCTCCAGTGCCAGCGGCAGCCCACCGATCTTGTCGACCAGGGTGTCGACCAGGTCGTCGTCGGACTCAGTCGGCGGCTGATGGGCCGGGACCAGCCGGTCGGCGGCCACCCACCCCAGCTCGGGCAGCGCCGCGGCGATGCGGGCCACGTGCTGGGAGACCCGGATCATCGTCTCGTCGGCCACCGCGGCGGCGTCCTCGGCCAGATGTTCGGGAACCGCTCCGATGGATCGGAGCTCGGCCCACACGGCCTCATGCTCGCCGTGCAGGTAGCGCCGGTAGTACGAGCTCACGGGCGACACGCTACTGAGCGCGACCACTCGGTGGGCGGACCGACACGTTCCGGCATCACGAGCCCGCCCACTGCGGTATACCTGGGCGCGACAAATTCCGTGATGCTCTAGGAGACGTGATGGACAGCGCCCCCATCTACGACGACAAGGCCGAGGTCCGCGGCAACCTCGACCTCACCAAGGCCGAATGGCAGCGCGCCGCCGAACCCGACGCCGACCCCGACGGTGAATACGTCGAGATCGCGTTCGTGCCGCACACGGACGGCAAGACGTACATCGCCATGCGCAACTCCAAGTACACCGGCCCCACCGACACGGTCCTGGTCTTCACCGAATCCGAGTGGGACGCCTTCGTGGAGGGCGCCAAGGCAGGCGAATTCGACGAGCCGTGGTGACCCCGGGCGAACCGCCCGGCGAGACTCGGGGGAATTTCACTGAATCGGGTGAATCCGCCTGGACCGCCCCGGATGAGGCGGCGCGGTGGAGCCCTCCCGGCAAGGGCGGCTGGACGGCGCCTGAGGAGGGCGGGCCGCCTGTGGATCGCGCGGTCGGGACCTTCGCGGCCGATCCCGGTGCGCTGGCTGAGCGGCCAGGCGGTTGGCAGGCATCGGCGGGCGATCTGCTGCCCGGCGGGGGACCCGCGGGCCGACCGGCGCCGGGGAGTCCAGCGGGACCTGTTGGTCCGCGGGCGCGGCAGGCGGCCGGGCCAGGGGACCCGCACGCGCGGCAAGTGCCTGCTGGGCCCGTTGGCCCACGGGCTGGGAGCCCGGCGGGGCCCGTTGATCCGCGGGTCGGTAGCCCCGCGGCGCCCAGAGAGCAGTGGGCGGGGAGCCCGGCGGGGCCCATTGATCCGCGGGTTGGCGGCCCTGTGGGGCCCGGTGAGCTGTGGGCGGGGAGCTCGGCGGGATCCGGTGATCCACGGGTCGGTAGCCCGGCGGGGCACAGTGACTTACGGGCAGGGAGTCCGGCGGGAGCCGGTGACCCACGCGGGCAGCACGCGCCCGCGGGTGGGCCGCGGCCCGCGCCTGGGCCGGGAAGTGGGCCTGGTGGCGGGTTCGTCGCACCGGGGCAGCCGGGTTCCGCGCCGCAGTGGTCGCCGGAGTCGACTCAGCGTGGGGCGCATCAGGCGGGCCGCCCTGGGCCGCAGCACACCGCACCGGGTGAGGTGTCGCAGCGACCGCCTGGGCAGCAGCACGCCACGCCGGGTGAGGTATCGCAGCGACCGCCTGGGCCGCAGCACACCGCACCGGGTGAGGTGTCGGAACGACCGCCTGGGCCGCGGATGGGCCGGACCGGCTCGATGCAGGCGACCGGAGGACGTTCGGCTTCGCTCCCGACTCAGCCTCCGCAGGGCCCTGAGCCGCGCCCGGTGCCGACTCGGTCCGATGTGCGCGCTGCCGGAGCGCAGCCGTCCGGGATCATGTCGCGGCCCGCTCAGCCGTCCGCGTCGCATCGGACGCCTGGTCCGCAAGGGTTCACCCCGCCGCCGCAGTCCGGACCGAGATCCCCGAGCGTGTCCCAGCCACTTGGTCCCCCGCCGACCCCCCAGTCGTCCGGACCTCGCCCAGCGCCGGCCCCACCCCAGCGGTTCACCGCGCCGCCGCAGTCGTCCGGCCCGCGCCCGTCGGCGAGCCTGCCGCCCACCAGGCCGCATCCGTCGGGGAGCGCGTCCCAGCAACTCGCCGCGCCACCTCCCGGCCCACGTCCCTCGTCGACGTCGCAGCCGCTCGCCGCGCCGCCCCCGCGTCAGCCTGGGCCTCGGCCGGTGCCGAACTCGCCGCATGGTCATGGGGCTGGGCCATCGCCGAGTACATCGCAGCCGTTCACGCCCCCGCCCGCCCTTAAGCCGACGCGGGTGCGGCCCGCGTTGCCGGATTTCGGGGGGTTCGGGCCCGCCGGGTCCGGCTCGTACCAGACCGGCACCACCCCGATGCCCGTGCGCCCGCAGGACGAGCATCCGGAGTTGCCCACGGTCAAAGACCAGGAGCGCAAGCGGCCCGCCTACCTGGTCGAGGGCGACGACGACGAGATGTTCGGCACCGGAGAGTTCACCGCGCCTCCAGTCATCGGCGAGTGACGATCGACAAGATCGCGGCGACGAGCGGGGATGGCCGGTCGGTGCCATGTCAGTTATCCCACCTACTGGTGTAACGGTTCAGTCCACGTCATAGACTCGCCGTCGTCTGGTTACAGCGCGGTAACCGTCCTCCGGCCCAGCCTCCTGACCTTGGAGTCGCAGCGTGACCATTTCGTCCCGTCCCGTCGTCCTCATCGCCGAGAAGCTCGCGCCGTCCGTGCTGGACGTGTTCGGTGACGAGATCGAGGTCCGCCACGTCGACGGCACCGACCGGCCCGCTCTGCTGGCCGCGGTCGCCGACGCCGACGCGCTCCTCGTCCGTTCCGCCACGCAGGTCGACGCCGAGGTGCTCAAGGCCAGTGACAAGCTCAAGGTGGTCGCCCGCGCGGGTGTCGGCCTTGACAACGTCGAGGTCCCGGCCGCGACCGACCGGGGTGTCCTGGTCGTCAACGCGCCCACGTCCAACATCGTCTCCGCCGCCGAGCACGCCGTCGCGCTGCTGCTCGCGGTGGCCCGCCAGGTGCCCGACGCGCACGCCACCCTGCAGCAGGGTGAGTGGAAGCGGAGCAAGTTCTCCGGCGTCGAGCTCAACGGCAAGGTCGTCGGGGTCGTCGGCCTCGGCAAGATCGGGCAGCTGTTCGCCCAGCGGCTCGCCGCCTTCGGTACGACGCTCATCGCCTACGACCCGTACGCCTCGCCCGCGCGCGCCGCGCAGCTCGGTATCGAGCTGACGACGCTGGACGACCTGCTCAGCCGCGCCGACGTCATCTCCGTCCACCTGCCCAAGACGCCGGAGACCAAGGGTCTGCTGAACGCAGCCGCGCTGGCCAGGACCAAGAAGGGCGTCATCATCATCAACGCCGCCCGCGGCGGTCTGATCGACGAGCAGGCGCTGGCCGATGCGGTCACGAGCGGTCAGGTCGGCGGCGCCGGGGTCGACGTGTTCAGCACGGAGCCGACCACCGAGAGCCCGCTGTTCGGCGTGCCCGGCATCGTGGTGACGCCCCACCTCGGCGCCTCCACCAGCGAGGCGCAGGACCGCGCGGGCACCGACGTGGCCCGATCGGTGCTGCTGGCCCTGCGCGGGGAGTTCGTGCCCGACGCGGTCAACGTCGCCGCCGGTGGCGTGGTCGGCGAAGAGGTGCGCCCGTACCTGCCGCTGACGCAGAAGCTCGGCACCGTGCTCTCCGCGCTGAGCCCGAAGGCGCCCAGCTCGGTCAGCGTCGTCGTGCGCGGCGAACTGTCCACTGAGGACGTCTCGATCCTGCCCCTGGCCGCGCTGCGTGGGGTGTTCTCCGCCATCGTCGAGGACCAGGTCACCTTTGTGAACGCGCCGCGGCTGGCCGAGGACCTCGGGGTCACCATCGACCTGGCCAAAGAGTCCGAGAGCCAGAACCACCGCAGCCTGGTCACGCTGCGCGCGGTCTACCCCGACGGCACCGCCCACACCGTCAGCGGCACGCTCTCGGGCCTGGCGCAGGTGGAGAAGCTCGTCGAGGTCAACGGCAGGCACTTCGACCTGCGCGCCGAGGGCGACGTGGTGTTCCTGGAGTACTCGGACCGCCCCGGCGTGATGGGCACCGTCGGCACCCTGCTGGGCGAGGTGGGCATCAACATCGAAGCCGCGCAGATCAGCCAGACCACCGACGGCGCCGACGCGGTCATGCTCCTGCGCGTGGGCCGGTCGGTCGACCCGTCGGTGCTGGAGTCCATCGGCAAGGCCATCGGCGCCAAGATCGTCCGCTCAATCGATTTTAGCTGACCGACCAGCGCGGCCCGATCGGGTCGCGAGGATCGAAACGGCTGACCCGGAGTGTGGGAAACATGATCTCCATGTCCACTGGCTGAGAAGTCCGATCTACCCATCCACGGTGCCCGGAACGGTTGGTGTTAGGCCGTTCCGGGCACCGTTGGTGTAGCTGGAGGGCAAATTCCTGCCCTCGCAACCACCCAGTGGGGTGGCGAGGTGCGGCAATCGGGCCTATTGCCGGTAGCCTTTCGTTCGTCTACGAGGCCCTGTCAGTTCGGGCCGATACTCCGGGAGGTGTGTGCATGCGGCTCGCGGTGATCCCAGGTGACGGGATCGGGCCGGAAGTCATCGCTGAGGCACTCAAGGTGCTTGGCGAGGTCGTTCCGACCGCGGAGATCACCCGCTACGACCTCGGCGCGTCGCGCTGGCACTCGACGGGGGAGCTGCTGCCGGAGTCGGTGCTCGGCGAGCTGCGCGGGCACGACGCGATCCTGCTCGGCGCCGTCGGCGACCCTTCGGTGCCCAGCGGAATCCTGGAGCGCGGCCTGCTGCTGCGTCTGCGGTTCGAACTCGACCACCACGTGAACCTGCGCCCCGCGCGGCTCTACCCCGGTGTGAAGAGCCCGATCGTCGACCCGGGCGAGATCGACATGATCGTCGTGCGGGAAGGCACCGAGGGCCTGTACGCGGGCAACGGCGGTCTGTTGCGAAAGGACACTCCGCACGAGATCGCGACCGAGGTCAGCGTCAACACCTCGTTCGGTGTCGAGCGGGTCGTGCGCGACGCGTTCGGCCGGGCGGCGGCGCGGCCGCGCAAGCACCTCACGCTGGTGCACAAGACCAACGTCCTCACCCACGCGGGCTCGTTGTGGTCGCGCGTTGTCGAGGAGGTCTCGCTGCAGCACCCGGACGTGACGGTCGCCTACCAGCACGTGGACGCCACCACGATCCACATGGTGACCGACCCGACCCGCTTCGACGTGATCGTCACCGACAACCTGTTCGGCGACATCCTCACCGACCTGGCGGCGGCGGTGACCGGTGGCATCGGCCTGGCGGCCAGCGGCAACCTCGACATCACCAAGCGCAACCCGAGCATGTTCGAGCCGGTGCACGGCAGCGCGCCGGACATCGCCGGGCAGGGCATCGCCGACCCGACGGCCGCGGTGCTGTCGGTGGCGCTGCTGCTCGACCACCTCGGCGAGGTCGAGGCGGCCCGCCGCATCGAGGCGTCGGTGGCGTTCGACCTGGCCACCCGCGACCACGCGTCACCCGGTGGCACCTTCGCCATCGGCGACCGCCTGGCGGCGCTCGTCTCCTCGAACGTCCGAGCGGTCCAGCAGTCCTAGTTTCGTGATCCGACAAGGCCGTCCCCGACAAGGGGGCGGCCTTTCGGCTTGGTTAGCCAGACTTTCGCGCCCGGAACGCCGCGGTCTTGACCCGGTTCTGGCAGGCCGTGGAACAGAACCGCCGCGTCCCGTTCTTCGAGGTGTCCAGGTAGGCGCGGTCGCACGCGGGCGCGGTGCAGATGCCCAGTCGGTCGATCGCCGGGTTCCCGAGTACGATCGCGAGCCCGGTCGCCATCGACGCCGCCCAGCTCACCTCCCACGACGCGTCCAGCGCGTGGAAGTGCAGATGCCAGGCCTCACCGTCATGCCTGCTGAGCACCGGCGTCGCGCCGGTCTCGGCGGTGATCCGGTTGATCTCCTCGCACGCGCTGTCCACTTCACCCCCGTCGACGGCGGCGATCACCCCATGCAGCCGCACCCCCCACGCGCCGAGCCGGGCGGCCGCGCCATCACTCGGCGGCGGCCCCCAGGTCGAATTCCGCGCGGCGAACATCCGCGCCAGCGCGCTGGTCAACGCGGAGCCGGTGGGGGCGACGTAGGGCTTGCCGCGCAGATGACCGGACGTCACCTCGTTGGCCAGCGCCAGCGCGGATTCCACGACGATCGAGGAGTGACTGTCGAAGTCCACTTGACCAGTTACGTCCTTGTCTCTAGTGTCGTCACTGTCGTTTGAAGTATTGACAGTAACCGGGAGGGCTTGTGGACACCATAACCGCACGCAAGTGGCTGGACCGCTGGGACACTCAGCAGGAGCGCTACATCCCCGACCGCGAGGAGCGCTTCCGCGTCGTCGTCGACGTGGTCAAAGCCGCCACCGACGGTGTCGCCAAGCCGAAGATCGTCGACATCGGCTGCGGTCCCGGCTCGCTGGGCGAGCGGCTCGCGGGCGCGCTGCCGCACGCCGAGATCGTCGGGGTCGACGCCGACCCGCTGCTGCTCGACCTGGCCGCCTCGGCCGCCCGCGCCGACATCCGGTTCGTCCGGGCGCACCTCAATGAGCCCGGCTGGGACGCGGCCGTCGCGCTCGACGGTCCGTGGGACGCCGTCGTGTCCAGCACGGCACTGCACTGGCTGGCCCCCGACGACCTGGCCAAGGTGTTCGCCACCGCGGCGAGCAGGCTGCGGCCCGGCGGCGTGCTGGTCAACGCCGACCACATGGTGCTGACCGAGCCGCTGCAGCAGTACGCCAAGGTCGTGCGTGAGGCGCGCACCGACCGTGCGGGTGTGGTCGACAACGAGGACTGGCGGTCATGGTGGGACGCGGTGCTCGCCGACGTCGGCGACGATCTGGCCCGCGAGCACTCGGCCGTGGCGATCTCGCACGACTCGTCCAGCGACCTCACCGTCGGCCAGTACGCCGACCTGCTGACCGGGGCGGGCTTCTCGGCCGCCGGGCCGGTGTGGCAGTTCGGTGACGACCACGTGATGGTCGCCGTCCGGTGATCGCGGCCGCCGACTCACGGTCCCAGGAGATGGGAATCTGGGTCCGTGAGTTGGTACGGCCGAGTCCACTGTGGCACCATCGCTGTGTGACCGCCTTCGTTGTGATCATTATCGAAGAGCGCGCTGGGTAAGCGTTTCCCACCCAGCGCGCAGACCTCTCGCATCCAAGCGGGGGGTCTTTTTGTTTTCCCGACACCGATCCCAGGAGCACTCGTGACCCGCACGACGCCCGCCGGAACGCCGCTCGGCGACACCTTCCACGTCTATGACACGACGCTGCGTGACGGTGCCCAGCGGGAAGGCATTTCCTACTCGGTGGCCGACAAGCTCGCGGTCGCCCGGCTGCTCGACGGGCTCGGCGTGGGGTTCATCGAGGGCGGCTGGCCTGGCGCGATGCCCAAGGACACCGAGTTCTTCGCCCGCGCCGCGGCCGGTGAACTCGACCTCAAGCACGCCGCACTGGTTGCCTTCGGGTCGACCCGGCGCGCGGGTGCGCGGGCCGACCGGGATCCGCAGGTCCGGGCGCTGCTGGAGTCCCAGGCGCCGGTCATCACCTTGGTCGCCAAGTCCGACCGGCGGCACGTCGAGTTGGCGCTGCGGACCGATGTAACCGAGGCGGCGGAGATGGTCCGCGACACCGTCGCGTTCTTGGTCGGCGAGGGCAGGCGGGTCTTCCTTGACGCGGAGCACTTCTTCGACGGCTTCGCCTACGACCCTGATTGCGCGCTGCGGGTCATCGGCGCGGGCATGGAGGCGGGCGCGGACGTCGCCGTGCTGTGCGACACGAACGGCGGACAGCTGCCGCTCGGCCTGGCCGAGACGGTGCGCGAGGTCATCGACCGGACCGGCTTCCGGGTCGGCATCCACTGCCAGGACGACACTTCCTGCGCGGTGGCCAACAGTCTCGCGGCGGTACAGGCGGGCGCGAGCCATGTCCAGTGCACCGCGAACGGTTACGGGGAGCGGGCAGGCAACGCCGACCTGTTCGCCGTGATCGGCAATCTCGTGACCAAGCTCGGGATGGCGGTGCTACCCACCGATGCCGTCCCCGAGCTCACCCGGGTCTCCCATGCCCTTGCCGAGATCGCGAACATCGCCCCGAACACCCACCAGGCATATGTCGGGACGTCGGCTTTCGCCCACAAGGCGGGACTGCACGCGAGCGCGATCAAAGTCGATCCGGAGCTGTACAACCACATCGATCCGGAACGTGTCGGCAACGACATGCGGGTGCTGGTCACCGAGATGGCAGGCCGGGCCAGTCTGGAGCTCAAGGGACATGAGCTCGGGATTGACCTGGCCGCCGAGCCCGACGCGCTCAACAGCGCGCTGCGCAAGGTCAAGGATTTGGAGGCGCGCGGCTGGTCGTTCGAGGCGGCCGACGCCTCGCTGGAACTGCTGCTGCGCGACGAGGTCGGCGGCGACATCCGGGCGCCGTTCGAACTGGAGTCCTACCGGGTCATCCTCGACCACCGCATCGACGGCGAGGTGGTCTCGGAGGCGACGGTGAAGGTGCACGTGGCGGGCCGCAGGGTCATCGCCACCGCCGAGGGCAACGGCCCGGTGCACGCCCTGGACGCGGCCCTGCGCAAGGCGCTGCTGCCGTACCTCCCGTGGCTCGACGAGGTCGAGCTGACCGACTACAAGGTCCGCATCCTGACCGGCGGCGGCGGGCCGCGGGCGACCGAACACGGCACCGACGCCGTCACCAGGGTGTTGGTGCAGTCCACGGACCACGACCTCGAATGGACCACGGTCGGCGTGCACGGCAACATCGTCGAGGCCAGCTGGCTGGCACTCTGCGACGCGCTCGCGCACAAGGCCATGCGGGTTCGGTCCGGCGTGCCTGCCGGAGGCCTGCGACCGTAGCCCCTGTCGGGTGGTTATGGAGGCCTTGTACTGCGGACGGGCTTGATCGCCGGGATCGTGCTGGTGACGGTGGCGGGCTGTGCCGGGTCGGGATCGACCGGCGGGCAGGCCGCGCCGCCACCGGGCGCCGACTTCGACAAACTGGTCCCCGAGTACCTCTTGGCCAAGCAGAGTCTGAGGCCGATCGAGCGCTGACATAGGGTGACGGGGTGCGAATCGCTCGAATTGCCCACCCCGAAGGCGTCGCCTTCGTCGCCGTCGAGGGCGACGGCCCAGACCTGGTCGCCGCGGAGATCGCCGAACACCCGTTCGGCGCCCCCACGTTCACCGGCCGCCGCTGGCCCCTGGCCGACACCAGGGTCCTCGCCCCGATCCTCCCCACGAAGATCATCTGCGTCGGCAAGAACTACGCCGACCATGCCGCCGAGATGGGCGGCGAGGCCCCAGCCAACCCGGTGATCTTCATGAAGCCGTCCACCACGGTCATCGGCCCGGGAGCCGCCATCAAACTCCCCCGCGACTCGACCCGGGTCGACTTCGAGGGCGAACTCGCCGCGGTGATCGGCATGCCGTGCCGAGACGTCCCCGCGGCCAAGGCCAAGGACGTCATCCTCGGCTACACGATCGCCAACGACGTCACGGCCCGCGACCAGCAGAAGGCCGACGGCCAATTCACCAGGGCGAAGGGACATGACACGTTCTGCCCACTCGGCCCGTGGATCGAGACCGCGGTGGATCCGTCGGACCTGGGGATTCAGACCAGTGTGGACGGAGAACTCAAGCAGGACGGTCGAACGTCGAAGATGATCCATGACGTCCCCGCCTTGGTGGAGTGGATCTCGCGGGTGATGACCCTGTTGCCGGGAGATGTGATCCTGACTGGGACTCCGGCGGGCGTCGGCCCAATCGTGGACGGTCAGTCGGTAACGGTAAAGATCGACGGCCTAGGCGAACTAACCAACCCGGTAGCAAAACGCTAGACCCAAGCGATGGAATTGGCCGGACTGGCGGGCATCCCTCCGGTTGGGGTGCCGGTCATCCGTTCGCCTGGCCACTCCGTGTCGCGGGGTGGGGCATGGTGAGGTGCGGCCGGTGGTCGGGTGGGGCCAAATCAAGGGTTCGGTCACGCCATCCCGCGATGGGGGATGTGGACGCAGACTCCGCCCGGTCACGCACCCTGATCACCGTCGTGCCGTCACGCAGCCCGTATTAGGCGAGGGCGAGCAGCTTGCGGGCCACCGCGACGACGGCGATGCCGCGGCCCGCCGCGCGGTGATCCCGTCCCGGGTGGCCACCAGCCAGCCGGTGTCGGCCGGGACACGTTGCTCACTCCCAGCACGGCGGCCTCGAAGGCGGCGCTCATGGCCTGCTCTCCATGTTCGGCTGGAGAGGCCGTGGAACACGATCGGGATAAACAAAGCGGCGGTCCACCTGCGGATATTCTCCGCTGATAGACCGCCGCTACTGTTGTAGCCCCGACGGGATTTGAACCCGCGCTACCGCCTTGAGAGGGCGACGTCCTAGGCCGCTAGACGACGGGGCCAGGATCATTTTCTCTTGTCTTACTGCTGAAGAATCGTAGCAGATGCTCTGCGGACTCTTAGCGCTGGGGTACCAGGACTCGAACCTAGACTAACTGAACCAGAATCAGTCGTGCTGCCAATTACACCATACCCCAATGGCTATTCGATCAGCGTCTCCAGGATCGCTCCCGTTGCGCTGTTCGGCTGCCGGAGAAGATGTTAGACCACACCCCATGCCGGAGAGAAATCGGCCCCTACCCGCGTGGGCTCGGGACGCCCGAGGCGCTGGTCAGCGTTGGTGTTCGGTAGTCCGTCACCAGGAGTTCAGGCAGGTCGGCGAGGGTCTCGATCATCGGGACGTCGACGTCGGACCGCTGCGCGGCGCGGTTGAGCCAGACGCCGTGCAGGCCCGCGGCGCGGGCGGCGGCGGCGTCGAGGTCGAGGCGGTCGCCGACGTGGAGGGTTTGCGCTGGTGGGATGCCCAGCTGGCGGCAGGCGGCGTGGAAGATCGCCGGGTCGGGCTTGGCCACGCCCAGCTCGCCCGCGCTGACCACGACGTCGAAGTAGCGGGAGATGCCCTGGGCGGCCAGGCGGGCCCGCTGGTGCGGCGCTGAGGCATTCGTCACAGCGGCGATGGCGAAACCGGCGGCGCGCAGCCAATCGAGGCAGGGACGGGTGTCGGGGAACAGGCGCCAGGACAGGTTCATCCGGCTCAGCCTGCGTTCCTCCAGTTCGGCTACCGCGTCGTCGTCCAGAAGGACGCCCAGGTCGGCGAGGAAGGCCTTGGTGCGGGTGCGGCGCATGGTGGCGTGATCGAGTTCACCGGAGACCGCTTTGGCGCTGTACTCGTCGGTGACCCGCTGCCAGGCCTGCCACATGTCGTCGCGGCCGATCAATTCCGAAAGCGCTGATCTTGCCGAGCCGGTGTAATCGATCACAGTGTCGTCGATATCCAGGCAGATCGCGTGAATAACTGGCGGGCAGTGATCACGACTCAGCGCCGCCCGCGTAGACGAAGGCAGTGAAATAGACGCGAGCGCAGAAGTCATCCAGCGAGATTAGGTCGCCGATGTGGGTTTCCGATTCGTCTGAAACGGTGATGTTTCGACTACTGCCACGGTCAAGCACGAACGCCCCGCGATAGACCAGGAAAGGGCCTTATCGCGGGGCGTTCGCCATTCGTTACGGCAGTGCGGCGCGCAAACGGGTGAGGGTGCGGTCGCGGCCGAGCAGCTCCAGGGACTCGTAGAGCGGCGGCGAGACCGTGCGACCGGTCGCGGCCACCCGGACCGGCGCGAACGCCTTGCGCGGCTTGAGGCCCATGCCGTCGATGAGCGCCGCTTTGAGGGCGCCCTCGATGGCCGGTGTGGTCCACTCGTCCAGCGCCGCCAGCGCCTCGATGCTGGCGTCGAGGACCGGCTTGGCGTCGGCGCCCAAGGCCTTGGCCGCCGAGTCCGCCTCCGGCTCGAACTCACCCTCAGGGGTGAAAAGGAAGCGCACCATGGCCACCGCGTCCGACAGGACGATAAGCCGCTCCTGCACCATGGGCGCGATGGCGTCCACAGTGGCCAATTGCGCCCCGGTCGGCTCCGCGGGGAGCACGCCGGCGGAAATCAGATACGGCAGAACGCGGCGCACGAACTCCTCATGCGACAGAGCGCGCACGTGCTCGGCATTGATGGCCTCGGCCTTCTTCACGTCGAATCGGGCCGGATTCGAGCTGACCTTGCCGATGTCGAAAGCCTCGACCATCTCGGCCATGGTGAAGATGTCGCGGTCGTCGGCGATGGCCCAACCAAGCAATGCCAGATAGTTCAGCATTCCTTCCGGGACGAATCCGCGCTCGCGATAGGCGAAAAGGTTCGACTCGGGGTCGCGCTTGGACAGTTTCTTGTTGCCCTCGCCGCGCACGAGTGGCAGGTGACCGAAGTGGGGGGTGAATTCGGCGACGCCGACGCGCTGCAGTGCCTCGTAGAGCGCGATCTGCCGCGGGGTGGAGGGCAGCAGGTCCTCGCCGCGCAGCACGTGGGTGATCCGCATGAGAGCGTCGTCGACCGGGTTGACCAGGGTGTAGAGCGGCTGGCCGTTGGCGCGCACGAGCACCGGGTCCGGCACGCTGTCCGCGGGGAAGCTGATGTCGCCGCGGACGAGGTCGGTGAACGCGATGGCGCCGTCGGGCATGCGCAGCCGCAGCGTCGGCTCGCGACCCTCGGCCCGCAGCGCGGCACGTTCTTCGTCGGTGAGATTCCGGTCGAAGTTGTCGTAGCCGAGCTTGGGGTCCTGACCCGCTGCCTTACGGCGCGCGTCGACCTCTTCGTTGGTCGAGAACGACTCGTAGAGCTCGCCCGCCTCGGTCAGCTTGCGGATGACCTCGGCGTAGCGGTCGCCGCGCTGACTCTGCCGGTAGGGGCCGTAGTCGCCGCCGACCTCGGGACCCTCGTCCCAGTCGAGGCCCAACCACCGCAGCGCGTCGAGGAGGGCGTCATAGCTCTCCTCGGAGTCGCGGGCGGCGTCGGTGTCCTCGATGCGGAAGACGAGTTTGCCGCCGCTGTGCCGGGCGAAAGCCCAGTTGAACAGGGCGGTACGGATGAGCCCGACGTGCGGGGTGCCGGTCGGTGACGGGCAGAAGCGGGCTCGGACTGGGGTGTTCGCGTCTGGAGTGCTCATGGCCCGATCAGGGTATCCCTGCCGATCTCACTTGACCGAGCCGGCGCCCCGGTGCATCCTCAAGTTATTCAACCTGTGTTGAAAAGGGGAGACGTGATGGAGCGCACAACGGTGTGTGTCGTCGGGGGTGGACCGGCGGGGATGGTCCTGGGGCTACTACTGGCCAGGGCGGGGATCGAGGTGACGGTGCTGGAGAAGCACGCCGACTTCCTGCGCGACTTCCGGGGCGACACCGTCCACCCGCCGACCTTGGACCTGCTCGACGACCTCGGCCTCGGCCCGGCCTTCGACGCCCTGCCGCAGAGCCGCGTCGACAAGGTCCTGATCCCGTTCAAGGGCGGCGCGGTGACGGTCGGCGACCTGACCAGACTGCGCGGCCCGCGCAACTACATCGCGATGGTCCCGCAGTGGGACCTGCTCGACCTGCTGGCCAACGCCGCCAAAGCGGAGCCGACCTTCACGCTGCGGATGAGCACCGCCGCCACCGGCCTGACCCGCTCCGGCGACCGCGTCACCGGTGTCGAATACCGGACAAAGGACGGCACAACGGGCACCATCACCGCCGACCTCACCGTCGCCTGCGACGGCCGAACGTCACTCCTGCGGGCCGAGGCGGGCTTGCGCCCCACCTCCTACCCGACCCCCATGGACGTCTGGTGGTACCGCCTCCCGAAACACGAGGGCGACCCCAGCGGCATAGTCGGCCTCATCGGCGACCGCCGAGCAGCGGTGATGATCGACCGCCGCGACTACTGGCAAGTCGCCACCCTCATCCGCAAAGGCACCGACGCCGCCGCACGGCAAACCCCGGTCACCACCCTCATGCGAGACATGGTCGATTCCGCCCCCTGGCTGGCCGACCGCGCCGACGCGGTGTCGACCTGGGACGATGTCAAGGTCCTCGACGTCAAACTCGACCGCCTACGCCGCTGGCACACCAACGGCCTCCTCTGCATAGGCGACGCCGCCCACGCGATGTCCCCAGTCGGCGGGATCGGCATCAACTTGGCAGTCCAGGACGCCATCGCCACAGCCAGACTGCTGGCCGCGCCGCTGAAGCGCGGCAATTTGTCTACAAAGGACCTGGCAGCCGTCCGCCGCAGGCGCTTGATCCCGACCGTCGCGGTCCAAACCTTCCAACGAGTCGCACACGCGAAGGCTTTGAAGCCGGCGCTGGAGGGCAGGGTGAACATCGCCCAGTCAGTAGAGCCTCCGGCGCCCTTGCGGCTGATCACCCGACTCCCCTGGCTCAACCGCCTGCCGGCATTGCTGGTCGGCCGAGGCCTGTTCACAGAACCCACCCCCACCTGGGCAAAGCAACAGCCCTGAGGAGGTCTGAGGTGCCCCGTGGTTTCCGGGCAGGGACCCAATCGATCGCGCGAGTTGGACATGAATTCGGAGACACTGCGTAACTGGGTGCACAAATGTGAACAGGAGCACGGCAGCGGGACGGCGTCCGCCCGGCTGGCTCACGGGCCTTGATACGGATGGCATGGCGTGACCGGGAGTTGCTGTCGCGCGACTGAACGTCGCACTCCGCGTCCAGTTTTGGGGAGTGTCGGTGCGGCGGGGTAGAACCTCGGCATGCCTCCGTATGTCGCCGCATCGATGAGCTGGACCACGGCTAGGGTGTCGTTCCGTGGCTGACTCCTTCGCTCATCTTCACGTGCACACCGAGTACTCGATGCTCGACGGAGCGGCCAAGCTCAAGGACATGTTCGCCGAGTGCGAGCGCCTCGGCATGACCTCGGTGGCGATCACCGACCACGGCCACACCAACGGCATCTACGACTTCTTCAATCAGGCCAAAGGCGCGGGCATCAAGCCGATCCTGGGCATTGAGGCCTACCTCGCCCCCGCGTCCCGCTTCAGCAAGGACCGGGTGCGCTGGGGCGACCCCGGCCAGAAGTCCGACGACGTCTCCGGCAGCGGCGCCTACACCCACCAGACGATCTGGGCGCGCACCGACGAGGGCCTGCGCAACCTGATGAAGCTGTCGAGCCGGGCGTCCCTGGAGGGGCAGCTCGGCAAGTGGCCCCGGATGGACCGCGAGCTGATCGCCGAGCATTCCGGTGGGCTGATGGCGACCACCGGCTGTCCCTCCGGGGAGGTGCAGACCCGGCTGCGGCTCGGCCAGTTCGACGAGGCCGTCGAAGCCGCCGCCGCCTGGCGCGACATCTACGGCAAGGACAGCTTCTACGTCGAGCTGATGGACCACGGCATCGAGATCGAGAGCCGGGTCCGCGACGGCCTGGTCGACGTCGCCCGCAAGCTCGACATTCCCTTCGTGGTGACCAACGACTCGCACTACACCTACGCCGAGGAACGCGACTCGCACGACGCGCTGCTCTGTGTGCAGACCGCGAGCACGCTGCAGGACCCGACCCGCTTCCGCTTCGACGGCTCCGGCTACTACCTGAAGTCGCCCGACGAGATGCGCGCGGTCGACTCGTCCGACCCGTGGCAGGAGGGGTGTCGCAACACCCTGCTGATCGCCGAGAAGGTCGACACCACCGGGATGTTCGAGTTCCGGAACCTGATGCCGAAGTTCCCGATCCCCGAGGGCAAGACCGAGGACGAGTACTTCCGCGAGCAGGTCTGGGAAGGCATGCACCGCCGGTTCCCCAATGGCATCGACGACGAGCACAAGCGCCAGGTCGAGTTCGAGATCGGCGTCATCCTGCAGATGGGGTTCCCGGCGTACTTCCTCGTCGTGGCCGACCTCATCCAGTGGGCCAAGAACAACGGCATCCGGGTCGGCCCCGGCCGAGGGTCCGCCGCGGGCGCGCTGATCGCCTACGCGATGGGCATCACCGACCTCGACCCGCTGGCCCACGGCCTGATCTTCGAGCGGTTCCTCAACCCCGACCGCGTCAGCCCGCCCGACATCGACATCGACTTCGACGAACGTCGGCGCGGCGACGTCATCCGCTACACCACCGAGAAGTGGGGCGCGGACAAGGTCGCGCAGGTGATCACGTTCGGCACGATCAAGGCCAAGGCCGCGATCAAGGACTCCGCGCGCGTGCTGTTCGGCCAACCCGGCTTCGCCATCGCCGACAAGATCTCCAAGGTCTACCCGCCCGCGGTCATGGCCAAGGACATCCCGCTCAACAGCCTGTTCGACACTCAGCACAAGCGCTACGCCGAGGCCACCGAGATCCGCGAGCTCTACGGCAGCGACCCGCAGGTCAAGGAGATCATCGACACCGGCAAGGGCCTTGAGGGTCTGATCCGCAACGCCGGTGTACACGCCTGCGCGGTCATCCTCAGCGCCGAGCCGCTGATGGAGACGATCCCGCTGTGGAAGCGCCCGCAGGACGGGTCGATCATCACGCAGTTCGACTACCCGACGTGTGAGTCGCTCGGCCTGCTGAAGATGGACTTCCTCGGCCTGCGCAACCTGACGGTCATCGACGACGCGCTGGTCAACATCGAGCGCAACGGCAAGCCGGTGCCCGACCTGGAGACCCTCGGCCTCGACGACAAGCCCACCTACGAGTTGCTGTCGCGCGGCGACACGCTCGGGGTGTTCCAGCTCGACGGCGGGCCCATGCGCGACCTGCTGCGCCTTATGCGCCCCGACAACTTCGAGGACATCTCGGCGGTCGGCGCGCTCTACCGGCCGGGGCCGATGGGTGCCAAGTCCCACACGAACTACGCGCTGCGCAAGAACAAGCAGCAGGACATCACCCCGATTCACCCGTCGCTGGCGGAGGCGCTCGAAGACATCCTCGGCACAACCTATGGCCTGATCGTGTATCAGGAGCAGGTCATGGCGATCGCCCAGAAACTCGCGGGATACACGCTCGGACAAGCGGACTTGCTCCGCCGGGCCATGGGCAAGAAAAAGAAAGAGGTCCTGGACGCGGAATTCGTCAATTTCTCCGGCGGTATGGAGAAGAACGGATACCCGAAGGACGCGATCAAGACCCTGTGGGACATCCTCGTTCCCTTCGCCGACTACGCCTTCAACAAGGCGCATTCGGCCGCGTACGGACTGGTCTCCTACTGGACCGCCTATCTCAAGGCGAACTTCCCGGCCGAATACATGGCCGGACTGCTCACCAGCGTGCGCGACGACAAGGACAAGGCGGCGGTCTACCTCGCCGAGTGCCGCAAGATGGGCATCTCGGTGCTGCCGCCGGACGTCAACGAGTCGGAGAAGGACTTCGCCCCGGTCGGAAACGACATCCGCTTCGGCCTCGGCGCGATCCGCAACGTTGGAGCCAACGCCGTCGAGTCGATCATCAAGTCCCGCACGGAGAAGGGGGAGTTCACCGACTTCTCCGACTACCTGCGCAAGGTGGAGGCGGTGGCCTGCAACAAGAAGGTCGTCGAATCGCTGATCAAGGCGGGCGCCTTCGACTCGCTCAAGCACCCGCGCAAGGGCTTGTTCCTGATCCACACCGACGCCATCGACGCGGTGATGGACACCAAGAAAGCCGAGGCGGTCGGCCAGTTCGACCTGTTCGGCGCAGGCGGCGACGAGGAAGACAGCGTGACCAGTGTCTTCGACGTCCCCGTGCCCGACGAGTTCTGGGAGTCCAAGCACCAACTCGCGCTGGAGCGGGAGATGCTGGGGCTCTACGTGTCCGGCCACCCGCTCAACGGCGTCGAACACATCCTGACCTCGCAGTCGGACACGTCGATCGCCGCCATCCTGGAAGGCGGGATCGGCGACGGCACGCAGGTGGTGATCGGCGGCATCCTCGCCGCGGTCAACCGGCGGGTGAACCGCAACGGCGAGCCGTGGGCCTCGGCGATGCTGGAGGACCTGGCAGGCGGCATCGAGGTGCTGTTCTTCCCCAAGACGTACGCCGTGATCGGGATGGGCGTGCTGGAGGACGCGATCGTGCTGGTCAAGGCCAGGGTGGCCAAGCGCGACGACCGCACGTCGCTGATCGCCAACGACCTCGCCGTGCCCGACCTGAGCAACCACGCGGGCGCCCCGTTCCGGCTGAGCATGGCCGCGACGAAGTGCACGCCGCCGCTGGTCGCCCAACTCAAGGACGTCCTCGGCGCCCATCCCGGCACCACCGAGGTCCATCTGAAGCTGATCAACGGCCCGCGTCAGACCCTCCTCAAGCTCGACGACGCGCTGCGGGTCAGCCCGTCGCCGTCGCTGATGGGCGACTTGAAGGCGCTGCTCGGACCGGGCTGTCTCGCCTAGGTGATCACCTGAATGGGCTAATCCGCCGCATGGTCGAGCGGATGTGAGTACCGTGGATACCACGGGGTACGCTCAGGCTTTGGGGGATGGTTTCCTTGCTGGACAACGTGATCAGGCTCGACGACGCCTTCATGCAGGATCCGCACGCGCTCTACGAGCAGCTGCGCACCACCGGCCCGGTCCGGCCGATCGTGCTGCCGACGCGCTTGCACGCCTGGCTCGTCACCGACTACGCGGAAGCGCGCTCGGCGCTGGCGGACCCGACGCTGAGCAAGGACGTCGTTCGCGCGGGCGACCTGATCGAACGCCACCTCGACCCCGGCACGCAGCGGGCGACCTTCGCCACGAGCCTGTCCTCGCACATGCTCAACACCGACCCGCCCAACCACACCCGCCTGCGCAAGCTGGTCAACAAGGCGTTCACCGCGCGCGGCATCGACCACCTGCGCCCCCGAATCCAGGAGATCGCCGACGAATTCCTCGACGCGATGGCGGGGACCGAAGTGGTCGACCTGCTCGAAGTCTTCGCCTACCCGCTGCCCATCACGGTCATCTGCGAGGTGCTCGGCGTCCCGGTCTCCGATCGGGAGGACTTCCGCTCGTGGTCGGATACCCTGGTGTCCAACGACCGCAGCGAGCGGCTGACCGCCGCCGCCACGTCGATGCAGGGGTATCTCGTCCAGCTGATCGCGGCGAAGCGGGCCAATCCGGGTGCGGACCTGCTCAGCGAACTCATCCAGGCCAGCGACGACGACGACCGCCTCACCGGCGAGGAACTCGTCTCGATGGCGTTCCTGCTGCTGCTCGCGGGCCACGAGACCACGGTCAACCTGATCGGCAACGGCATCCTCACCCTGCTCACCCACCCCGACCAGCTGGCCGCACTGCGCGCGGACTTCTCCTTGCTCCCCAACACGATCGAGGAGCTGCTGCGCCACGAAGGCCCGGTCAGCATGGCGACGCTGCGCTTCACCACCGAGCCCCTGGTCCTGGGGGACACCGAGATCCCGGCGGGTGAGTTCATCCTGGTCGGCCTCGGCGCCGCCAACCGCGACCCGGCCCGCTTCCCCGACGCCGACCGCCTCGACATCACCCGCGATCCGGTGGGGCACCTGGCTTTCGGCCACGGCATCCACTACTGCGTCGGCGCGCCCCTGGCCCGACTGGAGGGCGAGATCGCCATCCGCTCCCTGCTGACCCGCTTCCCCGATCTCGCGCTGGCCCAAGCCACCCACACCTTGCGCTGGCGCGACAGCACCGTCATCCGCGGCCTGGAGCACCTCCACCTCCGCACCCGGTGACCGTCCTCATGGTTCGCGCCTGGCGAGGTACGCGGGCCAGTTCTCTGGAGCGGCGATCATGTGCACTGCGGGCGGGGCGGTGAGGCAATTGGCGCCACGCCAAGATTCGGGAATCCCCGCCCCACGGGCGTGGGTTGGGTACCGTGCCATGGGTGCGGGGGCAACTTGACCAGCGACAAAGCAGTGTGGTGACAGCGCGCCTCCGTGGCGTTCGGCCACATCTGCTGCTCGTGGTCGCCCTCGGCCCGATCCTCGGGATCGTCGCGACCTTCCTGCTCGACGGTTGGCTGCCCGGGCTCGGCATCCCCGCTCTCCTGCTGTTCGTGGGCGGCGCCTACTTCGCCGTCCACCGCTTCAAGCCCCGCCGCTGGCCCGTCGCCGCGGCGGTTCTCGGTGGTCTCGCGGGGGCCTATGTCGGGTCGCTGTGGCTGCCTTGGGTGACGGCCCCGTTGGCCGTCCTCGCCTTCGGGACGGCCGGTCACCTCCTGGCGAGCCGCGCGGGCAAGAAGATCCTCTGCCCCTACAGCGCCGACCTCGCCGACTCGGCGATCGAGGTGCCGTGGCCCGCGCGGGGGTCGCGGGGCCTGGAACTGCTGGTGGGGGCCAACCGGATCACACTGGTCGGCAGCCGCGGCAGGCTGCGCACGGTGCGGCCCGTCGTGGACCTCGGCTCGGTGGGGGCCGTCGAACAGGTGATGGTCGCGCGCCGGGCGACGCTGCACGTTCCCGGCGTGGGCGAGTTGAACGTGACGGTCACACCTGGGCCCGCCGTGCGGATCGCCGTGCCGCCCGGGGAGTGGATCCTGCCCACCGACCAGGGGCGTGACCTGGCTCGCCTGGTCGCCCGGCGCAAGGAGCTGGCCGGATAGCCTGCCTGGTGTGTCTCCAGAAGAGCTGATCGCACTCGACCGCGCACACGTCTGGCACCCCTACGGCCCGATGCCAGGCACGCAGGACCCTCTCGTCGTGCGTTCGGCCCAGGGCGTTCGGCTGACCTTGGCCGACGGGCGCGAGCTGGTCGACGGCATGTCGTCCTGGTGGGCGGCCATCCACGGCTACCGCAACCCCGTCCTCGACGCCGCGCTGGTCGAGCAGGCCGGGAAGATGAGCCACGTCATGTTCGGCGGACTCACCCACGAGCCCGCGGTCCGCCTGGCCGCCCGGTTGGTCGAGATCACCCCGGAGCCGCTCCAGCACGTGTTCCTGTGCGACTCGGGCTCGGTCGGGGTCGAGGTCGCGATCAAGATGTGCCTGCAGTACTGGCGGTCGACCGGCAACCCGGCGAAGACGAAGCTGCTGACCTGGCGCGGCGGCTACCACGGCGACACGTTCAACCCGATGAGCGTGTGTGACCCGGATGGCGGGATGCACTCTCTGTGGCGCGGGGTGCTGCCGGTGCAGGTGTTCGCCGATGCCCCGCCCGCCGAGTTCGACCATGACTACGTCGCGCATTTGGCGACTTTGATCGAGACTCATGCTGACGAACTCGCCGCGGTGATCGTCGAGCCGGTGGTTCAGGGTGCGGGCGGCATGCGTTTCCACGACCCGCGCTATCTGCATGTGCTGCGCGAGTTGTGTTTGACGCATGACGTGCTACTGATCTTTGACGAGATCGCTACGGGGTTTGGGCGGACTGGGGAGCTGTTCGCCGCTGATCACGCGGGAGTCAGTCCGGACGTGCTGTGTGTTGGAAAGGCGATGACTGGGGGATACCTCAGCATGGCTGCGACGTTGTGCACGGCGCGGGTCGCTGATGGGATTTCGCGGGGGGAGGTTCCGGTGTTGGCGCACGGGCCGACGTTCATGGGCAACCCGTTGGCGTCGGCCGTGGCACTGGCTTCGATTGATCTGCTGCTTGAGGGGGACTGGCGGGGGACGGTCAAACGGATCGAGGCGGAGCTGACCGCGGGCCTGACTCCGGCGCGTGATCTTGCTGGTGTTCAGGATGTTCGGGTTTTGGGGGCTATCGGGGTGATCCAGCTTGATCATCCGGTGGATATGAGAGCGGCCACTGAGGCCGCTGTGCGGGCAGGCGTATGGCTGCGGCCGTTCCGGGACTTGATTTACACGATGCCGCCGTTTGTCAGTGGCACTGATGATGTTGCTTTGATTTGTGCGGGAGCGATCGCGGCGGCGACTGTGGGGTAGTTGCCTGGCGCCGTGGGTGCCTGTCTGGTGTTCGCCTTGTTAGGCGACTGGAACGCCTAGGGCGTCGGCTAGTTCGGTGTTGGTCGGCTCTATCAACACTGTTCCGTCTGGCAGGACTATCACCGGGATGTTCTTGCGTCCGCCCGCGATCTCTACCGCCAGGTCCCGGGCCGTGTCGTCATGCTCGACGTCGATCTCGGTGAAGGGGACGGTGTTGGCCCGCAGCCAGGACTTGGCTCGGCGGCAGTCGCCGCACCAGTCGGCGCTGTAGATGAGGACGTCGTTGCTCACGGTTCGACCATATCCAGAGTGTTGGGGTGTGGCGGCCATAACCAATTGCCAGGTCTAACCTGCACCACGTGAGTGTTCTTGTGATCACCGGGACCGGCACGGGCGTCGGCAAGACCGTCGTCACGGCTGGGGTCGCCGCGCTCGCGTTGGCACTCCGGCGGCGGGTGGCCGTGCTCAAGCCCGCACAGACAGGTGTCGCCGCGCATGAGCCGGGCGACCTCGATGACGTGCGCAGACTCGCCGGAGCAGTGACCACCCGCGAGTTGCGTCGGTTCCCCGACCCGTTGGCCCCCGACACCGCCGCGCGGCGGGTGGGGATGCCCCCGGTGCGGCCGTCGGAGGTCGCGCAGGCGGTCGGTGAGCTCGCGGTGACCCATGACCTGGTGCTGGTCGAGGGCGCGGGCGGGCTGCTGGTCCGGTTCGACCCCGATGGGGGCACGCTCGCCGATGTGGCCTGGTCGCTGGCCGCGCCGACGCTGATCGTGGCCGAGGCCGGGTTGGGTACGCTCAACGCCACCGCGCTGACCGCCGAGGCACTCGACCGGCGGGGGATCACCTGCGCCGGGGTCGTGGTCGGGTCGTGGCCCGCCGAGCCTGATCTCGCCGCCCTGCTCAACCTCGACGATCTCCCCTCGGTCGCGGGCGCACCCCTGGTAGGGGTGTTCCCTGCGGGTGCCGGAGCGCTCGACCCGGACGAGTTCGCCCAGGTCGCACGCAGGTCGCTGGCTCCGTCCCTGGGCGGGGAGTTCGACGTCAAGGAGTTCGTCGAGCAGGTCTCCAGCGGCGCGTGAGCGACATCGCAGCCGGGCTCGTCCGCCATGAGGCAGACTTGCCCGGACCGGAACCACGAGGAGGCACCAGTGACGGCAACCGCCGAGCACACGCAGGACAGCTCGATCGCAGGCGACATCCTCGCCGTCGCCCGGGACCAGGTGCTTGAGCGCGGCGAAGGGTTGTCCGAGGAGCAGGTGCTCCAGGTCCTGCGCCTGGGTGACGACCGGCTCGACGATCTGCTCGCGCTGGCCCACGACGTCCGGATGAAGTGGTGTGGCCCGGAGGTCGAGGTCGAGGGCATCGTCAGCGTCAAGACCGGCGGCTGCCCCGAGGACTGTCACTTCTGCTCGCAGTCGGGCCGCTTCCCGACCCCCGTGCGCTCCGCGTGGCTGGACATCCCCGGCCTGGTCGAGGCCGCCCGCCAGACCGCCGAGACGGGTGCCACCGAGTTCTGCATCGTCGCCGCCGTGCGCGGGCCCGACGCCCGCCTGCTCTCGCAGGTGCGCGAGGGCATCAAGGCGATCCGAGAGTCGGGCAACGACATCCAGATCGCCTGCTCGCTCGGCATGCTCACCCAGGAGCAGGTCGACGAGCTGGTCGCGATGGGCGTGCACCGCTACAACCACAACCTCGAGACGGCCAAGTCGCACTTCCCGAACGTCGTCACCACCCACTCGTGGGAAGAGCGCTGGGACACCCTGCGGATGGTGCGCGAGGCGGGCATGGAGGTCTGCTCCGGCGGCATCATCGGCATGGGCGAGACCTACGAGCAGCGCGCCGAGTTCGCGGTGCAGCTGGCCGAGCTGGACCCGCACGAGGTCCCGATGAACTTCCTCATTCCGCAGCCCGGCACCCCGTACGAGAAGTACGACCCGATCGAGGGCAAGGACGCGCTGCGCGTCGTCGCCGCGTTCCGGCTGGCCCTGCCGCGCACGATGCTGCGCTTCGCGGGCGGCCGGGAGCTGACCCTGGGCGACCTGGGCGCGGAGAAGGGCATGCTCGGCGGCGTCAACGCGATCATCGTCGGCAACTACCTGACCAACCTGGGCCGCCCCGCCCAGCAGGACCTCGACATGCTCGCCGACCTCAAGATGCCCATCAAGGCGCTGAGCGACTCGCTGTGACCATGTTCTGTGTGCACTGCGGACGGCCGCCCGCGGACGGGGACCACACCCCGTGCCAGGGCGGCCGGGCCGCGTTGGAGCCACCCAGGTTCTGCGGCGAGTGCGCCAGGCGGATGGTCGTGCAGGTGACGCCGAGCGGGTGGTCGGCGCGCTGCAGCAGGCACGGGGAGACGACCAGCGCGAACGGGCCCGTGCTGACCGACTAGTCTCGCGGGGAAGTACAACGCGAGTTGGAGGTCGTCGGGTGCCCGAACCCACGGAGTCAGAGGTCGAGACCCCCGTGTCCGAGGCAGCCGTCCGCGTCGAGACCCCGCCGCCGCCCGTGTTCCCGCTGTGGCACCAGCCGCGGCCGAAGGTCCGGATCAAGGCCGATCTGCTGCCCGCGGTGAGCATCGCGTCGTTCATCGCGCTGTTCGGCATGGCGATCGGCTGGCTGTGGTCCCGGCTCGCCCCGGCGCAGCTCGTCGTGGTGGCCGAGGGCGGCAAGCTGATCCCGCTGCGCGCCGAGAGCTACCACCGGTTCGACGATCTTGTCCTGTTCGTGCTGCTCGGCCTCGGCGCGGGCGTCGTCACCGGCGCGGGCGTGTGGATGCTGCGCGAGCGGCGCGGGCCGGTGATCATGATCGCGGCCGTGGTCGGCTCGGGCCTGGCCGCGTGGCTGGCCATGCAGGTCGGCGTCTCCTGGGCCGAAGCCCGCTTCGTCGTGGAGGCCGCGCCGAAGATCGGCGACGTGCTGCCGGTCGCCCCACGTTTGGAATCGCGATGGGTCGTGGTCGGCTGGCCGCTGGGCGCCGCCCTGGCCTACGGATTCGCCGCGGCGTGGAATGGTCGCGACGATCTGGGCCGCAGGCTCGGCTGAGAAATCCGCACATAGTTCACTCGTACCAGTCACCGCTGGACCATTGCGCGTAATGGGTTTGCGCCGTCATCGCCGTTCCCATTTATCCGGCTAATTCTGTGTATGCACCGACCCGAATGAGTGTCGTCACCGTTGGTGATCGAGCATGCAGAATTACTAGGCCGGCCAGGGCTTCCGTTCACCTGTAAAGATCAATCCGGGTTGTCCGGATTGGTCTGAATTGTCGACGCAGGGTGGTCTTGTCGGCGGTGTCTCGATTCAGTCGATCACTCCGATGGAGGTTTGGCGTGGGCGGATTTCGTAGCTAATGTTCTGCCGCAACGGGCCGGGAATTCTCCCCCGGACGCGGTCCTCAATGTCGATTAACAATGTCGTTATTCGCCGAACTCGTTGTCGGCCGTGAATTGTCGGGAGAATGATGTCTGACGCGTCCGCAGGTCATTTATGGCCCGGTGATTCCGCCGCGGCGCTTTCGTGGCAAGGGGTGGCCACCGGCTACCGCGACCTGCGGTCCGAGGTCGCCAGGGCAGCCGAACTGCTGGCCGAACTGCCGGGCGACGAGCCGGTGGCGCTCATTCCGCACAAGTCGCCCGCGGGTCTCGCCTTGGTCGCCGCGTGCACGCGTATCGAACGGCCCTGTCTGCTGTTGCCGGTCGATCTTGGCGCGCGGAGTCGCGCGGCCCTGCTCGACCAGGCCGGATGCCGATTCCTGCTGCGCGCGGACGCCCGCACCGTCGAGGAGGTCGGGGCGCCCGCTGCGGTGCCGGACCTCGACGGGGTCGGCTTGCTGCTGACCACCTCCGGATCGACCGGGACGCCCAAGATCGTCCCCCTGCCGCGCCGCGCGACGGCGGCGTTCATCGACTGGGCCGCCACGGAGTTCGGCATCGGGCCGGGCACGGTGGTGTTCAGCTACGCCCCGCTGAACTTCGACCTCAGCCTGCTCGACGTGTGGACCACATTGGCCAAGGGCGGACACGTCGTACTGGCCGAACAGGACCGTGCGGTGGACGGGAAATACCTGCTCAGCGTCTTCACTGAGGCCGCCGTCGAGGTCGTCCAGGCCGTCCCGCTGTTCTTCCGCCTGCTGCTCGACGCCGCCGACGGCCGACGCTTCCCCGCCGTGCGCGAACTGGTCACGACCGGCGAGGCGATGCCGCCCGCGCTGGCCGCGCGGCTGCCCGACGCGTTCCCCAACGCCCGCCTCCGCAACGTCTACGGGTCCACGGAGACCAACGACAGCTTTATCCACGACATCGACCCGGTCAGCGGGCTGGCCACCCCGATCGGCACACCGATCGCCGGGGTGCGGGCGCTGGTCGTCCGCGATGGCCAGGTGCTCACCGGGGCGGGCGCGGGGGAGTTGTGGACCGCGACGCCGTTCCAGTCCGGCCGCTACCTCGACCCCGCGCTCACCGCCCGCAGTTGGGTCGAGGCCCCGGCGGGCGCGGGAACCTACTTCCGGACCGGCGACAACGTGACCCGCGACGCCGACGGCGTGCTGCGGCTCGACGGCCGGTCCGACTTCCAGGTCAAGGTCCGGGGCGTGCGGACGAACCTGCTCGAGGTCGAACACATCGTCACCGCGCACCCCGCGGTCCACGAGGCGGTCGTGCTCGGCCTGCCAGACGACGTGGCGGGCCACCGGCTGCACGCGGTGGTCCGGCTGTGTCCGGACGCCACGCTCAACAGCGTCCAGCTGCGACAACACTGCGCGGCCCGGCTTCCCCGGACGGCTATTCCGTCCACTATGGACATCGTGGTCGACCCGTTCCCGGCCAGTCCCAACGGGAAGGTCGACCGCGCGGCAATACAGGCATCGGCGCGTGAAGGAGTTCGAGAACATGTCGCGGCTCGCTGAGATAAAACGGTTCGTGCTGGCCGAGTTCGCCCCCGATGTCGGGGCCGACGAACTGGCCGATGACTTCGACCTGCTCGACAACGGCGTCGTCGACAGCCTCGGGCTGCTCCGACTCATCGCCTGGGTTGGCTTGCGCTACGACATCCCGGTCGAGGAGGTCGACCTGACGCCGGACAACTTCCGGTCGGTCGACGCCATCGACGATTTCGTCGGTTCCCACATCCCCGAGTTGATCCAGGAGGGCTTGAGATGATCGTGCGTGCCAGGTCCGAGGTGAAATGCGTCGACTGGGGCAACGGTCTGAGCTACCGCTTCCTGCTGGGTGCCGACGCGATGGGCTTCACGGTCGCGCACACGGTGGTGCGGGCCAACACCAAGTCCCGCCTGCAGTACCGAATGCACCTGGAGGCCTGCTACTGCATCGCGGGCGCGGGCGAGGTGCAGACCCCGGACGGCCGCTCGTACCGGATCGAGCCGGGCGTGCTCTACGCGCTCGACCAGCACGACGCCCACTTCCTGATCGCCGACGCGGGCGCGGACCTCGAGCTGATCAGCATCTTCAACCCGCCCCTGCGCGGCGACGAGCGGCACAACCTGGATGCCGACGGGTTCTCCCAGTACTGATCGGGCGAGGAGCATGTGGTGATCGACTGGAACGACGAGCAGCGCGCGCTGCGCAAGACCATCGTCGATCTCGGCGAGAAGCTGGGCGCCGGTCACATCGAACGGGACCAGGCGGGCGAGTTCGACCAGTCCGCCTGGGACCTCGTGCGCGACACCGGACTGCTCGGGCTGCCGTTCGACCCGGCCTTCGGCGGGCTGGGCGCGGACCTGCTGACCACGATGTACGTCCTGGAGGGACTCGGCGAGAGCTGCCGCGACGGCGGGTTCAACTTCTCGGTGTCGACCCACATGGTCAGCACCGGCGTGGCCCTGCAGCGGTACGGCTCGGCCGCGCTCAAGGCCAAGTACCTGCCGATGGTGTGCGACGGCTCGGCGATCGGCGCGCACGCCATCACCGAGCCCGACGCCGGGTCGGACATGATGGCGATGCGCACCACGGCGAAGGCCGACGGCGATGTCTTCGTCCTCAACGGCAGCAAGGCGTTCGTGAGCAACGGCCCGATCGCCGGGCTGTACGTGGTCTACACGCTGACCGGGAAGCCGGGCAGTCCCGCGGCGATCACGGCCCTGCTCGTCGAGCGGGACACCCCTGGCCTGCACGTGGGCAAGCCGGTCGCCAAGATGGGCCTACGGACCTCGCCGTTGTGTGAGCTGTTCTTCGACGACTGCCGGGTCCCGCGCGAGAACGCGGTCGGCGGGGTCGGATCCGGCTTCCTGGTGCTCGACCACGTGATGAAATGGGAGATCCTGGCCTCGTTCGTCATCAACGCAGGCGAGATGCAGCACCGCTTCCAGTCCTGTGTGGACTACGCCAAGGAGCGTGCGCAGTTCGGTAAGCCGATCGGCTCGTTCCAGTCCGTGTCCAACAAGATCGTCGACATGAAGGTCGGCGTCGAGACCTCCCGCAAGTGGCTCTACGACACCGCGGCGAAGCTCGTCCGGCGGGAGAACGTCACCACCGACATCGCCATCACCAAGCTGGTGGTGAGTGAGGCGAACGTCGCCTCGGCGATGGCCGCGGTGCAGATCCACGGCGGCTACGGCTACCTGGCCGAGTACGGGATGGAGAAGGAACTGCGCAACGCGGTGGCGGGCCCGATCTACTCGGGCACCTCCGAAGTCCAACGCCAGCGCATCGCGGCGATGGTCGGCCTGTGAACCACGGAGAGGAAGCATGATCGAGTCCACTGCCCAGGTCACCGACGACGACCTGCGGGAGACCGAGTTCCTGGACTTCACCAGCCCGGTGGTCCAGGCGTTCACCGAGAAGGCACTGCGCAAGAAGGGCGACCCGACCGGCGAGATCGAGCGCGCCGTCGCCCTGTACTACGCGGTGCGGGACGGTCTGCACTACGAGGTCTACGGGGCCGACGCGGCCCGCGGCGCGTTCCAGGCGAGCGCGATCATCCAGCGCGGCATGGGTTTCTGCGTGCACAAGTCGATCGTGTACGCCGCGGCCGTGCGCGCGCTGGGCATCCCCAGCCGCATCGTCTACGGCGACGTCCGCAACCACCTGTCCTCACCGCGGCTGCGTGAACTCGTCGGCGGGGACGTCTTCTGCTTCCACAGCCTCGTCTCGGTCTTCCTCGGCGGCGACTGGGTGAAGGCCACGCCCGTGTTCAACAAGCTGCTCTGCCACGTCTACCGGATCGCCCCGCTGGACTTCGACGGCCGCGCGGACAGCCTCTACCACCCGTACGACGAAGAGGGCCGTCAGCACATGGAGTTCCTGCGGATGCGCGGCGAGTTCGCCGACTTCCCCTACGAGACCGTCGTCGCGGGCATCAGCCAGGCCCATCCGCTGCTGTTCCAGTCCGAGGGATCGCTCGCCACCGAAGCCGTTCGCTAGTAACACACTAAGGACGAAGCACATGATCGATCCGATCAAGTACGAACTCGTCGAGTCGGAGATCCCCCGCACCTGGCTCAACCCGGCCGCCGACATCGGCGAGGTGGCCCCCATCATCGACCCGGTGACGCGCGAGCCGGTGGGCTTCGACGGGCTGGCCAGGACGATGGCGCCGCCGCTGGTCGAGCAGGAACTGAGCAGCGCCGACGAGTTCGAGATCCCCGAGCCGGTCCGCCAGCACTACGCCAAGTGGCGCTGCACCCCGCTCTACCGCGCCCGTGCGCTGGAGCAGGCGCTGGGCACGCCCGCCCGGATCTACTACAAGTACGAGGGCGTCGCGCCCACCGGCAGCTTCAAGCCCAACACCGCGATCCCGCAGGCGTACTACAACAAGCTCGCGGGCAAGACCGGCCTGGTCGGCGAGACGGGCGCGGGCCAGTGGGGCAGCGCGGTGGCGCTGGCCGCGGCCTTGTTCGGCATGGAAGCCAAGGTCTTCATGGTCAAGGTCAGCTTCGAGCAGAAGCCCTACCGGCGCACCCTGATGGAGACCTACGGGGCGACCTGCTCGGCCAGCCCCAGCACCGAGACCGAGGCGGGCCGCACGATCCTGGGCGAACGGCCCGACCACCCCGGCAGCCTCGGCACCGCCAAGTCGGAGGCGCTGCAGTTCGCCTTCGCCAACCCGGACTACGGCTACACCAGAGGCAGCGCGCTCAACCACGTGTGCGCCCACCAGTCGGTCATCGGCCAGGAAGCCATCAAGCAGATGGAGCTCGCCGACGACTACCCCGACATCGTCGTCGGCGCCGCGGGCGGCGGCAGCAACCTGGCAGGCCTGGCCTTCCCCTTCCTGCGCAACCAGTTGCGCGGCGGTCCGGAGCTGCGGCTCATCGCCGTCGAGCCCGCCGCCTGCCCGACGCTGACCCGCGGCCGCATCGCCTACGACCACGCCGATTCGCAGGGTCTGACGCCGCTGTTCCGCATGCACACCCTGGGGCACAAGTTCGTCCCGCCCGCCTTCCACGCGGGCGGCCTGCGCGCGCACAACATCGCCCCGCTGATCAGCCGCGCCGTCGAGGACAAGCTGATGGAGGCGGTCTCGGTGCGGCAGAACGACTGCTTCGAGGCGGGCGTGCTGTTCGCCAGGACCGAAGGCATCGTGCCCGCCCCCGAGTCGACGCACGCGATCCGCGGCGCCATCGACGAGGCCATCCGCTGCCGCGAGGACGGCACCAGCAAGGCCATCCTGCTCGGCCTGTCCGGCCACGGGGACTTCGATCTCGTGGCCTACCAGCGCTACCTTGCCGGTGAACTGCCCGACGACGCGCTGTCCGACGACGCCCTCGACTTCGGGCTGGCCAGCATCCCCGCCCCCGCCCACGTTTAAGGACCGCAGAAGATGAGTCGTGTCAACCTGATGCTGTTCCTGCTGCTCGCCGCGATCTGGGGCGCCAGCTACACGTTCATCAAGGTCGCCGTCGGCGGCCTGACCCCGGCTCAACTGGTGTTGGTGCGGGTGGTGCTGGGCGCCGCTGTGCTCTACTCGGTGCTGCGGTTCACCGGCGGCAGGCTCCCGAAGGTGCCCGCGGTGTGGGGACACATCGCTGTCACCGCGGTTCTCGGCATGGTCGCGCCGTTTCTGTTGCTGGCGTGGGGTGAACAGCGCACCACCGCGGCGATGGCGGGCGTGCTCATCGCGGCGACCCCGCTGCTGACCCTGGCCGCGTCGACGGTCGCGCTCAACACCGAACGGGCCACGTGGCGCAAGATCGTGGGCTTCGGCCTCGGCTTCGTCGGTGTTGTCATCGTGATCAAGCCGTGGGCCGAGGACGGGGAACTGGGTTCGCTGCCCGGCCAGTTGGCCGTACTCGCCGCGGCGGCGTGCTATGCCGCGCAGACGGTGTATGTGCGGAAGATGTTGTCGCAGAAGGGGATCCCACCACTGGTCTCGTCCACCACGCAGGTGATCGCGGCCAGTATCCTGCAGGCGGCCATCACACCGTTCTTCCCCTGGCAGACCCCGGATCTGCGCGTGTCGGTCGTGGTCAGCATCGTGCTCCTCGGTGTGGTCGGCACCGGCCTCGCGTACCTGATCTACTTCCGACTCATCACCGACGCCGGAGCCGCCACCGCGTCCTCGGTCAACTACCTGGTGCCGGTCACCGCCGTGGCGATCAGCGTCGGCCTGCTTGGCGAGCCGATCACCTGGAACATGATCGTCGGCACGCTTGTCGTCCTCGCCGCGCTCGCTTTCGCCGAGAACCGGCTGGCCACCAAGCCTTCCACCGCCGAACCCGCCAAGGTCACCGCCGAATAGGGAGGACCGATGCTCACCGACAGCTGGGGCTGGCGCGCCGCGTTCGGCATCCTGGTGATCGACCACGATCCGGTGGCGGAGGCGGAGTTCTGGGCCATGGCACCGGCCGGGGTCGCGGTGAACGCGGCCCGCTTCGCCAGCCCGCGCAGGCCGGGAACCTCGGAGTACGGCGACCAGGCGCGGGTGGTGGCCGAGTCCCCGGATATCGCCCGCGGCCTGGACTGCTTCGGCGGAATGCGACTCGACGCGATCTGCGTGTGCTTCACCACCAGCAGCTTCCTCGGTGGAGCGGAGTTCGACAAAGCCTTCGCGGAGCAGGCAAGCGTTCGCGCCCAGGGCATCCCCGCGCTGACGGCCGCCCAGGCGACCGTCGCGGCCATGGACGCGGTGGGCATGACGGCGCCGTACGTCCTGGTGCCACCTTGGTTCAAGGACGAGATAGTCGCCGCAGGGCGGGAGTACCTGACAGCGGCCGGTTTCCCGCCGGTCGCCATGGACCGGTTGGACGTCGGCGGAGACCTGCGACCATGGGAACTGTGGGACGCGGGCGCACAGTGGGAGGTGCGCCCGGAACAGGTCTACCACCAGATCCGCCGCGCGATTCCAGCAGGCGCCGACGGCGTGGTGATCGCGGGCAACGGCCTGCGGTGCGTCGACACCATCGGGCCGTTGGAGGCCGATCTGGGACTGCCGGTGGTCACGTCGAACCAGGCGTGCCTGTGGCACTGCCTGCGCACCGCGCGGGTGGATCCGGCGGCCGTCCTCGGTTACGGGCGACTGTTCACGGCGTAGTCCCTGGCGAAGTCGGACACCGAGTACGCGGGCCTGCCCACCACCCGGGGCACGGTGTCCGACACGGGCAACTCCAGCCGCCCGTCGGCCACCTTGATCAGCGCCTCAGCGAGAAACTCGCCGTATTCGGTGGCGAACCCACGGCCGCGCAACAGATCGACGAACTCCGCACCCGACACCGGGACATAGCGCATCGGAACATCCAGCGCGTCCGCCAACGCCTCGGCGACGACGTGGTGGTCGACGGCCGCGGGCCCGGTGACCGGCAGCACCCCTTCCGGCCCACCCGCCGCCATAGCCGCCACCGCGACCGCCGCGACATCCCGCGTGTCGACGAACGGGATCAGCCCATCACCAGCGGGCAGCCGCAACTCGCCCGTCTCAAGCATGCCCTTGAACGACCCCACGGTGAAGTTGTCCAGAAACCACGTCGGCCGCACCATCGTCGACCGGACGGGAAGCCCGGCGAGAGTCCGCTCGGCGACCTTGGTGGGATCGTCGTCGGGCGCATGATCGACATCGACGGTCGACAGCAGCGCGATCCGCGGAACCCCAGCCCGCACCGCCGCCTCAATCACCTCAGGCGCACGCTCGGGCGCGCCCGGATGGTTGAACGGAATGAGGATGTAGGCCGCATCGCTACCCGCGAACGCAGGCTCCCAAGTACCCGGATCGTCCCACTCGAACGGCACCCACTCCCCAGCCGCCGCAGGCCGCCGACCAGCGGCCCGCACCGTCCACCCTCGCTCAACGGCCTGCTGGACGACGTGCCGACCGGTCTTGCCGGTAGGCCCCATGACGGTGACAAGTCGATCTTCCACACCTGACGGTACCAAGTGGCATCCTGGAACGATGCGAGCAGAACCATGGGCCGACCCGGACACGATCCGCTGGATCATCGACGAATGTCAGACCTGGGCCATCGTGGGATTGGCGGACAACCCCTCGCGCGCCGCACACGGAGTAGCCAAATTCCTCCAGCGAAAGGGAAAACGAATCGTCCCAGTACACCCCTCAGCGGAAACCGTCTGGGGTGAACAGGGCTATGCCTCCCTGGCCGACATCCCCTTCGAGGTCGACTGCGTGGATGTCTTCCGCCGCACCGACGCCGCGCCTGCCTTCGCGGACCAAGCCGTCACCATCGGAGCAAAGGCCGTCTGGTTCCAACTGAACGTCATCGACCAGCCCGCCTACGAACGCACAACCGCCGCAGGCCTACGCATGGTCATGGACCGCTGCCCAGCAATCGAATGGTAGAAAGCCGCACCCGCTCACCTTCACCCGACGGTGCGGACCTAATAATCAGTTCAAACTGTACGGAGAGCTGAACTCCGAAGGCGGCGCGGGAACAGCGCGCAGAGTAGACAACAACCCAGCCTCCCGACTCAACAACTCACCAACGAGCCGAAGCCGATGCAACGGCCGAGCCTCCTCCAAAATCCGCTGCTTATCGGTCATCGTCAACAAACAATCAGCCGCCAGCGCATGCGCCAACTCGCACACATCGGTATCGACAGGCGGCTCACTCCAATCCTCAGGCTGCCAAGCCGCCTCGCAATACCGCCGATGAGCCGACCGAGCGGCTTCGGCGAGCTCGGCCACCGAAGCCGCCGGAGCCCCTTGCTGAGGCACGTCAGGCACCCACTCCACCGACCCGATCAGATACGGCGCGCTGGAAGCGTCGATATCCAGCAGCCGGAACCGAAGCTCCCCAGTGCTGATGATGTCGAACCGCCCATCAGGCAGCCGCTTGGCCTGCCGCAACGCCGCCGAACACCCAATCTCCTGAAGCTGGGACAGGTCAGTGATCTCATGCCCGGAAGACGGCCGCATCGCGATCACGCCGAACCGCCGGTCCGGCACCGTCCCGGTCACCAGGTCAACCGTCAACTGCCGATACCGAGGCTCGAAGATGTGCAGGGGCAGGTTCGCTCCGGGCAGCAGTACTGCCTGCAGGGGAAACAGCGGGAGCGAGTCGGCCACGGGCATCACGCTACGACGAAGCGGGGCCGTCCGCTGTCCGGTGAGTCACGGTTAGTTCGGTCGGCCTAGCGCTTGGTCACCGGCTGGTGGCCTCAGGACGGCGAACGGATCGGTGACAGCCATTCGGGTGTCGGCGAATCGGAACTGGGCCGCGGGCCTGCCGCCCGCGCGTCCTGGCCGGGCTGTCTCACCGGTCGGGACCAGCAGACCACGGCGGGCCAGCACCCGCTGCAGGTTCGTCGCCGACACGCGATAGCCCAACGCCGCCGAGTAGAGCTCACGCAGTTCGGAGATGGTGAACGCGGGCGGCGCCAAGGCGAAGCCGATGTTCGTGTACGACAGCTTCGAGCGCAGCCGGTGCTGGGCACGCACGGCGATGGTCTCGTGGTCGAAGGCTGTCGCGGGCAGGCCGTCGAGGGAATGCCACTCCGTGTCCGGCGGCAGCTCCGGGTCCAGGTGGGACGGCACCAGACACAGGAACGCGGTCGCGATGACCCGCGGACTGGGGACCCGGTCCGGCGCGCTGAAAACGGCTACCTGCTCGACGTGAGAGACCTTTCGCACATCGACCTTCTCGGCCAGCTGGCGCCGGATCGAGGCCTCGACATCCTCCTCCGCGTGCAGCCTGCCGCCGGGCAGTGCCCAACGGTGCGCGTGCGGTTCCATGGCCCGTTCCCACAGCACCACCTGTAGTGATCCCGCTCTCACCTGGAGTACCGCCGCGAGTACTTCGTGAGCGATGCCCGGTGAAGCGGTGGTAGCATCTGTCATGTTTTCGATCCTAAGGCGAAAACCTCGGGATCGGAAATCGGACAAACGAGGAGGGCCCGATGACCGCGGAACTGATCGACCTGACCCCCTACAGCGGGGTGGAGCCGAACAGCGAGTGGCGGGACGAAGTGCGCAGGTTGGCCAAGGAGCGCGACGCCGTGCTGCTCGCGCACAACTACCAGCTGCCGGAGATCCAGGACATCGCCGACCACACCGGCGACTCGCTGGCGCTGAGCCGCATCGCGGCCACCAGCGACGCGTCGACGATCGTGTTCTGCGGCGTGCACTTCATGGCGGAGACCGCCAAGATCCTGGCCCCCGAGAAGACCGTGCTGATTCCGGACGCGCGTGCGGGCTGCTCGCTTGCCGACTCGATCACCGGCGCTGAGCTGCGGGCCTGGAAGGCCGAGCACCCCGGTGCGGTCGTGGTGTCCTACGTGAACACCACCGCCGAGGTGAAGGCCGAGACCGACATCTGCTGCACGTCGTCCAACGCCGTCGACGTCGTCCGGTCCATCCCGGCCGACCGCGAGGTGCTGTTCCTGCCGGACCAGTTCCTCGGCGCGCACGTCAAGCGCGAGACCGGCCGCGAGAACCTGCACATCTGGGCAGGCGAGTGCCACGTGCACGCGGGCATCAACGGCCCCGAACTGGCCGCGCGCGCCGCGGCCAACCCCGACGCCGACCTGTTCATCCACCCCGAGTGCGGCTGCGCAACCTCGGCGCTCTACCTCGCCGGTGAGGGCATCGTGCCCAGCGCGAAGGTCAAGATCCTCTCGACCGGAGACATGGTGACCCAGGCGCGGTCGACCAAGGCCAAGTCGGTGCTGGTCGCCACCGAGGTCGGCATGCTGCACCAGCTGCGCAAGGCCGCCCCCGGCATCGAGTTCAACGCCGTCAACGACCGCGCGTCCTGCAAGTACATGAAGATGATCACGCCCGCCGCGCTGCTGCGGTCGCTGCGCGAAGGCGCCGACGAGGTGCACGTCGACCTCGAGACCGCCGCGCGCGCCCGGGGCGCCGTGCAGCGCATGATCGAGATCGGCACGTCCGGCGGTGGCGAATGACCGGCGGCCCACGCTGGGAAGCCCGGGCTGACCTCGTCATCGTCGGTACCGGCGTGGCCGGGCTGACCGCGGCGCTGCGGGCGCACTCACTGGGGCTGCGGGTCCTGGTGGTCACCAAGGCCGAGGCGGTCGACGGCAATACCCGCTGGGCACAGGGCGGCGTCGCCGTCGTCTTACCCGACCAGCACGACGAGGGCGACTCGGTCGACAAGCACGTGGCCGACACCCTGGTCGCGGGCGCGGGCCTGTGCGACGAGGACGCCGTTCGGGCGATCATCGCCGACGGCCCCGCCGCGGTCACCCGGCTGCGTGAGCTGGGCGCGGTGTTCGACCCTGGTGCCGACGGCAAACTGGCCCGCACCCGTGAGGGCGGCCACAGCGCTTTCCGCGTGGTGCACGCGGGCGGCGACGCGACCGGCGCCGAGGTCGAGCGGGCGCTCATCGCCGCGGCCAGGGACGGCCGGGTGCCGGTGCTGGAGCACCACGTGGCCGTGCAGGCCGTGCGAACCGGCTCCGGCGCGGTCGCCGGGTTGATGGTCCTTGACGGTTCCGGGGTGCCGGGCGTGATCAGCGCGCCCGCCGTGTTGCTCGCCTCCGGTGGCCTCGGCCAGCTCTACCAGGCCACCTCGAACCCGGAGGTCGCCACCGGCGACGGGCTCGCGCTGGCGCTGCGGGCCGGGGCGCCGCTGGCCGACATCGAGTTCGTGCAGTTCCACCCGACCGTTCTGTACACCGGCCATGGCGCGCGGGGGCGCTGCCCGCTGGTCACCGAGGCGGTGCGCGGCGAGGGCGCGGTGCTCATCGACGCGACCGGCGCCTCGGTCATGCGGGGCGTGCACCCGCTGGTCGACCTGGCCCCGCGCGACGTCGTGGCCGCCGCGATCACCCGCCGGATGGCCGAGGGGCGCGGCGGGGTCGACGACCACGTCTTCCTCGACGCCACAAACCTCGCCGACATCGACTTCGCCAAGCGGTTCCCGACCGTGTACCAGGCCTGCCTGAGCGTGGGAATCGATCCGGCGGTCACCCCGATCCCGGTCGCGCCAGCCGCGCACTTCTCCTGCGGCGGCGTCATGACCACTGTGGACGGACGGACGGCGGTGCCAGGACTGTACGCGGCGGGCGAGGTCGCCAGCATCGGCCTGCACGGGGCGAACCGGCTGGCGTCCAACAGCCTGTTGGAGGGCCTGGTCGTCGGCGCTCGGGCCGCCGAGGCGGTCGCCGCGGATCTCGCGGCGGGCAGGCTGGGCGACCCGCGGCTCGCCGTGGTGTCCGACCTGCCGGTCACGCCGGTCGCCGAGCGGGACTCCCTGCAGCGCGTGATGAGCCGCTACGCCGCGATCGGCCGCGAGGCCGAGGGGCTGGCGGTGGTCGGCTCCGTGCTCGACGTGTCCGCGGTCGACCGACCGCTGGACACCCGGGCCGCCGTCGAGGACGCCGCGCTGACGCTGGTCGCGCGCTCGCTGATCGCCGCCGCGGCCACCCGAACCGAGTCGCGCGGCTGCCACGTCCGCACCGACTACCCGGTCAAAGACGACGCGATCTGGCGCCGGTCCCTGGTCGTGCGGCTCACCCCGTCCGGCCAGCCGGTGCTCACCACCCCGACCGCGCTGCGCGGTGCCGCGTGATCGACCAGGAGGACCTGCGGCGGGTCATCCGCACCGCGCTCGCCGAGGACCTGCGCTATGGCCCGGACGCCACGACCGAGGCCACGGTGGCCGCGGACGCGGTGGCGGTCGCGGCGCTGACCCCGCGCAAGCCGGGCGTGCTGGCGGGCGTCCCGGTCGCCGAGGCCGTGTTCGCCGCCGTCGTGCCGGATCTGACCGTGGTGTCGGCGCTGGCCGACGGGGACGCGGCCGTGGTCGGACAGCCCGCGCTGGTCGTGCGCGGCAACACCCGGGCGCTGCTGACCGCCGAGCGGACCGCGCTGAACCTGATCTGCCACCTGTCGGGCATCGCCACGGCGACCGCCGCGTGGGTGCGGGAGCTGGCGGGCACGGGTGCCGCGGTGCGCGACTCCCGCAAGACCCTGCCCGGCCTGCGGCTGCTGGAGAAGTACGCCGTGCGCTGCGGCGGCGGCGTCAACCACCGCCTCGGCCTCGGCGACGCGATCCTGATCAAGGACAACCACGTCGTCGCGGCGGGCTCGGTCACCAAGGCGATCGCCGCGGCCAAGGCGCACGCGCCGGAGCTGTTCCTCGAGGTCGAGGTCGACAGCCTGGCCCAGCTGGACGAGGCGCTGGCCGAGGGCGTGGAACTGGTCTTGCTCGACAACTTCACCGCGGCCGACTGCGCGCGGGCCGTCGAGCGGGTGCGGGGGACAGCTACGAAGCTGGAGGCATCCGGCGGTCTGACTTTGGAGGTGGCCCGCGAGTACGCGGCCACGGGTGTCGACTACCTGGCGGTCGGCGCGTTGACCCATTCGTCGCCCGCACTGGACCTGGGGATGGATCTTAGTCACTGACTGACACGATCTGGCGGCCTGCGGCGATGAGTAAGGGGTAATCCGCCAACGGTCCGGGAGTGCACGTGCTTTCCTTGCTGCGCGACGACAGCCAGCTCGACTTGCGGCCAGGTGTGGTCAAGGCCGCGGCCGCGCTCGCGGTGGTCGAGGCCGGAATGACGCTGATCGCCGCGCCGGTCTTTCCCGGCTCGGCGCTGCTGGCCCAGCCGTGGCACCCGATGCTGCTGCTGCTCGTCGCCGAGGTCGGCGCGGCGGCCATGCTGATCATCGGGGCCGCCCGGCTGCTGTTCGACCGCGGCCGGACTCCGCTGGTCCTCGGTGCCCTGCTCTCGGCGGGCATCAGTGTGCTCTACATGGCGTTCGCGGTGTTCGTCATCGCCCCCGACCCGGCCGAGGCGCCGCTGACCCCGTTCCTGCTGGGCGCCGCTGTGTTCTTCGGGGTGGTCTCGCTGGGCATCCTCGTGCTGGTCCTGCGGTCGGGCGCCGTCCGCAGAGTGCCGGACGGCGCCCACCGGGCTAACCGCGTTTAGCCTGCGGCCAGTCGGCGCCCCAGCCGCCCTGGATCATCGACTGGAAGGCCCAGCCGTCGGCCGTGCGGACCATCAGGTCGGCGTAGGTCATCCGCTGCACCTCACCACCCACCGTCATCGTCGCCTCGCTGACGACCACGGCCAGGTTCTCGGTGAGGAAGTGGGGCGTGCGCTCGGAGGTCATCTCCAGTTCGGCGGTGCCCCCGCCCATCACCTCGGCCATGGCCGCCACGTACTGCTCCCGGTTCCACTGGGTCACCGCGGCGTGGCCGCCGGAGACGTCGGTGGCCAGGTTCATCGGGAAGACCGCGAGGTCGGCCATCTCCTCGACCGCGCCCTTCGCGGCCAACGCGTCGTACGTGGTGAACCAGTCGCGCAGGCTCGCCAGTTCGGACTCTGTTGGTTCGTACACGAACACCCCTCTCGTACGCTGTACCGTACACTGTACTAGAACGGGGCGGAACGCGCCAGGAGTTCGGCGAGGCCTTGGAGCAGGTCGTCTGCCTGCGGGGTGCGGACCGGGTCGAGCATCCATTGCAGGGCGAAGCCGTCGCACACGGCGAGCACGAAACTGGCCACGGCGCGGCAGCGCGGATCGTCGGCGGTGACCTCGGGGCCGAACGACGTGGCCACGATCGCCGCGACCCTGGTGCGGGTGTGGTCCTGCAGGTCGGCGAGTTGGGCGCGCAGCGCGGGGTCGCGTTCGGCCTGGGCCAGTGCCTCGGCGAAGCTGAGGACGAGCATCCGGTTGTCGGCGAGGTTGCGCAGCACCGCGGCCCAGGTCAGGTGGGCGCGGGCGATGGGCGTGGCGTCCGGTTCGGCCAGGGCGACCTTGGCGAGTTGGTCGGTCCACTCCTCGAAGACGACCCCGAGCGCCTCGTTGAGCAAGCCCGCTTTGGATCCGAAGTGGTAGCCGATCGAGGCCAGGTTGGTGGCCGACTCGGCGACCAGGTCGCGGGCGGTGATGTGCGCGTAGCCCTTGTCCTCCAGCAGCTTCCTGGCCGCGGCGAGGAGTTGCTCTCGATGTCCCACCATCGGATCGTAGTTGCCGGGCGGATCTATACGGGTGTATGAATCGGGGTGTAGGTCACACTCGCGCGGAGGTGCCATGAACCCGGCCGTCACGGTCCAGGAGTCCCTGCCGCCCGGCCCGCGCCTGCCGCGGCTCGTCCAGACGATCATCTTCATGCGGTCCCGCGCCCGGTTCGGCCCGATCTGGCGCCGCCGCTTCGGCGACACGTTCACCGTTCGGCTCGCCGCCGGACGCACGGTCGTGGTCGTGTCCAGGCCGGAGGACATCCGCGAGGTGTTCGCAGGCCCCACCGACGTCTTCCACGCGGGCGAGGGCAACTCGATCCTGGCGCCGGTGATGGGCCGCGAGTCGGTGCTCATCCTCGACGAGGACGCCCACCTGCGGGCCCGCAAGCGCCTGATGCCCGCCTTCAACGGCGCCGCCCTGCGCGGCTACGGCGACATGATGACCGAACTGGCCGAGAAGTCGGCCAAGACCTGGCCGGTCGGGCGGCCGTTCGCGGTCCACCCGCTGATGAACGACCTGACCCTCGACATCATCTTGCGGGTCGTCTTCGGCATGGCCGACGGCGACCGCCTGCGTGCGCTCCGACCGCTGATCACCAAGGTCGTCGACATCGGCCCGGTCGCCGTGCTCGGCTGGACCTACCCGAAGCTCAACCGCTTCTCCCCATGGAAGCAGAACGGTGAGAACCTGGCCGCGGCCGACGTGCTGCTGTACGAGGAGATCGCCGAGCGCCGGACGCAGGACCTGGCCGATCGCACCGACGTGTTGTCGCGCCTGCTCCACGCGGACCCGGACGCGCCCGCGGTCGAGTTGCGCGACCACATGATGACGCTGCTGTTGGCCGGACACGAGACCACCGCGACGGCACTGGCGTGGGCCTTGCACGAACTGGCCCGTAACCCGTCTGCCCTGCGAACCGCCCAGGCGGCCGCCGACCAAGGCGACGACGAGTACCTGCAGGCAGTGACCAAGGAGGCCATGCGGCTGCGGCCGGTGATCTACAGCGTCGCCCGCAGGCTGACCGAGCCGACGGTGGTGCGTGGCCACCTGCTGCCCAAGGGGACCGTGGTGTCGCCGTCGATCGGGCTGGTCCAGGTCGACGCGGACCACTTCGCCGAGCCGCAGGACTTTCGGCCGGAGCGCTTCGTCGGCGCGCAGCCGGAGGCCGGGACCTGGATCCCGTTCGGCGGCGGGGTCCGCCGGTGTCTTGGCGCTGGCTTCTCGTTGCAGGAGGCGGCTTCGGCCCTGCGGGCGATCCTGGTCCGCTACGACATCGAGCCCGTCGGCCCACCGGAGCCCGCCCGCTCACGCAACATCACCCTGGTGCCCGCCAAGGGCGCACGGATCATTGCTAGACGCCGATAGCGCCGTCGATTCGTTCCCGGAGCAAGTCCGCATGGCCGTTGTGGCGGGCGTATTCCTCCACCAAGTGCACCAGCACCCAGCGCAGTGACACCTCGCCACGCCAGTCGTCGTGGCCGCTCACGTCCAGGTCCGGGGCTTCGCTCGCGAACTGGTCGGCGAAGGCGACCTCGTCGCGCCACACCTGCCAAGCCTCCTCGGCGGCCTCGGGTGTCGCGCCGTCGAAGTCGCCGTCCGGGTTGACCGCCGACGAGAAACGCGGCGGCGCGTCCTGGCCCGCGAGCACCTGACGGAACCAGCGGCGCTCCACGTCGGCGAGGTGGCGGACCAAGCCGAGCAGTGACAGCGTCGACGGCTCGACCGACCGAGCCGCCAGTTCTGCCCCAGGCCCGCGCACTTCAACTCCAGCGTCGACCGCTGCACCCGCAGGAAGCCCAGCAGCATCGCCCGTTCCTCGCCGGTGGCGGGCGCCCCGAGTCGGGGATCCCGCTCGGCCGGGACGAACATCTCGGCTCGCCTGCTCATCAGGCCGTCAACGGCTTCGACTTGTCGGTCGCCACCCGCACGGCGAACCACGTCAGGGCCGCCGCGGTTGCGTACCGCTGGAACCGCAGCCAGTTCGGCTTGCGGGTGAAGAAGGTGCCCACCGATCCGGCGAACAGCACGATCATCCCGTTGACCGTCAGCGCGATGGCGATCTGGATCAGGCCGAGCAGGAAGCTCTGTGTCGCGACCGAGCCCAGGGCCGGGTCGATGAACTGGGGCAGCAGCGAGACGTAGAGGACCGCGATCTTCGGGTTCAGCAGGTTGGTGACCATGCCCATGGTGAACAGCTTGCGCGTACCGTCCGCGGGCAGGTCCCGCGGCGTGAACGGCGACCCGCCGCCAGGGCGGATCGCCTGCCAGGCCAACCACAGCAGGTAGGCCGCGCCCGCGATCTTCAGCGCGAGGTACAGCTGTGGCACGTGGGTGAACACCGCCGACATGCCCGCCGTCGCGGCGGCCAGGTAGATCAGGAAGCCCGCGCCGACGCCGGTCAGCGAGATCAGGCCCGCGCGGCGACCCTGCGCGACCGACCGGGACACCAGATAGATCATGTTGGGCCCGGGTGTCAGCACTAACCCCACCGCGATAAGGCTGATTCCGACGACCGCGCCTACCGTGACCACGATTCCCCCAGTTTCTCGATACCTACAGCCTGCGGTTCGCCAGCACCGGGATGGTCTTCCTGGTCGTGTCGGCCAGGTCCGGGTCGATGTCGACGACCAGCGTCTCCGGCTTCCCGCCCAACCGCCCCACCACCCGGCCCCGTGGGTCGGCGACCAGGCTGTGCCCGATGCCCAGCGGCGCGGTGTCCGTGGTCGGGCCCGGGTCGGCCTGGCCGCAGGCGACGACCCACGACGTCGAGTCCAACGCGCGGGCACGGACCAGTAATTCCCACTGCTCGGCTTTGCCCTCGCCCGCGCCCCAGCTGGCGCCGACGAGGATCGCCTTCGCGCCCTCGTCGGCCAGCTTGCGGAACAGCTCCGGGAAGCGGACGTCGTAGCAGGTCGCCACGCCCACGGTGACCTCGTCGACCGTGAAGACCACGGGAGTGTCGCCGGGCGCGACGGTCTTCGACTCCTTGAAGCCGAACGCGTCGAACAGATGGATCTTGTCGTAGCCCAGGTGGTGGCCACGGCCGGTGACCAGCAGGGTGTTGCGCACCCGCCCGTCCTCGGCCGGGGTGAACATCCCGGCGACGATCACCACCCCGGCCGCGTCCGCGATCTCCCGCACGGCGGTGGCCCACGGGCCGTCCAGCGGCTCGGCCACCGGGCCCAGCGGGACCCCGAAGCGGGACATCGTCGCCTCCGGGAACAGCACGACCGCCGCGCCCGCCGCCTCCGCCACACCGGCCCGGATCAGGTCGAGGTTCGCGGCCGGGTCGGCCGACGCCGAGATCTGACAAAGCCCGAGTCGCACAGTCCCCCCTACGTAGTCGCGGCCACTACTGTCGAGGCCGTGGTCCTGTCGCGCGCCGTCGCCGTAGCCCTGGTGGGGCTGTTGGCGGCGTGCACAGCCGAACCTACCCCGACCGCCTCCGGCGACCGCGAGGGTCGGTCGATGGTGATCGCCACCGCGGTCGCGCCCGCCTCCCTCGACCCGCTGTCCGGTTACGCGCCGTACGGCGCGGCGAAGATCTACGACGGGCTGGTCGAACTCGAGCCCGGCGGCACCCTGCGGCCCGTGCTCGCCGCCGCGCTGCCAGTGCCGTCAGCCGACGGGAAGGCGTGGACCATCGTCCTGCGCGACGACGTCTTCTTCCACGACAAGGCCAAGTTCGGCGCCGCCGACGTCATCGCGACCTATCAGGCGGTGCTCGCGGGCGCGCTCAAGTCCCGATTCTCGACACTGGCCGCGGTCCACCAACTCGACAGCGCGACCGTGCGGTTCGACCTGACCCTGCCGACCCCCGGATTCGCGTCGCTGCTGGTCCTGGGCATCAAACGGGCGGGCGACGCGCCGGTCGGCACCGGGCCCTACCAGGTCGAGAGCTGGAAGCCGGGCCGCTCACTGGTGCTCAAGGCCTATCCCGACCACCGCGGCGGCGCTCCCAAGATCACCCGGGTGACCGTCGAGTTCGTGCCGGACGACGAGATCCGCGCCCAGCGGCTGCGCGACGGCAAGCTCGACGGGGCCGACCTGCCCGCGCGCCTCGCCGTGTCGTTCCAGGGCTCGTCGGCGTTCACGACGGTCCGGCACAGCGCCGCCGACGTCCGCGTGGTCACCCTGCCCTCGATCTCCCCGGTCACGGGCGACGCGTCCATGCGGCTCGCGCTCAACCTCTGCGTCGACCGCCGGAAGCTGGTCGACACCGCGCTCGCCGGGCGGGGCAAGCCGACGTCGCTGCCGGTGCCGACCGCGCTGGCCGAGTTCGTCGAGCCCGGCGCCCGATTCGAGTTCGACGTGCCCAGGGCCAAGGCCGTCCTGGACATGGCGGGCTGGGTGCCCGGCCTGGACGGCGTGCGCCGCAAGTCCGGCGTGGTCGCCGAGTTCGACGTCGCCTACCCGGTCGCCGACATCGCCAACCGGGAGCTGGTCGCCGGGTTCGCCGCCGCGGCCGCCGCGATCGGCGTCAAAGTCACCCCTCGGCCGACGCTGCGCGCCGCGCTGACCGGCGCGACGGCCGAGTTGACCGCGGTTGGAGACCCGCTCGACCCGGGTCGGGCACTGTCCTGGCTCGGTGACCGCACGGCCGCCGCCGCGGCGGTCACCGACCCCGCGCAGCGTGCCGTCGCGTTCCGGGCGGTGCAACGGGCCTACCTCGACGAGCCGTCGGCGGTGGTGCTCGCCGAGTCCGACCACAGCTACGTGATCCGACAGAATTGGAACGGCTACCAGCCCGTCGTGGACGCGACGGGGACAGACCACACGTGGGGGGCATGGTGGAACCTGCAGACCTGGGCACCTCGATGATCGATCTGGCCGCGGTCCGCGCCGACACGCCGGGCAGCGCCGACGGCGTGTTCCTCGACAGCGCGGGCTCGTCGCTGTCCCCGCGCCCCGTCGTCGACGAGGTCGTCGCCCACCTGCGGCGCGAGGAGGAGGTCGGCGGCTACCGCGCGGGCGCCGAACGCCTCGACGACCTCGAAGCGGGCTACGGCGTGTTCGCCGAGCTGCTGGGCTGCGAGCCCGACGAGGTCGCCTTCACCGACAGCGCCACCCGCTCCTGGCTGGCCGCCTTCGACGCGATCCCACTGGCCGCGGGCGACCGCCTGCTGGCCACCGAGGCCGAGTACGGCGGAAACGCCATCCCATTGCTGCGCCGGGCCGCGGAGGTCGGCGCGACGGTCGAGCCGATCCCGTCGAACGCCGCTGGTGAACTCGACGTGGACGCCCTGCGGGGGATGCTCGACGAGCGGGTCAAGCTGGTGTCGCTGGTCCAGGTCCCGACCAACGGCGGCCTGGTCAACCCGGTCGCCGAGGTCGCCGCGGCGGCCCACGAGGTCGGCGCGCTTGTCCTGCTCGACGCCTGTCAGTCCATGGGCCAGCTCCCGGTGTCCGCCGAGGCCATGGGCGTCGACATCATCAGCGCGACCGGCCGCAAGTGGCTGCGCGGCCCGCGCGGGACCGGCGTGCTCGTGGTGCGCCGCTCGGTCCGCGACCGCCTCCACCCCCGGCTGATCGACCTGCACGGCGCGCTGTGGACCGGTACCGCGGAGATCACGCTGCGCCAGGACGCCCGGGTCTTCGAGCTGTGGGAGTGCAGCGTCGCCGACCGCCTCGGCCTGATCGCGTCCGCTCGATACGCGCTTGACCTGGGGATTCCGGCCATCGCCACGGCGGTGACCGAGCGGGCGGCCCAACTGCGCGCCGGGCTGGAGGCCATACCTCGGGTCCAGGTGCGGGATCTCGGGTCGCAACAGTGCGGGATCGTCACGTTCACGGTGGACGGGGTGTCGGCCGATGACGTTCGGGACAAGTTGCGCGCCATGGACATCACGGTGACGGTCAGCGGCCTGACCTCGACCCGCTACGACATGACCCGGCGGGGGATCACCGAGCTGGTCCGGGCCTCGCCGCACTACTTCATCTCCCCGGAGCAGATCGACACCGCGGTCGAGGCGGTGGCCGGGCTGCGCTGAGACGTGACCTGAGGCTGTGACCTGCGGTACCGCGAAGGTCACCGCTCCCGGTCCACGCTTTACCCTGGTGGGGTCCCCTTGAAGCTGGAAGGACCCCATGCTGACGCGCACCGACCTGCGTTCCGCCGTCCCGTCGCCCGTGGAGCTGCGCACCGCGCTGCCGCGGGCCGAGGTCGACGTGGACGCGGTGGTCCATCAGGTGCGGCCGATCGTGGACGGGGTCCGCGAGCGCGGGGTCGACGCGGTCCTTGAGTTCTCCGAGCGCTTCGACCGGGTACGCCCCTCTGCGGTGCGGGTCCCGGCCGCCGAGCTGACCCGCGCGCTCGCCGAGCTCGACCCGGCGGTCCGCACCGCGCTGGAGGTCTCGATCGAGCGGGCCCGGCTGGTGCACGGCGAGCAGCGGCGCACCGACGTGACCACCCAGGTCGTCCCCGGCGGCACGGTCACCGAGCGCTGGGTGCCGGTCGCGCGGGTCGGGCTCTACGCGCCGGGCGGGCTCGCGGTCTACCCGTCGAGCGTCGTCATGAATGTCGTCCCCGCCCAGACCGCCGGGGTCGAGTCGCTGGTCGTGTGCTCGCCGCCGCAGGCCGATTTCGGCGGCCTGCCGCACCCGACGATCCTGGCCGCGGCCGAACTGCTCGGCGTCACCGAGGTCTGGGCCGTCGGCGGCGCGCAGGCCGTGGCGCTGCTCGCCTACGGAGGGACCGACACCGACGGCGGCGAACTGGCGCCGGTCGACATGGTCACCGGGCCGGGCAACATCTACCTGACCGCGGCGAAACGCCTGCTCCGGGGCCTGATCGGGATCGACTCCGAGGCCGGACCGACCGAGATCGCCATCCTCGCCGACGCCACCGCCGACCCGGTGCACATCGCCGCCGACCTGATCAGCCAGGCCGAGCACGACCCGCTGGCGGCCAGCGTGCTGGTGACCGACTCCGTCGAGCTGGCCGACGCCGTCGACGCCGAGCTGGAGGTGCGGGTCAAGGCGACCAAGCACACCGAGCGGGTCGCCACCGCGCTGCGCGGGCCGCAGTCCGGCTGCGTGCTCGTGTCCTCGGTGGACGACGGGCTGCGGGTGGTCGACGCCTACGCCGCCGAGCACCTGGAGATCCAGACCGCCGACGCGCGGGCCGTGGCGGCGCGGGTGCGCAGCGCCGGGGCGATCTTCGTCGGCGCCTACGCCCCGGTCTCCCTGGGCGACTACTGCGCGGGCTCCAACCACGTGCTGCCAACCGGCGGCTGTGCCCGGCACTCGTCGGGCCTGTCGGTGCAGACCTTCCTGCGCGGCATCCACGTGATCGATTACTCCGAGGACGCCCTTCGCGAGGTAGCCGCCCACGTGGTCGCCCTGTCGCGGGCCGAAGACCTGCCCGCGCACGGCGAGGCCGTAACCGCGCGCTTCCGGGGCGAGTCGTGACGCCGGGGGAGCGGGCGGCCCTCGCCGACCTGCCGCTGCGCGACGACCTGCGCGGCCGTACACCGTACGGAGCGCCGCAGCTGGACGTGCCGTACCAGCTCAACACCAACGAGAACCCCTACCCGCCGCCGCCGGAGCTGGTCGCCGACATCACCGCCGCCGTCGCGGAGATCGCGGGCACCTTGCACCGCTACCCCGACCGCGACGCCGTGGCCCTGCGCACCGATCTCGCCGCCTACCTCGCGGAGTCGACCGGGGTGCCGCTGACGACGGCCAACCTGTGGGCGGCCAACGGGTCCAACGAGATCCTCCAGCAGATCCTGCAGGCCTTCGGCGGCCCCGGCCGCAGCGCGCTGGGCTTCGAGCCGTCCTATTCGATGCACCCGATCATCGCCGCGGGCACCCGGACCGACTGGGTGCCAACGCCGCGCCGCGCCGACTTCTCCCTGGACGTCGACACCGCGGCCGCGGTGCTGGCCGAGCGGTCGCCGGACGTCGTGTTCGTCACCAGCCCGAACAACCCCACCGGCCAGTCCATCCCACTGGCCGACCTGCGCGCGCTCGTCGCGGCCACCAAGGGGATCGTGGTCGTCGACGAGGCCTACGCCGAGTTCTCCCCGCAGGAGAGCGCGGTGCACCTGATCGAGGAGTTCCCCACCCAGGTGATCGTCAGCCGCACCATGAGCAAGGCGTTCGCTTTCGCGGGCGGGCGACTGGGCTACCTGGCCGCCGCGCCCGCCGTGGTCGACGCGCTGCTGCTCGTGCGCCTGCCCTACCACCTGTCGGCGCTCACCCAGGCCGCCGCCCGCGCCGCCCTGCGCCACGCCGACCAGACACTCGCGTCGGTCCACCAACTGGCCGCCGAGCGCGACCGCGTCATCGAGGCGCTTTCCGGCCTGGGTGCCGAAGTCGTGCCGAGCGACGCCAATTTCGTCCTCTTCGGACAGTTCGCCGATCCGGCCGCCGCCTGGAAGTCCTATTTGGACCAAGGCGTGCTGATCCGCGACGTCGGCATCCCCGGACACCTGCGCGTCACCGTGGGCACGCCCGCGGAGAACGACGCTTTCCTGGCCGCCAGTAAGGAGATCATCTAGTGTCCCGTGTCGGCCGCGTGGAGCGGATCACCAAGGAATCGAAGGTCTTCGTCGAGGTCGACCTCGACGGCTCGGGCAAGGTCGACGTGTCGACCGGCGTCCCGTTCTACGACCACATGCTCACCGCGTTCGGCTCGCACGCGTCGTTCGACCTGACCGTGCACGCCACCGGCGACATCGACATCGACGCCCACCACACCGTCGAGGACGTCGCCATCGTCCTGGGCCAGGCCCTGCGCCAGGCCCTCGGCGACAAGTCGGGCATCCGCCGCTTCGGCGACGCCTGGATCCCGATGGACGAGACCCTGGCGCACGCCGCGATCGACGTCTCGGGCCGCCCCTACTGCGTGCACACGGGCGAGCCCGAGGTCATGGTCGGTTTCGTCGTCGGCGGGAACTACCCGACCGTGCTGAACAGGCACGTCTTCGAGTCGATCGCCTTCCACGCCCATATCGCCCTGCACCTCCGGGTCATCCACGGGCGTGACCCGCACCACATCACCGAGGCCGAGTACAAGGCCTTCGCCAGGGCACTAAGGGCTGCCACGGAGTCCGACCCCAGAGTTGGCGGAATCCCCTCAACCAAGGGCGTCCTCTGAGTAGGGTCTGTCCGGATTCACAGGGCGCTGGAGGAGTAGGTCGTGAAGGATCTCGTCGTCGTCGGGTTGATCGCGTTGACCGGCGTGCTCGTCGGTGGGGTCTACACGACCTGGAAGACGGCAAAGGGCATGGCCATGGTGCTGCTCGTGCTCGCCCTGCTGGCGGGCGGCGGCGCCGTGGCCTGGTACGTGTCGAACCGCTAGTGCCCGGCGCAGGGCACTAGGGGGTGCCGCCCTCGCTGGCCGCTTTCAGCCGGGGTGCGCCGGGGCCGAGGTTCGACATCCGGTCTTCGCTGTTGACCAGTCCACAGGTCTTCAACGACAGACACCCGCACCCGATGCAGGACGTCAGGTTGTCCCGCAGCCGCTCCAACGAGTCGATCCGGGCGTCGATCTCCGACCGCCACGTCTTGGACAGCCGCGCCCAGTCGACCTTCGTCGGCGTCCGCCGCTCGGGTAACAGGTCGAGCGCGGCGTGGATCTCCTCCAGTGTGAGCCCGACCCGTTGGGCGGTGCGGATGAAGGCGAGCCTGCGGAGCACTGCCCTGGCATATCTGCGCTGGTTACCGGCCGTCCGCTCGGAGTGGATCAACCCGCGCTCCTCGTAGAAGCGCAACGCCGTATGCGGAACCCCGCTGCGATCGGCGACCTCGCCGATGGACAGCGTCTCAGCCAGTTTGGACACCCGTCCAAGCCTACCGGCAACCTCCAGGTAGGTCGAAGTCAGCGCGCGAACGGATCGAGGAGTCGGAGGCCGGTCGACATCACGTCGGTCCCGTTGCGAGTCACGAGCGTCCAGTCGTGTGCCAACGCTGTCGCGGCAAGCAGTCCGTCGATCACCGGTAGCGCGCGGCTTGAGTCGCGTCTGCCGTGCCGGGTGACAAATGGGCCTTCGGCTTTGACGGACCCCGATCAACTCATTCTTGCAGGTAGAGCGCGGGGACGTGGTCGGTCAGCCAGACCCCGTTCGCGCTGACATAGAACTCGTGCCCGTCAGCGGCCATCGCCGCCGCGTCGATTTCCAGGACGAGTGGCCTGCCTCGGCGGGCGCCCACCGCCACGGCGGTGTCGCGGGTAGCCGACAAGTGCACATGGTGGCGGTTCATCGGCCGCAAGCCCTCGGCCTTGATCGACTCCAGTGCGGCGGCCACGGTGCCGTGGTAGAGCACCGGGGGCGGCGGCATGGGCGTCAGTCCGAGGTCGACCGGCACGCTGTGGCCCTGACTGGCCCGGATGCGGGTCCCGGTCGGGTCGAACGCGAAACGGTTCTTGTTGTTGCGCGCCACGACTTCATCGAGTGCCGAGCGGGACACGCCGAGTGCGCTGAGCAGGTCCGACACCGGGACCCAGCCCGCGGCGTCGAGGGTGAGGCCGACTCGCTCGGGGTGGTGGCGCAGGGCTTTGGACATCCGCTTCGACAGGCGGATCAGCTGTTGTTCTTCCATATCGATGCGAATTGCAGCACACCGGCCCGCGCGGGCGCCACGAAGTTCTTGACCTCCACCGAACTCAAGGTTGCACGGTGGACCCATGACACACGCACTGGCCCCGCTGTTCGCCCGGATGACCGGCGATGAGAAGCACGAGTGGGCCGCCGCCTCCACCCTCGACGTCCTGTGGGTGCTCTACGACCGCGTTCTGCGCATCGACGCGCTCGATGATCCGGACCGGGACCGGTTCCTGCTGTCCAAAGGACACGGTCCGATGGCGTTCTACGCGGTCCTGGCCGCCAAGGGCTTCCTTGATCCCTCCACATTGGATACCTGGACCCGGTTCGACTCCATCCTCGGCCACCATCCCGACCGCACCCTCGTGCCCGGCGCCGAGATCGGGTCGGGATCACTTGGACACGGGCTGCCCATCGCGGTGGGGCAGGCCGTCGGGCTACGCGCCCAAGGTTCGCCCGCTCGCGTGTTCGTGCTGGTCGGCGACGGTGAGCTGGACGAGGGCAGCAACCACGAGGCCATCGCGGTCGCCGCGCGGTTCGGGCTGGCGAACCTGACCGCCGTCGTCGTGGACAACCACAGTTCCAACCACGGCTGGCCCGGCGGCATCGCGTCCCGGTTCACCGTGGAGGGCTGGGCGGGCGTCACCGTCGACGGCCGTGACCACGTGGCCTTGCACGCCGCGTTGACCGAAGGCCACCCCGGCAGGCCGCTCGTCGTGGTCGCCGATATCAAGGAGCAGCGATGACCACGGTTGACACCAGGACCATGCGTGAGGCGTTCGCGGCGAGCATGACCGAGGCGCTGGAGCAGGACCCGCGGGTCGCGCTCGTGCTGGCCGCGATCTCCGTGGATCTATTCGCTGGACCGCTCAAGGAGCATCCCGGCCGTGTGGTCGACGTCGGGATTCGGGAGCAGGCGATGGTCGGCGTCGCGGGCGGGCTCGCGCTGACCGGATTCCGGCCGGTCATCCACACCTATGCGCCGTTCCTGGTCGAGCGGGCGTATGAGCAGGTCAAACTCGACCTTGGCCACCAGGGTGTCGGCGCGGTGCTGGTTAGCGTCGGCGCGTCCTACGACAACCCGAAGATGGGCCGCACCCACCAGGCGCCCGCAGACGTGGCACTGATCGACAGCCTGCCCGGCTTCACCATCCACGTACCCGGCCACCCCGACGAGGTCGCGCCGCTGCTGACCGGCGCGCTCGCGGGGAACGGGCTGGTCTACCTGCGGCTCTCGACCCGATCGAACACCGACGCCCACCCGGTGACCGGCGACTTCGTCCCGCTGCGCCACGGCAGCCTTGGCGTGGTCCTGGCCGTGGGCCCGACCCTGGACGCGGTGCTCGCCGCGACCGAGGGTGTCGACGTGTCGGTGTTGTACACCCCGACCGTCCGCCCGTTCGACCACACGGGCCTACGCGCGGCGGTCGAGTCGGCGGCGCCGAATGTCCTGGTCGTGGAGCCGTACCTGGCGGGGACCTCGGCGCACTCGGTGGCCGAGGCGTTGGCGGACATGCCGCACCGTCAGCGGTCGGTGGGTGTGCGGCGGGACATGGAGGTGCGCGCCTACGGCACCGCGGCGCAGCACGACGAGATCCACGGCCTCGACGCGGCCGGGATCGCCCGGACCCTGCGAGAATTCCTCAGTTAGACGGACACCGGCCGTCGCACCGGCTCGGACTCCGCTCGCGGCGCGGGGACCTCGGACTTCGGTTCGGCGGTGATGAGTGCGGCGGCCACGAGGATCCACAGCACAGCGGGCACGATCGGCCACACGACCGACTCGGACAGCGCGAGATAGGCGTTGACCATCGCCGCGACGAGCAGGATTGTCGCCAAGGTCCAACGCAACATCACAGGCCTCCTGGGCGCGGCCCCCTGACCACGCCTTAGTCCCCACATACCCGCAGGCGGGACGGCTTACACCCGATCGAGGTCACGGTTAGATAACGGACGTGGCCGACTACGCTGGGCCCGTGCCAAGAGTCGTCGTGCTGGATTACGGGTCCGGGAACCTTCGTTCCGCTGAACGCGCGCTGCGCCGCGTCGGTGCCGATGTCGAGGTGACCGGCGACTTCCATGCCGCCATCGACTGCGACGCGCTGGTCGTGCCCGGTGTCGGGGCCTACGCGGCGTGCATGGAGGGGCTGCGCGGCGTGCGCGGCGAGCGGATCATCGGACGTCGGCTCGCAGGCGGTCGGCCGGTACTGGGAATCTGCGTCGGCATGCAGATCCTCTTCGAGCGCGGTATCGAGCACGGTGTCGAGACCGACGGCTGCAACCAGTGGCCCGGCACGGTCGACCGGCTCGACGCCCCCATCGTCCCGCACATGGGCTGGAACACCGTGCGGGCGCCGGAGAAGTCCGTGCTCTTCCACGGCCTCGGCCCGGACACCCGGTTCTACTTCGTCCACTCCTACGCCGCGCGCACCTGGGAACTGCACCCCGAGCCGCCGATGATCCCACCCCTGGTTACCTGGGCCGACCACGGCGGCGAGTTCGTCGCGGCGGCCGAGAACGGTCCCCTGTCGGCCACCCAGTTCCACCCAGAGAAGTCGGGCGACGCAGGCGCGCAGCTGCTGGAGAACTGGCTCAAGGACGTCACCGGATGACCACCCCGAAGAAGAAGCCACGCAAGCGCCGCACCACGACCACCCGCCGCCGCAGGCCGTCGACCGCGACCACTTTGGGAGGTGTCGTCGGCGCGGCCATCGCGGGTGCGCTGGTCGGCATCCTGGGGAGTCTGCCCTGGTGGGCGTGGGTGCTACTGCTCGCCGTCGGACTCGGTGTGGGTTACCTCATCCACCGCCGGTCGACCCCAGCCGCGTAGATAGGGTGCTCCGGTGAGCTTCTACTTGCTTCCCGCCATCGACGTGGTCCATGGCCAGGCCGTCCGTCTCGTCCAGGGTGAGGCCGGGTCCGAGACCGGCTACGGCTCCCCACTGGACGCCGCCATGGCCTGGCAGGACGGCGGCGCCGACTGGGTCCACCTGGTCGACCTCGACGCCGCGTTCGGCCGGGGCAGCAACCGCGACCTGCTCGCCGAGATCGTCGGCACCCTGGACGTCCAGGTAGAACTATCCGGCGGCATCCGCGACGACGAATCACTGGACAACGCCCTGGCCACCGGCGCCGCCCGCATCGGCCTGGGCACCGCCGCCCTGGAAAACCCCGAGTGGTGCGCGAAGGTCATCGCCGAACACGGCGACAAGATCGCCGTCGGCCTGGACGTACGAATCAAAGATGGTGTCTACCGGGTGTCGTCCCGAGGCTGGACCACCGACGGCGGTGAACTCTGGGAGGCCCTCGACCGCCTGAACACCGACGGCTGCGCCCGCTACGTAGTCACCGACGTGAGCAAGGACGGCACCTTGGAGGGCCCGAACGCGGGCCTGCTGCGCGAGGTCTGCGCGCGCACCGACGCGCCGGTGATCGCCTCGGGCGGCGTGTCCAGTGTGGACGACCTGGTCGCCCTGGCCGCGATCGACGGCGTTGAGGGCGCAATCATCGGCAAAGCCCTATACAACGGCAACTTCACTCTGCCCGAGGCACTCGCAGCAGTTCGCCGCCCGTAAGAAACAACCAACAAGCCGCACCCCCGCCGCGGACCCAGGGTGCCGACCCCAGGGTGCGGACCCAGGGTGTGGACACAGTCACTCCGAAACCGGCGCACCCACAGCGATCGAGATCCCGATAGTCCCAGAAGACCCTCGACGCAGCTTGCTGCCAAACACCGTGACCCACGCGACGAAACCGTACTTCCGCTGGATCAGCTTCTTGGCGCGCGCGGTTCCCTCAGTGTCGAGGAACCGCGCCGTTCCGGAGACGGTCTCGCCTGCCGGGTTGCCCCGGATGTCGCACTCGGCAAGCGTCACATCACTGTTTCGTCGCAGCCGCTTGGCCTTCCACGACTCAGTCACCGTCCAAGCCAGCAGAACGTCCCCATCCCGAACCACCCACACCGGCGTCCCAACGGCACTGCCGTCCTTACGGAACGTCGTCAGTAGCAGATACTTGCCCTCGCCGAGGCGAGTCAAAGCGTCGGTCGGCATGATCGGCAGCGTAGTCCGAACCCCAGATCGGGACGAATTTGAGGAGTATTCACCTGGACGGTGGGTGTGACACTTAGGATCAAGGTGTACCACTGAGACTCGTGATGAATCCCGGATTAGACCGCCGCGCCTTCCTCCGCACGTCCGCCGTCGCAGGTGGCGCCCTGCTCATCCCCGCCGCCCTGGCCGGCACGGCCGCCGCGGCCGCCGTGCCCCAGTTCGCGCACGGCGTCGCCTCGGGCGACTCACTGCCCGACAACGTCCTGCTCTGGACCCGAGTGACCCCGACACCGGACTCGACCCCGGGATCCGGCGCCGGACCTGACGTCGAACTCCGCTGGGAGGTCGCGACAGACTCGTCATTCGCCAACGTCGTCCAGTCCGGCGCAACCACGACCGGCCCGTCCCGCGACCACACGGTGAAGGTCGAAGCCGGTGGCCTCGCCGCCGCGACGACTTACTTCTACCGCTTCCTCCTCGACGGCGTCGCGTCGGCCACCGGCCGCACCCGCACCGCGCCCGCGACGAACGCCGACGTCAGCAAGCTGCGCCTCGGTCTGGTGTCGTGCTCGAACTGGCAGGCGGGCTACTTCGCGGCCTACCGCCAGCTCGCGGCCCGCACCGACCTCGACGGCGTCCTGCACGTCGGCGACTACCTCTACGAATACCCGGTGGGCGGCTTCGGGGCCCGCGGCGTGACGATCCGCCCGCACGAGCCCGCCACCGAGATGGTCGCGTTGGCCGACTACCGCAAGCGCCACGCGCAGTACAAGACCGACCCTGACCTGCAGTCGCTGCACGCCAAGCAGCCGTGGTTCATCACCTGGGACGACCACGAGTCCGCCAACGACGCGTGGTCGGGTGGCGCCGAGAACCATCAGCCCGCCACCGAGGGCGACTGGGGTGTGCGCAAGGCCGCGGCGCGGCAGGCGTACTTCGAGTGGATGCCGGTCCGGCAGGGCGCGGGCGGCGAGATCTACCGCCGCTTCCGCTGGGGCAAGCTGGCCGAGTTGTCCCTGCTCGACCTGCGCAGCTACCGCTCCAAGCAGACCACGCCGTCCTCGGGCGACCCGAACGACCCGAACCGCACGCTGACCGGCGACGCGCAGATGGAGTGGCTCAAGTCCGGGCTGTCGGGCACCGACGCCACCTGGAAGCTGGTCGGCAACTCGGTCATGATCACGCCGATCTCGCTCGGCGGGGTCACCGCTCTGTTCGCCGAGGCCATCGGCGAGCTGCTCGGCCTGCCGCTGGGCGGCGTCGCGGCCAACGCCGACGCGTGGGACGGCTACACCGCCGATCGGCTCGAACTGCTCGGCCACCTCAAGGACAACAAGGTCAAGAACACCGTCTTCCTCACCGGCGACATCCACACCTCGTGGGGCGCCGACATCCCGCTCGACCGGTCTAGCTACTGGTGGAACGGCAACAGTGTGGCCACCGAGTTCGTCACGCCGTCGGTGACCAGCGACAACATCGACGACCTGCTCAACATCCCGGCGCGCACCGGCTCGGTCGCGGCCGAGGTCGCGATGTACGCGAAGAACTGGCACGTCAAGTACATCGAGCTGGACTCGCACGGCTACTCGGTGGTCGACGTCAACCCGCAGCGCGTGCAGACCGACTGGTACTTCCTCGACGACCGCCTCAACGCCAACTCCGGCGTCAAACACGCCAAGTCGCTGGCCACGGCGGCGGGCACGCAGAAAGTCAAGCCGGTCTCCAGCCCGGTCGCCTAGCGAAACGGGGGCACCCTCGGGTGCCCCCGTTTACTGGTGATTTACCGGATCGCCGCTCACTCAGTCGGAGGCTGGCCGACCGGTTCGCGGTCACTAGCGTGAGGAAAGTCCGACTTCCCTCCGGGTCGGAACCCCCTGCGCTAGGAGGCTCATTCATGCTGCCCAAATCCCGTCGCTTCGCCTTGTTAGCCGGGGCGGTGCTGGCCGCGGTCGCCACGACGGCTGCCGCGGTCCCCGCCGCGAGCGTTCCACAGTCCACATCTGACTCTCAGTACATCCGGCTCGCCGGCCGCACTTTCGACCCGCTGGCGTCGGCCGCGCTCGCGGCGCCGACCGGGAAGTCCGGCTACCTGGTGCAGTTCCGCGGCCCGGTCACCGACGACCAGCGCGCCGCCCTGCGCCGCGTCGGCGTGCGGCTCGGCGCGTACATCCCCGACTACGCCTACGTAGTGCGCAGCGCCGACCCGGATCGGTTGCGCGCGCTGGACTTCGTGCGCTGGGTCGGCGACTACGCCGCCGCGGACAAGGTCGACGCGCCGCTCGCGTTGGCGGGTACGCGGGCGCGGTACCTGGTGACGGTCGTCGATGAGGACGTCCGCGAGCAGAGCGCGGTGGCCCGTCAGGTGTCGCGGATCGGCGGCAGGCTCGACGGGATCTCCGAGAGCAAGCGGCACGTCCTGGCCACGCTCACGCCCGCGCAGGTGTCCCAAGTCGCCGCGCTGCCCGACGTGCTGTCGGTGGGCGCGGTGTCCGAGCCGCAGACCGACATGGACATGGCCCGCGAGGCGACCGGCGCGAACCACATCGAGTCCGTCGGCGGCTACAAGGGCACGGGCGTGCGCGGCGAGGTCATGGACGGCGGTGTCCGGTCCACCCACCAGGAGTTCCGCGCGCATCCGTTGGTGTTCCACGGTTCCAACTCGACCAGCACGAGCCACGGCACGGCCACGACAGGCCAGATCTTCGCCTCCGGGGTCAGCTCGACCCGGCGCGGCCTGCTGCCGGACGGCCAGGGCATCTTCGCCACCTACAACAAGCCCGACCGCTACGCCCACACCAAGGAACTGGTCAACCCGGCAGGCCCGTACCGCGCGGTGTTCCAGTCGAACAGCTGGGGCGACACCCTCACCACCAGCTACAATTCGATCTCCGCCGCGTTCGACGACATCATCTTCGACCACGACATCCTGATCTGCCAGTCGCAGAGCAACGCGGGCACGCGGCAGTCCCGGCCGCAGGCGTGGTCGAAGAACGTGCTGTCGGTGGGCGGCCAGTACCACTACAACACGCTGTCGCGCACCGACGACAAGTGGAACAGCGGAGCGAGCATCGGCCCGGCCGCCGACGGCCGGATCAAGCCGGACGTGTCGAACTACTACGACCAGATCAACACCACGTCCAGCTCCAGCGACACCTCCTACACCGCATCGTTCGGCGGGACCAGCGGCGCGACCCCGATCACCTGCGGCAACGCGGGCCTGCTGTTCCAGCTGTGGGCCGACGGCGTGCTGGACGGCGGCCCCGGCAAGAACCGCGACGTCTTCACCAGCCGCCCGCACGCGGCGACGGCCAAGGCACTGCTGATCAACACCGCGTCGCAGTACCCGTTCACCGGCACGACCTCGGATATGACCCGCACGCACCAAGGCTGGGGCTCGGTGAATGTCCGTACGCTGTACGACTCGGCCAAGGCGGGCGGCTGGAAGCTGCCGATCCTGGTCAACGAGACCGACCTGCTCACCACCGGCCAGACCAAGCGCTACACGATCACGACCAACGGCACCAAGCCGCTGCTCGCGACCCTGGTCTACGCCGACCCGATGGGCTCGCCGAGCGCGTCGGTGGCCACCGTCAACGACCTGACGCTGAAGGTGATCTCGCCGACCGGCACGGTCTACTACGGCAACAACGGGTTGAGCGCGGGCGTGTGGTCGACCTCGGGCGGATCGGCCAACCGGGTCGACACCGTGGAGAACGTCTTCGTGCAGAGCCCCGGCTCGGGCACGTGGACCGTCGATGTCATCGCCACGGCCGTCAACCAAGACGGACACGTGGAGACGTCGGCGACCGACGCGGACTTCGCTTTGGTGGTGCGCTAGCGGTCAAGGGGTGCGGCGGCGCAGTGTCGCCGCACCCAGGCCGAGCGCCACGAGCACGCACGCGGCCACGACCAGCAGGTCGCGGGTGAGGGTGACGGTGAAGTCGGCCGAGCGGGTGACGTGAGTCAGTGCCTCGACGGCGTAGGACAGTGGCATCACGTCCGAGAGCCAGTTCAGCAGCCAGCCCATCTGGTCGCGCGGCTGCAGCAGCCCGCACAGCAGGAACTGCGGCAGCACGAACAGCGGCATGAACTGGATGGCCTGGAACTCGCTGGTGGCGAACGCGCTCACCAGCAGCCCCAACGCCATCCCCAGCAGCGCGTCGAGCACGGCGATCAGCAGCAGTGTCCACACCGAACCGACGACGTCGAGTCCCAGCCACAGCAACGAGACGCCGGTGGCGATGCCGACCTGGAACACGGCGATCGTGCCGAAGGCGATGGCGTAGCCGAGGATCAGGTCGAGCTTGGCGATCGGCATGGTCATCAGCCGTTCGAGTGTGGCCGTTGTCCGTTCGCGCAGCGTGGTGACCGACGCGATCAGGAACATGATCACGAACGGGAACACGCCGAGCAGTGCGGGCGCCATCCGGCTGAACGTCACCTCGTTGTTGAAGACGAACCGCAGCAGCGTCATCAGCAGCGAGGGGACCAGCAGCAGCATCACGATGGTGCGCGGGTCGTGCCGCAGCTGGGTCAGGATCCGCTTGGCCGTGGCCAGCGTGATCGAGGGAGTCATCACGGGGTTCATCGCTGGGCTCATGCCGCCGCCTCCGTCCGGACCAGGTGCAGGAACGCCTGCTCCAGATCGTCTTTCGCGGTCCGCGCGCGCAGGCCGCCTGGGGTGTCGTCGGCGAGGATGATCCCCTCCCGCATGAGCAGCAGCCGGTCGCAGCGGGCCGCCTCGTCCATCACGTGACTCGAGACCAGCAGGGTTGTGCCCGCTTTGGCGATGCGGTGGAACAGGGCCCACAGGTCGTCGCGCAGCACCGGGTCGAGTCCGACGGTCGGTTCGTCGAGGACGAGCAGTTCGGGGGAGCCCAACAGCGCCACCGCGAGACTCGCCCGACCGCGCTGGCCGCCGGAAAGGCTGCCGACGAGCTGGTCGGCCTGCGGCCGGAGATCGACGTCGGCGATCACTCGGCCGACATCTGAGGCGGGCGCCTTGAGCACGGAAGCGAAGTAGCGCAACGCCTCGGTGAGGGTCAGGTCGGCGTAGATCGCCGGACTCTGGGTGGAGTAGCCGATGCGGTGGCGCAGCGCGGGATCGCCCGCGGGCAGCCCCAGGACGTCGACTTGTCCGCTTTCGACAATCTGCACGCCCACGATCGCGCGCATGAGAGTGGTTTTGCCGCACCCGCTCGGCCCCAGCAGACCTGTGACCGACCCGCGCGGCACCTCGAACCCGATGTCGCGCAGGACCGGGCGGCCACCGCGCAGCACGCGCAGGTCGCGGACCAACACCGCAGAATTAGTCATGTGTTTAATTCTGCGCCCGTTGAGTTGGTCCGTCAAGAGGTACGCACGGGCCCGATGGGGTCGTAACGTGATCACGCCCGTACGTCCTATCCGGAGGTCAGATGCCAGCCGCCCCAGCCATGTCGTCGCTGTTGGACACCGTCGCGACCGAACGCCATAGGTTGCGCGGCGAAGAGGTGTCCGCACGGTTCCTCGGCACCGTCAGCTCCGGCATAGCCGCCTGGGAAGCCGCCGTCACCGCGTTCGACGCGGGCGGCGAAGCGGCCCAGGCACTTCCCGCGGTGGCCGAGGCCTTCGCCATGGCCGACGACACCGCCGCGGTGGCCCGGGCCGCGGAGGACGTGATCCGCATGGGGGTGGCCAAACCGCTCGACGTGCTGGTGGTCGGTCTGGCCCAGGTGAACCGCGAACTGGTCCGGGAGAACCGCAGGCCCGTTGCCATGGTCCGCAAGGCCGCGGCGATGGAACGCCGCGCCACCAGCCGCTGGCGCGGCGCGGAGGGACGCAAAGGTCTGCTGGTGAATCGGGACCTGCAGCTGGAGGAAGCCCGGCTGGCGGTCCGGGACGTGCTGAGCGACGCCCGCGAGGTCGCCGCCCTGCTGCGCCGATGGCGGTCCCAGCCCGTCCCCTGACCAGGACACACACAGGGAAGATGCGCGATCGGCCACCCGACTGACACTCTGGTGGTGATGCCATCACACCTGGACGACGCGGATGAGCTAGTGGCCACGGTGCGTGACGACGCCGCCGGGCGGTATCGGCTCGCCGGTGAGTTCTACCGTTCGCGGCCGGAGCACCGGCGGTTCGCGCGTGGCGAGCTGAGCTTCCTGCGGTGGGAGTTCGAACGCGGGGTGCTCTCGTCGGTGACCGGCAGCCCGTGGTGGCGCGCGGTCAACGAACGCCTGCTCCGGGACAAGATCGAAGCGGGCCTGGCCGCGGCGCGAGGGGTGCGCGCCGTCTCGTCGCGGCCGGTCGAGCTCTGGGCCGCGTTCCTGCGCCTGCCGACCCCGGCCACCTGGTACCGCGCGCACAACGCCAGCGTCGTGGCGGGCTACCTCGACCACGAGCCGCTGGCCCGCCGGGAGACCCCGCTGGAACGGTTCATGATCAATGTGACGGTGCTGCGGGCCTTCTACGCCCACGCCCTCGTCGCCGAGCCCGGGCTCGCCGCCGGGCGGATGGGCTGGTGGGCCCGGCACCTCGGCGACCCTCGCTTTGGGACGGTCGGCCTCTTTCTAAGCCTGCGCCGCGTCTTCCCGCAGCGCTATCCGGTGACCGGCGACTCGCTCGCTCGGCTGGTGGCCGACGAGGGCAGGCTGCCGCGCCTGCTCGACTACGGCGTGATCACGCCCCGGCTCAGCGCGCTGTACGAGTTCGCGGGGGTGGCGCTCGACGAGCCGAGGATCGCGGACATGATCAGCGACGGGATCCCGTGCTACGGGAGCCCGCCGCTGGACCGGACCGCGTGGACGGTGGCCCGGCCGGGGCTGTGGATGCGCCTGCTCCGGTCGGCCACGGTGCCCAGCTACTGACGGGACCGGATGAGGTCCCGGTACCAGCCGAACGAGTCCTTCGGGGTCCGCTTGAGCGTGTCGTAGTCGACGTGCACCAGGCCGAACCGCTCGGTGAAACCTTCCGCCCACTCGAAATTGTCCATGATCGACCACGCGAAGTACCCGCGAACGTCCACACCGGACTCGGCCAGCGCCCGCAGATGCTGGTCGTGGTAGTCGATGCGCCTCTGGTCGTGCACGGCGCCATCCGGGCCGACCGTGTCGTGATACGAGCAGCCGCTCTCGGTGATGTAGACCGGCGGCAGCGCGTCGCCGTAGCGGTCCTTGAAGGCGGCGAGGATCTCGCGCAGGCCGTCGGGGACGACCGACCAGCCGAAGTCGGTCTTCGGGTAGCCCTCGGTCGTGCGCAGGTCGAACGGCAGCTCGACGCCGGGCAGCAGCGACTCCCCGGAGCCGGGCGCGCCGACGAGCGCGGGCTGGTAGTAGTTGATCCCGAACCAGTCCAGCGGCTCGGCGATGACCTTCAGGTCCGCCGCGACCGGGCCCGGCATCGCCGCGGCGATCAACGGGTCCGGGTACTCCCCACGCAGGATCGGGTCGGCGAAGGTCCAGTTGACCAGCGCGTCGAAGATCTCGGCTGCCTGCTTGTCCTCGGCGGAGTCCGAGGCGGGCCAGGTCGGGGCGTGGTTGGAGGCGATGCCGATGTTGGCGCAGCCCGCCGCGCGCAGCGCCTGAACCGACAGGCCGTGGCCGAGGAGCTGGTGGTGGGCCACCGGGAGCGCGCCGAAGCCGAGCTGCCTGCCGGGGGCGTGGGCGCCCATCGCGTAGCCGAACATGGTCACCACGACCGGTTCGTTGAGCGGCATCCACATGCCCACCCGGTCACCGAGGCGGGCGCCGACGATGCCCGCGTACTCGGCGAGCCGCTCGGCGGTGTCGCGGACCGTCCAGCCGCCCGCGTCCTCAAGCGCCTGTGGCAGATCCCAGTGGTAGAGGGTGGCGGCGGGGGTGATCCCGGCGGCGAGCAGTTCGTCGACCAACCGGTCGTAGAAGTCGAGTCCGGCCTCGTTGGCCGCGCCGCGGCCGGTCGGCTGGATCCGGGGCCAGGCGATGGAGAAGCGATAGGCGTCGACGCCCAGCTCCTTCATCATGGCCACGTCCTCGCGGTAACGGTGGTAGTGGTCGCACGCGACGTCGCCGGTGTCGCCGTTCCTGATCCGCCCCGGCTCGGCGGTGAAAGTGTCCCAAATAGACACTCCGCGGCCGTCGGCGCCGACCGCGCCCTCGATCTGGTAGGACGCCGCCGAGACGCCGAAGACGAAGTCCTTGGGGAGTGCGGGGAAGTCCACTTGGTGCCCTTTCAGCGAACCGACTTGATCCGATAGACGAGCAGCGCGCCCACCAGTGCGACGAGCGCGGAGACCGAGAACAACATCGGGTAGCCGCCGAGGTGGCGCACGATCGGCGCGGCGACCACCGGCGCGAGCACCTGCGGCAGCGTGTTGGCCACGTTGAGCACGCCGAGGTCGCGGCCCCGGTCGGCGGCCCGGGGGAGCACCTGGGTGATCAGCGCGAAGTCGACCGAGGTGTAGGCGCCGAACCCGACCCCCAGCACGATCGCCGCGGTCACCGCCCCGGCCCAGGTCGGCCAGACCGCGAGCAGCATCGCGGCCACGGCCATGATCACGCCGGAGCCGAACACGAACACCCGCCGCCTGCCGATCCGGTCCGACCAGACGCCCGCGACCATGACCGTGATCAGCATCGTGCAGGCGTCGAGCACGGTCAGGATCAGCACGCCGGTCTCGGGATCCTCGATCCGCACGCCGTCCTTGAGGTAGAACAGCAGGTAAAGCAGGGCGATGGCGTTGCTGACGTTCATCAGGAACCGGGTGAACCACGCCCACGCGAAGTCGGGGTAGCGGCGGGGACTGATCCAGAACCCGGACAGGAACGCCCGCCAGTGCCACGGCGGGCGCTCGGTGATCACGGTGTCCTTGCCCAGCAGCACATACGGCAGCGGCGCGAGCAGGACGAACGCCGCGCACGCGACGTAGCCGCCGACGATCGAACCGCCCGCCACCGCCAACCCGGTGCCAGCCATGACCCCGAACATCTGCGCGAGCCCGAAGTAGCCGCCCGCGGTGCCGCGCTGGGCGACCGGGACCTGGTCGGGGATCGCCGCCGACAGCGCGGCCAAGGGCGCGTTCAAGGTGAGCTGGACGAGGCACCAGCCGATGATCATCAGCCCGATGCCGTCGGCCGCCGCGAGCACGAGCAGCCCGGCGACCCCGCCCACCGTGCCGACCACGACCCACGGGATCCGCCTGCCGAAGCGGGAGGTCGTGCGGTCCGACAGCGCGCCCCAGACCGGGTTGGCCAGCAACGACACGGTGGCCCCCAATAGGGCCACCACCGCCAGCACCGACTCCTTGCCCGCCGGGTCGAACGCGTCGGCCTGCTTGGCCAGCAAGATCTGCAGCGGCCCGTACCAGCCGACGAACGTGCCGACCACGGCCAGACAGAACCCGGAGATCCACCGGGCGGACACCTTGGTCACCGGGTCAGCGACGGTGGGCGGGTCGGCGACGGCCATCGGCGCTCCCTTCGGCTAGAGCTGCGTCCACGAACGTTGCCAGGCCCTCGACGGCCCAGATTCCCGCAGGCCGCACCCAGCACGAGCGGCATTCTGGCGGCACGCCCAGCGCGAACCTGGATCCGCCGATCGCCCCACAACGTTCATGGACACAGCTTTTCCCTTGGCTATGGGGCGAGGATCCGCAGCGCTGCGGGCCGGATCCGGATCTTGCAGGGTAGCGCGCCGAGGTCGTCGCCGTCGGCCCCTACGGGGACCGGACGGTCGGCGTCGAGGGTGACCTCGCGGGCCCTCACGACGCGGACCTCTGGCCTGCCCACGTGGGTGCCGGTCTTGGCCTGGCTCATGAAGGCGGCGAGGCGTCGCTTGGGTCCCGCGCTGACGATCATGACGTCCAGGAGGCCGTCGTCGACCACCGCGTCCGGCACGATCCGCAGCCCGTGCCCGTAGGTACCGGAGTTGGCGACGATCACGGTGTCCGCCTTCGCGGTGATCGTCTCGCCGTCGGCGGTGACGGTGTAGACCGGCGGCTGCCAGCGCAGCAGGGCCAGCGCCGGGGCGAGGCGGTAGATCAGCTTCGCGGGCATCCACCGGTTGTCGTTGATGATCCGCGCCGAGAGGCTGTCGATCCCCGCGTAGACGTTGCCGAGCACGATGGACCCGGCGGCATCGATCACGTCGATCCGCCGCTCCGGGGCGTTCAGCAGCAACTCCCCGAGCGCGGCGTGGTCGGTCGGCAGGTCCAGCTTCCTGGCCAGGTCGTTGCCCCGGCCCGCAGGCACGATCCCGAGCGTGCCGTCGGCGGCCACCACGCCCTGCGCGACGTCACGGACCAGGCCGTCGCCGCCGACCGCCACCACGACGTCGCCGCGCTGGGCGGCTTTCGCGGCCAACTCGACGGCGTGCGGCTGGCTCTCGGTCAGCTCGACGGTGACCGCCGCGCCCGCCGCGGTGATCAGGTCGGCCAGCGGCTGCCAGCGCTGCGCGGCGCTGCCGCCGCCCGCGATCGGGTTGACCAGGGCGGTGAACGAGCGCATCAGACCAGCACCCCGGGGTTGAGCACACCCCGCGGGTCCCAGGTCAGCTTGACCGCCCGCAGCGCCGCGACGGCCAGCGGCCCGATCTCGGCGTGATAGGTCTCGCGGTGGTCGGTGCCGACACCGTGGTGGTGCGTGATCGTCGCCCCGGTCGACCGAATCGCCGCGTTGGCGGCGTCCTTCGCCTGTGCCCACTGCTCCAGCGGGTCGTCGGCCTGCGCGCAGATGACGGTGAAGTACAGCGACGCGCCAGTCTCGTAGACATGGCTGATGTGGCAGAGGACGACCGGGGGAGTCCCCTGGCCCGCCAGCGCGTCGGTGATCGCGGTCGTCACCGCGGCCTTGAGCGCGGGCACGTTCGACCAGAACGTCGCGGTCTCCAGGGTTTCGACCAGCCCACCCGCGTCCAGCAGCGGGTCGCGCAGGTAGGGGCCGCGGAACCGGCCTTCGCGCCACGCCTCACCAGGGGTGGCGCCCAGCGCGGTGCCGCCCACCTCGGTCAGCGCCTTGGTCGCCGCCGCCTGGCGAGCCGCCACCTCGTCGGTCGCGCCCTCGTAACCGGTGATGACCAGGCACCCGCCGGGGCTGCCGCCGAGCTTGCCGCTCGGGTCGGCCAGGTTGACCGCGGTCTCGGCCTCGTCGGACAGCCGCAGCACCGTCGGCAGCGGCCCGTCCTGCACCAGCCGCCGCAGCGCCGCCGCGCCCGCGTCGAACGACTCGAACCGCCACCCCTCGAACACCCGACGCTCCGGCGCGCGGTGAATCCGCACGGTCACCGAGGTGATCACCCCGAGCGTGCCCTCGGACCCGAGCACCAACTGCCGCAGATCCGGCCCCGCCGCCGACCTTGGCGCGGTGCCCAGTTCGACCGTGCCGGTCGGCGTGGCGAGGACCAGCCCGACCACCATCTCGTCGAACCGCCCGTACCCGGCCGAAGACTGCCCCGCCGACCGCGCCGCGGCGTACCCGCCGATGCTCGCGCCCTCGTAGGACTGGGGGAACTGGCCGAGCGTGAATCCCTTGGCCCGCAACAGCTCCTCGGCCTGGATCCCGCGCAGCCCCGCCTGCAGAGTCGCGGTACGCGAGACTTCGTCGACGGCCGTCACTTGGTCGAGCCGCCGAACATCGAGCGCGACGACCCCCGCGAACCCGGCCCGCGCCGCCGTCAGCCCGCCGACCACGGAGGTTCCCCCCGCGAACGGGACCACGGCGACCAGGTGCTCCGAGCACACGCGCAACACCTCGGCCACGTCACCATGATCACCCGGATAAACCACCACATCCGGCGCGTCGGAGGCATCTCCCGCCCGCAACTTCAGCAGATCCGGTGTCGAGTAGCCACGGGTGTGCTGGACCCGGCTGTGATGGTCGGCGACCACGTTGTCCGCGCCCACCACGGCCTCGATCGCCGCAAGGGCGTCCGCTGGCAGGGTCGAGTCGGGCAACACCACATCCTCGGGCGCCACCGTGTCCCGGGGCCGCACACCCAACTGCGTCAGCGCCGCCGAGGCGATACCGGGCAAGGACCCCGGAGTCTCGGGATTCCCCCACCGTGGACGCAACATCTCGACGACAGGCAGTTCGGTCTCGCTCACCAACGCCTCCAGAGGCAACTCGCAGACTATGTGACAGATTCGCATACATTGTCACAGTCGCGCAATCGCTGGCTCCAAAGTGCGCAGCCCACACTCGACCGGGCGGCCTCCGCCACCCGCCCCCAGGCCTCAGCGCTCACCCACGCGCCCCCCGCGACACCCGCGACACAGACCCGGTGCTGCGCAGCGCCACCAGCGCGACCCAAGCGCGTGAGCGCGCCGGACCAACGCACAGCGCCGGACCGCGCCGGATTGAGGCGCCGCGCTGGGCCGCGCCGCGCCGCGCTGGACGCGCCGCTCCGGGCGTGCCGCGCCTGGCGTGCGGTGCTGGACGCGCCCGCGCCGGACGCGCCGCGCCGGGCGTGCCGCGCCGGGCGTGCCGCGCTGGACGCGCGGCACTGTGGCGGCGGTGCTGGGCCGACGGGAGGGCGGTGCGGGCGGGTCGGCGGCGTCAGGCTGGCCGTGCTCGGTGGGTGGGCGGTGTGGCGGGCGCACGCGTGAGTGGGCGGCGTTGGCCGGGTGGCGCTGGTTGGGGCGGCACTACAGGGGTCGGACCTGGGCGCCTGCGCTGGGCGGACCGCTCCGGGGGGGGCGGGTGGCGGTCGACGGGTGGCCTGGACGGGCTGTGTCAGACGGGCCGTGCTGGCCCGCCGAGCTTTGTGCGCGGTGTGGGTGGGAACAAGGCGGCGTCGCTTGCGTGGGCTGCGCTAGGCCCCGGCGCGCCGGGGGTGTTGGCCCGGCAGAACTCGGTCGGCGCTGGGGGCCGCGCTTGGCAAGGGACGGCGCTGGGCGGGCCGTGTGGAGGTGGATGTTGTTGGCGGGCGGCTCCTGGTCGTGCGGCGCTTGGCTTTGCGTGATGGACGGCGTTGAGCGGGCGGCGGTTGGGGCGCGTGTGGCTGGTGGCGCTTGGTCGGGGCGCCCGGTGGGAGGCGCGTTGTGTGCGGACGGGGCTCGTTCGTGCTTCGGAGGGCGGGGTCGCTCCCTCGTTTTTCGGCGTCTTGTCCCGAGTCGGCGTTGTAAGGGCGCCTGCGGCGTCGCTGCGCGAGCGGCAAGCCGCCCCTTGACAACGCCGGCTCCGGACAAGGGATTGCCGGGACGAGGGTGCTGGGGGAAATGCAGGGACCTGCGGTCCCCTAATGCAAGGGCGCTCCGGCATCCGGGTGGGGTGGTGTCGGCCCTTCACCATGCCGTGGGTCTGCGTAGGCGTTCGGCGGGGAGCTGGTGTGGGCAGCTGACCCACTTGTGGCGCCGGGATGCTTGGGGCGGGCGTTAGGTGGTTGGGGTTTGGGCGGGTGTGGTTGGGATGGGTGGAGGGTGTGCGGCGGCTGCGGTGGTGAAGGCGGTGGCGCCCGCGTGCCAGGTGGGGTCGAGGTTGCCTGGGGGGAAGCGGTCGTCGAGTTCGAGGATCACCATCCCGTGCGCGAACGACCACAGTGCCTGTGCCAGGTGCGGTTCCCCGGCGGCTAGGAAGAAGGGGGTGCCTGCCCATTCCTCCAGTCCTGCCGCCAACTGCTCCCGGGGTAACGCGCCCTGGGTCGACAGTCGGTACAGGTTCGGGTGCGCAAGGGCGTGGCGGCGGTAGGTGCGTAAGAGGGTGGGGATTGCTCCGTCCGGTTCTGGGGACGCCACCGCCTCGTGCAGTGCGGTGCCGATGTCGGTGAGGCCTGTCTCGATCAGGGCGACCTCGATGGCCTCCTTGTTGCGGAAGTGCTTGTAGAGCGACGGCGCTCGCATCTCCAGGAACTCGGCCAGCAGGCGCATGGTCATCGCCTCTATGCCGTTGTTCTCCAGTAGGCCGCGGGCGGCGTTGACGATCTGGGTCGCTCGGGGGGAGCGGGTGGTGCGGCGTGGGAGTGTCATGGCTCAGCCGTTCTCGGCGCGGGCTTTCAGGGCGGTGTTCATGGCGGCGAAGCCCGACTCGACGTCGAGGGACTTTCCGGCCACGGGGACCAGGAAGCCGGTGAACGTCTCGCCCTGGGTGAGGCGGGTGCGGCCGGGGGACACCTCCTCGATGAGAAAATAGTGCTCCCCGTCCACGATGCCCGGCAGGCGGAATCGGCCGAGCCAGCGTAACTCGCGGCCCGCGTCGGCGACCAGGACGGTTGGCTCGAACTCCATCGTGGAACCGTTGCTGTTCAAGGTGTTCTTCAATTGTGAGTCCACTGTGGCCGTTCCCTCGGCTTTGACGATGAACGGGTTCCATTCCGGATAGGACCGGAAGTCGGTCAACACGTTCCACACCCGTTGCGGCGAGGCGTCGATCTCGACGGTGGACGTGAGGGCTTTCGGCGAGATGCGCGACCACGTGTACAGCGCGAGCGGGACGACGAGCAGGACGGCGAGAACGATCCAAACGATCTTCACGGGGGATCTCCAGCGGTGGCTAACGTTGTTAGCCACAACAGTAGGCTAACGACGTTAGCCTTGCAAGTCACCCGTTCAGGTAGTGCTGGATCACCGGCCCGACCAGCTCGACCACCTCGTCATCCGACGCCGACGCCAACGGTTCGACGCCGACCACATAGCGGACCATCGCGAGCCCCACCAGTTGGGCCGCCAGCGCCGTCATCCGCAGTTTCGGCACCCCGAGCGCGTCGGCGACCTTGGCCAGGACCGCCTTCTCCAGGAACTGGCGCATCATGTCCGCCGCCTGCTCGCTGGTCGACACCGAGCGAATGAGGGCCAGGAACGCCGTGCTCGGCTCCGGCGCAGACCACAGGCCAAGGAACAGCCGGACCATCCGCGCCCCCGCCTCGGCCCGTGGTCCGTCCAGCACGGTCTCCACCATCACGATGGGGTTGACCGGCAGGTTCAGCGCCGCGACGAACACCTGCTCCTTCGTCCCGAAGAAGTGGTGGATGAGCGCCGGATTGACCTCCGCCTCCGCCGCGATCCCGCGGATCGTCGCCCCGCCGTAGCCCAGCGCGCCGAACTGGCTGCGGGCCGCGGCCAGGATGTGCGCGCGGGTCTGGGTCTGCCCCGGTCTGCGGCCGGTCTTGGCCATCGCCTCCCCCTCGTGGTCCTGCCACCGCCAGTATCGTCGCCACGTAGGCTCGTAGGCATGTCAGTAGCGGTGCGCGTGATCCCCTGCCTCGACGTCGACGCGGGCCGGGTGGTCAAAGGAGTCAACTTCACCGACCTGGTCGACGCGGGCGACCCGGTCGAACTGGCCGCCGCCTACGACGCCGAGGGGGCGGACGAGCTGACCTTCCTCGACGTCACCGCGTCCTCTTCGGACCGCGAGACCACCTTCGACGTCGTGCGCCGCACCGCCGAGCAGGTGTTCATCCCGCTGACCGTCGGCGGCGGCGTCCGTGAGGTCGGCGATGTCGACAAGCTGCTGCGCGCGGGCGCGGACAAGGTCGGCATCAACACCGCCGCCATCGCCCGCCCGGAGTTCCTCCGCGAGGCGTCCCTGCGCTACGGCGCCCAGTGCATCGTGCTGTCGGTGGACGCGCGCCGGGTCCCAGAAGGCTCGAAGCCCACCCCGTCCGGCTTCGAGGTCACCACCCACGGCGGCAGGCGCGGCACCGGCCTTGACGCCGTCGAGTGGGCCGCGCGCGGTCAGGAACTGGGCGTCGGCGAGATCCTGCTCAACTCGATGGACGCCGATGGCACCAAGGCGGGCTTCGACCTGGACCTGATCGACCTGGTCCGCGCCGTGGTCGACGTCCCGCTCATCGCCAGCGGGGGAGCGGGCGCGCTGGAGCACTTCCCGCCCGCCGTCGCCCACGGCGCCGACGCGGTGCTCGCGGCCAGCGTGTTCCACTTCGGACAGCTGCGCATTGGCGAGGTCAAGGACACTCTGCGCGCCGCCGGGGTCGTGGTGCGGTGACCGCTCGCCCGCTGGAGGTGCGCGTCGCGGCGGGGATTGTGGCGGTGGGCGCGGCGCTCTTCCTGGTTCTCGGCATCGTCCGTGGCGAACCGCGGGCGCCGATCATCTTCACCATCCTTGCCGCACTGGCGATCGCCGCGATGGTGAGCGGGTGGGGCAAAGGGCGTGCTATCGCCAGTTGCGTCGTGGTCTTTCTCGCCCTGTCGCACGCGCTGATCGCCCTCGGCGGCCTGCCGTGGGAAGTGCGGACCGTTTCCGGCGCGGTCGCCGCAGGCTATGTCTACGCCGTCATCCTGCTGTTGACCGGCCCCGCGCGGGCCCATTTCGGAGGTGCCCGCCGTGGGTGAACTGGACCCGGAGATCGCCAAGCTCCTCAAACGCAACGCCGAGGGCCTTGTCTGCGCGGTCGCGCAGCAGCGCGGCACCGGCGAGGTGCTGATGGTCGCGTGGATGAACGACGAGGCCTTGCACCTGACCCTGACCACCCGCCGCGCCACGTACTTCTCCCGCAGCCGTGACGAGCTGTGGGTCAAAGGCGAGACCTCCGGGCACACCCAGCAGGTCCACGATGTGCGCCTCGACTGCGACGGCGACACGATCCTGCTGGTCGTGGACCAGGAGGGCGCCGCGTGCCACACCGGCGACCGGACCTGTTTCGACGCCCGTCAGCTGCTCAGCGACCCGGTCAAGTAGCGCTGGACGTTCGGTCCGATCGCCGCGACCAGCGTTTCGACGTCGGCCGTGGCCAGCGGGTCGAACTCGGCGACATAGCGGGTCACCCCGAGTCCGATGAGCTGGGACGCGACCAGGTTGGCCCGCAGGGCGGGCTGGTCCTGGGCGACCGTGCCCGCGAGCTGCCCGAACACGTGCTTGGTGAAGAAGTCGCGCAGCGCGTGCGCCACCTGTTCGTGCGCGGCGACGCTGCGGATGAGGGCGGCGAACACCCCGCCGCCCTGCTCGTCCCAGCTGGTCAGGAACCGTCGGATGATCCGCTCGCCGAGGTCGTGGATGTCGCCCTTCATCAGCTCGGCGATGATCTCGTTCGGGTTGAACGGCACCTGCAGGACGGCCTCGCTGAACAGCTTGTCCTTGCCGCCGAACCAGTGGTTGACCATGGCCGCGTCGACCCCGGCGCGGCCCGCGATGGCCCGGACCGTCGCCCCGTCGTAGCCCTGTTCGGTGAACACCTCGCGGGCGGCGGCCAGCAGCGCGGCGCGGGTGTCGGCGCCGCGCGGGCGCCTGCCGCGGCGGGTCGGCTCTTGCTGAACTGATTCGGACACCGGACCATCATGGTCGAGCGTGCACGATTTTTCAACATTTGTTGAATTCGACGTGGACCCGACCGGGAAACCCGTTTGGGGTGACCGGCACAATGAACGCCATGGTCAGCGCCATCGGCATTCCGGCACGCGTACCGACGACCTCCGGGATGGGCGCGGTCAGTCCCACCCGCGAGGAGTTCCACGCGCTCGCCGCGGACCGCCGGGTCATCCCCGTCGTGCGGCGGGTCCTCGCCGACGCCGAGACCCCGGTCGGGGTCTACCGCAAGCTCGCGGGCGACCGTCCCGGCACCTTCCTGTTCGAGTCGGCGGAGAACGGCCGCTCGTGGTCGCGCTGGTCGTTCGTCGGCGTCCACAGCCCCGCCGCGCTCACCGCGAACGGCGGCGAGGCGCACTGGCTGGGCACCCCGCCGGTCGGCCTGCCCACCGGCGGCGACCCGCTCGACGCGCTCCGCGAGACCGTCAAGGCCCTGCACACCGACCCGCTGCCCGGCCTGCCCCCGCTGACCGGCGGCATGGTCGGCTACGTCGGCTACGACGCCGTCCGCAGGCTCGAACGCCTCCCGGAACTGGCCGAGGACGACCTCAAGCTGCCCGAGTTGGTCATGCTGCTGGCCACCGACCTGGCCGCGCTCGACCACCACGAGGGCACCATCACCCTCATCGCCAACGCGGTGAACTGGGACAACTCGCCGGAACGTGTTGACGCGGCCTACGACGACGCCGTGGCCCGCCTCGACGCGATGGTCCACGGCCTGCAGACGCCTGCAGAGCCGACGGTCGCGGTGTTCGACCGGCCCAAGCCCGACTACCGGCGCAGGCGCGAACCCGCCGAGTACCAGCAGGCCGTGCTCACCGCGAAGGAAGCGATCCGGGCGGGCGAGGCCTTCCAGGTCGTGGTGTCGCAGCGCTTCGAGATGCGCACCCAGGCCGACCCGCTCGACGTCTACCGCGTCCTGCGCACCACCAACCCGAGCCCGTACATGTACCTGCTGCGGCTCGACGGGTTCAGCATCGTCGGCTCCAGCCCCGAGGCGCTGGTGACCGTCCGCGACGGTCGCGCGACCACCCACCCGATCGCGGGCACCCGCTGGCGTGGCATCGACGCCGACGAGGACCAGATCCTGGAGAAGGACCTCCTCGCCGACGAGAAGGAGCGCGCCGAGCACGTCATGCTCGTCGACCTGGGCCGCAACGACCTCGGCCGGGTCTGCAAGCCGGGAACGGTGCACGTCGTCGACTTCTTCCGGGTCGAGCGCTACAGCCACGTCATGCACATCGTCTCGACCGTGACCGGCGAACTGGCCGATGGCAAGACCGCCTTCGACGCCGTCGCGGCCTGCTTCCCGGCCGGGACCCTGTCCGGCGCCCCGAAGCCCCGGGCGATGGAGTTGATCGAGGAACTTGAGCCGACCCGCCGCGGCCTCTACGGCGGCGTCGTCGGCTACCTGGACTTCGCTGGCGACTGCGACACCGCCATCGCGATCCGCACCGCCCTGATCCGCGACGGCGTGGCGTACGTGCAGGCGGGCGCGGGCATCGTCGCCGACTCGAACCCGGTCGCCGAGGACACCGAGTGCGTCAACAAGGCGGGCGCGGTGCTGGCCGCCATCGCCACGGCCGAGACCATGCGGCAGGCGTCGAGTGGCTGACCCCGCCAAACGTCCACTATGGACAATTTCTGCGCTGCTTCCCTTGGCGGCGTTGGCTTTGTGGTCCGCGTCGAGGGTCGGCTGGGGTGACATCGCAGGCGAGCGGGCGCTCGTGCCGCTGGCGTTGTTCGACCTCGCCGCCGTGGCCGCCGTACTCGCGCTGGGCCCGGTGCCGCGTCGGATCGTCGGGCTGCTCGTCGCCGGGCTCGGCGTCATCGCCGTCGTCCTGTCAGTGGGCACGCCGTTCCTCTGGGGACGGGCACTCGCGGTGACCGGTGGTGTGCTCATGGTGGCCGCCGGGATTCTGTTGCTGCTGCGCGGACACCGCATGCCCCGGCTCGGCGCGAAATACGCCGCGCCCGGTGCCGCCGCCGACGCCGAGCCCGATCTCTGGCGGTCGCTGTCTGAAGGTGACGATCCCACCGCTCGCTAGCGCCAAAGCGTGGACCCGGTGCCCAGTAGCCATAAGGCCCGGAGTTAGCATCATTTCGGCGGAAGGGGCAATGCTTGTGAGGCACTACACGGGCTGGACATCGAACGAGGGTGGCAAGTGAGCATCCTCGAATCGATCATCGAAGGTGTCCGAGAAGACCTCGCCGTCCGCGAGGCGGCCGTACCTTTCGACGCCATCAAGGATCTGGCCGCGAAGGCGCCCGCGCCGCGCGACGCGATGAGCGCGCTGCGCGGCTCCGACGTGGGCGTGATCGCCGAGGTCAAGCGGCGCAGCCCGTCCAAGGGGACGTTGGCGGCCATCGCCGACCCGGCCGCACTGGCCAAGGACTACGCCGAGGCGGGCGCGCGGGTCATCAGCGTGCTCACCGAGCAGCGCCGCTTCGGCGGCTCGCTCGCCGACTTCGACGCGGTGCGCGCGTGCGTGGACATTCCGTTGCTGCGCAAGGACTTCGTCGTCAGCCCGTACCAGGTGCACGAGGCCCGCGCGCACGGCGCCGACCTGGTGCTGCTGATCGTCGCCGCGCTGGAGCAGAACGCGCTGGCCTCACTGCTCGACCGGGTCGAGTCGCTGGGCATGGTCGCGCTGGTCGAGGTGCACACCGCCGAGGAGGCCGACCGGGCGCTGGAGGCGGGCGCGCGGGTCATCGGCGTCAACGCCCGCGACCTGCACACCCTGGAGGTCGACCGGGATGTCTTCGGGCGGCTGGCCCCCGGGCTGCCGTCGGACGTGGTCAAGATCGCCGAGTCCGGCGTGCGCGGCCCGTCCGACCTGATGACCTACGCGGGCGCGGGTGCCGACGCGGTGCTCGTCGGCGAGGGCCTGGTGGCCTCGGATGACCCGCGCGCGGCCCTGATCCAGCTGGTCACGGCTGGTTCGCACCCGGCTTGCCCGAGGCCCAGCCGATGACCGACGGCGTGCACGCGGCGAGTCCGCACGATCCCGACGCGACCGGGCACTTCGGGCCCTACGGCGGCCGGTTCATGCCCGAGGCGCTGATCGCCGCGCTCGACGAGCTGTCGGCGGTCTACGACAAGGCCCGGGTCGACCCCGAGTTCACCGGCGAGTTCGCCCGGCTGCTGCGCGACTACGCGGGCAGGCCGTCGCTGCTGACCGAGGCGCCGCGATTCGCCGAGCACGCGGGCGGGGCGCGGATCTTCCTCAAGCGCGAGGACCTCAACCACACCGGGTCCCACAAGATCAATAACGTACTGGGCCAGGCACTGCTCACCAAGCGGATGGGCAAGAAGCGGGTCATCGCCGAGACCGGCGCGGGCCAGCACGGCGTGGCCACGGCCACCGCGTGCGCCCTGATGGGCCTGGAGTGCGTCGTCTACATGGGCGAGGTGGACACCGAGCGGCAGGCGCTGAACGTGGCGCGGATGAAGCTGCTCGGCGCCGAGGTCATCCCGGTCAAGTCCGGCTCGCGCACCCTCAAGGACGCCATCAACGAGGCGCTGCGCGACTGGGTGACCAATGTGGACACCACGCACTATCTGCTGGGCACCGCCGCGGGCGGGCATCCGTTCCCGGTGATGGTGCGCAACTTCCACAAGATCATCGGCATCGAGGCGCGCGCGCAGATCCTGGAGCTGGCGGGCAGGCTGCCCGACGCGGTCACCGCGTGCGTCGGCGGCGGGTCCAACGCGATCGGCATCTTCCACGGGTTCATCGACGACCCGGACGTCCGGCTGATCGGCATCGAGCCCGGCGGCCACGGCATCGAGTCCGGCGAACACGGCGCGACCCTGAGCGAGGGCACGCCCGGCATGCTGCACGGCGCCATGTCCTACCTGCTGCAGGACGAGGACGGCCAGACGATCGAGGCGTACTCGATCTCGGCGGGCCTGGACTACCCCGGCGTGGGCCCCGAGCACTCGTGGCTCAAGGACACCGCGCGCGCCGAGTACCGCTCGGTCACCGACGACGAGGCCATGGCCGCGTTCCAGCTGCTGTCGCGCACCGAGGGCATCATCCCGGCCATCGAGTCGGCGCACGCCCTGGCCGGGACGCTCAAGCTCGGGCAGGAACTCGGCCCGGAGGCGTTGATCCTGGTCAACTTGTCCGGACGCGGTGACAAGGACATGGACACGGCCGCGAAGTACTTCGGTTTCTACGAGGAGTCCTGATGGGCCTGGCCCCACTGTTCGAGCGCACCCGCGCCGAGGGGCGTGCCGCTCTCGTCGGCTACCTGCCCGCGGGCTTCCCGACCGTCGACGGCTCGATCGACATGATCAAGACCATGATCGACGGCGGCTGCGACCTCGTCGAGATCGGCGTGCCCTACTCCGACCCGGTCATGGACGGCCCGACCATCCAGGCCGCCGCCGACGAGGCCCTGCGCGCGGGCTTCCGCCTCCGCGACGTGTTCCGCGTGGTCGAGGCCGTGACGGCGCACGGCGGTCAGGCCGTCGTGATGACTTATTGGAACCCGGTGCACCGCTACGGCGTCGACGCGTTCGCGCGTGACCTGGCGGCCGCGGGCGGGCACGGCATCATCACTCCGGACTTGATCCCCGACGAGGCTGCCCCGTGGCTGGCCGCGTCCGAGGAACACGGGCTGGACCGGATCTTCCTGGTGGCCCCTTCATCGACGGAGGAGCGCATCGCCCGCACAGTCGCGGCGTCGTCGGGCTTCGTCTACGCGACGGCGGTCATGGGCGTGACTGGTGCCCGGGACGCGGTCGGCGGGGCGGCTGAGGGCTTGGTGCAGCGCACCCGGGAGCACACGAAGCTGCCGATCGGGGTGGGCTTGGGCGTGCGGTCGGGGTCACAGGCGGCTGAGGTCGCCGGGTTCGCGGACGCGGTGATCGTGGGCTCGGCCTTCGTGAGCGCGGTCCGGGAAGGCGCGGACGCGGTCCGGGCGCTGGCGACCGAACTCGCGGCGGGCGTACGGCGGGCGCCGACCACCATCGGGTGAATCAGTCGGGAATGCCGGGCTGAGCGGCCGATTCTGCCGGTGCGGCCGATCATGGTGGCGCCATGGACCAGCCAACGCTGCCGAACCACCCGCTGCCGTGGACCCTGGCTGAGGTACTGGCGATGCCCGAGGACATTGGGCCGCGAGTAGAACTGATCGACGGGGCGCTCGTCGTGAGCCCTGGACCAGGGAACAGGCATCAACGGGTACTGCTGCGTCTCTCGATCGCTCTGGACCGCCAGGTGCCGAAGCACCTAGAGGTCTTGCCCGTCGTGAACGTTGTTCTCGGCCCAGAGCGCCTGTTGATTCCTGACATCGCGGTCATGACCTGTGCCGGGCAGGACGATCTCTACCTCCGGGTGCCTGACCTCCTGATGGCGGTCGAGATCATCTCGCCGTCGTCGCGGTCGTATGACGTGGCGCAGAAGCGGGTGCTCTACGCCGAGGCCAGTGTTCCCTTCTACCTCCTCGTGGATCCTGGCGAAAGGCCGTCGACCGCCACGCTGTTCCGGCTCGAAGGCGACGGGTACGTCGAGGTGACCTCCAGCAAGGTCGGGCGGCTGCGGTTCGACGAGCCGTTCTTGGTCGACATCGAGTTGCCCTGACTCACAGCTCCCGATAAGCCCTGGTCAGCGCCCGGATGTCGGCGGCGCGGTGTTGTTGGACCTGGGCGAAGAAGTCGTGGTTCTCGATCACGTGCGGCCGTCGGAGCAGGCCGGGCGACTCGCGGCGGAAGACCGAGATGCAGTCGGTGAACTCGGGGCCGCCCCACGGAACCAGTTCCTGGACCAGGCAGCGCAGGCCGACGTCCCGGCAGAAGCCGCGGAACTTGGCCGCGGACATGCTGGCCGCGCGCCAGTGGACGTTCTCCACGGTCAGCTCGCCGTCGGCGCCGCGGTAGGCGTCCATGTTGGAGTGGTGGAGGATGCCGGTGCCACCGGGGACGAGCTTGGTCGCGAGCTGCTCCAGGTAGCTCTTGATGACGTCCTCCTCGACGTGGATCAGCGAGTCCCAGCTGAACACGAAGTCGACCGAGTCGTCGGGCACCATCGCCAGGGAGCGGCCGTCGTTGACGTGGTACTCGATGTGGTCGAGTTCTTTGAAGCGTTCCTTGCAGGCGTCGATGCAGCGCTGGGTCAGGTCGACCACGGTCAGCCGCGGGGTGGACGGGGCCAGGTACTGGGTGATCCGGCCGAACCCGGGGGCGATCTCCAGAACGTGCGCCGCGGGCAGGAACGCGCCGATGCGGGGGCGGATGGCCCAGGTCCACATGGACTCGGTGCCGCCGTAGCCGACCGACCACTCGTCACCGCCCGAGGACCACTCATGGTTCGACCACTGGTTCAGGTTGTCATCGACGCTCGGCATGGGCGCATTGTGCTCCTGGATGGGCCGCGTGGCACCTCTTCACGGTGGGCAGACAGCGGGCCGTTACGGTGGGGCCCGTGACGAGCGCTACCTCCATGTTCCTGGCGAACATCCCCAGCCCCGACCGCGGTGTCTGGCAGCTGGACCTCGGGTTCGTGACCTTGCCGCTGCGCGCTTACGCGCTGTGCATCATCGCGGGCATCATCGTGGCGATCTGGTGGGGGGAGAAGCGGCTCATCGCCAGGGGCGGGACACCGGGGACGGTGATCGACGTCGCCGTGTGGGCGGTGCCGTTCGGGCTGGTCGGCGGCAGGCTCTATCACGTCGCGACCGACTACTACCGGTATTTCGGTGAGGGCAAGAACCCGCTGGACGCGCTGCGGATCTGGGACGGCGGGCTCGGGATCTGGGGCGCCATCGCGCTCGGTGGCGTCGGTGCCTGGCTCGGCTGCAAGCGCAAGGGTGTCCCGCTGCCGGCATTCGCCGACGCGGTCGCGCCCGGCATCGTCGTCGCGCAGGCGATCGGGCGGATCGGCAACTACTTCAACCAGGAGCTGTTCGGCGGTCCGACCGACCTGCCGTGGGGCCTGGAGATCTACCGCCGGGTCAACGAGTTCGGCATCGAGGACCCGCTCAACGGCGTGGCCGAGCCGACGCACACGCTGATCGAGAACAGCCCGGTCCACCCGACCTTCCTCTACGAGCTGATCTGGAACCTGTTGGTCGCCGCGTTCATCGTGTGGGCCGACCGCAAGTTCCGGCTGGGTCACGGCCGCGTGTTCGCCCTCTACGTCGCCGGGTACACCCTCGGCCGCGGGATCATCGAGATGATGCGGACCGACCCGGCCACCCTGGTCGCCGGGCTGCGGATCAACGTGTTCACCTCGGCACTGCTGTTCGTCGGCGCGATCGTGTACTTCGTCATCGCCCGCAAGCGCGGCGGCCGCGAAGACCTGTCCACTGTGGACTTGACCGACACCGAGACAGCGGCTGACGGCGGCGCCGAATCCGATGACGCGGACGCCGACGGCGCGGACGGCACCGACAAGGCCGCCGAGACCCAGGACAGCGACGACGCCGCGGACGACACGGCCAAGGACTCCGCTTCTGCGACCAAGGACGCGTAGCGCTCACAGCGCGATCGACACCCCAGAACCTCCCCACCCGAAGCCGGGTCGGGGAGGTTCTGGTCGTAGCAGCCCAGTCGGGCCGCGCCGCCGACCCGGCTGACTCGTTTCAGGACTGTTAAACTTGGGACACCGCGGGCCGCTGCCGTCCCGCGCCCAGAGTGGCTTCCGCCCTCGGCGAAGCCACCCTTGAGCGCGACAGCAGGATTGGAAGGCCGGCGCAGATGATCTTCTCCGCTCTCCCGCCGCGCGCGGGGCTCTACGACCCCGCGGCGGAGCGCGACGCCTGTGGGGTGGCCATGGTGGCCGATATCCACGGCAGGCGCTCCCACGCCATCGTCACCGACGCCCTCACCGCGTTGGCCAACCTCGAACACCGCGGCGCGGCCGGGGCCGAGCCGACCAGTGGCGACGGCGCGGGCATCCTCGTGCAACTGCCTGACGCGCTGTTGCGCGCGGTCGCCGAAGTCGAGCTGCCCGATTCCACCGACCACGGCCACCACTACGCCACGGGCCTGGCGTTCCTCCCGGTCGACCCCGACGCCCGCGCGAAGGCCGTCGAACTGGTCGAGCGCACCGCCGAGGAGGAGGGCCTGCGGGTCCTGGGCTGGCGGGAGGTGCCGGTCGACCCGGACGCGGCCGGGATCGGCCCGACCGCGCGCTCGGTGATGCCGCACTTCGCCATGCCCTTCGTCGTCGCCGAGTCCGGCGCGGCCGGTGTCGACCTCGACCGGCTCGCGTTCTGCCTGCGCAAACGCGTCGAACGCGACAGCGCCACGGCGGGCTGCGGCGTCTACTTCCCGTCCCTGTCGGCCCGCACCCTGGTCTACAAGGGCATGCTCACCACCGAGCAGGTCCCCGCGTTCTTCCCCGACCTGCGCGACGAGCGGCTGACCAGCGCGATCGCCCTGGTGCACAGCCGGTTCTCCACCAACACGTTCCCGTCGTGGCCGCTGGCCCACCCGTTCCGCTACGTCGCGCACAACGGCGAGATCAACACCGTGCGCGGCAACCGCAACCGGATGCGGGCCCGTGAGGCGCTGCTGGAGTCCGATCTCATCCCGGGCGACCTGACCCGGCTCTACCCGATCGTCGACCCTCGTGGGTCGGACTCGGCCTCGTTCGACGAGGTGCTGGAGCTGCTGCACCTGGGCGGCCGGAGCCTGCCGCACGCGGTGCTGATGATGATCCCGGAGGCGTGGGAGAACCACGCGACGATGGACCCCAAGCGCCGCGCTTTCTACCAGTTCCACTCCAGCCTGATCGAGCCGTGGGACGGCCCGGCCTGCGTGACGTTCACCGACGGCACGGTGGTGGGCGCCCTGCTCGACCGCAACGGCCTGCGCCCGGCCCGCTGGTGGCGCACCCGCGACGACCGGATCGTGCTGGCCAGCGAGTCCGGGGTGCTCGAACTGCCGCCCGCCGATGTCGTGGCCAAGGGCAGGCTGCAGCCCGGCCGGATGTTCCTTGTGGACACCGCGGCCGGGGTGATCGTCAACGACGACCAGGTCAAGGCCGAGCTCGCCAACCAGCTGCCCTATGAGGAGTGGCTGCACGCGGGCCTGCTCAAGATCGCCGATCTGGCCGACCGCGAGCACGTCGTGCAGACCCACGAGTCGGTCCTGCGCCGCCAGCTCACCTTCGGCTACACCGAGGAGGAGGTGAAGATCCTCATCACGCCGATGGCGGTGACCGGCGCCGAGCCGATCGGCTCGATGGGCACCGACACCCCGCCCGCGGCGCTGTCGCGGCGCTCGCGGCTGCTCTACGACTACTTCAAGCAGAACTTCGCCCAGGTGACCAACCCGCCGCTGGACGCCATCCGCGAGGAGATCGTCACCTCGGTGCAGCGGATCATGGGCCCGGAGCAGAACCTGCTGGAGCCCGGCCCGGCCTCGTGCAGGCACATCCAGCTGCCGTACCCGGTGATCGACAACGACGAGCTGGCCAAGCTCATCCACGTCAACGACGACGGCGACCTGCCCGGCTACGCCAGCACTGTCCTATCTGGACTGTATGAGGTGGACGGCGGCGGACAAGCGCTCGCTGCGGCGATCGACCGGGTCCGCAGGGAGGCGTCGGAGGCGATCGAGGGCGGCGCGCGCATCCTCGTGCTGTCCGACCGCGACTCCGATCACCGGATGGCGCCGATCCCGTCGCTGCTGCTCGTGTCGTCGGTTCACCACCACCTCGTGCGCACGAAGGAGCGGCTGCGGGTCGCGCTGGTCGTGGAGAGCGGCGACGCGCGCGAGGTGCACCACGTTGCGCTGCTGCTCGGCTTCGGCGCCGCGGCGGTCAACCCGTACCTGGCGTTCGAGACGATCGAGGACCTGATCGCCCGCGGTTCGGTCACCGGGGTCGAGGCCCGCACGGCGATCCGGCGCTATGTGCAGGCGCTGGTCAAGGGCGTCCTCAAGATCATGTCGAAGATGGGCATCTCCACTGTCGGCGCCTACACCGCGGCCCAGGTCTTCGAGTCCTTCGGCCTGGCCCAGGACCTGCTCGACGAGTACTTCACCGGCACCCAGTCCAAGCTCGGCGGCGTCGGGCTCGACGTGCTCGCGGCCGAGGCCGCCACCCGGCACCGCCGCGCCCACCCGGAGAACCCGACCGACCGGGTGCACCGGCGGCTGGAGGTCGGCGGCGAGTACGCCTACCGGCGCGAGGGTGAGCTGCACCTGTTCACCCCGGAGACGGTGTTCCTGCTGCAGCACGCGACCAAGACCGGCCGCGAGGACGTCTACCGCGAGTACTCCGCCGAGGTCGACCGGCTCAACCGCGAGGGCGGCGCGCTGCGCGGCATGTTCGCGCTCAGGACCGAGGGCCGCACGCCGATCCCGATCGACGAGGTCGAGCCGGTCGAGTCGATCCTGCGCCGGTTCAACACCGGCGCGATGTCCTACGGCTCGATCTCGGCCGAGGCACACGAGACCCTGGCGATCGCGATGAACAGCATCGGCGGCCGCTCCAACACCGGCGAGGGCGGCGAGGACGCCGACCGGCTGCACGACCCCGCGCGCCGCTCGGCGATCAAGCAGGTGGCCTCCGGCCGGTTCGGCGTGACCAGCGAGTACCTGGTGCACGCCGACGACATCCAGATCAAGATGGCGCAGGGCGCCAAGCCGGGTGAGGGCGGGCAGTTGCCGCCGAACAAGGTCTACCCGTGGATCGCGCGCACCCGGCACTCGACCGCGGGCGTCGGGCTGATCTCGCCGCCGCCGCACCACGACATCTACTCCATCGAGGATCTCGCCCAGCTCATCCACGACCTCAAGAACGCCAACGAGAACGCGCGCGTGCACGTCAAGCTGGTCAGTGAGGCGGGTGTCGGCACGGTCGCGGCAGGCGTGTCCAAGGCGCACGCCGACGTGGTGCTGATCTCCGGCCACGACGGCGGCACGGGCGCCTCCCCGCTCAACTCGCTCAAACACGCGGGCACGCCGTGGGAGGTCGGACTCGCCGAGACCCAGCAGACGCTGATGCTCAACGGGCTGCGCGACCGGATCACCGTCCAGGTTGACGGTGCCCTCAAGAACGGCCGCGACGTCGTCATCGCCGCCCTGCTCGGCGCCGAGGAATACGGCTTCGCCACCGCGCCCCTGGTCGTGGCGGGCTGCGTGATGATGCGGGTCTGCCACCTCGACACCTGCCCGGTCGGCGTCGCCACGCAGAACCCTTCGCTTCGCAAACGGTATACCGGGCAAGCCGATCACGTCGTCAGCTACTTCCGGTTCGTGGCGCAGGAAGTGCGCGAGTACCTCGCGGCACTGGGCTTCCGCACGATCGACGACGCCGTCGGCCACGCGGAGCTGCTCGGGGTCGACGAGACCGCCGAACACTGGAAGGCCGAGAGCCTCGACCTGAGCCCGATCTTCGCCATGCCAGCCGACGCGGGCCCGCGCAGGCGCATCCGCGCCCAGGACCACGGCCTCGACCAGGCCCTCGACCGCACGCTGCTGCGACTGGCCGAGCCCGCACTGGAGGACGCCCTTCCGGTCCGGCTGGAAGTCCCGATCCGCAACGTCAACCGCACCGTGGGGACCCTGCTCGGCGCCGAGGTCACTCGCCGCTACGGCGACGGCCTGCCCGACGACACCATCCACGTCACCCTCACCGGCTCGGCGGGCCAGTCGCTCGGCGCGTTCCTCCCCAACGGAATCGCGCTGGAGCTGATCGGCGACGCGAACGACTATGTGGCCAAGGGATTGTCGGGGGGAAGGATCATCGTCCGCCCGCACCCCGACGCGCCGTTCGCCGCCGAACGGCAGGTGATCGCGGGCAACGTGATCGCCTACGGCGCCACGAGCGGTGAGGTGTTCCTGCGCGGGCGGGTCGGGGAACGCTTCGGGGTGCGCAACTCCGGGGCGGTCATCGTCGCCGAGGGCGTGGGGGACCACGCCTTCGAGTACATGACCGGCGGGCGGGCCGTGGTGCTCGGTCCGACCGGGCGCAACCTGGCCGCGGGGATGTCCGGCGGGATCGCCTACGTGCTGAACCTGGACCCCGCCGCGGTGAACCCGGCGATGGTGGAGATCCAGCGGCCACTGGCCGACGACCTGCGGTGGCTGCGCGAGATCGTCAGCCGCCACCACGCGCTCACCGGGTCGGCCGTGGCCGCCTCGTTGCTGGGCGACTGGACGCGGCGGGCCGCGGTGTTCGCCAAGGTGATGCCGCGCGACTACCAGCGGGTGCTGGAGGCGATGCGCCTGGCCAGGGTTGAGGGGCGCGACGTCGACGAGGCCGTGATGGAGGCGTCCCGTGGCTGACCCGAGCGGCTTCCTCAAGCATCCCCGCCAGGACGCGCCCAAGCGGCCCGTCGCCGACCGGCTCGGCGACTGGCGCGAGGTCTACCGCGACCAGGCACCCGCCGAGCGCGACCAGCAGGTCCGCGCCCAGGCCACCCGCTGCATGGACTGCGGCATTCCGTTCTGCCACTCCGGCGCCGCGGGCTGCCCCCTGGGCAACCTCATCCCAGAGTGGAACGACCTGGTCCGCCAGGGCGACTGGGGGCAGGCCAGCGACCGGCTGCACGCCACCAACAACTTCCCCGAGTTCACCGGCAGGCTGTGCCCGGCCCCGTGCGAGTCCGCGTGCGTGCTGGCGATCTCGCCGGACTCCGGTGGCGCGGTGACGATCAAGCGGGTGGAGAACACCATCGCCGACGTCTCCTGGGAGCGCGGCCACGTCGAGCCCCGGGTGTCCACTGTGTCCTCCGGGCGCCGGGTCGCGGTCGTCGGCTCCGGTCCTGGCGGGCTAGCCGCGGCCCAGCAGCTCACGCGGGCGGGCCACGAGGTCACCGTCTTCGAGCGCGACGACCGGCTCGGCGGCCTGCTGCGCTACGGCATCCCCGAGTTCAAGATGGAGAAGCGCGTCCTCGACCGGCGGCTGGCGCAGCTGCGGGCCGAGGGGACCAAGTTCGTCACCGGCTGCGAGGTCGGCGTCGACTTGTCGGTGGCGGAACTGCGCGCTCGCTTCGACGCGGTGGTGCTCGCCGTCGGCGCCCTGCGCGGGCGGGACGCGCCGGACATCCCCGGGCGGCACCTGCGGGGCGTACACCTGGCGATGGATCACCTCGTCCCCGCCAACAAGCAGATCGAGGGCGACGGCCCGACCCCGATCGACGCGCGCGGCAAGCATGTGGTGATCATCGGTGGCGGCGACACCGGGGCCGACTGCTACGGCACCGCGACCCGTCAGGGCGCGGCCAGCGTCGTGCAGCTCGACCAGTACCCGCGTCCGCCCGACGACCGCGACGACGACCGGTCGCCGTGGCCGGTCTGGCCGTGGATCCTGCGCACCTACCCGGCGCACGAGGAGAGCGGTGAGCGCCGGTTCGCCGTCGCGGTGGACAAGTTCGCGGGCTCCGACGGCATCCTGACCTCGGTGCAGCTGCGCGAGGTCGAGGTGCGCAAAGTGGACGGTGTGCGGGAGGTCGTGCCGGTCAGCGACGACGTGCACGTGCTGCCCGCCGACCTGGTGCTGCTGGCCATCGGTTTCGACGGCGTCGAACACCTGCCGCTGCTCGACGGCTTGGGCTTGTCGCTCACCAAGCGCGGGACTCTCTCTTGTGGAGCCGACTGGCAGACCGCCGCGCCCGGCGTGTTCGTCTGCGGCGACGCCCACCGCGGCGCTTCGCTGGTGGTCTGGGCGATCGCCGAAGGCCGCTCGGTCGCCCACGCGGTCGACGCGTTCCTCACCGGAGCGTCGGATCTGCCCGCGCCCGTGCACCCGAACGCGCTGCCGCTCGCCGTGCGCTGAACATCGGGCTAACGGTCGGTGAAGCGGCCACCTGGGCATTGACGTGTCTTTACGCTCGGCGCCAGGGAGGTGGCGCACCGTGAGCGACGGATCGTCTGGGCTGTCCTGGTTATCGAGCAACCTGGAAGCCACGGCAGGCATGGTGACGCTGGCGGTCACGCTGGTCGGGTTCCTGGTCGCGTGGTGGCGCAAGCGCAAGCGGATCAGCTACCGGGTCCACCTGGACACCCCGATCGGCGTGACGCCCGATCACAACAACGACATCGCCGTCGAGTGGAGCTACCAGGGCCGCGACCTCGTCGACCCGAGTTTCGCGCTGGTGCGCATCATGAACACCGGCAGCCGGGAGATCCGCGAGGAGGACCTGCGGGTCCCGCTGACCCTGGAGTTCGCGGGCAGGCGGGTGGTCGACGCCAAGGTGATCGAGGCCGACCAGATCCTGGCCAAGCTGCTGGCCCAGGAGGACTCGTGGCCGCCGGTCGACGTCACCGAGCTCCTACTGCCGAAGGTGCCGCTCAACCGCAAGCACCGGATCAAGGTGCTCGTGCTGCTCACCGGCAAGCCTGACCCGGCCATCAAGCAGGCCGTGACCTGCGACGGCTTCCTCAGTGGCGGCAAGATCGTCCACGACACCACCCGGGGTGACGGACCGAGCAACCGCAGCCTGGTGCTCGGCGGCACGGCACTGCTCGCCGTCGGCGCGTCCCTCGCTCTGCTCATCAGCGCGCCGTGGAGTCCGCGGACCACGACGTGCGCCCCCGGCACGATCAAGATCACCGGGTCGAGCGCGTTCGACCCGGTGGCCAAGGAGATCGTGCAGTCCTACCGCGACCAGTGCGACGAGGCCGAGATCAGCGTCGCGGGCCAGGGCAGCCTCGACGGCCTGCGCGAACTCGACAACGCGGGCCGCAACGACGCCGAGTCCCGCGAGGCGCTGATCGCCATGTCCGACGGACCGGCCTCCCGCAACTACCACAACCTGACCCCGCACCCGCTCGGTGTGGTCGCGTTCGCGGTCGTGGTGAACAAGGAGACCGGCAAACACGAGCTGACCGCCGACCAGCTCAAAGCGATCTTCGCGGGCGAGGTGACCGACTGGAGCGCGGTGGGCGGCCCGGACCTGCCCATCAGCATCGTCAGCCGCGGCGCCGGATCGGGTACCCGGCTGGCCTTCGAGGAGAAGGTCCTCGGCCGCTCCGAGCCCGCCCTGTCCTCCGACGACTGCACCCACCGCAACCGCGACCCCAACGCCAAGGTGACCCGCTGCGAGCACTACAAGACCTCGGAGCTGCTCGACCAGGTCGACCGCCTGCCCGGCGCCATCGGCTACGCCGAGGTCACCGCGACGACCAAGTACACCAACCTCAACCGGATCAAGCTCGACAACCGGGATCCCGACCTCGACTCGGTGGTCAAGCGCGGCTACCCGTTCTGGGCGGTGGAGTACTTCTACACCTACGGCCAGCCGCAGGACGGCGGGCTCGTCGACTCCATGATCGACTACACGAACACCGACGCGGCGAAGAACATCCTTCGCCGCGCCGGTTATCTGCCCTGTGTGGACGGTCCCCAAGATCTGATGGGAACCCTCTGCCGCTAGATGATCCGCACTAGAGGATCGGGACCGCCCAGCAGTTGGAGATCGTGGGGAGTCCGGCGAACCGGGCTTCCAGCCAGGCGAACGTGCCGGGGTAACCGGCGATCGCGCCGCCCGCGTGGGTCGGGCCGAGGTTCGGGGCGAACCGGACATCGACGCCCTTGCCGCACCAGTCGAGCGCGAGCTGCTTGCCGTTGGAGTACGGGATGGCGTCGTCGAGCACCGAGTGCGAGATCAGGACGGGCACGGTCGGCTTGAGGTTGCCGATCCGCTGCTCGGTGATGATGTTCTTCAGCTGTGCGTTGGTGTTCAGCAGCGACGTGATCGACTTGCCGTCCGCGGTGAGCGACGTCGACTGCTTGAACGCGAACTGCGGGATGGCCCCGAGCGTGCACGGCACCTTGACGTCGTTCATGAACTTCTGGCCCTCGGCGTTGAGCAGCGGAGTGATATCGATGCCGTAGCCCGCGGACTGCCCGACCATCGCGTAGCCGAGGAACGCCATGTAGAGGCCGCCGTCGAGGTTGTCCGCCACCGAGAACAGGTTGGCGGGGACGGCTCCGGCGGACACGCCCTTGAGTTTGAGTTCCGGGGCGTAGGTGGGGTGGAGTTCGGCGGCTGACGCGGCGGAGCCGCCGCCCTGGGAGTAACCGTGGATGGCGACCGGGCCGCCCGTGGCCAGACCGGTTCCGGGCAGTCGCTGCGCGGCGCGGATCGAGTCCAGGACCGCCCGGCCCTGCACGACCCGGTTCATGTAGGTGTGGTCACCCTCGGTGCCAAGGCCCTGGTAGTCGGTGATCGTCACGGCGTAGCCGCGGGCGATCAGTCCGGAGACGAAGGGGCCCTCGTACTCCGATCCGACGCTCATCTGCCGCGACGGCGCGCAGTCGTCGGCCAGTCCCTGGGTGCCCGCCGCGTAGGCGACGATCGGCCGCTGGCCGACGCCGATCCACGGGGCCTTGGGGACGATCACTGTGCCGGTGACCGCGATCGGCGTCCCCACGCGGTCAGTCGTGCGGTACATGATCCGCTGCACGTTGGCGTCGATCTTGATCAGCTGGATCGGGTCCAGGTAGAAGATCGACGACTCGCTGCGGATGATGTCGCCGTTGGCCGCGGGCAGGGTCGCGGGCGTCGAGTAGAACGACGGGGCTTCCTCGGCGGAGAGTGCCGGAGCGGCGACGACACCCGCGACAGCCAGCGCTGCCACGGATGCCGCCACACCGATACGACGGGTCAAACGAAACGTCACAGTGAACTCCCGGAAACGTCGGGACGCGCTACCGAGCGGTAACTTCGTGTTCAGACAGTGACGTGGATCGCAATATCAAGTCAACGAACGTTGTTCAGCCGCACTGTCGCCGCTGTTCCCCGTACTAAGGAAGTGGTCCATTCGGCCGTAACCGTGCGGTAGTACGGCCTAAAGGAAGGGCACCACCCAGCAGTTGGAGATCGTGGGGAGTCCGGCGAACCGGGCCTCCAGCCAGGCGAACGCGCCGGGGTAGCTCGCGATCGCGCCGCCGACGTGGGTCGGGCCGAGGTTCGGGGCGAACCGGACGTCGGCGCCCTTGGCGCACCAGTCCCGCGCGAGCTGCTTGCCGGTGGCGTACGGGATGGCGTCGTCGAGCGCGGAGTGCGAGATCAGGATGGGCACGGTCGGCTTGACCTTGCCGATCCGCTGCTCGGCCACCATGTTGCTGAGCTGCTGGTTGGAGTTCAACACCTCCGGGATCGACTTGCCGTCCGCCGTGAGCGACGCCGACTTCTGAAACGCGAACCGGGGCAGGGCCTGGAGGGTGCAGTGCTCCTTGACCTCGTTGAAGAACTTGGCGCCCGTGGCGTTGAGCAGGGGAGTCGGGTCGTAGCCGTAGCCCGAGGTGAGCCCGACCGTCGCGTAGCCCAGGAACGCCGCGTACAGGCCGCCGTCGAGGTTCTTCGCCACGTCGAACAGGTCGGCGGGGACGGCGCCCGCGGAGACGCCCTTGAGCTTGAGTTCCGGGGCGTAGGTCGGGGCGAGCTCGGCGGCGGCGGCCGCGGCGCCGCCGCCCTGGGAGTAGCCGTGGATCGCGACCGGGCCGCCGGTGGGCAGGCCGGTCCCGGGCAGCCGCTGGGCGGCGCGGATCGAGTCCAGGACGGCGGTGCCCTGCACGATCCGGTTCATGTACGTGTGGTCGCCGTCGGTGCCCAGGCCCTGGTAGTCGGTCATCGCGACCGCGTAGCCGCGCGCGATCAGGCCGGAGACGAAGGGGCCCTCGTATTCGGTGCCGACGGTCAACTGCCGTGACGGCGCGCAGTGGTCGCCGACGCCCTGGGTGCCCGCCGCGTAGCCGACAATCGGCCGCTGGCCGATGCCGACCCACGGCGACTTGGGGACGATCACCGTGCCGGTGACCGCGATCGCCTTGCCGAGCCGGTCGGTCGTCCGATACATGATCCGCTGGACGTTCGCGTCGATCTTGATCAGCTTGATCGGGTCCAGGTAGAAGATCGACGGCTCGCTGCGCACGATGTCGCCGTTGGCCCCAGGCAGGGTCGCGGGCGTCGAGTAGAACGGCACGGCCTCGGCGGCCTGGGCGGACGGGATGGCGGCCACGCCCGCGATCGCCATGGCGGCCGCGGCTGTCGCCACGCCGATGCGGCGGGTCAATCGAAACGTCACGGTGAACTCCCGGAGACATCGGTCAAAGCTACTGAGGAGTAGCTTCCTTTGCCGACAGTGACCCGTGTCGCACTTCGGTGTCAAAGAATCTTGTTCCCGAGGACTGCGCGGGCTGTTCCCTGGGCTAACAAAATCGAAACAGTGTCGTAATTCAGGTGTAGAGCGCCCGAAGTCGGGGGTCGGGGGTGGCCGCGGGTCCGGCCATCGCGGTGAGCAGGTCCCGCAGACCTCGGACGGCTGCGGCGCCGTGCTCGCGGACCAGTCGCTTCTCGTAGCGGCGGTGGAACTCGCGAGCCGCGGCCAACGCGGCTTGGCCGTGCGCGGACAGGTGCAGCAGTCGCGCGCGCTTGTCGGACGGATCGGGCCGCCGCTCGACGTAGCCGCGCGCTTCCATGTCGTCGACGATCTGCCCCGCGCCCTGCTTGGTGATCTCCAGCCGGACGGCGAGGTCGCTGACGGTCATCGGTGCCGCGCTGAGGGCGCGCAGCACATAGCCGTCCGAGCGGCCCTGGTCGGTGAACCCCTGCTCGTCCAGCGCGGCACGCAGTTCGCGGACGAACTCCTGCCAGCCGAGCGCGAGCAGGATGCCGAGGTCGATGGGTTGCGCGTCGGTGGCCATGTCGGCAACTATAGACAAGCAAACTTGGTCAAGCTGACTTGTCTATCTGGAGGAAACCCATGGCCGTCATCAAGGCCGCGGACGCACCACGCTTCGAACTGCCCGGTATCGAGTTCACCGGCCTGGCCGCGCCCAGTCGCGGCTCTGGCGGCCTGTGCACCTGGCGCATCTCGGTCGCGCCCGGTGTCGACTCCGCGCCGCACACGCTCGACGAGGACGAGGTCTTCATGGTCACCGCGGGCGCGCTCCGGGTCACCCCGGACGGCGAGGAACTGTCGGCGGGGGACGCCGTGGTCGTCCTGGCCGGGGACCCGATCGCGGTGCGCAACGCCGGGTCGGAGCCCGCCACGGCCTACATCGCGATCCGCGCGGGCTTCACCCCGAAGATGGCCGACGGCACCGCGGTCGACACCCCGCCGTGGGCGCGTTGATCGAATGTCCGCCAGGATCGGGGGCGTGAAGACAGCCGCGTTCCTGGTCCTGGCGTTCCTCGCGCTCACCGGGTGTTCCAGCCCCGCCCCGACCGCCGCCCCGCCTTCGAGTGGGACACCGACCTCGACCTCGACTCCGCCGGGCCCCAGTCGCAGCCTGGCCGAGGTAGACCCGTGCGCGCTGCTCACCGGGCCGGATCTCGCGCCGATCCTCAAGGACACCGCGCCCGACCCGCGGCGCGACAACGCCGACGGGCACATCGGCTGTGCCTGGGGCGACGGCGAGTTCCGCGGCGTCTGGCTGTCGTTCGCCACCGGCGACGTGCCCGAGTTCAAGCGGCAGGTCCCGGTCGGCACCCGGCAGGGCGGGGTCGTCGAGGAGCTGGAATACACCTGTGACGTGCGGGTCGACATCGACGGTGTCGGGATCGACCTGCGCGCGGTGGCCTCCGACAAGGTCGACTGGTGCCCCGAGGCGACCGCCGCGCTGACCGCCGCGGTTGGCAGGCTCGGCTGGTAGCGATTCACCCAGGCCGCACGCGAGCGAGTTGACCGCGCGACACGGTCTGGTGGGTTAGGTCCACGGGACCGCGTTCCGTGCGCGGCATGCGAGACTGCGGGCGATGAGCGCGCGAGATGATCACCAGCGGGCCGGATACGGCCACTACACAGCGATGCGGGTCGAGCAGGGGCGCGTGCGCGGCCTGGCCCGCCACCTCGAACGACTCGACCGCGACGCCTGGGTCGTGTTCGGCGCGGGCATCGCCGAGGACGTCGTGCGCGCCGAGATCCGGCGCGCGGTCGACGGACACGCCGAACCTGTCTACGCCAAGGCGACCGTGTTCGCCCCCGACTTCGACCGCCGCACCCCAGAGGCCGATGTCGAACCCCAGGTCGAGGTCACCGTCGGCGCGCTGCCCGGCGACGACGGCCCGCCGCTGCGCGTGCGCACCGCTGCCTATCAGCGCGATCTGCCGACGATCAAGCACGTCGGGGTGTTCGGCCCCACCTACCACCGCAGGCTCGCCCGCAAGGCCGGGTTCGACGACGTGCTGTTCGTCAACCCGGACAACGAGGTGTGCGAGGGCGCGACGTGGAACATCTGCTTCCTCGACGGTGACACAGTGGTGTTCCCGAGCGCCCCCGCGTTGCCCGGGATCGCCATGGGCCTGATCCAGAGCGGCCTCACCCGCGCCGGACTGCACTACGAGGTGCGGCCGGTCTTCGCCGCCGACCTGTCCGACTTCGGCGCCGCCTTCGCGACCAACGCCCTGCGCCCGGTCCGCCCGATCGGCGCGATCGACGACGTCGAGTTCAAGGTCGACGCCGACGCGGTCGCCCGCCTGCGCCGCTGCCACGACTCGACCCCAGAGGAACGCGTGTGAGCCCGTCGTTCGACGGGTTCGGCGAGTACGCGATCGACTTCTACGACGGGCTCGTCGCCGACAACTCCAAGACCTATTGGGACGCCAACAAGGCGACCTACGAGTCCGACGTGCACGCGCCGATGAAGGCGCTGCTGGCCGAACTGGAGAAGGAGTTCGGCGGCGACTTCGGGGCGCCCAAGGTCTTCCGCCCCTACCGTGACGTCCGCTTCGCCAAGGACAAGACCCCGTACAAGACCAACTGTGGCGGCGTCATCGAATCCGGCCGCGGCGGCGGCGCGTACTACGTCGAGGTGAGCCCGGCGGGCCTGCGCACCGGCGGCGGCTGCTTCAACCTCGCCGCCGACCAGCTCGCCCGCTTCCGCACCGCCGTCGCCGAGGAGATCCACGGCGACCGCCTCCGCGACATCCTGGCCACGCTCAAGCGTCAGGGCTGGGAGATCCACGGCGAGCAGCTCAAGTCCACCCCGCGCGGCTTCGCGAAGGACCACCCGCGCATCGACCTGCTCCGCTACCGCTCGGTCTACGCCGTGCGCGTGTGGGAACCCGACGACGTCCTGCACGAGCGCGAGTGCCTCACCCGGGTCCGCAAGGCCTGGCGGCAGCTGCGTCCGTTCAACGAGTGGGCCTTCGACCACGTCGGCGTCTCCACCAGCTGAACGACGCCTGCGGCGACGGTTCGGACTCGCCATTACTGAATCGTTCAGAAGCAGCTCCAGATGTCCGCTGGAAGAACAATCTGAATCGAAACGCAAGCTACTCGCCGGTACCACATGATCGGTACAGTCGGGCGGGCTAAGCTCCACAAACGTGAGCCGACGCGCGAAGATCGTTTGTACGATGGGCCCCGCCACCTCCACTCCGGAGAAGCTGCGGGAGCTGGTGGCCGCGGGTATGGACGTGGCGAGGATGAACTTCAGCCACGGCCACCACAGCGACCACAAAGAGATCTACGACCTCATCCGGGCCGCCAGTGACGAGGCCGGGCGCGCGGTCGGCGTGCTCGCCGACCTGCAGGGCCCCAAGATCCGGCTCGGCACGTTCGCGAGCGGCCCGGTCCAGTGGAACACCGGCGACGTCGTGCGGATCACCGTCGAGGACGTCGCGGGCACCCACGACCGGGTCTCCACCACCTACAAAGGACTCGCCAAGGACGCCAAGGTCGGCGACAAGCTGCTCGTCGACGACGGCAAGGTCGGCCTCGTGGTCACCGCCGTCGAGGGCCAGGACGTGGTCTGCGAGGTGTTCGAGGGCGGCCAGGTCAGCAACAACAAGGGCCTGTCGCTGCCCGGCATGGACGTCTCGGTCCCCGCGATGTCCGAGAAGGACATCGAGGATCTGGAGTTCGCGCTACACCTCGGCGTCGACTTCATCGCGCTGTCGTTCGTCCGCTCGCCCGCCGATATCGACCTGGTCCACCAGGTGATGGACCGCGTCGGCCGCGGCCGCCTGCCGGTCATCGCCAAGCTGGAGAAGCCCGAGGCGGTCGACAACCTCGAAGCGATCGTCCTCGCCTTCGACGGCGTCATGGTCGCCCGCGGCGACCTGGGCGTCGAGCTGCCGCTGGAGTACGTCCCGGTGGTGCAGAAGCGCGCGATCCAGATCGCCCGCGAGAACGCCAAGCCGGTCATCGTGGCCACGCAGATGCTCGACTCGATGATCAACAACTCCCGGCCGACCCGCGCCGAGGCCTCCGACGTGGCCAACGCCGTCCTCGACGGCGCCGACGCGCTGATGCTCTCCGGCGAGACCAGCGTCGGCCGCTACCCGATCGAGTCGGTGGCCACCATGGTCCGCATCATCGAGGCCGTCGAGACCGAGACGACCCCCGACGCCGTCCCGCCGCTCTCACACGTGCCCCGCACCAAGCGCGGCGTGATCTCCTACGCCGCCCGCGACATCGGCGAGCGCCTCAACGCCAAGGCCCTGGTCGCCTTCACCCAGTCCGGCGACACGGTCAAGCGGCTCGCGCGGCTGCACACGAAGCTGCCGCTGCTCGCGTTCACCCCGGAGCCGAGCGTGCGCAGCCAGCTCGCGCTGGTCTGGGGCACCGAGACCTTCCTGGTGCCCAGAGTGGACTCCACCGACGAGATGATGCGCCAGGTCGACATCTCGATGCTGTCGATCGGCCGCTACCAGCCCGGTGACCTTGTGGTCATCGTCGCTGGTTCCCCGCCGGGAACGGTCGGCTCGACTAACCTCATCCGAGTGCACCGGCTGGGCGAAGAGGACCACGCCTGAGTTCTCCCGCCGGTCGGGAAAGGACTGACCGGCATGGCTGAATCACTCACCTCGGATGGTGTTCCGCGCGGCCAGCAGGTCCTCGACCGGCTGGTCGCGCTGCTCGATCTGGAGAAGATCGAGGAGAACATCTTCCGCGGCGTGAGCCCGAGCCATTCCCCGGTCCGCGTGTTCGGCGGCCAGGTCGCGGGCCAGGCACTGGTCGCGGCGGGCCGCACCGTCCCACCGGAACGCGGCGTGCACTCCCTGCACGCCTACTTCATCCGCGGCGGCGACCCGAGCGTCCCCATCGTCTACGAGGTCGACCGCATCCGCGACGGCCGCTCCTTCACCACCCGCCGCGTCGTGGCGATTCAGCACGGCAAGGCGATCTTCGCGCTGTCGGCGTCCTTCCAGATCATCGAGGACGGCATCGAACACGCCGAGGACATGCCCGACGTGCCCCCACCGGACGCCCTGCCCTCCCACGGCGACCTGATGACCCCGGAGCTGAAGGCCAAGTTCGGCCGCATCGCCGACCGCCCCCGCCCGATCGACATCCGCTACGTGTCCGAACCGCCCTGGTTGTCCCGCGAGTCCGGTCCCCGCGAGGCCAGCAACCAGGTCTGGATGCGCGCGGACGGAACCCTGCCCGACGACCCGCTGCTTCACGTCTGCGTCCTGGCCTACGCCTCGGACATGACCCTGCTCGACTCGGTACTCGCCCGCCACGGCGTCTATTGGGGCACCGACAACGTCATGGGCGCGAGCCTCGACCACGCCATGTGGTTCCACCGCCCATTCCGCGCGGACGAGTGGGTCCTGTACGACTGCGTCTCCCCGAGCGCGTCAGGTGGGCGTGGACTCGCGACGGGACGGTTCTTCACGCAGTCGGGCACGCTGGTGGCGACGGTCGTGCAGGAGGGTTTGCTGCGGATCGTCTGACCTTCTCAAACGTCTGACCCGCGGTGGGCGTCCTGATGCCCCAAAAGGCCGCCAACGAGTCGGGGTGCGGGTTCGTCGGCGGCAGGCAGGGTGGCCGCGAGGTCGCGCAGGCTGGTGAGTGTGTCGGTGAGTGCGGCCCGCTCGGTGTCGGTGAGGGGGATCTCGGCTGCCTGGGCCAGAAAGCCGCGCGCGCCTGTTGGGTCGTTGGTTCGTGCCGCGAGCTCGGCGCGGTAGGCCAAGGCTTCCAGTAGGTCGACCGGTGCCGCGGTCGCGTGATCCCGCTGGATCGCGTTGTCCAGGATTCGGGCGGCCTGCTCGTCGTGGCCGTGGGAGTCGCCCATGACCACGGCGCTGCGGAGGGAGGCGGCGAGTTTGGTCTGGGGTGGTTCCTTGTCGGCGGGTTCGGCCTTGGCGGCGAGGATCCTGATCCAGTTTCCGCCGGGGTCGATGACGGTGAAGCCGGACAGGTTGTCGGCGTTCTTTCGCTTGCGTGGGCGGGTCATCCGGGGAATTCCGGCGACCAGGAGCTTGCCGTGGGCCGCGCGCATGCCCGCGGCGAAGGCCTGGAACAGAGCGCCGGTGTCGGGCACCAGCACCAGGCAGGAGCCGTAGGAGTCCTCGGGCTTGAAGTCCGGCATGCCGAAGAAGTCCAGCCGGAGACCCTCACGGGACAGCGACACGTACGGATTGGGGCGGACCTGGTAGTAGGTCCGGGTGAACCCCAGCATCTCGTAGAACTCGACGATCTCGTCGATGGACCGGCAGGGCAGCAGCGGCACGGTGGTCTCGTGCATGTGGTCCTTCCTGTGCGCTACGCCGTACGGTACGGCGTACGCAGGAACCGTACGGTACGGTGTACGCAAGACGCAAGAAGAGGAGAACTCGGCAGTGGCGCGACCTTCCCCGGCCCTGGCGCACAGCCTCTACTTGTTGTGGGGCCATCACCCCAAGCCGGGCCGCTCCGGCCTCACGGTGTCCGCGATCGTCCGCGCGGGCATCGAGATCGCCGACGCCGACGGGCTCGACGCCGTCTCGATGCGCAAGGTGGCCGACCAGCTGAGCGTCGGCGCGATGTCGCTCTACCGGCACGTGCCTGGCAAGGACGACCTCACCGCGCTCATGGTCGACTCGGTCTACGGCGAGTTGTATGACAACGACGTCGAGGCCGCGACTCGGGTCGGTGGTTGGCGGGAGGCGATGAAATTCGTCGCCGCCCGGAACTGGGACCTCTACGAACGGCACCCGTGGCTGTTCGACATCCGCTCGTCCCGGCCGACCCTTGGGCCGAACCTCAGCCGCAAGTACGAAACCGAGCTACGGCCGCTCGACGGCATCGGTTTGTCCGACCTCGAGATGGACGCCGCGCTGACCCTGGTGCTGAGTCACGTCGACAGCGCGGCCCGCGCGCACCGGAGCACCTCCCGGACCCAAGCCGACTCCGGGATGTCCGACGCCGAGTGGTGGGGCGTGGTCGCGCCGGTCCTCGAACAGGTCATGGTCGACGAGGACCTTGTCCTGTCCGGCCGCGTCGGCAGCACGGTCGGCGCTCACTTCAACGCGACGCAGAGTCCTGAGCACGCGCTCGCGTTCGGTCTCGACACCATCCTCGACGGCATTCAGGTCCGGATAGCCTTGGCTGCTCCAGGCAGCCCAACTGTGTGAGCAAAGATGCACCTTACTTTGACGCGTCAAGGGCAGGGTGGTGTGAAGTGGTAGCCGGGGAAGTACTGGGCCCAGTCCTGGCTCGTCATCCGGGGTCGGGTCGGGGCGCAGACGCGGGCGGCGACGCGCTCGACGTCGGTCTCCCAGGTCTTGACCGTCCGGTCGTGGCTGCCCGTGGCCAGGGTGTGCCCGTCGGGATGGAAGGACGCCGAGTAGACATTGTCGGTGTGGCCGGTGAGCGGGGCGGCGACGACCGTGGGGCGGGCCGGGTCGGTGATGTCCCAGAGCCGGGCGGTGACGTCGACGCTGGTGGTCACCAGCGCGTGGCCGTCGGGGCTGAAGGCGGCCCCGTGCACGGGGGCCGTGTGCCCGGTCAGCACGGCCAAGTGGACCGGTCGCCGCGGGTCGGTGATGTCCCAGAGCCTGGCTGTCGCGTCGGTGCCGGTGCTCACCAGGGTTCGGCCGTCCGGGGCGAAACCGACCGTGTTGACGTAGCCGGAGTGTCGGACAAGGTGGCTGAGCTGGCGCGGCTCGCGGGGTTCGGTGATGTCCCAGAGGCGCACGGTGTCGCTCTGTCCGGCGGTGGCGAGCAAGCGGCCGTCGGGGCTGATCGCGACGCCGAAGACGGCGTGTGGGTGGGTGATCGTGGTGAGGAGGCTGGGGTTTCGGGGGTCGCGGACGTCCCACAGGCGGGTCGTCGTGTCCAGGCTCGCGGACGCCAGGAGGTTCCCGCGATCGCCGAACACGACCGTGTAGGCCTGGTTCGCGTGGTTGGCGACGGGTATCGGGACCGCCGGAGTGGCGAGGTCCCAGAGCAGCACCGCGCCGTCTTCGCCGGTGGCGGCGATCCACTGGTTGTCCGGGCGGTACGCGAGTGAGCGCACCGTTTTGGCGTGTCCCTCAAGGTTCGGCAGCCGCTTCGGGTTCAGTGGGTCGGCGACGTCGAACCGAAGGATGACCGAGCCCTTGCTCGCGGCGAGGACGCGGCCGTCCGCGCTGAACGCGACAGAGCGAACGGCGTCTGTCGCGTTGCCCGTGGAGAGCTGCGTCGGGTTCGGGGTGACCAGGCCGCTGATGAGGCTGCCCCGGGTCTCGGCGACGGGCGCCATGCGGAACGCGGCGAGACTGACCTGACCCGCCAGGTCGGCGTCGCCACTCCGCAGGGCGATCGCCTCGTACGCGGCGACCTGGGCCGCGGCGATGTCGCGTTGCCGGGATGCGTCCTGATAGGACTCGACGGCCACCGCGGCGGCGATCGCGACCGCCACCGTGAGACCGACGGCGAGCAGCCCGCGTCGTCGTCGGACGCGGCGCTGACTGTGTTCGCGCCGGACGGACTCGGTGAGGAACTCGCGCGTAGTGGGGAGCAAGTCCGGGTCGGAGGGGTTCACCCACTGGCTGGACGCGCCCAGTCTCGGTTGGCGGTAGAGGTCCGAGTCGTGGCGGCCCTCCCGGTCCCATTGCCGCGCGGCGTCGGCGACTCGCTGGCGGACCAGCAGCCTGGTGCGGTCGCCGTCGATCCAGGCGCGCAGCCGCGGCCACGCGCGCAGCACGATGTCGTGGGCGATCTCCGCGCGGTTCGCGCTCAAGGTGACCAGGCGGGCTCCGGCGAGGGCCTCCAGCACCGACTCGTCCGCGGTCGGGTCGTCGGTCTCGCCGACCAGTCGTGCCCGGTCGGGGCCGAGCCGGGTGTCGTCGGTGCCGTCGCCGATCTGGATCATTCGCAGCAGCAGCCGCTTGGCGGCCGCCTGGCTGTGGTCATCGAGCCGTTGGAAGGCGTTCTCGGCGCTGGCGGCGATAGCGCCGCGCAGGCCGCCGGTGAGCCGATAGCCTGCCAGGGTCAGGGCATTGCCGTCACGTTGTTGCCAGGTCGCGAACAGCGAGTGCGACAGCAGCGGGAGAGCACCAGGCTCGTAGCGCCGCCCGTCCTGGACGTCCTCGGCGCCCAGCTCGGCCAGCATCAGCTCGGCCAACCCGTTCTCGACCGTCATGCCGACCGCGGCCGCGGGCTTCTCGATCACGGCCCGCAGTTCGGCGGCACTCATCGCGCCGAGCGGGAGATGACCGCGTCGCAGGGCCGAGACGAACTCCGGATAGGCCGTGCAGTGTCCATAGAAGTCGGCGCGCAGGGCCAGCACGACGACGGCGGGGGAGCGCAGCGCGGACACGAACAGCGCGCGTTCCGCCTCGTCGGCGCAGTGGGTGAACAGCTCCTCGAACTGGTCGACGACCACGACCACGGTCTCGTCGGTGGGCCACAGCCGGTCGGGAGCCTGCCGCAGCCGATCCTCGACGTCGGCCTGCTCCGTGTCGAACATCGTGGCCACTTGCCGCGTCAACTCCCGAACTGGGTGCGCGGTCGGCGTCATCACCAGGTGCCGCCACGTTCGGGAGCCGGGGAACCGGCCTTGCTGAAGTGCCGGGACAAGTCCCGCCCGGAGCAGCGACGACTTGCCCACCCCCGATGGCCCGACCACGAACAGCGGCGACCGGTCGTCAAGCCGCTCGGTGAGGCGCGTGACCAGATCGGCTACCACGCGCTCCCGGCCGAAGTACCACTCCGCCTGCGTGGTCTGGAACGGGGCCAAGCCGGGGTATGGGCAGACTTCGCCTGCTGGGTCGTCGTCTGTGGTTGGCGGCTGGTCCACCGCGTACCGCCGGTCGACGAGCCGGTCCCGCACGTCGATCCAGCGCGCGACGTCACCGCCGCACGCGGCCACGAACCGGCAGACGAAATCGGCGGTGGGCAGCTTGTCCGCGTTGAGCGCTCGGTTCGCCGTGGACGATGGCATGGGCACCCCGCGCCGCTCCGCGCCCGCCTGGAGTTGTTGGAGCGTCCGGTATCCGGCCCACGCCATCAGGTTCTTGAGGCTGTGACGGTATTCCAGCTGACTTGCCACCGAGTGCGGAACCGGCTCAACGCCACGTCTGCCCACGCCGTGCCTCTCGTCGTGAGAGACCCACGTTAGGTCAAGTCGCCAGGTCAGCGGCATCCCGTATACGGGAAATCATCCAAGCGAAGTACCCGCCCGCATCGTTGGTGACGCCGGTTCACGGCAGCAACCCAAACAGATTGGACCCGACCATGAACGCGATCCGACTGCTTTCCTTCATCGCCATGAGCGTGATGAGCATGGCGCCGAGCGCTTCCGCGACCCAGGCCGAGGCCGCACCGCCCGCGGCCGCGGGCCCACATGGGACGGTGGCGAACAAGCTCAAGACCCCGGTCAAAATCACCCGATCGTGGTGTCATTCGACGAACGGTCCTTGTGCGAACAAGGACATCGTCACGCTCAAGGCGGGCGGCACGAGCAAGGGTGACATCGACGGCTTCCACGTTCCCAGCGGGCAGCGGTACTACGTCGAGTTCGACAAGCTGATCGGGAAGGAGAAACGCTGTGTCGGCTCCGGCTGGCACAAGATCAACGACACGATCGTCGCCAGGATCCTGCGGACCTGCTGACCGGACTGTCCTATCCGGCCGCCGACCACGACCGCGCACCGCGGTGGGGTCGGCGGCCGGCGTTGACCAGCCCTCGGATGTTCACTGGTCTATCGCCCGACAGACTGGCCGTGATCGTCAAAGGGCGCCAAGAGGAAGGGTGGCCGCGACCCCGGTGGTGTGTCGGCCGTCCAGGCGTTCCAGGGTGATTCCGCGTTCGCGGGCCAGGCGGGTCAGTTCGAGGGTCGCGCTCGTCAGCGTGGGAACGGCCATGGTCGCCACGCGAAGGGCGGCTTCGACGACGGTGTCGGTTCGGTCCGGTGGGCGGGTCGCGGTGATGGCGACCGTGATGGCGGCCCCGGGGGCGGCGGTGAGCAACCAGCGCAGGAGCTGGCCCGCGACGTTGGGCGGCAGGTCGGCCCAGCCGGTCAGGCGGAACGTCGCCTGGCGGATCGTGCCGCTGCGCCAGTGGTGCCAGTGTTCCTGGACTTGGCCGCGGCCGGAGTTGGTGTGGGAGAGGGCGGCGAGGGTGCCGAGCAACTCGGGCTCGGCGAGCGTCCGCGTGGGCAGCCCGTCGCGGCGGAGCTGCCGGTGTGCGCGGCGGATCGCGTTGCCCAGGGCCAGAGTGACCTCGGCGTCGCGGTGCGCGTCGACCGTCCGCAGGGCTTGGAGCGCGATCCAGACCCGCGGTGGCCGGTCCCGCTTGACGCCCGCGTGGTGGACCACCCGCACGGCGAAGGCGAGGGCCTGCTCGTCGGTGGGTGGCAGCAGGTCCTCCGGCGGAGGGATCGCCTTGGTCAGATCCCGCGCCGTGGAACGCGGCAGCAGGACGGCGGTGAGCCCGGTCGGCTGGCTGACCATGAACACCGGCTCCCCGTTGACCGTCGCGTTGATCCCGGTCGACTCGGGGGACAGATGGCGCAGGAGTGCCGGGCCTGCGTCGGTGGACAGCTCGCAGACGCGGCGGCGGGCCAGGTAGGTCGACCACGCCATCACCCACTCGTGCAGCCACCGGCCGCGGCGGCGGACCGCGGTGAGAGCCAGGACCAGCAGCGAGGCGACCGCGACGGCGGCGATCACGTACCAGGGTTCGCCGACGACCAGCACCGCGGCGATGAGGACGAGCTGCCAGCACATGATCCGCAGAGCGGTGATCTCGCCGAGGAGTCGCCGAATCGGATTCGGGCGGTCGGCGTCGGGCGGGGCGGGTGAGCGGGTGGGGCGGTTGGTGTCTGCTGGAGGGGCTGGGGTGGTCCAGGCAGGCTGCCCGCCCGTGGCGGCGGGTGCGCCGAGGGGCGCGGTAGTGGGGGCGGCGAACGCGGCGTCGCGGGCGGCGGCCTGGTGGGTACGGGCGGCGTGGCCGTGGCCGCTCGCCTGACCGATGACCGGCTGCCGAGTAAGGCCGACGGTCCCGTGGGCTTGATGGGACTGGCCGGTGGTCGCGTGGGATGGGTGGGGCAGGCCGGCGGTCGCGTGGGCTTGGGCCGGGCCGGTGGTCGGGTGGGCTTGGTGGGCCTGGCCGGTGGTCGCTTGGGCTTGATGGGGGAAGCCGGTGGTCGCGTGGGCTTGATGGGCTGGGCCGACGGTCGCGTGGGATGGGTGGGGCGGGCTGGCGGTCGCCGGGGGTTGGTGGGTCTGGCCGGTGGTCGCGTCGAGGTATGGCCTGCCGATGGTCGGATGGGTTTGATGGGGCCGACTGGTGGCCTGGAATGGGTGAGGTATGTCGATGGTGGCCTGGGATGGGTGGGGCAGGCAGGCGGCGGCGTGGGTTTGGTGGGCTGGGCCTGCGGTCGCGTCGGCTTGATCGGCTGGGCCGGTCGCGGTGGGTCGGCGGGGCGGGGGCGCGGTCGTGTGGGGCTGGTGGACGGCGGGTTGGTGGCCGGGCGTCGGGTGGGCTTGGTGGGCAGAAGCCATGGCCGGGTGGATGGCTGCCTGTGGATGGTGTGCCGGGTCGATGGCCGGGTGGTTGATCGCCGCGCCCGAGGAGGGCAGGCGTACCGGCGTCGGCGTGCCGAGGGGGGTGTCGGGGGTGGCTGCGCGGGGCTCGGTCACGGGGTCCAGCGTGCGTGCGGAGGATGAGATTTCGATGACACGGGCGATTCATGGCAGGAACCGGCGAAACCGCTCACGGCTGGTCCCCATCCTGTTACGGTGAACACCGCTGTTCATAATCAGCCAACTGACCAGGATCGCCGGTGACCATGCCTTCGTCCCGCCCCAACGCCGACTCACCGATGTGGCTCAGTGTCGTCTCGCGCGCGCGGATCACCGTGGCGCTGCTGGTCGCGGGGTGTCTGGGCCTGGTCGGCGTGGCGGTCGCCGGGCAGACTTCGCCGACGCCCGCGTTGCAGTTCATCCAGGTCGGCCACTGGGTCTACAACGGGGGACTCCAGTCGGTCTTCCACGTCGACGGCTCCACCAACCAGGTCGACGCGCAGGCGAGCGTGCCGGGAGCCGAGCGCGGCAGCCAGGTCGTGCAGGGCCCGAACTCCGGCTACGTCGTCGGCCGGACGCGGATCACCGTGTTCGGCAAGGCGACGCTGACCGTGGAGGACGCGATCACCCCGCCCGCCGACGAGCGGCCGGTGGCGGTCGAGGTCGTGGGCGGCCCGTACCTGGTCTACCGCGCGGCCGGGCGGATCGTGCGGCTCAGCACGCCGCCCGCGATCATCCCGGCGGGTGGGCCGCTCGGCACTCCGGTCGCGACCAGCGACGGAACCCTGTGGGTGCACCGGACCGACACCGGCGCGCTGTGCGAGCTCGCCGCCGACGTGCTGCGGCTGGCCTGCCCGGCGCAGATGGCCACCGACCATCGCGGGGCGCTGGCCATGGTCGGCGACAAGCCTGTGCTGATGGATACCACCTCCGACACGCTGCACGAGGTCGGGGCGGACGGATTCGGTGCGAACATGCCGGTCGGGGTCGACCTGCCCGCCTCGGCGCAGGTCGCCAACAGCGACGCGGGCGGTCGGCTGGCCGTGTTCGACCCGGACCGCAAGCGGATGCACCTGATCGACACCGCGGGTCTGGCCAAGGATCGCCCGGTGGCTCGTCCGGTGACGATCGACCTGCCGCCCGACGGCCGCTACGCGGGCCCGGTGGCCAGCGCGAAGACCATCGCGATCGTCGACGAGACCCGCAACGAGGTGATCACCTACGACGGCCATGGCAAGAAGAAGAGCAGCACCAAGGTTCCCGGGTCGGGTGGTTCGCCGCGGCTGGCGCACGGCGAGGACAAGCGGATCTACGTCGACGGCCCGGACGGATCGCACGTGCTCGTCGTCGACGTCGACAACGGCTCGGTCAGCACGGTCACGGTCGGCGGCGACAATGTGCCGAGCACCGGCTCCGAGCGCGACAAGCCCACGGGCACCTCGACCACGGCGCCGACGAGCACCCCGTCGACCCCGACCCAGACACCGTCGGACACCGGCACCCCGGCGCCGACCACGACGACGGCGAAGCCCACTACCAAGCCAAGTCCTAAGCAGGCGACCACGACGCCTGCGCCCCGGACCACCACGACCCGGCCTGCGCCGCCGCCGACAGTGCCCGCGACGCCGCCCGGCGCCCCTGGCGCGGTCAACGCCATGGCCGGGGCGGGATCGGCGGCGGTGACCTGGACCGCGGCGGCGGCGAACGGTGCCCCGGTGACCGGGTACGTGCTGTCCTGGCCGGGTGGTTCGACGACCGCGCCCGGCTCGGCGACCAGTGCCACCGTGAGCGGCCTGACCAACGGCACCTCCTACGTGATCACGGTCGCGGCCCGTAACTCGGCGGGCACCGGTCCCGGTGTCAGCGCGGGGGCGGTGACCCCGCGCGCCGCCGCCTCGGCTCCCACCGTGACCGCGAGCATCAGCCCAGGTGGGGTCGCGTCGGTGAACTGGACCCAGGCCGACCTCGCGGGCGGCACCCTGGTGCACTACCTGGTCACCGCGACCGGCCAGGCCGACCGGCAGATCCTGACCGGTGTCACCCAGTACACCGAGTTCACCAGCCCCATGACGGTCACGGTGCGCGCGATCACCCGCTTCGGTCCCGCGGGCTCCCCGACCGTCACCGGCGCGCCGGGCACCGCGACGCTCACCAGGCCGCCCGCGCCGCCGGTGGTGCTGATCGCAGGCGTGGCCACGACCGGACCGGACTCGATCGCCGTCACCGTCGACGTCACCACCGGCGATCCCGGCACGACCTGTCAGGTCGGCATCGGCGCGGGCGCGGAGCTCAAGGCCACCGCCAGGTGCGTCGGCAGGACGACCATCCCGGTTCGCGGGGTCGTCCCTGGGCCTGCCGGCTACCACCACGTCACAGTCGTCGCCATCAACTCGGCGGGCCAGAGCAACCCCGCCGTGTGGATCAATGTGCCGACCCCGCAGGGCACCGGCGGCGGGTTCCTCATCCTCGCTCCGCTCGCGCTCGCCATCACACGCCGAAAGAAGGGTGCAGACTCGTGACGCCCACCCCCGGGGTCGCCTACGACCTCATCGCCGACAACGTGCAGACGGTGATGCGCGGCAAGCCTGAGACCGTCCGGCTCGCGGTCGCGGCGTTCTTCGCCGAGGGGCACCTGCTGATCGAGGACGTGCCCGGCGTCGGCAAGACCACGCTGGCCCGGTGCATCGCGGCCAGCGTCGGCGGGCGGTGGAACCGGATCCAGTTCACCCCTGACCTGCTGCCGGGCGACATCACCGGCGTGATGGTCTACCACCAGAACGCCGAGCGCTTCCAGTTCCACCCCGGCGGGATCTTCGCCAACGTCGTGCTCGCCGACGAGATCAACCGCGGCACCCCGAAGACGCAGGCCGCGCTGCTGGAGGTGATGGCCGAGCGCAGGGTCACCGTCGACTCGGTCAGCCACGACGTGCCGCGGCCGTTCCTCGTGGTGGCCACCCAGAACCCGATCGAGATGGAAGGCACCTACCGGCTGCCCGAGGCGCAGCTGGACCGGTTCCTGATGCGGCTGTCGGTCGGCTATCCCGACCACGCCGCGGAGATGCGGGTCGTGCTCGCCGACTGCGCCGGGGTGAGCCCGGACGAACTGCGCCCGGTGGTGGACATCCAGACAGTGGAGCAGGTGATCGCGGAGGTGCGCCGGTCGCGCCTGGCGCCGGAGATCTGCTCGTACGCGGTCCGGCTCGCCGCGGCCAGCCGGACCCACCCGATGCTCCGCTACGGTGCCAGCCCCCGCGGCAGCATCGCGCTGATCCGCGCGGCCCAGGCGCTGGCCGCGACCTACGGGCGGGACTACGTGATCCCGGACGACATCAAGGATGTGGCCCATCCCGTGCTGTGCCACCGCCTCGTGCTCACCCCGGACGCCGAGTTGAATCAGGGCACCGCGGCCCAAGTGGTCGACGAACTGCTCGCCGACACGGCCGCGCCGATGGCCGCGACCAGGCGTTAGCGGTGCGATTGACCCGACGCGGCTGGGCCGTGGTCGTCTCCGCCGTCGTCGGCTATGTCGTCGGCGAAGCAGCGGGCTATGCCTGGTTCCGCTCACTGGCCGGGGTGGCGTTCGCCGTGGTGGTCGTCGCGATCGCCGCCACCATGCGGCTGCCCCGGGTGGAGGTCAGCCGGACGGTGCACCCGGACCGGATCGAGCGCGGCAGACCCGCGCTCGCCACGTTGGTGGTGCGCAACCCCACCGCAGGCGGCCAGCACGGCTGCGCGGCGGGCGACCGGGTGGGCGACACCGAACACCGGGTCCATGTCCGCCCGCTGGCTCCGGGCGCGGAAGCGGTCTACCACTACGAACTGCCGACCCACACGCGTGGCTTGCTCCAGGTGGGCCCGCTGGTGCTGAACCGGCTCGACCCGTTCGGGCTGGCCAGGAGCGGCGTGACCACGGGCGGTACGACGACGTTGTGGGTGTACCCGCGCAGGCACGCCGTGCGCGCCCCCGTCGCCGGACATCCGCGCCACCACCACGTCGGACCGATCACCGACCCGCCGCTGCGCGGGTCGGCGGATCTGCGGGCCGTGCGCGAGTACGTGGTCGGCGACGAAGTGCGTTACCTGCATTGGAAGGCGACCGCGCGGACCGGGCAGCTGATGATCCGGGAGTACGCCGACCCCGCGCAGCCCCGGTTCACCGTTGTCCTGGACAACCGCCCGACCGCGATGACACCGACGATGTTCGAGGAGGCGGTCGAGGTCGCGGCGTCTTTGCTGGTCGCGGCGGCGACCGCGGGTCAGCACTGCGGGCTCGTCACCCCGTCCGGCACCGACACCCCGGTCGGCGGCGGGATGCGGGCGGCCAAGCTGTTGCTGGACGAGCTGTGCCAGGTCGGCCAGGACGCCGCGGGCGATGTGGGTCTGGTCCCGCGTCCGCTCGCCGCCACCCGGCCTGGCGGAAGCCTGGTCGTGATCACCGGCACGGGCGTCGACCTCGGCCCGGCGCGCGCGTGGCAGCCGGACACCGTGATCAGACTGGGCGCCCCCGGCAACCACACCGGCGACTCGATCACCGCGGTGGACGCACTGGGCGCGTTGGCCCGCTGGAACGCGCTTCGGGCGGGTGGATGATGCGGGTCAACAGCGGTTCGACGGTCGCCGTGTCCGGGCGGCCTGTGCAGGGTCTTGCCGATGGTGCCAATCGGACTATGGTGCCTGGGGGTACCGCCAGGCAGATCGTGCGCGGGCCCGGTCCACATCGGACTGCTGCGTCCCGGCGGCCGACCGGCGGTGGTCTGAATCGGCTTGCTGTGGCTGGTCTCCTGGCCGCCACCGGTATCGCCGGACTGCTCTTCGCGCCGGTCTTCGGGCTGCCCGCGGTGCTGGTTCCGACGCTGGTCGTGGTCATCGTCTGCTATGCCGGGGTCGAGCTGTGCGAACGCTTCCCAGTCCTGACACCGTTGCGACCACTGGTCCTGCTGTTCGTCTCGGTTCTCGCGCTGATCGAGGCTGTGCTGTTCTCCACCACCGTCGCCGGGCTGCCGACCGGTGACTCGGTGCGCGGGATCGTCCGCGGACTCACCGACGGCTGGCAGCTCACCCTCCAGTCGACCTGGCCCGCGCGCCCGGACCCGGACCTGCTGCTCTTCGTTCCCCTCGCCGTGATGGTCGCCTGCCTGCTGGGCGTCGAGCTGTTGTTGCGGCTGCGCAAGCCATTGCTCTCGCTGCTGCCGAGTCTCGCCGTCGCAGGGTTGGCGCAGGCCTATCACGCGTTGCCCGGGTTCGGCGCGGCGGCGGCCGCGCTCGCGTTCGCCGTTCCCGCTGGGCTTGTGCTCTGGGCTCATGGCCCGGCCAGGTCGGGCACCGCGGCGACTGGGCCGGGCCCGCGGTCGGCGCGGGTGTCGGCGATGACCGCGTGGTTGGCGTTGCCGACGGTGGTCGCGGTCGGACTCGGCGCGGTGGCACTCGGCGCGTTCGATCCGGCCGGGCAGGAGCCGTTCCAACTCAAGGACGGCCACGTCGCGCCGCTCCAGCGCAATCGGATCAGCAACCCGCTGCACGAGATCGCCCAGCGGCTCGCCGACCCGGAGCCCGAGGTGTTCCGCTACCGCAGCGACGCGCCGGTCGACCGATGGACCTTGATCGTGCTGGACAAGTTCGACGGCGCGAACTGGTCCAGCGACGCCGCGCCGCGCAGGCTGGGTGTGCGGCTTGACGGTGCACCTGGTGGTGCGGTCCGGTCGGCCGAGGTGTCGGTGGGCGGGCTGCCCGCGCCGTGGCTGCCGAGCCAGCCGATCCCGACCGACGTTGAGGGCCTCGCGCCGCTGGTGGACCAGGGCACCGGGACCCTGCTGCTTGACCAGTCCGCCGACACCCAGCGGCGCTACCGACTGAGCTGGTCGGTCCCCCGCCCGGACGCGGAGACACTCAGCGGCGCGGCGGTCGACACCTCGGCGCGTGGCGGGCTCGGTGAGCTGGGGCAGGTGCCACCGGACATCGCTGAACTGGCGGGCAAGTCTGTGCTCGGCCTACGCCCCAGCTTCCAGTCGGCATTGGTCCTGGAGCGGTACTTGAGCACCAACTACCGGGTCGAAACCGGCGCGGCGTTGCCGACCGGGCACGGCTGGCCCCAACTGCGGCACTTCCTGACCAAGACCCGACGCGGCACCAGCGAACAATTCGCCGCCGCGTACGTGGTTTTGGCCCGCCTCAACGGAATCCCGGCCCGGCTCGCGGTCGGATATCGCGGCCCCGCACGACCGACCGGCGCAGATTACGTGGTGCACAACCGCGATGTCCTGGCCTGGCCAGAGGTCGCGGTAGCAGGCGTCGGCTGGGTGCCCCTGGACCCGACCGGCTCGGCGACCGAGGCCGGACCCGCCCAACCGGACCTGGCAGGCGTCGCCGCCCAGGCGAGGGAACAACTGCCCCAGGAAGACGAACTCCGCCCACCCCAACTACCCCCGCCACCGCAACCGGACAATGGGGCCGACGGCCAAGGGCTCACCTGGGCTCAGGCCGGTCTGATCGGCGCGATAGCGATCGGGACGGTACTGATCTCCTGGCTACTCGGCGTCCCACTGGCAAAAGCCGCACGCGCCCGCCACCGCAGACGCCTCGGCGGCGCGGACGGAGTAATCGGCGCTTGGGCGGAAGCCCGCGACCGGCTGAGGGCCCACGGCGTCCCATACCGGGTGGGGATGACGACCCGCGATCTTGCCGAATCCGCAGGAGCCGTCACCGGCGAGCGAACCCGACTCCCAGTGGTACGCCTGGCACAGGTACTGGACATGGCCCTGTGGTCAGGAATGCCAACAGCCGACAGCGCCGCCCGCAGGGCATGGGACGAGGTGACTTTGGTTCGGGGAGCACTCAAGGCCCGACCTTGGCAGGCACGAATCCGAGCGGCCGTGGAGATCCGATCACTACTAGCACCACCAGGCAGGGGCAGAGGCCAGGCTTAGTTGGTTAATTGGGTGGTAGAGCAAGCTGCACCCCGAGCCTGAGCAGCATCGGGTGAAAGTGGGCGATCACGCTGTGTCTGGGGGGACGGCGGCCCCTAAGCTGCTTGGCGTGTGGGGTGCCTTATCCGCCACCGCTTTTTCCCCACAGGGGCCGTCGTAGGGGCCCCAGGCACAGCGTGATCGCCCACTTTCACCCGATGGTGCGGACCCTGCGGCCCCAGACACTAAGGCTTACAACGAGCACCCCGAATAGCCTGAGGATCACTCGTATAGATGTGCTTCCCATCAGTAGCACGAACCTGGAAACAATACTTACGCCCAGGATCAACAGGAATCCGCAAAGCCAGCCGTCGATCAGCAACGACCACACTCGTCTCCAATTGCTCGCCAGCGACCACGACAGCGAAGTCGAGGTCACCTTCAGCACTCCAACTCAGCTGAACGTGAGTGCCCTCATCAGCCGGCTTAGCCAATTCCAGCCGCACCTCAGGAGCGGCCTCGACAGACTTCGTCTCCTGACGCGGCTGCTCAGTCATAGGCGACGGCGGCGTGCTGGCTTGTTGCGCAGGTCGCATCAGCGCGAACACAAGAGCACCGGCAAGCACCACGATAACGCCACCGAGCGCTATCAAAACGCCGGCCCGAGGCCCACGGGCCGGCTTCCCAGGACCGTCCATTCTGACCAGAGTGCGCCCAGGCGAACGAGATCCCGCCCCCGGAACCCCCTGCGCCCCAGCGACGGGAGATGACTGCGTACCTGCGACAGGCCACGCGGGACGTGCAGGTGCGGCGGGCAGTGCGGGCGGCAGGGGAAGAGGTGCACCGGCTGATGGGGGTGCGGGGGAGAACCCTGACGTCGGCGGGAAGTCCGCGAAGTCGTCAAAGTCGTAGTCGCCGTCCGCTTCAACCTCGACAGGAGGGGCTGGGACGCCCCCAGACAAGGCCTTGAAAGCGGCCAGAACGTCCTCCGCCGCCCGAGGCCGAGCATCAGGATCCTTAGCCAGCAGCAGACCGATCACATCCCCAAGCGGCGAAGAGATCGGAGGAACAGGCTCACGCAGAACCCGGAGAATGCGGTCCCCGTGAGCCTCAGCGGACCGGCGAGGGAACGGAGTGGACCCGGTCAGCGCCGTATAGAGCACAGCACCCAGCCCATACAGATCTGATGCGGCCGACACAGTGCCGTCGCGAAGCGTCTCCGGGGCCATGTATTCCACGGCGTGCATCGGGTCGCGCGGAAAGCGTTCGCGCAGGGCCAGGCCGAAGTCGGAGACCGCGACTTCACCGGTGCGCCGAAACAGCACGTTGTGCGGGGTGACACCACCATGGACCACGCCAACGCTGTGAGCGGCGGTCAGTGCCTCGGCGATGGCGGTGCCGACCAGGAGTGCGTCCGGCGGCGTCAGCACGGTGTTGCCGGTGAGGAGCGAGGCCAAGGATCCCTGGCACAGCTCCATCCAGACCCCGGTCCGGCCGTCGGTGTGGTCGACCAGGCCTTCGACCGGCAGGATCGAGCGCACCTGCCGGACCTGGTGCAGCGCCTTGCGTTCGCGGCCCAGCCAGGCGGCGGTGTCGCGGTCCACGGTGTCGGTGAACACCTTGACCGCGACCTCGGCGCCGGAGCTGCCCAGCCTGCCGACGTACACGGTGGCCACCGGGCCGTCGGCGAGTGGGCGCAGGTCGTGGACGCCGCCTGTGGTCTGCACCAGCCCATTGTCTCCGGCAGGCCCGTTCGTCGGGGGGTTGACCCCGGTCACGGCGACACCGCGTCGAGGTAGGCGCAGCCGCCCGCCAGCAGGTGCCGGATCTGGCCGAGCATCCCGACGAGCGCCGTCGCGGCCGGTTCACCGTCGACCTGGGCGATGGCCGCGCAGGCCTGGTGGAGGCTGGGCGCCAGGTGGCCCCAGTGCCACAGCTCGTAGGTCCGCGGGTCGAGGTGGGCCACTGGAGGCAGGCCGGGCACCCCGATCGCGTGCCGGTCCGGCGATTCCACACTGTTGCCCAACCCGACCAGCAGCGGCCGCAGCCGATACAGGGCCGCGAACTCGTCCGCCGCGGTCACCTCGACAAGCAGGCCGCGGGGGAGCAGCGCGTCGATCCGATCCGGCAGGCCCGCCTTGGCGATCTCCGTTCGACCCCAGGGGCCGCCCGCCGCTGACGCGAGCCCGTGGGCGAGGATCCAGGTGCCGAACTCGTCCTCGGTGAGTTCGTGGCGGCCCCAGCCGACCCTGACCTCGTGGACGGAACCCACCGCGCCCGCGTAGTGGCCGATGGGGAAGATCACCGCGGTCACGGGGTGCCGACCCGGACGTCGAGGCAGGCCGCGTTCATCGACAGCAGCGAGTGCAGCGCGCCGATCACCGCGGTCAGCACCTCGTCGGGTGCGGTGTCGGTGAGGGCCGCGCTCTCGTGGCAGGCCTGCCAGAGGTCGGCCGACAGCGGGGACCACTCCCACAGGTCGGCCAGTTCGGCGGTCATGGTCAGCAGCGGCGTGCCGAGCAGGCCGACCTGGTGCAGCCCGGGTTCGTCGGCGGTGCCCAGTCCGAGCAGCAGCGGGACCAGCCGGTGCCGCTCGGCGAAGCCGACCGCGTCCTGGGGGTCGACCTCGGCCAGCAGGCCGGTGTCCAGGAAGCCGTCGATCACCGGGTCGACGCCGGTAAGTCCCAGCTCGGCGGCGACGGCGGTGACCGCGCGGCGGTCCCATGCCCCGGTGTCCGCGCCGGTCGGGCTGCCGTGCGCCAGCGCCCACACCGCGAAGTCCACATCGGACAGCTCGACGATGTCGGCGCCCCGGCGCACCTGCTGGACGTGGGCACCGTCGCCGAGGTGAAAGGCGCCAAGGTTGTGGCCGATCGGAACGAGTAACACGGGTCCAGGCTAAGAACACCTGGCCCAACCCGGCGCCACGCGGCAGGTTCCTGCCTCCGCCGACCGCCGGTGGTCCCCGCGCGTGAGGCTGTCGCCATGCAGACGACCGGACTGGTCCGGGTCACCGTGGCCACCCCCCAGCGGCGTATCGACATGGCGCTGCCCGAGCACGCCGCCGTCGCCGAGATCCTGCCGGGGCTGCTCGCCCACGCGGGCGACCACCTGGCCGACGACCCGGCCACCGCGGGCGGCTGGCTGCTGCGCCGGACCGACGGGTCCGTGTTCGACCTCGACCGGACCCTTGGCGCGCACCGGGTGCGCGACGGGGAGATCCTGCACCTGGTCCCGCGCGGCACCGACTGGCCGGAACTCGAATACGACGACCTGGTCGACGCCATCGCCACCGGCTCCAGCCGCCGCGGCCGGGTCTGGGGACCCCGCCACACCAGGGTGGCAGGCCTCGCGACCGGCGCCACCGCGGCCATGCTCGGCCTCGTCGCGGTCCTGCGCGCTGGTCCGCCGTGGTTCGGCCCGGCGGGTTGGGCACTCGGTGCCGCCGCGCTGCTGCTGTGCGCGGGGGTCGTCCTGGCCCGCGCCGTCGGCGACGCGGGCGCGGGCGCGGTGAGCGCGTCGGCCGCGCTGCCCTTCGCCTTCGCGGGCGGCGGACTGCTACTGGCCGACGACGCCCCGATGACCGCCCTCAGCGCGGGCCACCTGGTGCTGGCCGGGGCGGCGCTGACCCTGGCCGCACTGGTCGGCTACCTCGGCGTCACCGCGTGGCCCGAGCTGTTCGCGGGCGGCGTCACAGCGGGCCTGCTGGCCGTCATCGGCGGCTGGCTGACCACTTTGGACTCCCTGGAGGGCCACGAGACCGCCGCCGTCCTGGCCAGTGCGGTGCTCGCGCTGTCCACCGCGTTCGCCCCTCTTGCCCTACGCCTGAGCCGAGTCCCGATGCCGGTCCTGCCCCGCTCCACCGCCGACCTGGTCCGCGACGACCCGCAGCCGCCCCCCACCGTGGTGCACGCCGCCGTCGCCCGAGCGGACAGCCTGCTCACCGGCATGCTCACGGGCGCGTCGGTGACGGTGTTGGTGTGCCTGGTGTTCCTGGCCCGCAGCGACAGCGAGGCGGCGGTGGTCCTGATGATCGTGCTCGCCGCCGGGTTCCTGCTGCGCGCAAGGCTCTATCCGATCCTCCGCCAGCGCGTGCCCGTGCTGGCCACCGGCGTGGCTGGACTCGCGTGCGTCGCCGTGGGTCCCCTGATGGCCGACCGAGCCGCGCTGCTCGTGTCGGTCGGCCCCCTCTTGCTGGCGGTCGGCGCCGCCACGACCGCCGCCGGGATCGTCTACAGCGTCCGCAAACCCAATCCCTACCTCGGCCGGTTCGCCGAGTACTTCGAGATCCTGGTGCTGATCACGGTGGTCCCGGTGGCGTGCTCGGTGCTCGGCCTCTACGGCTACGTGCGCGGACTGGGAGGCTGACATGGCGTCCAAAAGGGACCAGCTCCAGGCCTACCAGTTCCTCATCCAACGCGCGATCTCAGCGCTGGTAACTCGGGAGACCGACCCGGAACAGCCACCGTTCCGCAGGCCTGCGGGCGCGTCGTTCGCGGGCATCGCACTCGCCGTGATCGCTCTGGCCTGCGTTGGGGTCTACGGCCTGATCGTCCCCGGCGGCAACAGCGCCTGGCGCTCCGGCGACGCGGTGATCGTCGAGAAGGAAACCGGAACCAGATACGTCTACCTGGACGGCCAACTGCACCCGGTCACGAACTACGCCTCCGCGCTGCTGCTGGTCGGCGACCACGCCAAGACCCAACTCGTCTCCCGGGACTCCCTGGTCGACGTCCCCCGAGGCCCCCGAATCGGTATCCCCGACGCACCAGACGCACTACCCGCCGCCGACCGCCTCCTCACCGGCTCGTGGTCGTTGTGCTCGACCCCGGCAGCGGACGCGGCAGGCGCCCGCGTCGAGGAATCGGTCCTCCTGGTAGGCGCCTCACCAACCGGCGGGGCACCCTTGGGCGACGCGGCCCTGCTGGTAGAGCTGGCCGGAACCAGCGACAGATTCCTCGTCTGGCGCGGCTACCGACACAAGATCACCGACTACGCCACCGTCGGCACCGGACTCGCCCTCACCTCCGAACCCTGGGCCAAGGCAAGCCAGGAATGGCTGGACATGCTCCCGGTAGGGACACCGATCGGCCCGATCACGCCTGCGGAACCAGGAGCACCGTCATCGGCGATACCTGCGCGACCGGACCTCAAGGTGGGCGCGCTACTGGTGGTCGAAACCTCGGGCGGCGGGTTGCAGTACTTCCTGGCGGAACAGGCCATCCTCCGGCCGATCACAGCACTGCAGTACGACGTTCAGCGAGCACACACAGGTGCTGCGATGCCACTCACCCCATCCCTGGCGGCCAGCGCGAAGCGCCTGGACCCACCTGGCGCCAACGCGAGCGACGCACCTGCACACCGACCCAAGATCGCCAGCCCACGGGACCGGGCCACAGTGTGCGCGACGTTTGATCCCGGTGCGACAACCGCTCGGATCACACTTAACCCCGGCCTCCCTCCAGGTGACACGATGACCACGACGGCACGCAACACCGAGCGGGGCATTCCCCTGGCTGACCACATTCATGTGCCGCCCGGCTGGGCTGCGGTAGTGGAGGCAATGCCATCGGCAGAAGCGCCCACCGGAACGCTGACGGTCGTGACCGACATGGGCAGGCGTTACTCAGTGGGCGAGCCGGATGTGTTGAAGATGCTGGGTTACGGCGGTGCCAACCCGGTTCGGATGCCCGCAGGCTTGGTCGCCAGGCTCCCGGAGGGACCCGGACTCGATCCGCAGGCGGCGTTTCGGCAATCGCTGGTCGGCTAATCCACACCAGACCGCCTGAGCAGCATCGGGTGAAAAACTGGGCGCCCACCAAAGCTGCACGGACCCACAAAGCAGCATCGGGTGAAACTGGGCGATCACGCTTTGTCTGGGGGGACGACGGCCCTAAGCTGCCTGGCGTGTGGGGTGGCACTATCCCCCACCGCTTTTTCCCCACAGGGCCGTCGTAGGGGCCCCAGACAAAGCGTGATCGCCCAGTTTCACCCGATGGTGCGGGACTGGCGCGGACTTAAGGGCTACGAGTCTTCCTGACCAGGACGACGCTTCAACGTGGGATCGACCTTCCCAGACCGCCCCCGCAAAGTAGCCGGAACCCCATGAGCCCCCACAGCCTTCGCCCCACGAGCCCGCTGCTGCCGCGAACGCTCCTCCGACTTCGGCTGAGACCGAGCGCCCCCACCCGCACCCCCACCCATCGGCGGCATCATCGGCGACCCGACACCCCGCCCGGCCGCAGCCCCTGAGGACCGAGCCAGCGAAGTGCCGCCAGGCCGAGGTCCGGCGCCAAGACCGGCAGGTCGGCCCAGGCCGGTCGGACTAGGCCAGGCCGCACGCCCCCCAACAGCCCCGATCCCGGACACCCCACCACCAGCACCAACACCGCCGCCCCCGAGCCCACCGAGGCCACTGAGTTCGGGACCACCGACGGGCGTGGGCATAGGAACAGGGGCCAGACCGGCCAGCGATGGTCCACCGCCAAGCATCCCCGCCAAATCGGAACCCGCGCCAAGAGCGGAGTTGAGGCTCTGGAGGCTGGACAGCGCGTCAGTCACGTCCTCAGCATCAACACCACCATCAGGAAGAACGTCCGAAGGCGACTCGATCCCCGCCGCCGCACACACCTTCAACATCGCCCCGTCGAACTGCGCTCCCAACACCGTCATAGCCGCCCCCGCGGCCTGCTGAAAAGCAGGCGCCGCCGCCGCCGTGAACGGATTGGACAGAGCAGCGAGATACCCCTGATAGAACCCAGTAACCGCCTGGAATACCTGAGGAATCGCCGAAGCCATCGTCGTCAACGTCGCCACAACCTGCGCCGAGTCGATCCGCTGCCCCCAAAACTGCAGCTCAGCCAGCGTCCGCTCGACCTTCTGCTCAAACTCCCGCCCAGCCTCATCAGGCCACTGCGGCAACAACTCGTGCGCGCGCGTGTGCAACTCCAGCCGAGCCTGTTCGATCCAGGCGCGCACCTCGGTCCACATCCGCGCAGCGTCGGCCAGGACGGGAACGTTGGCCTGTTCGGCCGAGATCATCGCCATGTGCGCTTCAATGGGGATGACCCCATACGGGATTGCCACAGCTGACTCCTCAGACGGCGCGGTCCGCCGCGGCGGACTCTTCGGTCGGGTTTTCGGTGGCCAGCAGCCCCTGTGCCTGCTGGGCGAGACTCACCGCCTGCTGCGCGAAGCCGAGCGTGGCCGAGACCAGTTCGGCCGCGCTCGCCACGTCGGCGGCGGTGTAGGCGGCGGCGGTGGTGGTGACTTTCGTCGAGTAGGTCACCATCTCCTCGGTGACCTTGGTCAGGTATGCGGCGACCTCCGCGGTGGCCGCTTTGTCCACTATGGACATCGCGATTCCCTCGAACAGGCCTGCCAGGTTGGGCGGCATGCCGAGCCGGGCCAGGGACGGCGGGATGGTCGGTGCGGTCAGGTGGGCACCGAACGCGGCCATCGCGGCGGTCTTGCCGTTGATCTCGGTTCCGGTCATGGGCGACTCCTAACGTGCGGGGCGCGGTCGGGGTTCTCGTCGGTGACCCACAACTCGTCGTCGAGCAGCGGGTTGGTGGGTTCTTGGTGCGGCCGGGCCGCTGGTCGAGCGCCTGCCTTGGGCGTGCCGGAGCGGCCGCGCAGGGCGGCCGGGATCCCTGGGGTTGTTGTGGACCGGCGGTCGCGCGGGCGTCCGGCGTTCTCGGCGGCGCCCGGCTTGATCCCGCCGCCCGTGGCGCCGTTGTTCGCGGCGTGCGGCGGCATCATCGGCGGCATCCCGCCCGAACTCGCCGACGCCAGACCCGCCGCACCTGTGGCTAGCGGCATGCCTACCGCGGTCAGTCCGGCGGCGCCCATCGCGGACGGCATCGCGCTCCCGGGCGGGCCACCGAATCCGCTCACCGGTCCGATCGCACCGCCCAGGCCGGAGGCACCGGAGAGACCAGCCAGCTCAGGCATTCCGCTGCCGGTTCCGTGGTCCGTGATCGCGTACTCCGCGCTGTCGATCGGGTCCATGAATTTAGGGTCGAGTCCGGTCATCGGGTCCGGCACGCTTCCCGCGTCCAGCCCGCTGAGCAACTGCTGGCCCGACTGAGCCAGCTGACTGAGCTGGCTCAAGATCTCGGGCACCTTCTCCAACGCGGTGGACAGCGGGTCGGTCTCGTCGGACTCGGTCGGCTGCGGGGTCGTCGGCTGGGGCGTCGTGGTCGCGGGGTCGGGTGTCGACGCCGGATCGGGCGTCGCGGCGGGGCTCGGCGTCGAAGGCGAAGTGGGCTGGGGGCCGCCGTCGTCTCCGCTCAGCCCCGCGCGCGGTCCGGCCCACTCGGGACCGGCGACACCGCTCATCCTGCCTGCGATCTGGGCGTAGGCGGCGTCGAGCGCGACCATGGTCGGCGCCGCTTGCCGGGAGAACGACACCAGGGCCGCGTTGTCCAGCGTTCCAGCCCTGGCCGCGGCGAGATAGCGGTTGTAGATGGCCTGTACGGTGCCGTACATCAGGTCGATCGAGATCGAGAGGCCGTTGATGTGGGGTGCGGGCGAACTCTTCGCGATGCTGTCCATCCACGCCTTCAGCGACGCGAGGCTGCGATCGATCTCGGTGCCCAGCGCGCGTCCCGCGTCATCGCGCCATGTCTCCATCAGCAGGGTCTTGCGCGTGCTGAGTTCCTGGTGGGTCCGCGTGATCAGGGCGTTGGCGGCACCCCACATCGCCGCGGCCTTCGACAGGTCGCCGAAGTGCTTGCGCTCGGCGATCATCTTGGCGTAGAGGCGCTCGATGTGCTCGCACTCGTATTGGGAGGTCATGTCACTTCCCGCCCGGTGCGGGCGGCCTGAGTTCGGGCGCCACGTCGGGCAGCCCCTCGGCGCGCGGCCTGCGGATCGACTCGATCGCCTTGGTGCTGTTGTCGTTGCCCGCGGTGTAGATGTCCGCGCACTCCAGCGCGATGGTCGCGTAGGCGGCCAGCCCCTGCGTCATGTGCGTGAGGAACCGCTGCAGCCGCTCGGTGCTCGCGAGGTCGGCCTGGATCACCGACGGGCAGTTGGCGATGCTCACCCCGTACGGACTCGGGCACGCGCCGGGTGCGGCCCGCACCAGATCCCCTTTGAGCAGGGGAATTCCCAGCTGCGCGAAATCCCGCATAGCGCCGGTCTCGCCCTTGATGTCGCCGCCCATGTCCCCCACCCGTCGATTCCGCACAGTTCATTTGCAAGCCAAGCACCCCGCCGCCGCGGCGAGCGGCTCGCGACAGGTTCCGGCCATCACTCGCGCGGCGGGAGCCAGGCCAGCTGCACCAGACCCTTGTGGCCGCGCCGGTCGACCAGCCAGCCGCGTCCCGGTGGCAGCACCTGGGCGCGCATGCCGCCCAGCAGCGGGCCTTCGTCCCGGTCGCCGGACATCATCAGTCCCGGCGTGCCGACTTCGCGTAGCCGCGCCAGGACCGGCTCGAACAGGCCGCGGCCCGCGCCGCCGGAGCGCCGGGCCAGCACCACGTGCAGGCCGATGTCCTGGCCCTGCGCGATCAGCGGCAGCAGCGGCATCAGCGGGTGGGTGGTGTGGGTGGCGACCATGTCGTAGTCGTCGACCAGCACGAAGATCTCCGGCCCCCGCCACCAGCTCCGGCCGCGCAGCTGCTCGGCGGTGACGTCGGGGCCGGGCAGCCGGTTGGTCATCGCCTCGGCGACCTCGGCGAGCAGGCCCGCGCTGTGCGAGTCGTTGGTGCCGTAGCCGAGCAGGTAGTCATCGCCGATCTCGCCGAGCAGGCCGCGGCGGTGGTCGACCAGCATGATCCGCGCCTCGCTGGGCTGGTAGGCGCCCATGATCCGGTGGGCGAGGGTGCGCAGGAACGCCGTCTTGCCGGACTGGGTGTCGGCCAGCAGGAAGAAGTGCGGGTCGGCGGCGAAGTCCAGCCGCATCGCAGACAGGTCCCGTTCGTGGATGCCGACGGCGAACCCGGCGTCGGGCCCGGTCAGCTCGTCGGTGGCGGGCAGGTCGGCGTACGGCAGCATCCCGGGCAGCAGCCGGACCGACGGCGCGGGCGGACCCTGCCAGCCCGTCCCCACCGCGGCGACAAGCTCGGCGGTGCCCGCCGCGAGGTCGGCCGCGGTGGCCTTGCCGTCGACCCGGGGCAGCGCGATCAGCATCTGGTGCCCGCTCATCGCGATGCCCCGACCGGGGGCGTCGGCGGGCACGCTGATCGCGGCCCGCCGGTCGATGATCGAGTCGATCGGGTCGCCGATCTTGAGTTCGAGCTTGCTGGCGAACAGGTCGCGGACGTTCATCCGCAGGTCGAACGAGCGGGCGCAGGTGGCGATCACGTGCACGCCGTAGGACAGCCCGCGCGCGGCGATGTCGCCGACCATCTCCTCCAGGTCCTCGAAGTCGCCGCGCAGCGTCTGCCAGCCGTCGATCACCAGGAACACGTCGCCGAACGGGGTGTCGGTGAAGTGGCCATCGGCGCGCAGCTTGCGGTAGGTGACGATCCCGTCGATCTGGTGCTCGGCGAACAGCCGCTCCCGCTGGGCAAGCAGCGTGCTCACCTCGGCCACGGTCCGGCGGACCGCGCCGGTGTCGAGCCTGCTGGACACGCCGCCGACGTGCGGCAGGCCCGCGATCGAGGCCAGGGTGCCGCCGCCGAAGTCGAGGCAGTAGAACTGCACTTCGCGCGGGGTGTGGGTGAGCGCGAGGCTGGTGATCAGGGTCCGGACCGCGGTGCTCTTGCCCGACTGCGGTGACCCGAGGATCAGCACGTGTCCGGCCGCGCCCGCCAGGTCGAGCACCAGCGGGTCGCGCCGCTGTTCGAACGGCCGGTCCACGATGCCGATCACCGGCCGCAGCGCCCCGGGGCGCTGCTCGGGCCGCAGGCCGTCGAGGGTCGGCGAGCCGTCCAGCGGCGGCAGCCAGACCTGGTGGGCTGGTGCGCCGTGGTTCTGCAGCCGGTCGACGAGGATGTCCAGCAGCGTGTCGCCGACGGCGGTGTCGGACTCCTCCGGCGGGGCGACCGGATCGTCGTCGGGGCCGATCTCCGCGGCGACGTAGGCCGTGGAGTACTCGTGCAGCGTGAGCTGGTCGCCCGGCTGCGCGGTCGGGTCCACGCCCGCCGCGCGCTGGTGGACACCGGAGACGTAGGCAGAGCGGAAGCGGTTGAGCGGGTCGGTGCCCACCTTGAGGAACCCGTGGCCGGGCGCGCGGGGCAGCTTGAACGCGTCGGTCACGCCGAGGACCGCCCGGCTCTCCATGTCGGAGAAGGTCCGCAGGCCGATCCGGTAGGACAGGTGGGTCTCCAGCCCGCGCAGCCTGCCCTCTTCGAGCCGCTGGCTGGCCAGCAGCAGGTGCACGCCGAGCGACCGGCCGACGCGTCCTATTTGGACGAACATGTCGATGAAGTCGGGTTTGGCGGTCAGCAGCTCGCTGAACTCGTCGCAGATCACCAGCAGGGTGGGCACCTCGGGCAGCGGCGCGCCCGCCGCGCGGGCCTTCTCGTAGTCGCGCAGCGACGAGAAGTTGCCCGCCGCGCGGAGCAGCTCCTGCCTGCGGATCAGCTCGCCGTTGATCGCGTCGGTCATCCGGTCGACCAGGTGCAGCTCGTCGGCCAGGTTGGTGATCACGGCGCTGGTGTGCGGCAGCGCGTCGAGCCGACTGAACGTCGCGCCGCCCTTGAAGTCGACCAAGGCGAAGTTGAGCGAGTTCGGCGGGTGGGTGATGGCGAGGGCGAGAACCAGGGTGCGCAACAGCTCGGACTTGCCGGAGCCGGTCGCGCCGATCAGCAGGCCGTGCGGGCCCATGCCGTCCTGGGCCGACTCCTTCAGGTCCAGTTCGATCGGCACCCCGTCGGCCTCGACGCCGAACTTGACCCGCAGCCGGTCGCGGTTGGGCCGGGGCACCCAGGTCTCCTGCGGGTCGAACTCGTATGGATCGCCCAGGTCGAGCAGGTCGGCGAGGCCGAGTTCGGCGCTGAGCGGGGCGTCGCCGCGGATCCCGGCGGTCAGCCGCAGCGGCGCCAACTGGCGGGCCAGACCCTCGGCGGCGGTCGCGCCCAGCGCGTCGGCCTGGCCGAGCGGGGTGTCGCCGTCCATCGTCTCGACGCCCAGCTCACCGTCCGCGTCGACGTCGAGCACGACCGCGGTCCGGTCCAGCGCGCGCGGCGGGGCCGTGGTCAGGTCGATGATGGTCACGCCTTCGACCCCGCCGCCGGTCATCAGGTGGTCGGACCCGGCCACCGAGCCGCCGTCGAGCACGACCACCACCTGCGGGCCTGAGCCACGGGTGTCCACATCGGGGTCGAACCTTGGCCGCTTGGTCAGTTCCTCGTCGAGCATGGCCTCCAGCGCCGGAATGGTCGGCGCGACCAGGCGCAGCGGGCCCAGCGCGTCGGCGCGGTCCTGGTGCAGCGCGTGCGGCAACCACTTCACCCATTCCCAGTCGGCCCGCGCGTTCGGACCCGCGCACACCGCCACGCGCAGGTCGTCCGGCGAATGCAGGGTGACCAGCTGGCACAGCATCGCCCGCAGCATCGCGGTGGTCGCGTCCCGGTCGCCACGCAGGTAGATCCGGCTGAACCCGGTGACCGGGATCGCCAGCGGCAGCCGGTCGACGGTGCTGTGGGCGGTGAGGAACCGGCGCAGCGCGAGGGCCGACAGCGGCTCGAGTTCCTCCAGCGGCAACGTGTCCGGCGCTACCAGGGTCACCGCCGGGCTTTGCCTGCCGCGGCCGATCCGGGCCACTCCGAAGTCCTGGTCGTCCCGGCGCCGCTCCCACAGTCGCGGGCCCGCCGCCAGCGACCACAGCATCGCCGGGTCCGGGTGCAGGTACTCCATCGCGGTGCGCTGCTTGCCGACCGAGCGGCGCAGCCGCAGCCGGTGCTGGGCCAGGTGCCGCAGGTACTTGCGCCGGGCGTGGCCCATCTCGCGCTTGCTCGGGCCGCCGCCCTGGACGAAGCCCATCGCGATCATGCCGAGCATGCCCACGCCGAACAGGGCGTAGACGACGAAGCGCAGGCTCCCCGACTGCGACCCGGAGAACATCAGCATCATCGCCGCCATCATCGCCACCATGGGCAGCGCCATCAGCGCCTGCGTCCACTGGCGCGCGGGCGGCGGCGGGATCTGCGGCGGTGGCTGCAGCAGCAGCTCCCCGGACGGCATCTCCGGCTCGGGCCTGCGGGTCGGCCTCTTCACTACGACAGTCGCCACGGCCACGATCGTTCGCCACCCCGCCACCGGGACGCCGTCGATGGCAGGAACGTGCCGCGGGCGCCTGAGGCGGCGGGCGCGAACCTAGCGTGGCCGTCGGAGCCCGTGCGCGTGGAGCACGGGCACGAGCGAAGGGGAGTGCTCAGTGGACGGAGCTTTTCTCCACGGCAGTACCGAGGACATGCACCTGCTGGCCAACGGCACGCGGGCCAGGGCAGACGACTTCAACAACAACAACGTCGCGCTGTCCAACCACAACTCCGGACTCGCGGGCAGCTGGAAGGGCGGAGCCTACACCGCCTTCAGCGCCGTCGAGTCGGACCGGATGGACCGTGCGCAGTACCTGCACAACATGCGTACCGCCGCGGGCGACAACCTGACCACGGCGGCCAACTCCTACGAGACCGCCGACGCCGACGGCCAGAACGTGGTCAGCGGGACCAGCTACGGCCTCGGTTCCGTCATCAACACCTGACATTAGAGAGGGAATCGAATGCCGGAAGTCAGCGCGAACTTCGGGGCACTGGACGCCTCGGCGGCCAAGGCCGGTTCGACCGCCGGGCAGAACGCCGACGTCGCCCAGACCCAGTTCACCTTCGCCCAGGACGCGGCGACGTCGTTCTTCACCGACAGCGCGGGTGGGATCATGGAGGCGACCGAGTCGGCCGCCAAGAAGTTCTTCGACGAGTTCGACCAGACGGTCGCCGCGCAGGGCAAGGCGGTCACCAACGCGCGCGAGATCTACGAGACCACGCTCGCACAGGCCAAGTCTCGGATCGGATCGCTGCTGTAGATGCTTCGCTCAGATGCCCCGGTGCTCAGCGCCGGGGCATCTGCTGTGCTTATGGGGAAAGGAGAGTCCCGTGGAACTCGCTGACGCGCGAACGATCGCCCAAGGGATGCTGGCCGAGATCGACTCGCCGGACGAGCCGTTGACGCTGGTGCCCGCCGAGCAGGTGGTCGACATCGGCTGGGCGTGGGTGTTCGCCTACACCACGGTCCGCTGGTCGACCGGCGCGGCTGACGCGGCGCCGCCGCCGGGCGGCGGACCGATCGTGGTGGTCAAGGACCTCGGCCGGGCCTGGATGATGCTCGGGTCGCGGGACTACGACGAACAGCTCGCCGAGTTCGCCGCGCGGTACGGCTACTCCTGAGACTTGATCAGGAAGATCTCTTCCGGGGGTTCGACCACGGCGGGTTCGACCGGCACCGCCGCGGCCCAGCCCGCCCGCCAGCGGCGCCGCTTCCCGCGCGGCCGGACCGCGGCGACCAGTACCGCCAAGACGATCCCGCCCGCGACGACCGCCGTCATCGTCTTCGCGGTCGCCCCGATCCGCTCGCGCCCGGCGACAGCGTCCAGCTGGGCTTGGTCCTCGGGCACGTCGACCGCCGGGGCCAGTTTCGCCGGTGCCGTCGGGGTAAGGCCGTCGACCACCGCGCGATACGGATTGACCAGGCCCGCGCCGTAGGCCGGGCTGCCCAGGCCGCCGCGCGCGGGGCTCGCGGTGGCCATCAGGCGCTGGGCGACCTCGCGGGCGGTGAGCCGCGGCCACACCGACCGGACCAGCGCGGCGGTCGCGGCGACGAACGGGGTGGCGAAGCTGGTGCCGTCGCGGACGGTGTGGCCGTCGATCCTGGTCGTGGCCAGCACCGACTCCCCGGGGGCGGTGATGTCGACGTACCGGCCGATCTGTGAGCGCGACAGCCGGGCACCGTCCACGCCAACCGCGCCGACGCCCAGTACACCGTCGTAAGCCGCGGGGAACGACGGCAGTTCCGTCGAGTCGTCGGGCTGGCCGTTGCCCGCCGCGGCCACCACCAGCGCGTCCTTGGCGACCGCGTGGGCGACCGCGTCCCGCAACTCGGGGAAGTCCTCGTACCCGGCGATCGACAGGTTGATCACCTTCGCGCCCTGGTCGGCGGCGTATCGGATGCCTTCGGCCAGCACCCGCGGGTCGACCCTGGTGGACACGCCGTTGTCGCCGACCTCGCGGTCGCTGACCCGCACCGGCAGAATCCGCGCCGCCGGGGCGATGCCGTGGAAGCCGACGCCGGGCAGCGGCTCGGCGGCGATCACGCCCGCGACGCCCGTGCCGTGGGACACGCAGTCGAACGTCGCGGGACCGCCGCCGGGCCGGAAGAAGTCCCGACCGGGCAGCACTTTCCCGCCGCGCAGCTGAGGGTGGTCGGCGTCGACACCGGAGTCGACCACGGCGACCGTCACGCCCGCGCCCGTGCTGTGCGGCCAGACCGACTCGGGGGCGAGCACCTGCTGCGCCCACGGTCGCTCCCGGACCTGCGGCCGTGCGGGGTCCGGGTTGTGGCACGCCTCCGGGGGTGGCGCGGCGGCGGCCGGGGCGGCGCCGAGCAGCGGCAGGACCGCGGCCACGACCGCGGGTACGAGGTGTCGTCTCATCGCCGCCATCGTCGGGCCGTCCCAGGCGCGCTCCGGCGGTATGGCCGCAAGCGGCCACGGCGGGTCCGGGCGTCGCGGGGCGGCCGACACTCGGGTGACGGGGAAGATCGGGAGGCACGGTGGAGGAGACGACGCTGCACCTCGGCATGTACGCCGAGTACGAGCGGCTGGCCGACGACGTCAGGTCGATCCAGCGACGGATGGTGGACATCCGCGCGACCGCGGATTCCGCGGACGGCCTGATCAGCGCCACCGTCGGCGCGAACGGAGAACTGGTCGAACTGTGGCTCGATCCACGGATCTACCGGCACACCGACTCCGAGGCGCTCGCCGAGTCCATCACCGACACCGTCCGGCAGGCCGCCCTGCAGGCGCGTGCGCAGACTTTCGCCCTGGTCGAGGAGTTCCTGCCGCCGAACACGTCAGCCGAGAGCGCGGAGCTGACCTTCGACCCGTTCCTGCACGCGCTGGACCGCCAGTCGGGACGGGTCTGACCATGACCAAGAAGGACCACAATGGCGACGGCCTCATCGACATCGACACCGATGAGGCCGTGGTCCACCTGAATGCCTTGCGCGCCAAAGGTGTCGACTTCGGCACCGCGTGGGCGACCTCGGACGGGAAGATCAAGAGTCCGGGCCAGATCGGCCAGGGCCCGATGGGCGAGGCGTTCATGAAGAACTACCGCGAGGCCGCCGACTCGCTGGCCACCGCCGCGCGCCAGGTCCCCGGGCACTACGGGACGCTGGCCGACAACGGGAAGTCCGCGGTCGACGGATACCTGGACGGTGAAGCCGCCGCGACGCGCCCCTTCCAATGATCGATATCACCGAGCCCTTCTGCGACCTGTGGGACTGGGTCGTCAACGTCGGCGGCAACGCCAAGGACGCCATCTGGCCCCCGGACAGCGAATCCGACGCCAAAGCCCTCGGCGACGCCTGGGCGAGCGCGGCCACCGCCCTGGAAACCGCGATCAAGACCTCGGACGCCGCGGCGCGGGACCTGCTGCGGAGTTGGCCGGACTCGGCGGGGTTCCAGCAGTACGCGAACACCCAGGCGCTCAATCACGGCGGCCACGGCTCGTCGGGCGAGGGGCTCGACGCCCTGGTCACGGCGATGAAGGAGATCGCGAAGTTCTGCCGCGACTACGCCCAGCAGCTCGCCGACACCAAGAACCAGATCCGGGTCGAGATCGCGCTGAACGTCGCCCTGTTCGCCCTCGCGGCGCTCGGCGGTCCGTTCGGAATGGCACTGTTCGCCGCGAGGATGTCGGCCAACATCGCCCGCTTCGTCGCCCTGGCCGCCCGAATCGGCGCGGCGGCGAACAAACTCGGCAAGGTCCCCAAATTTGTTGGGGCGGTCGCGAAGGAGAGCCTTGAGGAATTCGGGATCGACTACCTCGGGCAGCAGCTGAGCATCCGACAGGGCTACCGCGAGAGCCACGACTACAAACAGACCGGCACGGCGGCACTGGGTGGCGCCCTCGGCGAGCCGCTCGGGCGCGGCCTGCGGCACGTGCCCGGGGTCAACAAGGTTACCAACCTGCCGCAGACCAACGCCGCCAACGTCGCCGCGAGCTCCTTCACCACCAACGCCATCACATCGCCGGTCGCCAGCCACGCCGCGAACAGCATCACCAGCGGAAACCTGGGCGCCCTGGTCGACGCGGGCGCCTACGCCAAGGCCATCAAGGACGACGGCTTCGCCGCGGGCGCGATGGGTTCGATGCGCGCGAACGGCCAGTACGCGGGCACGCAACTGAATGAAGCGGTGGTGAACCGGAACGCTCCCGCGGTGGAGGTGTCGAACGGGCCGTCTCCGGCTGGGGCACCGCCGGGCGGGCCTGATGGTCCTGGCGGGGACCAGACGAGCGGGCCACCGCCTGGGGGACCGCCGTCGGAGGCGGCGACCCCGACCACCACGTCGGCGGGTTCGGACTCAGGCTCGGCGGGCTCGGCGGGCGCTGAGTCGGCGGCGGGTGCTGGTTCTGAGGCGGGCGCTGGTTCGGGGATCGGTGCTGGTTCAGCGACGGGCGCTGGGTCGGGCGTCGGTGCTGGTTCGACTTCAGGGGCCGGTGCGGGCGTGGATGTCGGCTCGGGCTCGGCGGCCAGTGCGGGCGTGGGGACGAGTTCGGACGTCGCGGCAGGCATCGACGTGGACACGGGTAGTTCGAGCGCCTCGACGGAGGCTGTTTCCGGTGGGTCTGACGAAAGTTCGGCAGTCAACTCCGACAACGAGCAGGCCCCAACCACCACCGATCAATCATCCACTGTAGACACGTCACACGCATCGTCCACAACGGGCGCGACAAGTACGGAAGCAGCTGCTCAGCCTGGCGACGCGCCTGCCACTCAGTCAAGCGACACGACCAACCCGACCGCGACCGGTACGGCCGGATCCGCGCAGCACACGGCCGTAGGGCCCCTAGCGGCCGCGCCCGCAGGTTCGCATCGGGCGGCCGGAACCAACACCACCGCGACCGCCAAGTCGGCAGGTTCCCACGACCCAACCGATTCCGCTGAGTCCACCCACTCCACTGTGTCAACCGACTCGGCCGCGCCCGCCGTGGAACCCACCGCACCCACTGACGCCGGTCAGCCCACCGCGAACGCGCCCGCCGCCGCTCAGCCCACTCCTTCCACTGAACCGACCGCCCCTGCTCAACCCACTCCGGCCCCTGGGGCGGCCCCGTCCGCCCAGCCCGTCTCGTCCGCTCAGCCGTCCCCGCCCTCTCCAACCACACCCACCCAGTCGTCGGCCGCGCTCACCCCCGCCGAACTGGTGTCGGCGATCCAGAGCCCGGACCCGGTGGAGAAACTCCGCGCCCTGATGCGGGAAAGCGGGGTCACCTGGGCCGACCTGCGGGCACAGTTGGTCACCCACGGTCTTCTCCCCGCCGACATCCAGCGGAACCTGCCCCTGCGCAGCGTTCCCAGGGTGCTCGCGGTGCAGGTGGTGCGGGCGCACATCGCGCCCGCGTTGCGGCGGTTGGTGGACGAGGCGGTGGCGGAGTTCGACGCTCGGCACGCGCGGCAGGATCCGGGGGTGCGGGCGGTGGCCATCGCCGAGGCCGAGGCCAAGGCCAAGGCGGCGACCGAGGCTCGGCAAGCGGCGGCGAAGGCCGGGGTCGACCAGGACTCGCTCGGCAAGCTCAAGGACAAGGAGCGTTACGCGCACCAGCGGGTGGCGCAGCTGAAGAAGTCCGGGATCACCGCCCAGGATCGGGGCACCAAGATCCACCAGTTGCTCGCGGCGAAACTGGCCGCTCGCGGAGCCGAGATCCTCGGCCCGCACGCCAAGGACTACCAGCTGCGGGCCGAACCCGCGGTCCAGTTCGATCCCGACTTCCACAACCTGCTCACCGACTTCGGCGTCGCGCGGTATCAGCAGTCCAACGAGCCGGACATCACCCTCGACCTGATGCAGGACGGCACGCCCGTGGTCGTGCACAACTACGACCTGAAGACCGGTGAGAAGGGCATCGATCCGGAGTGGGCGCACCGGACCGAGACCTACACCCGCGCCCTGTTCCAGCCAGAGGAACTGCGCCCCGGCGGCGTGCACGCGGGCAACGCGCCGAAAGGGTTGCTGGGCAAGCTGTTTCCCCAGCTGGGGGCGGTCAACCCGGAGTTCCACAGCGAGGACAGTGTTTGGTTCAACGGGTATCGGACCAACTGCCAGGAGACCGCCGCCGCGACCGACGCCTACCTCGCCGACCCGAACCAGACCCCGACGCAGGCCAACGCACGCGGTCCGCACCACGGGCGAGTGGGTTGGGCGGCCAGGCTGGCCGAGGCGGCCGGGGTGCCCGGCGCCACCTTCCAGCCGGTCGACTCGATCGCCGAGATGGTCCTGCGGCTGCGCGAACTCGGCCCCGGCGCGCGCGCGATCGTCCACGGCGGGCGGCAGCTGGACGGGACTCCGGCGCCAGGGCACGTGTTCAACGCGGTCAACATCGACGGCGAGGTCTATTTCGTCGACGGGCAGAACAACACCTTCGCCGACCTGAGCCTGTACAGCGGCTTCGAGATGATGGTCACCGAGGACAACGGCGGCCTGCCCACCACGTCGCCCGTCACCCCGGCCGCGAAGGATTCGGCTGTCACCGATCCGGCCGCGCCGGAGGGGGTGGTGGATCGGCGGCGGCCGGAACCATCTGTGGTGCACGCGCAGGCGCACGCCGCGATCCGGCGGGTGGCAGGCGATGCCGGGATGGCCGCCATCACGCCGGAAGGTGTCGGGTATCGGGTGACCCGGGTGGACGGGAGCTCCTTCTTCGTGACCGTGCGGTCCGGCAGCCTCGCGGGCGGCCGCCTCGTCCATATCACCCTTGACTCGGCGAACAACAGTGCGGCGATCACCGTGTCCGACCAGGCGCACGCCGACGTCATACCCGGCCTGCTCGCCTACCGGATCGCCGCCGCCGCCGAGGTCCTCGCGGGCAGCACCGTCGGCCAGGACTTCCTCGACGCCGACACCGACGCGCACGCCGAGCCCACACTGTCGCCCGCCGACCATGGCACCCGCGCGCAGCTACGCGCCACCGCGCGGCAACTCGATGAGACGGGGCGCTGGCGGCCGCGCAGGCGGGCCCGGCTGCGCGAGATCATGGGAGCGCTGATCGAGGGCGCGGGTCTGGACCCCAACCAGCCCGGCGCCGACTACCGCGCCGACGCACTGCCCGACGACGACGTCGTGGCCGCCGTCCGCAGCCACGCCCCACCGCGCCGGGAGACGCCCAGTGGGGTGGCCGCGCGTGGGTGGTACGTGTCGGCCAAGCTGGCGAGCACGTTCGTGCCCCAACTGGCCGCGGGCGTCACGACGGCGCTGATGCTCAACCCGGCCAGCGGCCTTGCCGTCGCCGCGGTCGGCTTAGTCATGGCGGTGGCAGGCGGGCACACCGACCACCGCGTGGCGGGCCAGGAAGACGCGGCGAAGAACAAGGCCAAGGATTTCGACGCCGCGGTCCGCGCCCACGAGAACGCGGTTCGGCGCCGGATCCTGCTGGAGCCGCTGTTCGCCCGACTAGCCGCCCAGCCGACGAACACCGGGCGCCCCAACAATCCCGCGGAGTCGCGCCAAGTCGGCTCCGGATCGCCTGGTCACGCGGTCGAGTCACGTCAACGTGGCGCGCTGGCAGTCGAACCGGCCCCAGACGGGACGAGACCCGCTGTCACACCCGGGATCCGGGCGTACCGGATCAGGCGGGCGGTGCCTGCCGGTGCGGCGGCCGCCGCCGTGCTCGCCCTGCTCGCCGCGCCGATCGGGTTGCCGGTCGGCGCCGCCTACTCGATCTGGGCGGTCCTGGGTGCCTCCGTGGCGGTTGTTCCCTATGTCGACCGGTACCTCGCCCGCCGCAAAGCCGAGGCGGAGCTGACCAACGTCGACGCCAGTGCCCGTCTGCTAGACCTTTCCCGAGCCATGATCGAGGCCCACGCCGCCGAGGTCGTCCATTCGCGACTCGACCCGGTCGGGCCGCCTGCCCTGGTCGACGCGGGCAGGGTGCCGTTCATGGCCGCCGAGCTGGCCGAAGGTTTCCTGCAGATCGTCCGCAGGCTGCCGCCGCCGTCGAGCCGGGCGGATTTCGACCCGACGAGCCTGGCGAGCCAGGTGAGCGCGCACGTCGAACTCCTGCTGTACGGCGGTTTCCGGGCGCTGCTCGGTGCGCCCGTGGTGGGGCTGATCGCGGCCAGGCACAATCGGATCGATCAGGTCGAGTACCAGGCTCGCGGCCACCATGACCGCGCGGCGACCCAGCGGGCCGAGGACGAGATCCGCGCGGCCACCGCGGCGGCGGTGATCGCCGCGCTGGAGAACCAGGTGCGCGAGCGGGCCGCTCAGGACGCTCTCGCCGCGAGACCGGGGCGGCTGCGCAGGCTGATGCGAAGCCTGACCCGTCCCGAAAGCGCACAGCCGAACCCCGTAGTCATCCCTGCCTCGGTGCCCGCGCTGCTGGCTCCCGCGGCCGAACTCGGGCCGCGGCCCGGGGGACTGACCTCCCTCTGGGAATACGAGTTGGCGGGATCGGCGCCCGGGATCGTCGCGACGGCGGTGGTCGCGGTGGTGTCGGCCGTGCTCGGTCTGCCGCCGGTGATCGTCGCCGCGACCGGGACCGCCGCGGTGGCCGAGAACGCGATGTCGCCCGCCAAGTGGGTGCAGCGGCAAGCCGAACTCGCGGCGAAGGACCGCAAGGCCGAGGCGAAGGAGGAAGCGGCGGCCGCGACGCGGCGGGCCGAGCATGAGGCCCTGGCCAGATTCCTCGTCGACCTGATCACCGAGGCCACCACTCCGCGGCTCCCGCCATCCACCCGCCCGGCGGACCCGATCGGCCGGGTGCGGGCCCTGGTCCAGCGACTCGGCCACCCGGAACCCGCACGCCAGGAGCGTGCACCCAGCCGGGTCGACCAGGTCCGGGCCGTCGTCCACCGAGCCCTCGCCGACCTGCGCGCGAACCCCGGCCGGGCCTCGACGCTGCCGTCCCGCCTGGCTGAGCTCAACCGGTTGATGACTTTGACCGACTGGGTCACCCGCTACACCGACCTCGCCGAACGCACCGGCAACGCCCGTCCGCTGGCCCGCGCGATGGCCGAACTCGACCAAGCGATCGCCGACCGCCCGGACCTGTTTCCGCCGCGGCCAGGGAACATCGCGGCGGCGATAAATCCCGACCCGTGACGGCGCAGTAGCGTGAGGCCCGAAACCACCCGTCGGACGGCAGGGGCCCCGGATGCAGGCGCGCACGCGTCCCCTCTACCTGGCCGCGGCCGCCGTGCTGCTGGCAGCGGTCACGGTGTTCGTGGTGACCCGGCTCACCGAACCGGACCTCGTCCCCGTCACCTCGACCGGCGGGCTGACCATCGCGGGTCCCCTCACGCTCGCGCCCGAAGCACCCGAGGTCGGCCAGACCGTGACCGCGCGCGCCACCGTCACCGCCGATCGAACGGTCACCCTGCGCAGGTTGACTGTGCAGGTGCGCGACGACCTCGGCACCGCCCACGACTTCCCCGACCTGGTCGACGTCGAGGTCGGTCCGACCGCCCGTGAGTTCGTGCTGGACCGCGAGTTCGCCGAACCCGGCTACTACACCTATTACCTCGCCTACCAGCTGGCGGGCGACTGGGTCACCTTGCCGCCATGGCAGTCGTTCCGGGTGGTCGGCTGACGGGCAGGCTCAGCTCGAAGATCGCCCCGCCCTCGTCGGAGTTGTAGACCGCGAGCGTGCCGCCGTGTTCCTGGGCCACCCACCGCACGATCGACAGCCCGAGCCCGGACGAGCCGCCGGTGCTGCTGAACCGGTCGAACGCCTCCTCGGCGACCTCGGCGGAGATTCCCGGCCCGTGGTCGGCCACGGTGACCGTGCCGCCCGCGACGGTGATGTGCACGATCGCCTCGGTGCCTGGGTGGCGGCCGTAGCGCACGGCGTTGTCGACCAGGTTCGCGATCGCCCGCTGCAACAGGGTGGGGTCGGCGGCCACCATCGTCGGGGCCGCGGTGACGGTGATCTGGGCGCCTTCGGTCGGTGTCTCCTCGACAACGCCCTGGACGAGCTGATCGAGCCACACCGGCTGGATCGCCAGTTGCTCCACACCGGCCGCGAGCCGGGCGCGCATGAGCAGGCCGTCGATGATTCCGCCCATCCTGGCGGCCAGCCGCACGGTTCGGGGCAGCAGGTCGGCCCGTTCGTGCGGGTTGCGCGCCGCGGTCTCGGCCAGCGCTCGCAGCGCGGCGACCGGGGTGCGCAGGTCGTGTGCGGTCTCGGCCAACAGCACCTCCTGCTGTTGCAACGCCGCCGCCGCGGGCCGGATCGCCCGGCCGGACAGCTGGTGGCCCGCCAGCCCCATCGCGGCGATCAGCACCACGCAGCCGCCGATGACCAGCAAGACCAACTGGTCGTGGCTCGCCCGCACGTCGGTCGTGTCGGCGACGGCGACCACCGCGCCGATGTAGGTGCGGGCCGGGTCGAGCAGCGGTTCCACCCTGACCCGGACCAGGCCGCCGTCCACGGCGCGCTGGAAGCCGACGGTCACCCGGCCCGAGCTGACCGCGCTCGCGGCGAGCCCGTTGAGCACCGCGCCGTCGACGTCGACGCAGATCTTGTTGCTGAGGTGGCCGCGGAACTGGCGCGCGCCGCCGGGCAGGATCGCGAACTGCGGGCAGCTGTTGTTGAGTTCGTCGGTGTTCACCAGGTTGGTGCCGATGTTGCCGCCGTCGAAGGTGATCTGCCTGCTCACCGCCGAGGTGACCAGCTTCAGGTCGGCGTCGAGCCGCTGGGTGCCCTGCTCGCCGTCCTCCCGGATGACCAGCCACGCGAACACCACGAGCCCGATCGTGTTCATCACGGTGAACAGGGCGGTCAATACCCAGCGCAGCCTGCGCAGCCGGTCGGCGGCCGATCCGCTCACGACGGCGTGCCGAGCCGGTAGCCGCGCCCGCGCACCGTGTGGATCAGCTCGGGTTCCCGCAGCTTGCGCCGCACACGCTTGATCACCACATCGACCACATTAGACGCGGGGTCGGTCTGCTCGTCCCAGCAGTGCTCGATGATGTCCACCCTCGGCACCGCCGTCTCGGCCCTGGCCAGCAGGTACTCCAGCACGGCGAACTCCTTGGCCGACAGCGTGAGCAGCACCCCCGCGCGGCGCACTTCCCGGCGCGCGCAGTCCATCTCCAGGTCGGCGTGGCGCAGCACCGAGGGCCTGCCCGACCCCGCCCGAACGCACAGGTTGCTCACTCGCGCGGCCAGCTCGGCCATCGCGAACGGCTTCACCAGGTAGTCGTCGCCGCCGTGCTCGAACCCGGCGACCCGGTCGGCGAGCGCGTCGCGGGCGGTCAGGAACAGCACCGGCACGCCCCAGCCCTGCTGTCTGCGCCGGTGCACGTAGCCGATCGAGTCGCCGTCGGGCAGCATCCGGTCGAACACGACGCAGCTGTGGTCGCCGTCACGCAGCTTCGCGTCGGCGGTCGCGAGGTCGGCGGCGGCGTCCACCACCAGGCCCGCCGCCCGCAGTTCGGCCGACACCGCGACCCGCAGATCCTCGTCGTCTTCCACGACCAACACCCGTGTCATCGAAACCTCATGCGTCCGGCCGGAAGGTAGGCGCGTGCGATTCCTTGTTCACGTCCCGCGGGCCATGAAGCCAACCGCTTCGCGTTCGCACGCTAACGCCCCGGCGAGCGTGTGTCAGCTGAACCACGGGGACTGGCATGAACAGGCCGTCGCCCCCGTCACACCGCTCCCGATCGGAGGACCGCTTTCATGACCACGATGTACGCGCCCAGGCCTGCCCTGGTCACGGCACCCGCGCCGGTCGGGATCGCCGACCTGCTCGCCGCGGCTACCACCGAGGTGCTGGTCATGAGCACCCGAGGCGGTTCCGCGACCGACCCCATCGGCCTGCTGCGCCGGGTCGACCGGGAGAACCTGCTGCGCGGGGTGCGCTACCGGGTGCTGTTCCCCGACAGCGCCCGGCTGACCTCAGCGTCGAGCAAGCTGGCCAAGGCGGGCGCCGACGTGCGGACCGTGGCGGAGGTCCCGATGGACGCGCTCGTGATCGACGGGACCACGGCGGTGCTGACCGCCGACCGCTCCTACGCGGGTGTGGCGGTGTTCCAGCTGCCGAGCGTGGTCACCGCGAACGTGGAGCTGTTCGAGCGGATCTGGCCGGTCGCGGTGCCTGTTGGCCCGGCCGAGTCCGCCCGCGACTCGGTGCTGACCGACCGCGAACGGGAACTGCTGTCGCTGCTGTGTTCCGGCAGCACCGACGAGTCGGCCGCGGCCCGGCTCGGCATCTCGGTGCGCACGGTCCGGCGCATGGTGGCCGACATCATGCACCGGCTCGGCGCCCGCAGCCGGTTCCAGGCAGGCGTCAAGGCCGCCGACCGCGGCTGGCTGCTGGAAAGGGCGGGCTGATGCTCGGGCAGGCAGGCCGCACGCTGCTGGTCGGGTCCCGGCCGGGGGCCTACCCGACCATCGGCGAGGCGCTGCGCGACGCCCCCGACGGCGCGGTGATCCGGATCGCTGAGGGGACGTATCCGGAGACCATCGAGCTGGCCGGGCGCAGGCTCACGCTGGCCACGGCCGATGGCGCGCGGGTAGTCGTCGACGCCGCGGGTGCCGACCGACCCGCGGTGCGGGTCGTCGGCGGATCGCTCACGCTGCAAGGGATCGAGGTGCACGGCGGCGGGGCGGGCGGGGTGTCGGCCGACGGTGCCGAGCTGGTCATGTACCGCTGCACGCTCACCACCGAGCGCGGATCGGCCATCAGCGTCCGGGGGGCCGGGCCGTTCGACGTGTCCAAGTGCGCCATCACCTCAGCCGAGCAGGGCGTAGTGATCGAAGGCTCATCGGGGCGGCTGGAGGACACCACCATCGACGATGTGACCGGGGACGGGATCATCGTCGGGATGGGCGCCGACCCGGTGATCCGCGACTGCGTGGTGACCGGGTGCGGGCTGCGCGGGCTGTATGTCTACCAGTACGGCAGGCCGGTGGTGGAGGGCTGCGAGTTCGCGCACACCGGCGCCGAGGGCATCGCCGTGGCCCACCACAGCGCCCCGGAGATCCGCCGCTGCACCATCCACGACGCGCGGGGTGTCGGGATCGCGTTCGCGCCGGGCTGCCAGGGCACGGTCGAGGCGTGCAAGCTGGACAACACCGCGCAGCCCGCCATCGCGCTGGCCGACGGCGCCACGCCCACGGTGATCAGCGCCGCCGACGCGTCAGGCGCGGGTGACCACGAACTCGACGGGCTGCTGGCCGAGTTGGACGGGATGATCGGCCTGCCCGGGGTGAAGGCCGAGGTCCGCGCCCTGGTCGACGAGCTCCAGGTCAACGACTGGCGGCGCAAGGCCGGGCTGCCGGTGGGCGCCGCCAGCCACCACCTGATCTTCGCGGGCGCCCCGGGCACGGGAAAGACGACGGTGGCCCGTACCTACGGCAAACTCCTCAAGGCGCTGGGCGTGCTGCCGCGCGGCCAGTTCCACGAGGTGTCCCGGCGCGACCTGGTCGGCCAGTACATCGGCCACACCGCGGAGAAGACGGCCCTGGTGTTCGAGCAGGCCAAGGGCGGTGTGCTGTTCATCGATGAGGCGTACACACTGTCGCGGTCGGCCGGGTCGGGCGGCGACTTCGGCCAGGAGGCGATCGACACGCTGGTCAAGCTGATGGAGGACCACCGCGACGAGGTGGCGGTGATCGTGGCGGGGTATACGGGGGAGATGGTCGACTTCCTGGCCGCCAACCCTGGTCTGGCGTCGCGGTTCGCCAAGACCGTCGAGTTCGAGAACTACAGCCCGACCGAGCTGCTCGGCATCATCGGGCGGATGGTGGCCGGTGGCGACTACAGGCTGGACCCGGCGGCCGATCCGGTGTTGGTGGCTTACTTCGAGCGGATCGCGGACGATCCCAACTTCGGCAATGCCCGGGACGCCCGCAGGTTGTTTGAAGGGATGCGCAAGGCACAGTCGCAGCGGTTGCGTGGCCTCGGTCGGATGCCGAGCACTGACGAGTTGCGCGGTCTGCTGGTTCCTGACGTTCAGGCGGCGGCTGCCCGCTAAGGTCGCTGTGTGCGGGTGCTGGTCACGGAGGACGACGACAATATTCGGATAGCCGTCGCATCGGCCTTGCGTGGAGCGGGTTTCGCTGTGGACGCCGCCGCGGATCTTCCCGACGCGGATATGTCGCTGCATGTGAATGCTTACGACTGTGCGGTGTTCGACCGGATGCTTCCTGCGGGGGATTCGCTGGCGTATGTGTCGGGCAAGCGTGCGGCGGGGTGGTCGGTGCCTGTGCTGTTTCTCACCGCCCGTGACAGTGTTGCCGACCGTATCGACGGTCTTCGGCGGGGCGGGGACGACTATCTGGTTAAGCCGTTTGCGGTGGCGGAATTGATTGCCCGCGTTGGGAGTTTGTGTCGGCGTTCTGGGATGGGGCCGGTTGCGGTCTTGCGGTGTGGTGACGTTGAGCTTGATCCGGGGCGGCATGAGGTGCGTCGGGCGGGGGTGCTGCTTACGTTGACTCGTACGGAGTTTGTGCTGTTGGAACGGTTGATGGCTACGCCGGGGGTGGTGGTGTCTCGGGGTGAGTTGATCAGGCGTGGGTGGGATGAGATGGCGGATCCGGCTTCTAACGTGCTGGATGTGTTGATGGCGCAGTTGCGGCGGAAGTTGCGGGCGCCTTCGGTGATCGAGACTGTGCGTGGGACTGGGTATCGGTTCTCCGCCTAGGGCTGGTCTGGTGGGGTGGCGGCTTGGTGGGGTGGGTGCCCGTTTGGGTGGTTCGCCTTGATTTGGGGACCCCTAGAAATGGGCCTGTGCGGGTCAAAAGGCGAGCTCAAGGAACCTCACCCGCACCGCGATTTTAGGCCCATTTCCCCCAAATCAAGGCGAACCACCCAAACGGGCCGTTCTGTTGTGCCCGTTGCGATGGGATGGGGGACGCTTTCTGAGGTTCTGAGGTTCTGAGGTTCTCAGTCGCAGGTGTTCTCGGTGCCGATCGGGTTGGCGGGGTCGAAGTAGTAGTCCCCGTCACGGGTCACGCTTTCGGCGTTGGGGTCTCGCTCGGAGTAGGCGGGGGCGAGCAGGCCCTTGTCCATTGGGTCGCACGCCAGCGAGTACACGAAGGTGTCGACCCGGTCCAGCCACAGGCCGTGGTGGGACTTCATCCACTTGCTTCCCGACACCAGTCGATAGGACGCCTGGGCCCGGTACGCCGCGACGATGTCCATCACCTGGCGGATCTTTCGGTTCGGGTCGGGCTGGAAGGCGTAGGCGATCACGTAGTCGGTGTGTACGACCAGGTGCCCGTCGCTGTCGACCGAGGCGGACATCGTGCCGTTCACCTTGGGTGGCGCCGGAAGGAGTGGGAATCCGTCGGCTGTCATGGTTGTCCATGCCGATGCGATCGGGTCGGCGAAGATCTCGCGGATCTCGTCGCGCGCACCCGGCGCGAGGAGGGCGAGGACGCGTTCGCGGTCGCGGCCCTCGATGACCGCGCGGTCGAGGCGGGAGGCGATCAGCACCTGTCGGACCTGGTCGTACGCGGCGCTGACCTGGGCCGCGCTGTGCCTGCCGACGGGCTGTGCGGCGGGCGCGACGATTCCGGCTTCGCCGTCGGCCCACGTCGCCGCGGGAGTTCCGACGAACGGCTGCCGTGGATCGACCGTCACGTCGGGGATCATTGTGGTGACCGTGGTTGACGGGCCTGCCGCCGGAGTCGCGGCGGTCGGTTCGGAATTTCCGAACAGGCCGCGCTGGTAGGCGAAGTAGCCGGTTGCCAGGATCGCGAGGACGAGGGCGGCGGAGAACAGCCGGGGTAACCAGACGGACTTCATCCGCGCGCGGCGTCTGATGCGGCGGATGTCCTTTTCGGCCGACTTGGTTGCCTTCGCCAGCCAGTCGGGGTCGGTGAGGTCTGGATGGTGGGCGAGCGGATCTTCGTGCATGGGTCGCGCCCCCAGGGTCAGCAATCGGCGACCCTGCCAGGCCGCCCTCGGTCGGGAATGGTACCTCCGGGCGGTCACTCCGATGGAGCAGCGTCAGTGGGAGATTTCCCAGGTCAGCGTTGGTGTGGGCGGCTGATCACCGCCCCCCGTGATGTCCAGTGGAGTCCACGGTGGACAGGTGCCGGACCGGCCTGACGCTGTCACGCTCGGCGCTATGACTCTGACTGTGCAATGGCCTGAGTTCGTCGACACGGCCGCGCTGCGCGAGCACGAGCGGATGCGGCTCATGGAGGAGGTCTTCGACCCCTTCAGCATCGCCAACCTGGACCGCATCGGCGTCCGCGCGGGGTGGCGCTGTCTGGAGGTCGGTGCGGGCGGCGGCTCGATCGCCCGCGCGATGGCTGACCGGGCGGGCGGTGCCAACGTCGTCGCCACCGATCTGAGTATTCGGCTGCTCGGCCCGCTCACCGACCTCGGCGTCACCGTCCTGCGCCACGACGTGACCGCCGATGAGGCGCCGGGTGAGTTCGATCTGATCCACGCGCGGTTCGTCCTCGACCACCTGCCCGGCCGCGACGCGGCGCTGGCGAGGATGGCGTCATGGCTGCGGCCCGGCGGATGGCTGCTGCTGGAGGTGGGGAGCACCGCACCGGAACTGTCGTCGCGGCCCGAAGTCGCCGCGGCGATGGCGGCGGGCAACGCGGTGCTGGCGGGCCAGCTGGGTACCCACACCAGTTGGGCACGCACGATGCCGCTGCCACTGAGCGCGGCGGGCCTTTCGGACTGCGCGGCGGTGGGTCAGGCGGTCGCGGTCCGCGGCGGCGGACCGATGGCCAGGTGGCTCAAGGAGACCTACTCGCTGGTCGACGACCGGGTCGTGGCCGCCGGGCTGATGAGCCGCGATGGCCTCGACCAGGCGTACGCCGCCATGGCCGACCCATCCTTTGTGGACTACACCTGGTTGACGGTGGCGGCGACCGGACGGCGGAACTGAGCGAGGGCGGCCGCCCGGGGAAGGCGGCCGCCCGCTCAGGCGCTCAGGCTGGGCCGGTACATGTCCAGCCAGTGGTAAAGATCCAGTACCCGGTCCACGCCGCGGCGCAGGTTGCTGGGGACCTCGGCCGGGTCCAGGGCGACGGTCTCGGTCAGCCACACCGGGTCGACCAGGTCGAACACCTGATGCGTGCTGTCGGCCAGCACCTCCTTGGCCTGCTGCTGCAGCGCGGCCAGGTAGTGCGGATCCTGAGTGGACGGATACGACGCCTTGAGCCGGTCGCGGGCCGACGGCGGCAGCACGTGCGCGGTGGCGTGCCGAAGCAGGCTCTTCTCCCGGCCGTCGAAGGTCTTCATCGACCACGGCGCGTTGTAGGCGTACTCGACCAGGCGGTGGTCGCAGAACGGGACGCGGACCTCCAGCCCCACCGCCATCGACACGCGGTCCTTGCGGTCGAGCAGCATCCGGACGAACCGGGTCAGGTGCAGGTTGCTGACCACCCGCATCCGCCGTTCCACCGCGTCGGCGCCGTCGAGCTGGTCCACCGACGCCACCGCGGCGGCGTACTGGTCGGCGACGTAGCCCTCGATGTCCAAGGTCCGCCGCAGCGCCGGGTTGAGTATCGCCGCGCGGTCGCCGCTCATCGCGCTTTGGTAGGCCAGCCAGGGGAAGGTGCCCGAGGTGACCGCCGCCTCGTCGTGGAACCAGCGGTAGCCGCCGAAGACCTCGTCGGCCGACTCGCCGGACAGTGCCACCGTCGACTGGGCGCGGATCGCCTGGAACAGCAGGTAGAGCGAGGAGTCCATCTCACCGAAGCCGATCGGCAGGTCGCGTGCGGCGATCACCTTGCGGCGCAGCTCGGGGTCGGTCAGCAGGGCGGGGTCGACGGTGATCGTCTGGTGTTCCGAGCCGACCAGATTCACCACGTCGCGGATGTACGGGGTGTCCGGTGTGTCGCGCACCGAGTCGGCTTTGAAGGTCTCCTCCCGCCCGACGAAGTCGACCGAGAAGGTCCGCAAACGCTTGCCCTGCTCGGCCAGCCGCGCCGCGGACAGGCCGGTGATGGCGCTGGAGTCCAGTCCGCCGGACAGCAGCACGCAGCGCGGGACATCGGCGACCAGCTGGCGGTGGACGATGTCGGTCATCAGCTCCCGCACCCGGCCGACCGTGGTCTCCAGGTCGTCGGCGTGCTCGGCGGCCGTCAGCCGCCAGTACGTGCGGGTGTGGATCCCGTCCGCGTCGACGGTGACCACCGTGCCGGGCTCGACCTCGTACATCCCCTTCCACAGCGACCATCCCGGCGCCATGGTGAACCCGATGAGATCGCGCAGCCCGGCCGCGTCGACCTCGCGGCGGGCCAGCGGGTTGGCCAGGATCGCCTTGGGCTCCGAGCCGAACAGCACGCCGTCGGCGGTGGGGTGGTAGTAGAGCGGCTTGATGCCCAGGCGGTCGCGCACCATGATCAGCTTGCGCCGCCGCTCGTCCCAGATGGCGAAGGCGTACATGCCGTTGAGGTGGTCGACGACCGCGTCACCCCACTCGAGGTAGCCGCGCAGGACGACCTCGGTGTCGCTGTCGGTGCGGAAGTGGTGCCCGGCGGCGGTCAGCCGCTCGCGCAGCTCGGCGAAGTTGTACGTCTCGCCGCTGTAGGTGAGCACCACCTCGCCCGCCACCGTGTGCGCCCGCATCGGCTGGCGCCCGCCCGCCAGGTCGATGATCGCGAGCCTGCGGTGGCCCAGCGCGGCGGGACCCCGCACCCACGTCCCGGCGTCGTCCGGGCCGCGCGGGGCCATCGTGTCCGTCATCGCCCGCACCGTGTCGTGGTGGCGGGTCAGGTCGCGGTCGTAGGACACCCAGCCGGTGATGCCGCACATGGTTTCTCCCTGCCCTCAGGCGTTTGGCGCGACGATGAGCGCGGTGGTCTCCACCGGCAGCTCCGCCGACCGCTCGACGGTGAGGCCCGCCCGGTTCAGCAGCGTGGTCAGGTGGTCGCGCGAGCGGTGCCTGCCGCCGGTGGTCATCAGCAGGTGAAGGTCCCACAGCGCGGGCAGCATCGTCGAGTCGCCGTCGTCGGTGACCAGGCGGTCGAGCAGCAGCAGTCGAGCCGACTTGTCGGACATGGCCGCGCGGATCGACTCGAACAGCCCGACGATGTCGTCGTCGGAATGCCCGGCCAGCACCCGGCACAGCAGATAGACGTCGCCGCCCTGGGGAACGCCGTCGAACATGCTGCCGCCGACGACCTCGACCCGGTCGAGCCCGATCGTCGCCCCAAGGTTGGCCCGCGCCGCGGCCACGACGTGCTCGCGGTCCAGCACGGTGCCCCGCGCGTCCGGCGTCGCCGACAGGATCGCGGCCAGCAGCTGTCCGTTGCCGCCACCGATGTCCACCACGTGCTTGCCCGCGAAGTCATACACACCGGGCACGTGGTCGAAGAAGAGGTTGCCCGCCTTCATCGCGCGCTGGAACCGGTCCGAGGCGTCCTGGTGCTCGCCGAGGTAGGCGTAGAGCGGGGTGCCGTACGCGGCCTCGAAACCGGAGCTGACGGTGCTGATCGCGGTGTGCGCGTGCCCCCAGGCGGCGTAGAACTCCTCGCCGTAGAGCAGGCACATGTCCCGCTGCGAGCCGGGGACGTCGAGCAGCGCGGTGCTCAACGGGGTGTTGTGGTAGCCCGTCCGCCCATTGCCCTCGAACATCCCGACCGCGACGAGCAGCCGCATCAGCCGGTGCACGCCGTCCTCTTTGGACCCGCAGGCCGCCGCCAGGTCCGCGTCGGTCGTCCGGCCCGCGGCGATATGGTCGGGGATGCCGAGCTTGACCGCGGTGTAGACCGCTTGCGCCCGCCACCCGCCGGTGATCAACTCGACGACAGCGCGCGCCGCGTCCAGAGTCATGATGCCTCCTTTGAGGCGCCACCGGTGGGGATGCCACCGCGGCGAATGACGGGGATGTCGATGCTCAGCGCGCGCAGCTGGTTGTACGGGTTCATGAACTCGCGCTGCTGGACGATCTTGCCGTCGGCGAGCAGGAACGAGTGCAGGAAGTGGTTGCGGTAGTGGCCGGGCGGGTAGTCGGGGTAGAGGATCTGCCCCTCGCCGTCGCACTCGACCCAGAAGCGGTTCGGGTCCTGGGTCTCGGAGACCTCGATGTTGAACCAGTGCCAGTCCGGGAACATCCTCAGCGACCACTCACCGTGCGCCCGGAGTGTCTCGTGGCCGCACGACACGATCGGCTCCGGCGTGTCGCCGGTGTAGAGGCCGCTGGTGCCGTCCTCGGTGAAGAGCAGGTAGCGGGTCAGCCGGTTCTCGCCCCGGCGGCCCATGTAGTCCTCGACGACGGATCGGTTGCGGCGACGCAGTTCGGCGTTGCCATCGCGGAACGAGTCGGTCATAGTGTGAACTTCGCACGGGGCCTGGGGACCGTCAACGTGTCCAGGAATCCGCATCCCCGGTTGGACGCGCGCCGAATTCAGTAAATTCCCAAGCATGTACGAATACGCGATCGCCGACGTTTTCACCGACGTCGCCCTCCAGGGAAACCCAGTCGCCGTGTTCCTCGACGCCCGCGGTCTGGAAACCGACCGAATGCAGTGCATCGCTCGGGAGATGAACCTCTCCGAGACCACTTTCGTGCTCCCCCCGACCAATGGCGGCGACGTCCGGGTCCGGATCTTCACTCCGGTCAACGAGCTGCCGTTCGCGGGCCACCCGACTCTGGGGACGGCGGTGGTACTGGGCCAGACGCGGTCGGGCCCTGGGTTGGCGATGGAGACCGCCATGGGCACGATCCCCTTCGACTACCACCGCGCGGGCGGCCGGGTGACGGCGGCGCGCATGCGTCAACCAGTCCCCACCTGGGAGCCTTATCCGCAGACCGAACACTTGTTGGCGGCCTTGGGATTGGCGACCTCGACCCTGCCGGTGGAGGTCTACCGCAACGGCCCCCGACATGTCTACATCGGACTGCCCACCATCGACGCACTGTCCGCGCTGACGCCAGACCAGCGCGCGCTGGCCGCGCACGTCGACGTGGCCGCCAACTGCTTCGCCGGTGCGGGGGCGAACTGGCGGATGCGGATGTTCTCGCCCGCCTACGGCGTGGCCGAGGACGCCGCCACCGGATCGGCGGCGGGCCCCCTGGCCATCCACCTCGCCCGACACGGACTGGCCGAGTGGGGCGAGGAAATCGAAATCCTGCAAGGCGTGGAAATGGGCCGACGCTCGGCGATGTACGCGACGGCCATCGGAAACGCCCAGCGGATCGAGCGAGTCGAGGTCGCCGGTTCGGTCGTCGTCGTCGCCGAGGGAACTTTACGGCTGTAGCCGCTGGGAAACCCAATTCCCGTCGACCAGTGAATACTGGACCCGCCGGTGCAGTCGCTCCGGATCGGCTTGCCAGAATTCAACAGTGGTCGGCGAAAGCAGATATCCGAGCCATTCGGCGGGCCGGTCGAAGGTCTGGCCGCTCTCCGCGAGTCGGCGGGCCTCCTTGCGCAGCGCTTCTTCGTCCTCAAGGGGCGAACTCTGCACGGAGGCCACCGACATCGGGTGGGTGGCGGGCGGCCGGGCCTTCCACATCGCGTCGGAGATCTCCGCCGACAGTGGGGCCACCGGCCCGGTGAGGATCACCTGCCGACCCGACTCGCGCCAGTACAGGACCCCGGACGCCCACCCGGTCGCCGCGATGTCGCGGCCCTTCTGGCTGCCCGCGTGGCTGGTGAAGACCAGGCCCTCCTCGGTGATCCGGATCGTCTGCACGATCCGGTTGGTCGTCCGCCCGGCCGCGTCCGCGGTGGCCAGGGCGAGGACGCCGGGCTCACGCACGCCCGTGTCGACCGCGTCCTCGAACCACGCCTTCACCAGTGCGATCGGATCCGTCATTTCTCCTCCTCGAACGCCAAACCCACCCCGGCCAGACCGGCCACCGCGAACACGCCCTCCACCGTGGCCTCCACCTCGAACCGAACCCGCTCGGTTGGCGCGTACCCGATCAGCTCCATCGCCCGGTGCGGCGGCAGCGGCTGGTCGAGGAAGTCGTCGGATTCCCACAGCATCACCGCGCCCCACCGGTTGCCCACCCGGTCCGACACCCAGAACTTCAGCCGCAGCCCCCGCACCGAGGTCCACGGCGAGACCCCCTCGTCGCGCAGGTACTCCCGCAGCGAGTCGATCGTCTGGGACGAGTCGGTCAGGTCCCACCAGGTGACCGAGGCCTTCATCTGCCCAACACCTCTCTGATCCGCGCGGCAAGGATCCGCGGCCCGTCCTCGGTGAGGACGGACTCGGCGTGGAACTGCATCGAGGCGAAGAACGGTCCGCGCAGCGCGTGGACCTCCCCGCTGTCGACGTCGTGGCTGATCTCGACCAGCCCGATGTCGGCTGGGTCGATCTTGTCCTCGTCGCTGTGCGCGGCGAAGGAGTTGTAGAACCCGACCAACTCGGTCGCGCCGAACAGGTCGATCTCGCGCTGTCTGCCCTGGTTGGACTGCTCACAGCGGCGCAGCACGAGCCCGAGCAGGCCGCACAGCACCTGATGACTCAGGCACACCGCAAGAAACGGCCGCCGCCGCTCCAACAGCCCGCTGATCGTCGAGTGCAGGTGCGCGATGCGGTGGTGGCCGGTGTCCCGCGGATCCCCTGGACCCGGTCCCATCACCACCAACTCGTACTCGTCGACCTTGTAGGGGTCGTCGAAACGGCGCACCGTCACGTCCAGACCCAGCGAGCCGAGTTGGTGGGCGATCATCGCGGTGAACGTGTCCTCCGCGTCGACCACAAGCACCCGCACACCCGCCAGCCCCGCCACCGCCGCCCGCGCCGGGGAACCGGCCAGCCAGAAGCCGGACAGCCCGACGTTGCGTCCCGCGAGCATGGCCAGCACGCGCGGATGTTCGCTCAGCACGGGCCGCTCGGCGTCCAGCGCCGACAGCAGTCCGGCCGCCTTCGCCCTGGTCTCGGCCACCTCCGACGCCGGATCCGAGTGCCGCACCACCGTGGCGCCCACCGCGATCCGCATCCGCCCTCCAGCGTCGATGTCCGCTGTGCGGATCATGATCGCCGAGTCCATGGTGGGCCGCCCACCTTCGTCGTGCCCGATGAGCGCGGCGACCCCGCTGTAGTACCCGCGGCCCTCCGGCTCATACCGGGCGATCACCCGGCACGCGCTCTCCAAGGGGCTGCCGGTCACCGTCGGCGCGAACATCGTCTCCCGCAGGATCTCGCGTGGGTCCCGGTCGGTGTGGCCCTCGATGAAGTACTCCGTGTGCGCCAGCCGGGCCATCTCCTTGAGATACGGGCCGACGACGCGCCCGCTGGTGCGGCAGATGCGGGCCATCATCTTCAGTTCCTCGTCGACCACCATGCGCAGTTCGTCGCGTTCCTTGGCGTCGTCGAGGAAGTCGACCATCCCGGCCAGCGTCGGGCCGGTCGGCGGGTAGCGGTAGGTGCCGCTGATCGGGTTCATCACCGCGACGCCGTCACGCAGGCTGACATGGCGCTCCGGGCTGGCGCCGACGAACGCGCGGTCGCCGGTGTGCACCACGAAAGTCCAGTGCGCGCCCACCTCCCGCTCACACAGCCTGCGGAAGAAGGTCAGCGCGGCCGCCGGGCCGTAGTCGGCGATGTCGGCGACATAAGACCGCTTGAGCACGAAGTTCGATCCCGCGCCGTGGCCGATCTCGTCATCGATGATCGCGCGCACGGTCGCCGCGTAGTCCTCGTCCGACACGTCGAAGTGGCCGTCCACCAGCCGGATCGGCCGGTTCGCCACCGCGCCCAGCACGTCGGCCAGCGCCACCGTTGCCCGCTCGGTCACCCGCAGGGCGATGAGCGGGGCGCCGTCATCGACGGTGTCGAAGCCGCGTTCGGCGATCTGCCGGTACGGGACGACCACCAGCACCTCCGGCCCGAGCGGCACGTCGGCCAGGGTCGGCGGCGTCGACACCTCGCCGATCAGCACGTCGACCTGGCCGGGGGAGCGACGCAGCAGGGCGAACGGTGGCGGGTCCGCCGACAGCACCTTCGCCAGGGGACTCACGGGAAGACCTCGTCGGCGGTGACCACGACCGCGCAGCGCTGGGCCGCGTACTCGATGGCGAGCCGGTGGTGGTCGGCGGAGAAGTCGGCGACCGCGTCGGCCACCACGAAGGTCTCGATGTCGTTGGTGAACGCCTCGACCGCGCTCATCAGGACACCGACATGGGCGTAGACCCCGCAGATGATCAGCTGGTCTCGGCCGAGTCCGCGCATCCGCTCCAGCAGGTCGGACCGGAAGAAAGCGCTGTAGCGCCACTTGGTGAACACCCAGTCCGCCGGGTCCGGGGTCAGCGGCTCCACCATCTCCCGGTCGGCCGGGTCCACCCGCATCCCCGGCCCCCAGAAGTCCTTCAGCAGGCCCCGCTGCTCGTCGGTCATCCCGCCCGGCTGCGCGGTGTACCCGACGGGAACACCCAGTTCACGACAGCGCTCGCGCAGTGCGGCGGTGTTCGCCACCAGGGGCTCCCGCACGCTGTCGGGCAGGGGCCGCAGGAAGAAGCGCTGCATGTCGTGGATAAGCAGCACCGCGCGGCTGGGGTCGGTCACCCAGTTCGCGGTGTTGCCGGGCAACTCGGCGGACGCGGGCATCGAATACGGCGCGATCGTGGGAATGCCTACCACTGTCGTCTTCTCCATCACTGGGTCACGGGGACGCGCTCGAGTTGCTCGGCGAAGCGGTGCCACGCCTGGGCGAACTCGACGGCCACCTGCGCGATGAGCTGCCTGCAGTGCGGTGGGACGTTCTCGGCGATGGTGTCCAGGCGGCCGTTGTTCACCGCGTGCGCGTCCATCAGCCGCAGCAGCGCGCGCCCGTTCTCGGTGAAGCGGATCGACGGGTCGGTGCGCAGCCGGTGCAGCACCGACGGCCAGTCCGGCTGCGGCTGCTCGGGGACCGGCGCGGGCGTGGGTTCGGCGCGGGCCAGCCGGACCGGGTCCTCGCCGCGCAGCATCCGGGTGCGCACCGCGCGGACGGTCTCCGGGGAGATGCCCGCGGAGCGCGCGACCTGGCGCAGCGACAGGGTCGGGTCGTCGCGCATCAGGTCGCGGGCGATCCGGCGTTTCTCCAGGCTGTTGGTGGGCCGCACCCGCCCGTCCTGGCCGATGCGCTGCTCGGGCGCGCAGCCCCGGCACCGGGCCACGGTCTTCGGGGACAGTCCGGTGACCCGCGCGATCATCCGGTCCGACCATTGCGGGTGCGACTCCAGGATGTCGGTCGCCGCGGCCTTGCGGTCGGCCAGCGACAGCGGCAGGCCGTGGGTGACGTTGGAGCGCACAGCCAGCACGAACGCGTCGGCGTCGTCACCGTCGAAGAACCGCGCGGCGATCTCGGTGCGGCCGAGCGACTGCGCCGCCCGCACCCGGTGCGCCCCGTCGATCACCCGCATGGACCCGCGGTGCACCACGATCGGCGGCAGCGCGTCGAGGGACTCGGCGAGGGTGTGGACATGGTCGGCGTCCAGGCCGAGGCTGCGGGGCGAGCCATGGACCTTCAGCCGGGCGATGGTCAGCGACACCACCGGGCCCGAGATCAGCGACAGCGGGCGCGTCCGCGGGTCGATTCGGACAATGTGGGTCTCGGCCAAGGCCACAGCGGTTCCAGGCAATGCCAACGCCTCCCTCCCTGGGTGGCGCGGGGGCCACCACCTCCCGAACACGTCTCGTTGGTTTCTATCGAGCACCCCGCAACCGCAGCGCAAGGCTGGCTTTTGCCCAGAGACGAACTCGCCCCCGGTGCCTCGTGGGCACCGGGGGCGAGAATCGTGGGGCTTGGATCAGCCGTTCGCGCTGTTGTCGTTGCAGGCGGCGTACTCGACCCAGTGACCGGCGGTCAGCGTCTCGATCGGGCCGTTCCACTGCCACGGCGCGACGCAGGCGTTGTCGAGGACGCTCAGCGTGTAGCCGTGTGAGTCGTTGGAGTTGGTCGAGTTGCCGTTGCACGCGGCGTAGCCCGCACCGTGTCCGACAGTGCCTGCCTCGATCGGGCCGTTCCACTGCCACGGGGCGACGCAGGAGTTGCCGAGGATGCTGATGGTGTAGTCGCCGTGGTGGTGGTCCGAACCCGGGTGGTGCGGGGGCGTGGCGGCGGCGGTGCCCGCGGTGGCCAGGCCGGCGAGCAGCGCAGCGCCGGTCGCGGCGACGACGGTAGCGATCTTCTTGAACACGATGTACCCATTTCTTGAGAGGGGGTGACGCCGGGACGACGGTGCCCAACGACACCCCACCCACCCGGCGTGGCACGCCGCGATGTCACCCGTCCTAGGTACATGCGCCATCCGATCGTGCGGAACCGCCGGTCGCCTGCCGTGGTGTCCGAAATAGACCGAAGCCGGTCAGTCGGCGGCCGTTCGGTTCGCGACCAGGCGGGCGTAGCGGGTTCCGGCGGTCAGCAGCACCAGACCGGCGCCAAGGAAGACCGCGACCCTGGCCATCCCGTCGAGCGCCGACAGGTCGAACAGCACCAGTTTCACCACCGCGGCGCCGACCAGCGTCAGCCCGACCACGCGCAGCGCGACGGAGTCGATGCCGCGCACCAGCAGTGCCAGGGCGGCGAGCGTCCATGACACAGTGATCAGGACGTGGCCGACGAGGAAGCCGGTCCGGCCGGGGATCGAGAGCATCGCCAGCGACAGCACCAGCCCCGCGGCGCCATAAAGGACAGCGGCGCCCGCGAACAGCCACGGCGCCAGGTTGTTCGACGGCGAGGTGAGCGCGCCCTGGCGGGTGGCCGCCCACGGCAACAGGATCGCGATCGCGAGGATGAGCGCCGCGACGATGAGGGCACTGACGAGGAAGCCGTTGGCCTGCCGGGTGAACTCGGCCAGCAGCGTGGGCGGCAGGTCCTTGACCCACGCGATCGCGGTGCCAAGGACGCCGAAGCCGAGCGCGGCGTACAGCGCGACCCGGTGCCGGATGCGGTGCGCGATCAGCGTCAGCACCAGGGCTTCGCCGAGCAGCACGGCGGTCCGGGCGGAACCGTCGAACTGGGTGACGGTGGCCTGCAGTAGCGCGACCAGACCCGCGACCGCGGCGACCGCACTGGCCAGACCGCGGTGTCGGCCGAGCGCGACGGCGACCGCGATGAGCACCACCGCCGTCGCGGCGACCACGCCGACGGCCTGAGCCTTCGGCAGGAACAGGGCGGCGAGGAGCGTCGGGATGACCGCGGTGCCCAACAGCGTGAGCGACGCCGCATCGGTGGGCCGCCGGTACAGCTCCCACAGCGCCAGTGCGACACCGACCACACCGGTGGCCACCGCGGCGGCCGTGTTCTCCAACGAACCGGGCGACAGCAGCACCAGCGTGCTCACCATCGACGCCAGCCGCGGCGGCACACCGGCCCCGAGTGCCACCTTCGGCCAGCCGCGCCGCACGACGGCGGTGGCGACCTGCACCACGAGCAGGAACACCACGAGCGTCGGGGTGAACCCGTCGGTGATCATCGGCGCGCAGACCGCGCATCCCAGCACGACCGCGGCGCCCAATAGCGCGGAGTCCCACCGCACCGCCAGGACCAGACCGCCCACGGCGATCCCGAGCGCGACTGTGAGTCCCACCACGACCGGGAGGAATCCGTAGAGCGTGCTCGCGGCGATCGTGTCCAGGTACAGCACCGCGATCCCGGTCGCGGCGAGGGCGAACGCACCAGTGCGGGCGGCGGGCGTCCGGTGCAGCCAGAGGCCGGTGCCCACGAGCCCGAGCCCGAACGCCGCGCCGACCAGGACGCGTGGCAGCGGTCCCAACCAGCCGCGCTGCACCGCCAGGACAAGGAGAAGGACAACGCCCAGCAGCGTGACCGCGCCGCCGACCCACGCGAGAAGCCTGCTGCCCGCACCGTCCGCACTGAGAACCTCACCCAGCGACCGCCGTGGAACCGGCGGCGGGACTGCGGAAGGCGCCCATTGCGGTTGGCCGGTCGGACCGGCCGGTGGCCACGGCGGCGGCTGCGGCTGCGGCTGCGGCGCTTGGACCCAAGGGTTCTGGCCCGCCGGGAACGCGGGGAACGCGGGCTGAGCCGGGGATGCGGGCTCAGCGGCAGCAGCGGTGGAGGTCGAAGCCTGCATCGCGCGTAATTCGGCACCAACCGCGCCGAGTCGGCGCCCGAGGTCGTCTATCTCTCCCGCGAGGCGCAGGAGTGCGGTCGTATCGGCGGACATGGGCAAAGAATCCACCGCTACGACCGGGAAGTGATCCGTAGCACTACTCAGACCCGTTAACGATTTGGCGCTGTCCTGCAAGTCCGGCACGCACTATTCGCGCCCGAGTGGCCCCTGGCCGCGCGGGCGAAAAGCCCAAGTACACCCAGTACGAGCGGCTTCCCGCCCGCACACCCAGGAACCACTCGGATCACGGATCCCGCGTACCGGACTCACAGGACAGCGCCCAAGTAATCAGAGCCGGTTCTGCAGCGCGTCGGCCGCGGCGAGCAGGTCGGCGGCCCAGCGGGCGCCGGGGCGCCTGCCCATCCGGTCGATCGGGCCGGACACCGAGACCGCGGCCACCACCGTGCCGGACGCGTCGCGGACCGGCGCGGAAACCGAGGCCACGCCTGGCTCTCGCTCGGCCACGCTCTGCGCCCAGCCGCGGCGTCGGACCTCCAGCAGGGCCCGCTCGCCGAACACCGCGTCGGCCAGCAGACTGCGCTGAGTGGCCGGGTCGGCCCACGCCGCGAGCACTTTGGCCCCCGAGCCCGCCGTCATCGGCAGGCGTGCGCCCACCGGAACCGTGTCCCGTAAGCCCGACGGCGGTTCGGCCGAGCACACGCAGATGCGGTGCAGGCCGTCGCGGCGATAGAGCTGGACGCTCTCGCCGGTGCGGTCCCGCAGTCTGGGCAGCACCGCGGTCGCCGCGTCGAGCAGGGGATCGGTCGCCCCGCCCGCGAGTTCGCCAAGGGCCGCACCCGGCCGCCAGCGGCCGTCGGAACCCCGGCGCAGCAGGCGGTGCACCTCCAGACCGACCGCCAGGCGATGGGCGGTTGCCCGTGGCAGTCCGGTCTTGGTGCACAGCTCCGCCAGCCCGCAAGGTTCCTTGGCCACGGCCTCCAGAACCGCCATTGCCTTGTCCAGAACGCCGATGCCGCTATGCTGTCCCACAACTCGATACTACGTTCCCGTTATATGGGATGTCCAGTCTGTGGGAAGCTGATGGTGATGAGCGATGCCTAAGACGCTCGCCGAGAAGGTTTGGGACCAGCACGTGGTGCGTCGCGGCAGCGGCGCCGAACCTGACCTGCTCTACATCGACCTGCACCTCTTGCACGAGGTGACCAGTCCGCAAGCGTTCGACGGGCTGCGGCTCGCGGGTCGACCGGTGCGCAGGCCCGATCTGACCATCGCGACCGAGGACCACAACGTACCAACTATTGGGATCGACCTCCCGATCGCCGATCCCGTCTCGCGCACGCAGGTCGAGACGCTGCGCCGCAACTGCGCGGAGTTCGGCGTGCGGCTGCACCCGATGGGCGATGTGGAACAGGGCATCGTGCACGTGGTCGGGCCGCAGCTCGGGCTCACCCAGCCCGGAATGACGGTGGTGTGCGGCGACAGTCACACCTCCACCCACGGCGCGTTCGGCGCCTTGGCGTTCGGTATCGGCACTTCCGAGGTCGAGCATGTGCTCGCCACCCAGACCCTGCCGCTGAGTCCTTTCAAGACGATGGCGATCACCGTCACCGGCGAGCTGCGCCCCGGCGTGACCGCCAAGGACGTCATCCTCGCCGTCATCGCCGAGATCGGCACCGGCGGTGGCCAGGGCTATGTCCTGGAGTACCGCGGCGAGGCCATCGAGAAGCTGTCGATGGAAGCCCGGATGACGGTGTGCAACATGTCCATCGAGGCTGGTGCGCGCGCGGGCATGATCGCCCCGGACCAGACCACCTTCGACTACCTCAAGGGCCGTCCGCACGCGCCCGCCGAGGAGGACTGGGCCGACGCGGTGGCCGCGTGGGAGCAGCTGCGCACCGACGACGACGCCGAGTTCGACGCCGAGTTCGTCATCGATGCCGCTTCGCTCACGCCGTTCGTGACATGGGGCACCAACCCGGGTCAGGGGCTGCCGCTGTCGGCCTCGATCCCGAACCCGGCCGACATCGCCGACGAGAACGAGCGCGTCGCCGCCGAGAAGGCGCTGACCTACATGGGTCTGGAGCCGGGCACGCCGCTGCGCGACATCCACGTCGACACCGTGTTCCTCGGTTCCTGCACCAACGGCCGGATCGAGGACCTGCGCGCCGCCGCGGACGTGCTGGCGGGCCACCACGTCGCCGAGGGCGTGCGGATGCTGGTGGTGCCCGGCTCGATGCGGGTGCGCGCCCAGGCCGAGTCCGAGGGCCTGCACAAGGTCTTCCTGGACGCGGGCGCCGAGTGGCGGCAGGCCGGGTGCTCGATGTGCCTTGGCATGAACCCCGACCAGCTCGCCCCCGGCGAGCGCAGCGCGTCGACGTCGAACCGCAACTTCGAGGGCAGGCAGGGCAAGGGCGGGCGCACCCACCTGGTGTCGCCGCTGGTCGCGGCCGCCACGGCGGTCCGCGGCACCCTGTCCACCCCAGAAGACCTGCTTGCAGGGTCGAGCATCAGCACCGAAGACCTGAACTGAGGCGATGGAAAAATGGAGCCGTTCACCACTCACACCGGGGTCGGGGTGCCGCTGCGCCGGTCCAACGTGGACACCGACCAGATCATCCCGGCCGTCTACCTCAAGCGCGTGACCCGCACCGGGTTCGAGGACGGTCTGTTCGCGGCCTGGCGGGCCGACGAGCAGTTCGTGCTCAACCAGGAGCCCTTCCGCGCGGGCAGCGTGCTGGTCGCCGGGCCGGACTTCGGCACCGGGTCCTCGCGTGAGCACGCGGTCTGGGCGCTGTCGGACTACGGGTTCCGGGTCGTCATCTCCGCCCGGTTCGCCGACATCTTCCGGGGCAACGCGGGCAAGGCGGGCCTGGTGGCCGCCCAGTGCGAGCAGTCCGATATCGAGTTGTTGTGGAAGCTGCTGGAGAACGAGCCTGGGACGGAGGTCACGGTGGACCTTCGGGAGAAGACCGTCCGCGCAAAGGACTTCACCGCCCCCTTCTTCGTCGACGACTACACCCGCTGGCGGCTGCTCGAAGGGCTCGACGACATCGCCCTGACCCTGCGCCACGAGGCCACTGTGACCGAGTTCGAGCAGGCCAGGCCCAAGTGGAAGCCGGTGACGACGCCCATCGCGGCGGGCTGACCGCCCCCCGATTCCCTTCCGCTGCGGGCTATCCGGAAGGGGATCCGCGAGACCACAATCCACCGCTGCCGACCGCGCGACGCACCCGATTTTCGGCGAATCGACCCCCTGAAGGGCCGAACATCGCACGATGCAAGGAAAAATCGGGCGCGTCGCGTGGAAATTACGCGCCTATAGGCATACGGTGTCCAGAAGTCGGCCGAATTGGGCCGTTAACGGCAGTGTGGTCTCTTACGGAGGACTGAAGGGTGAACAAGGCCCAACTCATCGAGGCGTTGACCGAGCGTCTTGGCGACAAGAAGGCCGCAGGCGCTGCGGTCGACGGTCTGGTCGACGTGATCGTTCGCACGGTCAACAAGGGCGAGAAGGTCAACATCACCGGGTTCGGAGTGTTCGAGAAGCGCGCCCGCGCTGCCCGTACCGCGCGCAACCCGCGCACCGGTGAGACCGTCAAGGTGAAGAAGACCAACGTTCCCGCGTTCCGCGCGGGCACGATGTTCAAGGAGGTCGTGAGCGGGACGAAGAAGCTGCCGAAGGTGGCGGCGACCCGTCCGGCGGCGGCCGCCCCGGCCGCCCGCGCCACCGCGACGCGCACCACGGCGACGCGCGCCACCACCGCGACGCGCACCACGCGCGCGGCGGCGGGCACCACCACGGCACGGTCGACCGCGGCCCGCGGCACGACCACCCGTACCCGCGCGGCGGCGGCGAAGCCCGCCACCACGGCGGCGCCCAAGGCGACCACCACGCGCGCGACCACCACCAGGGCCGCTGCGGCCAAGCCCGCGACGACCCGCACCACGGCGGCGAAGACCACGGCGGCCAAGGCCACCGCGGCCAAGCCCGCCGCGGCGGCGAAGACCGCGGCAGCCAAGCCCGCCGCGGCCAAGACCACGGCAGCGAAGAAGCCCGCCGCGGCCAAGGCCACCGCCACCAAGAAGACCGCCACCGCCGCCAAGCCCGCCACCCCCAAGGCGACGGCCAAGGCACCGGCACCGAAGAAGGCAGTCAAGAAGTAAGACCGGCCCGCCTCTTTTGGCGTGCCAGCATAGTCGCGAGAGCCCCGCACGCTTCTCCCGTGCGGGGCTCTCGCGTGTGTTCAGGGTCTTTGGGCGCTTCTGGTGCTGTGCTTGCGGGCGTGCCGTTCGGGTCTGGGCCTCGGCTGGTTGGGTCCGCACCATCGGGTGGAGCTGGGCGATCCGGCTTTGCCTGGGGCCCCTACGACGGCCCTGTGGGGAACAAGCGTGGCGGATAGGGCACCCCACACGCCAGGCAGCTTAGGGCCGTCGTCCCCCCAGACAAAGCCGGATCGCCCAGCTCCACCCGATGCTGCTCACGCGCAGGGCTGCGGCTTTGCTTGCTGTCCCTAAGTAAGTCCAGAGCAACGCAACGGCGCGGCTCAACCGCCCGAGCTCCAACCCTGCGCTTCTTTAGGACCGTAGGTCCCTGCATTTCCCCTGGTGCCGACCCAGCCCCGAAGAACGAACGAGCTCAGCGCCGGTCAATGTAGTGCGCAGACACCAACACACCAGCCAAGAAAGAGAGCACCCACACACTCCCCTTCCGACTCGAAACGAGACCCAACTCCATACCGGACTCCTTCCCCAAATGCTCAACCACGTCCGGTATCACCCCACCCTGACTACACACCACCGCCGGAGCACCCAAAGCAGCGATCTCCAACAACCGAGTCACAGCGCAAGCCGGATACCCCTGATGACTAGCCTCCGACATCACCGGCTCCGGAACGATCGCCACCCCCAGCCGATCAGCCAACGGCGCCACCGTCTCGAAGCACCGCACCTTAGGAGTGGCGTGCACCTGAGTCGGCCCGAACAACGGCAGCAACTCGTCAAGCACAGCACGCTGAGCCAACCCCTGCGGAGACAACGGCCGTTCGTCGTCCGGACCATCCCACTCGGCCTTGTTGCCCGCGTGCGCGTGCCGCACCAACAGCAGAGTGGTCGTCACGGGGTACTCAAGAAACGATGCGAGCACCGCCCGGTCATGGTCGTGCGTCAACAGCGGAGCGGCCGCGGAAGGAGCCAGCCACCGCAGCTCGTCCACTTCCTCATTAGGAACGAACGAGCCCGCCACGGCCTCAGCGGCGAAGTAGTCGACCGTCTTGGCCGCGCCCTGGACTTCGTATGCCACCTGACGTAGGTAGCGGCTCAGGACGGCCTGGTAGCCCGTCTCCTCCAGAACCTCGCGGACGGCCGCTATATATATGGACTCGCCCTTGTCGAGTTTGCCCTTCGGGAGGGTCCAGTCGTCATAGCGCGGGCGGTGGACGACCGCGATCTCGATCGAGTTCGTCTGTCGCCAGAGCACCGCGCCCGCCGCGCTGATGACCGTCATCGCGGGGCTATGCCAGGGCGCGGTGGCGTTTGAGGAGTTCGGTCTGGTGGTCGCGGACCGAGTCGGTGCCGACCGGGGACGGCTGCCAGTCGCCGTTGGCGGCCAGCTCCCAGCACCGGGTGGCCGGGTCGAGCGCCGAGGCGAACATGTCGTCCAGCTGCGCGGTGAGGCGGGGGTCGGTGACCCGGACCTGGACCTCGACGCGGCGGTCGAGGTTGCGGTGCATCATGTCCGCGCTGCCGATCCAGTGCTCCTGGGAGCCGGTGAACACGAACACCCTGGAGTGTTCCAGGAAACGCCCCAGGATCGAGCGGACGCGGATGTTCTCGCTGAGGCCTGGGATGCCCGGCTTGAGCGCGCAGATCCCGCGCACCACGACGTCGACGGGCACGCCGGCCTGGGAAGCGCGGTACAGCGAGTCGATGACCTGTTCGTCCACCAGGGAGTTGAGCTTCACCTTGATACCGGCAGGCCTGCCCGCGCGCTGGTGTTCGATCTCGTCGTTGACCCGCTCCACGATTCCCCGCCGCACGCCGTAGGGGGCGACCAGGAGGCTGCGGTAGGTGTCCTGGCGCGCGTAGCCGGTGAGGACGTTGAACAAGTCCGTGAGGTCGGCGCCGATCGAGGGCTCGGCGGTCAGCAGGCCCACGTCCTCGTAGAGCCGGGCCGTCTTCGGGTTGTAGTTGCCGGTGCCGATGTGGCAGTAGCGGCGGATGGTCGAGCCCTCCTGCCGCACCACCAGCGACGTCTTGCAGTGGGTCTTGAGGCCGACGAGCCCGTACACCACGTGCACGCCCGCCTTCTCCAGCGCGCGCGCCCACTTGATGTTGGCCTGCTCGTCGAACCGGGCCTTCAGCTCGACCAGCGCCACGACCTGCTTGCCCGCCTCCGCCGCGTCGATCAGCGCGTCGACGATCGGGGAGTCGCCCGAGGTTCGGTAGAGGGTCTGCTTGATCGCCAGCACATACGGGTCGCTGGCCGCCTGCTCGACGAAGCGCTGCACGCTGGTGGAGAACGAGTCGTACGGGTGGTGCACCAGCACGTCGCCCTCGCGCAGCGTGGCGAAGATGCTCTTGGGCGTCTCCCGCTCGCCGAAGGCCGGGTGCGTGGCGGGCACGAACACCGGGTCCTTGAGTTCCTTGCGGTCGACCTTGTAGAGCTGCCACAGGCACGACAGATCGAGCATCCCCTGCACGACGACGACGTCGTAGGGGTTCACCTCCATCTCGCGCAGCAGCAGTTCGAGCATGTGCTCGCTCATGTCGTCGGCGACCTCCAGGCGCACCGACGGGCCGAACCGGCGCTGCGCCAGCTCCCGCTCCAGCGCCTGCAGCAGGTCCTCGTCGCGGTCCTCCTCGACTTCGAGGTCGGCGTTGCGGGTGACCCGGAAGGCGTGCACCTCGGTGACGTCCATGCCCGCGAACAGCATCGTCAGGTGCGCGGCGATCAAGTCCTCCAGCAGCAGGAAGATCGCCACCTGCTCGTCGGCGCTGCGGTCGATGGGCACCAGGCGCGGCACATTGTCGGGCACCTTGACGCGCGCGAACCGTTCCGTGCCGCCCTCGGGGTCGCGCACCGTCACCGCGAGGTTGAGTGAAAGGCCGGAGATGTACGGGAACGGGTGCGCGGGGTCGACCGCCAGCGGTGTCAGCACCGGGAACACCTGCTCGCGGAAGTACGTCGACAGCCGCTTGCGGTCGTCCTCGGTGATCTCGGTCCAGCCCGCGATCTTGATGCCGCGCTCGGCCAGCGCCGGGCGCACCCGGTCCTCGAACGCGCGGGAGTGCTGCTCGACCAACTCCTGGTTGCGCTTGGCGATGTAGGCCAGCTGCTCGCGCGGGGTGAGCCCGTCGGCGCTGCGGACCGAGAGGCCGGTCTCGTTGCGGCGTTTGAGCCCGGCGACGCGCACCATATAGAACTCGTCGAGGTTCCCGGCGAAGATCGCCAGGAACTTCGCCCGCTCCAGCAGCGGCTGCGACGAGTCCTCGGCAAGGGCGAGCACGCGCGCGTTGAAGTCGAGCCAGGACAGCTCGCGGTTGAGGTAGCGGTCGTCGGGAAGGTCGGTGTTCGCCGCCGCGGGGGTGACCGCGGGTGGGGCCGACGGGACTCCGCGCGGCTCGTTCGACTGACCCTCGAAGATCGCTTCCTCAGTGCTCTCGGTGCTCACAGCGCCTTATTGTTCAGTAAGAACGTGGGAAAGGCCCATCGCGGGCTCCAACCTCTCGGTTAATTCTCAGCAGACCCGGCGGACGCCGTCGACGATCTGCGCGGTGCGGGCGCCGACGCCCAGCGTCAGCGCCTCGGCGAGGTCGCCCGCCGTGTCGACGTCGCAGCGCAAAGTGTCCGATGACATACCGATCCGAACCGCGTCCCGCGCGTGCGCCAGCGCCGATCCGGGGCCGAACCGCGGGTCGAGCGCGGTGCCCGGCGCGGCGATCAGCAGCGTCGTTCCCGTGCCGTCGCGGTCGGCGGCGAACGCGCGCCTGCCGTCGGCCTCGGCCACCGCGGCGGCCAACTCAGCGGGCCGCAGCGCGGGAAGATCGGCTTGTAGCGCGCCCACCGCGGCGCCCGTGTCCTCGGCCCGCAGCCGGTCCGCACCGAACCGCAGGGCCGCGTTCAGCCCAGGCAGCCCACGCTCGTCGACGCACTCCGCCCCGGTCGCGCGCACCGCGGCGCTCACCCGTTCGTCCTCGCACACCACCAGCACTCGGCGCACGCCCGACGCGGCCGTCGCGGCGGTCAGAGTATCCACCAGCAGGGCGAGCACCAGGTCGCGATGCGCCGCCGCCCCGCCGGGCACCGCGCCGCGCAGCCGCGACTTCGCCCGGTCGAGATGTTTGACCGGGATCACCAAGTCCACCACGGCACCGATCCTGCCGGCCGTGGTCCAGCCCACCCCGTCTGGACCGGCGGTGGGGTGGCCAGGGAGACTCACCTGTCACAGCAGGTCTGTGCCGGTGCGCCGGTGACGAGGAGGACGAGAAGTTGGGCAAGCGCGAGAAGGGCGGGTTCTGGGTCGGCGTGGCGGCGTCGGTGTTCTACCCGATGAGCTGGTTGGGCAAGCGCGTCTACGTCGGCGGCGAGAAGCTGCCGCGAACCGGTGGCGCCCTGCTGGTGATGAACCACGTCTCGCACCTCGACCCGCCCAACGACGCCGTCTTCGTGCACCGCAACAAGCGGGTTCCCCGGTTCATGGCCAAGGACAGCCTGTTCAAAGTGCCCGTCTTCGGCAAGATGCTCGCCGGGTCCGGCGGCATCCCGGTCTACCGCGGGTCGGCCGAGGCCAGGGACAGCCTGCGCGCGGCCCACCAGGCCCTGCAGGAGGGAAAGGTCGTGGTGATCTACCCAGAGGGCACCATCAGCAAGGACCCGACCGGCTGGCCGATGCGCGCCAGGACCGGGGTCGCGCGGCTGGCCCTGGAGAACGACGTGCCGATCATCCCGGCCGCGCGCTGGGGCACCAACGGCATCTGGGACGGCTACACCAAGAAGTTCCACCCGCTGCCGCGCAAGACGGTCACCACGGTCCTTGGCGACCCGGTCGACCTGTCGGCTCACCGCGGCAAGCCGATCACCAACCAGCTCCTGCGCGAGGTCACCGACCTGCTGATGGTCGAGGTCCGCGACCTGCTCGCGGACATCCGCGGTGAGCAGGCGCCAGCCGAGTTCTTCCGGCCCGGAGCCAAGCGCGACGAGACCGCGGGCTGACCGATGACCGAGATCACCGTGCTCGGCGCAGGCTCGTGGGGCACCACCTTCGCCAAGGTCATGGCCGACACCGGCCGTGACGTGACCCTGTGGGCGCGTCGCCGCGACCTGGCCGAGTCCATCGAGGCCGACCGGGAGAACGCCGCCTACCTGCCCGGCATCCGCCTGCCAGACACCCTGCGGTCCACTTCGGACCCGACGGTCGCGCTCGGCGGCGCGCGGATCGTGGTGCTCGCGGTGCCCAGCCAGAGCCTGCGGCACAACCTGACCTCCTGGCTGGGCCTGCTCGACCGCGAGGCCACCCTGGTCAGCCTGGCCAAGGGCGTCGAGCTGGGCACGCTCAAGCGGATGAGCGAGGTCATCGCCGACGTCACCGCGTTCCCGGCCGACCAGATCGCCGTGGTGTCCGGGCCGAACCTGGCCCGCGAGGTCGCCGAGGAACAGCCCGCGGGCACGGTGATCGCCTGTACCGACCACGATCGCGCGGTCGAGGTCCAGGAGGCGTGCACCACCGGCTACTTCCGGCCGTACACGATCACCGACGTCATCGGCTGCGAGTTGGGCGGTGCCTGCAAGAACGTCATCGCGCTGTCCTGCGGCATGGCCGCGGGCCTCGGCTACGGCGAGAGCACCATGGGCCTGCTGATGACCCGCGGCCTGGCCGAGATCGCCCGCCTCGGTGCCGCGCTCGGCGCGGACCCGATGACCTTCTCCGGCCTGGCCGGTCTTGGCGACCTGAGCGCGACGTGCGCGTCGCCCCTGTCGCGCAACCGGACCTTCGGCGCCCGCCTCGGCCGCGGCGAGACCGTCGCCCAGGCACAGGCGGCGACCAACGGGCAGGTCGCCGAGGGCGTCAAGTCGTGCTCGTCGATCCGCGAGCTGGCGGCCAAGCACGGCGTGGAGATGCCGATCACCGAGGTGGTGCACCGGATCTGCCACGACGGCTTCGACATCCGCGAGATGGCCGGTGAGCTGATCGGCCGCAAGACGAAGCCCGAGCGATGACCGGCGACGGCACGCGCTGCGTGCACGCGGGCGCGGGGGACGAGCGGCCCGGTTCGCCGACGGTCGCCCCGCCGGTCCTGGCCACCCAGTTCCATCTCGGCGGTGAGCACTTCTACGGCCGGGCGGCCAACCCGACATGGGAGGCCCTGGAGTCCGCGATCGGCGACCTCGACGGCGGGCACTGCGTCGTCTACGCCTCGGGCATGGCCGCGACCAGTTCGCTGCTGCGCACGATCTTGGGCGCGGGCGACACCGTCTTGCTGCCCGCCGACGGCTACTACCTCACCCGCGCCTACGTCCGCGATCACTTGGGCGCGTTGAACCTGACCGTCCGCGAGGTCCCGACCAGCGCCGAGTGGACCCCGGAGCTGGTCGAAGGCGCCCGGCTCGTGCTGGTGGAGACGCCGTCGAACCCGGGACTCGACGTGTGCGACATCGCCGAGGTGGCCCGGCTCGCGCACGCGGCGGGCGCACTGGTGGCGGTCGACAACACCACCGCGACCCCGCTGGGCCAGCGCCCGCTGGAACTCGGCGCGGACATCACCTTCGCCAGCGACACCAAGGCCCTGTCCGGCCACAGCGACGTCGTCCTCGGCCACATCAGCACCGCCGACCCCGACCTGGCGACCCGGCTGCGCGCCGAGCGCACCGCGAGCGGGGCTGTCCCCGGCCCGTTCGAGGTGTGGCTGGCCCACCGCGGGCTCGGCACGCTCGACCTGCGCCTGAGTCGCCAGGCCGACAATGCCGCCGCGCTCTACCAAGCGTTGCGCGGTCACCCGCGGGTGCGCGGACTGCGGTGGCCGGGTGCCGCCGCCGACCCGGCGCACCCGATCGCGAAGCACCAGATGCGCCGCTTCGGCGGGGTGGTCACCTTCGAGTTGGAGTCCGCGGCGGCCGCCGACGAGTTCGTGGCCAAGGCGAAGCTGGTGGCCGCGGCCACCAGCTTCGGCGGGCTGCACTCCACGGCCGACCGCCGCGCCCAGTGGGGCGACCCGGTGCCGGAAGGGCTCCTGCGCTTCTCCTGCGGCTGCGAGGACGCCGCCGACTTGATCGCCGACGTCCTCGCCGCATTGCGCTAGACCGGCAGAGTCATCTCCATCACCGGCGGCGTGGTCGGCTGGTCCGAGCCACCGTCCGGCTCGACCGTCACGCCGATGGCCTTCGCGTCGTGAACGCCGGACCCGTCGACTAACGCCGCCCGACCGTTTTGATCCGGCTCGAACACGCCGATCGATTTGGGCGCGGGCGAGTCGCCGATGAGCCAGACCTGGTAGGTCTTGCCCGCGGGCGCGGCCGGGATGTTGTTGGCCAGCAGCATGATCTGCCCCTGCTTCCTGGACACCACGACCGTGCCGCTGAGGCCCTGAGCCGTCGCCCCGGTGACGATCCGGGCGTCGTCGGCGGCCAGCAGCGCGGACATCGCGGCCACCTGCTGTCGACCGGAGTCGGCGTCGCCGCGGGTCTGCACCAGCAGCACGCCTAACGTGACCGATACCGCCAGCAGCACCGCGGCCGCGGCGCCGAAGAGCCTGGTGGGCCAAGGCGACCGGTTTCGCCGCGCGGCAAGTTCGTCGAGCGGGGACTGCTGGCGCACTTCGGCGATGCGGGCCAGCACCGCGGCTTTGAGCGCGGGCGGGGGCTGCTCGGCGGCGGCTTCGCCCAGCCGGGTCGCGGTGGCTCGCAACTCGCGCACCTCCTGGACGCACGACTCGCACTCGGCGAGGTGGCGCTCGAAGGCGGCCCGCTCGATCTCCGGGATCGCGTCCAACGCGTACGCGCCAGTCAGCGCGTGGATGTCGGCGGTCATCGTCCCACCCCCAAACAGTCGCGCATCCGGATGAGACCGTCGCGAAGCCGTGTCTTGACAGTGCCCAGCGGGGTGTCGAGCAGCTCGGACACCTCGCGGTAGGTCATACCTCGGTAATACGCCAGTTCGACGGACTCGCGCTGCAGATCGGTCAAGGAGGCCAGGCAGCGCCGGACCTGTTCGTGTTCGAGCCGGGTGCTGACCTGCTCGGCGACCTCGTCGAACGGGCGCGTCGTCTCGCGGCGGTAGGCCTTGTCCTCCCGGTCGGTCGCCGACTGCGCCGACCGCACCCGGTCGACCGCGCGGCGGTGCGCCAGGGTCATGACCCAGGTCATGGCGCTGCCCTTCTCCGGTGCGTAGCGCGCTGCGGTGCGCCACAGTTCCAGCATCACCTCCTGAGTCACCTCCTCCGACTGCGCCGGATCCCGCACCACGCGCCGGACCAGCCCGAAGACCGGCGCGGACACGATGTCGTACAGCCGCTCGAAGGCTTTCTCGTCGCCGCGCGCCACCCGCTGCAGCAACTCCCCGGGCTCCGGCTCGCGCGCCGGTACGCCCTCCACCCCCGTGATGCGCCGAACCCGTTCGGCCATGGGCACCTGCTCTCATCGCTCGACTCCGCCATCACCCATTCGGTGCCGACCTGGCGGCGGATTGGCTCCCACAGGGTGGGCGCCTTTGACGGGTGCGCTCGCTGATGCTTTCCTACACCCGTGCTTCTTCGCGCCATGACCGACCGGCGGGGTCACATCGACCTCTGCCGAGTCGCTGGCGCGCTCTGTCTCTGTTGGTGATCCAGCCCGTCCCAGCGGCCCCGCTGTCGGCCGCGTCGTGCTCGCGTATCCCGAGAAGAGACTATCGATGTTCGCCGTTCCCGAGAACACCATCGCCGTGGCGGGCGCCCCCGCCGTCGCCCACCCGGCCCTGATCGCCCGCGCCTACGCCGCCGACCGCGCGCGCTGGCGCGACCAGCTCAGCTACGACCCGGACGAGCGCTACACCGCGCTCATCGACCGGACCGACGGCGAGGAGGTCTGGCTGATGACCTGGCTGCCGGGCCAGTCCACCGACCTGCACGACCACGGCGCCGTGTCGGGCGCGTTCACCTTGGTGTCGGGTTCCCTCACCGAACGCGTGGCGCGCGGCGGGGAGCGGCCCGCCGAGGTGCTCAACGCGCTGACCGCGGGCCAGACCCGGGTGTTCGGTCCCGGCTATGTCCACCAGGTCACCAACACCGGGACCGACCCCGCGATCAGCATCCACGTCTACCGCGAGGCCCGCCCGCCAATGGGCCGCTACCGCCTCGACCCGGTCACCGGCCCCCAGCCGCTGTGATCGTGAACATGTAGCAGCCATAGGCGACATTGCGGCTGTGGATCCAGGCCACGCCTGGTTCGGCCAGCTGCTTCACGATCGCCGATTCCGGGTCGGTTCCGTCGTGGACGGTGGTGGCCGGGTGAATCCAGCCGCGTGCGTCATAGGCACGCAGGACCTGCGGGCGGCGGTGCCAATCGGACGGATAGCGGTCCGTCGACTCAGGACCGGCGCACGGTTCGGCGTGGACGAACACCGCGCCGGTCTCCCGATACGGCGTGCCTTCCGGCAGCGGTGGCTCGTAGTTCGCCAGCAGTAGGTCGTCGCCCGCGACCGCGTCGCGCAGGCAGCAGCGCGCCGGTTCCCCGCCCTCGGCGGTGATCTGTTCGGTCGCGGTCGCGCGGATCAAGGTGAGGTCGGCGGTGGGGATCGCGTGGATCTGGAAAGTCATATCCCCAGCGTGGCCGCCGACCGGCCCCGCAGCCGGCGGCTATCGGACCTCGCACCGCTTGGTGACGTGCGGGGGCACCTCGGCGCCCGCGGGCAGCAGGTCGCACGACTCCGGCTCGCCCCAGACCTGGTGCAGCGGAAGGACTCCGGCCCACGCGGTGCCCGCTTCGACGTCGGCCTCGTCGTCGCTGGGGGGACCGCTGCGGATCTTCACCGCGGCCTCGGTCAGGTCGATGGCCAGCACCGCGGTCTGGGCCAGTTCCTTGGTGTTGGGCTCGCGCGCGTGCTCCCACGAGCCGGGCGCGAGGTGCTCGGTGATGACCTCGAGCGCGTGCCACTTCGCGTCGGGATCGGTGACCGGGACCGCGGTTCCGTGCACGACGACGGAGCGGTAGTTCATCGAGTGGTGGAACACCGAGCGGGCGTAGACGATGCCGTCGACCAGCGTCACAGCGACACAGACCTCGATCCCGGCCGACGCGGTGCGCAGGCTCAGCGCACCGGTCGACCCGTGCACGTAGAGGGTGTCGCCCTCGCGCCCGTAGCCGGTCGGCAGGACCAGGGGAGCGCCGCGGACGATGGTCGACAGGTGGCAGATCAGGCCGTCGTCGAGGATGGCGTGCAGCGCCGCGCGGTCGGTGACCGCGCGGCCCCTGCCGCGCTGGATGGTGCTCCGGTCGGTCGGCGAGAGCGGTGTCTGAGTCACGTGATCAGGGTGACGGAGTAGAGTGGCCTTCCAGTAGTGCCACAGCTACGCAATTTCAGGAGGCCACTTATGGCCGAGAGTCCGCCGCTGCCGGTCACCCTGGACCGCGCCTCGGTCACCCCGCTCGCCGTCCAGCTCGCGGAGGAACTGCGCGCCGCCGCCGCCGAGGGCAGGCTGCGCAGCGGCGACCGGCTGCCCTCCACCAGGGCGCTGGCCACGCAGCTCGACGTCAGCCGGACGGTCACCGCCGCGGCCTACGAGCAGTTGCACGCCGAGGGCTGGATCGCGGGCCGCCACGGTTCGGGCACCTACATCACCACCGCCCCGCCGGGGTCGTTGCGCGCGCGCCCGCGCCGGTCCAGGCCGGATGTCCTGGCCGCCGACGCGATCGACCTGACCCCCGGTTCGCCGTGGGCGGGCGGGATCGACCGGTCGGCGTGGCGCCGGGCCTGGCGCGGTGCCGCCGATGTCGCGCCGCTGCTGCGGCCCCAGCGCGCCGGGCTCCCCGCGTACCGCGCGGCCGTCGCCGAACACCTGCTGCGACACCGCGGCCTGCGGGTCAGCGGCGAGTTCGACGACGCGGGCGAGGGCGAGGCCGTGCTGGCCACCGGCGGCACCACGGCCGCGGTCGCCGAGGTCGCCGCCGCTGTGCTGCGCCGCGGCGACGTCGTGGCCGTCGAGGAACCCGGCTACCAGCGCGCGGTCGCCGCACTGCGGGCGGCCGGGATGCGCGTGGTGGCCGCCCAGGTCGACGCGGACGGTCTGCTGCTGGAAGGCCTGCCGCCCGCGACCCGGATGGTCTACTGCTCGCCCGCCCACCAGTACCCGTTGGGGCGGCGGATGTCGGCGGGCAGACGGGTCGAGCTGGTGGAGCGGGCCCGGCACGCGGGCTGGCTGGTGGTGGAGGACGACTACGACGGCGAGCTGCGCTACGACGTGGCCCCGCTGCCGCTGCTGGCCGCGCTCGCCCCCGACGTCGTGGTGCACCTGGGCACCACCAGCAAGATCCTCACCCCGACCCTGGGCACCGGCTGGATGGTCGCGCCGCCCGCGGTGGTCACCGCCGTGCTCGAACACCGCGACCGCACCGGCACCAGCCCGGCCGCCGCGGGTCAACTCGTCGTCGTGGAGCTGGCCCGCAACGGCGACCTCGGCCGCCACCTGCGCAAACTGCGCCGCGAGCTGTCCGAGCGCCGGGAACTGCTGGTGGAGGCGTTGCAGGCCGCGGGAATCCCCATGCTGGGCGACGACGCGGGCGCGCACCTGGTCGTCCCGCTGGACTCCGCCGCCGCTGAACACACGTTGATCGACACCGGCCTGCGCCGCGGTCTGCTGCTCGACGGCCTCGCCCGCCACCACAGCGGCCCAGCGAGCTGGTTCGGCATCGCCCTCGGCTATGCCGCGTGTTCTCGTGATCAGCTGCGCTGGGCCATCCCGGTGCTCGTGGAGCTGTTCACCAGGACCCGACCTGGGTCGATCGGCTCCGCGATTACCCCATCCGGGTAATCTCGACAACCATGTCGAGCTCAAAGATCCGAGTCGCCGTGGTGTTCGGCGGACGCAGCACGGAACACCCCGTGTCCTGTGTCTCCGCCGCGAGCGTGCTCGCCAACCTGGACCAGGACCGGTTCGAGGTGGTGCCCGTCGGCATCACCAAGGACGGCTCCTGGGTGCTCGGCCCCAGCGACCCCGAGGTCCTGCGCATCCACGACCGCACGCTGCCCAGCATCACCTCCGGCACTTCGGTCACCCTGCCCGCCGACCCGACCGCGGGCCGCCTGGTCATCTTGGAGAAGGGCCACGAGGGCCGGATCTTCTCCGCGGTCGACGTCGTCATCCCGATGCTGCACGGCGCCTACGGCGAGGACGGCACCATCCAGGGTCTGCTGGAGATGGCGGGGCTGCCCTATGTCGGACCGGGCGTGATGTCCAGCGCCGTCGCGATGGACAAGGGCGTCACCAAGAAGCTCCTCAAGGCCGAGGGCCTGCCGGTCGGCCCGTACGTGGAACTCCGCCGCGACCAGACGACACTCGACGCCGCCGAGCGCGACCGCCTCGGCCTGCCGGTGTTCGTCAAGCCGTCGCGCGCGGGCTCGTCCACCGGCATCACCAGGGTCACCGACTGGGCCCAGCTCGACGCCGCGATCGTGCACGCCCGCGAGATCGACCCGAAGGTGCTGATCGAGGGCGCCATCGTCGGCCGCGAGGTCGAGTGCGGCGTGCTGGAGTTCCCCGACGGCCGGGTCGAGGCCTCGCAGCCCGCCGAGGTGCGCCTGCTCGGCGACCTGGACTGGTACGACTTCGACTCCAAGTACCTCGACGACACCAGCGAGCTCGAGATCCCGGCCAAGCTGCCCGACGAGGTCACCGAGCGCCTGCGGAACATGGCGGTCGACGCGTTCCGCGCGCTCGACTGCCAGGGCCTCGCGCGCGTCGACTTCTTCGTCGGCGAGGGCGGCACGCTGACAATCAACGAGGTCAACACCATGCCGGGCTTCACCCCGACCTCGGCCTACCCGAAGATGTGGGACGTCACCGGCGTCGACTACCCGACCCTGCTGACCGTCCTCATCGACACGGCGATCGCGCGCGGCACGGGACTCCGCTGAGCCTCGGACGCGCTCTCAGCGGCGGGCGAGTTCCGGGCGCCTGCCGAGCGTCACCGCACGGAGCAGCCATTCCAGCGGCCCGTAGCGGTGGCGCCGCACCCACCACGCGCTGACGGCGACCTGCGCCGCGTAGAGCGCCACGGCGAACCCGATCACCGCGAGGTCGGGCAGGCGGCCGATGAGGCCGAGGCCGTAGCCGAGGAAGACGACACTGAGCACGGCGGACTGGCCGACGTAGTTCGTCAGCGCCAGCCGCCCGACCGGGGCGAAGACGTGCACGGCCCTGGTCTGGAACAGGCGCAGCAGCGCTGCGACGTAGCCGCCGGTCAGCAGCGGGGCGGTGAGCACGCTGAGTCCCATGGCCATGGTCTCGGCCGGGCCGCCGGGGTGGAACGTGGCGGCGTAGCCGTAGACCGCGGCGCCCGCCAGCCCGATCGGCAGACCCGCGCGCAGCAGCCACGCCCACAATGCCTGGTGGTTCTCCGGGTGGGCGAGCACCCGCGTGCGACCGGCCGCGAAGCCGAGCAGGAACATCGCCAGTGCGCTCGGGGCCTGGATCAACAGCACGAACACCAGCGTGCCGGGGAGCTGCCGAAGGTGTTCGGCGACGACGCCGCCGGGTCCGCCGCGGAAGGCCGCCACCGACTCGGTGATCTGAGCCGAGATCGCGGTCGTGTCGACCGGTGTGGGCGCTAGCGACTCGAGGAATCCCAGCAGCGCCAACGCCACGCCCGCGATCCCGACCAGCCAGAACGCGACCCGGACGGCCGTGGCCACCGCGAGACCGCGCAGGGCCAGCAGCACCAGGCCCAGCACGGCGTAGGTGGTGAGGATGTCGCCGTGGAACAGCAGGACGGCGTGCGCGACACCGATCGCGGCGAGACCGAGCTGTCTGCGCACGATCCTGGGTACGAACGCGGCGTCGGCGCGAACGGCCGAGTCGAGCTGGAGAGTGAAGCTGTAGCCGAAGAGGAACGAGAACAGCAGGTAGAACTTGGTCTCGAACAGCGTGGAAACGACGAACCGGACCGCCGGGTCGCCGCCCGGATCGATGATCCCGGCGCCGTAGTAGCCGGTGCCGAACGCCCAGATGTTGACGATCAGGATTCCGAACAGCGCGAAGCCGCGCAGGGCGTCGACCCGATCGATGCGGTGGGGCAGGGACATCAGGACCTCTTTCATAAACCGAGTGGGCGGTCTAATATTGCCCATGATGATCCCCGGCCGTCAATGTCCTGATTGAATCCACCCATGCGCACTGTCGACCCGGCCAAGCACGAGGCCCGCCGCGGCCAGATCCTGGCGGCGGCGGCGCGGTGTTTCGCGCGCAAAGGATTCGGTCAGACCCGGACCGCGGACATCTGCGCCGAGGCCGGGATGAGTTCCGGCAACCTGTTCCACTACTTCGACAGCAAGCACGCGATCTTCGCCGCGATCGTGGAGCAGGAGGGAACCGAGACCAAGGCGCTGTTCGCCGAACTGTCCACAGCGGACCCATGGGCGGCGCTGATCGGCTTCTTCGACCTGGTGGTCGACCTCGCCGACGGCGACTACGCGCGGCTGGCCCTGGAGGTCTCCGCCGAGGCGGGCCGCGACGAACGAATCGCCGAGCTGGTCGCGGCCAACGACCGGACACTGCGCACCGGGCTGGCTGAACTGGTCGAGCGCGCGGTCGCGGCCGAGGTCATCGATCCCGGTTTCGCCGCCGACACCGCCGCGACCTGGCTGGCTGCGCTGGTGGACGGGCTGTTCAACCGGATCGCGGTTGATCCGGACTTCTCTCCCAAGCGGGAGCGGAAGACCCTGCGGTTACTGGTGGAACGGATGCTGCGCCGAGCCTAGGGCTGGACCTTTTGCGCGGGCAGGGACTTGCCGACGATTTCGGACACCGTCTGCAGCGGCCCGGTGCCCACGCCCTTGGGCAGCGTCAGCGCGACGAACACCGGGCGGTCCACGACGAACCAGGTCTGGCTGTCGGAGCCGTCGACCGGCAGCCACTTGACCCCGGACACCTCGCGCAGCGCCGCGGTCGCGGTCAGCTCAGGCGGTTTGCCCAGCCCACACCGCAGGATGACCGGATCACCGACGCGGTCGCCCCACGCCACGGCGCCGACCGGGGCGGGCTCGGCCACCGGGAGCTTCGCCAGCGTCGCCGAACCGCTGGCCAGCGAACTGGGCAACGCGGCGACCAGGGCGGCGCAGTGCGTCGAGCCGGACTCCGGCGCGTCGACCGGAACCAAGCCGATCGGGCCGGTGCGCGGCGCGGCGGTCGTCGGGGTCGTCGGCGCGGGTTCTTCCGGCAGGAAGCGACTGGCGACGACCACACCGACGGCCAGCAGGCCGACCAGCACGACCGCGGCGACGACCGTCGCGCGGGAGGGACCGGTCCGGGGAGGCGAGACACTCACCGGACCACTAGACCACGGCTCAGAGATGCACGACCGGGCAGGTGAGCGTGCGGGTGATGCCGTCCACACTCTGGATCTTGGCGACCACCAGTTGGCCAAGGAGGTCGACATTGTCGGCTTCGGCCCGGACGATGACGTCGTAAGGTCCGGTGACATCCTCCGCCGTGGTCACCCCGGAAATCCCGGCGATCTCGGCGGCGACAGCCGCGGCCTTGCCGACTTCGGTCTGGATCAGGATGTATGCGTGGACCACGGCGCGCCCCTTCGCGGCTAGGAGTCCCCAAGAGGTAGGAACGTGTTCAGCAACGTACCCCAGGTTCCGGATCGTTGGGGGATCCGACCATTGGTGATCGGAGGATGTCGTGCGACCGGATACGACCCAGGGCCAGCAGACCGTGGCCGACGTGGGTGAGTTCGGTCTCATCCGCCGAGTCACCGACGGCCGGGCCCAGCCCGCGCCCACCCTGCTGGGCCCCGGCGACGACGCCGCGGTGATCGCCGCGAGCGACGGACGCGTCGTCGCGAGCACGGATGTGCTGGTGGACGGCGTGCATTTCCGCCTCGACTGGTCCACACCGGACCAGGTGGGACGCAAGGCGGTCGCGGTCAACCTGGCCGACATCGCCGCCATGGGCGCGGTGCCGACGGCGGTGCTGGTCGGACTCGCGTGCCCCTCGTCAACCCCCGTCCAGGTGATCGATGAACTGTCGGCGGGCATGTGGGCTGAGGCAGCCAGAGCCCGCATCGGCGTCGTCGGCGGGGACATGGCCGCCGCGGAAACCATGGTGATCTCGATCACTGCGCTCGGCGATCTCCAGGGCCGCAAGCCCGTCACCCGCGCGGGCGCGCTGCCCGGCGACATCGTCGCGGTAGCGGGCAAACTCGGCTGGAGCGCGGCGGGTCTGGCCGTCCTGGGCCGCGGCTTCCGCTCCCCGGTCAGCGTCGTCGGCGCCCACCGCGCCCCCGAACCGCCCTACGCCGCGGGCCCCCAGGCCGCCGACGCGGGCGCCACCGCGATGATCGACGTCTCCGACGGCCTGCTCGCCGACCTCGGCCACCTGTGCGTGGCGTCCAATGTGGCCATCGACGTGCGCACCGATCTGATCGAGGTCCACCAGCGCCTGGTCGACGTCGCCTCCGCCCTGGGCGCCGATCCGCGCCATTGGGTCCTGACCGGGGGAGAGGATCACGCCTTGGCCGCCACCTTCCCCGACCCGGGCGCGGTCCCGGACGGCTGGCGGATCATCGGCAGCGTCACCCGCGGCACCGGCGTCACCGTCGACGGCGGTCCGTACGAGGGCACAGCGGGCTGGCAACACTGGCGATGAGCCAAGGAAACCACGACATCCGCACGCGATCCTGGCGTCGTCAGGACTTCGGGGTCAGGCGGAATCCGCCGGTCTGGTCCAGCGAGCCGAACTCGCCCAGCGGGTAGATCCGCAGCCACAGCCTGCCCAGCACCTGCTCCTTCCGGATCCAGCCGTACGCGCGTGAGTCGTCGGACTGGTCGGGGTTGTCGCCGAGCAGGAACACCGATCCAGCAGGCACGACGGCCTCCGCGTCCTGGCCTGCCTTGCCCGACCCAAGGCAGCACGCCCTGGCCGATTTCCACTGGCCCGCCCACGCCCGCGTCTCCACGGTCTGCCACCGCGAAGCGCCCGAGGGGAGCAGGTGGAGCGCGCCGGTGCCGTCCGGGCGGACCTCGACGCGCACTCGGTCGCCGGGCAGGCCGATGACCCGTTTGACGATGGCGGGCGCGCCCGGGGTCGGGCGGGCGGCGACGACGTCGAAGCGCTGGAGGTCGGCGCTGTCGAAGAACGGTTCCAGGAGAACCCGGTCGCCGTCGCCGAAAGAGGGACGCATGCTGCTGCCGTCGATCTTCTGGGAAAGCGTTATCGCGACAACGAGTGCGACCAGGGACCCGACGAGCAACACGCCGAACCCAATCAGGATCCGGCGCGCGACTGTCGCGTTACCTCTGGGATCAACGCTCGTTGTCATGGCGTCCCTCAATTCAGCCGTATAGCCGATGGTGCGTTCGGACTAACGACGGCGGTTGTTGCACACTTGTTATCAACTACTCAGCGTGACGACCCCTGAGTTCAAGCTACTTGTCGGTAGGGCACAAATCTGACTGGTCGGTCTAAGCGTGCCGGTCAAAGCGACATCTGACAAGTACGTGTGCCCAACGGTAAGCGTTACCCAAGGTAACACGCGCTGCGATCTTCTGACCTGCGCGGCAACTGGCTCTTGCCTGGCCGAAACACGGATGGCACCGTTCGTTCACCGCAGCCGAGTGAGCAGGGACACACACCAGCGAGATCAGGGCGACGACAGCGTTCACGGACGCTGGTGGACGCCCTGCATCACTGTGCGTAGATCTGCCCGCTGTCCCACGGAAGCGGCCAGTCAATACGAGTTGCCGCCCGAGAATTCGGGTCGCACAAACGCAGGAGGTGCTGATGCACGAAACCGCATTGGGCAGAACGCGGTGGGGCAGATTCTCGGTGGTGACCGGTGTCGCGTCCGTCGCCATCGGCGCCCTCGGGTTCGCCATGGCCAATGGTCTGCTCGCGGCGTCGTTCAACGTCAACGGCAGGCCATTCCAGATCGAATCCGCGGGTCTGCAGGGCAACGGGTTCGGCGCGATCATGGACAACGTCACCAAGGACAACGCCGACGGCACCACGTCCGGCCAGGCCGTGGCGCGCGCGGGCTTCGAGACGGCGAACCTCAACGGTCTGTGCGCCGCGGTGCACCAGAGCGTTCTCGGGCTGCCGTTCACCCTGAAGATCGCGGCGGGCAACCCCGCCGACGCCGTCAATGACATCGCGGCCGCTGACATGGTGCTCGACGCCCAGTCGGTGAACTCCAACGCCTCGATGAACGGGCTGGCGCTCGGCAAGTCCGCGGACGACGTCGCCCTCGGCGGCAGCGCGACCTCGCTCGGCGGCACGCCGGGCAACTTCGGTCTGCAGTCCAGCACGGCGAACCTGAACGGTCTGCACGCTGAGGCGTACGCCGCGACGATCGCCGGGACGATCAACCTGACCGGTCTGTCGCTGGCGATCGAGTCCGGCTCGACCAACTGCACCATCGTCAACTGATGTCCGCCGCGTGTTGGTGGCGGACGGCCGCCGCCATCAACACGCGCGCATTCCTTCCTTGGAGCGCGAGATGACCGAACTGACCGTAGAAGTCGAGCAGTCCGCCACGGAAAAGGGCAGGCCTGCCCGAATGTGGGCGGCCTTCACCCGGTTCCGCCGCACCCGCCCGTTCTGGGGCGGCGCCTGGCTCGCCTTCGGCGGCTGGGTCATCCTCTCGCTCACCATCGCGCCGCTGAGCGTCACCTTCGCCGCGGGCGTCGGCGGCGTCTCGGGCTACCTGCTCGGCGGCTCGATGATGATGTTCGCGTTCTTCGCCTGGTTCGCGCCGTCGCAGCGGCACCTCGCCGGGCTGCTCGGGGTGATCTTCGCGGTCGCCTCGCTCGTGCTGTCCAACCTTGGCGGGTTCCTCGTCGGGATGTTCTGCGGCGTCGTCGGCGGCGCCATGATCTTCGCCTGGGGCCCGCCCCCGGCGCACAAGCTGCTGAAGCGCCTGTTCGGGCGCCCTACCCCGGTGGAGCGGTAACACGATGGTCGACATCTTGGGGGCGGTCGCCGCCTGGAACGCGAAGATGCGCGAGTCGGCGGCCGACGAGGTCCGACGCGGTACCCGGTTCGGCCGCACGGTCCTGATGGGAGTGCCCGCGACCGTCCTGGTCGGACTCCTCGGCGTCGGCATGTCCGAAGGGCTGCTGGCGGCGAACTTCATGGTCGTCAACAAGCCGTTCAGCATCAAGTCCGACCAGTTGGAGGGCGCCGGTTTCGCCGCGCTGCTGCACGACCGGCTCGTCGACAACGGCGGCACGGGCACCAGCAAGGGCACCGCGCGCGCGGGTTTCAAGTCCGCGAAGCTCGACGGGCTCTGCGGGGTGGTGCACGAGAGCATCGCCGGGCTGCCGTACACGCTCAAGATCACCGCGGGTGAGCCGGTCAACGGCACCCCGGACGCCACCGCGGAGATCAACGCCTCCGACCTGGTCCTGGAGGCGACGTCGGTCAACGCGTCGAACAGCAACTTCGCCGACATGTACCTGGGCAAGTCCGCCGACGACGTGAAGATGGGCGCCACGCCGCTGGAGGGCGGCACGCCGGGCAACTTCGGCTTGGAGGCGGGCACCGTCAAGATCACCAACCTGGACGCGTCGGCATACACCGTCGAGCTGATCGGGAGCATCGGTCTGCCCGGCCTGAACCTGACCATCCTGCCTGGGACCGTCACATGCTGACCCGCGCCGAACCGGGCAGGCACCGGCGGGACCCCGCGGTCCACCGCGAACAGCAGGCTCCCGGCGATGGCCAGTTCACCGATGACCTCGACCCGACCTCGGCCGATGTGTCCGCTGTGGACGTTGTCGAAGCGGACTTCGTTCTGGAGAAGCCTCGCGGTGTGCTCGCCTGGCTGGCGACCGGCAGGCGCTGGTTTCGCGACTTCCGCCGCACCCGCCCGTTCTGGGGTGGCCTGTGGATGATGCTCGGCGGCTGGACGATCATGTCGCTCACCGTCGCCCCCATCGTCGTCATGCTCTCGGCAGGCGCGAGCGGCGTCGCCGGGTATGTCACCGGGGGCGGGCTGATGGTCCTGGGCCTGATCGCCTGGTTCGCCCCGACCCAGCGCCTCGTCGCCGGGATCATGGGCGGCATCCTGGCCGTGGCCGCGTTCGTCGCGTCCAACCTCGGCGGGTTCCTGCTGGGCACGCTGCTGGGCGTCCTCGGGTCGGCCATGGTGTTCGGCTGGGGACCGAAGAAGCCGCGCGGGCGGGCCGAGTCGTGATCGTGCGGCTGGCCGCCGCCGCCGCGGTCCTGGCGGCACTGGTGACGACGGCGGTCTTCCCGGACGTCTCGGTGTCCGCTGCGGGCGCCGCGTCGGGTTGTGTGAAGGACCCGAACATCGGCTTCTGCGTCGTGCCGACGTCCTACAAGATCGAGTTCGGCCGCGACAGCATCGGCGGCTACCAGTGGCACGCGTACTCGTTCGTCGACCTCGGCACGACCACCATCACCGTCGCCGACGGCACGACCCGCTCGGTGAACCACTACCGCTTCCAGCGGCTGGTGGTCGACCAGAACGCCCTCATCCAGCAGACCCGCCCCGACTACCAGATGCGCATCACCGCCCCCGGCCCCATCGAACTCGGCGGCTCCAACAACTCCGGCGCGTCGATGTGGACGGACGTGTGGGGGTCTGGCCTGCAGTTCCGCTGGGGCCTGTGCCTGTTCACCTGGTCGTGGGTGCCCGACGACCTCAGCCTCAACATCTCCGGCTGCTGGCTGCGGATGGACGCCTACGCCCTGACTTCCTACAACCCGCAGCCCCAGCCCGGCCAGCGGGACAACCCGGTCAACCTGCCCAACGCGACCCTGTCCCTGCTGGGCGGCACCTGATGAACGGAACCCGGTGGGGCCGCTCGGCGATACTCGGCGTCCCGTCGCTGCTCGTGGTGCTCCTGCTGGCCATGGGCCTGCGCACGGGCGTGCTCGCGAGCAGCGTCGTGATCCAGAGCGGCACCGCCGACCTGGCCACCAGCGGCCTCTACGGCATCGACTTCGGCCTGTCGGTGGTGGACGCGACGCAGAAGGTGAAGCAGGCGGACGGAACGGTGGTGCTCAAGAACATCCGCCTCGTCCGCGCGGGCTTCGCCCAGGGCAAACTCAACGAGCTGTGCATCGCGGTCCGCCAGAAGATCGCAGGCCTCGACTTCACCCTCAAACTCACCGGCGGCGACGGCAACCTGGCCACCTGGGAAGTCGACGCCCGCAACGTCGAACTGGACGGACAGCTGGTGGCGGGCACCCTGACCCTGGACGGCGTGGTGAAGTTCGGCATCACGGGCGAGGACGTGACGACGATCAAGAACCCCGACGGTACCTATGTGGACAACCCACTGGACGCCAACCCGTCCCAACACCGTTTCGGCGCGGACGCGACGTTCGCGGAGTTCACCAAGCTGTCGGGGAAGGTGTACGCGATGGAGATCGTGGGGCCGTTCTCGCTGCCGGGGTTGAAGGTCAAACTGGAACCGGGCAATACGACGTGCCCAGCGCCCCCGGCCCCGACAGCCCCGCCGAGCTAACGCCCCCCACTGTCCCCGAGGTCCTCGACGCCGAACCAGCGGAAACGCAACTCGCGCACGTAGCCCGTGGTGTCGGTCAGGATCGTCAACAGCGCGTCGATCTGCTCGACGGCAAGGTCCTCCCGAATGATCGCGGCCGACACTTGTGGTGCCTTGGCGGCGAGCATCGCCAGCGCCTTGGCGATGTCGGTGTCCTCGATGCGGATCATTTGGTGTGGCCGTGGGCGGAGCGTTTCGCGGCCCAGGAGTCCGCTGTTCGGCGCAGCAGCGGTGTGTCCCACCAGTCCTCCGAACACGCGGGGATCACGTCGATGACGGGTTGCGGGGTTTCGTGCACATGATGGTTCGCCAGATAGTCGTCGATGATCAGGTATCGGCGGCTATCCACGCAAATTCCGCGCATGACGGCGATGTAGCGGTCATTCTTCACCCAACGGAAGGTGAACCCGTGGCGGAATGCTCGTGAGCAAGCCTTGTCCCCACGATAGGGGTTGGTCAAACCGAGGATTTCCACAAGGCGAACCTAGTCTTGTGCGCTGCTGAAAGGCATGTTTCAGTCGCGCATCCGAATTATTAGGACTCGTTTGCCATCTGCCGCAGAAAAGTGGCTGCTTCCTGGTTCACTCGCGCGCGTTCCTGGAAGTGTTCGAGGACGTTGACGTGATACGCGACTTCCTGCGGGTCGCGAAGTATGACGCTGCCGGAGAACAATTCGCACATGACGAATCGTTCGTCATAGACGACGAAGCTGCTCAACGGGACCGCGTTCATCTGTGCGTCGTTCGGAACGACAGCGATCGTCACGTTCGGCAGTTCGGCCAGATCGGCCATGTGTCGGGCTTGGGCCGCCATCACTTCGGCCGGAGCTTGGTTCCACCGGACTGCTTGTTCGGTCGTCACAAAGGTGAAACTTCGCGAAGCGTCGTACAGGGCGGTTTGCCGTTCGATCCGAGCTTCGACAGCTCGTTCGACATTGCGCGCAGGCCTGCCTCGAACCGTCGGCGTCAGGATCGCTGCCGCGTATTCGGGGGTCTGCATCATCCCCGAGGGGGCAGCGGGACAGAAGTATCGGACTTGCGTTGAGGAGGCGACCAGGGCCGAGAGTTCGTTTTGCCCTCGCCAAAGGCCGATCTCCGCCAGCGCCCTGATCGACCGATAGTGGACGTTCGCGGTTCTTGCGAGGTCGAGGAACTGCTGCGTCTCTTTCGGGTCGACACCCAATGCGGACAGGATTCTTTCGACATCGGTCACCGACGGCAGGATCTTGCCGCGCTCGATACGGCTGATCTTCGATTGGGACATCGCGCATCGGGCGGCCAAACGCTCGCCGGACAGGCCTGCGGCCCTCCGCATATCGCGAAGGGCATCGGCCAGATCCCGGCGTTCCCGTTGCTGGCGTTCAGGATCGAACATAGTCCTCGAATGGGACGGAACGTTCAAGTGCGACTCGTTGCCACTGCCGATACTTTTCGATCGGCGGATCAGCCAGGAGTTCACGGCTGATCAGCGTCCCGTCTTCGCGATAGGTCAGGCGGAGGACCTCGGTGTCGTCGAAAAGCCAGAAGTCATCGGCGGGTAGATCCAGGGTCAAGCCGGTCGCGTCGAGGATGCGGATGTCCTCACCGTGTTCGATGTTGCGCGGTATTCCCCAGGCGAACGCATACCGCGTGTAGTCGGTGAACGGCCGACGGACAACTTTCACTCGCCCGATCGACTTGCCCGCGGCTACATTGGCGCGCGTCAATTCGAGCCATTCGATGTATCTTGGCGCGAGATCGGGCTCGGGCCGGCCTGCGAGAAACTGGCCCAGGGAGTCCGCCTCGCCGGGGATCGTGTACGTCGGCTGTGTCTCGAAGCGCCACGCCGATCTCAGGTAGGTGCGGAACAGGTTACGGGAACCGTCATGTCCCAAGCGCACGGATGGCCTCCCTGACCACGGTCATTGGCAACTCGACGGCTTGTTCACCTTGACCGAGGCGAAGCCCGTTGGCAAGGGACACGCTATCGCCTTGGAACACGACTGTTCCTCGATCGGACAGGTACACCGCCGGACAGTCGTCGTCCTGGCAGTCGCCCGCTATGCGGCGCAGGCTAATCGTTACTCGCTGTGGCGTCATGATTACGTTGTAGCAGAGGTGGTGGGGCAGCCATCGGCGTCAGTCACGCTTCCGCATAAATGTCGACCCATCGGGAAGCAGGTAAGCGGGTGCCCGTTCGGGTCGGCCTTGTCGCTCGATCGGGCGGGGTCGGCCCGCGTTCGCGCGAGGACTTTGTCCGCCACTAACAAACGTCTCCCAGGAGCCGACGAACAGACACACGATCCCGACTTCGTGAGAGTAGGTCGCGATGACTTGGCTTGGGTGGGAAAGCCTCGGCGGGACGCTGACCAGCGATCCGGCGGTGGCGTCTTGGTCGTCCGGGCGACTTGACGTGTTCGGACGAGGTACGGACAACGCGTTGTGGCACAAGTGGTTCCAGAACGGCTGGTCGGGCTGGGAGAGCTTGGGCGGGATCCTGACGAGTGGGCCTGCCGTGGCGGCCTGGTCGTCGGGCAGGCTGGACGTGTTCGTGCGCGGTACGGACAACGCGCTCTGGCACAAGTGGTACCAGAACGGCTGGTCGGGCTGGGAGAGTCTCGGCGGGATCCTGACCAGCGGGCCCGCGGTGGCGTCTTGGTCGTCCGGGCGACTGGACGTGTTCGTCCGTGGCACGGACAACGCGTTGTGGCACAAGTGGTTCCAGAACGGCTGGTCGGGCTGGGAGAGCCTGGGCGGGGTGCTGACCAGCGACCCAGCGGTGGCGTCCTGGTCGTCGGGCAGGTTGGACGTGTTCGTGCGCGGTACGGACAACGCGCTCTGGCACAAGTGGTACCAGAACGGCTGGTCAGGCTGGGAGAGCCTCGGCGGGGTGCTCACCAGCGCCCCCGACGTCTCGTCCTGGGCCGCGGGCAGGCTCGACGTGTTCGTCCGCGGCACCGACAACGCGATGTGGCACAAGTGGTACCAGGGCGGCTGGTCGGGCTGGGAGAGTCTCGGCGGGATACTGACCAGCGGGCCCGCCGCGGCGTCGTGGGGACCGAACCGGATCGACACGTTCGTGCGCGGCACGGACAACGCGCTCTGGCACAAGTGGTGGGCGCGGGTGCCGACGGTCCGGGTGCACACCAAGATCCTCACCAACCCGAACGTCTCGGTGGCCACGGTGATGCAGCGGATGCGGGAGGTGTACGGCTCCGTCGGCGTGCACGTGCAGCACGCGTCCACGGAGAATCTGAACCTGCCCACCCTCAACGACGTCGACGTCGGCACCTGCACCCGCGGCAACGCCACGGCCGAGCAGATCCAGCTGTTCGCCAACCGGAACAACGCGGGTCCGAACGACGTCGTGGTGTATTTCGTCCGGTCGACCGTCCCGCCGTTCAACGGGTGCGCCGCGCACCCGGCGGGGCAGCCCGGCGCGGTGGTCGCCCAAGGCGCGACGCAGTGGACGTTCGGCCACGAGGTCGGTCACGTGCTGGGACTCAACCACGTCAGCGACAGCAACCGGCTCATGACCGGCGGCGGCACCGCGAACATCACCAATCCGCCACCGGACCTGATCGCGAGCGAACGCGACACAATGGTGGCAAGCCCGTTCACCCAGGACCTGTGAGGAGGGCTCGATGGCAATCACATTCGAACAGGTGCGGGCCGCGCTGATCCCAGAGGAGCCGAACTACCAGTCGGCCGCGGCTATGGGCGCCGAGGCGCTACCCCACCTCAAGAGCATGGTCGAGGGCGGCGAGCCGATGCTCGCGGCCAAGGCCGCCTACCTGGCCAGCCTCATCGACGACGACGGCGTCGTGGACATCCTGCTGGCCGCGGCCGCGAACCCGGACCCGTCGGTGCGGGTCGCCGCGGCCTCGGGCACCGGCAACCTCGCGTCCAGTCGCGCGGAGGTGGTCCAGGCGACTCTGGCCGAGGACAAAGACCCCGGAGTGCGGGCCAAGAACGCGCGGGCCGCCGGGCTCGACGACAGCGGGATCTGGGAATCGGCCCAGGAGTCGGTGGCCACCGCCGAGTCGGAGCCGGAACCACCGTCGGCCGAGGGGCTGATGCCCGGCGAACGCCCGAGCGCCGACCTGGCGGAAGGCCTCATGCCCGGCGAGGCGGACGCCGTGCCCCAGGCGGTGGCGGCAGAGGGACTCATGCCCGGCGAGCGTCCGGCGCGGTGACCTGAAGTGGGCGGCGGGGCTGTGGCGAGGTCCACGGCCCCGCCGCCACGTTTCAGACGGCGGACAGACGACAATCGCGGGGTGGACATCCAACCCAGGGCCTACGACCACCCCCACTCGCGCCTGCTCATCGACGAGGTGCAGGACGAGTACGTGATCCGCTACGGCAGCCCGGACGAGTCGCCCGTCGACCCCGCCGAGTTCGCCCCGCCGCTCGGTCGGTTCTATGTCGGCTACGTCGATGGCCGCCCGCTGGTCACCGGCGGCTGGCGCGACCACGGCGACGGCACCGCCGAGATCAAGCGCATGTACGTCTCGCCAGCCGGCCGCGGCAAGGGCCTGGCCAGGGAGATGCTCGCCGAGCTGGAGCGGACCGCGGCGCGGGCCGGGATCGCGCGGCTGATCCTGGAGACCGGGACCAAGCAGCCCGAGGCCGTCGCGCTCTACCTCTCGTCCGGCTATGCCGACATCCCCGCGTTCGGGCACTATGCCGGACACGAACTCTCCGTTCACCTCGGCAAGGAGATCGCGTGCCCGTCTACGCCCTCGGCGACCTGACGCCGACCATCCACCCCGACGCCTACGTCCACCCGGACGCCACGGTCATTGGCGCCGTCACGCTGCACGCAGGGGCGTCGGTCTGGCCGCAGGCGGTCCTGCGCGGCGACGCGGGAACGATCGAGATCGGGGAGCGGACCAGCGTGCAGGACGGGACGGTCATCCACTGCACCCCGTTCCACCCGGCGAAGATCGGCGCGGACTGCGTCATCGGGCACAACGTCCACATCGAAGGCGCCACCGTCGGCGACCGGTGCATGATCGCTTCCGGGTCGGTGCTGCTGAACGGGTCGGTGGTCGAGGACGGGGCGATCCTGGGAGCGGGCGCGGTCATGTCGTTCAACGGGCACATCCCGGCCCGATCCATGGCGCTGGGCGTTCCGGCGCGGGTCCGGGAGGGCCACGTGGTCGAGGCGGACATGACCTCGGGGATCGTCCAGATCTACCTGGCCAACGCACAGGCGTACCGGGCGGGGCTGCGTCGGCTGGACTGAGTAGGCTTTTCCGGCGTGGCACGACCTTTGACTGAGATCGTCGAAGCCGGGTGGGCGCAGGCACTGGCCCCGGTCGAGGATCAGATCGCCAAGATGGGCGAATTCCTGCGCGCCGAGATCGCCGCCGGGCGGAAGTACCTGCCCGCCGGGGAGAACGTTCTGCGCGCCTTCCAACAGCCGTTCGCGGATGTGCGGGTGCTGGTGGTCGGGCAGGACCCGTATCCGACGCCCGGGCACGCGGTGGGGCTGTCGTTCTCGGTGGCGTCCGACGTCCGGCCGATTCCGAAGAGCCTGGTGAACATCTACAAGGAGTACTGCGAGGACCTCGGGCACCCGCTGCCCTCGAACGGCGACCTGACGCCGTGGGCGGACAACGGGGTCCTGCTGCTGAACCGGGCACTCACCGTCGAGCCCGGCAAGGCGAACTCCCATCAAGGCAAGGGCTGGGAGGACGTCACCGAGCAGGCCATCCGCGCGCTCGCCGCGCGCGGCGGTCCGCTGGTGGCGATCCTCTGGGGGCGCAACGCCCGCAACCTGCGGCCGATGCTCGGTTCCGTGCCCGCGATCGAGTCCGCGCATCCGAGCCCGCTGTCGGCGCACGCGGGCTTCTTCGGGTCGAAGCCGTTCAGCAAGGCGAACGCGCTGCTGACCGAGCAGGGAGCGGAGCCGGTCGACTGGAAGCTGCCCTAACGGCAGGGGTGCACCAAACAGCCGCCGCCGTGCCGCTGAACGCCTCCACCCAGCGCGAATTCGTTGGCCCAGCCGGGTGGAGTTCGGCCCGGCTCGTAGCAGGCAAGCCGCACCGCCGACTCCTTGAATGATCGACTTCGGTTCGACCGTCGACTGCCAAGGGGAACTCATGGGCTCTGTGGTGCATCGGATGAAGCGGTTGCTGAACGACCCGGACAATCCGCGCTCGGTGTCGAGTCGGGCACGGGCCAAGCGGTGGCAGGAGTTGCTCGGCCGGTTTCCCGATCTCGCTGACCTGCGGGTGCTCGACCTCGGCGGCATGCCTTCCTTCTGGCGCAACGATTCCGTCCGTCCCGCGGCGGTCACGACGGTCAACCTGGTGGACGCGGCCGCCCCGGAACCGTGGTTGCGCCACGTCGTCGACGACGCCTGCGACCCGGTCAAGGTCTCGGGCGAGCGGTTCGATCTGGTGGTGTCCAACAGTTTGCTCGAACACGTCGGCGGCTACGGGCCGCGGTGCAGGCTGGCCGGGGTGATCCACGATGCCGCCGACCGGCACTGGGTGCAGACGCCGTACCGGTACTTCCCGGTGGAGCCGCACTGGACGTTCCCGGCGCTGCAATTCCTGCCGGTGATCCTGCGGGCCGCCGTCGTGCGCCGCTGGCCGTTCGGCCATGCCACGCTCGACCGGAACGCCGCCATCGACGCGATCCTGGCGACCGATCTGGTCTCGGCGACCGAGATGCGGCACCTGTTCCCCGGCTCGGAGATCTGGCGGGAGCGCGCCGCCGGGCTGCCCAAGTCACTGGTCGCCATTCGCGCGTAGCCGCGCTCGGCCGGAAGGAGATCCGGTCGAGCGCGGCTCCGCGGTCAGCGATCAGAAGGTGAGCTTCCAGCTGTTGATGTGGCCGGTGTCGTAGCGGGCGACGTCTTGGACCTTGAGTTTCCAACTGCCGTTTGCGGCCTCGGTGGAGGCGTTGACCGTGTAGGTCGCGATCACGTTGTCGGCCGAGTCGTTGGCGCTGGAGTTCTTCAGCCGGTACGCCGATCCGTCGGGCGCGATCAGGTCGATGACGAGGTCACCGCGCCAGGTGTGCTTGATGTCGACGTCCACTTTCAGCGTCGCCGGGGCGTTGCCCGTGAGACTGGAGACGGTGATGGCGCTGGTGACCGCGGCGCCCGCGTCGGGGATGTTGACGTCGTTGGTGTTCTCGAAGACCTTGCCAGGGGGCGGCGGCGGGGCGCCCGTGTCGGCCAGTTTCCACACCGTGTGCGCGATCGCGTCGGAGTTGCGGTCGAGCGCGGTGGCGTCGATGTTGTTGCTGCGGTCGCAGGACCGGTGGTAGCAGGCGTCGAACGCGGCCGCGGTGCCGCCCCACTTCTGGACCTGGGCGGCGGTCTTGGTGCCCTCGGCGCCGGTGAAGATGCCGCCGATGGGGATGCCCGCGTCGGCGAACGGCGCGTGGTCGGAGCGCCCGGTGATCCCGGTGGCCTCCTCGGTCTGGACACCGATGCCGGTGAAGAACTCCTCGATCGTGCGCTGGATCTGAACCGAGCCGCTCGGGTGCGCGTCGCCGTCGTAGACCATGTAGCCCGCGTTCGGCGAGGCGACCATGTCGAAGTTCAGATACTGCTTGACCTTCGCCCGCTCGGTGCCGCCGAGGTTGTTGACGTAGTACTTGGACCCGATCAGGCCCAGTTCCTCAGCGCCCCACCAGCCGAACCGCAGGTGCTTGGCGGGCTTGAACTGCTCCCGCGCCACGGTGAGCGCCACCTCGAGGACAGCCGACGTGCCCGAGCCGTTGTCGTTGAGCCCGGCGCCCGCGGTGACGCTGTCCAGGTGCGCGCCCGCCATCAGGATGTTGTTCGGGTCGCCACCGGGCCAGTCGGCGATCAGGTTGTACCCGGTCGCGCCGTTGTGGGTGAACGGCTGGGTCGACGTGGTGAAGCCCGCGGCGTCCAGCTTGCCCTTGACGTAATCCAGCGACCGCTGGAACCCGGGCGTTCCGTGCGCGCGGTTGCCGTTGCTGTTCGTGGCGATGGTCTGCAATTCGGTCAGGTGCGCCTGGACGTTGGCGACCGAGATGTCCGGGACGGCGGCGACGGCCTGGGGTGCCGCCGCGTTCGCCATGGGGACAACAAGGATCGCGCCGACGAGCAGACCTCCGGCCGCGAGCGGCACAAGAGTTCGTTTGAACATGGTTGCTGCCTCCAAGCAGGGTTCGGGGACAACCAGTCGCATGGTCGCGTAGATCGGTTGTGCGCTAAAGGTTCAAAAGTCGCCTTCGATTGCCATATGCGGATGTCTGACTGTGTTCGCGGTCGACAGGGCCGTTCGGGAAACCGATAGGGCGACCGGGTGAACCGCGCTCTGGTCGACTGCCCTTCCGGGTAGAGCGCGCGGGCTAAGGGTGTGATGTCCGTTCTGTTCCAGGGAATTCGGCGATACCGTCGGTGCGGTGCCGGGGCGTCGGGATCTGCTGTTGGTAGCGTCCGGTTCGGCGGTGTCGATGTTCGGCACAGCGGTCACCCTGATCGTGCTTCTCTTGCACGCCAAGACTTTCGGCTCCTTCGCCGTGGTTTCCGTGCTGATCGCCGAGTTCGTTCCCGTCACCCTGGGCGCGCCGCTGGCGGGCTTGCTGGTCGACCGGCTCCCCAACCGCCGTCTGATGATCATCGGGCAGGTGGTGCAGGCGGGGGCGGTGATCGGGGTCGTCGCGGTGCTGCACACCTTGCCGCTGGTCTTGGTCATGCTGGTGTTCCTCGGCTGCGGCACCGCCGTGGTGAACCCGGCCGCGGCGGCCATGGTGCCGGTGATCTGTGGGGAGCGGGACTCCACGCGCGGATACGCGGTGGTGGCGACAGGCCGCACGTTGGGGATGCTCGCCGGATCGGCGGCGGGCGGGCTGCTCGTGGCCACGCTCGGAACGCGGGATGCTCTATATATAGACGCCGCCACCTATCTGGTGCAGGCCGCCATGTTGGGGTTCGTCCGGACCGAGCGCGATCCCCGGGGTGCGCGGCGGCGCAGGCGCCAGGGGGACGCGTTGGCCGGGTGGCGGCACGTCGCCGCCGATCCGGTGCTGCGGGTGGCGTCGGTGAGCCTGGCGGTGGCGATGGCCGGGGTCATGGCGGCCGACGTGGCCAACGTCTTCTACGTCACCGACGTCCTGCGCGGCGGCGCCGCCACGCTCGGGGTGCTGCACGCGGCCTGGATGGCCGGGGTGTTCGTCGGGGTGCGCGTGGCGGGGCGGTCGCGCACCGAACGGGCGCTGCTCACCGGGCTTGGCCTGTCGTGCTGCGCGATGGGGATCGCCATGCTCGTCCCCGCTCTGCTGCCGTTCACCGCCCCCGTCGCGCTGGGCTACCTGCTCGGCGGCGCGGCGAACGGGCTGCAGAACGTCTGCAACCAAGGGCTGCTGCGCTCCCGGACGCCCGAGCACCTGCGGGGCCGGGTCTTCGCGACCGCGGGCGCGATCCTGATCGGGTCCAACGTGCTCGGGACGGTCCTCGGCGGCGCCGTGGTGGCGGTGTTCGGGGCGCGGCCGTCGTTCGCCATCGCCGGGGTCGCCGCGCTGGTCGCGGGCTTGGCGGCACTGCGCGCCTTACGTGCGGTGGGCACAACGAAACCGGCGTCGGTGACCTGAGTCACCGACGCCGGTTTCGATAAAGAGCTCAGCTCAGCCGCGAACGACCTTGCCCGCCTTCAGGCAGGAGGTGCACACGTTGAGGCGCTTGGTCTGGGAGATGCCCAGCTTGGCGCGCACGCTCTGGATGTTCGGGTTCCACCGACGGTTGGTGCGTCGGTGGGAGTGCGAGACCGACTTGCCGAAGCCTGGCCCCTTGCCACAGACGTCGCACACGGCAGCCACGTCAGACACTCCTTCAGGTTGCGGTGCCCACGGCTCGAACAGCTTGAACAACACACTGTCAAACTCGTGGGCGCACGTACGAGGGCCCAGGCAGGCCCGGGCAGTCATCACAGCGTAACGGGTGCCCGCGTGGTGTTCCAAACCGGGTGGCCGGGCGGTCGCTACGCTGCCCGGTTAAGCGAGGACCCACGGGAGGTAGGCGTGCTGCAGGCGCTCGACGCTGGCGAGGTGCGGCGATGGGCAGCGGCCTGCGTGCAGTCCATGGACGCCCACCGCGCCGACATCGACCGGATCAACGTCTTCCCGGTCGCCGACGGCGACACCGGGTCCAACCTGCTCAACACCCTGCGCGCGGCGCTGGAGGCACTGCTGCGAGCCCCGGTCGACGAGCGGTCCGACGCGGGCGGCGCGTTCTCGGTGCTGGCAAAAGGCGCGGTGACCGGCGCTCGCGGCAACTCCGGGGTGATCGTCTCGCAGTTCCTGCGCGGGGTGGCCGAAACCGTCCATGACCAGCACGAAGTCACCGGGCCGCTGCTGCACAAGGCGCTCGTTCGGGGAGCTGAACTGGCCACTGCCGCGGTGTCCAAGCCGGTGCCCGGCACCATGCTCAGCGTCCTTGACGCCGCCGCGGCCGCGAACAGCCCGGACACCCTGCCCGAGGTCGCCGCGGCCGCCGCCATCGCCGCGGCCGACGCGCTGGACCGGACCCCCGAGCAACTCGACGTGCTGGCCGAGGCGGGCGTGGTCGACGCGGGCGGGCGCGGGATCGTCGTCCTGCTCGACGCGCTGGTCGCCGTCATCGGCGGGCGCCCGCCCGAACTGGCCGCCGCCGCGCGGGTCAGCGCCGACACGGCCGCGCCGCGCAGGCCGGAGAACCCGCTGGTCGCGGCCCGCGAGGACGGCTCGGACCTCTTCGCCTACGAGGTCATGTACCTGCTGGAGCAGGCCACCGACGTCGCGGCGCTGCGTGACGCGCTCGACGGGCTGGGCGACTGCGTGTCCGTGGTCGGCGACGGCGCGGACCTTTGGACGGTGCACGTGCACTGCAACGACGTCGGCGCGGCGATCGAGGCCGGGATCGAGGCAGGCAGGCCCCGCCAGATCCGGGTCGCGCGGTTCGCCGACGCCGTCTCCGCCGAGGCGGGGCGCTACGCCAAGGACCGCGCGGTCGTCGCCCCGGTGCGCGGCGACGACCTGGCCGAGTTGTTCCTGGCCGAGGGCGTCGCGGTGCTGCGGGTGGCCGATGGCGACGAGCCGACGCCGTATGAGCTGCTCCAGGTCATCACCGGCACCGGCGCCGCCCACGTCACCGTGCTGCCCGGCGACCACGGGCTCATGGAGATCGCCGACGAGGCCGCCATCCGCGCTGTCGCCGCGGGTCAGGACGTTGTCGTCGTGCCGTGCGCGTCCCCGGTGCAGGCGCTGGCCGCGATCGCCGTGCACGACCCGCGTAGGCGGGCGGGCGACGACGTGGTGGCCATGGCCGAGGCCGCCGCCGCGACCAGGCGTGGCGCGGTCGTCGTCGCCGCCGAGGACGCGATCACCTGGATCGGGCCGTGCAAGGCCGACGACGTCGTCGGGTTCGCCGACGGCGAGGTGGTGCTCATCGAGCCGGGACCGCCGACGGCGGACACGCTGGCCAAGGTCGCGTGCGGGGTGGTCGACCGGATGCTGGCCGTCGGCGGTGAACTGGTCACCGCCCTGCTCGGCCGCGACGCACCCGCCGGCGTCGCGGAATCGCTGGCCGACTATCTGCGCACGGACCGCCCGGAGGCCGACCTGATGGTCTACCGCGGCGGCCAGTCCGACTCGGTGCTGAACCTGGGCCTCGAATAGTCGGGGCCGGACGACATAATCGGGCCGGACACGGAACGGAGGATTATGGCTTCGCTGGGCGACAAGCTCGATCGGGTGGTGGGCAAGAAGTCGGCCGACGCGCTCAACGCCGCGTTCTCCCTGGAGACCGCGGGCGAGCTGCTGCGCCACTATCCGCGCCGCTACGCCGAGCGCGGCCAGCTCACCGAGATCGCGGGCCTGGAGGTCGGTGAGCACGTCACGGTGATGGCCAAGGTCGTCTCGGTGAACAAGCGCCAGATGAAGACCAAGCGCGGCTCGATCGTCGAGGTCGTGCTGACCGACGGCAAGAAGTCGCTGGAGTGCGCGTTCTTCAACCAGCCGTGGCACCTCGACAAGCTGCGCCCCGGCTTGGACGCGCTGTTCGCGGGCAAGGTCACCGCGTTCCGCAACAAGCTGCAACTGGCCAACCCGGACTATCAGCTCATCGACTCGACCGAGGACGTCAACGTCGAGGAGTTCGCGGGCAGCCTGATCCCGGTCTACCCGGCCTCGGCGAAGATCCAGTCCTGGCAGATCGCCCAGTGCGTGCACCAGGCGCTGGGCATGCTCGACGCCATCGACGACCCGTTCCCCCTGGAACTGCGGGAGAAGCTGGGCCTGTCGGAGTACGACGCGGCCGTGCGCGCGATCCACCTGCCCGCCGACTGGTCCGATGTGGAGTCCGCCAAGACCCGGCTCAAGTGGGACGAGGCGCTGGCGCTGCAGCTCGTGCTCGCCCAGCGCAGGCAGGCCGCGGGCGCCCGCCCCGCGCCCGCGTGCCCGCCCCGGCCCGACGGGATCCTCGACGCGTTCGACCAGCGGCTCCCGTTCACCCTGACCAAGGGCCAGGTGGAGGTGGGCCACGCCATCACCGAGGACCTCTCCGGCAGCCATCCGATGAGCAGGCTGCTGCAGGGCGAGGTCGGCTCCGGCAAGACGATCGTGGCGCTGCGCGCGATGCTGCAGGTGATCGACTCGGGCAGGCAGGCCGCGCTGCTGGCGCCGACCGAGGTCCTGGCCGCCCAGCACGCCCGCTCGCTGGCCGAGATGATGGGCGACCTCGCGCAGGGCGGCATGCTCGGCGGCGCCGACAACGCCACCAGCATCACCCTGCTCACCGGCTCCCTGTCGGCCCCGCAGCGCAAGCAGGCCATGCTCGACGCGGCCAGCGGGGCGGCGGGCATCGTGGTCGGCACGCACGCGCTGATCCAGGACAAGGTGATCTTCGCCGACCTGGGCTTCGTCGTGGTCGACGAGCAGCACCGCTTCGGCGTCGAGCAGCGCGACGCGCTGCGGGCGCGGGCGGGGGAGAACGTCAGCCCGCACGTGCTGGTCATGACCGCGACGCCGATCCCGCGCACCGTCGCCATGACGGTCTACGGCGACCTGGAGACCTCCGCGCTGCGCGAGCTGCCCGCGGGCCGCTCGCCGATCTCGACCAACGTGGTGCCCGTCGCCGAGCGGCCCGCCTGGCTCGACCGAGTCTGGCAGCGCGTGCGCGAGGAGGTCGGCAAGGGGCACCAGGCTTATGTGGTGTGCCCGCGCATCGGCGACGACGCCGCGGCCGAGGACGCCTCCGGCGGCGACGAGGGCTCAGACCGGCGTCCGCCGCTCGCGGTGGTGGACGTGGCCACCGAACTGGCCGACGGCGCGCTCGCCGGGCTGCGGCTCGGGGTCCTGCACGGACGGCTCGCCCCGGACGAGAAGGACCGGGTGATGCGGGCCTTCGCCGCCGCCGAACTCGACGTGCTGGTCGCCACCACCGTGATCGAGGTCGGCGTCAACGTCCCCAACGCCACCGCGATGGTCATCATGGACGCCGACCGCTTCGGTGTCAGCCAACTGCACCAGCTGCGCGGCCGGGTCGGCCGGGGGAGCGCGCCCGGACTCTGCCTGCTGGTCACCGAGATGCCCGGCGGCACCGCCACCCGCGACCGGCTGGCCGCCGTAGCGTCCACTTTGGACGGATTCGAGCTGGCCAGGCTCGACCTGGAGATGCGCCGCGAGGGCGACATCCTCGGCGCCAGCCAGTCCGGGTCCCGCTCGGGGCTGAAGATGCTGTCGCTGCTGCAGGACGAGGGGGTCATCGCCGACGCGCGGATCGTGGCGCAGGCGCTCATCGCCGACGATCCCGATCTTGGGCCCTATCCCGGATTGGCCACCATGGTCGGCCAACTCGTCGCCGACGACCGCGCGGAATATCTGGAAAAGTCCTGAATTTACCGGATCTTGGGCGCGCGACACAATATGGCTACCGTCACGAAATCGGATCGGTTTTTCGGTGGCGCCGATCCACTTCGGATCAACAGAATGAACCGCATGATCGCACCGGGAGCTCGGGTCATCGAGCAGGTCGTGGACACCGCGCGATATCCGCTGGCCGATCCGGCGGGCGAGGGCTGGCACGCCGCGGTTTCCCAGGCGCGCGCCGAATTGCGCGCCGACGGGTGCAGTGTGCTGCCAGACTTCCTCCGCGGCGACCTGCGCGAGGCCCTGCGCGCCGAGTGTGCCGCCGTCGCGCCGCTGGCGCACTATGACGTCGAGTCGGTCAACGCCTACAACATCCCGCTCGACGCCGACCTGCCCGAAGGCCACCCCGGGCGGCTGATCATGGAGCGCGGCAACGCTTTCGTGGCCCGCGACCGGATCCCGGCCGAGTCGATCATCCACCGGCTCTACACCAGTGAGCTGTTCCAGCGGTTCGTCGCCGAGTGCTTCGAACTCGACGCGCTCCACGAGTTCGCCGACCCGCTGGCCGGGCTCTGCCTCAATGTGGTGTCCCCGGAAAAAGGGCATCCCTGGCACTTCGACACCAATGAATTCACCGTCAGCATGCTCACCCAGCAATCGAACACCGGCGGCGTGTTCGAATACTGCCCGAATATCCGGTCGGCCGGATCGGAGAACCTCGACGACGTGGCCGCCGTGCTGACCGGTGAAGGCGAACGGTTGATCAACCGGCTTTCGCTGCGGCCCGGCGACCTACAGCTGTTCAAAGGGCGCTATTCGCTGCACCGGGTGACCCCCGTGCACGGCGACACCGCCCGCCATTCCGCGATCTTCGCCTACAGCGAGCGTCCTGGGGTGATCGGCAGCCTGGAACGGACCAGACAGCTCTTCGGCCGGGTCCTGCCAGAGCACCTGGCCGCCGCGGGCACGGTGCGCGGCGACGAACTCCTGGATTAGGAAGGTAAAGCCGGACTGAGACATGGCGCTCCCTCCGGAAGCGCGGCCAGTGACACGGCGCTCCCTCCGGGAGCGCGGCTCGGCCGCCTTTAGGTGGCGATCCGGGGGCCCGCGAACACGAGCGACTGCGTCGCCGTGCCCGCGAACCCCCGGATCGCCACCGCGGCCGAGCGCAGGACACTAGGAAGGGAACCGAAGGCGTGGACTTGGACGCGACCGGAAAGACCTCCTTCGACGACATCTACACCCAGCCCGACCCGCGCGGCTATTTCGGCGTGCTGAGCGCGCTGGACTACCGCATCCCCGAACTGGCCAAGCCGTACTTCCTCAAGCTCATCCAGGAGTTCCAGGAACAGCGCGGCGCCGAGGCGACCGTGCTCGACATCGGCTGCTCATACGGGATCAACGCCGCGCTGCTGCGCTGCGACTCCACTATGGACGAGATGGCCGAGCGCTACCGGGCGGTGAGCGGTCTGAACACCGACACCATCAGCTCGATCGACCGCCGGTTCGTCGAGCAGCGCGGTGGCCTCGACGGGGTGCGGTTCGTCGGGTTCGACGCCTCCGAGCCCGCGCTGGCCTACGCGCGGGCGGCGGGCTTCGTCGACGACACCCTGCACGCCGACCTGGAGAGCGCCGACCCGACCGACGCCCAGCGCGCGGCACTGGCGGGGGTCGACATCGTGGTGTCCACCGGCTGCGTCGGCTACGTCACCGAGAAGACGATCGGCCGGGTCGCCGAGGTCGGCAGGCCGTGGATGGCGCACTTCGTGCTGCGGATGTTCTCCTTCGCCCCGATCGCCGAGCGGCTGAGCGCGCTGGGCTACCGGACCGAGCGGGTCGACGGGGTGTTCAAGCAGCGCCGGTTCGCCTCGGCCGAGGAACAGGACCAGGTGATCGAGTCGCTCGCGGCGGCCGGGGTCGACCCGAGCGGCCTGGAGTCCGACGGCTGGCTCTACGCACAACTTTTCGTATCCCGGCCTCGAGACACCCACTAGTGCTCACGGCCATGATGAGTTACCCGATCATCCCTTCACGAGTTCGAGGTCGACAGTGAACAGCAGCCCGGATTGGTCTCCCCGCACCTTCGGCAATGAGGACCGGCTGCCCCGGGTCCCACTGCCCACGCTCGCCGAGACGTGCGCGCGGTTCCTGGAATGGTGCGGCCCGCTGCTGACCGCCGAGGAACTGGCCGCGACCGAGTCCGCCGTCGCCGCCTACATGGCGCCGGACAGCGCCGCGCACGAGCTGCACGCGGCTCTCGTCGAGTACAACGAGACCCCGGGCGTGCACAGCTGGCTCGACACGTTCTGGCCGTCGCGCTACCTCGGCCGTCGCGACCGAATCGCCCTCAACGCGAACTTCTTCTTCCTCTTCAAGGACACCGACGAGACGCAGACCGAGCGCGCGGCGGGCCTGATCGCCGGTGCCGTGGCCTACAAGCAACTGCTGGACGACGAGCGCGTCCCGCCGGTCGTCCAGCGCGGCCAGGCGCTGTCGATGGAGCAGAACAAGTACCTCTTCTCGTCGACCCGAATCCCGGGCGACCCGCAGGACACCGTGCGCACCCCGTACAGCGACGAGTGGCCCGGCCCGTCGCGGGCACGGCACATCGCGGTCCTGCGCGGCGGCAACATCTACCGAATGGACGTGCTCGGCGCCGAGGGCACCCCGCACTCCCTGGACGACCTGTCCGCGGGCCTGAACGCGATCATCAAGTCCGCCGCCGCCCCCGCCGAGTTCCCGGTCGGCCACCTGACCACCCTGGCCCGCGCCGAGTGGGCGGCCACTCGCCAGAGCCTCGCCGAGTCGAACGCCGCCGCCGTCGACACAATCGAGACGGCGCTGTTCTGCGTGTGCCTTGAGGACATCGCGCCCTCGGGTGATCAGGAAGCGTGCGACCAGCTGCTCTACGGCGACAACCGCTGGTTCGACAAGGCCGTGTCCCTCGTCGTCTTCGCCGACGGCAAGGCCGGGATCAACATCGAGCACCAGGGCCTCGACGGCACCACCATCCTCGCCTTCGTCGACGCCCTGCTGAACTCCACCCCCCAGGAACACGAGACGTCGTCGGGCGCCGCCGCCCAGGGTCTGCCCGCCATCGAACCCGTCGAGTTCGCCCTGACCGATGCCCTGCGCGAGACGATCAAGTCAGCGGGCGCCGCCTTCACCCAGTACGCCGCCGACACCGCCACCCAGACGGTGTCGTTCGCGGACTTCGGCGCCACCCGCGCCAAGCAACTCGGAATGTCCCCGGACGCCTTCGCCCAGCTGGCCTACCAACTGGCGCACAAGCGCACCAAGGGCTTCGCGGGCGCCACGTACGAATCGATCGCCACCCGCCAGTACAACCGCGGCCGCACCGAAGCCATGCGCGTGGTCACCCCCGAGGTCCTGGCGTTCCTGTCCGCGATGGAATCCGACGACGTCAACGCCCGCCGCGCCGCCTTCCGCGCCGCGGCCGAGAAGCACGTCGCGCGAGCCAAGGAATGCCAGGCGGGCCAAGCCCCCGAACAGCACCTTTGGGAACTCCAGCTGATCCAGAAGCGCCGCGGCACCGGTGCACCGCTCGCGCTCTACGACACCCCCGGCTGGCTCAAGATGCGCGACGACTACCTGAGCACCAGTTCGGCCCCGTCGACGAACATCACCTACTTCGGCTTCGGCTCCACCAGCCCCCAATGCATCGGCGTGGCCTATGTCCTGCTCCCTGACAGCCTCAACATCTACCTGAGCACCCCCATCCAGGTCGCCGCCGAGATGCACACCTTCGCCGACAACCTCAGCGGTGCCGTGGTCGAACTGCAAGAACTGCTCGCGTAGGGATCAGCATTTCGCAGGTGCAAGATGGTGCCATGACCGAGCCGACCATCACCTGCGAAGACGTCGCCGAATGGGAGTCGTGGCTGGAGGCCAACCACGACTCCCAGGCGAGCGTCTGGATCAAGATCGCCAAGAAGAACAGCGGAATCGCCTCGATCACCGCGAACGAGGGAATCGACGGCGCACTCTGTTTCGGGTGGATCGATGGCCAGCGCCGGTCGCTGGACGAGACGCACTTCCTCCAGCGGTACTCACGCCGACGCCCCAAGGGCACCTGGTCGCAGGTCAACGTCGCCAAGGTAGCGGCCCTGACCGCGGAGGGACGCATGCGTCCGGGAGGTTTGGCGGAGGTGGAAGCCGCCAAAGCCGACGGCCGCTGGGCCGCCGCGTACGCCTCGCAGAAAGCGGCAACGGTTCCCGACGACCTCGCCGAGGCGCTGACCCGCGACAAGTCCGCCGCCCAGGCATTCGAGGCCCTGGACAAGACCAGCCGCTACGCGATCCTGCTCGACCTCATGAAGGCCCGCACCCCCGCCACCCGCGCGACCCGCCTCGAAAAGGCGATCGACGCACTCCGCGGCGCCACGCGCGCCTAAGGATGCCTACCGGCGCACGGGTACTTCAGCGGCTTCGGCCAGGTAGGGCTCGTGCACGCGCATCCCTGAACCCTAAGCGGCACGGTATATCGCTCCGGCCGTAGTGCGCCACCAGCGGCGCGACGCCGCCGCGGCCAGCCCGGCGCCCGCGGCGTTGAGCAGTACGTCGTCCACAGAGGACACCCGGTCCAGCCGCAGCACGTACTGCGCGGTCTCGAGCAGGACCGAGCAGCCCGCCGCGAACACCAGGATCCGCGGTACCGACGCCAGCGCCGCGAACCGCAGCGGGCCGAGAAACCCCAGTGCCGTGAACACCAGCAGGTTGCCGACGACCTGGCCCGTCGACATAGTGAGCAGGTCCTGCAGCGGTACCAGGTTCACCCGACCGGAGACGGTGCCTGCCCCGCCGCCCGGCAACATGATCATCCATACCCACGGCACCGTTCCGTAGACGATGCCGACCTCGGCCAGCGACATCCGCCACGCGGGCGTGGTGCCGGTGGCACTCCTACGGCGTGCCAGAGCCCATGCCGCCAGCGCGGCCAACGGCAGTACGGCCACCGTAATGAGCACCACGCCAGTGAACGTACTGACCCAGCCGTGCCACCCCTTGATCACGCTGCCTCCGCCTCCAAGCCCAGGCCTCAAGTTCGTCGACCCCTTAAAAGCGGCTCGCCCCGACAGCCAGTGGCTGCCGGGGCGAAACTCAAGGACCTCAGCGTCGAGCGCCCGCCGGCTTGTTTCCATTGGTGTTGGCGGCAGGCTTGACCGCACCAGCGAAATGCTTCTTAGCCTCTTCAAGCAGCGAGAACGCGTTGGTGACCTGCTCCGACACTCGAGTCTCGTAGTCCGTGGCCGCGTGGTGCTTCGCCGCTGCCTCGGTCGACTTCGCCTCGGCTTCGGCGAGCAAAGCCGTGGTCTTCTTCTCGACCGACTCGCGCAGCGCCGTGGTCTCCTTCTCGACCGACGCCCGCAGGGCCGTCGTCTCCTTCTCGGTCGTCGCCCGCTGCGCCGAGGTCTCCTTGTCGGTCGACGCGCGGAGCTCTGAGGTCTCCTTCTCGGCCAACGCCCGCAGCGCCGTGGTCTCCTCATCGATCGCGGCGCGCTTGGCGGCGATCTCGGTGTCGGCGGCCGCCATCTGGTCGGTGACCAGCGCGTTGGTCTCGGCCTGCAGCTTCTCGGCCTCGGCGACCAGCTTGGCGGCGCGCTTCTCGGCGGAGTCGAGGCGGGCGGTGATCTCGGTGTCGGCCTTGGCGGTGCGGTCGGCGAGGTCCTGCTCGATCTCGTCGCCGCGGGCGGCCAGCGTGCGCTCCAGCTCCGCGGTGCGCTCGGCGAAGGTGGCCTCGGCCTGCTCGGTGCGGGCGGCGAGGTCGGCCTCGGCGGCCGTGCGCTTGGTGAGGAGGTCCTGTTCGGCCTGCTCGTCGGCGGCGGCGCGCTTGGTGTCCGCGTCGGTGTCGAGCTGGCCGCGGATGCGCAGAGCCTCGGCGTCGAGTTCGTCGCGGTGGGTCGAGGCGTCGTCGTAGAGCTGGGCGATGCGGGCCTCGTTGGCCTTGGACTGGCGTTCGATCTCGGCGCGCGAGTCGGCCATGAGCTTGGTGTGCTCGGCGCCCAGCGCGGTCCGCATGCCCTCGTATTCGGCGTCGAGCTCCGCGCGGTTGCGCTTGTAGTCCGCCTCTAGCTGCTTGCCCCGCTCGATGGCGTCGGCGACGAGCTTGTCGTGCTTGGCCTTGAGGTTGGCGGCATACGCGTCGGCGTCGGCGCGGCGGCCCGCTGCGGCCTCGTCGGCGGCGCGGACGGTGTTGGCCGCGTAGTTGTCGGCCTTGCCGCGGGTCTGGCCCGCGTAGTCGTCGGCCGCGGCGCGCACGCCCGCACCGTGCGCGTCGGCCTCGGCCCGCACGCCCTGGGCGTAGTCGTCGGCCTGGCGCTTGAAGTCGGCGATCTCCTCGTTCGCCAGCTCCATCATCAGGCGGACGCGCTCGGTCATGCCCTCGGTGCTGTTGGGGTTCGCGCTGATCCGGTTGAGCCGGGTCGTTGTCTCCAGCAATTGCTGTTGCAACGATCCGAGCGACTTCGTCAGCTCGGCGACCTTGGCTGAGGCGTCGTCGCGACCCTTCGCCGCGTGGCGCAGGTCGTAGGTGAGGCGGGTGACCCGCTCGTTCACCTGACGCGGGTTGTACCCCCGCAGGACAGTGTCGAAGTGCGGGACCTTGTCAGCGGACTCAGCGTCACCAGAGGGCATTGCGCCACTTTAGTGGGTCCCTCGAACGTGTCGATTGCCGGTCCGGCAATTGGGGATGATTGTTTCGTTGCACCGGTCCCACCTAGATCAGGTATATGACCTTCTTTCGGATCGGCCTGACCGCCATGACCGTCTGTCTCGCTGTCGCCGCGCCCGCCGCCGCCGAGGCTTCGTCCGGCTACGTCGTCATCATGAAGGCAGGCTCAGCCGACGCGCTCGCAAACCGCCACGGCGGCACCGTCGAACACCGCTATTCCACTGTCTTACAAGGATTCTCGGCCCGGATGACGGCCAAGCAGGCGCGGTCGCTCGCCGCCGACCCCGCCGTCGACTACGTCGTCGCCGACACCCCTGTGCGCGCGCTCGGCGAGCAGCTCAACCCGCCGTGGGGACTCGACCGGATCGATCAGCGCACCCTGCCGCTCGACTCGCGCTACCGCTATAACACCACGTCTCCGAATGTTCACGCCTATGTCATAGACACTGGCGTGAAAGCGACCCACCAGGACTTCGGCGGCCGCGTGTCCGGCGGCTATGACTTCGTCGACAACGACACCGATCCGACCGACGGCAACGGGCACGGCACCTTCGTCGCGGGCATTGTCGGCGGCAAGACCTATGGCGTGGCCAAGCAAGTCAAGATCGTTCCGGTTCGGGTGCTCAACAATTCCGGCTCAGGAACGATCTCCGGAGTGATCGCCGGTATCGACTGGGTGACCCGCAACGCGGTGAAGCCCGCCGTGGCGAACATGAGCCTTGGCGGCTCGGCGAACCAGGCCCTCGACGACGCGGTCCGCCGCTCGATCGCCTCGGGCGTCACCTACTCGGTCCCGGCGGGCTCGTCGGCGAGCCTGGCGAGCAACTTCTCGCCCGCCCGCGTCGCCGAGGCGATCACGTCCGCGGCCGTCGACCGCAACGACTGCGTCTCCCGCAGCTCCAACCACGGGCCCGCGGTCGACCTCTACGCGCCGGGCGTGCTGATCACCGGACCGTGGATCACCTCCGACACCGCGACGGTCACCATCACCGGCACCTCACTCGCCGCCGCCCACGTCAGCGGCGGCGCGGCCCTCTACTTGGGACTCCACCCGACCGCGACCCCGGCGAAGGTGCAGACGGCTCTGGTCAGCTCGGCGAGCCCCGGGGTGTGCAACCTCCCGCCGAACAGCCCGAACCGCATTCTCTTTACTGGCCCGCCTCCCCGAAATTTCTAGGCCCGGTCGCCTGGCGAGATAGCGCTGAAGTCAGGCGGCAACCGTGGTCGGCCGCCGACACGGTCCCCTTAGCTCGCGTTGCCTGCGCGGAGGCTTCCTTGCCGTGGCAAGGAAGCCTCCGCCGTGGGCCATTCGGGTGGTGGGCCTGGCTGGATCTGGCTGATCCTGAAACGATTTCGGGTGGGCCCACCGGTGCGCCTGTTCTTGGCCGTTTCGGAAGGATCACCTCGTGCCCACAGGCGGAAAGCGCCGCTGGCTGCCGCTCGTCGCCGCCGTCGCCCTGGCCGCGCCGCCCATCCCGGCCACCGCCGCACCCAGCCCCGCCGCGCCGCGTGCGGCCGATCCTCTCGACATCCCACAGGCCATCGCCGAGTTCTGGGCCGCCTATCGCGGGGACGACGACCTCCGCCGCGCGCTGGCCAAGCTCGATCACCGGGTGCGCACCTCCGGGGTCAGCGGCGGGGAGTCGGTGCGCCGGGCCGCGCGGATACTGCTCGCCCACAGCGAGGGTCGGTTCCGCCGGGCCTGGGGCGAGCGACTACGCCTGCCGAGCACCCCGACGCCCTACCAACGATTCGTAGACCGCGCCAAAGCGGCGTCGGACGCCGCGTTCGGCATCGGGCCCACTCAGCCCCGGCCCGTCACCGCGCTCGGCGCCTACGGCGACCACCTGCCCGCCCGCATGGCCGACGGCGACGCGCGCACCTACTTCTGGAGCGACGGCCCGCCGGTGCCCGGGTCCCAGGTCATCCTCGACCTCGGCCGCGTCCGCCGGGTCAGCCAAGTCGGCATCGAGATGGGCCAGGCCGACCGCCCGCGCGACTACCTGCGCGCGGGCGTGCTGGAGCAGTCGGTCGACGGGGTGCGGTGGACCCCGGTCCGCCGCGTCGACGCGCCGTCGGTGGTGGCCACGGTGTCCGACCCGACCCGCTACCTGCGCCTGCGGGCGGTCCGGGGGCAGCGCCAGTGGCTGGTGGTCCGCGAGTTCACCGTCGTCCCTTCGCCGGTCGACGCGAGCGCGGACGGTGACGCCGACACCGTGTTCCCCGTCACCTCCGGCGCCATCGAGGTACCCATCGGTGAGACCCGGCAGGTCACCGGGGTGATCGTGCTCGCGGGTCGGGCGACGCCCGCGCGCGGCGAAGTCCAGCTCCTTGACCCGGCGGGCACGTGGCATACGGTGGGCCGGGTCGAGGGCGAGTACACCGACATCCCCACGCCAGGGGCGCCCGCGACCCGCGTAAGGGTGGTTTTCCCGGCGGGCCAGCCCGCTTTGGTGCACGAGGTACTCGTGCGCTGAGGGCCCTCGGGCACCAGAATGTCCGGTGGGTGAGACCGATCGGTTCGAGGGTCGACCAAGCCGTTGGATCGTGGCAGGTTAACGACAGGCATGGCGTCCGTCACGTGGGACGATGCTCCCGACTGGCGGGACAAACACGGTAACCTCCTGCGACCGACCCTCAGGTAGCAGGAGGTATCCGCGCATGTTTCGCAAGGTGCTCGTCGCCAACCGCGGCGAGATCGCGATCCGGGCGTTCCGGGCCGGCTATGAACTCGGCGCCGGGACTGTCGCGGTGTTCCCACATGAGGACCGCAACTCCCAGCACCGGATGAAGGCCGACGAGGCGTACGAGATCGGCGAGCCCGGACACCCGGTGCGCGCGTACCTGTCGGTCGAGGAGATCGTCAAGGCGGCCAAGAAGGCGGGCGCCGACGCGGTCTACCCCGGCTACGGCTTCCTGTCGGAGAACCCCGAACTGGCCACCGCGTGCGCCGAGGCAGGCATCACCTTCGTCGGCCCCACCGCCGACATCCTGGAGCTGACCGGCAACAAGGCCCGCGCCATCGCCGCGGCCAAGGCCGCGGGCCTGCCCGTGCTGCAGTCCTCGGAGCCGTCCAAGGACGTCGAGGCGCTGCTCACCAAGGCCGAGGACATCGGCTTCCCGATCTTCGTCAAGGCGGTCGCGGGCGGCGGCGGGCGCGGCATGCGCCGCGTCGAGGAGCCCAAGGCGCTGCGCGAGTCGCTGGAAGCGGCCATGCGGGAGGCCGAGTCCGCCTTCGGTGACCCGACGGTCTTCCTTGAGCAGGCCGTGGTCGACCCGCGCCACATCGAGGTGCAGATCCTCGCCGACGGCGACGGCAACGTCATCCACCTCTACGAGCGCGACTGCTCGCTGCAGCGGCGCCACCAGAAGGTCATCGAGCTGGCGCCCGCGCCGAACCTCGACCCCGAGCTGCGCGACCGGATCTGCGCCGACGCGGTCAAGTTCGCCCGCCACATCGGCTACCTGAACGCGGGCACGGTCGAGTTCCTGCTCGACACGCGCGGCCATCACGTCTTCATCGAGATGAACCCGCGCATCCAGGTCGAGCACACGGTGACCGAGGAGGTCACCGACGTCGACCTCGTGCAGTCGCAGCTGCGAATCGCCGCGGGGGAGACGCTGGCCGACCTTGGCCTGACCCAGGACGCGATCTACGTGCGCGGCGCGGCCCTGCAGTGCCGCATCACCACCGAGGATCCCGCCAACGGCTTCCGCCCCGACACCGGCATGATCAGCGCCTACCGCTCCCCGGGCGGCGGCGGCATCCGGCTCGACGGCGGCACCGCGGCGGGCGCCGAGGTCAGCGCCCACTTCGACTCGATGCTGGTCAAGCTCACCTGCCGCGGCCGCGACCTCGACGCCGCGGTGCGCCGGGCCAAGCGCGCCGTCGCCGAGTTCCGCATCCGGGGCGTGGCCACGAATATCCCGTTCCTGCAGGCCGTGCTGGACGACGAGGACTTCGTCGCAGGCCGGGTCACCACGTCGTTCATCGAGCAGCGTCCGCACCTGCTGACCGCCCGCAGCTCGGCCGACCGCGGCACCCGGCTGCTCACCTACCTGCTCGACGTGACGGTCAACAAGCCGCACGGTGAGCGGCCCAAGGTGATCGACCCGCGGCAGAAGCTGCCCGAGATCGACCTGGCCGCCGAGCCGCCCGCCGGGTCCAAGCAGAAGCTCGTCGAGCTGGGCCCCGAGGGCTTCGCGCGCTGGCTGCGCGAGTCGAAGAACGTCGGTGTCACCGACACGACCTTCCGCGACGCCCACCAGTCGCTGCTGGCCACCCGGGTGCGCACCAAGGACCTGCTGGCCGTGGCCCCGCACGTCGCGCGGATGACCCCGGAGCTGCTCTCGCTGGAGTCCTGGGGCGGCGCGACCTACGACGTGGCGCTGCGGTTCCTCGCCGAGGACCCGTGGGAGCGGCTCGCGGCGCTGCGCGAGGCCGTGCCCAACATCTGCCTGCAGATGCTGCTGCGTGGCCGCAACACCGTCGGGTACACGCCGTACCCGACCGAGGTGACTACCTCATTCGTCCAGGAGGCGACGAAGACCGGCATCGACATCTTCCGGATCTTCGACGCGCTCAACGACGTCGAGCAGATGCGCCCGGCCATCGAGGCCGTGCGCGAGACCGGGACCGCCATCGCCGAGGTCGCACTCTGCTACACCGCCGACCTGTCCAACCCGGCCGAACAGCTCTACACGCTTGACTACTACCTCAAGCTGGCCGAGCAGATCGTCGGCGCGGGCGCGCACGTGCTGGCGGTCAAGGACATGGCGGGCCTGCTGCGCCCGCCCGCCGCGGCCCGGCTGATCACCGCGCTGCGCAAGGAGTTCGACCTCCCGGTCCACCTGCACACCCACGACACCGCGGGCGGCCAGCTGGCCACCTACCTGGCGGCCATCCAGTCCGGTGTGGACGCTGTCGACGGCGCGGTCGCGTCGATGTCGGGCACCACCTCGCAGCCGTCGCTCTCGGCCATCGTCGCAGCCACCGACCACAGCGAGCGCGAGACCGGCCTGTCGCTTCAGGCGGTGTCGGACCTGGAGCCGTACTGGGAGATCGTGCGCCGGGTGTACCGGCCGTTCGAGGCGGGCCTGCCGTCGCCGACCGGTCGCGTCTACCACCACGAGATCCCCGGCGGCCAGCTGTCGAACCTGCGCACCCAGGCCGTCGCTCTCGGCCTCGGCGACCGGTTCGAGGAGATCGAGACCATGTACGCCGCCGCCGACCGGATGCTCGGCAGGCTGGTCAAGGTCACCCCGTCGTCCAAGGTCGTCGGCGACCTCGCCCTGCACCTGGTCGGCGCGGGCGTCGACCCGAAGGAATTCGAGAGCGAGCCGGGCCGCTTCGACATCCCCGACTCCGTCGTCGGCTTCCTGCACGGCGAACTCGGCGACCCCGCGGGCGGCTGGCCGGAGCCCTTCCGCAGCAAGGCCATCCAGGGCCGCCCCACCCCCAAGGGCGTCACCGAGCTGACCGAGGAGGACCGCGCGGGCCTGGCCGTCGCCCCACGCGCCACGCTCAACCGGCTGCTGTTCCCTGGCCCGACCAAGGAGTTCCTGGCCCACCGCGACCAGTACGGCGACACCAGCGTGCTGGCCAGCAAGGACTTCTTCTTCGGCCTGGAGCAGGGCAAGGAGTACGCGGTCGGCATCGGCAAGGGCGTGACCCTGCTGATCGAACTGGAAGCCATCGCCGACGCCGACGAGCGCGGCATGCGCACTGTCCTGGCGACCCTCAACGGGCAGCTGCGACCGATCCAGGTCCGCGACCGGGCGATCGCGTCGGACCTGCCGGTCGCCGAGAAGGCCGACAAGTCCAACGCCAACCACGTCGCCGCGCCGTTCGCGGGCGTCGTCACCCTGGCCGTCGGCGAGGGCGACGAGGTCGAGGCGGGCGCCACGGTCGCCACGATCGAGGCGATGAAGATGGAGGCGGCCATCACCGCGCCCAAGGCGGGCAAGGTCACCCGGCTCGCTATCGGCCCGGTGCAACAGGTCGAGGGCGGGGACTTGCTGGTCGTCCTGGGCTGACCTACACACGTCCAACGGGAAACGCCTCGGCACACAGTGCCGAGGCGTTTCTTTCTTTCGTGTACTCAGCCCCGCGCGCTCTTGCGGGCGTACATCGCCCGGTCCGCCGCCGCCAGCGCCGCGGCGGGCCCCCAGGAGGTCAGCTCCGCCCACCCGATGCTGATCCCCACCCCCGTTCCCGGCGCCAGCTCGTCCCAGTTCTCCCTGGCCAGTGCCACGCTTATCCTGTCCTCGACCTCCACCGCCGCCGCCAACGACGTGTCCGCCAGCACCGCCACGAACTCGTCGCCGCCGTATCGCGCCAGGAAGTCCCCCTTCCGCAACGACGACGTGACCACCGCCGCGATTCGGGCAAGGACGGCGTCTCCCGCCAAGTGACCGTGCTCGGTGTTGACGGCCTTGAAATTGTCCAGGTCCAGCAACCCCACGACCGCGGGCTCCCGCCGCGCGCTGATCTCGGCCAAGCGTTCTTCGAGGTGGCGGCGGTTGGGCAGGCCGGTCAGCGGATCGGTCAGCGCGGCGGCGGCGTACTCGGACAGGACGGCGTGGTCCACTCGCGACCGCGCCGCCAGTCTGCGCAGGTTCTGCCACGGTTCGGTGAACCGGCGGATGGCCCGCCGTTCCGCGGCGAGCGCGCCCGTCGGGTCGCCCATCGAGGTCAGCGCGATCGAGCGCAGCCGCAGGATCTCCACCTCGTGCACCAGGTTCACCGGCGCCATCTCGTCCAGCGCCACCAGCACCTCCCCGGCCCGTCCGGCGCTGATCGCCAGGCACACGCGGATAAGGCCGCGGTAGGGGTTGGCGGCCTGGTCGGCGCCCAGCGGCATCAGCCGCCGCGGGTCGATCCCGGGATCGCCGCCGAGGAGCTGGTACCGCGCCGCCGCGTACGCGAAGTAGACGCGGTCCGCCATCGCCAGACGATCGAGCTCGCCCGCCAACCTACGGGCGTCGGCGCAGAGTTCGGACAGGAGCACGGCGCACCGGTCGGTGTCGCCGCGGTGGTCGGCCGTCACCGCCGCGGTCAGCCGCATCGGGGCGTCCTCGTAGGGCAGGCCCCAGCGCGCGGCGGACTCGCGCGCGTGCCGCAGCGAGATGTCGACCTCGTCGGCCATACCCAGTTCGCCCGCGGTCCACGCCAGGTCGAACCACGCCACCGCCGCCGTTACGCTCGGGCGGCTCTGGGCGGTCACCCGGATCCCGTCGACGACATGCAGCATCGCGTCCTCGACATCGCCCACCCCGAACGCCACGGCGCCCGCCAGGGCATGGAACTCGCCGACGAGCGCGGGCACCGGGAACCGCTCGACCGCGCCGCGGGCGCGGGCGAACACGTCGGCGAACCCCGGCGTGTCCGTCCGGCCCAGGCCGAACAGTGCGCCCACCGAGAACAGGTGCGCCTGGGTCCGCTCGTACGGATCGGTGCTGTACCGGCTCAGCATCGCCGACCAGGACACGACCTGACCCAGCCTGCCTGCGTCCATGAGCCTCAAGAGGCTCTCGCAGTCACCCGCCTGGCGACTCGGATCGGGTTCCGGCACGGGCCGCTCCTCAGCTGTCCGGCCAGTTCGGGTCGGTCGTCACGACGGTGAGCCGCTGGGTGGCCCGGGTGAGCGCGACATACAGCGTCCGCGGCCCCGTCGTCGACTCCGACACCAGCTCCGCGGGCTCGACGAGCACGACCGCGTCGTACTCCAAGCCCTTCGACTCCAGCCCGTCGACCACCCGCAGCCGCTCGTCGTTGAGCCGTTCGATCGCCGACCGGGTCGAGTCGACCCGGCTGGTCGCGGTGATCACCCCGACCGTGCCGTCGACCGTGCCGAGCAGCTCCCGCGCCGCGGCGACGGCGACGTGGGTCAGCTCGTCGAACCCGCACAGCTCGATCGCGGGTTCGATGCCGGTGCTGCGCACCGCGTGCGGCAGCTGCTCGGGGGTCGATACATCGCGCACGACCTTGCCGGCGAGGTCGAAGATCTCCGCCGAGTTCCGGTAGTTGGTGCGCAGCGCGAACTGTCGGCGCTCGGTCCGGGGACCGCCGAACGCGCCGTCCTGCGCCTGCCGCGCCTCCGCCGGGTCCGGCCACGAGCTCTGCACCGGGTCGCCGACGACGGTCCAGCTCGCGTACTTGCCCCGCCTGCCGACCATCCGCCACTGCATCGGGGACAGGTCCTGCGCCTCGTCGACGACGATGTGGGAGAACTCGTCGTAGTCGTCAGGACGGTGGTAGCCGGGGCCGCTCTGCCGCTCCGACCAGGTCTTCAGCTCCGCCATCGACGTGTCCGTTCGTCGCTTCTTACGCTTCGGCGGCTTGCCGAGCAGCACCCGCAGCTCGTCGAGCAGGGCGACGTCGGCCACCGACGGGCCGCCGTTCGTGTCGGCCCACGAGTCGGCCAGCATATCCACTTCGGTCCGGGTGAGCCCGCGGCCCGCGATCCGCGACAGCCGCCGCCGGTCGCCGAGGGAGCGCAGGATCTCGGCTGGGGTCAGCAGCTGCCACCAGACGACGACGAACCGGTGGAAGTCGATCCGCTCACCCAGCTCGGTGATCAGCTCGGCCCGCTTCACCGGGAAGTCGGTGTACGAGTCGGCCTTGCGCCACAGCGCCTCCAGCAGCGCCTCGGCGGCGTCCACGCGCGACTGATTCGGCGGGCGCTTGCCGTTGTGCACGTTGTTGCGCACCACGGCCAACTCGCGTGCGTCGAGCTTGAGGACCTCGCCCCGGTACATGATCCGGAACTCGTGTTGCGCGTCCGAGGGCGCCTCGCGGATGGCGCGCTTGAGCACCCGGCGCATCCGCAGCGAACCCTTGACCGCGGCGACCGGGGCCGGGTCGACTCGGACCGCCTTGACCCCGTCGAGCAGGTCGGACAGCGACCGCAACTCGACGTTGTCCTCACCCATCGATGGCAGCACGCGCGAGATGTAGGAGGTGAACGCGGGGGACGGGCCGACCACCAGCACCCCGGAGCCGCCCATCCGGCGGCGGTCGCGGTAGAGCAAGTAGGCCACGCGGTGCAGCGCGACCGCGGTCTTGCCGGTGCCGGGGCCGCCGGTGATCTCGGTGACGCCCCGCCACGGGGCCCGGATCGCCTCGTCCTGCTCCTTCTGGATGGTGGCGACGATGTCGCGCATGTTCTCGCCACGCGCGCGGGTCAGGCTCGCCATCAGCGCGCCCTCGCCGACCACCGCCATGCTGTCGATGTGCCGCTCGGGCATCAGCAGGTCGTCGTCGATGTCGACCACCGACTGCCCGGTCGAGCGGATCACCCGCCGCCGGATCACGTCCATCGGCTGCTCGGCGGTCGCCTGGTAGAACGGCGACGCCGCCGGGGCACGCCAGTCGGTGACCAGGTTGTCGAAGTTGATGTCCCGCACGCCAAGACGGCCCACGTACATCGTCTCGCCGGACGTGTCGTCGAGCCGCCCGAAGACCAGGCCCTCATGCTCGGCGTCGAGCGTGCGCAGGATCTGGTTGGCGTGGCGGACCATCACGTCCCGCTCGAACAGCATCGCAGCCTGCTCGAACACCGCCTCGTTGCGCGCGCCGTGTGCCAGCGCGTCACCCCGGTTCCGCATCGCTTCTGCCTCGCCGCGCATCTCTTCGACCCGCGCGTAGACGACGTCGACATGCTTCTGCTCGACCGCGATCTCGGCCTCTCTCACAGAGGGTTCCGACACGCAGCGCTCCCCGGTTGTTCGAATACAGGAAGAGCGAGATTACGCGCTTTGGGTCGCGGCTGAATCAGGCTCATGTCGGATGTGCTCGTCCTCACCCCATTTGGGGTGCCGCGGCGCTGCTCAGGCACCATGTGCTCGTGACCAGGATCGTGGCGGGCGCGGCCGGTGGCCGCAGGCTCGCGGTGCCGCCGAAGGGGACCCGTCCCACGTCGGACCGGGTACGGGAGGCCCTGTTCAGCGCGTTGGAGGCCGGGGTCGGCCTGCACGGCGCGCGGGTGCTCGACCTGTACGCGGGCTCGGGCGCCTTGGGTTTCGAGGCGCTGTCGCGGGGCGCGGCCGTGGCCACCCTGGTCGAGTCCGACCGCAACGCCGTGGCCGTCCTCAAGCGCAACGCCGCCACCGTGGCGCTGCCCGGGGCCGACATCCGGCTGGGGAAGGTCGCCACGGTGCTGGCGGTGCCGCCCGTCGAACCGTACGACGTCGTCTTCGCCGACCCGCCCTACGCCGTCGAGGGGCCAGAGCTGGCGGTCATGCTGCGCGCACTGGTCGACAACGGCTGGACCACACCGGGCGCCACGATCGTGGTCGAGCGCGACAGCCGGGCGGGGGAGCCCGCCTGGCCGGAGCCGCTGGCCGGAACCCGCTCCCGCCGCTACGGCGACACAGAGTTGCACTGGGCGACACACGTGACATCGGACACCGACTCAGCGTGACCGCGGGCTGCTACGGTCCAGATTCATGACGCGCGCTGTCTGCCCGGGCTCATACGACCCCCCCACCAACGGCCACCTCGACATCATCGAGCGCGCCGCGGCGCTGTTCGACGAGGTCGTCGTCGCGGTGATGATCAACAAGACCAAGCGGGGCCTCTTCACGGTCGAGGAGCGCATGGACATGCTCCGCGAGACCGCCGCCCACCTCCCCAACGTGCGCGTCGACTCCTGGCACGGCCTGCTGGTCGACTACTGCAAGCAGCACGACGTCCAGGCCATCGTGAAGGGCCTGCGCGCGGTCAGCGACTTCGACTACGAGCTGCAGATGGCCCAGATGAACCAGGGCCTGACCGGTGTGGAGACGATGTTCATGCCGACCTCGCCGCTGAACAGCTTCCTGTCGAGCTCACTGGTCAAGGAGGTGGCGACGTACGGCGGCGCGGTCTCCCACCTCCTCCCCGAAATCGTCCACACCCGCCTGCTCAAGCGCTTGGAAGAAAACCGCGCCGCTCAGGACTGATCGACCGGGGGGACGAACCTCAGGAGGGGCACGTCGTAGAGGTCTGGCCGGCGTTCGCGGCGCATGACCGGGTCGGTGACCTCGATGACGAGCATCTCGGTGAGGAACAGGACCTCTGCGGCGAGCAGGTGGCTTGTGTAGCCGGTGGCGGCATGTTCCTTGAGGCCGACGGCGACGTGGATGTGGGGGAGGACCTGGTCGGTGTCGGGGTCGTAGGCCAGCGTGCCGCCGCCGAAGGCTTCGACGTTGGTCAGGTGGACCTTGGTCCACACGGGCGCGTTCGGGTCGTCGAGTTTGTCGCACGTGCCGACGATGTCGACCTCGGCGAATCCGGCGATGAACGAGGGGATGTAGCCGTGGCGGACGTTGTTGACGCGGCAGAACTCGGCTAGGGCGGTGAAGAAGTCCTCGCCATGGTCGAAGGTGACGCCGAAGGAGCGCCCGAGGGTGAGGTCGTGGCTGCGCACGGGGTCTAGGGCTCCTGGCTAACGGTGGGGGCGCTCCAGGGCCACGTGCTGGGGTGGGCGTGGCCGCCTGCGGCGTCGAACGCGGCCGCGATCGTGGCGCGGTCAGTGTCGGCGGTGAGCAGGGTGTGAAGCAGGATGCGGGATTTGAGCGGGTCGAGGAATCCGGCGCCGATGAGGCCGTGGTCGAGCAGGTCGCGTTCGCTGCCGGGGAACGCGTAGGTGGAGCGCAGTGTGGACCCGGATCCGGTGCGGGAGGCCAGAACCACGGGGATCCGGTCTGCGATCTTCGCCAGGAGCGGCACGAGATCGGCGGGGACGTGTCCGACGCCGAAGGCGGCCACCACGAGTCCGTCGAGCCGGTCGGCGGCGGCCATCATCGTGCCGTCGTCGCCCAGGGAGATCGTGGCCAAGCCGACCCGCTTGCCGGGCATGCGGGGTCCAGCGGGGACGGTGGTGCGGTCGGCGAGGCGGTTGTGCAGCCGGGGCCGGCCTTCGAGGACCGCGCCGAGCGGGCCGCCGTTGAGTGACTGGAAGGTGGCGCCGCTGGTGGAGTGGGTCTTGCGGACCCGGCGGGCGGCGTGGATCTCGTCGGCGAGCACGACCAGGCAGCCCTGCCCACGCAGCTCGGGGCTGGCGGCGACCTGGATGGCGGCGAGGACGTTCGCCGGGCCGTCGGCTCCGGCCAGAGTCGGGTTGCGCATCGCACCGGTCACCACCAGCGGCTGCGGGCCTTGATGAAGCAGGTCGAGCAGGTAGGCCGTCTCCTCGATCGTGTCGGTGCCCTGGGTGACCACCGCGCCGTCCACATCGCTGTCGGCGAGCCGGGTTGTGATCGCGTCGGCGAGTTCGGTCAGGTCGTCGAAGGTCAGGGACGCGCCCGGCTTGCGGCGGAAGTCGACGACGTCGACGGTGATGCCGGTGTCGGCCAGGCCCGGTACGGCGGCGACGAGTTGTTCGGCCGACAGGGCGGGCACGACGCCGCCGGTGTCGCTGCTGGTCATGGCGATGGTGCCGCCGAGGCCGAACACGACGACACGACGGTTGGCTTGCTGGGCGTCAGGCACCCTGATCCTTCCCGGGCCACGTGCGGACAGTGATCGGCAGCCTACTGCTCGCCGTGCCGTTCACCGAGGCTGCCGAGGAACCGGCAGGCCTTGTCCAGCCCGGCCGTGGACAGCAGCCTGCTGCGTGGTTGGGCCAGGCCCACGGTGCCGTAGTCGCCGAGGTCGGCGCAGCGTCGGGTGAGCCAGGCCCAGTCCAGGTCGAGGTAGGCGGCAAGCGCCCGCAACCGGGCAGGCGGCGTCGGTCCGGCGATCATGGAGTGGGCATCGGCGTATTCGCGGGCGTCGGCGAACTCGCGCAGGGCAGGTCGGTCGTCGGTCACGTCGACCTGCCAGACGCCGTCGTGGCCGACCCAGTTGGCCACGATCGCGCGGCGGCTCTGGTCGAGGGCGAACCCGGCAACGGAGCTGTACTCGGGTTCGGCGCACACCTGGACCTCGATGCCGAAGGACTCCATGAGCGCGACCGCGAGCAGCAGCAGGATCCGCTCGGGGCTCAGGGAACCGGTGACGGCCCCGGACGGGACACAGAAGGTGCGGGTGGGTGTCGCGCCGGTGCTGGCGAAGGTGGCCGCGGTGCGGGCCAGGTAGTCGTACTTGTGGGCGAACAGCAGCCAGGTGCTGGACTCCTCGCCTCGTTGCTCGCGGGTCCAGAACGCGGGCACGTCCTGCAGGGCGTCGGCGTGGCGCAGGATGTGGCGGGCGCAGAAGTCCGAGCCCAACCACATTCGCGACACGGCGGTGAGGTCGGCGGCCAGGTCCCGGCCGCCCGTCGACCACGTCGAACTGTCGAATCCGCGCAGGCGGGCCTCCGCGGCGGCCAGGGCGTTGTCGTCGTCGAGCAGGGCGTCGTCGAGATTGGCCACGGCCCACAGCACGCCCAGGGTCAGGTCGTCGAGTTCGTAGGCGCCCGGAATCAGCAGCGGCGCACCGTCCACCGCCTTGGCCAGGCGGACGCGGGCGGCCCGGTTGTCCAAGGCGAACAGCCGCTGACCGGCCGGGCCATCGGCCGAGCCGACAACCAGATTCCGCCCGGGGCGGCGCAGCTCCGGGTCGTCGGCGAGGCCAGTGGGGACGCGCACCACGATGCGCCCGTCGTCCACCGCCGGGTAGCTGGCGGCGGTGATGGTCGATCCGGCGAAGAACCGGCCGGCTGGGACGGAGATAGCGAACCGGCCTCCCTCTACCTGCCGTGCGGGTGGGAAAGCAATGGTGAAGGGGGAGGCAAATCCGGGCAGGTGCGTCGGCGCGGATGCGGGCAGGGCGTGCCGCACGGCCCGCTGGTCGGCTCGCGCCTGCTCGCGCAGGGCCAGCAGCCGCCCGCCCGCGCCGAGTCGGGCGTCCAGAGCCCGGACCAACTCCAGCGACGGCAGGTTGCAGCCGACCCGTTCAGCCAGCGACACGTACTGGCGGGTGTAGCCGACCTGCGCGGCGAGCTGCTTCTGGCTCAGCCCGGCGTCCTTGCGCAGCCGCCGGATCTCGGCGGCCAGCGCCGCGGCGATTGCGCCGATGTCGACGGGGTTGTCCTCGGTCACGGTGGCTCCCGCTCACCTCGTGCCTGCGGAACGAACAGGGAGGCAAATACAGGCTGTAGTCGACTTGCCTCGTTCCGCGATCGTAGCGGGTTCTGGTCCTCTGATCACGGGAAACACCGACCCGCACCATGATCGGGAGGATCTCCGTGACCACCAAGGCGGACGAACTGGCCGCGACACTGTCGTCGCTCGGCCCGCCCCGGCGGCCCTTGCCGCTGCTCACACTGGAGCAGCGGGACAAGGTCCGGCCGGAGTTGCTGGATGTGATCGAGTACCGCAAGTCCGGGCTGAGCGTGAACTGGATCATCGGTTGCCCGCTGGACTGCGGCTACTGCGTGCGGCACCTGTTCGACAACTTCGACATGAAGATCCCACGCCGGCTGATGAGCGAGGCCCAGGCCGCCGACCTGCTGGTCGGGCACCAGTACTTCGTGCCGCACGTGACCCCGATCCAGATGCTGAACCGGGCCACCGACCCCATGCTGGCCACGGTCAAACCCCACACCTTCGCGATGCTGCGCGAACTGGACGAGCAGGGGCTGACCAACCACGTCCTAGTGATCACTCGCTGGCACATCGAGCCAGAGGACTGCGCGGTCCTCAACTCGTTCACCAACATCAAGCTCACGATCCTCGTCACGCACTCCGGCATCGACGACGACCGGATCGAACCGGTCGACTCGACCATCGCCGCCGCGTCGCTGCGCACCGCCTACGACCACGCCGAGAACTACCGGGTGGTGCTGTACTGGCGGCCGATCGTGCCCGGCCTCAACGACACGGACGAGCACATCGCCCGCGCGATCGAGCTGAGCCACCACGCCCACGCCACGGTGTTCACCGGCCTGTTCTTCAAGGACCAGATCCGCGACTACTACCAGGCCCACGGGCTGCCCGAACCCTACGAGGACGGCGCCCGCCGCAAGTTCTTCCCGCAGGATCTGGAGAAGCGGATCCTGGCTCACGCCGCGAAGTTCCCGGCCCGGTCGCCGCTGTTCCGCAAGACCTCGTGCGGGGTCGCCTACGCCCACCGGGTGGCCGACTACAACGGCCACTACGGCATCCGCGAGCTGTGCGACATCTGCCCGTCCCGGCAGCTGCAGCGCTGCGCGGACGCGTGGACCCGGCCCGACGAACGGCGGGTCGCCGACATGGCCGCCCGGTTGGGCGGCACCCTGGTCGAGGTCAACGACCGCGCCGTCGTGGTCGCCGGGCTCGACGAGCAACCCCGCTACCTCATGCAGCACGGCCTGGGCTACCAGGTCCACGACATCGCCAAGCCCCACCACCGCCAACAACACGGCCGCGCCGACACAGGCTGGCCGACCGCGATCGCCACGGAGGACCCGCGATGAGCGCCGACACCCTGACCCCCGAACTGCCCGCGGCCCTGCACGGCAGGCGTCTGGTCGTGGTGGACGTGGAGGGCAACGGCCAGCACCCGCCGGAGATCATCGAACTCGCCGCCCTGCCCATCGACGACCAGAACGGCGGCGCCGAGGCGGACATGCGGACCTGGATGGTCCGGCCGCCGAAGCCGATCACCGCGATGGTCACCCGCAAGGTCCACGGCATCCGCGACGCCGACGTCGCCGACTGCCCCGCCTGGCCCGAGGTCGCGGGCGAGATCGCCGCGCTGCTGGACGGCCGGATCCTGTTGGCGCACAACGCCTCCGTCGAACACCGGGTGATCGGCGCGCACCTGCCCGAGTGGCGCCCGCCGATGGTGCTCGACACCCTCAAGCTCGCCAAGTACGTGTGGCTGGACCTGCCCGGCTACGGCCTGGACAAGCTCGTCGCCCACGCCGGGATCGACCCGGCCGGGTTCGCCGAGTCCGGCCACCACCGCGCCGCCTACGACACCTGGTGCGCCTGGCAGCTGCTGCTGCGCCTGATCGACGACGGCGAACTGGACTGGACGGGCTTGGTCAAGGTCGCCGCCCTGCCCGGGTTCGCCCCGGTTGAGGAACCGGATGGTGGGCTGTGGTGACCGCATCCGAGGTCGAGAAGCCGGTCACGATCGCGGTGCTCGGCACCCACTCCACCGGCAAGTCCACCTTCCTCGCCCGCCTCGCCCACGACCTGCGCCGCAGGCACATCGTCGTCGGCACCGTCGCCGACCTCGGCGAGGCAGCACAACGCATCGGGCTGCCTATCCTGTTCAACCACACCTGGCTGTCCACCCTGTGGATCATGTCCCGCGGCATCAGCGAGGAGATGGAAGCCTGGCTGCACTCCGACGTCGTGCTCATCGACCGCCCCGTCCCCGATGCCCTCGGCTACTACCGGGCCGCTCTGGAGTACCGGCGGGAGAAGCCCGACCCGGTCCAGGTCGCCAAGCTCGAAGCCCTCGCCCTGGGCCACAGCGACCGCTACGACCTGATGTTCCGCACCACTCTGGACCCGACGATTCCGTTGGGTGACAACAAGGTCCGCGACAACGATGCCGAGTTCCGGGTCCTGGCCGACAGTCACGTCGGCGACGTCCTGCGCGACCTGGACCTGCCGCACGAGCTGCTCTCCGTCGACGGCCACGACGCGGCCCTGGAGAAGGCGATCGACTTCGTGACCACCCGGCTCGCCGCGTAGTCGAGCAGCCCCACCCCGAGCAGGCGGCGGGGCCAAGCCTTCCCGGGCCCCGACCCCTTGGCCTCGTCGCCCTCTAGTCCCCACACCCACGCCTGTTTGCTATCGCAACGAGGAGTGATGGTTGATGGCCGTCGCACTGCTTCCCGCCCGCGCGAACCCGCCGACCGGCGCGAACACGATCACGATGCGGGTGCTGCCCCCGGCGCCCCCGCGGTGGCACCGCGGGCTGCTGAACCCGCGCTTGGCGCACCTGCACGAGACACGCAACGGCGTTCCCCGCACGCTGGACTTCGAGGGCCGCCTCGTCGGCATCAGCGTCTGCCGCGTGCTGCTCGGCGGCGGCGAGGTCGATCCCGCCGCACGTCAGGCGCTCTGCCCGCGGTGCGAGGCCGTCGCCGCCGCCATGCACTCGGCGCCTGAGCGAGGTGAGCGGTCGTGAAACTGGACTACGGCCGTGACCGGCACACGGCGCTGCGGCTGGTCGCCTGCGACCGGATCGTCGCCGTCGACTCGATCCTGCGCCGTGTCGACGGCCACGACCTGCAGACCGGCGTGTTCGCCGCGCTGGTCGTCCTGGAGAACGGCGGCTACATCGAGCGGCGCATCCCGGGCAAGCCCGGGACCCGAGCGTGGCCGGTCCGCCTGATGCTCACCGGGACCGGGCTGCTGAGCCGGTTCAACCAGCACCCCGGCCCGGTGGGCGCGTGGCCGGGTCGGTCGCCAGTGGCGCCGACCAGGGGTTGGACCGGTGAGCCATGACCACCAGCAGACCGAGGTGCCGCCGCTGACGTGGGGCACCAACCGCCACGGCGGCGCCTACTACGCGGGCCGGGTGCACGTGGCCTCTGACATACCGCGCGACCGCGCTGTGCGGGCTGCCGATCAACGACACGTGGAGCAGGCGGCCGAATGGGCCGCCGTTGTGCCCAGAGTGCTCGATGGCCGCGATGGCGTGGCTGTTCCCCGCCTCCCCGCCTCCCCGGCGTTGCCACCCGGCACGCCGTCGCACTGATGACTGGCGTGGGCACCCGGCCCCGGCCCGTGCCCACGGCTGGCCCGCTCGGAGCCGTCGCTGTTCCTGCCCGCGGTCGGAATGCTCCCGATTCCGCGTCCACCGCGGCCGCGACTATGCCCGGCAAGCCCACGACCACACGGCTGGCCCCTGGTGGGCCAGCAATCGTACTTCCATGACCCCGGCGATCCGCAGTTCCTTGCCAGCGTGTTGGTCGGACTCCGCCGCCTCTGACCATCACCACCGGGAGCCGAACCACGATGAGCGACTGGGCCGACATCGACCCGCTGCTGGCCGAACTCCGCCGCCGCCACTGGACTATCCACCTCTACGGCGACCCCAAGCGGCCCGACCTGTTCGTCGCGGTGCACCACTGGCGTTCCCGGCGATGCGCCGATGTGGTGATCCTGCGCGGGCACGACCGGGCCGTCGCCTACCGCACAGCCGTCGACGGCGACAGCAATGTCTTCGCCCCGCAGACCGTGCGGTGGTTCACCCAGCTCGACAACCCTGGCGCTGCGGTCTGGGTACTGCGGCGAGCTCTCACGCTCGACCCGCCCTCCGACACCGCCGCAATCTTTCGGCCGCCCTCACTGGACACCGTGCCCGCACACTCCTGGCCCTCAGTGGTCCGACCACTCTGACCGCGCACCATGGGATGCGCCGGAAGGACGCCTGGTGCGCGCGATCACCGGTCAGGCCTGAAGCGGCAACTTCATCCCCACATGACTGGCCACGAAACCGAGCCGCTCGTAGAACCGGTGTGCCTCGGTCCGGCTGACGTCGGTGGTGAGCTGGACCATGGCCGCCCCCCGCGTGGTGGCTTCCTTGATCGCCCACTCCATCAACAGCTGCCCGAGCCCGTTGCCGCGCTGGTCGGACCGCACCCGCACGCCTTCGACGGTGGCCCGGGTCGCGCCGATTCGGGACAGTCCCGGGGTGAAGGTGATCTGCAGGGTACCGACGATCTCGCCGTCGGCGTCGGCCACCGCGAGGACCTGGTTGGGATCGGCGGCGATGGCTGCGAACGCGGCGGTGTAGCGCGGGTCGCCTGGGTTCTCCCGCTTCGCGCCCAGAGGGTCGTCCATGAGGAGGGCGACGATGGGGTCGATGTCTTGTGCGGTCGCGGTGCGGATCATCACAAGGCTTCAGCCTGCCACAACGGGACACACCCCTCCGATCTCCACCGGGAGCGCGGTGAAACCGGGCACAATCGCTGACAAGGGTGGAGGAGGAGCCGTGTACAAGGTTTTCGAGGCGATCGACGAACTGGTCACGATCCTGGAGGAAGCCAGGGGCGTACCGATGACCTCAGGCTGCGTCGTCCCCCGAGGCGACGTCCTCGAACTGCTCGACGAAGTCCGCGACGCACTCCCCACGGAGATGGACGACGCCCAGGACGTGCTCGACAAGAAAGACGAAATCGTCGGCGCGGCCGAACACCAGGCCGAGCAGACGTTGAGCAAGGCCAACCTGGAGGCCGACAAGGCCATCGCGGACGCTCGCGCCCAAGCCGAGCGTCTGATCGCCGAGGCCACCGCCCACGCCGACCGCCTGGTCGCCGACGCCCAGGACGAAGCCGACCGCGCCATCGCGGCGGGCCGCGCCGAATACGAGACCCTGGTCGGCCGCTCCCAGGACGAAGCCGACCGCATGCTCCAGGCAGGCCGCGAGTCGTACGAGCGTGCGGTGGAGGAAGGCCGATTCGAGCAGGGCAGGCTGGTCTCCCAGACCGAGGTCGTCCAGGCCGCCCACGCCGAATCCGCCCGAGTCCTCGACGCCACCAGCGACGAAGCCGCCCGAAAGCGCGCCGAATGCGATGAATACGTGGACACCAAGCTGGCGGAGTTCGAAGACCTGCTCAGCCACACCTTGAGGACGGTAGGCAAGGGCCGCTCCCACCTGCGCGGCACCATGAACGGCGTCCCCGCAGGCGCAACCCCCTTCGACTACCACGCCTAACCCCACCAAAGGGCTCTAGACCAACGCCCTCCGAGGCCCAAGGCCCCGCCAAAGCCACCCCGCCCGATGCGCAGCGAGGCAGGGGCTCTTGGTCCTTCGCAGTGCCCCCTAGCACCCCGTCCTGGCCATCTTTAACATCCGGACGGCGGGGTCAAGGGTCGGCTTGCCGATCGCGCAGCGACGCCGCAGGCGCCCTTGAGGCCGTCGGCCGGATGTTAAACGCTCGGGCTAGGGGAGCGACCCGTCCTTGTACTCATGGAGTTGACCCCGCGCCGTGGACCGGAACGCGGGTAACGGCGGGGCCCCTCCGCCATCAAGGGTCTAACTCGAGTCCGACGGCCTCAAGGGCGCCTGCGGCGTCGCTGCGCGATCGGCAAGCCGACCCTTGACCCCGTCGGACTCGAGTTAGGGATGGCATGGGCGAAGGGACGGGGAAGGTCTAGCGACCTCAAAGCCAAAGAAGGTCTGGCGACCTCAAGAACAGCCCGGGATGAGCTGCGAGGTCGGCTGGTCAGGGCAGTGCCGGTTGCAATCCAAGCCATGCCCACTGAGAGCCGTGCGGCTGGTGAGGTGCGGATTTCCGGTCCGGGGGTGGGTCGCGTACCCTATCTGGGCTGGCCCCATAGGGCCGCCCACTCCACCTAAGGCGCTGACTGAGTCCACCATGTCCGAGAACCGCAAGAGCCCGGCCCGTCCGGTGCAGACCAGCCCGTGGGTCATCGATACCCGCGAACTGGGCAGGCGTCCCGGGTCGAGTAAACCGGTTCGGCGTACCGCGCAGGCGACCTATGCCATCGGTCTCGAAGGGGTCATCGCGATCCCGGCGGGGGCTGAGGTCGAGCTTGACGTGTTGCTTGAGTCGGTAGTCGAAGGTGTGTTGGTCTCCGGTGTCGCCGCTGGGCCGTTGGCAGGCGAGTGCTCGCGCTGTCTCGATCCGATCTCTGATGAGGTCGAGGTCGACATCACCGAGTTGTTCGCCTATCCCGACAGCGCGACCGATGAGACGACCGACGAAGACGAGGTCAGCCGCCTTGTCGACGATCTGCTGGACCTGGAGCCGGTGGTCCGGGACGCGGTGGTGTTGGCGCTGCCGCACGTGCCGCTGTGCTCGCCGGACTGTGCGGGTCTGTGTGCGGAGTGTGGTGGCAAGTGGGCCGAACTCGAGCCGGATCACCGGCATGAGAGCATTGATCCTCGATGGGCCGCACTGCAAGAGCGGATCCAACAGGATCGCAAGTCGTAACCGTCCGATCCTGCACAACAGCTCGTCAGAGGAGAAGTAGTCGTGGCCGTCCCCAAGCGGAAGATGTCGCGTTCGAACACCCGCGCGCGCCGGTCGCAGTGGAAAACCACTGCCGTGCACCTGGTGAACTGCTCGAACAAGGCCTGCCGGGCGCCCAAGCCGCAGCACATCGCCTGCCCGACCTGCGGTCAGTACGACGGTCGCCAGGTCACGCAGCCCGCGTGACCCTAGGCGCACGTCATGGGGGGTAAGGCGGCACGCGGTCCCACGGCGGACCCGGCAACGCTGCTCGACGCGCTCGGCGTCCACGTGGACGCCGAGCTGCTCGTGCTCGCGTTGACCCATCGGTCCTACGCCTACGAGAACGGCGGACTGCCGCCCAATGAGCGGCTGGAGTTCCTCGGTGACGCGGTCCTCGGACTCGTCGTCACCGATCATCTCTATCGCCGTCACCCCGACCTGCCCGAGGGGCAGCTCGCCAAGCTGCGCGCCAGCGTGGTCAACATGCATGCCCTAGCGGGGGTCGCGCGCGGCCTCGGCGACGGTGGCCTCGGCGCGCACCTGCTGCTCGGCAAGGGCGAGGAGCTGACCGGCGGCCGGGACAAGGCGAGCATCCTCGCCGACGGCCTGGAAGCCGTGATCGGCGCTGTCTATCTGCAGCACGGCATCGACGTGGCGCGGGAGGTCGTGCACAAGCACTTCGACCCGTTGCTCATCGAGGCTCCCCAGCGCGGCGCGGGTCTGGACTGGAAGACCAGCCTGCAGGAACTCACCGCGTCCGCGGGCCTTGGCGTTCCCGAGTATCGGGTGCGTGAAGAGGGCCCCGACCACCGCAAAGAGTTCACCGCGCTCGTCGTGGTCAACGGCAAGAGCTACGGCAACGGCGACGGCAAGACGAAGAAGGAAGCCGAGCAGAAGGCCGCCGAGGCCGCTTGGCGCGAACTGACCGAGTCGATCAAGCCGTCCGACGATGCCGGAACTGCCTGAGGTCGAGGTAGTCCGACGTGGCCTCGAGAACCACGTGCTGGACCGTCCCATCGCCTCGGTCGATGTCCACCATCCCCGCGCTATCCGCCGCCACGTCCCGGGTGCCGCCGATTTCGCCGCACGCCTGGTCGGCACCCGGTTCGTCGCCGCGCGGCGGCGCGGTAAGTACCTCTGGCTGGAGCTGTCCTCGGGCGCGGCTGTGCTGGCCCACCTGGGCATGAGCGGCCAGATGCTCGTCCAACCCTCCTCGGCGGCGCCCGAGAAGCACCTGCGCGTCCGGGTCGCCTTCGCGTCGGAACCGGAACTGCGGTTCGTCGATCAGCGGACCTTCGGCGGGCTGTCGGTGGAGGACGTCGTGGTCGTCGACGGGACGGTGCTGCCGATCCCGGTCGCCCACATCGCCCGCGACCCGATGGACCCCCAGTTCGACCTGGCCGCCGCCGTCGCCGCCTTGCGCGCGAAGCGGTCAGAGGTCAAACGGGCGCTGCTCGACCAGACGGTGGTCTCGGGCATCGGCAACATCTACGCCGACGAGGCCCTGTGGCGGACCAAGCTGCACTGGGCCCGCCCCGCCGACAGCCTGTCCCCGGCCAAGGCCCGCGCCCTGCTGACGGCGGCGACCGAGGTGATGGCCGAGGCCCTGAACGTCGGCGGCACGTCGTTCGACGCGTTGTATGTCAACGTGAACGGGCAGTCCGGGTATTTCGACAGGTCGCTGGCGGCCTACGGCCAGGAGGGCCTGCCGTGTCCGCGCTGCGGGCGGCCCATCCGGCGCGAGCCGTTCATGAATCGGTCGTCGTTCTCGTGCCCGCGCTGTCAGCCCCGGCCCCGTTAGTCAGACGCTGCGCAGCACCGAGACGACGGTCCCCAGCACGACAGCCTGATCGCCGTCGATGACGTCATAGTCCGCGTTGCGCGGCTCAAGGTAGACGTGGCCGTCACGGCGCCGATACACCTTCACCGTGGCCTCGCCATCGATCATCGCGGCGACGATCTGACCAGAGTGGGCCTCGGACTGCTGTCGCACCACCACGATGTCGCCATCACAGATCGCGGCGTCGATCATCGAGTCGCCGCGCACCCGCAGGCCGAAAACGGTGCCGCGCCCGGTGAGTTCGCGCGGCAGCGTCAGGACGTCATCGAGATGCTCGTCGGCCAAGATCGGACTTCCCGCCGCGATATCGCCGACGACGGGCACGCTCACCGAGTCGTCGGCAGGCTTGCGGGTCGCAGGCTCCTGCAGGAACAGGCGCACGTCGATCGCCCTCGACATTGTCGCGCTGCGCCGCAGGAAACCCTTCTCCTCCAGGCTCGCGAGGTGCTTGGACACCGACGACGACGACCGCAGTCCGACGGCGTCACCGATCTGCCGGGAGCTCGGCGAGTATCCATATCGGACCACCCAGTCCCGGATCGTCACCAGGATCTGCTGCTGACGGCGCGGCAGCGCTGAGGTGTCCAGGTGCTCGAACGCGTCGAGATCGTCGTAGGTGGTCATCCGCCGGATCGTAGAGGTGCCGCACGGTGGGTGATCGACCACCCTGGCCCGGCGAGATCACCTTGACTGTCGGAGAAGCAGGGCCCGATAGCGCAGCCGTGACCGCCGTGCCGCCGGGTAGCAGACCGAGCAGCTCGCAATAGGCCACTGGGATCGTGACCTGGCCTTTGTCGCTCAAGCGCATGGAGTGATCACCCGCCGCCGTAGGGGCGGGTGATGATCTCCAGGTTGTGACCGTCGAGGTCGTCGAAGTACACGCCCCGGCCGCCGTCGTTGGTGTTGATCTCGCCTGCGAGGTGGTGGAACGGGTCGGCCCAGTAGGCGAGCCGCCATTGTTGGACCCGGCCGAAGATCTCGTCGAACTCGGGCTCGCTCACCAGGAACGCGTAGTGCTGTGACGTGATCTCGCCGCGTTCCTCGATGAAGTCGAGGGTCACGCCGTTGGCTGTCTCGACGCACAGGAACGGTCCGAACGGGATCGGTTCGGGCAGGCCGAGGAGCTCGGACATGAACCTCGATGAAGCGACCTTGTCGCGCGCGGCGACGATGGTGTGGTTGAGCTGAACAGGCATGATGCTTCCCCTTAAGTGCTGATCCCAGCCTAGAACCTCCACCGGGGAGGACGTCAAACGCGTTCAACCTCCAGTTTCGGCCTTGCGCGCTACTACGCATTACGCAATAGTGTTCCTAGCGCGATACCGGGAGGGGTGCGGGTGGACACGAGTCAATTGCTCAAAGGCGTGCTCGACCTCGCCGTGCTCGCTGTGCTGCGGAACGAGGACGGCTACGGCTACGACGTCCTCAGACGCCTGCGCGGTGGGGGCATGGAAGAGGTCGGGGACGCGTCGGTGTACGGGACGTTGCGGCGGCTCTATCGGGCCGGGTACCTGACTTCGTATGTGGTGCCGAGCGACGAGGGGCCGCACCGCAAGTACTACGGGCTCAACGAGTCCGGGCGGGCGCGGTTGGTGGAGTCGGAGGACGCGTGGCGCGCGTTCGCGAGGACGTTGGACGACATTCTGAAGGGGGCGGCGGCGTGAACAGCGACACCGACATTCACCCGGGGCTCGATGACTACCTGGCCCGGGTCCGGACCGCGCTGGCGGACCTGCCCGCCGACGAACTGGCCGAGGTGCTCGAGGACATCGAGCCGCACGTCACCGAGGTCTTCGGGGAACCGGGCGACCCGGTCGACCGGCTGGGCTCGCCCGAGGACTATGCCGCTGAACTGCGGGCCGCGGGCGGCTATCCGCCGGTCGCGACACCACCGACCGCGGTCAGTCATGGCGGACTAGGGCGGTTCGTGTTCTGGATCGTCGGACTGACGGCGGTCCTCGCGGCTTTCATCGGGCTCGTCGCGCTGATGAATCGCGCCGCCGAGCCGCTGGTGGTGTTCGCGCTGTGTCTGCCGCTGTTCGGACCCGCGCTGTGGCTGGTCCTGGCCGAACGGGTGAACCGGTCGGACATCGCCGACCTGCCCGAGTACCGCCGCGCCCGGCGGATCGGTGACTCCATGGCCGCGATGTTCCAGCCCGACGCGCTCGCGTATGTGCGGTCGCTGCGGCCCGCGTGGGCGCTGGCGCGGATCATCGTGCTGGTACTGGCTTTCCTCGCCGCGATCGACCGGGCGCCTGGGCTCGCGGTCTTCGTTCTGGTCGTCGCGGGCGGTCTGCTGTGGACGGCGGGCCGGACCGCGACCAACCGCAGGCTGCTGGCGATCACGGTGCCCGCCAACGCTTTCGTCATCGGCGCCGCGCTGGCGCTGGCCATCGGCGTGGCCGATTCCAACCGGGGCGGCGGTCCTGTCGCCGACTACCAGGGGTACACCGGCGGCGGGCTGGTCTACGGCGGAAACCGACTGTCCAATGTGTACGCGGTGGGCGCCGACGGCAGGCCGATCGAGGAGTTCTACCTCTACGACGAGACCGGCACACCGATCACCGTCGACCACGAGTCGTGCGGCAAGGTCGACCCGTCGCCCAGGATTCGCAACAGGTTGCCAGTGCCGCGGGTCGTCTATGTCAACGGCTACTGCGAGACGCGCACGGACATGCCGTTCGTCCCGCTGGCGCCGGGCGGTTCGACGTCCCCGTCGGTCACGTCGGGTCCCCCGTCGGTGTCCGGGTCGGCGGTGTCACCCAGCGTGTCGGCGACCTCGCCTGCCATATCGGTCACGCCGACGAAGTAGGAACCCGGGTGGGAGCGGGCATCGGGGGCCCGCTCCCGCTTGGGTTCAGTACCCGAACATCTGCGTCCAGTAGTAGCCGCGCGTGGCCAGGCCGAGGCCCATGGTCCGCATCGAGCAGTTGAGGATGTTCGCGCGGTGGCCGGACGAGTTCATCCACGCGTTCATGACCTGCTGGGCCGAGCTCTGCCCGCGCGCGATGTTCTCGGCGCCCGCACTCGGGTAACCGGCGTCCTCGGCGCGATCGACGAAGCTGCGGCCGTCGAGGCTGGTGTGGGAGAAATAGCCGTTGCGCGACATGTCGTCGCTGTGGTCCTGGGCGGCTCGGTTGAGCCTGCTGTCCAGGGTGACCGGCGCGCAGCCGCGCTGCGCCCGCTGGATGTTGACCAGCGACTGGACCTGGCCCGCGGCCGACGTGTTCGGCGGCGCGGTCGTCGTGGTCGGCCGAGGCTTCTTGTCCGTGGTCGTCGTAGTGGGCGCGACGGTCGTGGTCGTGGTGGTGGCCGCGATGCTGCTGGTGGCCGTCGTCGCGGCCGTGGAGGTGCCCGCGACGGTGCCCGCCGCGCTCCTGGTCGCGGCCGCGGTGGGCACCGGCGACGGCACGCTCGTCGGCACGTCCAAGGCGACGCGGTCCGGACTGCCCTCGATCATCGGCGGGCCGGACATGACTTTGGCGACTCCGGCCGTGCCCGCGCCCACCGCGAGCGCGACCAGCACGGCCCGAACTAACGCGTTGGCTCCACGACGGTGTGTCACGGTCGCGCAAGTTACCACTAACGGGTGACCCGTCCGCCTATACGGTGAAACCTACTGTCACGGAGGCGGGGGTTCCGTGGTGGTCGTGACCGGCGGCGTGGTCGTGGTGGTAACCGGCGGCTCAGTTGTCGTCGGCCGGGTGATCGTCGGCTGAGTCGTCGTCGGCTGAGTCTGCGTCGGCTGTGTCGTCGTGGTGGTCGTCGTCGGGCGCGGCCGCTTGGTCGTGGTGGTCGTCGTCGGGTCCGCGGACTCCGTCGTCGTGGTCGTCGTCTCCGACGTCGTGGACTCCGACGTGGTCGTCGTCGGGTCCGTGGTGGCGGCGTCGCTGGTCGTGGACGGCGTGGGGCGCGTCGAGCTCACCTTGACCGTGGCGGGCGCGGCGGGCCCGGCGTCCTCGGTTTCCGGGGAGGCGACGGCGGCGACGGCGGCGAACACCGTCGCGAGCACCACGCCCGAGACCCCCAGGATCGCGTACGGCGCACGGCGCAAGCCGGGGCGCTCGTCGTCCACAGGTGATAACTCGACCCGGTCTTCTGGCTCTGACATGCAGGTCCAATCTCCACTCGGCCGTGTCGGCGCGACAAATTACCACCCGGCAGGATGTCCCCATGCCCCCACCCGTGCACCCTGGCGAGAACCGGAGCGACCCCGTCCGCTTGACCGCGTGGGTCCACGGCCGGGTCCAAGGCGTCGGTTTCCGCTGGTGGACGCGCGCGCGGGCCCTTGAACTGGGCTTGGCCGGGTGGGCCCGCAACACCCCCGACGGCCGGGTCGAGGTGGTCGCCGAGGGCGCACGTGATCTGTGCGACAGGCTCCTGGCGGCATTGCGGTCGGGCCGCACGCCGGGCACCGTCGACCACGTGGTCGAGCAGTGGGGTCCGGTCAAGGGAGTCGAGGGGTTCGCCGAGCGGTGAGCCGTGAACCGATTCCGACGTCGGCGCGTAGGCAGGGTCGTGGCTGACACCCCGGGGCAGGACGATGAACTCGTCCGCGAGCTGTACGGCCGCTACCGGCGGCCGCTGCACAGCTATGTCCTGCGCTCGGTGGGCGGTGATCACCAGCGCGCCGAGGACATCGTCCAGGAGACATTGCTGCGCGCCTGGAAGCACGCGGGCGAACTCGATGTCGACCACGCGGGTCCTTGGCTCTACACGGTGGCCAAGAACCTGGTGATCTCCGGCTACCGCAAGCAGAGCGCCAGGGTGGCCGAGGTGCCCATCGAGTCGGACTGGGCCCGGCCCACCGACGACTTCGAGCAGGTGCTGCAGGGCTGGCAGGTGGCCGAGGCGATGCGGGCACTGTCGCGCGACCACCGCAACGTCATCGCCGAGCTGTACTTCCGCAGGCGCACCGTGGCAGAGGCGGCCAAAGTGCTCGGCGTGCCGCCCGGAACGGTCAAGTCCCGCACGTTCTACGCGCTGCGGGCGCTGCGCGACGCCCTGGAGGAAAGGGGGGTGACCGAGCCGTGAGTTGCCTTCAGTTGACTTCGGTAGGGGCCTATGTGCTCGGCGCGCTCGACCCGGCCGACCGGGCCGGGTTCGAGCACCACCTGCCGGGCTGCGACGCCTGCCGAGCCGAGTTGCTGCGACTTGCGCCGCTGCCGGGCCTGCTGCACCGCATCACACTGGCCGACTTCGAGGACCTGCCAGAACCGGACCTGAGCCCCGCCGACGAGCCCGCCAGGGTCCTCGAACTGCCCCGGGAAAAGCCCGAGCCCCGCAAGCGCCGCCGCCTCGCCGCGCTGGCTGTGGCCGCGGTCACCGTCCTCGCGCTGGGCGCGGGCGTGGTGTTCGTGGTCCGGTCGCAGCTCCCGGCCGAGCCCGCCGGGGTGAGCTGGTCGGCGACCGATCCCGGCAGCGGCGTCGGCGTCGATGTCGAGCTGATCGACCGGCCATGGGGCACCGAGGTGAAGGTCACAATGCGCGACGTGCCGCCGGGCAAGCCGTGCAAGCTCGTGGTGCGCGGGCGCGACGGCAGCAAGGAGACCGCGGGCTGGTGGTCGACCAGTCCCGTCGCTGGTGAGGTCATCCCTGGGAGCACGTCGATCGATCTTGCCCACATCGCCACCGTGGACATCGTGACCGCCGACAACCGGATCTTGGTCAGCGTCGCCGCCCCCTCCTGACACGCGCGGCAAGCCCCCACCTCCCCAGGTCCAGGCATACGCGCAGGTAGTCTCTTCCGGATACCAAGGAGTCGGCGGCACTCGGAAGGGCCTGCCTCGTGCACCTCAAGAGCCTGACGCTGAAGGGCTTCAAGTCTTTCGCCTCGGCGACGACGCTGAAGTTCGAGCCCGGCATCACCTGCGTCGTCGGTCCCAACGGGTCGGGCAAGTCCAACGTCCTTGACGCCCTGCGCTGGGTCATGGGCGAGGGCAGCGCCAAGGGCCTGCGCGGCGGCAAGATGGAGGACGTCATCTTCGCGGGCACCTCCGGCCGCGCGCCGCTGGGCCGCGCCGAGGTCACCCTCACCATCGACAACGCCGACGGCGCCCTGCCGATCGAGTACAACGAGGTCTCGATCACCCGCCGGATGTTCCGCGACGGGGCCAGCGAGTACGAGATCAACGGCAACGGCTGCCGCCTGATGGACGTCCAGGAGCTGCTGTCGGACTCCGGCATCGGCCGCGAGATGCACGTCATCGTCGGGCAGGGCCAGCTCGCCGCGATCCTGGAGTCCAAGCCAGAGGAGCGCCGCGCGTTCATCGAGGAGGCCGCAGGCGTCCTCAAGCACCGCAAGCGCAAAGAGAAGGCCATCCGCAAGCTCGACGCGATGCAGGCCAACCTCACCCGCCTCACCGACCTCACCGCCGAGCTGCGTCGCCAGCTCAAACCGCTGGGCAAGCAGGCCGAGATCGCCCGCAAGGCCCAGACCGTGCAGTCCGAGCTGCGCGACTCCCGGCTGCGCCTGCACGCCGACGACCTGGTCACCCAGCGCGAGGACATCGCCCGCGAGGAGGCCGACGAGGCCACCGCGCGCCGCAAGCGCGCCGAGGTCGAGCAGGCGCTGGAGCTGGGCCAGGCCCGGCAGACCGAGCTCGAGGACCACCTCGCGGTCGACGCGCCGAAGCTCGCCGCCGCCCAGGAGACCTGGTATCGGCTCTCCGCGCTCGAAGAGCGGCTGCGCGGCACCGTCCGGCTCGCCGTCGAGCGCGCGCGCCACCTGTCCGCCGCTGTCGAGGCCCCGCGCGGTGGCCGCGACCCCGACGAGATGGAAGCGGAGGCCGAGCACACCGCGATGCGCGAGGCCGAGCTGTTCGAGGCCGTCGCCGAGGCCCGCTACGCCCTGGCCGAGTCCACCGAACGCCGCGCCGAGCTGGAGCGGCTCGTGCAGGCCGCCGAGAAGGCCCACCTGGCCGCCGTCCGCGCCATCGCCGACCGCCGCGAGGGGCTCGCCCGCCTCGCGGGCCAGGTCGAGGCGCTGCGGAGCAACACCAACGCCACCGCCGACGAGATCGAGCGGCTGTCGACCGCGCTGGCCGAGGCCAGTGAGCGGGCCGAGTTCGCCGCGCAGGAACTCGAAGAGGGCCAGGCCGCCACCGGCACCGAGGAAGGCGACGACGCCGGGCTCGACGAGCGGCACCGCCACGCCGTCGAGGCCAACGACGCCGCCAAGGCCCGGGTCGAGGAACTGGTCGCCGCCGAGCGCGCCGCCGAGCGCGAGATCGCGTCCTGGAAGGCCAGGGTCGACGCGCTGTCGATGGGTCTGGCCCGCAAGGACGGCGCTGGCGCGCTGCTCGCCGCCGCCGACCGGCTGCCCGGCCTGCTGGGCTCCGTGGCCGCGCTGCTGACCGTGGAGCCGGGGGCCGAGGCCGCGCTGGCCGCCGCGCTGGGCCCGGTGGCCGACGCGGTGGCCGTGGCCGACCCGACCGGCGCGGTCGACGCGCTGCGCCTGCTGCGCTCCGGCGACGGCGGCCGGGCCGGGATGATCATCGGCGGCGCGGCGGTGTCCTCGAACCGCTCGACGTGGCCGTCGCTGCCTTCGGGCGCGCGCTGGGCCGTCGACCTGGTCCGCGCGCCAGACGCGCTGCTGCCCGCGGTGCACCGGGCGCTGGACAAGCTCGCGGTCGTCGACGCCCTGGCCGACGCGCAGGCGCTGGTCAGCGCGTATCCCGAGCTGCGGGCCGTGACCGCCGAGGGCGACGTCCTGGGCGCGCACTGGGCGGTCGGCGGGTCCGAACGGGCGCAGAGCGTCATCGAGGTACAGGCCGCCGTGGACGAGGCCAACGCCAAGCTCGGCGCCGCCGAGCGGACCGTGGAGCACTCCGCCGCCGCGCTGGAGGGCGCCCGCGCCGAGCAGCAGGCTCGCAGGGCCGAGGTCGGCGCGATCAAGGAAGAGATGAACGAGGCGAAGGTCCGGGCCGCGCGGTCCTCCGAGCGCCTCAACCGGCTGCGCCAGGCACTGCGCGGCGCCCAGGCCGAGGTGGAGCGGGCGACCACGCAGCGCGCCAAGGTCGAGCAGGCCCGCGAAGAGGCCCTGGTGAAGCTCGCTGACCTGGAGGAACGCCTGGTCGTCGTGCAGGAGCAGGAAGTCGAGGACGAGCCGGACTCCGCCGAGCGCGACGAGTACACCGCCTCGCTGGCCACCTCGCGCCAGGAGGAGATGGAAGCCCGCCTGTCGCTGCGCACCGCCGAGGAACGTCACCGCGCCCTGCAGGGCAAGGCCGACGGCCTGCGCCGCGCCGCGCGCGCCGAGCGTGAGGCCCGTGAGCGCGCGACCAGGGCCCTGGCCGCCCGAGCGCGTGGCGCGACGGTCGCCCAGGCCGTGGTCGAGGGCGGCGAGCTGGCACTGGAGCGCATCGCGCTGTCGCTGCTGCGCGCCGCCGAGGAACGTGACGTCGTGCAGGCCCAGCGGGCCGAGCGGGAGCGGATCCTGGCCGACGTGCGCGGCAAGGTCCGCGAGTTGTCGACCGAGTTGGAGAAGCTGACCGACGCCGTGCACCGCGACGAGGTGCTGCGCGCCGAGCAGCGGCTGCGGCTGGAGCAGTTGGAGACCCGCATCGCCGAGCAGTTCGGCATCGGCCTCGACGACCTGGTCGCCGAGTACGGGCCGACCGTGCCCGTGCCGCCAAGCCCCGGCGAACTGGCCGAGTACGAAGAGGCCAAGGAGCGCGGCGAGGACGTCACCATGCCGCCGCCGTCGCCGTACGACCGCGAGACCCAGGCCCGCCGCGCCAAGCGCGCCGAGCGCGACCTGACACTGCTGGGCAAGGTCAACCCGCTGGCCCTGGAGGAGTTCGCCGCGCTGGAGGAGCGCTACAAGTTCCTCTCCACCCAGCTTGAGGACCTCAAGGCGACCCGGCGCGACCTGCTGGTGGTCATCAAGGAGGTCGACGAGAAGATCCTGGAGGTCTTCACCTCGGCCTACACCGACGTCGCCCGCGAGTTCGAGATCGTCTTCGACGTGCTGTTCCCCGGCGGCGAGGGCCGGATGATCCTCACCGAGCCCGACGACCCGCTGACCACCGGCGTCGACGTCGAGGCCCGCCCGCCCGGCAAGAAGGTCAAGCGGCTGTCACTGCTCTCCGGCGGCGAGAAGTCGCTGGTCGCGGTCGCCATGCTGGTGGCCATCTTCCGCGCGCGTCCCTCGCCGTTCTACGTGATGGACGAGGTCGAGGCCGCGCTGGACGACACCAACATGCGCAGGCTCATCGGGCTGCTGGAGCAGCTGCGGGCCAGTTCGCAGCTGATCATCATCACCCACCAGAAGCCGACCATGGAGATCGCCGACGCCCTCTACGGCGTGAGCATGCGCGGCGACGGCATCAGCCAGGTCATCTCCCAGCGCATGCGGCGTGCCGACCGCGACGCCGAGATCGAACAGGCCGCCGAGTCCGAAGAGGACCCGGCGGCCTGAGACCGGACGATGCTTACGCGGCGTGCGGCGGAACAGCCTTCTTGCTGGCCTGGAAGGTCAGGAAGGCGGCCACCGTGGACGCGATCGCCGCGAGCAGGCCGATGTAGAAGCCGAAGCCCGCGCCCGCGCTGATGCCCACATCGCCCACGACCGAGCTGCTGCCGCTCGGGAACGAGATCCACTGGATGAGCAGGATCACCACGGCCAGCCCAGCGAGGCCCAGCCAGATGAGGGTCCGGTTCGGGACCTGAGTACCCAGGTGCGGCAGGAGCACGACCACGGCCGCGGCGATGAGCAGCAGGATCGGGAACAGGGTGCCGAAGCCGTAGCTCCATGCGCTGACCGAGCCGCCGAGGCTGCCCAAGCCGAGGGTGGGGCCGTCGTACGACACCGAGTAGAACGGGAAGAAGCTGATGATGAGCGCGAGCGCGCCCGCGCCGATGCCCGCCCACTCGATCGGGGTTACTCGCTTTGCGTCGAAACTAGCCATCGGCGTTCGGCCTCTCTGGATGAGCACACAGGGTGTTTTGGTTGGGAATCGCCGACCGGTTCAAGACCGTGACGGGAACTCCGCAGGTTGGGGCAAAGTATGATCCTATTGGGACGTATTCGGCCACCCCCGAAATACAGTCGCGGTGGCCGGGCCGGACCATTCACGATTCATTCATGTATGCGATCCGCCCTGCCCGGCCCGACGACCTGGCCGCCGTCGTCGAACTCGTGGTCCGCCTCCAGGCCGACCCCGACCACCACGTCGGCTACCACGGGACCTCCGCGGCCGAGATCGCCGAGGAACTCGCGGGTCTGCGGCCCGACTGGGCCTCCGGCGCGGTACTGGCCGTGGCCGAGGACGGAACCCCGCGCGGGGTGATCAGCGTGGACGCCGACGCCGAGGTGGGCCGGGCCTGGCTGTTCGGGCCGTTCGTCGAGCTGCCCGCCGACCATCCCGCCTTCCGCCAGTGCTGGCACAACGTGGCCGACGAGCTGCTGGAAGCGGCCATGGCCGTGCCCAGGCTGAGCGGGATCACCGACCTCGAACTCTTCGGCCACCGCCGAAACCGGCGCTTGGGCGACTTCGCCGCCCGCCACGGCTTCACCCAGCGCGCGACCAGCCGGGTATTCACCCTGACCGGGTCAGCGCTGCGGCCCGTGCTCGTGGCCGCCGTGGACGACGCCGACACCGCGCGCCCTTTGGGCGCCGATCCGCAGGTCCGGGCCCAAGTGATCGAGCTGCACGAGCGCTGTTTTCCCAACACGACGGTCACCGGTCGCCAACTCGTGGAGGGTGCGCGCGGCCATACGATCGTCGTCGCGACGGGCGCGACCGGGCTGCTCGGTTTCGCCGCCGGGTACGCCCAGCCCGACGAGCTGTATGTCGACTATGTGGCCGTCGACCCCGAGATGCGCGGCGCGGGCACCGGGCGCGCGCTGATCCGGGCGCTGCTGCGCGAGCTGGCGGCCAAAGAGGGTCCGCGCCCGCAGGCCGCGGCGGTGATCTCGCTGGGCAATGACGCCTCCGAGCGGATGTTCACCGCGCTGGGGTTCGGCCTTCACCTTGAGCTCGTCGGCTATCGACGCGAACCCTGATTCACTCGATAAGGTGACGCCTCAACCATGATCACTTCAGGGTGAGGAGCGTCCACATGCGAGAGAGCGGTCTTCCTGGGCTCAACCGGCGCGGGTTCCTCGCGGTCGGCGCGGCGACAGCCGTGGTGGCCTTCGACCCCGCGGGCCTCGGCTGGATCAGCCAGGCCCAGGCCGACGAAGGCGCCACCGGCACCCGGGTCCCGCCGCTCGACGGCGAACTCGTCACCGACGACGCCGCGTTATCCGAGGCCGCCGAGGACTACGGCCAGATCGTGCACGACCGCCCGCGCGCGGTCCTGCGTCCGGGCTCGGTGCGCGACATCCAGAAGATCGTCCGGTTCGCCTGCGCCAACGGCCTGTCGGTCGCGGTGCGCGGCCAAGGCCATTCGGTGTTCGGCCAGGCCCAGGTCAAGGCCGGGGTGGTCATCGACTCGCGCACCCTGGCCAGGATCCACTCGGTCGGCCGCGACCGCGCCGTGGTCGACGCCGGGGTCACCTGGTCGGCCCTGTTCACCGCGGCCCTCGCGGCGGGCGTGACCCCGCCGGTCGCCACCGACTACATAGGACTGTCCGTCGGCGGCACGCTCTCCGTCGGCGGCATCGGCGGCGCCACCTCTCACCACGGCCTGCAGGTCGACACGGTGCTCGCGCTGGAGGTTGTCACCGGCACCGGCGAGCTGGTCGGCTGCTCCCGCACGGAGAACCGCGACCTGTTCGACGTCGTCCTCGGCGGACTCGGCCAGTACGGCCTGATCGTGCGCGCCACGCTGCGCGTCATCCCGGCTCCCGCCACCGCCAGGGTCTACCGCCTCAGCTACACCGACCTGACCGACCTCACCGCCGCCCAGCGCACCGCCCTGGCCGACGGCCGGTTCAGCTACCTGGAGGGCCAGGTCGCCCCGACCGAAACCGGCTGGGGCTACGTCCTCGAAGGCGTCGCCTACTTCTCCGGACAGTCCCCGGACGACGCGACGCTCCTGCGTGGACTGCCCGCGCCTGCCGCCACCGACATCGCGGAGCTGCCGTACTTCGCCTGGCTCGACCGCCTCACCGCGCTGGTCGACCAGCTGCGCCCGCTGAGGTTCCCGAACCCGTGGCTCAACCTGTTCCTGCCCGACGCCGTGACCGACCGCTACGTCGCCGACTTGCTCGCCGACCTGAGCCCGGCCGACGTGGGCGGCCCGATCCTGCTCTACCCGGTCCCGCGGCGGCGGCTGACCCGGCCGCTGGTGGCGGTGCCCGACAGCGACGTCGTCTTCCTGCTGTCGGTCCTGCGGGTCGTGGCCCCGCCGAACCCGGATACGGTAAACCGATTGATCGCCGACAACCGCGCCGCCTACGTTGACGCGGTCGCCCTCGGCGCGACGCAGTACCCGATCGGTGCCATCCCGGTCAGCCCCGCCGAGTGGGCGGCGCACTATGGCGCGCAGTATCCGCGGGCACGCCGGGCCAAGGCCCGGTTCGACCCGCACGGGGTGCTGACGCCGGGGCAGAAGATCTTCCCGTGAGCCGGAGGTAGTCAGTGCTGAGGACCGTGTTGACCGACGACGCCGAGCTGCGCGCCCTCGAGCCGTGGCACGCCGAGGAGTTCTTCGCGCACCTCGACGCGATTCGCGACCACATCGGCCAGTGGCTGGCCTGGGCCGAGCGGATCCCCGACCTCGACGCGGCCCACGAGTTCCTACAGGGCTTCGCCGACAAACGGGCCCGCGACGAGGGCACGATGTACGGCTTGTGGGTCCACGGCGAACTCGTGGGCGGCGTGGCCTTCCCGGTGTTCGACGCGCGGGCCGGGATCTGCGAGCTGGGCGTGTGGCTGGCCCCGCACGTCACCGGGCGCGGTCTGGTCGGCATGGCCGTCCAGCGGATGATCGACTGGGCGGTGTTCGAGCGCGGGGTCTTCCGGATCGAGTGGCTGGCGGCGGTGGGCAACGAGCCGAGCATCGCCGTCGCCCGCCGTCTCGGCTTCACCAAGGAAGGCGTGCTGCGCAAGCACTACCCGCACGGCGAGGTCCGGCACGACATGGAGCTGTGGTCAGTCTTGGCGGACGAGTGGCGCGCTCGTTCGGTGCCGCAGAGCCAGTAGCCCGCCGACGGTCAGGGTCACCAGCACGCCCAGCGGGGTGTACCAGGGGAACGCCAGGGCGACCGTGTCGCCGGACGCCTTGGCGAAGTCGACGCCGAGGAACTCGCCGGTCTTCTTGCTGAACTTGAGCCCCAGGATCACGAACGCCATGACGGCCACCGTGGTCACGAACGCCGCGATCGCGTCCGCCTGCTTGGCCCGCTTCACCAGCAGGCCGAGCAGGAACGCACCGAGCAGCGCGCCATAGGTGTAGCCGGTGATGGCCAGGGCGGTCTCCACGATGGGGTTCTTCGTCGTGGTGAACATCGATGCGAACACGATCAGCGCGCCCGCCCAGACCACCGTCCAGATCCGACCCTGTCGCAGGGCCTCGGCGTCGGTCAGCGGCCTGTTCACGATCCGCTGGTAGACGTCGGTGACCGTCGAGGACGCCAGGGCGCCCAGTGACGAACTCAGCGCGGCGGCCAGGATGCCCGCGATCACGAAGCCGGAAAGTCCGCTCGGCAGTTCGTTGACGATGAACGAGGCGAACAGCTCGTCATTGGTCGTCAGACCGAGGTCCTTGACCGGATTGAGTCCTTTGTAGAACGACCACAGCATCATGCCGATGAACAGGAACAACCCGAACTGCAGCAGCACGACGAACCCGCTGGCGATGAGCGCCTTCTGGCCTGCCTTCACGTCGTTGCACGCCATGAGCCGCTGCACGATCAGTTGGTCGGCGCCGTGCGACGCCATCGACAGCACCGCCCCGCCCAGCACCGCGGTGATGAACGCGTAGTTGTTGCTCACGGGCGCGCTGGAGAGGTCGAACAGCTGCGTCTTGCCCGCGTCGACCGCCGCCCCGAACCAGCCCGACGGCAGCCGGTTCGCCAGGAACACCACCACCGCGACGCCGCCGACGACGTACCAGAGCATCTGGATCGCGTCGACCCACACGACCGCGCGGACGCCGCCGAAGAACGTGTAGACCACCATCGCCAGGCCGAGCACGGCCACGATCTGCCAGTACGCCGCGTCGACGCCATAGGCGGCCAGCACGATCTTGATCGGGATCGCGGTGGCGAAGAGCCGGACACCGTCGGCGAGCAGGCGGGTGAACAGGAACGTCACCGAGGCGGTGCCCTGCAGGCCGGGGCCGAACCGCTTGCCGAGGAAGTTGTACGCCGTGGTCATCTCGCCCGCGACGTAGCGGGGGAGCAGCACGAACGACACGACGATCCGGCCGATCACGTAGCCGATGGCCAGCTGGAGGTAGGTGAACGCGCCGAGGTAGGCCACGGTCGGCACGCTCAGCACGGTCAGGGTCGAGGTCTCCGCCGAGACCACCGACAGACACGCCACCCACCACTTGATCTTGCCGTCGCCGACGAAGTAGTCGGTGCCGGACTTCTGCCTGCCCGCGATCCAGATGCCCAGCAGCGGCATGCCGACCAGGAACGCGGCGATGATGGCGAGGTCAAGGGCCCGCAAAGGATCCTCCGGCAGGTTCGGGGGCAGGGGTGGTCACACACGCTGCCGCACGGGTCCTGGTGCGGCTCCGGGAGGAACAACGACCCACTCCCCGGTGTGATGCTGGGCCGTACCCGGAATTCAAGGCTTGGTCACCTATGACCCCGGCCACCCGTGACAGACCCATAGGTCTCTGGTCTAACGCCCATGACCATGATCCGCAAGAGGGGCAGGGGGCCGTGCCCGGTACCCGCGGCGGCGGCAATGCGAGGATTGGCGGGTGTCGAGCACCCTGATCGTCATCCTCATCGTCGCCGCCGTGGTCCTGGTCGCGGCGCTGGTCACCGGCGTCGTGCTGTCGCGGCGCAGGCGGATCAGCCTCACCGAGACCAAGCCGGAAATCGACAAGCCGAAGGGCTACCAGGCCGGAAGCGGCATCAGCCTGGCCCCCGGCGGGTCGAAGGCGCCGCCGCACCCGGTGGCCGACCGGACCGAGGTCGACGGGCAGCCCGGCGTCGGCGACGACGCGTCGGTCCCGCGCGACTCGCCGCAGCGCGGGATCGTGGATGTGACGCTGCCCGACATCCCGACCCAGGGCACTGGCGAGTCGGTCATCCCGGAGCAGGGCGGCCCGGTCGACGTGACCGACCTGGCGCCGGAGCCGGTCATCCCGGAGCAGTCGGTCGGCCCGGTGGAGACCGATGAGATCGCGCCGACGGCAGGGCGGCTGGAGCGGCTGCGCGGGCGGCTGTCGCGGTCGCGGTCGACGCTGGGGCAGGGACTGCTTGGCCTGCTCGGCGCGGGCGACCTCGACGAGGACTCGTGGACCGAGGTCGAGGACACCCTGCTGCTTGCCGACCTCGGCGCGGCCACCACCCAGGAGATCGTCGACCGCCTGCGCGCCGAACTGGTCGCGCGCGGCGTCCGCACGTCGGCCGACGCCCGGACGGTCCTGCGCTCGGTGCTGATCGAGGCGCTGCACCCGGAGATGGACCGCGCGGTGCGTGCCCTTCCGCACGGTGTCGAAGGCGAGCGCCAGCCCGCGGTTGTGCTGGTCGCGGGCGTGAACGGAACCGGTAAGACGACCACCACGGGCAAGCTGGCCAGGGTGCTGGTCGCCGACGGGCACTCGGTCGTCCTCGGTGCCGCCGACACCTTCCGCGCCGCCGCCGCCGACCAGTTGCAGACATGGGCCGAGCGCGTGGGCGCGGAGACCGTTCGCGGCAAGGAGGGCGCCGACCCGGCCGCGGTCGCGTTCGACGCCGTCCGCCGGGGCCGGGAGTCCGGGGTCGACGCGGTGCTGATCGACACCGCGGGCCGTCTGCACACCAAGACCGGGCTGATGGACGAGTTGGGCAAGGTCAAGCGGGTCATCGAGAAGCAGACGCCGGTTGATGAGGTTCTGCTGGTCCTCGACGCGACCACCGGGCAGAACGGGCTGACGCAGGCTCGGGTGTTCGGTGAGGTGGTGGACGTGACCGGGATCGTGCTGACCAAGCTTGACGGGACGGCGAAGGGCGGGATCGTGTTCCAGGTCCAGCGTGAGCTGGGGGTGCCGGTGAAGCTGGTCGGCCTCGGTGAGGGCGCTGACGACCTGGCGCCGTTCGACCCGGCGGCGTTCGTCGACGCGCTGCTCGGCTGAGGTATCTCAAACGCGTGATGGGGGCCACTATGGAGTCATGGTCGACATCAAGCTGCTCGGCGAGCCCGTCGAGCGCGACACGGAGATCCTGACCCCCGGGGCCCTGGCGTTCGTCGCGGGACTGCACGACGCCTTCGCTGGTCGCCGGGATGAGCTGCTCCAGGCTCGGGTGGCCAAACGTGCGCGGGCCTCTCAGGCTGGGAGGCTCGACTTTCTTCCCGAGACCAAGGAGATCCGCGAGGCCGACTGGCGGGTCGCGTCCGCGCCGCCGGACCTGGTCGATCGGCGGGTGGAGATCACCGGGCCGACCGAGCGGAAGATGGCGATCAACGCCCTCAACTCGGGGGCGCGAGTGTGGTTGGCCGATCTTGAGGACGCCAACACCCCGCACTGGCGCAACGTCGTCTCCGGGCAGGTCAACCTCTACGACGCCGCGCGCGGGGCCATCTCCTTCACCTCCCCCGATGGCAAGCACTACGACCTGACCGCCGAGCGACCCGCGACCATCGTCGTCCGGCCTCGGGGGTGGCAGCTGGACGAGAAGCACGTGGAGATCGACGGCCGCCGGGCCGTGGGGGCGCTGGTCGACTTCGGGCTGCACTTCTTCCACACCCACGACAAGCCCTACTACTACCTTCCCAAGATGGAGAGCCACCTCGAAGCGCGCCTTTGGAACGACGTCTTCACCCACGCCCAGCGCGAGCTCGGGGTCCCGCATGGCACGATCCGGGCCACCGTCCTCATCGAGACCATCCCGGCCGCCTTCGAGATGGACGAGATCCTCTTCGAGCTGCGCGACCACGCCTCCGGTCTCAACGCGGGCCGCTGGGACTACCTGTTCAGCCTGATCAAGTATTTCCGGGACGCGGGCCCCGGGTTCGTCCTGCCCGACCGCAACAGCGTCACCATGACCGCTCCGTTCATGCGGGCCTATACGGAACTACTCGTCCACACGTGTCACCGCCGCGGCGCGTTCGCCATGGGTGGGATGGCGGCGTTCATTCCGAACCGGCGGGATCCGGAGGTCACCGCCCGCGCGCTGGAGAAGGTGCGTGAGGACAAGGGCCGGGAGGCGGGCGACGGGTTCGACGGGTCGTGGGTCGCCCATCCCGATCTTGTCCCGGTGTGTCGGGAGGTGTTCGACGCCGTACTCGGCGAGCGGCCCAACCAGCTCGACCGGCTGCGCGAGGACGTGTCCGTCGCCGCATCGGACTTGCTCGACGTGGCCTCGACGCCGGGGCACGCGACCATGGCGGGGTTGCGGTCGGCGGTCGACGTCGGGGTGCGGTATCTGGAGTCGTGGCTGGCGGGAAACGGGGCCGCCGCGATCCACAACCTGATGGAGGACGCGGCGACGGCCGAGATCTCGCGGTCGCTGATCTGGCAGTGGGTGCGAAACGGCGTCGTGCTCGACACCGGCGAGCGGGTCACCGCCGACTTGGTCTGGTCGCTCATCGCCGAGGAACCGCCGTCCGCCGCTTCGGAGCTGTTCGCCGAGGTCGCGCTGGCCGAGGACTACATCGACTTCCTCACCATCCCCGCATACGAGCGGATCTGACATGCGCACGACCCTGGACGGCGCGCTGCTCGCGGGCATCATCGCCCGGCTGTCCGAAGTGGACGAACGGCGGGCCGCCCGCTATCCCGGCGACCCCGGCGGCCGTCAGCCCGTGCACACCTGCTACGTCCCCGCCGACAAGATCACCGACGACCTCCCGGCCCGCTGGGGTGCCGAGGCGTCGGCCGCGCTCGACGAGCACGCGGCCGATCCGGCGGCGCTCGCGGCGGCGGTCGGGGTGCCCGCGGCGTTGGCGCCGACGGTGTTCGAGCGGGTGCGGGCCAAGCTCGCGGCCGAGCCGGTCGAGGACCTTCGCGTCGACTTCGAGGACGGCTACGGCTCCCGGGACGAGGCCACCGAGGACACCGACGCCGTGCGCGCCGCAGGCCTGATCGCCGGGTGGGGCCTGGCGGGCGTCGGGATCCGGATGAAGTCCTTCGACACCGCCGAGTTGCTCCAGCGGGCCGTGCGCACGCTCGACCTAGTGCTCACCGGACTGGGCACACCGCCGCCGGGATTCGTCGTCACCTTCCCCAAGGTCACCGTGCCCGACCAAGTCGAGGTGCTGGTGGAACTGCTCGACGTCATCGAGCAGCGGCTGAACCTGGGCACGGGCGCGCTCCGGTTCGAGATCCAGATCGAGACCACCCAGGCCGTGATCGACCACAAAGGACGGTTCGCCGTCCCGCGGCTGATCGAGGCGGGCGCGGGCCGGGTGTCCGGACTGCACTTCGGCACCTACGACTACACCGCCGCGTGCGGACTGGGGGCCGCCGACCAGCATCTCGCGCACGCGGCCTGCGACTTCGCGCGGCACGCCATGCAGGTCGGCGCGGCGGGCACCGGGGTGCGCCTGTCGGACGGGTCGTCCAACATCCTGCCGGTCGGCGACAATGTCCGGCCCGCGTGGCGCACGCACTACAAACTGGTCCGCCGCTCGCTCTCCCACGGCTACCACCAGGGCTGGGACCTGCATCCAGCGCAGCTCGTCCCCCGCTACTGCGCCGTGTTCGCCCACCACCTGGAGACCGCTGAGGCCGACGGCAAGCGCCTGGCCGCCTATCTGGCGCGCACGAGCGGCTCGATCCTCGACGAGCCCGCGACCGCCGCCGCGCTGGCCCGCTCGCTGCGTCGCGCGGTCGAGTGCGGTGCGTTGACCGCCGAAGAGGTCACGCGGTCCTGCGGGCTGGGCATGGCCGACCTGACCGCGCTGGTGGAGCGCCGATGACCGATCTCGTGTTCCGCGCGCGGCGGTGTGTCGCCGGAGGGTCGGAGGTGGCGGCCTGCGTGCGGGTGCGCGACGGGCGGATCGTCTCGATCGACCCGTTCGACACGCCGATAGAGGACGCTCGCCTGGTCGAGGTCGGGCCGGACGAGATCCTGCTGCCCGGCCTGGTCGACACGCACGTGCACGTCAACGACCCCGGCCGCGCCGAGTGGGAGGGCTTCCCGACCGCGACCAAGGCCGCGGCGGCGGGCGGGGTGACCACGATCATCGACATGCCCCTCAACTCCCTGCCGCCCACCACCGACCTGCGCGCTTTGGAGATCAAGCGTGACGCGGCGCGCGGCCGGTCCTATGTGGACGTCGGATTCTGGGGCGGCGCAGTGCCAGGCAACGCGGGCGAGCTGGCGGCGCTGCACGAGGCGGGTGTGTTCGGCTTCAAGTGCTTCCTGCTCGACTCCGGCGTCGAGGAGTTCGGCCACCTGAGCGCAGACGAGCTGGTCGGGCACCTGCGGGTCACCGCGGGCCTCGACGCGCTGATGATCGCCCACGCCGAGGACGCCGCCGCGATCACCCCGACCCCGCCGGGCCGCGGGTACGCGGGATTCCTGGCCTCGCGACCGGCAGCAGCTGAGCACAATGCCATCGCGTCAGTGGTCAAGGCCGCCGCGCTGACCGGCGCCCGCGCGCACATCGTCCATCTGTCCTCTTCGGACGCGGTGTCGCTGCTCGGCGGCACGGTCACCGCCGAGACCTGCCCGCACTATCTGACCTTCGCCGCCGAGGATGTGCCCGACGGCGCCACCGAGTTCAAGTGCTGCCCCCCGATCCGCGACGCGGCCAACCGGGAGCGGTTGTGGCAAGCGCTTGCGGACGGGCTGATCAGCATGATCGTCAGCGACCACTCGCCCTGCACCCCGGAGCTCAAACGCCCCGACACCGGCGATTTCGCCGCCGCCTGGGGTGGGATCGCAAGCGTGCAACTCGGCCTTCCCGCGGTCTGGACCGGCGCCCACGCCCGCGGTCACACGCTGGTCGACGTCGCGAGCTGGATGGCGGCGGGTCCGGCCGAGTTGGTCGGCCTGCGGCACAAGGGACACATCGCGCCCGGATTCGACGCCGACCTCTGCGTGTTCGCCCCCGACGCCGAGTTCACCGTCGACGCCGCCGCGCTCCACCACCGTAACCCCGTCACCGCCTACCACGGCACGACCTTGCGCGGAGTTGTCCGCGCGACCTGGCTGCGCGGCGAACCAGTCGGGGAACCCAGAGGCGCTCTGCTGGAGAGGGGAACCGCGTGATCGACTGGACCCTGCCCGACCTGGCCTCCCGGCGCTTCGGCGGCTCGGTGATGTGGGCCAACGACGAGTCCTTCGCCGAGCGGGAGAACCTGATCACCCCGGCCGCGCCCGAGTTCCGGCCTGCCACCTTCGGGCTCAAAGGCCAGGTCTACGACGGCTGGGAGACCCGCAGGCGCCGCACGGCCGGGGACGACAGCGCGGTCATCCGACTCGGCCTGCCCGGCGTGATCCGGGCCGTCGTGGTCGACACGGCGTTCTTCACCGGCAACTACCCGCCCGAGTGCACGGTCGAGGCGTGCGCCGCGGTGGGCTATCCCAGCGCCGACGAGCTGACCGGCTGGGAGACCGTCGTCCCACGCGCTCCGCTCAGCGGCGACACCCGCAACCTCTTCGAGGCCGCCTCGGACCGCCGGTACACCCACGTCCGGCTCACCATCCACCCCGATGGCGGCGTCGCCCGGCTGCGCGTGCACGGCGAGCCGGTCGCCGACCCGGCCCTGCTCGACCCGGACGCGCTCGACCTGGCGGCGCTGGCGAACGGTGGCCGGATCACCGACTGCAGTAACAAGTTCTATTCCAATCCCGACAACCTGCTCGCGCCCGGCCAGGCCACGGTCATGGGTGAGGGCTGGGAGACCGCCCGCCGCCGTGACAGCGGCAACGACTGGGTGCTGGTCCGGCTCGCCGCCGAAGGGGTCATCCGCTTCGCCGAACTGGACACCACGCACTTCAAGGGAAACGCGCCCGGCTGGGCCCAGCTCACCGGCGCGGCCGACGTCGACGGGCCGTGGTTCCCGCTGCTGGACCGCACCCGACTCCAGCCCGACACCCGCCACCGCTTTCCTGTGGCAGGCGGCCCGGTGAGCCACGTCCGGCTGGACATCTACCCCGACGGCGGTATGGCTCGGCTGCGCCTGCACGGCGGGCTGACCGCCGCTGGAAACTCTGCGCTGGCCGCCCGCTTCGCCGCTGGATGATCAGTCCACGCGGCCCAGTCACCATGCCTGGAGCCTGCGCAGACGCTCGGCCGGGAGCTGGCGTGGGCAGCTGACGCACTTGTCGGCACCCGGCGTCTCGTAAACAAGGCAACACGACGCCCGCCGGACCACTGTGCGGCCGCCGACATCCACGAACCGAGGCACCGGCAGGTCCGGCCCGACCGAGTGGGCCATCGCGACCGCGTCGGCCGGGCCGCCGCCCGCCCACAGCACCCGGTTCGCCAGCGAGTCCGTCGCGATCGCCCACAACGCCCGAGCTGATGCCCCGGTCGCGGCGCTCACCGCCGACACGGCTCCGTCGACGACCTTGTGCAGCCGGGGACCCGGGTCGGCGCAGGTCGCGACGGCTCTGGCGGCGAGCAGCCTGCCGTCCCGATGCAGATAGAGGTGCACCGCGGCCGGATCGAGCGCGTGGCCGGTGACCAGCCAGGACTCGGCCGTCGGCGCGAGCAGGACCGAACTGGCCGAGTACCACCACAGCACACCGAGCACGCCCCGGTCGACGCAGCGGTAGAGCCGTCCCGCCGCGCTGATCTGGGCTTCGAGCCAGGCCGGGTCCCGGATCTGGTCGACCGGCACGGCCGTGAGGCCCGCTGTGGACGAGCCCGCGTGGTGGGGCAAGCGGGCGTCGAGCACCCGGTAGACCTCGGCGGACATGGTCCACAACCTAGTGCCTGTCCACAGTGGCTCACGTTAAGCGGACGCTTCCGTAGTCGATCGGATACCCGACGTGAGGGAAACGTGGCCGTAACACAAGGGGTCTGACAGTTCACCGGCCGGAAACCTCGCACGCCATCCGGCGAAACAGGACAAACACATGCTTCCCCGCAATCAATAGGTTCACGGGAGGACGATGTGAACGCAGGAGATACCGCCTGGGTGCTCGCCAGCGCGGCCTTGGTCATGCTCATGACCCCCGGCCTCGCTTTCTTCTACGGCGGCATGGTGCGCGCGAAGAGCGTGCTCAACATGCTGATGATGAGCTTCATCTCGCTCGGTGTCGTCACCGTGCTCTGGGTGACGTTCGGTTACAGCCTCGCGTTCGGCAACGACGTGGGTGGCTACGGCCTGATCGGCGGGCTCGACTTCGTCGGACTCAAGGACACCATCGGCAAGCTCGTCGGCTACGGCGTCGCCGCGACCGAGACCGCGCCCGAGGTGGCCTGGCCGGGCACCAACGCGCTGCCGAGCACGGTGTTCGTGATGTTCCAGCTCATGTTCGCCGTCATCACCCCGGCCCTGATCTCCGGTGCGGTCGCCGACCGCGCGAAGTTCTGGGCGTGGACGCTGTTCGTCGCCGTCTGGGCCACCGTCGTCTACTTCCCGGTCGCGCACTGGGTGTTCAACTTCGACGGCCACACCGGTGCGGCCAACGTCGGCGGCTGGATCGCCAACGCCGCGCACGGTCTCGGCGCGCTGGACTTCGCCGGTGGTACCGCGGTCCACATCAACGCAGGTGCCGCGGCGCTGGCGCTGGTCCTGGTCCTCGGCAAGCGCAAGGGCTGGCCGCGTGAGCCCATGCGTCCGCACAACCTTCCGTTCGTGCTGCTCGGCGCCGGTCTGCTGTGGTTCGGCTGGTACGGCTTCAACGCCGGTTCCGCCCTGACCGCAGGTGACCTCGCCGGTGTCGCGTTCACCAACACCACCGCCGCCACCGCAGCCGCGGTCATCGGCTGGCTGATCGTGGAGCAGTTCCGCGACGGCAAGCCCACCACCCTGGGCGCGGCCTCCGGCGCCATCGCCGGTCTGGTCGCGATCACCCCGGCCTGTGGTTTCGTCGAGCCGATGGGTGCGCTGGCCATCGGTGTCATCGCCGGTGCGATCTGCGCCTTCGCGGTCAGCCTGAAGTTCAAGCTCGGCTACGACGACTCGCTCGACGTGGTCGGTGTCCACCTGGTCGGCGGACTGACCGGCACCATCCTGATCGGCTTCTTCGCCACGAAGTCCGTCAACGCCCTCGGCGGCGACGGCATCTTCTACGGCGGCGGCTTCACCCTGCTGGGCAAGCAGGTGGTCGCGGCGGGTGCGGTGATGGCGTACTCCTTCGTCCTCACCCTGATCATCGCCTTCGCCATCAAGAAGACGATCGGCTTCCGGGTGACCGAGGAGGCCGAGCAGACGGGCATCGACGAGGCCGAGCACGCGGAGAGCGGCTACGAGTTCTCCAGCCTGCGCGGCGGCGGCAGCTCCATCGGCAAGACCGCCGACGTCCTGGCCCAGAAGGTGTCCGCGTCCGCAGGCAAGGAAGGCTGAGGGACATGAAGCTGGTTACCGCGATCATCAAGCCCTTCACCCTCGACGACGTGAAGGCGGCCCTGGAGCAGATCGGCGTGCTCGGCATGACGGTCAGCGAGGTGCAGGGCTACGGCAGGCAGAAGGGCCACACCGAGGTCTACCGCGGCGCGGAGTACTCAGTGGACTTCGTGCCGAAGATCCGGGTCGAGGTCCTCGCCGACGACGCCACGGGCGACAAGGTCGTCGACGCCATCGTCGAGGCCGCGCGCACCGGCAAGATCGGTGACGGCAAGGTGTGGGTCACCCCAGTGGAGACCGTGGTCCGGGTCCGTACGGGCGAACGCGGGACGGACGCGATCTAGATCATGGAGACGGGGGAGGGCACGACGTCCCCGACGGCGGCGGACCTGGTACTCGCTCGTGACCGGCTTCTCGGTCAGGGTGCCAGGTCCGCGGGGCCGTCTTCGGGGCACCGGCTCGCGCCGGACGCGTTGCGCGAGGCACTGGCCGATCTGCACGAGTTCTGGCTCACCGCCACGGCCGCCCAGGCCGGGGTGGGTGGCCGGGGCGGCGGCGTCGCCCTCTTCGCCGTCGGCGGGCTGGGCAGGCGCGAACTCGTGCCCTACTCCGATCTCGACCTGGTCCTGGTGCACGACGGCCGCAAGCCGGTCGACGCGATCGCCGAGCGGCTCTGGTATCCACTGTGGAACTCCGGGGTCGGGCTGGACCACTCCGTCCGCACCGTCGGCGAGGCGCTCGACGTGGCCAAAGCCGACCTGCGGACCGCGCTCGGCCTGCTCGACGCCCGCCATCTCGCAGGCGACGCCGAGGTCACGGTGCGGCTGGCGACCGCGGCCCGCGACCAGTGGCGGACCAGCGTGCGCAACCGGCTCAGCGAGCTGATCGAGTCCGTGCGCGGGCGGTGGCACCGCGCGGGCGAGGTCGCCCACTGGGTCGAGCCAGACCTCAAACACGGCCGCGGCGGCCTGCGCGACCTGGCCATCCTCGACGCGCTCGCCCTCGCCCAGCTGATCGACCGACCCGGCCCGGACGTGGTCGCCGCGCACACCCTCCTGCTCGACACCCGGACCGAACTGCGCCGCATCGCGGGCAGGCCCCGCGACATCGTGCGCCCACAGGACGGCGACGAGATCGCGAACACCCTCGGTATCGGCGACCGCTTCGCCCTGGCCAGGGCCCTGTCCGGCGCGGGCCGCGCGGTGGCCTACGCGATGGACGTCGCCCTGCGCTCGACCGGCGCCGCCAACGGCCGCAAGGTGCTCGGCGTGCTGCGCCGCGGACCGGAGCGGCGACCGCTGGACGAAGGCGTCGTGTTGCACGGCAGCGAGGTCGCACTGGCCCGCGACGCCGACCCCGGAAAGGACCCCGGCCTGCTGCTGCGGGTGGCCGCCGCGTCCGGCCGCACCGGCCACCCGATCGCGCCCGGCGCGCTGAATCGGCTCAGCGACCTGGCCCCGGAGCCGCGCGCGCCATGGCCCGCCGAGGTCCGTCAGGACCTGGTGACGCTGCTCGGCGCGGGCGAGGGACTCACCGATGTCGTGGAGTCGCTGGACCGCACCGGCCTGTGGGCCCGGCTGTTCCCGGAGTGGGGCGCCGTACGCGACCTGCCGCCGCGCGACGCCGCCCACATCTGGACCGTCGACCGGCACCTCGTGCAGACCACGGTCAACGCCTCCCGGCTGGTCACCCGGGTCTCCCGGCCCGACCTGCTGCTGATCGGCGCGCTGCTGCACGACCTCGGCAAGGGCCGCGACCAGGACCACTCGATCGTCGGCGCGGCCCTGGCCACCCAGGTCGGCCAGCGGCTCGGTCTGTCCAAACAGGACGTCGACACGCTCTCGGCGATGGTCCGCCACCACCTGCTCCTCCCGCACACCGCCACCCGCCGCGACGTCGAGGACGAGACCACGGTCCTGCGCGTCGTCGACGCCCTCGGCGGCGACCCGGTCCTGCTGGAACTGCTGCACGCGCTGTGCGAGGCCGACTCCCTGGCCACCGGCCCTGGCGTCTGGACCGACTGGAAGGCGCACCTGACCGCCGACCTGGTCACCCGCTGCGCCGCCGCGATGGCGGGCGAGCGACTGCCCGCCCCCGCCGAACTGGGCGTGGCGCAGCGCGAACTGGCCGAAACGGTGAAAGCCAGCGGCAAAGCCGACTTCCTGATCGACGCCGACGGCCGCGTCGCCACCATCACATTGGCCACAAAGGACAGACCAGGCGTGCTTTCCCGCGCGGCGGGCGTGCTGGCGCTCAACCTGCTGGAGGTCCACGCCGCCGCCGCGGGCAGCCACTCCGGCGTCGCGGTCGGGGTGTACTCGGTGACCCCCCGATTCGGCTCCATGCCCGACCCGGCCCTGCTGCGCGAACAGTTCCTGCGCGCCGAGGCCGGATCCCTGCCCTTGGCGGACAAACTCGCCGCCAAGGAACGCGACTACGGCGGCCGGGCCGAGGACGCCCCCGAGCCCAGGGTCCTTTGGTTCGACCACGAGGCAGGCGACCTCGACGGCAACGCGGTCGTACTGGAACTGCGCGCCGCCGACCGAATCGGCCTGCTCCACAGCGTCGCCGACGCGCTGGAACGCTGCGGAGTGGACGTCCTGTGGGCCCGCGTGGCAACCATGGGCGGGTCGGCCGTCGACTCGTTCAGCTTCGTCCCGGGCCGCGCGCCCGGGTGGCGCCGAGTGGTCGAGACAGCGGTACTCGACGCGAGTAGGTAGAGCTACTCAGCCGTACTCACGGGTCATCACACTGGGTTCGGGCGCGCGGCCTTGACAGTCTTCAGGTGTCGGACAACGGGTGGGCAGGGGACCTCTTGAGGGCCCACCCGGCGTTCGGCGGACGTCGGGAGGGACCCGTCGAGGGGTCGGGTCCCACCCGGCGGTCAAGATCAAACCGCGGCCGACGATCGAGACGTCCTAGGCGGGTTCCTCTTGGTCCGCCACTACCGCAGGCGTGTCGGCCGAGGGTGTCGCTCTGGTGACCGCCACCGCAGCCGCGGTGACCGCGGCGGTAACCCCCAGCGCGATCCACTGCAGGGTGTCGAAGGCTTCGATGCCGCCCTCCTTGACCACGACGGCGAGCACCACCTGGGTGCCGCCGACGACGGTCAGCAGGACGGCGGCGAGTGTGGCCGAACTCGGCAGACCCGCGGTGGACTGGGCGGCGAGCAGCGCCACCACGAGCAGACCGGCCGCGGCGAAGGCCAGCGCGGGGCCGGGTTCATAGCGCGCGACCGCGACGTCGGACGGAGTCAGCACCGACAGACCGAGCGCGGAGTCCAGGCCCGTGTAGGCCTGGAGCATCGACTTGATCAGCGTGAACCCGCCCGCGGCCAGGGTCAGCGCGGCGACAGCTTGGGCGGCAGCGTTTCTCCTCAGCAGCGCGATCACCGCGGCGGGGAGTCCCAGCAGGAGCAGCGGCACCGCCATCGTCCACACGGCCGCGGTCTCGCCGTCGTAGGTGACCGTCCACACGAGATTGCCCAGCTGGCCCAAGAGCAGATACGCGGCGGCCGCCACCACGCCGGGGTGGCGGTGCGCGCGAATCAGCACCCAGCACACGAGAAGCGCCACGGCGAGCCCGATCCCGGTGCGCAGCTCGATCCGGCCGTACGGCCCGTCCTCAGGACCGAAGGTGTCCACGATCAGCCGGAACCACGGCGACGCCGCCGACCACGCGATCAAGGTCGCGCCGGCCAGCAATGCGCCGGACGGGCCAGTCAGACGCGCTGCGAGCCCGGTGACCGCGACCAGCAGCACCAGCACGACGATGCCCTCGACCCGCTTCCCGAAGCCGAGCAGCGGCAGCGGCTCCGCGGCGAAGACGAGCACGGCGAGCCCGCCGGCCGCGAGCAGCGCCCGCGCCGAGGTCGCCCCACCCGGCCGCAACGCGCCCGCCACCCGATCGGCCAACGCGCGCGCCGCGGGCAGCGTCAACCCCGCCACCACGACGGCACCGGCCAGCACCGGAACCACCAGGAACCCGGCCACTGGCGTGCTCGCCACCGGATCGAACACGGCCACCGGCGGGATGATCAGCGCCGAGCCCGCGATGACGCCGCCCGCCGCGTCCCGGCGCAGCCAGGCCACCGCGCCGAACAGCGCGGCCAGCAGCAGACCCGCGGTCGCGATCAGGACCCGCATCCCAGGGTTGTAGGCCGCGGTGGCGATGTCGACCGCGTCGTTCCCCGTGAACGCGGCCAGCGGGAGGACGCCCGCGCCCACCGCCGCGGTCGCCGCCATCGCGCCCGCGGCGCTGGCGGTCACACTCAGCGCCGAGGTTGACGAGACAGCGACCACGGCGGCGACGATCGACAGCGACAGCAGACTCAGCGCGGTCGTCGCGGGACCGACGCCGCCCAGCACTAGCAACATCAACACGACGGTGGACACGACCATGCCGACGCCGACCGACGCGGCCCGCGACCGCTTCGCCGCCAGCATGGTCAAGGCGACCAGCGGCGGCAGGAACGTCAACAGGATCAACTGGCTCGGCGACGGCGGCGACTCCGACCTCGCCGCCATGTCCACCAGCAGCGGTCCGGCGAGGTAGCAGCCCAGGAACACCGCGCCGCCGCCGATCCCGCGCACGACGCCGCGCCCGAGCACCTCGGCGAGTCTGCCGCCGTGGCGGTCGGCGCTGCCGAACAGGATCCCGCCGACCACGATCACGGCCAGGACCAGCACAAACCGCCCGCCACGCGGGACGGAGGCGAACAGGATCACCGTGCTCAGCGCGAGAAGCACCGCCGCGGCCGCCGCGAGGCGCCCCGCCCGCACGCTCGCGCCGACCTCGAAGTCGTTCATCGGAGCCCCCTTGATCAGCGCCGAAGCTATCATTCGGGGCCGACGATCCAGCCCGTTTCCTGGCGGCCGACCCGGGCCTGTGGTCACGGCCCGCTACCGAGAGCGGCTACCCTCGATCGAGCATCGGATTTCGACCTGACCTGGCTGGAGCGCCGCACCCGTGTTCGACACCCTCTCCGACCGGCTCACTTCCGTCCTGCAGAACCTGCGGGGCAAGGGGCGCCTGTCCGAAGCCGACATCGACACCACCGCACGCGAGATTCGCATCGCGCTGCTGGAGGCCGACGTCGCGCTGCCCGTGGTGCGCACCTTCATCGCGAAGGTCAAGGAGCGGGCCAAGGGCGCCGAGGTCTCCGCGGCGCTCAACCCGGCCCAGCAGGTCGTCAAGATCGTCAACGAGGAACTCGTCGCGATCCTCGGCGGTGAGACGCGCAGGCTGAACCTGGCCAAGACGCCGCCGACGGTGATCATGCTCGCGGGTCTCCAGGGTGCCGGTAAGACCACGCTGGCGGGCAAGCTCGCCAAGTGGCTCAAGACCCAGGGCCACGCGCCGATGCTGGTGGCCTGCGACCTGCAGCGCCCCAACGCGGTGACCCAGCTCCAGGTCGTCGGCGAGCGCGCGGGCGTGGCGGTGTTCGCCCCCGAGCCGGGCAACGGCGTCGGCGACCCGGTCCAGGTGGCCCGCGCGTCCATCGATGAGGCCCGCCGCGCCCAGCACGACGTCGTCGTCGTCGACACCGCCGGTCGCCTCGGTGTCGACGAGGAGATGATGCGCCAGGCCGCCGACATCAAGGCCGCCATCGGCGCCGACGAGGTCCTGTTCGTGGTCGACGCCATGATCGGCCAGGACGCGGTGACCACGGCCGAGGCGTTCCGTGACGGCGTCGGCTTCACCGGTGTCGTGCTCACCAAGCTCGACGGCGACGCCCGCGGTGGTGCCGCGCTGTCGGTCCGCGAGGTGACCGGCGCGCCCATCATGTTCGCCTCCAACGGCGAGAAGCTCGAGGAATTCGACGCGTTCCACCCCGACCGGATGGCGTCGCGCATCCTGGGCATGGGCGACGTCATGACCCTGATCGAGCAGGCCGAGCAGCACTTCGACCAGGCGCAGGCGGAGAAGGCCGCGGCCAAGATCGGCACCGGCGAGCTGACGCTGGAGGACTTCCTCGAGCAGATGCTGGCCGTGCGCAAGATGGGCCCGATCGCCAACCTGCTCGGCATGCTGCCCGGCGCGGGCCAGATGAAGGACGCGCTGGCCCAGGTCGACGAGAAGCACATCGACCGGCTGCAGGCGATCATCCGCGGCATGACCCCGGCCGAGCGCAACGACCCGAAGATCATCAACGCCTCGCGCAGGCTGCGCATCGCCAAGGGCTCCGGCGTCGAGGTTCGCGAGGTCAACGACCTGGTCAACCGGTTCTACGACGCCAAGAAGATGATGCAGCAGATGGCGGGCCGCTTCGGCATGCCGGGCGGACGGCCCAACCAGCGCTCGAAGAAGGGCAAGAAGGGCAAGGGCAAGGGGCGCGGCCCGACCCCGCCCAAGGTGCGCGGCGGCTTCCCCGGCTTCCCCGCCGGGATGCCCGACCTGTCGGCACTGCCGCCGAGCCTGCAGGAACTGCCGCCGGGCCTGCAGGGCCTGGACCAGATGCCGTCCGGCTTCGACCCGTCGAAGCTCAAGTTCCCCAAGAACAAGTGACCGCGCTGCACCTGCGCGGGGTCGTCCTGCCGGGCGACGCCGAACGAGACATCTGGGTCGTCAACGGACGCGTGCGCACCCAGCCGGTCCCGGGCGCGGAGACCGTGTTCGACGGCGGGTACATCGTGCCCGGTCTGGTCGACGCGCACTGCCACGTCGGCATCGGCCCGCAGGGCCCGGTCGACCTCGACACCGCCGCCGCGCAGGCCGAGACCGACCGCGACGCGGGCACCCTGCTGATCCGCGACTGCGGCGCCCCGATCGACACCCGGCCGCTGCAGGAGCGCCTCGACCTGCCGCGCATCATCCGCGCGGGCCGCCACCTGACTCGCCCCCGCCGCTACATCCCGCACCTGGGCATCGACGTCGGCGAGCCGGAGCAGCTGCCCGCCGCCGTCGCCGAGCAGGTCGAGTACGGCGACGGCTGGGTCAAGCTCGTCGGCGACTGGATCGACCGCGACGAGGGCGACCTCGCGCCGCTGTGGCCGCAGGACGTCCTCAAAGAGGCCATCGACGTCGCGCACGCGGCGGGCGCCCGGGTCACCGCGCATGTCTTCGGTGAGGACGCGCTACCTGGTCTGATCGAGGCGGGCATCGACTGCATCGAGCACGGCACCGGCCTCACCACCGACGTGATCGCCGAGATGGCCCGCCGGGGGACCGCGCTGGTACCCACGCTGATCAATATCGAGAACTTCCCCGGCATCGCGTCGGGCGCGGGCAAGTACCCGAAATACGCCCAGCACATGCTCGACCTGCACGCGCGCGCCGGATCCATGGTCGCCGAGGCGGTCGCCGCGGGCGTGCCGGTCTACGCGGGCACCGACGCGGGCGGCGGCATCGCCCACGGTCGGCTGGTCGACGAGATCGTCGCCCTCCACAAGGCAGGGATGACCGCCGAACAGGCCATCGCGAGCGGGTCGTGGGCCGCGAGGTCCTGGCTGGGCTGGTCCGGGCTGGACGAGGGCACGGCGGCCGACCTGCTCGCCTTCGACGAAGATCCACGCCTCGACCTGGAGGTTCTGCGCTCACCGAAGCGGATCATGCTTCGGGGTCGGGTGGTCGGTTAGGGATTCACGGGACGCCCCCTCACCCGTACGCCCGTCCGGCGTTAGTCTCTCGTGCGGACTGGATACGGGTATCCGACAATCGGACAGAGGGGGCGATGGCTGTGACCCCGCTTTCCGAGGTGGCGACTCCCGCCGCGCGTGACCACAAGTGGGGCTTCGGCGCGTTCCTGTTCGTCTTCAGCGTGTTCGTGCTGTCGGCCGTGCTGATCGGCGCGGTGATCGGGCTGGCCAGGCCGGACTCGACCGACTCGGTCGCGGTGATCCTCGTCGGCACCATGGTCCCCACGTTCCTGGCGACACTGGCCGCGCTCGTGGTGACCAAAGTGCGCGGCAACGGTCCGAAGATCGACCTTCGCTGGTCCTACAACCGCGAGGACCTCAAGGCGGGTTTGAAGTTCGGCTTGATCGGCCTTGTCTGCACCACCATCGCCGCCGCCGCATGGACCCAGATCGTCGGCGAGGAGAACGCCTCGTCGTCGCTGGGCAGGCTCGTCGACGACCAGGCGATGCCGTTGCCCGCCGCCGTCATCCTGTTCCTGTACGTGTGGCTTCTCGGGCCGCTGTGCGAGGAGATCATTTACCGCGGCCTGCTCTGGGGTGCCCTGGAGCGGCTCAACTGGGGTCGGTGGGCCGTCTTCACCCTGACCACGGTGATCTTCGCGGTGAGCCACCTCGAACCATTGCGTACCTCGCTGCTCTTGGTGATCGGAATTCCGATCGGCCTGGCCCGGCTCTACACCGGACGGCTCGGCGCCAGCGTGGTCGCCCACCAGGTCAACAACTTCATGCCCGCGCTGGCGGTGTTCCTGATAACCCTCGGGGTGATGCAGCCGTGATCGATCTCAACAGCGACCTTGGTGAGGGATTCGGAGTCTGGCGCCTCGGCGACGACGAGGCCCTGCTCGACGTCGTGACCTCGGCCAACGTCGCGTGCGGATTCCACGCGGGCGACGCCTCGACCATGCGCGCGGTGTGCGTCGCGGCGGCGGCCAGGGGAGTGGTCGTCGGGGCTCAAGTGTCCTACCGCGACCTGGCCGGATTCGGCCGCCGGTTCATCGACGTCGACCCCGGCCAACTGGCCGACGAGGTGCTCTACCAGATCGGCGCGCTAGATGGCATCGCGCGCGCCGCGGGAACCCACGTCGCCTACGTCAAGCCGCACGGTGCCCTCTACAACGCCACGGTCCACCACGAGGCCCAGGCCACGGCGGTCGCCGACGGCGTGCGGGCCTTCGGCGAACTGCCGATCCTGGGGCTGCCCGGCTCGCTGCTGCTGGAGGCCGCCGAGTCGGTCGGCCTGCGGCCGGTGTTCGAGGCGTTCGCCGACCGCGGCTACACCCCGGAAGGCACCCTGGTCCCGCGCGGCGAACCCGGTGCCCTGCTGACCGACACGGCCGCCGTCGTCGAGCGGGCCACCCGGCTGGCGGGGGCGGGAGAGATCGTGGCCGTCGACGGCACCGTGCTCGCCATGCCCGCCCGCTCGCTGTGCCTGCACGGGGACACGCCGGGTGCCGTTCGTCACGCCCGAGCCGTCCGCGAGGCGCTCGACCAGGCCGGTGTGGAGGTCGCCGCCTTCGCGGAGTGACCCCGAGGGGTGAGTACCGGGAGCGCGTCTGGCACAATTACCCGCTGTCCGTCATGGCCGGACCCTCTCACCGTGCCGTGGCGCCTGAACCTTCGGGCAAGGCGACCTGACCCCACTCGGGACAGCCGCGCTCACCCACCGCAGTACAGAGAGCTTTGAGGAGCATCCCAACCCGTGGCTGTCAAGATCAAGCTGCAGCGCCTCGGAAAGATCCGTGCGCCGTACTACCGCATCATCATCGCCGACGCCCGCAACCGTCGCGACGGCAAGGCGATCGAGACGATCGGTCGGTACAGCCCGAAGGAGGAGCCGAGCCTCATCGAGGTCGACTCCGAGCGGGCCCAGTACTGGCTGGGTGTCGGCGCGCAGCCGACCGACTCGGTGAAGCACCTGCTCGAGGTCACCGGCGACTGGCAGAAGTTCAAGGGTCTGCCGGGCGCCGAGGGCACCCTGCGGGTCAAGGAGCCCAAGCCGTCGAAGCAGGAGCTGTTCGAGGCCGCGCTCAAGGCCGCGGGCGAGGAGCCCTCGACCGACGCGACGACCCCGAAGAAGAAGTCCGCTCCCAAGAAGGCCGAAAAGGCCGAGGAAGCAGCTCCTGCCGCCGAGACTGAGGCCGCGGCCGAGTGAGTGCCCTCGCGGACGCTCTCGAGCACCTCGTGCGCGGCATCGTCGACCACCCGGACGACGTGCAGGTCGAGCTGGTCACGACCCGTCGTGGTCGCACGCTCGAAGTGCACGTCAACCCGGAGGACCTTGGCAAGGTGATCGGCCGGGGCGGCCGCACCGCCACGGCCCTGCGGACCGTGATGGCCGGTGTCGGCGGTCGCGGCATCCGGGTCGACGTGGTCGACACCGATCACTGAGATGACGAACGCGAGTGACCTGGTGGTCGTGGGCCGTGTGGCGAAAGCCCACGGGATCACTGGCGAACTGGCGATCGACCTGCGCACCGACTCACCCGAGCAGCGGTTCGCGCTCGGCGAGTCGGTGACCGCGCGGCTCCGCGACGGCTCGACGCGCACGCTCACCATCGCAGCCGCCCGGCCACACTCCGGGCGGCTGTTGGTGCGTTTCGAGCAGGTCCCCGACCGCAACGCCGCCGAGGAGATGCGCGGCGCGCTGCTGCTGGCCGACCCGAACGCGCTGCCGCCCATCGACGACCCCGACGAGTTCTACGACCACGAGTTGGCGGGCCTCGCCGCCGTCTTGGTCGACGGGACCCCGATCGGCACCGTGCGCGACATCGAACACGGACCCGGCGGCGAGCTGCTGGTCATCGACCGGCCGAACGCGGGCGAGCTGCTGGTGCCGTTCGTGTCCGCGATCGTGCCGGAGGTCGACGTCAAGGGCGGACGGGTCGTGCTCGATCCGCCAGACGGACTGATCGAGTAGGCCCTCCGCTACGCTGGCCCCGCTTTCGACGCGAGGGGGTGGCGATGAGCAGGCGGTCCAGGCGGTTGGTGCGGTCTTATCTCGCCCTTGTGCAGCGAGACGGCCTCAGCGCGGCCCTCATCGGGCCGGAAGTGGGTGGCCACGGCGCCGCCGAGCGCATCCGCGGGATCCTGGAATCCACCGACGAGTACTACGCCGACCCACTCAGCGGCCTCAGCACCCTGCAGGACGTGCTCGACCAGCGCGTCGCCGAGGTCGAGGCCGCGGCCCGGTCGATGGGCCTGCGCTTCGACGCCCGGCACGTGCTCACCGCCCTCTACCCGCTCGGCGACGTCAACGCCTGGGGCGCCCCGGCCAACAGCGGCGACCTCATCCTGGTCAGCCGCGGCGCGCTGGGGCTGACCTTCCTCACGCTGAAGATCAATATGATGTCGGCGCAGATGTTCGGCGAGCCCGCGCTGATCGACCGCGCCCAGACCGTCGGCGCGCTCGCCGACGTCTTCGCCGCCCACTTCCGCCACGGCGATCCCTGGCGCGCGCCCCGGCTGCCGTCGCTGACCGGGCACCGCGCCGTGATGCTGGACCTGCTGGTCAACGCCGCCGCCCGGTTCATGATCGGCCACGAGTACGCCCACGTCGCAGGCAGGCACCCGCACGTCGACCGGACCACGCTCAAGTCCGCGGACTCCGCCGTCGAGGTCTACACCCGGCTCTGGGACGACGAGTTCGACGCCGACCGGGTCGGCGCCCACCTCGTCCTGGCCGACCAGCGCCTGGCCGCCGCCGCTGAGCAGGACCCCCACTTCGTCCGCCGCCACGGCCTGGCCTCGGTCGCCGCCGCCACCGGGCCCATGTACGTCCTGCTGCTCGACCTGGTCCTGCACGAACTGGACGGCGAGCTCAAGGTGACCGGCTACCCGCCCGCCGCGACCGCCCACCCGCACCCCGGCAAACGCTGGGACGCGCTGTGGCCGGTGATCGAGCAGGAGTACGCCAACCAAGCCAGTCCACCGCCGCCGCTGGAGCTGCCCGGCGGGCTGATGCGGTGGTTCGAGAACCTGTTCACCGACCTGGTCCCCGCGGTCCGCGACCGCTTGGCCTAACCTCCTCGGGTGCGGATCGACATCGTCACGATCTTTCCTGAGTATGTGGAGCCCCTGAGAGGCGCGCTGCTCGGGCGCGCCGTCGAGCGCGGCCTGATGAGCCTGGACGTGCACGACCTGCGCCGCTGGACCTACGACGTGCACAAGGGCGTGGACGACAGCCCGTATGGCGGCGGCCCCGGCATGGTCATGAAGCCGCAGGTGTGGGGCGAGGCGCTCGACGAGGTCTGCGCGGGCGAGACCCCTCGGCTGATCGTGCCGACCCCGGCGGGCAGGCCGTTCACCCAGGCCATGGCCCATGAACTGGCCGCTGAGCCCCGGCTGGTGTTCGCCTGCGGGCGCTACGAGGGCATCGACCAGCGCGTGATCGACGACGCGGCAGGCCGGATGCGCGTGGACGAGGTGTCGATCGGCGACTATGTGCTCGTCGGCGGCGAGGTCGCGGTGATGGTGGTGGTCGAGGCCGTGGCCCGGCTGCTGCCGGGGGTGCTCGGCAACCCACTGTCGGCCGAGCAGGACTCGTTCTCCGATGGCCTGCTCGAAGGCCCCAGCTACACCCGCCCCGAGGTGTGGCGCGATCGCCCCGTGCCCGACGTGCTGCGCTCCGGCAACCACGCCGCGATCAACCGCTGGCGCCGCGACCAGGCACTTCACCGGACTTTCGAACGCAGGCCGGACCTGCTGGCCGCCCTGCCGGACGACGCGCTCGACAAGCACGACCGGGCGCTGCTGGAGCGGCTGCGCGGGGGCGATTTCACGTCGGGTGACCCCGTCTGACATACTTTCTGAGTTCACTGATCGGGTAAACCTGCCGAGTGAACCCATAAGACCCCCAGGCTGGACAGATCGGCTGCGCGCCGTCTCCGGCCAGAACATCGCCAAAGACGAGGACGGACTACCGATGAACACCCTGGATGCCCTGGACGCCAAGTCGCTGCGTTCCGACATCCCGGACTTCCGCCCGGGTGACACTCTGAAGGTCCACGTCCGCGTCATCGAGGGCACCCGTACCCGTGTCCAGGTGTTCCAGGGCGTCGTGATCCGTCGCCAGGGCGGCGGCATCCGCGAGACCTTCACCGTTCGCAAGGTCTCCTTCGGCGTCGGCGTGGAGCGCACCTTCCCGGTGCACACCCCCAACATCGCCGAGATCGAGGTGGCCCGGCGCGGTGACGTTCGTCGCGCCAAGCTCTACTACCTCCGTGAGCTGCGCGGCAAGGCCGCGAAGATCAAGGAGAAGCGCGAGCCCCAGACCGCTTCCTGACGCGGTCAGCACACCGGCTCACGTACGCTGGCGTGCGTGGTCGACCGATCTCCCCGTCGCGTGCCGCCGCCTGATGGCGCGGCACGCTTCGGGCATTCCCCACCTGATGCCGATCCGCATCGGACGAACGGCCACCGGGTGAGCGACACGCACGTCAACGGCGCCAAGGTCAACGGCAAGCCGGTCCCGTCCGAGGTCGCCTACACCGAGCCCATCCGCCGTGCTCCCGCCCCGGAGCTGCCGCCGGTCAAGCCAGAGTTCTGGTTCGGCTCGCCGCTGCCCGAGGACGCACTGCCGCCGGTGTCCGAGCCCCACTGGCAGCCCAAGCCGTTCGACCCGGCGGCGGTGCCGCTGGAGGTCAACGGGCGACGCCCGGACGTCGTCGCGGTCTCCGGCCGCCTCGACGTCGGGCCCGATGGCTTGACCACCCCCATCGCCCCGCCGGATGCGCTGACCAGGCACAAGACCGAGCCGATCTCCCGGCGGACCCGGATCGAGCCCGACGCGGCGCCCACGGACCTGATCCCGCGCATCCCGGCGAAGGCCGAGCCCGGCGCGGGCTCCAGACCCGCCCTGCCCGCGCCCAAAGTCGATGTCGACAGGCTTCTGCACCCCGGCGTCCGGTCCTACCCGGAACTGCCCAAGATCGAGCCCGGCGGGGTCGCTCCGGCCAAGGCCGAGCCGGACGTCCGGCCCAAGACCGAGTCAGCCGGGGTCGCCCGCGGTTCCAACGCGGCGGTCAAGGTCGATCCGGACGACCATGACGAAGACGATCGCGCCCGCCACGGAAGGCACCGCCGCCCGCCACGCAAGCAGCCCCTGTGGAAGGAACTGCTGGTCCTCGCGGGCGTCGCCCTGGTGCTCACGTTCTTCATCCAGCACTTCATCGGCCGCGTCTATTCCATCCCGTCCGGTTCGATGGAGCAGACCCTGCACGGCTGCGCGGGCTGCACGGGCGACCGCGTCTTCGTCGACAAGATCGTCTACGATTTTCGCGACCCCAGCCCCGGCGACGTGGTCGTCTTCCAGGGCCCCAACACGTGGACCGAGAACGACGTCAAGGCAGCCAAGGCGGGCAACGCCTTCACCCGCGGCCTGCAGTACGTCGGGTCGCTGATCGGCATCGCCCCGCCCGACGAGCGTGACTTCGTCAAACGGGTCATCGCCGTCGGCGGCCAGACCGTCGAGTGCTGCGACGAGAAGATGCGGGTCAAGGTCGACGACGAGCCCCTCGACGAGCCCTATGTCTACTGGGAGCACGGCGGTCCCGACGAGCGCCAGCGGTTCGACCGGGTTACCGTCCCGGAGGGCACGCTGTGGGTGATGGGGGACAACCGCGGCAACTCGTCCGACTCCCGGTTCCAGGGTGGCGGCGGCATCCGCGGCGTGGTCCCGCTCGGCAAGGTGATCGGCAAGGCCCGCTACATCGTGCTCCCGCCGTCGCGGTGGCGCGGCGTCGGCGACCACAACCCCCAGGGGGCGGCGGACATCGCCGCGCCGGGGTGGCATCAGGGGATCCCGGCCGGGATCGGCATCGCCGCGGCGTGGCCGGTCCTCTGGATCGGCCGCCGCGCGAAGAACGCACTCACACCACGGAAGGCTGATTAGTGTCCGACGCACACGGTGCCGCGCCAGGGGATGGACGCGGCGCCGAGAAGCTCGACGTCGACGACCGGGACCTCGATCTTGACGAGACCGCGGAGCCCGCGGCCAAAGCGAAGAAGAAGCGGCCTTTCTGGGTGGAGCTGCCGCTGCTGATCGTGGTCGCGCTCGTACTCACCTTCCTGATCCAGACCTTCATCGCCAGGGTGTTCGTCATCCCGTCGGAGTCGATGGAGCAGACGCTGCACGGCTGCGCGGGCTGCACCGGCGACCGCGTGCTGGTCGACAAGGTCGTCTATTACTTCAACGACCCGGCTCCCGGCGACGTCGTGGTGTTCGAGCGGCCGTCCACGTGGGACCACAGCGTGGTCAGCAACCGCTCAGGCAATGTCGTGGTCGCGTGGTTCGAGGAGTTCGCCGCCCAGTTCGGCCTGGCCGCGCCCAGCGAGGACGACGTGGTCAAGCGGATCATCGCGGTCGAGGGCCAGACGGTGAAGTGCTGCGACGAGGACCGGGTCACCGTCGACGGCAAGCCGCTGGACGAGCCGTACCGATACATGCCCGACCCGTCTGCCAAGCAGGACGAGTTCGGCGAGATCACCGTCCCGCCGGGCATGGTCTTCGTCCTGGGCGACAACCGCAACAACTCGCGTGACTCCCGCACCCAGGGCGGAGGTGGCGAGAACGGCTTCGTGCCGGTCGACAACATCATCGGCAAGGCCCGCGCGATCATCCTGCCGCCGTCACGCTGGCAGGGCGTCGGCGACCACGACCCGCAGGCCCAGGCCCTGTCCGCACCCGCGTGGCAGGCGGGCATCCCCGCGGGCATCGGCATCGCGGCGGCGTGGCCGACCCTGTGGCTGGGCCGCCGCGTCCGCGGCATGCTCACCCGCGGCGGTCGGTAGGCTGATCCGGTGTCCGACCAGCCCGGCGACGACGGCGAGCAGGAAACAGAGCCGAAGCCGAAGAAGAAGAAACGGCCATTCTGGCAGGAACTGCCCATCCTCATCGGCGTCGCGCTGGTCCTGACCTTCGTCATCCAGACCTTCCTGGCGCGGGTGTTCGTCATCCCGTCGGAGTCGATGGAGCAGACCCTGCACGGGTGTGCGGGCTGCTACGGCGACCGGGTGCTGGTCGACAAGCTGGTCTACACCTTCAACGACCCGGCCCCCGGCGAGGTGGTCGTCTTCGAACGCCCGTCGACCTGGAACCGCTCCGAGTTCACCTCCCAGCGCTCCGACAACGCCGTCGTCAGCTGGCTCCAGGGCATCGGCGCCCTGTTCGGCATGGCCGCCCCGGACGAGGACGACGTGGTCAAGCGCGTCGTGGCCGTCGGCGGCCAGACCATCGAATGCGGCCCGGACAACCGCGTCAAGGTCGACGGCAAGCCGGTGGACGAGCCCTACGTCTACTGGGACCCGATGATGGGCGAGGCCAAGCAGGACCAGTTCGGCCCGATCACCGTCCCCGAGGGCAAACTCTTCGTCATGGGCGACAACCGCAACAACTCCGGCGACTCCCGCAGCCAGGGCGGTGGCGGCGTGAACGGACTCGTCCCGGTCGAGAACGTCATCGGCAAGGTCCGCGCCATCGTCCTCCCGCCGTCACGATGGCAGGGCGTCGGCGACCACGACCCGCAGTCGTTGTCGGCCCCGGCCTGGCAGGTGGGCATCCCCGCGGGCCTGGGCATCGCCGCGGCCTGGCCCACGCTGTGGTTGGGCCGCCGCGCCCGACGCCTCCTGCCGTTTATCCACAGCGGCCCCCAACCATCCACAACCGAGCCGTCCCCCTCCTCCAAACCCCCCACCGCCGATAGACTGGTCAGGGGCCGTCCCCCCGGAGAGGGTGGGGGCTGGTGACCGCCGCCGCGTTTCGGCCGCCGCGGGCGGTGCTTCGGCGGGATGCCGGGAACTGGAGCCTGCAGTCGGCGCTGCATCGGCGTGGGCTCGGGCCGGTCGCCGGGGTCGATGAGGCCGGGCGTGGGGCGTGCGCGGGGCCGTTGGTCATCGCGTCCTGTGTACTGCGGCCCGGCGACGCCGATCGGCTCGATGGGCTCACCGATTCCAAGCTGATGACCGCCGCGGCCCGCGACCGGATGTTCGACCTGGTCAAGAAGCGTGCCGTGGACTACTCAGTCGTCGTCGTGCCCGTGCCGGAGGTGGACCGCTGGGGCGTGCACTTCGCCAACATCGAGGGCATGCGCCGGGCGGTCGCGCGGCTGACCACGCATCCGGGCTATGTGCTGGTCGATGGCTTCCGCGTGCCAGGTCTGACCGCGCCGAGTGTGCCCGTCCTCAAGGGCGACCAGGCCGCGGCGTGTGTCGCGGCTGCGTCGGTGTTGGCCAAAGTCACCCGGGACCGCATGATGGAAGACCTACACGAGTCGATGCCGCACTACCGCTTCGACGTGCACAAGGGATACTGCACCGGGCTGCACAGCCAGGCGCTCGAAGAGTACGGGCCCAGCCATGAGCACCGCTGGTCCTTCGCCAACGTCGCCGCCGCGGGGCTCGCCCACGGACTGCGCGCGCCACACCGGGTGGCACTGAGTGTGGCGGCGGCCGCCGTGGTTCAGAATGGTGGACCACTGTCACGCATCGATCAGTGACAGTGGTCCAGAGCCGGTCACGACCAGGAGGGGCGCGCGGCACATGAGCGCGGAGGATCTCGAGAAGTACGAGACCGAGATGGAGCTATCGCTCTACCGGGAGTACCGCGACATCGTCGGACAGTTCGCCTACGTGGTGGAAACCGAACGACGGTTCTACTTGGCCAACGGCGTCGACGTGCAGGTGCGCGACGCCGACGGCGAGGTCTATTTCGAGGTACGGATGTCCGACGCCTGGGTGTGGGACATGTACCGGCCCGCGCGGTTCGTCAAGAACGTCCGGGTCATCACGTTCAAGGACGTCAACGTCGAGGAACTCGACAAGCCGGACCTGCGGCTCCCGGAAGACGGCCCCTTCGGCGGATAGCACACCCCACCGACAGCGAATAACCCCGGAGATCGACATCTCCGGGGTTTTCCACATCCGCGCAACCATCCACAGCCGGTCACCACACCCCTGTCGCACCGCCCGGTTCCCGGGCAACGTCGAGATCGACAGCACTCGACTCGACAGGAGCGGCCATGCCCCCTCACCTGCGCCTCGGCCGACTCGGCGAGGACATCGCGGTCCGATACCTCGAAGGCGCCGGGCTGGTGATCCTCGCCCGCAACTGGCGCTGCGGCGACGGCGAACTCGACGTGGTGGCGACCGACCGGTCCCAACTCGTCATTTGTGAGATCAAGACCAGGTCATCCACCGCGTACGGCACTCCGACCGAGGCCGTCGACGACGCCAAAGCCGATCGAATCCGCCGCTTGGCCACCAAATGGCGGCTGCACTACCGCCTATGGCACTGCCCGATCCGGTTCGACATCGTTTCGGTGCTGTGGCCACCGGGCGGGGAAGCGCAGGTCAAGCACCTGATCGGGGCCTTCTGATGGTCCTCGCCCGCACATGGTCCGTCGCGCTGTTCGGCGTCGACGGCATCACCGTCGAGATCGAGGCCGACATCGGCGGCGGCAAGCCGAAAACCGTGATCGTCGGCCTCCCCGACGCCTCCCTCAACGAGGCCAAAGACCGGGTCCGAGCCGCTGTGCGCAACAGCGGCCTGCAATGGCCCGACCAGATGGTCACCCTCGGGCTGTCCCCGGCCGCGCTGCCCAAAGGCGGGTCCGGCTACGACCTCGCCTTGGCGCTGTCCGTCCTCGTCGCCGACCGCAAAGCCCCACCTGACCTGGTCGCCTCGACAGTCCTGATCGGTGAACTGGCGCTCGACGGCCGCCTCCGCACGGTCAAGGGCGTGCTGCCTTGTCTGCTGGCCGCCCGCCGCCATGGCCTGCGTCGCGCGGTCGTCCCGACGGCCGTGCTCGCGGAGGCGTCGCTGGTCGTGGGGATGGAGGTGCGCGGCGCGACCTGCCTGAGCGACGTCCTGGCCTGGGCACGCGGCGACGAGGAGATCCTGGCTCGCCCGGACACGCTCACCGCCACGCCACCCGCCGAACCACCGGATCTCGCCGACGTGCTCGGACAACCGGAGGCGCGATGGGCCCTGGAGGTCGCCGCGGCGGGCGGTCATCACCTGCTGCTGGCGGGCCCGCCAGGCACCGGCAAGACGATGCTCGCCAAACGGCTGCCAGGGCTGCTGCCCGCGTTGACCTCCGAGCAAGCCCTTGAGGTCACCGCGATCCACTCGGTCGCGGGCCTGCTCGCGGCGGAGTCGCCCTTGATCACGGTCCCGCCGTTCATCGCCCCACACCACACCACGTCGGTGCCCGCCTTGGTCGGCGGCGGCGTCGGCATGGCGAAACCGGGCGCGATCAGCAAGGCGCACCGCGGGATCTTGTTCCTCGACGAGGCCTGCGAGTTCGCGTCCGACCGGCTGGAGGCGCTGCGGACAGCGCTGGAGGAAGGCGAGATCCGGCTCGCCCGGCGAGACGGCGTCGTGCGCTACCCGGCGGGATTCCAGCTGGTGCTGGCCACGAACCCGTGCCCGTGCGCACCGCCGCGCGAGGCCGACTGCGTTTGCCCGCCCTATGCCAGGAGACGTTATCTGGCAAGGCTTTCCGGTCCGCTGCTCGACCGGATCGACATCCGCGTGCGCACCCGCCCGGTCACGGTCATGACCAGAACAGAGGACAGCGTCGCCGAGTCCACCAGCGAAGTCCGGGGCCGGGTCGAGGCCGCGCGGTTGAGGGCGGCCGAGCGGTGGTCGAGTCATGGCTGGCGCACCAATTCCGAGGCGCCAGGCCCGGTTCTGCGTCGAGAGTTCGCGTTGCCGCGCGAGGTGACCACGCTGCTCGACCGCGGCCTCAAGACCGGCGCCTTGACCGCGCGCGGAGCGGATCGGTGCCTCCGGATCGCCTGGACCCTGGCCGACCTGGCCGAATCGCCCACCCCCACCGCCGACCACGTGGCCGCCGCGCTCGAGTTCCGCGACCGCCGCGCGGCCGCCTGACAGCTTGGAGTCCGATCAATGAGTCCTTTGGCGACAGACGATCCCGCACGCCGCGCCCGCGCCTACCTGCTCCGTGTCGCCGAGCCACCCGCCCCGGCGCTGGCGGCCTTGGTCGACGTCTGCGGTCCGGTCGAGGCGGCCGCGCGGGTCCGGGCGGGCGAGGCGCCGCGATCGGTGATGGACGAGACCTCGGCCCGGCGAGAATCCGACTTCGTCGACGTCGATCTCGCTGCCGCGCAAGCGGTCGGGGCGCGACTGCTGACACCGGAAGACCCAGAGTGGCCCGAGTGGCCGCTGCTCGCCTTGCGCAACGCGCACGCGCGGGGCTTGAGATGGGCGGCGCCACCGCTGGCGCTGTGGGTTCGCGGGCCGACCGGTGTCGACTCGGCCCTGCGACGATCGGTCTCGGTGATCGGCGCCCGCGCCGCGACCGGCTACGGCGAGCACGTGGCCGCCGAGTTCGGCTACGGCCTCGCCGAGGCCGGGATGACCGTCGTATCCGGTGCCGCGTACGGCATCGACGGCGCCGCCCACCGCGGCGCGCTGAACGCCGAGGGCACCACGATCGCCGTCCTCGGGTGCGGTGTCGACGTGCGCTACCCCGCGAGCCACGCGCGCCTGCTCGACCGCATCGGCGAGACGGGAGCGGTGATCAGCGAGTACCCGCCAGGGACTCCGCCAGCCAAACACCGTTTCCTGGTACGGAATCGGCTGATCGCCGCGCTGAGCGCGGGCACCGTGGTCGTCGAGGCAGGCGTCCGCAGCGGCGCCCGGAACACCGCCTCCACGGCGGCGGCGCTGGGCAAGACGGTGCTGGCGGTGCCCGGCCCGATCACCTCGGCGATGTCGCTGGGCTGCCACGAACTCCTCCGCACCGGCTCGGCGACGGTGGTGTGCTCGGTGGCGGAGGTCCTCGAAGGGGTCGGCCAGGTCGGCGTGGACCTCGCGCCGGAACCAACCCGACCCAAGAGAACGACCGACGGACTCGGCGACCAAGCCCTCCGCGTCCACGAGGCCTTGCCGCTCGGCAAGGGCCCCAGCGGCCTGAGCCCAGAGCGAGTCGCCGCGCTCTCGGGCGTGCCGCTGGCCCGAGTGCGGGCGCTTCTCCCGGAGCTGGAGATGACGGGACTGGTGGTCCGCGGAGAGGAGGGCTGGCACCGCTCCCGATCCTGATCGCCCCCCATGCCGCCGATCCGGACCGCCCGCCTGGCCTCGCGATCTTGACGACGAAGCAGCACCGTCGATCTTGACCGCGTGGCGATGCTTGACCCGAGCCCGCCGATGGCGCAGCGTCAGGAGGGTGCCGCCTGCCTCCAGCCGCCCGCGCAGGGTCGATCTGCTCGGGATCCGCGCCGCCCTGCCCACGCCGGTACGAGCGGTACTCGACGACTACGAACACCACCTGGCCCTTGAACGCGGCCTGTCCCCACACACCGTCCGCGCCTACCTGGGCGACGCGGTATCGCTACTCGGCCACGTGCTCGGAATGGAAGCAGGGCCGAGCGGCACCCTCGTTGTCGCGGACGGCGAGCAAGGCGCGCTCGGGAATCTGAGGGACGTCGGCTTGGACTTGGCTGAGCTGCGGGGGTGGCTGGCGGCGCAGTTGGCGGCCGGGGCGAGTCGGACGACGATGGCTCGGCGGGCGGCGGCGGTGCGGACGTTCACCGCGTGGGCGTACCGGCGGGAGCACTTGGCCGTTGATCCTGGGGCGCGGCTGGTGTCGCCGGTGCGGCATCGGACGTTGCCGTCGGTGCTGCGGCAGGACCAGGCCGCCGAGCTGATGCGGGTTTCGGAGACGGGCGCGCAGCAGCTCGACCCGGTGGCGTTGCGTGATCACGCGCTGCTGGAGCTGCTCTACGCCACGGGGATCCGGGTGTCCGAGCTGTGCGGGCTCGACGTCGACGACATCGACCTGAGCGGGCGCTTACTGAGGGTCATGGGCAAGGGTTCCAAGGAACGGTCGGTCCCGTTCGGGGTTCCGGCCGCGGCCGCGATGCGGAACTGGCTCGATCACGGACGGCTGACACTTGCCCGGAAGGATTCCCCGCCGGCAGTGTGGCTGGGTACTCGCGGGGGACGGCTCCAACCTGCGAGTGTGCGCCGCATCGTGCACGACGCCGTCGGGGCGGTGTCGGGGGCGCCGGATGTGGGGCCGCACGGGCTTCGTCACTCTGCGGCAACACACCTGCTCGAAGGGGGTGCTGACCTTCGTAGCGTCCAGGAGTTACTTGGTCACGCTACGCTCTCAACGACGCAGCTCTACACCCACGTGACCGTCGAACGGCTGAAGGCGATCCATGACCGAACCCATCCCCGTTCCCGGTGAACCCGGGGCTGGATCTCGGACACCGGCGGCGCCGTCCCCGGAGTCCAGACCCACCGCGAACGGCCACGCCATCCCATTCGGGGTCGGCGCGAACTCCGGGGTGCTCCCTGGCGACAACCGCACCGCCGACGATGTCGAGGCAGGCATCGTCGCGCTGTGGCGGCGCTACGGCGAGCGGCGCGAGCACGGTCTGCGCGACCGGCTGGTGCTGCACTACGCGCCGCTGGTCAAGTACGTCGCGGGGCGGGTCGGCACTGGGTTGCCCGCCCATGTCGACGTGTCCGACCTGATCCAATCCGGCATCTTCGGCCTGGTCGACGCGATCGAGAAGTTCGAGCCGGAGCGCGGGCTCAAGTTCGAGACCTACGCCATGCAGCGCATCCGCGGCGCCATCCTGGACGACCTGCGGGCCCAGGACTGGGTTCCCCGAGCGGTGCGCGGCCGGGCCCGGGAGGTCGAGCGCGGCATCGAGCGGCTCGGGGCCAAGCTGCAGCGCACCCCGAACGACGGCGAGCTCGCCGCCGAGCTGGGGCTGTCGGTCGGCGAACTGCGCGACGTCTATGCCCAGCTCCAGCTCACCAGCGTCGTCGCACTCGACGAACTGGCCGCCGCCGGGCGGGGCGCGACCTCGCTGGCCGACACGCTGGAGGACGAGGCCGCCGAGGATCCGGTGGCGCTGCTTGTCGACCAGGACAACCGCCGCCAGCTCGCCGAGGCCATCGGGCGGCTGGCCGAGCGCGACCGCGTGGTCGTCACCCTCTACTACTTCGAGAACCTCACCCTCGCCGAGATCGGCCGCGTCCTCGGCGTCACCGAGTCGCGGGTCTGCCAGCTGCACACCCGAGCGGTGCTGCGCCTGCGGGCCAAGCTGCTCGAGGCCGCCGAGGTCTAAGGGCAGCAGGCGCACTCGCCCGCCGCACAGCAGCATCAGCGGATCCAGGTAGTCGGGATCACGACGCAGGCCCCAGTGCAGACAGGGGTCCGCGCAGTTCCCGTGGCCTGCCACGAGCACCGCGATCTGCTCGCCGCGCCGCACCCGGGCGCCCACCGTGACGGTCGGGGTGACGGGCTCGTAGGTCGTGCGGAGGTCGGGATCGTGGTCGACGGAGACAACACCCCGATCCACGACCCACCCGGCGAACACCACCACACCGTCCCCGGCCGCGAACACGGGCGCGCCCTCGGGCCCGGCCAGGTCGACGCCTCGATGGCCTGGGCCGTAAGGGTGGGGCGGCGCCCGGAACGGGTGCACGACCTCGCGCGGTGGACCCAGCGGCCAGGTGAACCGGCCGCCGTCGGGGTCACGGCGGGAAGGAACAAGAACCTGCTGAGCGACCAGGGCGGGGTCGGTCTGGGCGGGGTGGCTGGGGATGAGCCACGCCAAGACGAGCGCGAGCAGCGCGATGATCGTGGGAAGACGGAGTCGGGGCTGGTCAGAGGCCATGTGTCCAGGTTCCCGATAGTGGATCCGGGTGGCCACCACTCCGCACGCGGGTGTGGATGGATTCGGGGATGTGGATAACCCGGGGCTCCGGTTCTCGGTTCGGTGCCCTCGCGGCGTACACTTCTGTCCGCGTCCCGTGGCGACATGGGGTGACTTCGCGTGCCAGTGCGCGTCCGCGGCTGTTCGGTGAACGGGCCGTGGCGAATCTTGGGTGCTCGGCGGTCTCGTTGGTGGGCTCTTGACCAGCGGGTTCGGGCGCCCGCACTGCACCAGGGCGACAGGCCACCATGGCCGGTCGCGACAACCGAGATCGCGTGCCCGGCCCAACAGCCAGGGTGCGCCCGAAATGAAGAGGTGCGAACCCGGCCATGGCCGTCGTCACCATGAAGCAGTTGCTGGATTCCGGCGTGCACTTCGGGCACCAGACCCGCCGCTGGAACCCGAAGATGAAGCGCTACATCCTCACCGACCGCAACGGTATCTACATCATCGACCTGCGGCAGACGCTGACCTACATCGACCGCGCGTACGAGTTCGTCAAGGAGACCGTCGCGCACGGTGGCTCGATCCTGTTCGTCGGCACCAAGAAGCAGGCGCAGGAAGCGATCGCCAACGAGGCTCTCCGCGTCGGCATGCCCTTCGTGAACCAGCGCTGGCTGGGCGGCATGCTCACCAACTTCTCCACCGTGCACAAGCGTCTTCAGCGCCTCAAGGAGCTGGAGTCGATGGAGCAGACCGGTGGCTTCCAGGGTCTCACCAAGAAAGAGATCCTGATGCTGACCCGCGAGAAGGACAAGCTGGAGCGCACCCTCGGCGGTATCCGCGACATGGCGCGCGTTCCCAGCGCCATCTGGATCGTGGACACCAAGAAGGAGCACATCGCCGTCGGCGAGGCGCGCAAGCTGAACATTCCGATCGTGGCGATCCTCGACACCAACTGTGACCCGGACGAGGTCGACTACCCGATCCCGGGCAACGACGACGCGATCCGCTCCGCCGCGCTGCTGACCAAGGTGGTGGCCGAGGCCGCCGCCGCCGGGCTCATCGCGCGCTCCGGTGCGCGCAACGGGTCGGACAAGCCCGAGGTGGGCGCGGGCAGCGAGCCGCTGGCCGAGTGGGAGCAGGAGCTGCTCGCCGGTGCGGAGACCCCCGCGGCCGCCCCCGCCTCCGCCCCCGCTGACGGCGAGCCCGCCGTCGCGGTCGAAGCCGAGGCCGTGACCGAGACCCCGACCGAGTCCTGATCTCGGCTCACGGTGCCCGCCCGGACCTCACCGTCCGGGCGGGCGTCGTGCCACAAACACCGCAGAACGCGCGTAACCGAAGAAGGACGGAAAACGCACGATGTCGAACTTCACCGCGGCCGACGTCAAGAAGCTCCGGGACCTGACCGGCGCCGGAATGATGGACTGCAAGAAGGCGCTGACCGAGACCGACGGCGACTTCGAGAAGGCCGTTGAGATCCTGCGCATCAAGGGTGCCAAGGACGTGGGCAAGCGCGCCGAGCGCTCCACCGCCCAGGGCTTGGTCGCCGCTGACGGCGGCGTCATGGTCGAGCTCAACTGCGAGACCGACTTCGTCGCCAAGAACGCCGAGTTCCAGGAACTGGCCGACAAGATCGTCGCCGTCGCCAAGGCCGCCAAGGCCACCGACGTCGAGCTGCTCAAGGCCGCCGACCTCGACGGCTCCACCGTCGGCGAGGCCGTGCACAACCTCTCCGCCAAGATCGGCGAGAAGCTCGAACTGCGCCGGGTCGTCGTCTTCGAGGGCACCGCCGCCACCTACCTGCACCGCCGCGCCTCCGACCTGCCGCCCGCCGTTGGCGTCCTGGTCGAGTTCACCGGCGACGGCGAGGAGGTGGCCCGCGCGGTCGCCATGCAGATCGCCGCCATGAAGCCGCGCTACGTCACCCGCGACGAGGTCCCGGCCGACGTCGTGGCCACCGAGCGCCGCATCGCCGAGGAGACCGCGCGCGAGGAGGGCAAGCCGGAGGCGGCGCTGCCCAAGATCGTCGAGGGTCGCGTCAACGGCTTCTACAAGGACGTCGTGCTGATCGAGCAGTCCTCGGTCGTCGACTCCAAGAAGTCGGTCAAGGCCGTGCTGGACGAGGCCGGTGTCACCGTCACCCGGTTCGCCCGCTTCGAGGTCGGCCAGGCCTGACCTGCGCAAAGCGATTAAGTGACTAGGGTTATGCCCCGTCCCCGGAGTTCCCGGGGGCGGGGCATAGTCACGAGGAGGGTGTCTACGTGACGCAGAACGGCAGCTTCCGCCGGGTACTGCTCAAACTCGGCGGCGAGATGTTCGGCGGCGGCGAGGTCGGGGTCGACCCCAACGTCGTCTATGCCGTTGCCCGGCAGATCGCCGACATCGTGCGCGGCGGGGTGCAGACCTCGATCGTCATCGGTGGCGGCAACTTCTTCCGCGGCGCCGAGCTCAGCCAGCGCGGCATGGACCGCGACCGCGCCGACTACATGGCCATGCTCGGCACGGTGATGAACTGCCTTGCCCTCCAGGACTTCCTGGAGAAGGAAGGCATCGACACACGGGTGCAGACGGCCATCACAATGGGCCAAGTCGCCGAGCCCTACATCCCGCGCCGCGCCGAGCGGCACCTGGAGAAGGGCCGTGTGGTCATCTTCGGCTGCGGCGTCGGCATGCCCTATTTCTCGACCGACACCGCCGCCGCGCAGCGCGCGCTGGAGATCGGCTGCGACGTGGTGCTGATGGCCAAGGCGGTCGACGGGGTCTACGACGCCGACCCCAAGCTCGATCCGAACGCGAAGATGTTCACCGACATCACCCACCGCGAGGTGCTCGAACGCGGCCTCAAGGTGGCCGACGCGACGGCGTTCAGCCTCTGCATGGACAACAACATGCCGATCATCGTGTTCAACCTTCTGACGGAGGGGAACATCGCGCGCGCGGTGCGTGGTGAGAGGATCGGCACGCTAGTCAGTACGCCGACTAACTGACCAGCGTGACCCACTGCTTATAAGGAGCACCCCCTTGATCGACGAGACACTCCTCGACGCCGAGGAAAAGATGGAAAAAGCGGTGTCGGTGGCCAAGGAGGACATGAACTCCGTCCGCACCGGTCGCGCCACCCCCGCGATGTTCGCCCGGATCCACATCGAGTACTACGGGTCGATGACCCCGCTCAACCAGCTGGCGAGCGTGGCGATCCCCGAGGCGCGGCTGGCGGTCGTCAAGCCCTACGACGTCAGCCAGCTCAACGCCATCGAGAAGGCGATCCGCGACTCCGACCTCGGGGTGAACCCGAGCAACGACGGCACGATCATCCGCATCTCCATCCCGCAGCTCTCCGAGGAGCGCCGCCGGGAGATGGTCAAGGTCGCCAAGACCAAGGGTGAGGACGCCAAGATCTCCATCCGCAACGTCCGCCGCAAGGCCAAGGAAGAGCTCGACCGCCTGGTCAAGGACGGCGAGTCCGGCGAGGACGACGTCGCGCGCGCGGAGAAGGAACTGCAGCACCTCACCGACAAGTACGTCGGCCAGGTCGACGAACTGGTCAAGCACAAGGAAGCGGAGCTGCTCGAGGTCTGACCTCGAACAGCTGCGTGAGGAGTACTTCGATGGTGGCCGGGCCCGTTGGGGAGCTGGAGCATGAATCTGTCGGGAGCGCCCCGGTGACCACAGGGGAGACGAAGGCGTCGCGCGCGGGCCGCAACCTGCCCGCGGCGATCGCCGTCGGGGTGGTGCTGGGCGGAGCGATCCTGCTCGCCCTGCTCACCGTTCGGCACGTGTTCATCGGGATCGTCGCGGTCGCGGTGGCGGTGGCCACCTGGGAACTGGTGGGCGCGCTCAAGCGCGGCGCGGGCCTGGACGTGGCACTGTGGCCGGTGTTGATCGGCGGCCAGGCGATGGTGTGGCTGTCGTGGCCGCTAGGCCGCGACGGCCTGCTCACCGCGTTCGTCCTGACGATCCTGGCCTGCCTGCTGTGGCGTTTCCGCGGCGGCGTCGATGGCTATCTGCGCGACACCACGGCGTCGGTGTTCACCGCCGCCTACGTGCCGCTCTTCGCCTCGTTCGCCGCGATGCTGGTGGTCCCGGCCGACGGCACGGCGCGCGTGCTGTGCTTCATGATCCTCGTGGTCAGCTCCGACACCGGCGGCTACATCGCGGGCGTGCTGTTCGGCAAGCACCCGATGTCGCCGACGATCAGCCCGAAGAAGTCCTGGGAGGGCTTCTGCGGGTCGCTGGTCGCGGGCATCACCGCGGGCGCGCTCACCGTGCACCTGATGCTCGGCGGGCAGGTGTGGCAGGGCGTGCTGTTCGGCGCCGCCATCGTCGCCACCGCCACCTTGGGCGACCTGGTGGAGTCGGTGATCAAGCGGGATCTGGGCATCAAGGACATGGGCACGCTGCTGCCCGGACATGGCGGTCTGATGGACCGCATGGACTCCTTGTTGCCGTCCGCCGTGGTGTCCTGGCTCCTGCTTCGCCTCTTTGTCCCAGCCTGACTCGCCAGCCTCCCCGGAATTTCTATGGTTGGTCACCGATGCGGAATGTGCGGCAAGGTGATTACCGTGGTCAGCCGCCGTCACGGTCCCCTTAGGTGACGGCCTGTGGTTTCCTGGTTGTTATGGGCGTGATTTCCAGGGCGTTGGGGCGGTTGCGCCCGTCGGAGATCGTGCCGAGCCCGAATATCTGGCACTTTCCGCAGGTCTACGAGGCCGAGAACCGCGGCCAGGACGCCGACGGAACCCTGTGGCGGTTCCTCGGCGGCCTGTGCGACTGGTCCGGCGAAGTGGTCGACGTCGGCTGCGGCGACGGGTTCCACCTGCCGAGGTTCGCCGAGACGGCGCGGTCCGTGCTGGGCGTGGAGCCGCACCCTCCGCTGGTGGAGCGGGCCCGCGTCCGGATCGCGGGGCTGCCCCAGGTCAGGGTCGTCACCGGGTCGGCGCAGGACCTGCCGCTGGGTGACGCCAGTGTGGATGTGGTGCACGCCAGAACGGCGTACTTCTTCGGCCCGGGTTGCGACCCAGGGCTGCGTGAGGCCGACCGCGTGCTGCGGCCCGGCGGTGCGCTGGTGATCATCGACTTGGACGGGCTCAGCGAGCCCTACGGCCCGTGGCTGCGGGCCGATCTGCCGACGTACGACCCGGTCGAGGTCGACAAGTTCTTCGACCTGAAGGGGTTCGACCGGCACCGGGTCACCACGGTGTGGCGGTTCCCGGATCGCCGGACGCTGGCGGCGGTGCTGCGGATCGAGTTCTCCGCCCGCGTCGCGCAGCGCGCCATCGACGAGGTGCCTGGCCTGGAATTCCCGGTGGGCTACCGCGTCCTAGTCCGCCGCAAGCCGGTGGGGCTGCTCTCGTGACCTAAGGGGACCGTGACGGCGCCGCACCACGGTGCCCGCATTCCCGTACTGGAGTCCGACAAGGCGACAACCCTTGAATTCCGGGGAGGCGGGCTAGTCGAAATCCGAGTCGGCTGAGCCGAGGACGGCGTAGAGCTCGCGCCGGGCCTCGTTGATGATCTCGATCGCCCTGGTCTTCTGCCGTGGGCTCGCGGCCTGGGACACGCCCATGACCGCGGCGGTGAGCTGCGTCATCGCGCCGCGCAGGCTGACCTCGGACGGGTCGACACCGGCGGTGACGTGGTCCCACGGCGCGGTTCCGCCCAGGTTCGCCACGGCCGTGCGGCCCTCGTCGGTCAGCTCGAACAGACGCTTGCCGCCGTCGCCGTCGGCCGCGCGGACCAGGCCCTCGTCGGCCAGCAGCTGCAGGGTCGGGTAGACCGAGCCGGGGCTGGGCTTCCAGAAGCCGCCACTGCGCTGGGCGATCTCCTGGATCATCTCGTAGCCGTGCATCGGCCGGTCGGTCAGCAGGGTGAGCAGGGCGGCGCGGACGTCGCCGCGGCGCTGGCGCCCACCCGGCCCGCGGTGGCCGCCGTGCCGCCGTCCGCCGAAGCCCGGGGGGAAGGGGGGCGTCGGCGGGAACGGCGGGGTCATGTCGGCCTCCGGGGCGAAGTCCATGTCGAAGTCGTGGTGCTCGACGTGGCGGTAGTGGCGTCGTCCGTGACGCCTGGGTCCAAAACTCGTACGCATTCTTGTCTCCTGGGTTCAGGTTGTCGCAAGCGGTCGCTCGCGATAGCTCAACGATATATCGGAACCTATCGCGATGCAACGCCAAATTTTTGAGTCGAGCATCGTCGGAACCGATCGTGGGTGCGACGCTTCGGAGGAGACATGGGGGGCCGGTGGTCGCGGTGGCGTGCGTCGCGACCACGACAGATCAAAGTCGCAGGTCAGAGTGTGTCCAATTGCGACTGATCGGGTTCACTGTTAATCGCGGGTGCCATTCGGCGTATTGACCGCGGGTCCGGGTTCTGGATGTCTGGTGTCCCTGCATTCGAAGGAGCCACACATGCGGTCCCTGCCCCGCGCTGTGTTGGCCGTCGCGTTGATCGCCGTTGGTGTGCCCTTAGCCACCACCGCCGCATACGCACGCCAAGACAGCTCATCTGCCATGGTCGAGGAACGGGTCTACGTCGAGACGACGGTCGACACCGACAACAACGGCCGCCTCGACCGCGTCGCCATCGACGTGTCCCGCCCCACCGACGGATCCCGCGTTCCCGTCGTGTTCGAACACAGCCCGTACGCCAAGGGCCTCAAGCCCGCCACGAACTACAACCCCAACGTCGACCGCCTTCCCCAGGAAGGCATCTTCGGCGTGGCGTCGACCGATGCCGAGGGCGCCAGGGTGGCCAAGGCGACGCCGGATCTTCCGGACTGGTACGACGACTACTTCGTCCCGCGCGGCTACGCCGTGGTCATGGGCCACAGCATCGGCACCGGCGACTCCGACGGCTGCCCGACCTCGGGCGACCGCAACGAGACGATCGGCACCACCGCGGTCATCGACTGGCTCAACGGCAGGGCGAAGGGCTACAACGCCGCGGGCACCCAGGTCAACGCCACCTGGAGCACCGGCAACGTCGGCATGATCGGCATCTCCTACAACGGCACGCTGCCCAACGCCGCCGCCGCGGCGGGCGTGCCAGGGCTCAAGGCCATCGTGCCCATCGCCGCGATTTCCAGCTGGTACGACTACTACCGGGCCAACGGGCTCGTCGTGGCGCCGGGCGGATACCAGGGCGAGGACGCCGACGTGCTCGCCAAGGCCGTCCTCGGTCGGCAGGCGTGCACCTCGCAGCTCGCCTCGATCACCAGCAACCAGGACCGGGTCACCGGCGACTTCACCCCGTTCTGGCAGCAGCGCGACTATGTGCGCGACGCGAACAAGGTCACCGCGGGCGTGTTCGTCATGCACGGCCAGGCGGACTGGAACGTCAAGAGCATGCAGTACGCCCAGTGGTGGGACGCGCTCAAGGCGAACAACGTGCCGCGCAAGATCTGGCTGCACCGCGGCGGCCACGCCGCACCGTCGCGTTCGGACTATCAGGCCACGGTGCTGCGGTGGTTCGACCACCACCTCAAGGGCATCGACAACGGGATCATGACCGAGCCCAAGGCCGACGTGCAGTTCCCGGACGGCACCTGGCAGACCTACGCCGACTGGCCCGACCCGGCGGCCCGCGACGTGACGCTGCGGCTCGGCGCCACCTCGGCCACCGCGCCCGGCACGCTGTCGTTCGGCGCGGGCGGTGAGGTCAAGCAGACCTTCACCGACAACGGCCGCACCTCCACGGCCTCGACGCTGGTCGCGAGCCCGGACAGCGCCAACGGCAGCAGGCTGATCTACCGAGGTAGCACCTTGACCTCGGCGGCGAAGCTCTCCGGCGCCCCGAGGGTGTCGCTGCGGATGGCGGTGGAGAACCGCAAGGACGCCAACCTGACCGCGCTGCTCGTCGACTACGGCGGCTCCTCGCCGGTGATCGTCACCCGCGGCTGGCTGGACCCGCAGAACCGCACCGACATCACGTCGGGCTCGGCGCTCGTCCAGGGCACCGAGTACGACCTCACGTTCAAGATGCAGCCGAAGGACTACGTCTTCGCGTCGGGCCACCGCATCGGGCTCGTGGTGATCTCCACCGACTATGACTACACCCTGCGGCCGACGGCCGGTACGACGTTGCGTCTGGCACCCGGGCTGAGCACGCTCACCCTGCCGGTGACCGGGCTTTCCCAGCCGGGCAACGACTTCTCGGTCGCGGTCGCGCCGTCCAGCGGCACGGTCGCACCCGGCGGGTCGGCCACAGCGACGGTCAACACGACCACGACGAGCGGCAGCGCGCAGACGGTGACGTTGTCCGCGTCCGGTCTGCCCGCGGGCGCGACCGCGACTTTCGCGCCCACCTCGGTCACATCCGGGGCGTCGTCGACGCTCACCGTGGCCACCTCGACGACCACGCCGCCGGGCACCTACCCGGTGACGATCTCGGCCGCGGGGACGAGCGGAACGAAGACGGCGGCGTACTCGCTGGTGGTGAGCGGCACCGGTGGATGTTCGGGCACCAACGCGACGCCGGTCGCCATCCCCGATCAGGCGACCGTCGAGAGCGCGATCACGATCGCGGGTTGCTCCGCGACGCCGTCGGCGACCAGCGCCGTGCACGTCGACATCCTGCACACCTACCAGGGGGATCTAGTCATCACCCTGGTCGCGCCGGACGGTTCGACCTACGTGCTGCACAACCGGACCGGGGGAGCCACGGACAACGTCATCCGCGACTACACGGCGAACCTGTCCGGCGAGACCGCCAACGGCACGTGGACTCTGCGCGTCCAGGACGCGGCCTCCGGCGACACCGGCACCCTGCGCACGTGGAGCCTGAACCTCGGCGGCACGCCTCCGCCGACCGGCTGCGCCGGATACCAGGTGACCAAGACCGGCACGCTGGCCTCGGGTGGCAACGCCTACCAGCCGGACAACAACTATTACGAGACAACGGTTTCCGGGGAGCACAAGGCCTGCCTGGATGGTCCGAACGGCACCGACTTCGACCTGTATCTGCAGAAGTGGAACGGCAGCGCGTGGTCGAACGTGGCCAGCGGCGCCACTTCGGCGGCCGACGAGAAGGTGACCTACACCGGGACAGCGGGCCGGTACCGCTACCGGATCCACGCGTACAGCGGATCCGGCGGCTACACGCTGGGCTACACCGCGCCCTGAGTTGGGTCTGCGACCGGTCGACGGCGGTACCTCCACCGCCGTCGACCGGCTGACTCACGCCGAGCGGACCTGGTCGCCGCCCGCCCGCTTCGCCACGTACATCGCCCGATCGGCGCGGCGGAGCACCGCCGCGGCGGGTTCGCCCGGGTGTGGGGCGACCACGCCGACCGACACCGTGACGCCTCGGCCGACTGGTTCGGGCAGCGCGCAGACCGTGGCGCGCATGCGGTTCAGCACGGACATGGCGTCGTGCTGGTCGATCTGGGACAGGACGGCGACGAACTCGTCGCCGCCGTAGCGGGCCAGCACGTCGGAGTCGCGCAGTCCGTGCCGCAGCGCGGTCGCCACCGCTTTGAGCACCTCGTCGCCGTGCAAGTGGGAGTGGGTGTCGTTGACCCACTTGAACCGGTCGAGGTCGATCAGCGCGACCGCGAACGGCGAGTCGGCGGACTCGACCAGGGTGCTGAGCAGCGTCTCCAGCGCGGCCCGGTGTGGCAGCCCGGTGAGCGGGTCGAGGCTCGCGCTGCGCAGCAAGGCGGTGTGCGCGCGCTCCAGGGTCGCGTGTTCGACGGCCTTGCGCAGCGTGCTCAGCCGGGTGGCGTGCTGGGCGCGCAACTCGGCTTCGAGTTGGCTGGCGTAGCTGCGCCAGCCCTCGTCGCGGACGGCGGTCGCGGTCATCCTGGCGAGCTCGCCGTGCACCATCTGCCGTAGCAGCGACTCGACCGGCGCGGGACCCAGTGCCGCCAGCCGGAGCGCGGCGGCCGCGGCGTCCCGGCGACCGGTCTCGGCCAGGCACCGGGCCCTGGCGAGGGACAGCAGTGCGCGGTCGTCGGCGCGCAGCGTGCGGTCGAGCCATTCGGTCAGCAGGTCAAGGTGGTCCGCGCCGGGATCGCGCAGCGCGTGGGCGACCGCGATGATCGGTTCGGTGCGGGCCGCGGTCGTCTCGGTGCCCGGATAGAAGCTGTGCGCCATGGCGTTCTCGGCCGCGGTCGCGGCGCGGGCGGCACCGGCGAACCGGCGGCGCGCGGCGTCCGGGTCGTGGTGCTGCTCGGCCTGCAGACCCCAGCGCACGAGCACCTCGACCCGGTTGAGCTGGTAGGTGACCGTGTCGTGTTGGTCGGCGTGGCCGATGAGTTTGCGCCGCCCACGCCGGAACATCTCGTCGGCCACCTCGAACATGCCCAGGGCACAGAGCAGGATCGCGATGTCGCTCAGCGCCTGCGCCAGCTGGCGGGCCCGGACCGGGGCGGGCAAGTCGGCCGCCTGCGCGCGGTCGTCGTCGATGATCGACAGCGCGGCGGCGGCGTCGGTGGGGAGGAAGGCATGGGGGTCGATCATGAGCGCGGCGGTCCCGCGCAGCGCGTGCCCGCTGGCCAGCAGCAGCGGAAACCCTTGGGCCCCGGCGAACTCGATGAGCCGGTCGAGCAGGTTCGCGCCCGCGCGGGCGGTCTCCGGGCTGATCAGCGTCGTGGCCGCCAGCGCCCGGTGCACCGCGCCCGCCTCGACCGGATCGGAGTGGGCGCCGACCTCCACGGCCAGCGTGGCCAGCTCGGCGGCCACCCAGGGCAGGTCCGGGGCGCCGCTGTGGGCGATGGCGAGCAGTTCCCGGGCCCGGGTCGTCAGCGACCGCGCGGCCTCGTCGTGGTTCTCCTGACCGGTCACGTCGCGGGGCGTCCTCCGTCATACGAACGGCGCGATACGCCCGTTCGGTCGAGTCCTACTGTCGTTCTCGCAGGTGGGGGACGATATCGCAACTTGGTGGCGGTGATCGTCAGAGTTATGACCAAGTGACATGCCCCGAACCGGGTGTCCACAGGCGATCATGGACGAATCCGGTCGAGAGGGGTGTCGCTGTGGGTGTTGGAATCGCCGAGGTCGACTGGATCACGTGTGTGGACGACGGACTCGACCACGGTGTGCTCGTCCTGCACCGAACCCGCGACGGGCTGCACCGCACGCTGTGCGGGTCGGCGGTCGTCGAGGCGCCGTCGGCCTGTGTCCCACGGCCCCCATGTCCCGATTGCGCGCGCACCGCGCTGCGGCGGGAGCCGGTTCGGCGATCACGGCTGCGGCGCTGGTTCAGCCAGTGAACGCGGGTCAGTCGAGCAGCTTGATCCCATCGAACACACCCAGCTGCTCTCGGTAGAGCTCCAGCCCGACCCCGTTCGGATCGCGGAAGTACACGCTGTCCTCGACGCCGCGATCGGGCCCGAGGTACTCGATGCCCGCGTCGTCGAGCTTCGTCTTGGCCGCAGCGAACATCTCCGCCGACACCGAGATCGCCAGGTGCTGGACGCCGCCGATGGTCTCGGTGAAGGGCGGGTGGTCGTGGCCGGGGAAGTCGAAGAAGCCGAGCAGGTTGCGGTTGCCGATGTCGAAGAAGAAGTGGCTGGACCCGGCGTAGTCACGGTTCTCCACCAGCTCGACCAGCGGGAACCCGAGCAGGTCCTGGTAGAAGCGGATGGTCTCCTCGACATCCCGGCAGATCAGCGCCAGATGGTGGATGCCGCGGACCGTCGTGGTCTGCCCGGAACGCAGGTAGCGCTCCCGCAGCTCGTCGCGGCGCGCGCGGATCTCAGCTAGTTCCTGACCTTCTGGCTGCGGCATGGCACATCCCGAGTCGTCGGCGGCTTCCCAATCTATCCACGCCTGGTATGGCGGGCCAGCCGGGCGTGGGCGCGGACTCAGGCGGTCAGGCGGACGGGGCTGTGGGTGCCGGTCCGGTGATGTTCTGGCTCGTCAGCCGCCCATGAGACACTGGAGCGGTTATGACTGCCCTCCCTCTCGTCTTCGACGCCCCGCGCCGCGGTCTGCCGCCGCGGCACCTGGTCGACCTCAGCCCCGCCGAACGCCGCGACGCCGTGATCGAGCTGGGTGAGAAGCCCTTCCGCGCCGCCCAACTGGCCAACCACTACTTCAGCAGGCTGACCGTCGACCCCGACGCCATGACCGACATCCCCGCCGCGAGCCGGGACAAGCTGGTCAGCGACCTCATGCCGACCCTGTTCACCGTGATTCGCAAGGTCACCTGCGACGAGGGCACCACCCGCAAGACCCTGCTGCGCGCCCACGACGGCACGCTCATCGAGAGCGTCCTCATGCGCTACCCGGACCGCGCGACGCTGTGTATCTCCAGCCAGGCGGGCTGCGGGATGGCCTGCCCGTTCTGCGCCACCGGCCAGGCCGGTCTCACCCGCAACCTGTCCACCGCCGAGATCGTCGACCAGGTCCGCATGGGCGCCGCCGCGATGCGCGACGGTGAGCTGCCGGGTGGGCCGGGCAGGCTGTCCAACATCGTCTTCATGGGCATGGGCGAACCTCTGGCGAACTACAAGCGTGTGGTCGAGGCGGTCCATCGCATCTGTGATCCGGCGCCTGAGGGTCTGGGTATCTCGCAGCGGTCGGTGACGGTGTCGACGGTCGGGTTGGCTCCCGCGATCCGCAAGCTGGCGGACGAGAAGATGCAGGTTCGTTTGGCGGTGTCACTGCACACTCCGGACGACGAGTTGCGCGACACGCTTGTGCCGGTGAACAACCGCTGGGCGGTGGACGAGGTGTTGGAAGCGGCTCGTCACTACGCCGACGTCTCCGGTCGCCGGGTCTCGATCGAGTACGCCTTGATCAGGGACATCAACGACCAGCCTTGGCGAGCCGACCTCCTGGCGAAGCGCTTGCGTAAGCATCTGGGCCAGTTGGTCCACGTGAACGTGATCCCGTTGAACCCGACCCCGGGCTCGAAGTGGGACGCGGCCCCGAAGCCGGTCGAGCGCGAGTTCGTCCGCCGGGTCAACGCGGGCGGAGTCGCGTGCACGGTGCGTGACACCCGAGGCCAGGAAATCGCCGCCGCCTGCGGCCAACTCGCCGCCGAGGGCTGACTGAGGGGCGTCAAGCAAACCCAAGAAGTGCGAGCATTGACAGCAGTGCTGGCATTGGAGGTGGGCAGTGGCGACGTTTACGATTCGGGATTTCGATGATGATCTGAAGGCCGAACTGAGGATTCGGGCCGCCGAACACGGTCGTTCGATGGAAGCCGAAGTTCGCGCGATTCTCAGCTCGGTGCTGACCAGGCGAACGTCAGGATCGGGCATGGCAACACGGATCCGCCAGCGGTTCGCCGACGCTGGCGATATGGCGGTTGAGCCTCCGCCGCGGACTGAGGTCGCACGTGCAGCGGAACTTCCTGAGTGATCGTTCTCGATACCAACGTCGTCTCCGAGTTGATGCGGAACGTTCCGGATGAAAGCGTTGTCAAGTGGGTTGATCAGTACCCGGCTGACGACGTTTCGTCACGGCGATCTCCGCGGCACGCGAGCGCGGTGGCCTGCCGATCAGCATGGCTGACGCGCAGATCGCCGCGATCTGTCGGCGCCATAACGTACGCCTGGCCACCCGAAACACCGAGGACTTCGTCGACACCGGAGTCCGCGTGCTGAATCCGTGGGACATCGAGTCTCAATCGCCGTGATCGTTGTAAGTGTGTCGCCATGGGCGAACCTCTGGCGAACTTCCTCGGACCGATCGAGGTACTAGTCCGGGAAGCCCGCCGCGATTGACAGCCACAGGGTCATCGCCGCGCCGTAGACAAGGGTGGCCACCACCGCTAGCGCGACGTGCCGCACCCGCTGGCCGACCGCCCCCGTGATCGCGCCGCCTGCCGACCACTGCCAAGTCGCCATCATCACGGCCGGGATCACCACCGAGTGTGGGATGAACAGGACGAAGAGCAGGCTCTCGTTCACCGGGGCGAGCACAGCACCCGAGACCGTCGGGAAGGTCCACGCCAGGACCGCGGTGACGGCGGTCCGCGTCAGCCGCCGAGGCGTCGCCGGGCGCGGCGTTCCCGACCAGAACCACGCCAGGAGCCCGGAGGTCACCGCCAGCGCGGCGAGCAGACCGAGCGCGGCTGTGATCCAGTCCCCGTCGATGAGGGCGGTCCACCACGGCACCGCGGCTCGCAGATCAGCCGCTTGCTCCGCTGACACACCGAGGGACGTGTCGAGCCGCACCCGGCCCGAGCCTGGGCCGTAGTCGAATGTGCGCGCACACGCTAGCGGTTTCCCGTCATACGAGGCTTCGCACCGCAGGTACTCGGTCCGCGCTGTGTCGAGCACAATCGTCAAGTCCTTGCCCGCCACCGGAGTCGTGCACGTGACGACCGTGCCGTCCTTGCGGCACTCGATGTCCGGGTGGCTGATCGAGTAGGCGGGTGTGTCGATGCGGTAGAGCCCATGGGTGACGTTGACCGGCGCGACCGGCGTGAGCAAAATCGCTATGAACAAAAGGAAGATAGGGAGTAGCGGCGGCAGGAGTCGAAGTCGTCCGACATCCTCGCGTGCGGTCGTCGTCACAATCCCGGAGTCGCCTGCCGGGTCATTCCCGTTACCCCGACTGTCCACAGTGGACTTCGAGAACGGGTCCCGCGGACGATCTTGGCGGGGTGGTGTGCGAGGCCGTCGCCGCCTTGTTCTTCGCCGAGACCCCGGGCGACCAGGGCCCGCACTGCTCGGCGCGGAGGCGAAGTGAAGCGACTCCCCTTGGTCCTCGGCGGCCTGCGAGTGGCGGTCGCAGCCAAGCCCGGGCGCGTCCGCTCGATCCCCGTCGACGTTCCCTCTCTGGCCACCTCGCCGGTGGTCATCGCCATGCCGGGGCCGATGGTCCGCGCGCTCGGCTGGCCGGAGGGCTCGATCGGTTGGCGCGACCTGCTCGCCCTGGCCCAGGACCCGCACGGCTGAGGCGCCAAGGGCAAGCCGGAACCGAGGCGACCAGGATCGATCAGGTCATGGCCGATGTTCTCTCGAACTTCTGAGCCAGTCGCGCGTACCGTTGACCTATGGCGACGAAGGTCATCGAAGTCGCGGACGACGAGTTGACGCTGATCCTGGCGGCACTGCGGTCGTACCTGACCGACTTCGGCCACGACGAGGCGGACCTGCAGCGGGCGATCAAGCGGTTGATCGCCAAGTTGCCCCGCCCGGAGAAGACCGTCGCCTAACGGCGAACGGCACAGCACGCCGCGGTGAGGCAGCGGCGTGGTTCAGCCGCGCCAGGAGGTGCGGCGCTTGTGGACCAGCCAGCCCACACCCGCCAGCAGGAACAGGCCAGTGCCGATGAGCCACAGGTTCTCGGTCCAGCCGCTGTGGTTGCCGATCAGCATGCCGAACATGGACAGGCCGACCAGCACACCGCCGCCGAGCGTGGCGCGCGGGAAGCCGCCGTGCCAGCCCCACTCGGCCGAGGGCTCCTCCTGCGGGCTGACCCTGAACGCGGCGGCGGGGGTGGCCTTGCGCTTCTCCAGCTCCGAGCGAGCCACGTTTCCTCCAGGCTGATCGATCCGTGCGCCGCTCATCGTTCCATACCCGGACAGCACTGCGGGCGCCGTGGTCTCCACGACGCCCGCAGGTGTGACAAGGGTCGCTAGACCCGAGCTCGTCCGCGCCCACTGGTGACCAGTCGGTACACGCCCAGGAGGATGAGCGAGCCGAGGATGGCCAGCAGCCACGTGCGCAGGTTGAAGAACGTCGCCAGGCCGCCGCCGAGGAGGGCGTTGCCGATGAAGCCGCCGAGGATCGCGCCGACGATTCCGATCAGCATGGTGACGATGACGCCACCCGGGTCGTTGCCCGGCATGATCGCTTTGGCGATCAGACCGGCCAGCAGGCCGAGAACGATCCAGCCGAGGATGCCCATCGGTGCTCCTTAGTCTCGTTTGTTCGCCGGGGACATGCCCGGAAAGATCGGCACCCATGCATGCCTTCCGAAAATTAGGCCGAACGGGCTAACGGTCACCCGGTCGGCCGGGCTGCCTCGGAGACTCGTGTCACCCTTTGCGAGGGTCAGCCGGTACCCGTGCGAAATCCACTCCGAACTCGGGGACAATGGTCGTGATGACTCCCTCCACCGCACCCCGGCGCTCACTGCTCGTACTCGGGTCGACCGGTTCCGTAGGCACCCAGGCGCTCGACGTCGTGGCCGCCAATCCCGACCGGTTCACCGTGGCGGGTATCGCCGCGGGCGGGTCCGATCCGGCGCTCATCGCCGCCCAGGCGCTCGAGTCCGCTGTCGACGCGATCGCCGTGACCAGGGCGTCCGCCGCCACCGACGTGCAGCTCGCGTTGTTCGCCGAGGCGCAGAAGCGGGGGTTCGCGCAAGGCCAGTTCAAGATGCCCCGCATCTTCGCGGGCCCCGACGCGGTCACCGACCTCATCGACGCGGTGCCCGCCGACATCGTCCTCAACGCCATCACCGGCTCCCAGGGCCTGCCCGCCACGCTCAAGGCGCTGGAGTCCGGCGCCCGGCTCGCCCTGGCCAACAAGGAGTCGCTCATCGCGGGCGGCTCCCTGGTCCTCGGCGCGGCCAAGCCTGGTCAGCTCGTCCCGGTCGACTCCGAGCACTCCGCCATGGCCCAGGCCCTGCGCGGCGGCGGGGCCGACGAGGTCGACCGACTGGTCCTCACCGCATCGGGTGGCCCCTTTCGGGGGAAGCGGCGCGACGAACTGACACACGTCACCGCCAAAGAGGCCCTCGCCCACCCGACCTGGGCGATGGGCCCGGTCATCACGGTCAACTCGGCGTCACTGGTCAACAAAGCGCTGGAGCTGATCGAGGCACACCTCTTGTTCGACGTGCCCTACGACCGGATCGACGTCGTGGTGCACCCGCAGTCGATCGTGCACTCCATGGTCACCTTCACCGACGGCTCGACCCTGGCCCAGGCCAGCCCACCGGACATGCGGCTGCCGATCGCGCTGGCCCTGGGCTGGCCGGACCGCATCCCCGGCGCCGCCAAGGCGTGCGACTGGACCACCGCCAGCCAGTGGACCTTCGAGCCACTGGACCACGAGACCTTCCCCGCCGTCCGGCTGGCCCGCGCCGCAGGCGAGACCGGCGGCTGCCTGCCCGCGGTCTACAACGCGGCCAACGAGGAGGCCGTCGCGGCGTTCCTGCGAGGCGACACCACTTTCACAGCCATTGTGGACACTATTGGGCGGGTACTCGACGACGCGGCGGACTGGCAGGGCGAGCCGCGCGACGTCGAGGAGGTGCTCGCCGCCGAGCACTGGGCCCGCGCCCGCGCGAGAGAACACCTCGCGGTGACCGCTGGCCCCGATGGTGTCGTCGGGCCGGGAAGGATCTGACGTGCTCATCTGGCTGTTGGGGCTCGTGCTCTTCGCGCTGGGCATCTGCGTGTCCGTCGCGCTGCACGAGGCGGGGCACATGTACACCGCGAAGATGTTCGGGATGAAGGTCCGGCGGTACTTCGTCGGCTTCGGGCCCAAGATCTTCTCGTTCCGCCGCGGTGAGACCGAGTACGGCCTCAAGGCCATCCCGCTCGGCGGGTTCTGCGACATCGCGGGCATGACCGCACTCGACGAGGTCACCCCGGACGAGGCGCCGCGGGCGATGTGGCGCTACCCGGCGTGGAAGCGCGTCGTGGTGCTGTCGGCCGGGTCGATCACGCACTTCATCCTCGGCTTCATCATCCTGTACCTGATGGCTGTGTCGATGGGCCTGCCCAACTACACCGACCGGCCCTTCGTCGGCGCCACCTCCTGCGCGCCCGCGACTCAGGATCCCAAGACGCTCAAGCAGGAGGACTGCAAGCCTGGCGACCCGTCCCCGGCGAGCGCGGCGGGCATCAAGGTGGGCGACGAGATCATCAGCGTCGACGGCCAGCGGGTCGAGACCTGGGACGCCGCGGTCAAGAAGATCCGCGACCTGCGCGGCGAGGCCACCTTCGTGGTGGACCGCGACGGCCAGGAAATGACATTGAAGGTCGACGTCGCCACCGTGCAGCGCGTGCCGGTCGGCTCCAAGCCCGGCGGGGACAACAAACTCACCGAGGCGGGCGCGGTCGGCATCGCCCAGAGCGGCGACCTGATCCAGTACGGCGGTCTGACGGCCATCGGCGGCACCGTGGCCTTCACCGGCGAGATGTTCGCCAAGACCTGGGAAGGACTGATGAAGTTCCCAGAGAAGATCCCCGCCGTGGTCCGCGCGATCGGGGGCGAGGAGAATGATCCCGAGCGCCCGGTCAGCGTCGTCGGTGCCAGTGTCATCGGCGCCGACGCCGCCGAGCGGGGCATCTGGTCGATCTTCGTGCTCATGTTGGCCGCGCTGAACTTCTTCGTCGGCGTGTTCAACCTGCTGCCGCTGCTCCCGCTCGACGGCGGCCACATCGCGATCACGCTGTACGAGCGGGTTCGGGACATGATCCGCAAGCTGCGTGGCCTGGCGCCCGGTGGCCCCGTGGACTACACCCGGCTCACCGGCATCACGATGGTCCTGGTGGTCATCGGCGGCGCGGTCGTGCTGCTCACCGTCACCGCCGACGTCGTCAACCCCATTCGATTGCAATAACCCAGAGAGGTCAGAGATGTCCGACGTCATGCTCGGAATGCCCGCGTTGCCGCCGCCGGTGCTGTCGGAGCGCCGCAAGACCCGGCAGCTGCGGGTCGGCCAGGTGGGCGTCGGCAGTGACCACCCGATCTCGGTGCAGTCGATGACGACGACGGTGACCGCCGACGTCAACTCGACCCTGCAGCAGATCGCGGAGCTGACGGCGGCGGGCTGTGACATCGTGCGGGTGGCGTGCCCGTCGCAGGACGACGCGGACGCGCTGGCGGCCATCGCGGCGAAGTCGCAGATCCCGGTGATCGCCGACATCCACTTCCAGCCCAAGTACGTCTTCGCCGCGATCGAGGCGGGCTGCGCGGCGGTGCGGGTCAATCCGGGCAATATCCGCAAGTTCGACGACCAGGTCAAGGAGATCGCCGCGGCGGCGCGCGACCGGGGGACGCCGATCCGGATCGGCGTCAACGCAGGCTCGCTGGACCCTCGGCTGATGGCGAAATACGGCAAGGCGACGCCGGAGGCGCTGGCCGAGTCGGCCATGTGGGAGGCGTCGCTGTTCGCCGAGCACGACTTCCACGACATCAAGATCTCGGTGAAGCACAACGACCCCGTCGTGATGATCCGCGCCTACGAGCTGCTGGCCGAGCAGTGCGACTACCCGCTGCACCTCGGCGTGACCGAGGCGGGCCCGGCCTTCCAGGGCACGATCAAGTCCGCGGTCGCGTTCGGCGCGCTGCTGCGCCAGGGCATCGGCGACACGATCCGGGTGTCGCTGTCGGCGCCGCCGGTCGAGGAGGTCAAGGTCGGCACGCAGATCCTGCAGTCGCTGAACCTGCGTCCGCGCAAGCTGGAGATCGTGTCCTGTCCGTCCTGCGGGCGTGCCCAGGTCGACGTCTACAAGTTGGCCGACGAGGTGACCGCGGGCCTGGAGGGCATGGAGGTGCCGCTGCGCGTGGCGGTCATGGGCTGTGTCGTGAACGGGCCGGGCGAGGCGCGGGAAGCCGACCTCGGGGTGGCCTCCGGCAACGGCAAGGGACAGATCTTCGTCCGGGGCGAGGTCATCAAAACCGTGCCTGAGCACCAGATCGTCGAGACCCTCATCGAGGAAGCGATGCGCCTGGCGGAGCAAATGGAGGGGTCCGAAGGGACGCCTTCGGTCACGGTCGGCTGACGGTCGCCGAAGATGGCCCGTAAAGTTCCCTGGGTCGGCTGCAGAGGGGACTTGGCATGTACCTCGCCCGTGTGACCCTGCGGAACATCCGCGGCTTCTCCGGTGCGCGAGACGTCGACCTGGTGCTCACCAGACCGGACCGGTCCCACGCGGGCTGGACGGTGATCGCGGGCCGCAACGGATCGGGCAAGACCTCGCTGCTGCGGGGCATCGCGCTGGCCGTCGGCGGCCCCGCGGTGGCCCGCAGCCTCGTGCCGGACTTCGAGAACTGGGTCTCACTCGGCGAACGGGACGCCGTCGCCCAGGTCCGCATCGCATACGACGCCGGACACGACCGGTTCTATGGCAAGGGCAGGCTGCCGACCAAGGACTTCGCCGCGGGCCTGCAGTGGATCTACCCGGACGACGGTGACGGCAGGCGCACCATCCAGCCGTCGCTGGCCCCAGTCGGCAGTCCCGGCAGCCGCAGCCAATCCGCCCGCGGACCTTGGCAAGATAACCCGGGTGGGTGGTTCTGTGCGGCATACGGGCCTTTCCGTCGGCTTGTCGGTGGCGCGGGGGACGCCCAACGGTTGATGCTTAGTCCCGGCCCGGTCGCGCGATTGGTCAGCCTTTTCCACGAGGACGCTTCGCTGGCGGAGGGCGTGGGCTGGCTCATCGAACAGCATTTGCGGACGCTTGAGCAGCGGCCCGGCGCCCAGCAGCTTAAGGAAGCAGCACTCGAAATCCTGGCGAACGGATTGCTGCCGGATGGTTATCGGATTGAGAAAATCGATTCGGACGGCCTCTGGGTCGCCAACGGCGACAAACGATACCCGTTACGCGAAATGAGTGACGGCTACCGAACGGTAGCGGCACTCGTTGTCGATTTGCTCAAGCAGATCAACGAGGCCTACGGCTCCATTCCGGTGACGACCGTCGGCGGCGTCACCGCGGTCACGGCACCCGGCGTAGTCATCATCGACGAGGTCGACGCCCACCTGCACGTGTCCTGGCAGAAGCGGATCGGCGGCTGGCTCAAGTCTCATTTTCCCAACATTCAATTTATCGTGACGACGCACAGCCCGTACATCTGCCAGGCCGCCGACCCCGGTGGTCTGATCCGCCTTCCGGGTCCTGACCAGGAAGAACCGCCCTCGGTGGTCGGTCACGATCTGTATGAGCGCATCGTTTTCGGCAGCGGCGACGACGCGGTTCTCTCTGACCTTTTCGGCCTCGATACGCCATACTCGGAGAAGGCCCAGTCATTGCGCCGCGAACTCGTCGATCTTGAGGTCGCGGTGGTCAGCGACATGGCCGACGAAGAACAGGAACGGCGCTATTTGCAGCTGCGGGAAATGCTCGAGAGTTCACCCGTGGCCAGGGTGGGAGAGGTGACCGCCCGGCTGCACGAAGCGGGAGCCGCAGGCGCGTGATCCGAATCGCTCGCGTCACTTTGCCACCACCGACCACAGACCGATTGTCCGAACTCACCGACAGGATCGCCGCGCTGCGCCCCGCGGAACGGGTGGCGTCGGCGCGCGCCCTCTGGCGAACCAATTCGGCGGTCAAGGGCATGATCCGCGAAGCCCTGGCGGCGATGGCCCCCGGGGTCCAGCGCTGCATGTACTGCGGCGACAGCCTCGGCGCCGACATCGACCATTTCGACCCGCTTTCCCGCACCCCGCTGCGCACCTTCGACTGGCCCAACCACCTGCTCGCGTGCTCGGTATGCAACAGCCACCACAAGCGCGACCTGTTCCCGCTCGACGAGCGCGGCAAGCCGCTGCTGATCGACCCGACCGTCGACGACCCCTTCGACCACCTGCTGCTGTCGCTTTCGGTCGGGGAGTACCGCGCCACGACCCCCAAGGGCATCGCCACGATCACGGTGTTCGGCCTCAACCGCCCGCTGCTGGTCCGCGGCCGACAGCAGGCCCGCCGGGTGGTGGTCGCCAGCCTCCGCAATTGGGCCAAGGCCCGCGCGGCCGCCGACGAACCCGACATGGACGAAGCCATTCTGACCATCCGCGAACAGCCCTTCGCCGACGTCTGCCACGCCATGCTGCGCCAGGCCGACGTCCCGCGCGCCGACCTGATCTTCGGCCGCGACCAGGATGTCCTGCCGACCCTGCGCGACCCCGATCTGCGTGCCCGGCTGCTGCCATGAGCCCCGCTCACAGCCGGTGATCATCCCGGCGGGAAGGGGCTGACCAGGTGATCCGTTTCCGGTGGGCCCGCCCATCTGGCACGCTGGTGGGGTGTTGCGGCTAGCAGGAGCGCGGCTGCTCGACGAACGGGATGGTCAGGCGGTGCGCGCCGTGCTCACCGCCGACCCGGTTGCGTCCTGCATGGTCGCGTCCCGCATCGAGACCGTCGGGCTGGACCCGTGGCGCCTCGGCGGCGAGGTCTGGGGCTGTGACCTGCGCGGACTACGCCCCGTGACCCGGCTGGAAGCCCTCTGTTTCGCGGGCCCCAACCTCATTCCGCTGCGCGGCAAGCGCTCCGCGCTGCGTGCCTTCGCCGAACGGGCCTTACGCAGGCGCCGCATGTGCTCATCGATGGTCGGCCCCGCCGAGCAGGTCCTCGGCCTCTGGGCCGAGTTGGAGGCCGACTGGGGTCCGGCCCGCGAGATTCGCGACGACCAGCCCCTGATGGCGATCTCCGCGGCCCCGATTGTCACCCCGGACCCGCTGGTCCGCCCGGTCCGCCCCGACGAACTCGACCGCTATCTGCCCGCCGCGATCGCCATGTTCATCGAGGAGGTCGGCATCGACCCCCGCGTCGGCGACGGCGGCTCCGGCTACCGCGCGCGGGTCGCCGAACTGATCGCCGGTGGCCGCGCGTTCGCCCGGTTCGAGGGCGGCGACGTGGTGTTCAAGGCCGAGATCGGCGCCCTGTCCAGCGCCGTCGGCCAGATCCAGGGCGTGTGGGTGCACCCCGACCGGCGCGGCCACGGCCTGGGCAGCGCGGGCACCGCCGCGGTCGTCCAGCGGCTGGTCGACGGCATGGGCCGCACCGCCAGCCTGTACGTCAACTCCTACAACTCCGCGGCCCGCGCGGCGTACCGACGGATCGGATTCGCCCAGGTCGGCCAGTACGCCACCGTCTTGTTCTGACGATTGGGCATACTGCGGGGCGTGCGCCGTACCTTCCGCCGTCCCATCGCGATGATCGCCGCGCTGGTGGCCGCCCTCCCGCTGACCGCCTGCAGCTTCGGCTCGGACCCGGGCCCGCAGGACGCCGCGAACCAGTTCGTCGCCGCGTTCGCGGGCGGTGACACCGCGACCGCGTCGCAGCAGACCGACGCGGCCGACTCGGCCAAAGCCCTGATGGACAAGGTCCGCGGCGCGATCAAACCCGCCACGGTGATCGCGCGGGTCAAGACCGTCGACGTCGCCGAAGGGCAGCCTTCCGCCAAGGCCGCCTTCGAGATCACGTGGGACCTAGGCCGCGGCAGGCTGTGGACCTACGACAGCGCGTTCGAGCTGAGGGCCGAGAACGACGCGTGGAAGGTGCACTGGGACCCGACCGTCCTGCACCCCAAGCTCGCCAACCAGCAGTCCATCGCCGTGCGGGACGCCGAGGCGTCACTGGCCCCGGTGCTCGACCGCGACGGCACGCCGGTGCTGCAACCCGAACGCGTCATCTCGGTGCTGTTCGAGAAGGCGAAGGCAGGCGACGCGAACGCCATCGCCGGGCAGTTGGCCGCCGCCCTGTCCGGCATCGACCCGTCGATCACCCAGCAGACGATCATCGACGGGGCGACCAAGGCGGGCGACAAGGCCTACCAGGTGGTGGCCCTGCGCGACGCCGACTACCAGAAGGTGCGCTCGCTGATCTACGAGTTGCAGGGGGTCCGGTTCACCGCGGAGTCCCGGCTGCTCACTGTCGACAAGACCCTCGCGCCCGCGCTGCTGCCGAGCATCCGCAAGATCGTCGAGGAGAAGGTCCAGGGCGCCGCGGGCTGGAGCGTGCACACCGTCGACAGCGCGGGCGCCGACGTCGAGGAACTGTTCGCCAAGGCTCCCGAGCCCGCCACGGCGGTCCGGGTCGCGCTGAGCAAGCAGATCCAGACCTCCGCGCAGAACGCGGTCGCCGACGTGCCGACGCCCGCGATGATCGTGGCCATCCAGCCGTCGACCGGCGAGATCCTGGCCGTCGCGCAGAACGCGATCGCCGACAAGGAGGGCCAACTCGCCCTGACCGGCCGCTACCCGCCCGGCTCCACCTTCAAGATCGTCACCGCGGCGGCGGCGATGAAGTCCGGCAAGGCCGCGGCCGACACGCCGCTGGGCTGCCCGGGCACCAAGGTCATCGACGGCCGGGAGATCCCCAACAGCGGCAAGTTCGACAAGGGCGTGGTGCCACTGCACCTGGCGTTCGCCTACTCGTGCAACACCACGTTCGCCGAGCTCGCCGTCGCGATGGCGCCCGACGAGCTCACCGAGATGGCCAAACAGCTCGGCCTCGGCGTCGACTACGTGCTCCCCGGCGTGACCACCATCACCGGATCGGTTCCGCCCGCCGCGGGCAAGGTCGAACGCGCCGAGGACGGCTTCGGCCAAGGCAAGGTCGTGGCCAGCCCGTTCGGCATGGCCGTCGTCGCCGCGACCGTCGCCTCAGGCACCGTGCCCAAGCCCGTGCTGGTCCGCGGCGCCGAAACCAAGGCCGACACCACGCCGGAGCCGGTGCCCGCCGCGGTGCTGGCCCCGCTGCGCGAGATGATGCGCGAGGTCGTCACCGTCGGCACCGCAGGTCTGCTGAACTCGTTCCCCGACGTGCGGGGCAAGACCGGCACCGCCCAGTTCGGCGACGGCACCCACTCCCACGGCTGGTTCGTCGGCTACCAGGGCGACCTGGCCTTCGCCGTGCTGCTGACCGACGCGGGGGAGTCCACCAAGGCCGTGCAGGCAACCGCGAGGTTCCTCGGCGGGCTGCGTTGAGCTGGTCGTAGGGTGAACGGCATGTCGTTGCGCGCCCCGCTGAAGCCAGGAGAGCAGTCGCCCCGCCGGGCCGTGCCCTCCGCCATCCCCCGCCCCGAGTACGTCGACCGGCCCGCCCCGCGGAAGAACACCGACCCGTGGGTCCAGCCGCCGGAGATCGTCGAGGCCATGCGGGTCGCCGGGCGCATCGCCGCCCGGGCGTTGCAGGAGGGCGGCAAGGCGGTCAAGCCGGGCGCGACCACCGACGACGTCGACGCAGTCGTGCACGAGTTCCTGCTCGACCACCAGGCCTACCCGTCCACCCTTGGCTACCGCAGGTTCCCGAAGTCGTGCTGTGTGTCCCTCAACGAAGTCATCTGCCACGGCATCCCGGACTCGACGGTGATCGAGGACGGCGACATCGTCAACATCGACGTGACGGCCTTCATCGGCGGCGTCCACGGCGACACCAACGCGACGTTCCTGGCCGGTGAGGTGTCGGAGGAGGCCCGCCTGCTCGTCGAGCGCACCCACGAAGCCACCATGCGTGCCATCAAGGCGGTGCGCCCCGGCCGCGCCCTCAACGTCATCGGGCGCGTCATCGAGGCCTACGCGAAGCGCTTCGACTACGGCGTCGTGCGTGACTTCACCGGCCATGGCATCGGTCGCTCGTTCCACAGTGGACTGGTCGTCCTGCACTACGACGAGCCGTCGGTGAATACCGAGATCGAGGCGGGTATGACCTTCACGATCGAGCCGATGATCACTCTCGGCGGCATCGACTACGACATCTGGTCCGACGACTGGACGGTCACCACCAAGGACAAGAGCTGGACCGCCCAGTTCGAGCACACCATCGTCGTCACCGACACCGGCGCGGAGATCCTCACGCTTCCCTGATCAGCGCGCCGATCCGGCGGAGGCCTCGGCGAGCTGGTCGGTCTTGAGCAGGCCGAAGCCCAGCATGAGCCCATTTCGGACGTCCTCGCCGAGTGAGAACGCCGACAGTGGCAGCACCCCGACCCCGACCGCCTTGGCAGCGCGGGCTAGGGCGCGGTCATGGTGGCGGAGCAGGTAGAACCGCTCGTGATAGCCGCGGCGCATCCGACGGATGTGCGCGGCCAGCAGCGGGCGTTCGATGAAGGTGGCCTGCGCGGGCAGCGACGGGTGGAGATCGACGGCGAACTGTGCCTTGCGCAGCGCGGACCACAGCGAGGGCGGCGCGACCAGGAACCCCAGCCGCAGCGTCGGGAGCATGACCTTGGAGAACGTGCCGACGTAGACAACCCGGCCCGCGGTGTCAGGCTGTGCAGGGTCTCGATCGGCCTGCCCGAGTAGCGGAACTCGCTGTCGTAGTCGTCCTCGATGACCACCGCGTCGCGGCGACCGGCCCACTCCAGCAGGGCCAGCCTGCGCGGCAGCGACATAGGCATCCCGAGCGGGAACTGATGCGACGGCGTGGTGTAGACGAGCCGCGCCTCGTCCGGCAACACGTCGACCATCAGGCCCTCCGCGTCTACCGGCACCGGCACGGTCCGAGCCCCCAGCGCGGTGAACAGCTGACGCGGCGGGGGCTAGCCCGGATCCGCGACGGCCGCGATGTCCCCGGCACCGACCATCACCCGCGAGACAAGGTCGATCGCCCGCGTGCTGCCCGTGGTCACGATGATCTCGCCGACCCCGGCCCGCGCCCTGCGGGAGACCCCGACGTGCCGCTGGACCGCCGTCCGCAGCCGCTGATCGCCCGCGGGCTCGTCATAGACGTCATAAGCCGCCGCGCTCTGCCTCAGCACGCCCGCCACCACCGCCCGCCACGAGGCGAACGGGAACGCCTGGCCGTCGGGATACCCGGGCTGGAAGTTGAGCTCGACATGCCTGGCGGCCATGTCCGGCGCTCCCGCATCGCGTCCCACACTGGTAGCGGCCGGACCCCGCTCGCCACCGGGGCAGGCCGGGCCTCCGCGAGCCGAAGATCCCGGTTGACATAGGTGCCCACACCCGCCCGAGAGGACAGGAAACCCTCAGCCACCAGCCGGTCGTAGGCGACGCCCGCGGTGTTCCGCGAGATCTCCAGGCGCTTGGCCAGATCCCGGGTCGACGGCACCTCGTCACCCGGCCGGAGATCACCGGCCAAGATCGCGTCCTTGACCTGCCGGTAGAGCTGCTCGGCGAACCCCCGCCGCCCCCGCAGCGCGATATGCAGCTCCAACCGACTCCCTCTTTCGGCGACTGGCCCAGAACGAATGGCCCAGTTCTGGACCTGTTCTGGTCCAGGCCCCGGGTCCTATCGTGGCATCGCGACCGAGGGGAGGCGCCAGTCGTCGAGTTCATCATTCTGTGTCTCGTGCCGGTGGCGCTGGGGGTGGCCTGCGGCCTCGCGGCAGGCGGCCGGGTCTCCGCGCTCGCGAACCGGTTCACCCACCCGTGGCTGCTGTGGGCGACGGTGGGCGTCCAGACCGCTGCCGAGTATCCGGAGGTTCTTCTCGGAGACGGGCTTGGCAAGCCCACCGACATGGAGACACCCAGGAACGAGCCCGCCGACGAGAACACCCGCCTGAAATACCTGACCGACGTCGTCCCGATCCCGCTCCTGGGGAAGATCGTCAGCGGCGGCGACCTGCTCATAGTCCTCGGCCTCGCAACACTCGTGGCCCGTGGGATGCGCGCGGATGCCACGGCCGGAGAGTCCACCGACCGACCTGACTCGGTCGGCGCGTCTTCGGGCCGCGGGCAGTAGACCGCGGCCAACACTGGGGGTGGGGTCGGCGGCCTCGCGCCGCCGACCCCCCGAAACTGATCACGACTGGGAAATGATGATCCGATTCCACCTGATGCGCTCGGCCTTCGCCTTCGCCTTCGCCTTCGCCTTCGCCTTCGCCTTCGCCTTCGCCTTCGCCTTCGCCTTCGCCTTCGCCTTCGCCTTCGCCTTCGCCTTCGCCTTCGCCTTCGCCTTCGCCTTCGCCTTCGCCTTCGCCTTCGCCTTCGCCTTCGCCTTCGCCTTCGCCTTCGCCTTCGCCTTGGCCTTGGCCGGGCTCGCGACCCTGCTCTATACCGTCGGTGCGCCTGGGGATTCCCACTGACGGCCATGGTTTGCCCACGCGTACAGCGGCTTCCGGCTACGGAAGCACCTCAAGGATGGCGACCGCCACCGGCACCGGGTCGGTCGCCGCGGCCAGGTGGTGCGTATCCAGCCGCCTGGTCACCCAACCCAGCTCCTCGGCCCGCGCCAGCTCGGCCGCGTACGCACCGGACAGCGCCACGTAGCTCGACGGACCCTCCCACTCGACCGTCGGACGAGGCTCCTTGAGGAACGCCAACGGCACCTCCGGCGCCTCGTCGGCGATGTCGGCGCGCAGTCCCTCGTCGGCGACCAGATCGAGCAGCGGGTCGTCGTCGAACCAGCGGTGCCACCGAGGCAGCTGCCCGTCCCGGCTCCGCGCCCGGAGCTGGTTGTAGAGGTCTGCGGGTGCCGTGTCGCGCCAGCTCCGTCCAGGTGTGGGCAGGCCCGCGTCCACGTACACCAGCCCGCGGACGGCGTCCTCCAGGTCCTCGGCGAACGCGGGCAGCAGCGGCCCGGCGCCGCTGTGTCCGACGAGCACCACCGGCCCGCTGAGCGACACGTCGGACATCGCGTCGGCGAACGCCCCGATCAGCCGCTGGTGGACCGGCGGGGTGACCACGCTGGGCCGCAGGTCCAACAGGACCGCGGGGTGCCCCAACGCGGCGAACGCGTCGGCGAGCGGGCGCAAGCTGGCGGGCCCGAGGAACGGGCTGTGCACCAGGACGGCGGTGACGGGTTCGACGGGCATGACGGGGATGATGGCAGTCAGTCGGCAGCCGAGGGGAGTGGACGCGCACATGTCCGGAGCGTTGTTGATCGCCGGAACGACATCGGACGCGGGCAAGAGCGTCTTGGTCGCGGGCCTGTGCCGCTGGCTGGCCAGGTCCGGGGTCAAGGTCGCCCCGTTCAAGGCGCAGAACATGTCCAACAACTCCATGGTCACCGCCGACGGCGGCGAGATCGGCCGCGCCCAGGCTCTCCAGGCCGCCGCCTGCGGCGTCGAACCCAGCGTGCGGTTCAACCCCGTGCTGCTCAAGCCCGGCTCCGACCGAAGTTCCCAGGTCGTCGTCCTCGGCAAGTCCGTCGGCGTCACCACGGCCCTGTCGTACCGATCCCGCAAAGCCGAGCTGATGGACACCGTCCTGGCCACCCTCACCGACCTGCGCGCCGACTACGACGTCGTCGTGTGCGAGGGCGCAGGCTCACCCACGGAGATCAACCTCCGCGCAAACGACATCGCCAACATGGGCCTGGCCCGCGCCGCCGGGCTGCCCGTACTGGTCGTCGGCGACATCGACCGGGGAGGTGTTTTCGCTCACCTTTTCGGCACCTTGGCCCTACTCGACCCCGCCGACCAAGCCCTCATCGCGGGCTTCGTCATCAACAAGTTCCGTGGCGACCCCTCCCTTCTCGAACCCGGACTCCGTCAGATCACCCACCTCACCGGCCGCCCCGTCCTCGGTGTCCTCCCGTGGTCGGAGGACCTCTGGCTCGACGCGGAGGACTCCCTCTCCTACTCCGCCGACGGCGTCGTCGGCCGACCGCAGCCCCCGGTCGGCACCCAGTGGCTGCGCGTCGCCGTCGTCCGACTTCCCCGCATCTCCAACGCCACCGACGTCGAGGCGATGGCCTGCGAACCGGGCGTCTCGGTCCGCTTCGTCACCGATCCGTCCCGCCTGGCCGACGCGGACCTTGTGGTACTCCCCGGCTCGAAGTCCACAGTGGACGACCTGGCCTGGCTCCGCCGCACCGGCCTGGCCGACGCCATAGCCGACCACGCCCGCCGCGACCAACCACTCCTCGGCATCTGCGGCGGCTTCCAAATGCTCGCCACCCGAATCGACGACCACGTCGAGTCGGCGGCGGGCACCGTGGACGCCCTCGGCCTGTTGGACATGGACATTGAGTTCGCCCAAGAGAAGGTTCTCACCCGTCCACAGGGGACAGTCATGGGCCACGTCGCGACCGGCTACGAGATCCACCACGGCCGCGTGACCAGACAAGGCCCACACGAACCCCTCATCCAGCTCCCCGACGGCACCACGGAAGGCGTCGCCACAGACTCCATCCTCGGCACCCACTGGCACGGCCTACTCGAAAACGACGCCGCCCGCCGAGCCATCCTCACCTGGGCCGCCACCCGCTCTGGCCGAGACGGTTTCACCCCATCCCCAAACACCTCCTTCGCCACCGCCCGCGCCACCCAACTGGACCTCCTGGGAGATTTGGTCGCCAACCACCTGAACACCGCCGCGGTACGCCGCCTGATCGACCAGGGCCCGCCCCCGGACCTACGAGCCCTCCCACCAGGCGCGCCGCCAGTGCTCTAGTCGCCCGTCGCCACGGGATTAGGTGCTACCGCCCGCTGTAATCCCTGCCACCTCCACCCTCCACCAACAGCCGCTCGCCGCTGCCTTCTGCGCGGCACCAGCCATCCCGGCCCGCCACACATCGCCTGCCGCCTGCCGCCGCCTGCCTCGTGCTGTTGCGTGCTGGTCGCCTGTCGCCTGTCGCCTGTCGCCTGTCGCGTGCCGCGTGCCGTTGGCAACTGCCGGTACCTACCGTTTGCAACGCGCCGTTGTCTCCGCGAGCCGTCTCCCGCCTCCTGCCGCCGCCTCCCGTCGCCGTGCTGCCGCGTGCTGTCGCCTGGCGCGTTGCCGGGTACTCACCATTCGCCACGCGCCGGTGCCACCGCCTGCCGTCAACCGCCGCCTGCCTTTCGGCAGCGCCCGCAGGCCAGCGCCCGCCCTCTGACGGCTGCGGGTCCGCAGGCCGCTGCCGTCAGCCACCCGATAGCCCTAGCTCGCCTCCGTAGGGCCGTGGCCGTGGAACGGCACCATCCTGAACTCAGGCCTCGCAGGAACCTCAAGGTTCCGGTCGCCGTCTCGATCTCGGATGGCACTCAGGGTGAGCGCGCACCGTCTTGACAGTGGCGTCGAGGTCGCTCCGTTGACGTGGTTCGGCCCGGACCCAAGCATCAGACGCGTAGTGGCTCGGTCCCCGTCGAGCCGCGCCCGGGCTCATGGCCAGCGTTGAGGCGCCGAGTGCCCAGCGTGTGCGGCGATGGCTAAGCTGTCCGCCAGTCATGATCGCTCCCTGTCGTCCGATTGCGGTGACATGAGCGACGTTACGACGGAAACGGGCTGGTGACATCGGTCTCTGGTCCGAAAAGGACTCAGACTTTAGTCCTAGGACCTACTTGGTATCCAGGTCCGCGAGCAACTCGTCAAGGAAGCCCGCAGCCTCCGCCGCGGCGCGTTCGGCGTCGCCGTCTCGGATGGCGTTCAGGAGGCCTCGGTGATCAATGTTCGCCTTGTTCGGCGTCGTACGGACCGTGCTGGCGACCGAGGCGCGCACGACCTCCGTCAGTCCCTGATACAGCTCCGCGAGCAGCGCGTTGTGCGAGCACCGGACGACGGCGAGGTGGAACTCGGCGTCCTTGTCGACCCCGATCTCGTAGTCCTTGGCCTGCATCGACCGCTCGCGCACGTCCAGCAGCGCGGTCAGCTCGCCCAGTTCCTCGTCGGTCCGGTGGGTGGCGGCCAGCCGGGCGCCCTCGACTTCCAGGGTGCGGCGGACCTGCAGGACGTCGCGCAGCTCCGTGCCCGCCAGTCGCCGAACCGCGCCGGAGAACTCGCTGGTCGCGCGGACAAAAGTGCCGTCACCCTGCCGGACCTCCAGCAGCCCGGCGTGCGCCAGCGCCCGCACCGCCTCGCGTACGGTGTTTCGACCGACGCCCAGGGCGGTGACGAGTTCGGGTTCGGTGGGGATGCGCTCGCCGACCTTCCATTCGGCGTTCGCGATCGCCGTGCGCATCTGCTCGATCACCTGGTCGACCAGACCTGCCCGTCGAGTCGTCGCCAGCGGCACGCGTTCGTCCTCTCGTCCGGCCATCCCACTTCCGACCCCTAGTGTCCCATCTCCAGTGGGAGGCTGAGCAGCGCGTTCTCCACAAGCTCCGGCAGCGCCGGATGGATCCAGTACTGCCCGCGCGCCATGGACCGCGCGTCGAGTCCGAAACTCATCGCCTGGATGAGGGGCTGGATCACCGTCGACGCCTGCGGTCCGATGATGTGGGCGCCGAGCAGCTGCCCGGTCGCGGGGTCGGCCAGCAGCTTGGCGAACCCGGTCGTGTCCTCCATCGCCCAGCCGTACGCGATTCCCGCGTAATCCTGCTTCGACACGACATAGCGCACCCCCCGCCGCTCGGCTTCCTGCTCGGTCAGCCCGACCGACGCGATCTGCGGCGAGCTGAACACCGCGTGCGGCACGAACCTGTGGTCGGCGGCGATCGGCGCGTCCGGGTGGAGCAGGTTGTGCTGGACGACCCGAGCCTCGTGGTTGCCCACGTGCTTGAGTTCCCACGGCGAGCAGATGTCGCCCAGCGCCCACACGCCCTCGGCTGTCGTCCGCTGATGTTCGTCGACCACCACGTAGCCGCCCGGATCGACGTCGATCCCCGCCGCCGCCAAGTTGAGCTGGTCGGAATTGGGCGTGCGTCCGGTGGCGACCAGCAGGACGTCCGCGTCGACCACCTCCGCGCCGTCCATTTCGAGGCGCACGCCCTCGCCGACGCGGTCCACGCGCACCGTCTTGCGCTCCAGCCGCACGTCCCAGCGACTCCTCGCCAACTCGGTGAACCTGGCGCTGACGTCGCGGTCTTCCTGCCGCAGCAGCGCGCCGGACCTAGCCACGATCGTCACCTCGACGCCGAAGGACGAGAAGACATGGGCGAACTCGGCGGCGATGAACCCGCCACCAAGGATCACCATCCGCGACGGCAGCTCCGCGATGCGCATCACGGTGTCGCTCGTGTGGAACGGGACCTCGTCCAAGCCCTCGATGTCCGGAACGACCGGCCTGCCGCCCGCGGCGAGGACGATTCGATCAGCGGTGATCGTCTCGGCGCCATCGATCTGGATGGTCCGTTCCCCGACAAACCGGGAGTTGCCCGCGAAGAGGGTCACGTTGGCGTTGTCCGCGTGGTGAGCGCGGTATTGCCTGCCGCCTTCGGTGATCGGATCGATCCGGCCGAACACCCGATCGCGGATTTCGGGCCATCGCACGCCGTTCAACGTCTCGTCGACACCGAATCGCTGTGCCGCCGCGGGGGTGGCGGCCAGGTCGGCGGTGTGGACGAACATCTTGGTCGGGATGCAGCCGACGTTCAGGCAGGTACCGCCGAACACGCCGCGTTCGACCATCGCCACGTCGAGCCCGGCGAACCGGGAGTCGAGGATGGAGTTGCCGGAGCCGGTGCCGATGATGATGAGGTCGAATTTCCGCACCCGACAATCAAACCGTATCGGGTGAACCACGTGACGCTCTTGCATCACATGACCACTTTGCTCACCGGGATCCGGGTCGGCAGGCACGAGAGCTACGACCGGGTCGTTCTCGACTTCACCGGGACCGCGCCCACCTTCACCCACGATCCCACCGACGAACTCATCGCCGACCCCAGCGGCGAGGTCGACTGGCTCACCGGGTGCGCGTTCGTGCAGGTCAACGCTCATGGCGCGGCAGCGCACAACGACGCGGGCGAGTCGACCTACCCCGGTCCGCGCAAGTTCCGCACCCGTGAGCTCGCCAATGTCATGGCCGTCTCGCTCAACGGCGATTTCGAGGGAGTCGTCGGCGTCGGACTCGGCCTGCGCCGCAGCGCGTCGGTGACGGTCTTCACCCTCACGTCACCGACGCGGCTGGTCATCGACGTCCAGCACTAATGCTGGTAGGTCGGCGTGATGATCGCCCGGCCCAGGGTGTGGAACGCGAGGTTGAAGCTCACCACCGCCGCGCTCGCGTTCTCGTCGACGTCGAGTTTGTCGACGTCGACCGCGTGCACTACGAAGTAGTAGCGGTGGTCCTGGTCGCCCTGTGGCGGGGCGGCGCCGCCGAAGTCGCGGGTGCTGAAGTCGCTGCGCACGTGGAACGCGCCGTCGGGCAGGGTCTCGTCGCCTGACCCGGCGCCTGCGGCCAGGTCGGTGACCGACGCCGGGATGTTGACCGCGATCCAGTGCCAGAAACCGCCCGGGATCGGGGCGTCGGGGTCGAAGCAGGTCACGACGTAGCTCCGGGTGCCCTCCGGCGCCCCGCTCCACGTCAGCTGGGGGGAGACGTTCTCGCCGCCCGCGCCGCCGAAGACGTGTTTGAGGTCGAGTTTCACGCCATCGGCGATGTCGTCTGAGGTGACGGTGAAGGCGGCGACACGGGGCAGCAGCTCGTACGGGTCGGGCGCGACCGGCCGATCCAGGCTCATGGGAGTCCTCCAGGTGCGGGGTGGTGTCCCCGGCAGGCTATCCCCGACGGCCTGTGGACAAACTCCGACGCTCATCGACGAATCCGCCTACATTGGGTCCTGACCGATTCGAGGGGTCGAACGTTTGGGGGAGGAACCCAGTGACGGACAACGAAGTCTCACGCTCGACCACGCGCGTGCGCTTTCCAAGGATCAGCCCGCGAGCCTACGAGCACCCGGCCGACCGGGGGGCCATGGCGGGCCTGCGCGCGGTGCCCGGGGTGTCCGAAGTGCTCAAGGCGGTCTCGGGACTGTTCAGTGAGCGCGGCGAGCGGCTGCTCGCGTTGGCATCGGCGATCCGAGTCGGCGAGAAGCAGTACCCGAAGCTGAACCAGCTGCGGATCGAGTGCGCCGAGACGCTGGACCTGGACACGGTGCCCAACATCTACGTCGAGCGCAACCCGGTCGCGAACGCCATGACGGTCGGCATCGATGAGCCCTTCATCGTCCTGACCACGGGCTTAGTCGAGGCGCTCGACACCGAGAGCATGCGGTTCGTGATCGGCCACGAGATGGGCCACGTGCTTTCGGGCCACGCCGTGCTGCGCACGCTGCTGCTGCGGCTGCTGCACCTGCAGATGACCATCGCGTTCATCCCGGCGGGCGCGCTGGCCCTGCGCGCGGCCATCGCGGCGCTGCGCGAGTGGTTCCGCAAGGCGGAGCTGACGTGCGACCGGGCAGGCCTGCTCTGCGCCCAAGACCCGCAGGCCGCGCTGCGCACCCACGTCTACCTCGCGGGCGGCACCGACCTGACCCAGATCGACATCCCGTCGTTCCTGCAGCAGGCCAAGGAGTACGACGAGGTCGACGACATCCGCGACAGCATCCACAAGCTGCGCGCGGTGGAAGGGATGAGCCACCCGTTCGCCGTCGTCCGGGCCGCGCAACTCCAGCGCTGGGCCGCGTCGGAGGAATACCGGGCCATCCTGGCGGGCGAGTACCCACGCCGCGACGACGACAACCCGTCGTCCGCCTTCACCGACGACCTTCGTTCGGCGGCCAAGTCCTACAAGGAGTCCTTCAGCACCTCGAACGACCCCTTGTTCAAGGTCTTCAACGACGTCGGCGACGCGCTGTCCGGAGCGGCGGGCAAGGTCTTCAGCAAGTTCGGCAACGGCACGAAGACAGAGGAGGAACCCACCACGAAGGCATAACCAGTGCGGCACACCGCTAAACGCGCGGCGGGTGCCGTAGGGCTCGGTCGAACGATCGGCGGGTGCCGAAGAGGCCTCGGTTGAACGTGCGCTGATACCTCCGGGCCCCGGGGCTCCATGCCGCAGTCGATCCTGCTGGTCGGCATGATCGAGGCGATGGTGCGATCTATGGCCGTGCCGGCTTTGGTTCAGGGGATGCAATGACCCGCGAACCTAGGTGCGTGGCGCGTACATGATCACGGTGACCCCGATGAGGCACACTGCGGAGCCGATAGCGTGGCCACGAATCCGTACAGCCCAAGGAAAGGACTCCGCCGACGATCCATGGCCGCATTGTTCGCGGACACGCTGCCAGATCAGCCATGCCCCGCCGATCTCGGTGAGCGCGGCCAGGAGAACAGTGCGATCGACTTCGCCCACGCCAGCGCGCTATCTCCTGTCGCCAAAGGTCTTGCCGCTGTCATCCTTCGAGCGGGCGTGATCGTCTGACGCTCGGTACGCGCGGTCATCTTCCGGTCGCGCTGAAATGTTGGATGTCGCGGGGGGAGGTCCAGGTGCCGCCCCAGGTCCAGCCGATGTTCGTGAACGCTCGGACCGCCAGATCGCCCGCGAAGATCATGCCTTGGCGGACGTTCTTCCTGTCCACATAGGACGAAGCGAGTTCCGGCAGCACGAGGTCGCCCTTGATGTATGGATTGCAGAACGGGTTGACGTCGATCGCGAGGCCGTAGGCGTGCGCGGACCACGTCTTCAGGTTCACGGCGGGCCTGCACACGAACGCCGTCGTGTTGTTCCCGTCGCCAGTGGGGTGCAGATCGAGTTCCGGGCGGGCCGTCACCCGCATCTCCTCCAGCGGGAACCGTGCCTCGAACAGCTTGCCGAACACCCTGGTCACGCCCTGGGCGGCCTGGGCGTTGACGATCATCTCGCCGGTGTGGGCACGGCCGTCGTAGCCCCAGAACGACATCGTCAGGTATCGGAGGTCGTCCTTGCCGACCGGGCACTCCGGCCGCCAGGTGCTGCGCGCCAGGACATCGGCGGGAATCGGATTGATCGTCGCCGCGTAGCCGCCGGTGGGTGGGGGGAGGCGGTCGGCGGTCGGCAGCGCGCGGTTGGCCAACACCGGCGGGGTGGGCAGCACCTTGCCGAAGCCGTCGGGTCGCAGTGGCAGTGGGTTCGCGCCGACCACCCACACGGGTGGTGTCGCGGTCGTTGTCGTCGGCGCGGGTGTACTGGGCGTAGTGGTGATCGGAGGCGCGGTGGCGGTCGGGCCTTCGATCGACGTTGTCCGGGGTGAGGTCGCGCTGCGAGCCGCGTCCTGTTCGGGTGGGGTTACGCAGGCGGCTGCCAGCAGGGCGACGGCTAGCGTGAGGACGGTCGGCAGACGATACGGCACGGTTCCAGCATGCCTCAGCAACTTCCACCCGTTCGTGCGACCACATGGGCTCACATTCGCTACGCCATTTGACCTAGCGTGTCTGTGGGGGCACACGCCGTTGCCCAGACTCACCGACAGGAGACTCTCCCATGGGGGGAACCGTCGCGCGCCGAATCCTCGGCGTCATCGCCGCGATCGCCATCATCACCGTCATTCTCGGACAGTTCGTAGCCCACGCGCGCCAAGACATCGTCGGCGGCACCAGAGCCAAGATCGCCGACCATCCCTACATCGTCTATATAGCCACCCGCGACGGCTACCAGTTCTGCGGCGGCACGCTCGTCGCCAAGGACAAGGTCGTCACTGCGGCGCACTGCGCTCAGGCCTATGACGCCAACGACATCCGTGTCGTCGCGGGCCGCGAGGACAAGCGCGGCACGGACGGCGTCGAGGTCCGGGTCGCCAAGTCCTGGATCCACCCCGAGTTCGGCGAGGTCGTCGGAGGCAGCGATGTCGCCGTGCTCACCCTCGCCGAACCGCTCGCGCAGCGGCCGCTGACGGTGGCCGACGACGCTGACGCGTACAAGCCCGGCACGCGGGGCGTCATCCTCGGCTGGGGCCGCACGTCCGACGGCGGGCCCACCTCCCGCTATCTCCTCAAAGCCGAGGTCCCGATCATCGCCGACGCTTCGTGCGCCGAGTCGTACGCGGGGTTCTCGGCCGCATCCATGGTCTGCGCCGGATATCCCGAAGGCGGCGTCGACAGCTGCCAGGGCGACTCGGGCGGACCGCTGGTCGTCGCGGGCAGACTGGTCGGCGTCGCATCCTGGGGCGAGGGCTGCGCCGAGGCGGGCAAACCCGGCGTCTACACCCGGGTCGCCAGCTACGCCGACGACATCAAGGCCCAACTCGACCAGCCGTAGTGTCCACTGTGCTATCCAGGATGGTGTGACCCTGCACCGAGCCGCCGGCCCAGACCTGTCGACCGCCGAGCTGTACGCCCTGCTCAGGCTGCGCGTAGCCATCTTCATCATCGAGCAGGACTGCCCGTATCCGGAACTCGACGGGCTCGACCTGCTGGTCGACACCGTCCACTTCTGGTGGCAGCCCGCCGACGCGCCCGCGCCGCTGGCGTGCCTGCGGGTGCTGGCCGGTGAGCCGCCAAAGATCGGTCGGGTCTGTACCGCCGTCGAGGCCCGTGGCCAGGGCCTGGGTGCCAAGCTCATGACCGCCGCCGTGGAGTACCTCGGCGATGTGGAGAGCGAGCTGCACGCCCAGGTCCAGGCCCAGGGCCTCTACGCCCGGTTCGGCTATGTCCCGGTAGGCGAGCCCTACGACGACGATGGCATCCAGCACATCACGATGCGCCGCCCCGCGGTCAGCGAGGCGCGTGGGCGGTGATGACGCCGACCGCCCGATCGATGTCGGCGTTGGTCAGGTCGGCGCGCGCGGTCAGCCGCAGCCGCGACACCTGATCCGGCACTGACGGCGGCCGAAAACACCCGACCCACACCCCGGCGGCCCGGCAGTCGTCGGCCCACTTCAACGCGGCCTCCGGGGACGGTGCCCGCACCGACACCACCGCCGCGGTCGGCTCGCTCACCGACAGGCCCGCCTCTCGAAGCCCGTCGGCCAGCGTTGTGGCCACGGTCAGGGCCTGCCCGGCCCGCTCAGGCTCCTCTTTGAGGATGTTGAGGGCCGTCAGCGCGGCCGCCGCGCTGCCCGGCGCCAGGCCGGTGTCGAAGATGAACGACCGCGCGTTCTCCACCAGGTGCCGGATCACCCGGCGCGGTCCCACGACCGCGCCGCCCTGCGCGCCCAGCGACTTCGACAGTGTCAGCGTTGTCACCACGTCGGCCGCGCCCGACAGACCCGCCGCGTGGACGGCGCCCCGGCCGCCTTCGCCGAGCACGCCGAAGCCGTGCGCGTCGTCGGCGATCAGTGCGGCGCCGTTGGCCCGACAGACCTCGGCCAGTTCGGTAAGGGGGGCCAGGTCGCCGTCGACGGAGAACACGGAGTCGGTGACCATCACGGCCCGCTCGGTGCGGCGGGTCGCCAGGGCGCGTCCGGCCGCCGCGGCGTCGGCGTGGGCGACCACGGCCACCTCGGCCCGGGAGAGCCTGCAGCCGTCGATGAGCGAGGCGTGAATGTAGGCGTCGGTGACGATCGAGCAGTTTTTGCCCGACAGCGCTGTCACGGCGCCCAGGTTGGCCGCGAACCCGGAGGAGAACACCAGTGCCGACTGCGCCCCGCAGAAGCGGGCCAGCTCGAACTCCAGCTCGCTGTGCAGTTCGGTGCTGCCCGTGACCAGCCGGGACCCGGTCGACCCCGCGCCCCAGCGCAGCGTGGCCGCCGCCGCGGCCCCGCTGACCCGCTTGTCCCTGGCCAGGCCCAGGTAGTCGTTGCCTGCCAGGTCGAGAAGGTCGGACTCCGCCCGCCGCGGCCGCAGCTGCCGGGTCAGTCCGGCACGCCTGCGTTCCTCGGCGTGGGTGTCGAGCCACGCGAACGTCGCGTCGGCGGGGTGGGATTCGTCCGGGTTCACGCGTGCGAGTGTTACATCGGGTGCACGTGGGGGCAGGTCCGGGTGGCGAACACGACACCGATACGGTCGTGTCCATGCGTGGCGCCGTGCACTTCGTCGGAGCGGGACCGGGAGCGGCCGATCTCATCACCCTGCGTGGGGCGAGCCGGATCGCCGAGGCGGATCTCGTGCTCTACACACCGGCTGTGATCGAACCGGCCTGGCTGCGTCAACACACCAAGGACGGCGCCGACCTGGTCGACCTCGGTCGGCTGGGCGCCGAGGAAGTCGTTGAGCTGTACCGGAAGGTGGCCAGCAGGCGTCACCAGGCCGTGCGCCTCTTCGCGGGCGACGCCGCCCACGCGCCGGACGTGCGGGAACACCGCGAACTCTGCGAGAAGGTCGGGCTCGACGTCGAGATCGTCCCGGGCATCGCGCCCGCGTCGGCGGCGGCCGCCGCGACGGGCAACGCGCTGACCGAGAACGGCGTCGCCGAGACCGCGGTGTTCACTGAGGCCGACTTCGCCAAGGTCCGTGCGCTGGTCACCCGCTGCGCGACGGTGGCCGTGCAGGCGCCCGCCGCCCGCGCCGCCGAACTCGCCGAGACGCTGATCGCCGGTGGGGTCGACCCGGATATGCCGGTGACGGTCGCCTACAAGATCACCTCGCCCGACCAGGTCCTCGCCCGTACCACCATTGGGGAGCTCGCCGCCGAGGTCAAACGGCACAACCTGTGGCGACATACTCTGTTCCTCATCGGCGACGCCCTGCGCGAGTCCAAGCCGCGCGCCGGCTATGTGAAGGCTGACGGCGAGGCGCCCGCGCCGCGCTGGTCCTCCCGCAGCTGGCGGCGCGACCCGGCCGAGCCGCGGTCGCCGTCGGCGTGGTCGTCGCGGACCAACGGCACAAAGGTCCGCACCTGCGTCGAGCCGGAGGTCGAGGAACCGGACGTCAAGGCGCCGGGGATCGAGGCACCCGCGGTGCCCGCCCTGAACGGGTCGGCCCCCAAGCTGGCTGAGATCGCACCTGCCGAGCTGAACGGCAAGGCCGTCCTGAACGGATCGTCGAACGGGTCGGTCAAGGTCGCATGGCCGGCGGTGGCCGAAATCGAGCCGCCGGTCACGAACGGTAAGCCGGTGGAGTTGCCCGCGGAGCAGGTGAAGGACGACCAGCCGACGCAGTCCGTCGCCAAGCCCGCGGCCAGGACCCCGGCGAAGAAGGGCGGGCACACTCCCCGCACAGCGGCCCGGCGAACCACCAAGAAGTCCTGACCCGCAGACCGCGATAGTTCTGGTTGTGACCTAAGTCACACTGGAGTGGTTGGTGGTGGCCGCGGACGAACAGATCCTCCCGGTGTCCAATCCGGAGGTCGTCTGACCGGCGCCTACTCCTACCGGCGGGCATCGCGACTGCAAGCTGCCACGCTTGTCCACACTGGTCGATCTGAGTCTGCCGAACGAGCGCCGTTCGTGATCGAATGATGCCCATGACGACGGTGACGGTTGTCGGTGTCGACGGCGGGGTCCTGCCCGCGGGCGCCGAGGTCGCGCTCGGCAAGGCTCGGCTCGTCGTGGGCTCCAGGACACACCTGGCCGCCCACGCCGCCGAGGCCGAGCGCACGCTGATCGTCGCGGGCGCGGACCTGCCGGAGTCCATCCTGGACGCGCTGGCGGCCGCCGTCCGCGACGACGAACCCGCGACCGTGCTGGTCTCCGGCGACGCGGGATTCTTCGGCGCGCTGCGCTCGCTGCGCGCTCGCGGGCTGCCCACGGTCACCTGGCCGTCGGTCACCGACGTGCAGCGGATGGCCGCGATGATCAAGCGGCCGTGGGACGACCTGACCGTGGTCAGCGCCCGCGGCCGCGACTTCCGGCACGCGGTCAACGTGTGTCGGGCCCGCAAGGCTGTCGCCGTCCTCACCGCGCCAGGGGCCGGACCCGCCGAACTCGCGCGCGAACTCTTCGGCTGGCGGCGCAACCTCGCGGTGCTGGAGAACGTCGGCAAGCCGGACGAGAAGCTGTCCATAGTGGACGCGACGGAGGCGGAGCGGCGGTCGTGGCACGAGCCCAACCTGGTGCTGTGTCTGGTCTCCCTCGACTCGGTCGGCCACGATCACTGGATGGCAGGCGGTGAACCGATCCCGCCCGCCGACGGCTGGGCACTCGACGAGAGCGCTTTCGTCACCCGATCCGGCGTCGGCATCGCCCCCGAGGTCCGTGCGCTGGCTTTGGCACGTCTTGCGCCTCGGCCGGGGACCTTGCTCTGGGACGTCTGCGCGGGCTCCGGCGCGCTGGGCATCGAGGCGGGCCGCCTCGGTTCGGCGGTGATCGCCGTGGAACGGGACTCCGCGCTGTGCGTGCGCATCGTCGCCAACGCCGGTGCCCACAACGTCGACCTGCGCCTCATCGACGGAGACCCACCCGAGGCGCTCACCGGTCTGCCGACCCCGGACGCGGTGTTCATCGGCACGTCCCGACCCGACGTCGTCCGCGCGTGCGCGGGAACGGGTGCCCAGCGGATTGTGGTGCTCGTTCCGGAACTGGACCGACTGGGTCAGGTGCGCAAGATCCTTTTGGACGCGGGATACACCGTCGGCGGGTGCCAACTGTCGTCGGCCGACTTGACGGAGGAGCCTGGCGGGATCGGGGTCGCGCCCGCCAGTTCGACATTCATGCTGTGGGGCAGGAGGTAGACCCGTGGACCTGGAACCGATGCCGACCGACTGGCAGCGCGCGCTCGCCATTGTCGCCCACCCGGATGACCTGGAGTATGGCGCGTCCGCCGCTATCGCGGGCTGGACCGACGAAGGCCGCTCCGTCGCGTATGTGCTGGCCACGCGGGGTGAGGCCGGGATCGACACCATGCCTCCGGCCGAGGCGGGCCCGCTGCGCTCCGCCGAACAGGTCGCCGCGGCCGCGATCGTGGGCGTCGACGTCGTGGAGTTCCTCGACCATCCCGACGGCCTCCTCGAACACAGCCTCGCGCTCCGCCGCGACCTGGCCGCCGCGATCCGCCGTCACCGTCCCGAACTGGTGATCACGATCAACCACCACCCCTCGTTCCCCGGCGGCGGCCTCAACATGGCCGACCACCGAAACCTCGGCAACGCCCTGCTCGACGCGGTCCGCGACGCCGCCAACCGCTGGCTGTTCCCCGAGGCGGGCGACCCTTGGACCGGCGTGCGCTGGGTCGCCGTCGCCGCGTCACCACAGGCCACCCACGCTGTCGACGTCACCGACACCCTCGACCGCGGCATCGCCTCCCTGCGCGCCCACGCCGCCTACCTGGCCGCCCTCGGCGGCCACATGGCCGACGCGGACGGCTTCCTACGCCGGATCGCCGGTGCCGTGGGCAACCACTTCGGCGGTAGGCCCGCGGTCAGCTTCGAACTGATCCCGATGTGAGGATCGCAACCGGACGGGATGAATTCGCCGACAGCCCCACGGCGACCTGCCTGAGTCAGCTGCCCGTCCAGTGATCTCGTCGGGCAAGGTCGATACCGGCCCTACCCGCCTCTTCTCCCAGTGCCCAGGATCGTGCGTGCGCCCTCCGGGTTGGCTCGGACACCGTGGTCTGTCTTGTCCAGCACGGAGACCGACTTGTTGCCGGACTTCGCCGCGACGACCGCCGCTCTCCATCCGAACTGACGACATGCCAAGGAAAACGGCGACATAAGGCGACCCCCAGGACACCTTGAGGCGGCCGCCCGGACTCCGGCTCGCGGTTGAGCTTCGCCAGGTATCCCGACTGAGAGGTTCCGGAAGTAGGAGTGAAAGCGCGTGACTCGGCCTGACCTGACCCACGAACGTCTGCTATTCGAGCGTTGGGTGTCCACGTTCTTCGGTCACAGCCCGGGGGACTTCGCCGAGGAGGAGATCGGTCCCACGTATCCGCTGGGGCTCCTGGGTCTGTTTGCCCGCCGTCGATTCGCCGACGCTGACGCACGAACGATGTCGGCCTATGTCGCAGATGTGTTCCCTCGGTTGGAGATCGAGGACACCGGCAGCGGATGTGGTCTGGCTGTTGCTGGTCGATCTCCTGTTGGAGGCTGATTCGGGCCCAGAGCTAGTGTCCGAGTTGCTCGATCAGGTCCAACGGGCCGCCGAACAGGTATGGACACACTTGAACGAGAACGACATCACTCCGCAGGAGGCGCTTGCGCGTGAGTTGCGTCGCAGGCACGGCGGATCGGACGGCTGACCTGATCACGTGGATACGTGATCTGTGGCCTAGATCACATATCCACGTTTATTGGCCACCTTCCGCACTTCCGCGCGCCCCTACAATCCCCGGGTGGCGCGGGTGGTGAGACAGGTTCGAGCGAGGGGTCCCGTGGCACGCCCTAGCCCCCTAAGATCTCGCCAGGGGTCCGTGACGAGCGGAGAACTTGTGAATACTGCGCGAACTGTTCGACTAACCCGTCGGACGGTGCTGTTGGGCGGACTCGGGCTCGGGGCCGGCCTGGTTGCCGGGTGCCAGCAGGAGGCGCCGCCTGGGGCGAGTCCACAGGACCTCCTGCTGACCAAGGCGCCGACCTCGGCGACCCAGCCGGTGACCACCGGCCGCAACCTGTCGGCGGGTCGCTATCGCGAGGTCGACATCGTGATCATCCGCCCAGCGGGTGTCACCGAGCCGATCCCGGTCTGTGTCGCGCTGCACCCGCGTCTCGGCGGCGCCAAGGCGTTCCTTGACCTCGGGGTTCCCGACATGCTCACCAAGGTCGTCCAGGCGGGCGCCGACCCGTTCGCGGTCGTGGCGGTCGACGGTGGCAACTGGGTGGGCAACAAGGACGACGACCCTCAGCGCATGCTGATGGAAGACCTGCCCGCGTGGCTCGACTATCACGACCTGGCCAGCACGCCGTTCTCGTGCATCGGTATATCCGAGGGTGGTGCGGGCGCGCTCAATCTCGCCCGCGTCCCCGGCTTCTCCGCGGTCGCCGCCATCAGCCCGAAGCTCTACGAGGAGTGGCCGGACGCCCAGGGGTCCGGGACGTTCGCCGAGCAGACGCAGTGGCAGAAGCGGGAGCCCCTGCGGCACTCCACCGAGTACGCCAACCTCGCTGTCGGCGTCTGGTGTGGCACGGAGGACAAGGACTTCATCGCCCCGTCGCGCGCGTTCGCCGAGAACACCAAGGCAGTCAAGGCCTCCTTCACTCCTGGCGGACACGACAACGCATACTGGAGCGCGGTCCTGCCCGAAGCCCTCAAATTCGTGGGCGGCGTGCTGTAACCCGGTGGACGGGCGCGTGGGACCATCGTCCACGCGCCGACCAGGGGGGATCCTAAAGATGAGCACCGACAACGAGGCCCTGCGACTGGGCATCGTCCCGCTGCGCCCGCTGGCGTTGGCGGACCTGCTCAAGGGCACCACTGAAGCACTGCGCCGCAACGCGTCCGCTCTGTTCGGGACCGCCTTGCTCGTGGCGATCGCCGCCGGACTGGTGACCGCGCTGGTCACCGTGCTCGCGCTCGGCGGGGTTCCGCAGGCGCCGACTGTGATCAGCTCCTTCGCCGACGCGCGTCCGTTCTTGATCGCGACCGCCATCGCCACGTTGGTCAACGGGACGTTCGGGGTGTTGTTGATCGGCGTCGTCAACATCGTCGTGCCGCGTGCGGTGTTCGGGCACACCACCGGCTTCGCCGCGGGCCTGTGGGCCGTCGCGCCGCGGCTGCTTAGCCTTTTCGGCGTGTTCTTGCTGGTGACGGGCATGATCGTCGGGGTTGGAGCGGTCGGGCTTGGGGCCGCCATCGCCGATCCGGTCGGAGTGCTGGTCTTCCTCGGCGCGATGGTGGGGATCATTTACGCCTCCGCCGCACTGGCGTTCGCGTCGTCCGTGGTCGTTGTCGAGGGTCTAGACGTCCTGACCGCGCTTCGTCGTTCCCGTGCCTTGGTGCACGCGGTCGGCTGGTGGCGGGTGTTCGGGATCATGCTGCTCGCGGGTGCTGTCGCCGGGCTCGCGGGCATTCTCCTGGACGCGGTGTTCGCCGCGGTCAGCGGCGGCGCGGCCGTGGGGGTCACGTTGGCCACCGTGATCACCAGCGCGGTGTTCGCGCCGGTGACCGCGGTTCTGCAGTCGCTGCTCTACGTGGACCATCGCTGCCGGTCCGAGGGGATCGAGGGCCTGTGGCGGGAATCCGCCTGACGGGAATTTTCTGCCTCTCCTCCCGTTGAGCTGATCGAGGGAAAAGGGGGAGACATGGGGAATGTCTGCGTCATCGGGGGAACGCGTTTCTTCGGCAAGTTCCTGGTCCGGGAACTGATGGCGCACGGCCACCACGTGACCGTGCTGACGCGCGGACGCACGGGCGACCCGTTCGGCGAGACCGTCGACCGCCTGACAGCCGACGCCAACGACGTCGACCAACTCGGCGCCGCCGTCGCGGGCCGCGAGTTCGACACCGTGATCCATCAGATGTGCTACTCGCCGGTGGCCGCGCTGGCCGCGGCCAAGGCGTTCGACGGCCGTGTGGGCCGTCTCGTGATGACGTCCACCATCGAGGTCTATCGCGATCAGCCCGGGGTAAGCGCGTTCGCCGCGGAGGCCGAGCTGGATCCGTCGAACCTCGGCTATGACGTCTCGCTGCCCTGGCATGAGCCGAACTTCTTGGACTCCATGTACGCGGAGGGAAAGCGCCAGGCGGAGAGCGCGCTCGCCCAGGCGGCTTCGTTCCCGGTGGCGTTCGTCCGCGTCGGGCACGTGCTGGCCGAAGGGGAGTTCACCGGTCGGCTGGGCTTCCATGTGGACCGTGTGCTGGACGGCGGCCGCATCGCCGCCCACCGGTCGCCGGGGCGGTCCTCGTTCGGGTACGCACGGGAGATCGCCGCGTTCCTCGCGTGGATGGGCGGGGTGTCGCTGACCGGGCCGGTCAACGCGTGTTCGCCGGACGGGGTGAGCGTGCGGGACCTGGTGTCTGTCATCGAGGACGTGACGGGCCGGTCGGCGGTGTTCGAGGAGGTCGACGACGTCGCGGGGGACGCGGACCTCTCGCCGTTCTCGTATCCGGCCGACTTCGGCATGTCGGTGGGTTACGAGTTCTCGCCGGTAAGCGGCTGGCTGCCGGAGGTAGTGCGCCGGGAGATCGCCCTGCGGACCAAGTGGCCCAGAAACCGCTGACTCACAACACAACGCGTCACAATCGAACACCCGTTCGAGTGATGACATCGGCCGGATTCGTCTCCAACATGGACTTATGTCCACGTTGGAGCTCCACCATCGGAATCCCAGCTGGTACTGGGCCGCGGGCCTGGGCCTGCTGCTCGCCTTCGCGTTGTTGCGTAACGGAAAAGGTGGCCCCCGGAAACCGGGAGCCACCTCCTTCCCGTCTGTCAGCGGCCTACGAGGTGCGATCCGGTCGGTGCGTGACGCGCACCGCGTTCAGCACCGGGGGTTTCTTTCCCCGCAGCGCTGCCAGTTCGATCGCGATCGACCCTCCCTCCGGGACGGTCACCCAGAACTCGTGGACGTCCGCGGTGAGAGTCCCGACCCTGGCGGCGATGTCGTAGTTGGGCAACACCTTCGTCCCATTGATCGATACGTCGAACACCCGCTTGCCGACGGGCTGGAACGCGGTCAGCTCAGCGAAGTTGAGCTGGACCTGGTAGGTGCCCGCGGGGAGCAGGTCGAACCGGTAGCCGCCCGCGCTCTCCCGCTGCGACTGGAACAACGCGTCGTCATCGGTGCCCGCGATCGCCTTGCGTGTGGTCACCACCGGCCCGCCACTGAGATACCCGAAACCACCCGGCTCCCAGCGCTGGTCGTCGACCCACACGTCGGTGTTGCGGTCGGTCAGCCCGGGCCCGCCGACGTTGATTCCCTTGCGGTACTCGGGAACCACCAGTCGAACCGGCACCGTCAAGGTGGGCGTGCGGCCCGCATTGGTCGCCAAGGTCACCGTCGAGTCGTGCACCCCGGGGACCAGGCCGATCGGGTCGACCCGAACGACGAGGTTCTGGCTGGTCCCAGGCTTGACGCTCGCGGTGCCCGGCACCGCCCACAGCCACGACGCGCCGTTGGTCAGCGTGTAGTCCAGCGAAAGCTCGCTGGTGCTGCGCAGCGGCAACGTCGCGGTCCGCAGTTGGCCCGCCTCGGCGAGGAAGGTCAGCCCGGTGGTGTTCAGTTCGGCCCGAGGTGTGTCGAGGGCGATGTTGGCGGTCACATCACCATCGAGTGTGAGTGGCGCCGAACTGGTGACGTAGTTCTGCTTGGCCACCTCGAGGGTATAGTCGGCAGCCAGCAGACGCAGGCGGTACGTGCCGTCCGCCGCCGACGTGGTCCGTGCGACCTCGGTCGTGCCGTTCAACGCCCGGATGATCGCCCCGGCGACGGGCAGGGTGTCGTTGGCATCGGTGACGTTGCCCGTCAGCACACCGCTGGCAGGCGGGATGAACCGAATCGCCTGCGCGTCAGCCAGCACGGAGCTGTTCAGCGAGTACTGCAGCGCCACGGTGCCCGTCGCGTTCTCGATGCCGACGGTGGCCGAGTTTCCGGTCTCCCTCGGGTTCGCGGTGTCGAGATTGCGATAGCGGTACGAGATCTCCCCGTTCTCCGACAGGACTGTCTCGATGTCCACGCGGGTCGTTGTCGCCTGGTAGAACGTCGCGTTGCGCCACTCGATCACGAAGTCCCGATTCGGCGCGGTGCCGATGGTCTTCGTCATCACCCGGCTGGAGGCGTCGATCAGCAGGTCGTCCCAGAACGGGTACAGCGCGGCGTTCGGCGCCGTGGTTCCGGGGATCGCCGCGTTGGCGTAGGCGGTGCTGCGGGCCAGGAAGTTCACGTGGCCGTTGGTGGCCAGGTGAGCGTCACGGTAGGTGTTGCCGTAGAAGAAGAAGTCGAACGGCAGCGCCACCGAGGTCGCGGCGTCGTCGCCGGTCAGCGTGACTGGCGTATCACCCTCCACATAGGACGCGGCCTCCAGTCTGCACCGGTGGCCGAACGAGTCCGACCTGCTGGGCAGCACGAGGTCAACGGTCTCCGCGCCGTCGACCGTCAGGGCCTGGGTCCTCGGGTCCGAGCATCCACCTGCCGATGCGGTCAGCTGGTAGTCGCCGTGCGGCACATTGGAGATCGAGTACGACCCGTCAGCACCCGTGGTCACGGCCGGGATAGGCCCGGGCGCGATCCGCACGGTGGCGTTGGCCACCGCGGCTCCGGTGTCCGAGCGAACAACGCCGCTGACGGTCGCCCGGCTCTGTGCGGTCAGTGCGACATCGTGGGTTGCCGCCTGGCCATCGGTGACGGTCACCGTGCCGCTGACCCTGCCGTAGCCGAACGCGGACGCGGTCACGGTGTAGTCGCCGACGGGCAAGGTGGACGTGTAAGCCCCGGCCGCTGTCGTCAGGAGCGAACGGTTGCTGGGGCCGACCAGGTCGACCCGGGCACCCGAGATCGGCGTCCCGGTGGCCGAGTCGGTGATGGTTCCCGCGAGGGTCCCGACCGGGCCCCGCGGCGAGCGGTCCACGGCGGCGTACGCGTCGAGCTTTCCTTCGCCGAACACGTTGTTGTCGTCGGCGGTTCCTCCGCAGGTGAGGTTGTCGACGTCGACGGCCGTGTCGTTGAGGAGTTCCTCGGTGCGGGCGATGTCACCGACCAGTGTCGGTGCCGACGACCACATCAAAGCGACCGTGCCCGAGGTGTGCGGCGATGCCATCGACGTCCCACTGTTGGCGGCGTAGCCGTTTCCTGGAATCGACGAGCGCACACTCACGCCCGGCGCCGCCAGGTTCGGCTTCACGTCACCGTTCTGGCCGGGGCCCCGGCTGGAGAACGACGCGATCACGCCGTTGATGTCGAACGCGCCCGAGGAGTACGAGGCGGAATAGTCGCCGGGCGAGCCCGAGGTGTTGCAGTTAGGGCCCGCGTTGCCGTTGGAGAACGACGGGAAGATTCCCGCCGCGCGCCAGGCGTTGACGGTCGCGCTGTACCAAAGGTCCACCGCGCCGCCGTTGGAGCTGCCCCACGAGTTGTTGACCACGTGCGGGCGCAGGTCCGGACGCGGGTTGGCGTTGGTCGAGTCGGTCGGCGCCAGCATCCACTGGCCCGACGCCAGAAGCGCCGCCTCCGAGCACGAGTTGGACTCACATCCCTTGGCCGCGATCCACCGGGCGCCGGGAGCCACGCCGATCTGGTTGGCGCCGTCACCGCCGACCATCGTGCCCATGGTGTGGGTGCCGTGGCCGTTGTTGTCACACGGGGTGCCACCGGCGCAGACGCGGGACGGGTCGAACCAGTTGTAGTTGTGGTCGAACGTTCCCGCGCCGGTGTTGCCTCGGTACTTGGCCGCGAGGGCGGGGTGGTCGAACTGGACGCCGGAGTCGATGTTGCCGACCACGATGCCCTCGCCCTGCACGCCGAAGCCCGACCAGACGTCGTCGGCGTTGATGGCGGACAGACCCCACTCAACGGCGTTGACAGAGCCCTGCGGGTCCGCGGGCTGAGGGGAGGGCAGGGAGTAGGTGTGTGAGGCGAGTATTGAGGCGACCTCGGAACGGTTCGCCAGCGACTCAGCCAGAGCGGTGGTACCGCCGCGCACGTGCAGCGCGTTGGCGATGAAGAACGACTGGTAGTCGGCCCTGGCGGCCTCCAGGTCGGCGCGCGCGGCGGCTTGAACGCGGTCGGCGGTGCCGCGCAGGGCGTCCAGCACGGCTTGGCCGCGGTCGTTCCAGTCGGTGATGCGGGATGGGCCGGAGAGATCGGCCTGTTCGGTGAAGTAGACCCAGAAGTCGGCGCTGTCCTTGGCCTCCAAGGCCTCGGTGACGGACTCCTCGATCTTGCTCGTGGAGTCCGGGGCGGCGGACGCCGGGACAGTGATCATGGTGAACAGAGACAGGAAGGCGGTGATCAGGACCAGCCAGACCCGGCTAGGTCGATGACGGGGTAACAACAAGGTCGCTCCCTCCCACGCGGCACAGGGGGGACCGCGCGTGTGTGACCGCCGGTAGCCGACTGATAACCACCGGTGTATTCGACGTTTCCGCACCTTGCGTCGGACGTGAAGCGTTCTCGACGGGCGTTCTACGGTCTATTCGCGGTCGGTGACCCCCTACTGACCGCAAGATCTGTAACGAAGTCACCTCCCAGGCGAAAGTTCTTGTTAGTGAATGACGAGCCTGGGGGTGGCGTGTTCAGAGGACTCGATACTCCGATGGTGTTATGCGTCGGGACGTCAGCCGAGCAGTTGGCGGCGGTAGCCGAGGCGACCGCCGGGGGCGTGGCGGTCGTCTACCTGCCTGACGACGCCGCGCTGCGGGCGGTGATCGAGGGCGTCGGTTCGGTGGCGGTGTCCGCTCACCGGGTGATCGAGGTCGGCAAGCTGCGGCTGGACGCTGATCTTCGAGAGGCTACGTGGCATGGCGAGGTGATGACGCTGTCGTCGCGTGACTTCGATCTGCTCTACGCCTTGGCGGGCGATCCGGGGCGGGTGTGGGCGTTCAGCGAGTTGACCACGCACGTGTGGGGGCGGCCGTACGTGGGTGACACGCAGGCGGTGGTGTCTGCGGTCAAACGGTTGCGGCGGTCGTTGCGCTGCGCGGCGCCTGGGGTGCAGGTGGAGTCGGTGCGGAGTGTCGGGTACCGGGTGACGGTGGCCGAGGTGCCAATTCCGTCACACTGACGGGCGTCGATGAGTGGCGCGGGGGGCCCGACCAGGCATGCTGTCGCAATGGCAGTGGAGCAGCACTATCTGGCCGGTCTCGATCTCGCGGGTCGCCGCGTCGTCGTGGTCGGCGGTGGCACCGTGGCGCAGCGCAGGCTGCCCAGGCTGGTGGCGTCCGGTGCGCGGGTCGAGGTCGTCTCGCCCGAGGTCACCCCGTCGGTTCAGGGCATGGTGGACGCCGGTGAGGTGACCTGGCATGCCCGTCGCTACGTCGACGGCGACCTCGCCGCCGCGTGGTACGTGCTGTGCTGCACCTCCGACGGCGCGGTCAACGCGGCTGTGGCCGCCGAGGCGGAGCGGGTTCGGGTGTTCTGCGTGCGTGCCGACGCGGGTAGTGAGGGCAGTGCGGTCACACCTGCCACGGGTGAGTACGAGGGCCTGTTGGTCGGCGTGCTCGCGGGCGGTGCGCACTCTCGGTCGGCGGCGGTCCGCGACGGCCTGCTTGAGGCGCTGCGGGAGGGGCGGGTGTCCGATCAGGTGCGGTCCCCGGAGCTGCCGGGTGTCGCGTTGGTCGGTGGCGGTCCTGGCGACCCGGAGCTGATCACGGTGCGGGGGCGTCGGCTGCTGTCGCGCGCTGATGTCGTTGTCGCGGATCGGCTTGGGCCGCGTGACCTGCTTGACGAACTCGCGCCGTCGGTGACGGTGATCGACGCGGCCAAGATCCCCTATGGCCGGGCGGCCACCCAGGAGGCGATCAACGACGCGTTGATCACGCACGCCAAGGCGGGGAAGTTCGTGGTCCGGCTCAAGGGGGGCGACCCCTATCTGTTCGGGCGCGGATTCGAGGAGCTGATCGCGTGCGCCAAGGCGGGTGTCCCGGTGACTGTTGTCCCGGGGATCACGTCGGCCTTCGCTGTGCCCGCCATCGCGGATGTCCCGGTGACGCACCGGGGGGTCGCGCATGAGGTTGTGGTCGTGTCGGGGCATGTCGGTCCGGATGATCCGACCTCGCTGACCGACTGGTCCGCTCTCGCGAGTCTTAAGGGCACCATCGTCTTGATGATGGGCGTCGACAAGCTTGACCAGTTCGCCACCACCCTCATCAAGGGGGGCCGCGAGGGCTCGACCCCGGTCGCGGTGATCCAGGAGGGGACCACGCGCAACCAGCGGGTCCTGCGCTCTACGTTGGCCGAGGTCGCCGCCGACGTCGCCGCTCAAGGGATTCGGCCGCCTGCCGTCACCATCATCGGGGCTGTCGCGGGTCTGGTTGACGAGCTGCGCTAGCCGCACAACAGCTGGAATCAACAACAGCTTCGAACAACACAGCTACAAACAACGGAGCCGCATCAGCCTGTGGCTGATGCGGCTCCGTTGGTGACTAGACCTGATTAGTCGTTGCGTCGGCGGTCGCCGCCGCGCGGGGCGGCGGTGGTGGTGGCACGGCGGGGTGCGTCGCGGAAGTCGCGGCGGGGGGCCTCGCGGCGGGAGCCTGCCGCGGCGGAGTCGCGAGGCGCGTCACGGAATTCTCCGCGGGGTGCGTCGCGGAAGTCACGGCGGGGGGCGTCGCGGCGAGGGGTCTCGGCGCGGTCCCGGAACTCGCGGCGGGGGCCCTCACGACGCGGGCCCTCACGGAAGTCGCGGCTGTCGTGGGTGTCGCGCGGGTGGTGGGCCTCACGGGCCCGTCCCTCGTGACCGTGGCTGTCGCGACCCGTGCGGCGACGGAAGTCACCGCCGCGGCGCGGGGTGTGGCCGCCGGAGGCGCGCGACGGGCGAGCCGGAGGGGCCTTCTCGATCACGGGCTCACCGGAAGGGGTACGGGCACCGGTGATGCGGATCAGGTCGGCGTCGCCGGGGCGGACCTTCGTGCTTTCCGGCTTCACCCCGGCCTTGTCGGTCATCCGGACGACGGTGCGGCGCTGGTCGTGGGTCACGACCGTCACCACGGTGCCGGACTCGCCCGCACGCGCGGTGCGGCCCGCGCGGTGCAGGTAGTCCTTCGAGTCGGCGGGCGGGTCGACGTGCACGACGAGGCTGACGCCGTCGACGTGGATGCCGCGGGCGGCGACGTCGGTGGCCACGAGGACCGGCATGTCGCCGTCGCGGAACTGGCTGAGCACGCGGTTGCGCGCGCCCTGCGTCTTGCCGCCGTGCAGCGCACCCGCGCGGACGCCGACCGAGCGCAGCTTGTCGGCCAGGCGGTCGACGTGGTGCTTGGTGCGGACGAACATGATCGTCCGGCCTTCGCGGGCGGCCATCTCGGTGATGACGTCGGCCTTGTCCTGCTTGGACACCAGGAGCATATGGTGCTCCATAGTGGACACACTGGCGGTGGACACGTCGACCGAGTGGGTGACCGGGTTGTTCATGTAGCGCTTGATGAGCTGGTCGACATCACCGTCGAGGGTGGCCGAGAACAGCAGCACCTGGGCGTCAGGGTCGGTCAGGTCGAGGATCTCGCGCACCTGGGGCAGGAAGCCCATGTCGGCCATCTGGTCGGCCTCGTCGATGGCGATGTGCTGCACGTCGTGCAGCACACAGGTGCCCTGGCGGACGTGGTCGGACAGCCGACCCGGGGTGGCGATGAGCAGGTCGACACCGCGCTTGAGGGCGTCGGCCTGGCGGGGGAAGGACATGCCGCCGACGGCGGTGCGGACCCACAGGCCCAGCGACTTGCCCAGCGGGGTCAGCGCGTCGCTGACCTGCAGGGCGAGCTCACGGGTGGGAACCAGGATCAGGCCACGCGGCTTGAGCGGGCGGGCTTCGCCGCCGTCGAGCCTGCTGAGCAGGCCGAGACCGAAGGCCAGGGTCTTGCCCGAGCCGGTCTGGGCGCGGCCGAGCACGTCCTTGCCCGCGAGTGCGTCCGGGAGCGTGGCGGCCTGGATGGGGAAGGGCTGTTCGATGCCCGCGTCGATCAGCGCCCGCAGCAGCGGCTTCGGCAGACCGAGATCGGCGAAGGTCACCGATCCGTCATCAAAGCGGCCCTTGCCGCTCTGGCGGTGCCGCGGCTTGCGGTCGTCATCATGATCGTTCGTGGGCAGGGCAGAGTTCTGCACGGGGTCCTCTCCGGACGTGGCACGTCTCGGGAGGCTCCGCCCTCTTCTCAAGGAGGCCGGCAGGCTTTCACACGGACGAGCCCGGCACGTATTTCGTGCCGATAGTGGGTATGTCATCGCTGGCCATCCGGTGTCGATCGACGCCGGGCGGGGAGCGACGTACATGTGTCGCTCACGATGCGTGTCCATGCTACCTGACGTCCGGTAGCCGGTTTGCACCACGGGACCGACATCACGTTCGCCGCTCCCCGCCAGTTCAGTCGAGACCAGCTGTGACCAGCAGTTTCTCGGTCAGCGTCGCCGGGTCGGCGACGTCTTCCGGCAGCCCGCGCGAGCGGAACCAGCCCGCGATGTTGGCTACGTCACGGGCCAGGAACTCCGGCCCGCCCGGGTTGGCCACCAGGTCCACGACCTGCGGAAGGTCGATCAGCATGAGGTGGCCGTCGTGGACGAGGATGTTGTAGGCCGAGAGGTCGCCGTGGGTGAGCCCCTCGACCGCGAACAGCTCCAGCCCGCCGACGAGCTGCTCCCACAGCTCGCGCAGCGTGTCCGGATCCGGTCGCAGCTGGGCCAGCCGCGGCGCGCCGTGGCCCGCTTCGTCCTGGAGGAACTCCAGCAGCAGCTCGGTTCCGTCGCGCTGCGCCGGATACGGCACGGGCGCCCCGATCGACCACAGCCGGGACAGCGCGGAGAACTCCGCGACCGCCCATTGCTCGGCGATCAGGTTGCGGCCGAACGAAGTCCGGTTGGTGATGGCGCGCATCTCGCGGGACTTGCGCAGCCGCCTGCCTTCGAGATAGCCCGCGTCGCGGTGGAACATCCGGTGTTCACCGCTGCGGTAGCGCTTGGCCGCGAGCAGGCAGCTCGGGCCGTCGGGCACGGCGCGCTCGATGATGAATACATCGGCCTCTTTGCCGGTCTTGAGTACGCCAAGCTCGGTGTCGGCCGCGGCGAGGTCGGTGACCAGCCAGTCGGGCCGCGGGTGCGGGCCCTGTTCACTGTCGGCCCAGGTCGACCAGCGGGCGGCGCCGTCGGGCAGTTCCTGTTCGGCGGTGTAGGCGTCATCGCGGACCCTGGCCAGGCGGGCCTTCTCGGCCTCGGTCAGCCTGCCGGAGCGCTGGGGCTGGGGGTCGTCGTCGAAGCGCCCGCGGCGCATGCGGCCACGAGCCGGAGAGTCGAAATCGCTGAACTCGGAGTTGCGGAAGTCTTCGTGCTTGCGCACTGGTGGGTCTCCTTGACCTGGGAAGGATGCCCCACCGCGAGCGTCAGCGACGTGGGGCGAGTGGACGGGTCGGCACCGCCACAGGAACAGTCATCACCACGACGCACCTCCTCGATCCGTTCTTCGCCGGTCTGCGCACAGCGTGCCCGGCCCAGGTCAGGCCGGTCAACCGAATTAATCGACCACGAGGTCCAAGCTGAGTTTCCCGGTCGGCTCCAGCCGCATCCCGTTCGCCGCCGCGACCGAGATCAGGGTCCGCACCGACCCCGGCTCGCGCGGCGCGAGAGCCAGTGCGGCGGCGAGCTTGCCCTTGTAGGCCTTGTTGAAGTGGCTGACCGTCTTGCGGCGTCCCGCGCCGTCGTCGGTGACCACGCGCACGGTGATCGCGTGCGGGATCGCGGCGAGGTTGGCGTAGGCGCCGGACCGAAGGTCGACCACCAGATCGTCCACAGTGGACAAAGTCTTCTCCAGTTCGGGCTTCCACTGCGTACGCAGGCCGCCGAGCCCGGGCAGCACGGTGTCGCCGGAGAGGCGGTAGGCCGGTATCGGGTCGCCGGTCCGCACGACACCGAACAGGGCCGAGGCCACCGCGAGCCTGCGGTTGGCCCGGGTCCGCTGCGGCTTGGTGAACGACTTCGCGTCGAGCGCGTCGTAGAGAACCCCGGTGTAGCGCTCCAACGCGGGCCGGGTGGGGGACACCGTCAGCTCGGCGTTGCGGGCGACCTCGTCGGTCTGCCGCTCCGACAACCCGAGCGCGGCCAGGCTCGCGGGGACATCGGCGGCAAGTTCACCCAATGCGGTGACAAGGCGCTCTCGGATCGCGGTGAGTTCCGGAAACGACAGGGCGGCCAAGTCGAGCGGCGCACCCGCGCCACCCTCGGCCTTGGTCTCCGACGGGGGCAGCAGCACGAGCATGCGGTGAGCATAAGTCGTCCCGAAATTCGGTCGAGCCGACGAGCGGGCGGTCGTACCGTCGTCGCATGACGACCCTCGAATGGCGACCCCTGCGCGCGGGCGACTCGGCGGCCTGGGTGGACCTGTGCGACGCGGCTGAGGCCGTCGACAAGACCGGCGAGTTCATGGGCGATGAGGAGTTCGCGGAGGTCATGGCCGACCTCGGCCTCGTCACCGTCGCCGCGTTCGACGGCGACCAGATGGTGGCCACCGGCGTCTCCTGGTTCAAGGCGGGCCACGTCAAGGTCAACTCCGTGCAGTACGAAGCCACCGTCCGCCCGTCGCACCGCCGTCGCGGCATCGGCCGCGAGCTGCTTGACCGGCTCACCGCGGCCGCCCGCGCCCACCACGACCAGCGGTGCCCCCACCTGACGTTCGAGCCACGGTCGTCCGCCCACGAGTCCAACGAGGGCCACGCCGCGCTGCTCACCACCGCCGGCTATCAGCCGATCCGCTACTACTTCGACATGCGTGTCGACCTGGCGACCGAGCCGCACACCCTGGCCCTGCCCGACGGTCTGACCGCGCGCACGTTCGACCCGGCCGACGACGAGCACCTGCGCGTCGTCCACAACGCGTGTTTCGCCGAGCACTGGGGCTCGATCCCGTCCCAACCGGACTACTGGCGCGCGCACATGACCGGCAACCCGTCGTTCCGGCCGGAGCACACGGTGCTGCTGTTCGACGAGGACGACAAGATCGTCGCCTACGTCATGGGTTACGCCTCGCGGGCCCAGGAAGCGGGCACGGGCCAGAAGGAGCTCTGGCTGGGCCATGTCGGCACCGTCAAGCCGTGGCGTGGCAAGGGCGTCGGCACGGCGCTGCTGGCGTCGGTGCTCACCGGGGCCAAGGTGGCGGGCTTCGACCGCGCCGCACTCGCGGTCGACAGCGGCAACGCCACCGGGGCCCTCGGTGTTTACGAGCGGTGCGGGTTCCGGGTCACCGACCGCTGGACCACGTATTCGCTCAGCCGTTAGACGACCCCACGCAGAACTCGTTGCCCTCCGGGTCGGCCAGGACCGACCACGTCAGACCGGGCACCTTGTGTTCGGCCAGGACAGTCGCGCCCAGACTGACCAGGCGGTCCACTTCGGCGGTCCGGTCCTCGGTGTGGAAGTCGATGTGGGCCCGGTTCTTGCCCACGCGCGGCTCCGGCACCTTTTGCAGGCCCAGGTAGGCTGCCTCGCCTGGCTTGGAGCCCTTGGGGCCGAGGAAGATGAACTCGCCCTCGTAGTCGCTGCCGATCTCATAGTCCAATGCGGCGGTCCAGAACTTCGCGAGCGAGCGCGGGTCCGCGCAGTCGATGGTCATGCCGCCGAGTCCGATTGTCATGGCCGCAAGCTAGCCGGGGCCACCGACAATTCCGTCGACCCTAACCCGAATGCGCTGGCCAGGGCTGGGTCATTACGCTTTGCGGGCACAGTCCGTGCGGCCCCCGATGAGGAGTGTCACCGTGATCACCAGGATGTCGTCGTTGTTCCTGCGCACACTGCGCGAGGACCCGGCGGACGCCGAGGTGCCCAGCCACAAGCTGCTGGTTCGCGCCGGGTACGTCCGCCGCGTCGCACCGGGCGGGTACTCCTGGCTGCCGCTGGGCCTGCGCGTGCTGCGCAACATCGAGCGGGTGGTGCGCGAGGAGATGGACGCCATGGGCGCCCAGGAGATCCAGTTCCCCGCCCTGTTGCCGAGGGAGCCCTACGAGGCGACCAACCGGTGGACCGAGTACGGCCCGAACCTGTTCCGCCTCAAGGACCGCAAGGGTGCCGACTACTTGCTCGGCCCCACCCACGAGGAGCTGTTCACCCTCACCGTGAAGGGCGAGTACAACTCGTACAAGGACTACCCGGTCACGCTCTACCAGATCCAGACCAAGTACCGCGACGAGGCGCGTCCCCGCGCGGGCATCCTGCGCGGCCGCGAGTTCCTGATGAAGGACTCGTACTCCTTCGACCTCACCGACGACGGCCTGTCGGAGAGCTACCAGAAGCACCGCGACGCCTACATCAAGATCTTCGACCGCCTCGGCATCCAGTACGTCATCGTCGCGGCCACCTCGGGCGCGATGGGCGGCTCGGCGTCGGAGGAGTTCCTGGCCGAGGCGCCGACCGGTGAGGACACCTTCGTCCGCAGCACCGCGTCGGACTACGCGGCCAACGTCGAGGCCGTGGTCACCCAGGCCCCGCCCGCGATCGCGCTGGCGGGCCTGGCCGAGTCGCAGGTGCACCACACGCCCGAGACCCCGACCATCGAGACGCTGGTCGACTTCCTGAACAAGACCGACCTGGGTCGGACGTTCACCGCGGCCGACACGCTCAAGAACGTCCTGCTCAAGATCCGTCAGCCCGCGGGCGAGTGGGAGCTGCTGGCGGTCGGCGTGCCCGGCGACCGCGAGGTGGACTTCAAGCGCGTCGAGGCGGCGGTGAGCCCGGCGGAGGTGGCGATCCTGGAGGACGCCGACTTCGCGAAGAACCCGTTCCTGGTCAAGGGCTACATCGGCCCGAAGGCGCTGCTGGACAACGGCGTGCGCTACCTGGTCGACCCGCGCGTGGTCACCGGCACCGCCTGGGTGACCGGCGCGGACAAGGCCGATCACCACGTGGTCGACCTGGTCGCGGGCCGCGACTTCACCCCGGACGGCACGATCGAGGCCGCCGAGGTCCGCGAGGGCGACCCCGCGCCGGACGGCGAGGGCACCCTGGTCGCCGCGCGCGGCATCGAGATCGGCCACATCTTCCAGCTCGGCCGCAAGTACGCCGACGCGTTCTCGCTCGACGCGCTGGGTCCGGACTCCAAGCCGGTCCGCATCACCATGGGTTCCTATGGCATCGGCGTCTCCCGGCTGGTCGCCGTGCTGGCCGAGCAGAACCACGACGAGCTGGGCATCCTGTGGCCGCGCGGGATCGCGCCCGCTGACATCCACCTGGTCATCGCGGGCAAGGACGACACCTTGCGCGAGGGCGGCGAGAAGCTGGCCGCCGAGCTGGACGCGGCCGGGCTGTCGGTCCTGCTCGACGACCGCAACGCCTCGCCGGGCGTGAAGTTCAAGGACGCCGAGCTCATCGGGGTGCCGACGATCGTGGTGGTCGGCCGCGGACTGGCCAACGGGCTGGTCGAGGTCAAGGACCGCGCCACCGGCGAGAAGACCGAGCTGCCGGTCGACGGCATCGTCGCCCACCTCACCGCGCTGGCCAAGAGCTGAAACCGAGACCCCCGCGCGGCGACGTGCCGCGCGGGGGTCTTCTGGTCGTTACCCCTCGTATGGCCGGACGCTGGCGATGATCTTCTCCAGCACCTCGGGCGGCAGCGCGTCGGCGACGCCCTGGTCCTGGTAGCTGATCAGGACGAACGTGTCGCTCTTGACCTTGAACGCCACCGAGGTGAACAGCACCGACGGCGACGGGCACTCGCCGGGCTGGTTCACCGTCATCGTCGCGGTCGCCATCATCGCGTCGATCTTGCCCTGGCCGACCTTGGTCGGCACCGGCTCGGTCACGGCGACGGGTGCCTTCGTGTTGTCCTTGTTGATCGCGGCACCGTCGGCGAACAGCTTCGCGCCGTTCTTGGCCGCGCGGGTGACGTCGGCGTCGCCCGCGTTGACCATGCCGACGTGGCCGCGGTAGGACCCCTTGACCGCGGGGCACGCGTTGTGCCGGTAGGTCGTGACGCCGTGCATGATCGCGACGACCTTGCCGTTGTTGTCCTCGAAGCCGACGACCGTGCCCGGGGTCTCGATCTTCCAGTCAGCGGGGACGTCGTAGGCGATCTTGTCCTTGTACGACAGCACGCCCTGGAAGCCGGGGGTGACCGCGTCGACCTTGACGTCGTCGACCTCGGTCGGCGTCCTCGACGTGGTCGGCTTGGCCGTGGTCGGCTTCGGCGTCGGGCTGCTGGGCTTGCCCTTGGTCGTGGTGGGCGCCGAACTTGACGTCGGTCCGGCGGTCGGCGTCGGCGACTCGTCGTCCTTGAGGAGCAGGAACGCGGTCACGCCGCCGCCGACCAGGACCAGGACGGCGACCAGGGCCAAGATCCAGGGAGTCCGGTTGGGCTTGGGCGGCTCCGGCGGCTGGTACATGCCGAACCCCTGGTAGCCGCCGTAGGGCTGCTGCTGCTGGGGCTGGAAGTAATTGGGCCTACCGGTGATCGGGTCGACCTGGTACTGCGGCGGTGGTTCCTGCCAGTACGGACCCCCTGGGGTGCTCATGCCCCAGACGGTAGTTGGTCTCCCTGTCGCCCGAGATCGGAACCCACGCATCCGAGCAGACCGGACAGCACGGCCGGGGTGTCGGACAGGTCGTCGAGCACGAGGTGGGCTCCGGCGGCGGTCAGATCGGCGGCCGTGTGGCGCCCGGTCGCGACGCCGACGCCGACGGCGCCGTGGTGCAGCGCGGCCTCGACGTCGTGCGGGGTGTCGCCGATGACGACGACCGACCTGGGGGCGAACGTGGTGCCGTGCTTGCCACCCGCGGCGGCCATGGCGGCCGACACCAGGTCATGGCGGTGCTCGGACAGGGAGCCGTAGCCACCGATCTCGAAGTCGACGTAGTCGTGCAGGCCGAACGGGGTGAGCTTGCGGTCGGCGAGTTCGGGCAGGTTGCCCGTCACCAGCGACTGGACGACGTCCGCGCGGTTGGCGAGCGCCTCCAGAATCGCCGCGGCACCGGGCAGGGCACGACCAAGCGAGGCGAGATCGGCTTCGTCGGCGAGGCGGACGAGCTCGGCGAACATGCGCTGGATGTTGTCCTCGCTGAGCTCGGCCCCGTGCGCGGTGAGGATCTCGGCGGTGAGTGAGCGCTCGGTGCGACCGGGGAACAGGGGAACGTGTTCGATGTCGACGCCGAGGACGGCATTGACGGCTTGGCCGTACCAGAGCTTGCCGATGCCGCTGTAGTCGACGAGGGTCAGGTCGATGTCCCAGAGCACGAGGGTGTCGGTCACCCAGCCATGGTGGCACGGGGGACCGACGGGACGGCCGCCGCTTTCGACAGGCGGGATGGATCAACGGTCGCGACCACAGCGCCGACCACGCCGTTGAGCGTTCCCACGGACCTCCGGCCAAGGCTGAGGTGCTGTGGCCGAAACTGCCCGCGTAGTCAGCCCGACGGGCGCACGCTCTCCGCGATCGCGGTCACTTCCTCATAGGTGACCAGGGGCGCGCTCGGGGTCGAGCCCGTGTCGGCGTCGGCGGCCAGGACGACTACCGACGTTCCCGCCTTGGTCGTCAAAGCGACCACGACCACCGTGCCCTTGGTGCTCGCGCAGCGGTCGGCGATGTCGTCGGCGGTGACCTCGGCCGCGGCGTGGACGATCGTGCCGTTCAGGCCGTCGCGGGTGATTCGGGTGGGGTTGGAGAGGGTGACTTTGGCGGTTTGGCTGCCGTCGCTGTACTGGTCGGCGGCGACGGCCGCGGCGAGTTCGGCCGCCGAGTCGCGGGTGGTGCCGTCGGTGAGGCCGCTGCCGCTGAAGGCGCGGCCGTATTCGGCGCCCTGGCAGAGGTAGGGGCCGAAGTCGGCGAGGTGGCCGAGTTCGACTCCGCTGGATGACTCCAGTGACTCGCTGTTCTCGGCGAGGGTCCACGTCGGCGGGACCTCGTAGGTGATCGCCGCGGTGGGGTCGGTGATGACCTGCCAGCCGGGGGTGCGCGGAGCCGCTCGATCAGCCGGGCGGGTGGCGGTGGGCTGGGGGAGCGCGCTCACCGGGGTGCGCCCGTCGTCGGCGGGGGCGAGCATGGCGACCGTGGCGATGCCGCCGCCGACTACCGCGAGCGAGATCGCGCCGACGGCCGCACGCTGGAATCGCACATCGGGAACCGTAGCGCGTCGTTATTTCAACACACGTTGACTTGTTCGCCGCGACCGGCGTACCGTCCTAATTCAACACATGATGAACTTAGGAGGCGGAGATGTCCGGACCCCAACGCACTGGCGCGTTAGTCCTGGTCGTTGCCATCGCTGGGGCGATCGTCGCGGCGGTCCTGGGCGTGCTCACCTTCGGCGCACAGGCCACGGCGCGGCCTTCGGCGGTGCCGTTGGCGGTGGTCGCGCCGAAGGCGGTGGCCGATCAGTTGGTCCAGCGCGGTGGCGACGCGGTCGACTGGCATGTCGACACCGCTGAGGGCGCGCGCCGCCAGCTGGCGGACAAGCGGGTCTACGGGATCCTGGAACTCGGGCAGTCCGGCGCCAAGGTCGTCCTGTCGGGCGCGGTCAACCCGCAGGGTCAGCAGATCGCCCAGCAGGTGCTGACCGGGGTGGCCCAGGTGACGGGCGGCTCGGTGACGGTGGAGACGCTGCACCCGGCGTCCATGGCGGGTCGCACGGCTCCGCTGGCGGCCAGCGCGCTGCTGTGGATCGGGGGGCTGGTCGCGAGCATCGGCCTGGTCTTCGCCGCAGGCCGTCGCGGGCTCAGGATCCGGCCGGTGAACCGGTTGGCGCTGGTCGCGGCGGCCGGTCTGGTGGGTCCCGCGGTGGTGGTCGGACTGCTGGCGTGGTGGGACTCGTCGTTGCCGCTGACCTGGGACGTGATCGGGTTCCTGGTCCTGACGGCGGTGGCGTTCGCCTCGCTGCAAGGCGCGCTGGTGCGGTTCCTCGGGCTGCGGGCCGCGGCGATCCTCGGCCCGCTCTACCTGATCGCGCCCGCCGTGGCCGGGCAGGTGCCGGAGATGCTGAACCCGGCCTACCGCGCGCTGCTGTGGTCGTGGACGCCGTTCCGGTTCTCCACCGAGGGCCTGCGCAGCCTCCTGCAGGACACGGCGTCGGCACCGGACGTCCGGCTGGGCGTGATCGTCCTGGGCGCGGTCGCGGTGGTCTCGGTCGCGATGTTGCTGCTGCCGGAGCGGGCCAAGCCGGAGCCCGTCCCGATCGATGAACAGCCCGCGCTGGTCGCCGCCTAGGCAGGCAGGTAGCTCAGCCGTACCGTGCGCACCGGGTTGTCGATGTTGGTGTCCACCAGGCAGACCGACTGCCATGTGCCCAACGCCATGGTGCCGTTGAGCACCGGGATCGTCGCGTACGGCGGCACGAACGCGGGCAGCACGTGGTCGCGGCCGTGGCCGGGCGTGCCGTGGCGGTGCCGCCAGCGCGCGTCTCCTGGCAGGAGTTCGCGTAGCGCGGTCAGCAGGTCGGTGTCGCTGCCCGCTCCGGTCTCGATGATCGCCAGGCCCGCCGTGGCGTGCGGGACCCACACGTGCAGCAGACCGTCGGTGGCGTCCGCGTCGGCCAGGAAGCGGGCGCAGCGGTCGGTGAGGTCGACAACGGCCTCGGCCGCGCCGGTGGTGATCGAAATTTCCACACTGTGCACGCTCACCACCGTAGGGTCGGTCTTGTGCGCATGGCATTCGGAGAGCGATTCGACATCCAGGACGGCTACCTCAACACCGCCAGCATCGGCGTCCCGCCCGCGCGGGTCGCCGACGCGCTCGAACAGGCGGTGACCGACTGGCGCCAGGGGCTGGGCAAGGCGCCGGACTACGACGAACCGACAGCGGTGGCCCGGCGGGGCTGGGCCCGGCTGGTCGGGGTGGACCCCGCGAACGTGGCCATCGGCGCGAGCGTGTCGCAGCTGGTGGCCCTGGTCGCCGCCGGAATCCCGGACGGCACGCGGGTGCTGACCGTCGGCAACGAGTTCACCAGCGCCACCTTCCCGTTCGCCGCGCAGGCCCACCGCGGCGTCACCGTCACCGAGGTCCCCCAGGCCGAGTTGGTCGCTCGCGCCCCTGAGTTCGACCTGGTGGCGGTCGGTGTCGTGCAGTCCGCCGACGGCACCGTGGCCGACCTCGACGGTCTGCGCGCCTGCGGCGCCAGGGTGATGCTCGACGCGACGCAGTCGGTCGGCTGGCTGCCCGTCGACCTGTCGTGGGCGGACTGGGTGGTCGGCTCCAGCTACAAGTGGCTGCTGGCCCCGCGTGGCGCCGCGTGGCTGGCGATCCGGCCCGATGTGGTGGACCTGACCAGGCCCATCGTGGCCAACTGGTACTCCGGCGAGACCCCGTGGGACACCGTCTACGGCCTGCCCCTGCGGTTCGCGGGCGACGCCAGGGCGTTCGACCTGTCACCGGTCTGGTTCGCCCAGGTCGGGGCCGCCGCGGCGCTGACCTGGTTCGCCGAACTGGACGTCAAAGCCGTACGCGACCACTGCGTCGGGCTGGCGAACCGCCTGCTCACCGGACTCGACCAGGCGCCGGGCGACTCGGCGATCGTGTCGCTCGACAACGCCGATGGCCTGGCCGACGCCGGGATCCGGGGTGCGCTGCGCGCGGGCCGCACTCGGCTGTCGTTCCACCTCTACAACACCGAGGACGACGTCGACCGGGTCCTCAAGGCACTGCGGTGAGCAGGCTGTTTGTACCTATTTGCCCGGTCGGCCTAACGCTGGGTGGCAATACCGTTTACGGTGACCAGTCGTGTCGGCCCCACAGCGTCCCGGACAGCAGCCCGGGCAGTACCGCCCCGACGAGACCGAGTGGATCTCCCGAGTGACCGATGGACCCCGCTTCGACGAGCCGTTCCGCTTCGTGGAGGAACCGCCCGCCGAACCGACCAGCCCGGCGATGACGTGGTTCATGCGGATCCTCGGGCTGGTCGCGGTCGCGGTCCTGTCCGGCGCCGTCTACTGGTACGTCAACGACAAGCCCGCGGGCCAGGGGGCGGCGGGCTCGACCGAGAGCGCCAAGCCCACCCCGGACGGGGTCTACCAGTTCGAGCCGCACTCGCAGGTCCGCACACCGAAGGTCGACTCGGACTGCGCGAGCCACGCCTATGACGACACCAAGCAGTTCCTTGCCCAGCCCGGGGTGTGCGAGAAGGTCACCCAGGCGCTCTACACCGCGAAGGTGGGCGATCGCGACGCGCTGGTGTCGGTCTCGGTGGTGCACCTGTCCAGTGCGGAGAAGGCCGCCGAGCTGCGCAAGCTGACCGACAGCAACGGCACCGGCAACGTCAACGACCTGGTTCGCGAGAAGGTCGTCAAGATCGACGGCGTGTCGAACCTGAGCAACGGCTACGCGTCCAAGGAAGAGGGCGAGATCGTCACCATCGTCGAGGCCGACTTCACCCCCAAGGGCACAAAGGACGACAAGAAGGTTCTCGACAAGGTCTGCGACGACGCGCTACGCCTCGGCAAGAAGATCGACGAAGGGTCCTAGCCCAGGCCGGGCTGCGCGGGTGTCAGCGGCAGGATCCCGGCGAGCTTGCGCCACTTGACCGCCTGCACCGCCGCCGCGGTCAGGCCTTCCAGTGCCATCTTGCGCACCTCGGCGTCGTCACACCGTTCCAGCGTCGCGCGCCAGGCCACCGTGGCGTCCTGCTCGGCGGTCACCAGGACCGCCAGCGCGGAGGCCTGGTTGGTGACCGGCTGCGGGGTCAGGTAGGCGGGCTTGGCCGGTTCCGGGTCGACCCCGAACCCGCCGAGCAGCCGGGCGATGGCGTCGCGCCGGGCCCGGTGCGCGGTCGCCGCGGCCGTGGTCGGGGCGTCGAACGAGGCCGGGAGGAACGCGCTGACCAGCCCGTACACCCAGATCGACGCGTGTTCGGTGCCGAGCGCGGCCTGCACGGCGGCGACGGTGTCCTGGGGCAGCTTGGGCCCCGGTGACGGCTGGGTCATGCCAGTACCTCCCGCAGACTCGCGCACGCGGCCACGACCGAGCCGACCATGCCCGCCCGGTAGCGCGGCACGGTGGCGATCACCGCCGCGGCCTTCTGCTCGGCCGCGGTGAGCGCCTCGATCAGGAACGTCTTCGCCGCGGCGGGCTCCGCCGGGGTGGGTGCCGGGGAGGTCGACGGCGGCGCGGTCGTGGGGGCACCGCTCTTGGGTGGGCGCTCGCGGTCGGCCTCGGCCTGCAGCACCGTGGCGTGCTCGGCGCGGATCTTGGCGACCTCACCGGCAGGCGCGGCCAAAGCCGCCACGGCGGTGGCGATCGCCTGCGCCGACGCCGCGTCGGCGCGGGCCTGGGCGGCCAGTTCGACGAGCGGGTCCGGTGGGGGCGGCGGCCCAGGGTCCGGCGTGCACGCGGTCAGCGCGGCCAGCGCGGCGGCGGCCTGGAACAGCGCGCGGCGGGTCACCCGGGTCTCCCTCACACCGAGTCATCCTGCCAGGCCCACCCCAGTGGCCGGATGATCGCCTGCGGCGGCCCGTCGCGGCAGGGCGAGATACGCTAGGTAACCACGGTCGGCGCCGGTACCGCCGACCGGCAGACAATCGCACCACCAACCTGAACAGGGGAGCGGCACCGACGTGGCCAATCAGCGACAACGCGACACCGGACCCAGCGCCGCGCCCGACCCGGTGACGGCGGCGTTGACGCCGATCGTGGCCGACGCGGTCGCCGCGGCCGGGTTCGAGCTCGAACAGCTCGACGTCGCGCAGGCCGGGCGCAGGCGCATGGTGAAGGTCGTGGTCGACGGTGACGACGGGGTCGAGCTGGACCAGGTCGCCGAGGTCAGCCGCGCGGTCTCGGCGGTGCTCGACGAGCACGACGCCGTCCTGGGCGGCCCCTACACGCTCGAAGTCACCTCGCCGGGGCTCGACCGCCCGCTGACCAGGCCGCGCCACTGGCGCCGGGCCCGGCTGCGGCTGGTCAAGGTCCGTCCGGTCGAGGGCGCGGAATACGTGGCCAGGGTCGGCAAGTCCGACGACGACGGGGTCACCCTGCTCGTCGACGACGCTCTGCGGACCGTCGCCTACAGCGAGATCGCCGCCGCGGTGATCGAGATCGAATTCAAGCAACCGCCTGCGGCGGAACTGGTGATGCTCGAAGGTCGAGCGTCCGATAGTGAGGAGGACGCGCGATGAACGTCGACATCGCCGCGCTGCGGGCCATCGAGCGCGACAAGGACATCCCGTTCGAGACGGTCATCGAGGCCATCGAGACCGCGCTGCTCACCGCCTACAAGCACACCGAGGGCCACCAGTCGCACGCGCGCATCGACATCGACAAGCGCTCCGGCCTGGTCCGCGTCCTTGCCTACACCACCGGGCCCGACGGCCAGGTCGACGAGGAGTGGGACGACACCCCGGAGGGCTTCGGCCGCATCGCCGCGACCACCGCCCGCCAGGTCATCCTGCAGCGCCTGCGCGACGCCGAGCACGAGCGCACCTTCGGCGAGTTCGCGGCCAAGGAGGGCGAGATCATCGGCGGGGTCGTCCAGCGCGACACCCGGGCCAACTCGCGCGGCATGGTCGTGGTCCAGGTCGGCGACACCGAGGGCGTGCTGCCCGCGGTCGAGCAGGTGCCGGGGGAGAATTACGAGCACGGCACCCGGATCAAGTGCTACGTCGTCGGGGTCGCCCGGGGCAACCGCGGCCCGCAGATCACCCTCTCCCGCACCCACCCGAACCTGGTGCGCAGGCTGTTCGCGCTGGAGGTGCCCGAGATCGCCGACGGCACCGTCGAGATCCCGGCGGTGGCGCGCGAGGCGGGCCACCGGTCCAAGATCGCGGTCCGCTCGACGGTGGCGGGTGTCAACGCCAAGGGCGCGTGCATCGGCCCGATGGGCGCGCGGGTGCGCAACGTGATGAGCGAGCTGGCGGGCGAGAAGATCGACATCATCGACTGGTCGGACGACCCGGCGACATTCGTCGGCAACGCGCTCTCGCCCGCGAAGGTCGTGAGCGTGACGGTGGTCGACGAGCGGGCGAAGACGGCCAGGGTCATCGTGCCGGACTTCCAGCTCTCGTTGGCCATCGGCAAAGAAGGGCAGAATGCCCGGCTCGCCGCGCGGCTCACCGGGTGGCGGATCGACATCCGCAGCGACGCCGCGGCGCCGTCACCGGTATCCGGTTCGGCCGACTGAGCCAGACGAGATAGACTTTCCGTGGTTCATCGTCAGGAACCGGTCTCCGCACGTCCCGATGGCGCAAGCCCGATACGGACCTGTGTCGGTTGCCGTGTCCGGGCGTCGGACAAGCAATTGCTGAGGGTCGTGCTCGTGGCCGGGGACGCAGTCCCCGATCCGCGGCGCCGGATGCCCGGTCGGGGCGCGTGGATTCACCCCGACCCGAGCTGTCTGGCCATGGCCGAGAAGCGGCGGGCGTTCTCCAGGGCCTTCAAGGTCCGGGAAGCGGTCGGTGTTGAGGTTGTGCGGTCGGAGATAGAGCGACACGCAGACAGTGTTGGTGTGGGACGACCCCACGCCGAGGAAGAAACCAGGAAGCAGGTCGACCCGTCATGAGTCAGCCGTGAAGCTGAAGACATGAACGCGCGACGATAGGACGAGGTCGACGGGACTGCCGCCGACCTCATCGGACGAGGAGAGCAGTGGCAGGCAAGGCCCGCGTGCACGAGCTGGCAAAGGAGCTCGGAGTCACCAGCAAGGATGTACTCGCCAAGTTGAAGGATCTGGGCGAGTTCGTGAAGTCAGCGTCCTCCACCGTGGAGGCGCCGGTAGCCCGCAGGTTGCGGGATGCGTACCCGGGCAAGGGTGGCGGCGACGCCAAGCCCACCCCGAAGCCCGGCCCCAAGCCCGCCCCGCGCCCGCCCGCGCCCAAGCCTGAGCAGTCCGCTCCGGCTCCGGTCGCGAGCGCCCCCGCGGCGGCCCCGGCGCTGAGCGCCCCCAGTGGTCCCAAGCCGGCCGTCCCCGGCCCGAAGCCCGCGCCCAAGCCCGCCCCGCGCCCCGAGCCGGTGCGCGAGCAGGCACCGGCCGCTGCCGTGGCGCCGACCCCGGCTCCCGCCCCGACTCCGGCTCCGGCCGCGGCGCCCAAGCCCGCGCAGAAGCCCGCTGAGCAGCAGCGACCCGCTGCCGCCCAGCAGCAGCCCGGCGCGGTGGTTCCGCCCAAGACGCAGTCCCCCAAGCCTGGTCCGCGCGCGCCGCGGCCCGGCAACAACCCGTTTGGCGTTGGCGGCGGCGCTCCGGCTCCGCGTCCGTCCGGCCCTCGGCCCGGCCCCGCCGGTCCGGCGGGTGGCGGCGCCCCCGGCGGCGGCGGCGAGCGTGGCCCGGCGCGTCCGGGTGACAGCCGTCCCTCGGGTGCTCCCCGCGGCGACCGTGCTCCGTCCCCGCGCCCGTCCGGCGGTCCGACGCCGGGCAACATGCCGCCTCGGCCCAACCCCGGCATGATGCCGCCGCGGCCCGCTCGGCCCGCCGGTGGCGGCCGTGGTGGTCCCGGTGGCGGCCCCGGCGGTCCCCGTGGCGGCCCCGGTGGCGCGCCGCGCGGTGGTCCCGCCGGTGGTCCCGGTGGTGGCGGCGGCGGCTTCCGCGGCGGCCCTGGTGGCGGCGGCGGTGGCGGTGGCTTCCGCGGCGGTCCCGGTGGCGGCGGCGGTGGCGGTGGCTTCCGCCCCGGCGGCGGTGGCGGTCCCGGTGCGGGCGCACCGGCAGCAGGCGGCGGTGGCTTCCGCGGCGGCGGCGGTGGCGGCGGTGGCCGTCCCGGTGGCGGCGGCGGTCGCGGCGGTGCCGCGGGTGCCTTCGGTCGTCCCGGCGGTCCGTCGCGGCGTGGTCGCAAGTCGAAGCGGCAGAAGCGCCAGGAGTACATGGACAACATGCAGGCGCCCAGCGTCGGCGGCGTCCGCCTGCCCAAGGGCAACGGCGAGACGATCCGGCTGGCCCGCGGTGCCTCGCTGTCCGACTTCGCCGACAAGATCAACGCCAACCCGGCGTCGCTGGTGCAGGTGCTGTTCCACCTCGGCGAGATGGTGACGGCCACCCAGTCCGTCTCCGACGACATCCTCCAGATGCTCGGCGAAGAGATGAACTACACCGTGCAGGTCGTGTCCCCCGAGGAGGAGGACCGCGAGCTGCTCGACTCGTTCGACGTCACCTACGGCGAGGACGCCGGTGACGAGGACGACCTGCAGTCGCGTCCGCCGGTCGTGACCGTCATGGGTCACGTCGACCACGGTAAGACCCGACTCCTCGACACCATCCGCAAGACGACGGTGCACGAGGGTGAAGCCGGTGGCATCACCCAGCACATCGGCGCCTACCAGGTGGCCACGTCGCTGGAGGGCAACGAGCGCCTCATCACCTTCATCGACACCCCGGGCCACGAGGCGTTCACCGCCATGCGTGCCCGTGGTGCGCAGGCCACCGACATCGCGGTGATCGTGGTCGCCGCCGACGACGGTGTCATGCCGCAGACGGTGGAGGCCATCAACCACGCCCAGGCCGCTCAGGTCCCGGTCGTGGTGGCGGTCAACAAGATCGACAAGGAAGGCGCCAACCCGGCCAAGATCCGCCAGCAGCTCACCGAATACGGGCTGGTCGCCGAGGAGTACGGCGGCGACACCATGTTCGTCGACATCTCGGCGAAGCAGGGGATCAACATCGACGGGCTGCTCGAGGCGATCCTGCTGACCGCGGACGCGGCACTGGACCTGCGGGCCAACCCGGACATGGAGGCCCAGGGTGTCGCGATCGAGGCGCACCTCGACCGCGGCCGCGGCCCCGTTGCCACGGTTCTGGTCCAGCGCGGCACGCTGCGTGTCGGCGACTCGATCGTCGCCGGTGACGCGTACGGCCGCGTGCGCCGGATGGTCGACGAGTTCAACGAGGACGTCATCGAGGCCCTGCCGTCGCGGCCGGTCCAGGTGATCGGTCTGACGTCGGTTCCCGGCGCGGGCGACACCTTCCTCGTGGTCGATGAGGACCGCACGGCACGGCAGATCGCCGAGCGCAGGCAGGCCCGCAGCCGGGCCGCGCTCAACGCGAAGCGTCGTCGTCCGATGCTCACCGACATCACCGAGATCGGTGCGATGATCAAGGAGACGAGCAACCTCAACCTGATCATCAAGGGTGACAACTCGGGTACCGTCGAGGCACTCGAGGACGCGCTCACGAAGATCGTGACCGAGGACGAGGTCCTGCTCCAGGTCATCCACCGCGGTGTCGGCAGCGTCACCGAGAGCGATGTCAACCTGGCGACCGCGTCCGACGCGGTGATCATCGGGTTCAACGTCCGAGCGGAGGGCAAGGCCACCGAGCTGGCCAACCGCGAGGGCATCGACCTGCGCTACTACACGGTCATCTACCAGGCGATCGACGAGATCGAGGCCGCGCTCAAGGGCATGCTCAAGCCGGTCTACGAGTCGGTCGACACTGGTCGGGCCGAGATCCGCGACGTCTTCAAGTCGTCGAAGGTCGGCACCATCGCGGGTTGCATGGTGCTCTCCGGCGAGGTCAAGCGGAACTCGAAGGCACGGCTCATGCGGGACGGCAAGATCATTCACGACAGCCTTCCCGTCTCGACGCTGCGCCGGTTCAAGGACGACGTCACCGAGGTCCGCGAGGGCTTCGAGTGTGGTCTGACCTTGGGCTCCTACGGTGACCTGCAGGTCGGCGACATCATCGAGACCTTCGAGATGCGCGAGAAGCCGCGCGGCTGATGTCACGACGCCGGGGTGCCCGTCCGCGGGCACCCCGGCCTGACTCCATTGGTGATGCGTTGTATGTAGGTGCCTTGGAACTGGACGTCCTCCTTGGGGACGTCCATTCCTTGAAGCAGAAGCGTTCGGTGGTCAAGCCCGTAGTGGCGGAGCTGCGTCGCCGGTTCGAGGTGTCCGTCGCTGAGGCCGGGCACCAGGACCTGCACCGCAGGGCCTTGATCGGCGTGGCCGTGGTGGCCGCCGACGCGTCCCATGTCCGCGATCTTCTCGACGCCTGTGAGCGTTTGGTCGCCGGACGTCCTGAGTTGGAACTGTTGTCGGCTCGGCGCCGTTTGCTTGGGCCCGACGATGATTAAGTAGAAAAGAGGAGCGTCGTGGCCGACGCACCCCGCGCTCGCAAGCTCGCGAAGCGCATCTCCCAGATCGTGGCTTCCGCGCTGGAGCACCAGGTCAAGGACCCGCGCCTGACCAGGGTCACGATCACCGACACCAAGATGACCGGCGACCTGCACGACGCGACGGTCTACTACACCGTGCTCGGCGACAAGCTCGACACCTCGCCGGACATGCAGGCGGTCGCCGCCGCGCTGGAGAGCGTGAAGGGCGTCCTGCGCACCATGGTCGGTCAGGGCACCGGTGTCCGGTTCACCCCGACGCTGACGTTCGTGGCCGACACGGTTCCCGACGACGCCCGCCACATCGATGACCTGCTCGCCCGCGCGCGGGCGGCGGACGCCGAGGTGGCCGCCTTGGCCTCGGGCGCGGCCCACGCCGGTGAGCCCGACCCGTACCGCCAGCCCCGCGAGGACGACGAGGAAGAATGACGCACGCCGCCCGCACCGACACGGGCAGTGACCTGCGTCCTATGCCGTAGCGAAGGGCCGGGACGCGGCGACGTTGCAGGTGAGCCTGCCTTCGGTGGCGGGCGGACAGGGTGTGGAGATGCCGAGTGAGTCGTCACCCACCCGCCGTGCGGTTCTGACCGCCGCGGCCGCTGGTCTGTGCTCCGTGGCCGGTCTCGGGGTCTTCGGGTACTGGCTGCTCCGCAAGGAGCTGCCGCCCGCGCCGCCCGCTGACTCGGTCACCCCCACGCCGGGCACGACGACAAAGCCGAAACCCCCGAAGCCGGTCGTGGCCCAGCAGGTCCAGTCGGCCGCGCGGGGCCGCGCGGTCGAATTGGTGATCATGCGCCCGGAAGGCGTCGACCAGCTCGATCTGCCGGTCTGCCTGGCTCTGCACGGCCGCGGCAACTCGGCGCAGATGTTCGTCGAGCTCGGCGTGCCCGCGATGCTCACCGCCGCGGTCGCCGCCGGGGTGCCGCCGTTCGCGGTCGCGGCACTCGATGGCGGTGACTCCTACTGGGTCGCCGCCGACCCGGCCGATGATCCGCAGCGGATGCTGGTCGAGGAAGTTCCCGGTTGGCTCACCGCCGCCGGGCTGCGGCCGACCCCGGCCGCGGTCATGGGCATCTCGATGGGTGCCTACGGCGCGCTGAACTACGCCAGGAGCAACCCCGGACTCGGCGCTGTCGTGGCGATCAGCCCGGCGTTGTTCGCGACCTGGAACGACGCGCGGTCGCGGGCGGTGTTCTCCGGCCGGCCGCAGTGGGAGGCCACGGAACCGTTGCGGCACACCGAGAAGCTCAAGAAGGACACCCTCGCGGTGTGGTGCGGCGCGTCGGACCCGTTCGCCCCGGTGGCGCGGCAGCTGATCGCGAAGGTCAAACCCGCGAGCGCGGTCGTCGGGCCTGGCGCGCACGACGCGGCGTACTGGCAGAAGGTGCTTCCGGACGTGCTGGGATTCGTCGGGTCGCACCTCTGATCGGGGTCGGAGTGGACGACGCATCGGCCGTGCGGGAATGTGAAAGGCATGGGTTCCGATCTCGCCAACGCCGCCGACCTGCTTCGCTCGGCCACCGATGTCACTCTGCTCGCCCACGTGAGTCCGGACGCTGACGCGCTCGGCAGCGCGCTGGCGCTGGCCTTGGGTCTGCGGACCCGGGGTGCGCGGGTCCGGGTGGCGTTCGGCGCTCCCGCGGACATCTCGGCCGCCTTGCGCGCGCTCGACCCGGCGGGTCTGCTCATCCCGGCCGACGAGGTGCCCGCCGCGCCCGCGACGCTGGTCGTGCTCGACTGCGGCAGTGAGCGCAGGCTGGGCCCGCTGGCCGACCGGGTCGCAACGACGAAGGCGGCCGGTGGGCGGGTGCTGGTCATCGACCACCACATCGATACCCCGCGCTTCGGTACCGACCATGTTCTCGACGAGCACGCCGAGGCGACCGCGGTGCTGGTGGCGGCCCTGCTCGACGAGCTCGGTATCCCGCTCGACGCCGACATCGCCACCTGCGTCTACGCGGGCGTGCTGACCGACACCGGTTCCTTCCGCCGCGCGACGCCGAGCACGCACCGCTTGGCCGCTCGGCTGCTGGAGGCGGGCGCCCGGCCGGACGCGATCGCCCGATCCTTCGACGCCCACCCGTTCCCATGGCTGCGGATGCTCTCTACCGTGCTGGGCCGAGCCCAACTGGTCCCGGACGCGGCGGGCGGGCTGGGGCTGGTCTACGCCGTGGTGACCATCGAGGACCTGGCCGACCTGCGGCCGGAGGATGTCGAGGGCGTCATCGACCTGCTGCGGGCCAGCGAGGAGGCCGAGGTCGCGGCCGTGGCGAAGGAACTCGAACCGGGCGTATGGACGGTGTCGCTGCGGGCGGTCGGCGCGGTCGACGTGCGGGCCGCCGCGATTCGGCTGGGCGGGGGCGGGCACCGGCTGGCGGCGGGGTTCACCGCGCGCGGCTCGGCCGAGGACGTGCTCGTCTCGATCAAACGGGCCCTCGACTGAGAGCGCGTCTGAGGTAGCCTGCGCGCCGTGTTGACACTCCGACTGACGGCTGTCGCCGTGCTCGCCGTGCTCCTGACCGGATGCGGTACCGACGACAAGCCCACCGCGACCCCGCCGCCGACCAAGGCCGAGGTGGTGGGCTCCGCGCCCCAGGATTCCCCCGAGAAGCTGTACGCCGAGTACGTGACCCGCCTGAGCAAGGCCGACGGCGCGGGCACGTGCGCGCTGTTCACCCCGGGTGGCGTCGTCGCGTTCGAGGACGAGTGGCGGACCGAGGGTTGCGAACTGGTGGTGACGAAGGCGGCGGGCAAGATCGCCGACGTCGCGGCGTTCGCGGCGAAGACGACGCCGAAGTCGAACGTCAAGGACAGCGACACGGTGGTGGAGCTGAGCGGCTGCGCCGTCGGGGGCATGAAGGTCCTCAAGTCCGACAAGGGTTGGCTCATCGACGCCTACCGCCACCCGGATGCCGTCGCGGGCTGCTGATCCAGTTCGTTCAACAATCCTACAGTCCCCTTGTTGAACTGTAGGATTGTTGAACGTTCCCGTCTAGCTGGGCCGACCCCGGAGTACGGCGACCGCTTCTCGTTCGAGGGCTATCGCCGGTTCGACCAGGGCGTGCAGGTCCGCGAACGCGCCGTCGGCCGACCCGAGCGCGCGGGTCGCCACGGCGGACCACCGCGCACCCGCCGCTCGGTAGAGATCGGCCGCCTCGGTGTATCGAGCCTCGCCGACGACCGGTGCCGCCTCGGCCAGGAAGTCGGCGTACAGCGGGCGGGTCGCGCCGGGGGCGGTGTACTCGCGTTCGAGGCAGTCGTGGAGTCGGTTCAGCACCCACTCGGTGCTCGTGGCGAACAGCCTGGTCCAGCCCTTGCGGCCGGTGCGGTCGCCGAGCGCGTCGGCGAGGCGGTCCATGCCGGACAGGCCGAAGTTGGTGTCGAAGGAATGGCCGAGGACCGGACCGGTCAGGTGGCCGACGGTCGTGGCGACGGCGGACCGGATCGCGTCCGGCAGGTCGGCGGTCGGGGTGCCGGTGACGGTCAGCATGGCGTGCTTGTGCCTGCCTGCCCATCCCGCCGCGAACTCCGCGCGCGGCAGCGAGTGGCCGTCCCCGAAGTGGACGGTGTCGTCGTCGGCGGCGACCACCGACACCGGGTATGGGTCGCCGAAGGCCGGATCGACCTGGGGGAGCCATGGCAGCGCTGATCGGTCCACTGTGGACACAAGGGGAAGGTTGGCGGCCAGTGCCGCGGCGAGCCTGCGGTCGGCGACCTTGGCGCTGGTGGTCGTGGTCGCCTCGGTGACGCAGCCGAGCCGGTCCAGGATCGCCGGGACGAACGGGTCCGGGTGGTGCTGGGCGACGATCGTCATCGTCGGGTGGGGGTAGCCCTTGTACTCGAACACCGCGTACAGGAAGCCGATCCCGCCGCCGAGCCCGGCGAGCATCGCCTCGGTGAACGGTTCCCCGGTGTGCGGGGCGACCACGCCCGCGCGGGCCAGCAGGTCGCGGACCAGGGTGGACGGCGCGTGGGTGCCGGGTTCGGCCGCGTGCGCGGTGACGTGCCTGCGGGCGGTGGTGTAGGTCTCGCCGGTGCGCGCCATTCGGTCGCGGACCAGGGCCTTGAGGTTCTTCTGCCGAGTCATCGTCGTTCCTCCGGGGGCACACCGACGGACTCCACGCGTCGCGTCCGGGCACCCCGCGAGCGGAGTCGACAGTTCGGCCGGAAGCCGGTCCTGAGGACACCCATCCCCTTTGCCTCCGCGGTGCCGGGAGGCGTGGACTCCCGATCAGAAGGTCAGGCGCAGAACCTCGCCCGCGCACAGTCTACGCCGCCGGGCCGGATCACCGCTGAGATGGTGGAAGGGGGACACCGCTCCTTCCCACTCCAACATATAGCGCACCTGGGGGCTTGCGGCAAGGCCCCGGTCGTGCCGCAGAATCGCTCGCCGTAGGCAGGATCCGCGGAAACGGGGAGTCGCTGAGTGCGGGTGTTGTCTTGGCCGGCTGGATCCGCGGCGACGGGACAACGGTGGCGGCGAGGCTGTTGCTCGACGCGGCAGTGTCAACAGGTACATCGCTTTGAGGGGGAACGTGTCAATTCAGGGGTACGACGAGGAACTGCGGTCCGAGCGGGGCTATGTCGCCGGGCTCTACACGCGGCTCGATGCCGAGCGCGCGCGGGTGAAGGGCGAGTACACCGCGGCGTTGCGCGGAACCGGCGGGACCCCCATGGAACGCGACGACCAGGTGCGCGCGTCGGCCAAGGAGGTGAAGCGACTGGACCTGGGGGACAACGGGCTGTGCTTCGGCCGGTTGGACACGCTTTCCGGGGAACACTCCTACATCGGCCGCATCGGTCTTTTCGACGAGGCCAACGAGTACGAACCGGTGTTGCTCGACTGGCGGGCGCCCGCGTCGCGCGCGTTCTACGTCGCCACCGCCGCGTCCCCGGAGAACATGCGCAGGCGCCGCCAGTTCCACACCCGCGGGCGGCAGGTGCTCGACTTCACCGACGAGGTGCTCGGCCGCCCGGACGGCGACGAGCGGGGCGACGCCGCGTTGCTCGCCGCGGTCAACGCGCCGCGCGGCGACGGGATGCGCGACATCGTGGCGACGATCCAGGCCGAGCAGGACGAGATCATCCGGCTCGACCACCCTGGCGTGCTGGTGATCGAGGGCGGCCCGGGCACCGGAAAGACCGTGGTGGCGCTGCACCGCGTCGCGTATCTGCTCTACACCCAGCGGGAGCGGATGGAACGCCATGGCGTGCTCGTGGTCGGGCCCAATCCGGCCTTCCTGAACCACATCGGCCGTGTGCTGCCGTCGCTCGGCGAGTCCGATGTGGTGTTCGTGACCACCGGGGACCTCGTGCCCGGCCTGAGCGTCACCGCTGAGGACACCCCGGAGATCGCGCGGCTCAAGGGCTCTTTGAAGATCCTCGACGTGCTCGCGGCGGCGGTCGCCGACCGGCAGCGGCTGCCGGAGCGGCCGGTGTCGATCGAGTTGGCGGGCGTCACGGTGCGGATCGACGCCGAGACCGCGGAGTGGGCCAGGGAGGAGGCGCGCGCGAGCGGCCTGCCCCACAACGAGGCCCGCGCGAAGTTCACCGAGATCGTCACGTGGGTGCTCACCGAGCGGGCGATAGGCCGGATCGGCCGGGGCTGGCTGACCAGGGACGACCGCAAGGCGTGGGAGGAGATGCGGGCGGACCTGGTCAAGGAACTCGCCGACGACGACGGGTTCGCCGCCGCGCTCGACGAACTCTGGCCGGTACTGACGCCGGAGACACTGCTGGCACCGCTCTACATGTCGCCCGACCGGCTGAGCGCGGCCGGTGCGGACCCGGCTTTGTCGCGCGCGGACGGCGACGCGTGGACGGTGTCGGACGTGCCACTGCTGGACGAGCTGGTCGACCTCCTGGGTCGCGACACGGCGGTCGACCAGGCCGCCGAGCAGGAGCGGAAGGCCGCCATCCAGCACGCGACAGGCGTGCTGGACAACCTCGTCGGCCGCGAGGACTCGATGGACGACGAGGACCACCTGTTCGCCACGGACCTGCTCTACGCCGAGGACCTGGCGGCCCGCTTCGTCGAACAGGACACCCGAGATCTGGTCGAACGTGCTTTGGCGGACCGGGATTGGACCTACCGGCACGTCGTCGTCGACGAGGCCCAGGAACTGTCCGAAATGGACTGGAGGGTGCTGATGCGGCGCTGCCCTGGTCGGTCGTTCACGGTGGTCGGCGACCTCGCCCAACGCCGCTCGGCGGCCGGGGCCAGGTCGTGGGACACGATGCTGGAGCCGTATGTGCCCGGCCGCTGGGTCTACCGGTCGCTGACGGTGAACTACCGCACCCCGGCGGAGATCATGGCCGTCGCCGCCGCCCTGCTCGCCGAGTTCGCACCCGGGGTCCAGCCACCGGAGTCGGTCCGCGCGTGCGGTGTCCAGCCGTGGTCCAGGCGGGTCACCGCCGACGACCTGCCCGACGCCATCGAGGAGTTCGTGCGGGACGAAGCCGGTCGCGAAGGCACCAGCGTCGTGATCGGGCCACCGGGTGTGCCGGGCACGGTGCCCGCGTCGGAGACCAAGGGCCTGGAGTTCGACGCCGTCCTGGTCGTGGATCCGGAACGGATCTTGGCCGACGGTCCCCGCGGCGCCGCCGAGCTCTACGTCGCCCTCACCCGAGCCACCCAGCGCCTCGGCGTCCTGCACCAAGGCCCCTTGCCGCGGGCCCTGGCCGGACTGACCCAGACCGGGACACCGGCTGGGGTCATCCCGTGACCGGAGCGCGTTTCGCGGGATTTCCGCTGGTCAGAGCCTGCTGACTCGCGGAGGGGGGTGACTGCGACGGCAAAATGGTATATACCAATTTCTGCAGCAGTCACCCCGTTCCATGAGGAGAGCCATGGCCACCGTCACCTACGACGCGACCACGAGGTACTACGCGGGCAATCCGCAGCCCGCGGTAGACCGCTTGGACCTCGCCGTCGAGGACGGCGAGTTCCTGGTCCTGGTCGGGCCATCGGGCTGCGGCAAGTCGACCACCCTGCGCATGCTGGCGGGCTTGGAGAACGTCGACGGCGGCGCGATCCGCATCGGCGACCGGGACGTGACGAACCTGCCGCCCAAGGACCGCGACATCGCGATGGTGTTCCAGAACTACGCGCTGTACCCGCACATGACCGTCGCCGACAACATCGGCTTCCACCTCAAGATCTCCAAGATGGCCAAGGAGGAGCGGGTCAAGCGCGTCCGCGAGGCCGCAGGCCTGCTCGACCTCACCGAGTACCTCGACCGCAAGCCCGCCAAGCTCTCCGGCGGCCAGCGCCAGCGGGTGGCCATGGGCCGCGCCATCGTGCGCCGCCCGCAGGTCTTCTGCATGGACGAGCCACTGTCCAACTTGGACGCCAAGCTCCGGGTGCAGACCCGCACCCAGATCGCCTCGCTGCAGCGCCGCCTCGGCGTCACGACGATCTACGTCACCCACGACCAGGTCGAGGCCATGACCATGGGCGACCGCGTCGCGGTGCTCAAGGACGGCATCCTGCAGCAGTGCGACACCCCGATCGGCCTGTTCGGCCGCCCGGCGAACCTGTTCGTGGCGGGCTTCATCGGTTCCCCGGCGATGAACCTGATCCCCACGACCGTGGTGGGCGAGTACGCCTCGGTCGGTGGCCGCCCCATCCGGCTGACCCCGTCCCAGCGCGCGGCGCTGTCGTCGGACAAGATCGTGGTGGGCATCCGGCCGGAGGGCTGGGCCATCGTGCCGGAGGGCATCTCCGCGACGGTGGACGTGGTGGAGGAACTGGGCAGCGACCAGTACCTGTACTGCACCTCGGCCACCCCGCGGCTGGACCCGACCGACTCGAACACGTCGCACTCGATCACCGTCCGCACCCCGGGCATGTCCCCGTGGCGCCCCGGCGACCACATCGCCTTGGCCCCCCAGCCGGGCGCGGTGCACCTTTTCGACCCAGTGACCGGCGACCGGCTGCCGGACTAGAAACCGCGGCGGACGAACCGCCCCGGCCTGGACCGGGTCGGTTCGTCAGCCGCTGGTGACCTTGGCTCGCGGCGGCGGACGGAACGCGTCGGCCGCGGCGACGCCAGACGAATACTTGGTCAGCTTCATCGATATCGGGGCCCTGCCGTCCGAGCGGCGGACCACCAGTTCGGCCAACACGCCCGCGTCCGTCGAACAGACCGACATCCACGCGGGCCCGGGATCCGATTCGAGCCCGGCCTCGTCCAGGACGGCCTTGGTGACCCCGTCGACAGCGACACACGAGGACGGCTGGCCCGCGATCGTGCGCCGGGTCGTCTCGGTCTTCAGGTTCGAGATGGCGACCGCGCCGAGAAGTAGGCCCGCGGCCACTCCCGGGGTGATCAGGTGGCCGCCGAAACTCTTGGCGACATCGCGGGCCAGCGGGTCGGCCGTCGGGCTGCCCGGCAGGCGCGTGCACGCGGTGCTGCTCCGGCAGATCCAGGTGTCCTGACTGGTCACGATGTACCGGCGATCACCACGGATGAGCGCCAGATTCGGCGGTTGCCGCACGATCGTGGCCCGCACTCCCCCCGTGGTGGTGTAAGTGGCGGTGTATGTCAGGTCGGCCCCGGACTTCAGCTTGGCGGCGATCTCGCCCAGCGGTGTGCTCAGAAAGATGTACTTCGCCACCACGAACAGCAGCGCCGCCACCAGTGCGCTTCCCAGCAGTTTCATCCCGCGTCCCCTCCCGGTTCCGATTTCCGGCACCAGGAAGGCTCCTCGGATCCTGATTACGCGGGATCCGTGCGAGCACCTGCTTTCAGTACTTAGAGCGCGCGGCCCAAGCGACCGCTTCGGTACGGGTGCGCACACCCAGCTTGGCCAGGAGGTTGCTGACGTGGGTCTCGACAGTCCGCTCCGACAGCACGAGCTTCGCCGCGATCACCCGGTTCGCCGCGCCATCGGCGAGCAGGGCGAGCACCTCGCGCTCCCGCCGGGTCAGCCGGACCGGGTCCTTGAGCCGGTCGAGCAGGCCCTTCGCCCTGGCTCGCGTGGGTGCCATGCCCAGACGCGTGGCCGTGCCCTCGGCCGCGCGGGCCAGTGCGGCGGCCCGTTCGCGTTCCCTGGCGGTCCCGTCCGCCAGCAATGCGGCCAGCTCGACCTCGGCGAGCACCCGGAACGGAACCGCACCGGTGCGCTGGTCCATGGCGATCGCCTCCTCGAAGTGCCGCAGCGCCTCCTCGCGGTGCCCGAGCGCCGCGGCCCACCGGCCCAGCGGGCGCGACGTCGAGCCCAGGCACACCACCGAGCCCGACCCGGCGGCCAAGTAGTGCCCGCGCAGCGGCAGCAGGTCCGCGTAGGCGCGCTCGACGACTTCCGTGACACCGAGGCTCAACCCCAGTTCGCCGTAGTCGTGGCAAACCGGCAGCCAGTGCCCGTCGCGGCCGAGGCCGTCGTAGAGGGGGCGCAGCCGGGCCAGGCAGTCGGCGGCCGCGGCCAGGTCGCCGCTCTCGGCGTAGAACCGGCCGACCTCGGCGAGGGCGATCGGGATCGGCGCCATGGCGACCAGCCTGTCGGCTTGGTCGCGCACGGCGTCGGTCAGACCGCCGGTGAGCAGCAGAAGTTCCTTGCGCAGTGGCACGTCCAGGATGACCAGGGACATGTCCTCGCACGCGGCCGCGTGGCCGAGCGCGGCGTCGGCCTCGGCGAACGCCTCGGTGAACCGTCCGAGAAGTTTGGCCCGCACCGCGAGCATCCGGTGCAGGTGCCACCGCGCGACCGGCCAGCCGAGCCGGTCGGCCAGCAGCCGCAGCCTGGCCAGCTCTTCGTCCAAAGTGGACATCGAGCCGAGCTGGAGCGCGGCGTCGACTCGCCAAAGTCGGGCCCACAGCTCCCCGTCCGGCGGCGCGGACTCGCCCAAGGCGAGCATCCTGGCGGCCGCGTCCAGCCGCGCCGCGACGCCTTCTGGTCCACTGTGGACCTGGTGGTGGGCGCGCAGGGCATCAGCGAGCGCACCGGGGTCGCCGGTTCGCTCGGCCAACTCCAGCGCGACCCGGGTCGGCTCGCCCGCGGCATCGACGTGGACGATGTCGGCCATGGCCAGCGCGCGCTGGGCCAGCACTCGGGCCCGGCTGCGGTCGTCGTCGGGCGCCAGCGCGGCCAACGCCCGCTCGCACAGCCGGACGATCTCGTGTGACGCCGCCCCGTCGAGCCCGCGCACGGTCAGCGCGGCGCGGACCAGCGCGTCCGGGTGGTCGGAGGTCTCGCTCACCTCGGCACACCGCCGCAGCGCCGCGGCACCCCGGCCCGCGCGGAAGTCCATGTCGGCGGCGAACAGCGCCAGTTCCACCCGAACGTCCGGGTCACGGGCCACGCCCAGCGCCAGGTCAAGCAGCTCGGTCGCCCGGTCGAAGCCCAACCGGGCCGCCGCGGTCTCGGCCGCGGCCCGGCACGCCCATACGGCGGCCCGCCTGCTGTCGTCGTCGTCGATCGACCGCAGGCGGTGGGTCACCGACTCACCGGGCAGTTCGCCCGCCTCGATCGCTTCGGCGAGGCGTCGGTGCAACGTCAGCCGCAACGCCGCCGGGGTCTCGTCGTAGACGGCCTGCCGGGTCATGGCATGGGGGCGCACCAGATCGGCGGCCTCGGCCATCGCCGCGGCCACCGCGTCGACCGGTTCGCCGGTCAGGGTGGCGACGTCGGCCGGTGTCGGGGACCCGCCCAGCACCGCGCATGCCGACACCACGCGCGCGACCGGCGGCGCGAGCCGCGCGAGCCTGCCCGCGACGACGGCGCCCAGTCGCTCGGGGACACCCAGTGGCCACTCGCCGCTGGCGGGGGCGACCTCGCCGTCGGCGAGCGCGCCCGCCAGCTCGGCCACCAGCAATGGCAGGCCACCGGACACCCGGTTCAGGACCGGCACCCAGCTCGGGTGCGTGGACACGGCCGCGGCGATGTCGGCCTCCGTCCACGGTCGGGGGCTGACCATCACCGTGCCGGGGCGGCCGCGCAGCCGGGCGACGGTGTCCCGCAGCGCGGGCCCCTGCTCGTCGTCGCGGTAGGTGGCCACGACGACCAGCTCGGGCCGATTGGCGGCGAGCCGGAGCATGGTCAGGGTCGACTCGTCGGCCCAGTGCAGGTCCTCGATGACAACCAGCCCGGACAGCGCGCGCAGCACCTCGTCGAACGCCCGCATCCGTGCCCCGGCCGCCGCCGCGGGCGTCGCGGGCGCGGCGGGTTCGAGCAGAGCGGCCAGTTCGGGCCTGCCCGCGAGCACCTGCCACCACGGCCACAACGCGGGCACGCCCTCGTCCGGCTCGCACTGGCCACGCAGCGCGGGACGCCCGGTCCTGGCCAGCGCCTCCTCGACCAGCCTGGTCTTGCCGATGCCCGCCGGTCCGCCGACCAGCAGCACCCCGCCCACCCCTCGGACACCCTCGGTCAGCTGCGCGAGCTCATCCACCCGCCCGATGAACTGGTCATTCACCACCGGCACGCGGCGATTCTCGCGCGCCAGTCGATCACAACGCCGATTGTGGCGAGAACCCGCTACACCTGTTCTCACCACGGTGACTCAGCTGATCGGCTGGTCGGGCACCTGCCAGAGCAAGAGTTGGAGCCCTCAGCCCCGATGTCGGGATCGGAACGCGGCCACGTGGACGCGGTTCGCGCATTTGGCTGAGCAGAACCGTTTGGTCCCGTTGGTCGACCGGTCGAGGAAGAAGTTCCCGCAGTCAGCGCACCGCCCCCACTGCGTGAGGCGGTAGCGAACCAGAGCCTGTGCGAGCCCCCACGCCGCCGCGGCCGCCACCTCGGTCGCGGGCGAGGCGTCGGCGTCGGCGACGTGGATGTGCCACGGCGTGTCGCCGTGGCCGGACACCCGCGGCCGTGGCGGGTGAGTCTCCAGGAGTGTGTTCACCTCGCTGAGCACCGCGCCTCCGTCGCCGTCGACCGCCGCCGCCAGCGTTGCCCGCAGCGCCGCAGCCACGGGTCGCAACGCCACGAGATCCGCCTCGGTCGCCCGCGCGGCCCACCACGGTTCGTCCTGCAAGGCCCCGGTCAGCGTTGGCAGGTCGCCCAACTCGGAGTTCGCCAGTCGAAGGGCGACGTCGAGGTAATCGGCGTTGTCCATTGTCGGTCCTTACGGCTACTGTCAGGGGCGAACTTGGATCCAACACCTTACGGCAAGGCGGTGCGCCCATGAGTGACCTGCGTCAGGTCGCCCGCCTCGCCCTGCCCGCGCTTCCCGTTCTCGCCGCCGAGCCGCTTTACCTGCTGGTCGACACGGCCGTCGTCGGCCACCTGGGCGCCACCGAGCTTGGTGCGCTCGGGGTGGGGGCGATCGTGCTCGCGCAGCTCTCGACGCAGTTGACCTTTCTCTCCTACGGCACCACCGCCCGCGCCGCCCGGCTGCATGGGGCGGGCCGTCGCGAGGACGCGGTCGGGGAGGGTGTTCAGGCGACCTGGTTGGCGCTCGTGGTCGGGCTCCTCATCGTCGGCGTCGGGAATCTGCTGGCCAGGCCGGTAGCGACAGCGCTGGCCGGGCCCGGAGAACTTGCCGACGCGGCGACCGGGTGGTTGCGGATCGCGTTGTTCGGGGTGCCGATGATCTTGGTGACCCTGGCGGGCAACGGATGGATGCGCGGCGTCCAGGACACGCGTCGGCCGCTGCGGTATGTCCTCGCGGGCAACGGCGTGTCGGCCGTCCTGTGTCCGGTCCTGGTCTACGGCGCCGGGATGGGACTCAACGGGTCGGCGGTCGCCAACGTCGTCGGGCAGGTCGTCGCCGGGGCGCTGTTCCTCCGCGCGCTTCTCGCCGAGCGGGTCGACCGCAGGCCGCGGCCCAAGATCGTGCGGGCGCAGCTGGTCCTCGGTCGCGATCTCATCCTGCGCAGCCTCGCCTTCCAAGCCTGTTTCCTCTCCGCCGCCGCGGTGGCCGCGCGCACGTCGGTCGGCGCGGTCGGCGCGCACCAGGTCGTCCTTCAGCTCTGGACGTTTCTTGCGCTTGTCCTCGACTCGCTGGCGATCGCCGCGCAGGCGCTCGTCGGTGCCGCCCTGGGGTCCGGTGACGACGCGCGGGCCAAGGTGCTCGCCAAGAAGATCACCGGATACGGGCTGGCGTTCGGCGTGGCGCTCGGCGTCGTGTTCGCGGCGCTGGCGCAGGTCCTGCCGCGGGCGTTCACCCAGGATTCCGTTGTCCTGCAAGAGATCCCGCACGCCTGGTGGTTCTTCGTCGCGATGCAACCCATAGCGGGCGTGGTGTTCGCCCTCGACGGTGTCCTGCTTGGCGCGGGTGACGCGAAGTTCCTCCGGACCGCGACGCTGGCGTCGGCGATCGGCGGATTCCTCCCGCTGGTGTGGCTTTCCCAGGTGTTCGGCTGGGGTCTGGTGGGCATCTGGACCGGGCTGAGCCTGTTCATGCTGATCCGCCTCGCCACCGTCCTTGGCCGCCTGCGCGACGGGCGGTGGGCGGTCACCGGGACCGTCCACATGGGACTGTGACGAACAACACGCTTAGCTAGGCTAACAATTCGACCGGGGCATCGATGACACTGGTGTAGACCTTCGCGAGAACGGAGCCGCCTGTGCCTGCCACCAAGCGCCGAGCGCTGGTGATCTGGGCAGCCGCGGTGGCGGTCTACCTGTTGGCGGTGTTCAACCGCACGTCCCTCGGCGTGGCCGGACTCCAGGCCGCTGAGCGGTTCCATGTGGGCCCCGCCGCGCTCGGGGTGTTCACCGTCCTGCAGGTGGGCGTGTACGCCGCGATGCAGATCCCCACCGGCCTGCTGGTCGACCGATTCGGGCCCCGGCGCGTGCTCGTCGCCGCCGCGCTCGCCATGGGTGTCGGCCAGCTGCTGTTCGCCCTTGCCCCCACCTATTCGATCGCCGTCATCGCCCGGGGCGTCCTCGGTTTCGGTGACGCGATGACCTTCGTCAGCGTCCTGCGGCTCGTCGCCGCGCACTTCTCGTCGCGCCGCTACGCCTCGATCGCCTCGCTCACCGCGGCCGTCGGGTCGATCGGCAACCTCGCGGCCACCGTGCCGCTGACGCTGCTGCTGTCGCACGCGGGCTGGGTCGCGACGTTCGCGGTCACCGGCTCGGTCACGATGGTCTACGCCGTCGTGGTCGGCCTGCGCGTGCGCGACACCCCCGAAGGTGCCCCCGCGCACCGCTCCGACGCGACCACCGTGCGCGCCCTACTCGCCCAAGTCCGCGACGCGTGGCGCACGCCGGGCACGCGGCTGGGGTTCTGGGTGCACTTCTCGACGATGTTCGCCCCTGCGGTGCTTGGCCTGCTCTGGGGTTTCCCGTACCTGGTCAGCGCCCAGGGCATGTCCGAGTCGGCGGCGGGCGCGGTGCTGAGCCTGCTTGTCGTCGTCGGTGGCGTCACCGGGCCGATCGTCGGGGAGACAATCAGCCGCAAGCCCGAGTGGCGCGTGCCGATGGTCGCGGCCTTCCTGGCCCTGTCGATCGGTGTTTGGGCGGTGCTGCTCGGCTGGCCGGGCGGCGTGGTCCCGGTGCCGCTGGTGATCGTCGCGTTCTCGTTCGTCTCGCTTGGCGGCCCGCTGTCCGGGGTCGGGTTCGCCATCGCCCGCGACTACAACCCGCTGTTCCGGGTCGGCACGGCCAGCGGCGTGGTCAACGTCGGTGGATTCGCCGCCATCACCGTCACCACCCTCGGCATCGGCCTGCTCCTGGGCGGCGACGCCGCGGCGGCCGACGCCAACAGCTTCCGCGTCGCCTTCACCACCATCGCCGCCATGCTCCTGCTCGGCGCCTGGCGAACCGGAGTTTGGTGGCGGCGCGCACGGGCACTGGTTTTGGTCGCGGGCGCACGTGGCGAAGAGGTGCCAGTGCAGATCCGGCGGCGGTCATGGGACATCCCGGCGCACGCGGGATCGGTCGCGTCATAGGATTCCCGGTCGTGTCCAAAGCCAGTACGCGTCCCACCGTCGCCCCCGGACTCCTCGTCGTGGACAAGGAACCCGGCATGACCTCGCACGATGTCGTCGCGAGAGTCCGCAGGATCATTGGCACCCGCAAGGTCGGCCACGCCGGAACCCTCGACCCGATGGCCACCGGCGTCCTCGTCCTCGGCATCGAGCGCGCGACGAAACTCCTCGGCCACCTGGCCCTGGACCGCAAGGTCTACCTGGCCACCATCCGCCTCGGCGCCTCGACCACCACCGACGACGCCGAGGGCGAGGTGGTCGCCTCGACCGACCCCTCCTCGGTCACCGATGCGGCGATCGCGGCGGGGATCGCCGCGCTGACGGGCCCGATCGAACAGGTCCCCAGTTCGGTGAGCGCGGTGAAGATCGACGGGAAGCGGGCCTACGCACGGGTGCGGGCGGGGGAGGACGTCCAGATCCCGGCGCGGCCGGTCACGGTGTACCGGTTCGACCTGCTCGGGACCCAGCAGTCTTCGTCGTCGATCGACTTGGACGTGATGGTGGATTGCTCGTCGGGGACCTACGTGCGGGCGCTGGCCCGTGACCTGGGCGCCGCCCTGGGCGTCGGCGGCCACCTCGCGGCGCTTCGGCGGACTCGGGTGGGCCCGTTCGACCTGCGGCTCGCGCGGACACTGGCGCAACTGGAGGAAGACGCGACGCTGTCGTTGGATATGGATGGCGCGGTGGCGGCGGCTTTTCCTCGGCGTGACCTGGGGAAGGCTGAGGCGATCGCGCTTTCGCACGGGCGGAAGCTGCCTGCGGCGGGGATCTCGGGGACGTACGGGATCTTCGACCCGGCGGGCAAGGCGATCGCGCTGGGTGTCGATGAGGGCAGCACGGCGAAGGCGCTGCTGGTTCTGGACGTGCCTTAGGTCGCCAACTCGGCGCGGAGGCTGGCGGCGGCCAGGATCTTCCTGAGGTCGGCGGCTTCGCAGTTGTGCCCGGTTCGCCCGCGCAACTCCTTGCGAACGGCGTCGAGGATCGGTTCGGAGAGGACAACGCCGACGACAGAGCGCGGCGACGTGGCGGCCTTGGCCCGCCACAGCTCGTCGAGCAGCCGACGTTTGATCGCTTCCTTCGACAGCGGGAATAGGGCGTCGGCCTTGACCGGCAGCGGGTCAGGAACCAGGGGATCGACTTCCAGCGCGAGGTCGAGAACGACGGGCGGGTGCCAGACCTTCAGTTGGGTCACGAAGATCCCTCGTTGAGGGCGGCGCTCAATCTGGTCACGTGGCCGATGCTTGGTCTGAGGGTGCATCGCCTCACCTTGACGAGGGTGTGGCCGCCTCTTCGTCGGGGTGCCCGTTTGGGTGGTTCGCCTTGATTTGGGGCCCCTCGAATGGGCCTGTGCGGGTTGAAAGGCGAGGTTCAGAAGACTCACCCGCACCGCGAGTTTAGGCCCATTCACCCCAAATCAAGGCGAACCACCCAAACGGGCCGTTGGATTCGGCCCGGCGCGTTGGCGGGGATGGTTGCGCATCCCCTGACGTTAGGCGGATCGACCGGTTTGTCGTGTGCAGTGCGCTGGGCCACGGTGGCGCGGTGGCGATCAGCCACTAGGGTTGGCGGCGTGCAGCGATGGCGCGGGCTTGAGGATCTTCCGAGCGGTTGGGGTCGTTGTGTGGCCACCATCGGGGTGTTCGATGGAGTCCACCGGGGGCATCAGGAGCTGATCAAACGGGCGGTCCAGATAGCCGCCGACCGCAAGGTCCCCAGCGTGCTGCTCACCTTCGACCCGCACCCGTCCGAGGTGGTCCGGCCCGGCAGCCACCCCGCCCAGCTCACCACCCTCCGCCGTAAGGCCGAGTTGGTCGAGAGCCTCGGCGTCGACGCCTTCTGTGTTCTGCCCTTCACCCCCGAGCTCTCCAAGGTCACCGCCGACGAGTTCGTTCACGAGGTCCTCGTCGAACGCCTGCACATCGCCGCCGTCGTGGTGGGGGAGAACTTCACGTTCGGTAATCGGGCGCTGGGCAACGTCGAGTTGCTGACCAAGCTCGGGCATCGGTTCGGCTTCTCCACCGAGGGCGCCAAGTTGGTCACCGCCGATTCCTCTGGCGAGATCACCTTCTCCTCGACCTACATCCGCGCCTGTATCGACGCTGGTGACGCCCAGGCGGCGCAGGCCGCGCTCGGGCGGCCGCACCGGCTCGAAGGCATCATCGTCCGGGGGGACGGGCGGGGCCACGAACTTGGCTTCCCGACCGCCAACCTGTCGACACCCCGCTTCGCCGCCGTGCCGGCCGATGGGGTCTACGCCTGCCAGTTCACCCTGCTCAACAACCTCAAGCGAGGCCCGCTCACCGCCGCCGTCAGCGTCGGGACGAACCCCACCTTCTCCGGCCGCGAGCGCCGCGTGGAAGCCTTTGTCCTCGACGTCGATGAGGACTTCTACGGGCAGCGGGTCGCCATCGACTTCATCGAGCGGCTGCGGGCGATGGAGAAGTTCCCGTCGAGCGAGGCGCTGGTCGAGGAGATGCACAAAGATGTCGCTCGCACTCGGGCGCTGTTGAACGGCGAGTAGGCGATTCGTCCACGGAACGTGGCGGGGCCTGGCAAGATACTGCCAAAGCGGGCGGTAGGGGAGAGGCCATAACAGTGGAGGACCACAAGATCGTCCAGCGCAACATCGCGTTGCAGCGGGAGTGGTACGGGGAACCGTTGGGCGATCGGGTGCGCAGGCTGGTAGTCGCTTTCGATGTCTCGCAGGCCAGTCTCGCCGACGTGCTCGGCATCAGTGCCCCCATGCTCAGCCAGGTCATGAGCGGCCGCCGGGCCAAGATCGGCAACCCGGCCGTCCTCGCCCGCCTGATCATGCTCGAACGCAAGATCCTCACCCCCGACGTCGCCTCCGGGCGGCGGGAGGCGTTACAGGCGGCGCTGGACGACGTCCGGTCCTCGAAACCGGCCGTGACCAGGGACAACCTGCCCGTCGACGTGGGTCGCAGCGCGATCATGGCGCTGCGCAGGCTCATCCCGGCCAACGACCTGACCGAGGCCGCCGCCACCCTCGACGGCCGCTTCCCCGAACTCGCCGACCTGTTGCGTCGCGCGGGCAAGCGGGTATGAGGCTGTTCTCCGCGTTTCCCCTGCCCGACGAGGTCGCCGACCACCTGGCCGACCACCTCCCCAAGATGCCCGGACGCCCGACGGCCCGGCACACCTGGCACATCACCGTCGTCTACTACGGCGAGAGCACCCCGCCGTTAATTCCCGCGACACTCCGAGCCCCACGCCTTAGGCTGACCGGGTCGGGATCGTTTCCCGGAGTCGCCTGGGTCGGTGTCGAAACCACACCCGAGCTGCACGCGATTGTGAAAGCCGCGGGCGGTGACCCCGAGGACTACATCCCGCACGTGACTCTCGCCCGCTGGCCGAAACGCCACCGGGCGAGCTTCGAGGCCGACTACACCGGACCCGAGTGGATCCCGACCGAACTCGTCCTCTACCGCAGCGACCCAGGGCCGGTGTACACGCCGATCCACCAGGTCGGACTGCTCCACGCGGAGTAGTCGGAGTCCACCTGCTAACCTTGGTGATTGGGTCCGGCTGCAGTCCGTGGCGGCCGGTACCGACTCACCCGGGTGCGATTCACCACTCCGGGCCGCACGGGACATGTTTATGAGGAGATGACGAGTGGCTCTGTCCACCGAACAGAAGAAGACGATCCTTTCCGAGTACGGCGTGCACGACTCGGACACCGGATCCCCCGAGGCCCAGATCGCGCTGCTCACCAAGCGCATCAAGGACCTCACCGAGCACCTGAAGATGCACAAGCACGACCACCACTCGCGTCGTGGCCTGCTGCTTCTTGTCGGCCGTCGCCGCCGGCTGCTCAACTACCTGACCAAGGTCGACATCGAGCGCTACCGTGCGCTGATCTCGCGCCTCGGCCTGCGTCGATAGCGTGACACTGGGGGGAGTGGCCGACGGTCACTCCCCCCACCCATAACTCAACAAGCAACGAAGGCTCTGCTCACCAAGGGCAAGAGTCAAAAGGCTCTGCTCACCAGGGCATGAGTCAAAAGACGAAGAGCCAGCACGCCGCGCACCACGGGACCAAGTTCGCCGGTCCTCGGTAGTGGTCTCCGGGACACGACACAGGGAGTGTCGATCAAACCCCGAAGACTTCGATCGAAGACCGGCCTCGTCCGAACCGCGCCCGTGCTCGGGTTGCGCGCTGGCTCGAAGACGAGGAGATATATGACTGACAACACCGTGCACGAGTCGACAGCCGTCATCGATAACGGCAAGTTCGGCACGCGCACCATCCGATTCGAGACGGGCCGCCTGGCCCGCCAGGCCGCGGGCAGCGTCGTGGCCTACCTCGATGAGGAGACCATGCTGCTGTCGGCGACGACGGCGTCGAAGCACCCCAAGGAGCACTTCGACTTCTTCCCGCTGACCGTGGACGTCGAGGAGCGCATGTACGCCGTGGGTCGCATCCCCGGCGCGTTCTTCCGCCGCGAGGGCCGCCCGTCCACCGACGCGGTCCTGACCTGCCGCCTCATCGACCGCCCGCTGCGCCCGTCGTTCGTCGACGGCCTGCGCAACGAGATCCAGGTCGTCATCACGGTCCAGTCGCTCAACCCGCAGGACCTCTACGACGTCGTGGCGATCAACGCCGCGTCGGCGTCCACCCAGCTCGCCGGGCTGCCCTTCTCGGGCCCCATCGGCGGTGTCCGGGTCGCGCTCATCGAAGGCCAGTGGGTCGCGTTCCCGACCTACGAGCAGCTTGAGAAGGCCGTCTTCGACATGGTCGTCGCCGGTCGCGTCGTGAACAACGACGTCGCGATCATGATGGTCGAGGCCGAGGCCACCGACAACGTGATCGACCTGATCGAGGCCGGTGCCCCGGCGCCGACCGAAGAGGTCGTGGCGCAGGGCCTTGAGGCCGCCAAGCCGTTCATCAAGGTGCTGTGCGACGCGCAGGCCGAGCTCGCGGGCAACGCCGCCAAGGCGACCGGCGAGTTCCCGACCTACCCGGCCTACCAGCCCGACGCGTACGACGCGGTCGCGGCCGCCGTCTCCGACCAGCTGGCCGAGGCGCTGACCATCGCGGGCAAGCAGGACCGCGAGAACCGCATCGACGAGGTCAAGGCCCTGTGCCTGGAGACCGTCGGCGCCCAGGCGGCGTTCGAGGGTCGCGACAAGGAGATCGGCGCGGCGTTCCGCTCGCTGAACAAGAAGCTCGTCCGCCAGCGCATCCTGCGCGACAAGGTCCGCATCGACGGTCGCGGTCTGACCGACATCCGCGACCTGTCCGCCGAGGTCGCGCTGATCCCGCGGGCGCACGGCTCGGCACTGTTCGAGCGCGGCGAGACCCAGATCCTGGGTGTCACCACGCTGAACATGCTTCGCCTGGAGCAGCAGATCGACTCGCTGTCCCCGGAGACGCACAAGCGCTACATGCACCACTACAACTTCCCGCCGTTCTCCACCGGCGAGACCGGCCGCGTCGGCTCGCCGAAGCGGCGCGAGATCGGCCACGGCGCGCTGGCCGAGCGGGCCCTCATGCCCGTTCTCCCCAAGCGCGACGAGTTCCCGTACGCCATCCGCCAGGTCTCCGAGGCGCTGAGCTCCAACGGCTCGACCTCGATGGGCTCGGTCTGCGCGTCGACCATGTCGCTGCTCAACGCCGGTGTGCCGCTCAAGGCGCCGGTCTCGGGTATCGCCATGGGCCTGGTGTCCGACGAGGTCGACGGTGAGACGCGCTACGTCGCGCTGACCGACATCCTCGGCGCCGAGGACGCCTTCGGCGACATGGACTTCAAGGTCGCGGGCACCAAGACCTTCGTCACCGCCCTGCAGCTGGACACCAAGCTCGACGGCATCCCGTCGGAGGTCCTGGCCCAGGCGCTGGAGCAGGCCAAGGACGCCCGGTACACGATCCTCGAGGTCATGGCCGAGGCGATCGACGGTCCGGACGAGATGTCCCCGTACAGCCCGCGCGTGACCAGCGTGAAGATCCCGGTGGACAAGATCGGTGAGGTCATCGGCCCGAAGGGCAAGATGATCAACTCGATCACCGAGCAGACCGGCGCCGACATCTCCATCGAGGATGACGGCACGATCTATGTCGGTGCCGCGGACGGTCCGTCCGCCGAGGCCGCCATCGGCCTCATCAACGCCATCGCGAACCCGCAGCTCCCCAAGGTCGGCGAGCGCTTCCTGGGCACGGTCGTCAAGACCGCCGCCTTCGGCGCCTTCGTCTCCCTGCTGCCGGGCAAGGACGGCTTGGTCCACATCTCCAAGCTGGGCAACGGCAAGCGCATCAACAAGGTGGAGGATGTCGTCAAGGTCGGCGACAAGCTCCGCGTCGAGATCGCCGACATCGACCAGCGCGGCAAGATCAGCCTGGTTGTCGTCGAAGACGCCGAAGCCGCTCCGGCCGCTGACGCGCCGGTCGAGGCTCCCGAGACGGTTGAGGCGGCTCCTGCCCAGTGAGTGAACGCTCCACGGCGGCCGCGAGTGCTCTTCTGAGCGCTCGCGGCCGTTCCGCAAAGGTCCAAGGCCACCTCCAGAAGCCGGGGAGCACCCTGACCCTGGAGAACTCCGCCGACGCCATCGTCAAGCGCACGCTGCTCCCGGGCGGCATGCGGGTGATCACCGAGCAGGTGCCGGGCGTGCGCAGCGCGTCGGTGGGCATCTGGGTGCAGGTCGGGTCGCGCGACGAGCCCAACGCCGTCGCCGGTGCCGCGCACTACCTCGAACACCTGCTGTTCAAGGGAACCGCGAAGCGCACCGCGGCGCAGATCGCCGAGGAGATCGACGCCGTCGGCGGCGAACTCAACGCGTTCACCGCCAAGGAGCACACCTGCTACTACGCGCACGTCCTCGACGAGGACTTGCCGCTGGCCATGGACCTGGTCTCCGACGTCGTGTTCGACGCCCTGTGCGCCGAGTCCGATGTGGAGACCGAACGCAACGTCGTCCTCGAAGAGATCGCCATGCGCGACGACGACCCGGAAGACCTGCTGCACGACGCGTTCTGCAGCGCCCTGCTGGCCGACCACCCGCTGGGTCGGCCGGTGCTGGGCACCGAGCAGTCGATCACCGATATGTCTCGCAGCGCGTTGAACGGCTTCTACCGCCGCCGCTACACGATGCCGAAGATGGTGCTCGCGGTCGCGGGCAACGTCTCGCACACGCACGTGCTCTCGTTGGTGCGCAAAGGTTTGCGCAACCGCCTGACCGGCGACAAGGCTCCGGTCGCGCCCCGCGCGGGCCGTGCCCGGCTGTCGAGCGCGCCGCGGCTGGTGCTGCACACCGACGACACCGAGCAGGCGCACCTGATGCTCGGCGTCCGCGCGCTCGACCGCCACGACGACCGCCGCTTCACGCTGAGCGTGCTCAACGCCGCGCTCGGCGGCGGCATGAGTTCCCGGCTGTTCCAAGAGGTTCGCGAACGCCGCGGGCTCGCGTATCAGGTGTATTCGTCGGTCGCGTCCTACGCCGACACCGGCCACCTGTCGGTCTACGCGGGCTGCCAGCCCGACCGTCTCGGCCAGGTCGCGGGCGTGGTCCGCGACGTGCTGGGCCAGGTCGCGCGCGACGGCTTCACCGACGCCGAGGTCGCCCGCGGCAAGGGCCAGTTGCGCGGCGGGATGGTGCTGGGTCTGGAGGATGTCAGCTCGCGCATGTCGCGCATCGGCAAGAGTGAGCTGGCCTACGCCGACTACCTGTCGGTCGAGCAGACCCTCGAACGCATCGCCGCGGTGACCGTCGAGGACGTGGCGAAGCTCGCCCGCGAACTGCTGGCCCGGCCGCTCGCCGCCGCGGTGGTCGGCCCCTACGCTCACACCGACGATGTCCCGGTCGAACTGCACGAGGTGACCAAGTGACCCAGCCCCGTTCGGAAGACAACCCCATCCGCGTCGGCGTCCTCGGCGCACGAGGCCGCATGGGCGCCGAGGTGTGCCGCGCGGTCGAGGCGGCCGGTGACATGGAAGTCGTCGCCATGGTCGACACCGGGGACTGGATGTTCGACATCGCCGACGCGGGCGCGGAGGTCGTCGTCGACTTCACCCACCCCGACGTGGTGATGGACAACCTGCGCTTCTGCATCGACCAGGACATCCGGGCCGTCATCGGCACCAGCGGCTTCGACGACACCAAGCTCGCCACGGTCAGGCAGTGGCTGGAGCCCAAGCCGGAACTCGGCGTGCTGATCGCCCCGAACTTCGCCCTCGGCGCGGTCCTGACGATGCGGTTCGCCCAGCTCGCGGCCAAGTACTACGACACCGTCGAGATCATCGAACTGCACCACAACCGCAAGGCCGACGCGCCCTCCGGCACTGCCGCGCACACCGCGCGCCTGGTCGCCCAGGCCCGTACGGCGGCCGGCCTCGGGGAGATCCCGGACGCCACGACGTCCGAAATGGACGGTGCGCGCGGCGCGCTGGTCGATGACATCCGGGTGCACTCGGTCCGCCTCGGCGGCTTGGTGGCGCACCAGGAAGTCCTCTTCGGCGGCGAAGGCGAGACGCTGACGATCCGCCACGACTCGCTGGACCGCAAGTCCTTCATGCCGGGCGTGCTGCACGGCGTGCGGGCCATCCTCGACCACTCCGGGCTTGTCATGGGCCTGGAGAACTTGCTCGACATCTAGTGTCCGCGCGCACGGTTTCGCTGGTCCTCTCGGCCGTCCTGGTCCTGTACTTCGTACTGCTGGGCGGCCGAGCGGTCGCGCTTTTCCGCGACGGCTCCCCGATCGCGGTGGCCTTCGGCATCGGCGTGCTGCTGCTCCCGATCGTCGGCGCCTGGGTCGTGTGGTCGACCCTGCGGTTCGGCATGCGCACGTCCGAACTGGGCAAGCGGCTGGACGCCGAGGGCGGCCTGCCCGACACGTCCGGCCTGCCCCGTCTCCCATCCGGCCGCGTCGACCGCAAGGCCGCCGACGAGTGGTTCGAGGAGCGGCGGGCCGAGGTCGAAGCGGCGCCCGAGGACTGGCGGGCCTGGTACCGGCTGGCGGTGGCCTACGACATCGCGGGCGACCGGGGCCGTGGCCGCGACGCCATGCGCAAGGCGTTGGAACTCGCACAAGATTGAGATCATCGGGAACCGAGTGACCCGGCGGCTACCCCGGCGGCGGACAGCGGGTGATCACCAGGCTCGATGTCGGGCCGGTGCCGGTGCTGCCCGCCGCGTCGGCAGCGGTGATGTGCCAGGTCACGCTGCCTGTCACGGGGAAGCCGCCGAGTCGGGCGATCAGCAGCGCTCCCAACGCTCGCCCCACCTGGCCGCGCAGCCGGTTGAGCAGCACCTAGGCATGGTCCTCACTCACGCCAAGCGCCTCGCCGAGGTCGGCGCCCTCCGAACCGTGGCGCAGGTGCATATCCAGCTGCCCCAGCTGCTGGACCGCGAGGGCGAAGGTGTCCTGCACCGCGTCCTCGGCGTCGTGCTTGTCGCGCAGCACGCCGACGCAGAAGTCGTAGAGGTGGTCGGCGTAGCGGTCATACATCGCGGCGAACGCGTCGCGGTCGCCCGCCTGGATGGCGGTCACCAACTCCGCGAGATCGCCTTTTTGGGGCATCTCGGGCGACTGATCGACTCCGGTTGGTAGGGCCGCGTTGTGTCTAACAGTATTTGATTAGCGGAGAATTTGCTTGGGGCGCAAGAGAAGCGCGTTTGTGGTCCTTTCCGGTGATTGTGGTGTGTTCGGCGGGATTTCACGGGTCGGACTGGTTAGCGTTCGAGTATGGACGGGCGCAACGCGACGGCGCGAAGCCGTGAACTAGGGGACGAGCTGAAGCGGGCTCGGCAGCTGCAAGGGCTGAAGGGGCGTGAGCTGGCGAGGCTGATCGGGTGGACGGAGACGAAGATCTCCCGGGTGGAGACGGGGAAGATTCCGTGCAGTGAGGTGGATGCGGCGATCTACTTGGCGTTCTGCCGAGTGACGCCGAAGGAGTTGGACCGGATCGTAGAGCTGTGCAGCGGCGACGAAGACGGCACCTGGTTGCGGCATCACGGCGAGAAGCTGCCCGACCAACTCCGCACCCTCGTTCTGCATGAGACCACCGCATCTGCGATCTACTCTTTGGAACTCAACCGGATTCCGGGCCTGTTGCAGACCGAGGACTACGCCCGGTCGATGATGCGCGAGGCTCGCATGGTTCCCGAGCCGGGTATCGAGCCGCGAGTGCAGGCGCGCATGGAACGCCAGATCTTGCTCAAGCGGAGGGTGCCGCCCGAGTTCACGTTCTATATCCACGAGAACGCACTGCGGCTCCCGGTTGGCGGGGCGCAAGTGATGCACGAGCAGATGCTTCACCTGCTGTTCGTGGCTTCCAGGCAGTTTTGCTCGATCCAGGTCGTTCCCGAAGCAGCAGGTGCGCACGCGGGACTGGCCGGGCCGTTCAGGTTGATGCAGTACACCGATCAACAGCCGGTGATCTGTGTGGAAACCCAGAACCGCAGCATGTTCATGGAGAGTCAGACCGATATCGCCACGTACTGGCTGATTCTCGGCAACCTCGCTGAGGTTGCGCTGAGTGTGAAAGAATCACGTTCGGTGCTTGCGTCGTACGCAAGCAGGTACGACCGGACGGAAGCGAGCAGTCATGGGGACGGCGTGGCGTAAGAGCAGCTTCAGCGGCGACAACGGCGACTGTGTGGAGGTGCGCTGGCGCACAAGCAGCTTCAGTGGCAACAACGGCGCTTGTGTCGAGGTCGACTTCGCCGAGGTTGTCGGTGTCCGTGACTCCAAGAAGCCGGAGGCTGGGCACCTGACGTTCGGCCCGGCCGCCTGGACCGCTTTCCTACAGGAACCAGCCGGCGAAGAGCGCAGGTGAGGCCGCCAGTGCGCTGAACCGCAGGAAGCGGCCCGCCAAGCCCACCGACACGAACGTGCTCAACGGCATCCGCACCAGACCGGCCATCACCGTCATCGCCATGAACGGGGGCAGACCGGTCACCGAACTCACCCCGTAGGTGCCGAACATCCAGCCCGGGTGCCGCTCGCAGCGCTCCCTGGTCCGCTCCACCCACGCGCGTGCCCGCTTGGTCCGCATCTGCCAGCGCATCCGCCGGTCGGTGAGCGGCTTGGGCTCGCGGTGTAGGAACTTCGGCAGGTGGATCGACCCGCGACCCATGTAGTAGTAGAGCAGCTTGCCCGCGATCTGGGCGACCGCGACCACCGCGCCCAAGGCCAGACAGGAAATGCCAGGCTGCTGTGACATGAGCCCGAGGACGAACAGCTCAACGCTCACAAAAGGGACGAGTGCCGACCCGAAGGCGACGCCGAACGTCACACAGAGCCAGGCCAGCACGTACGGGACCCCCATTAGATGGATTGACCAGCGACGGTACCTCACCTAGGACGTACTTTCGCCCATAAGGTTGCCGGCGTTACTCCGCGCCCATGGTCAGGTCCAGGTTCAGTGATCCCGACATCCGTACTTCACGCAGCGGCTTTCCGCCCGCGTCGAGTGTGCGCACGACTCCGTCCGGTGACCAGCCAGCCCTGCGGAAGAACGCGACCGACGCCTTGTCCGCCTCCGGCACCCAGCAGATCCCGCGCGTCGAACCGTCCTCGGTCGCGGCGCGGGCGGCGGCGACCAGGAGCCTGCCGCCGTGGCCGCGCCTGCCCCAGCGGGGCTCGACCAGCAGAGTGCCGATGAGCGCCACCGTCTCCGCGTCGGGGACCGGGACGTCGTTCGCCGCCGCTGACTCCGACTCCGGGGATGGGCCTGAGCTGCAGAAACCCACAATCCAGTCGCCCTCGACGGCGACCAGCACACGCGCGGGGCCCTGCTCGATCGTCTGCCGCCACTGCGTCGCGGCGGCCACGGCGTCGAGGCTCGCGAGGATGTCCGGGGGGAGCAAGCTCTCGTACCCGGTCTGCCAGGTCGACACCTGGATCCGCGCGATCTCCGCGACGTCGTCGGGCACTGCGGGGCGGACATCGGCTTCAGCCATGTCCGGAACGTATCGGGTCGCCGACAGGGTCCGGTGGACAGGTCGGTCTCCGATCCGACCGGTGGTCCACTGTGGAGGCTGCACGGATGGCTCCGCCAGGGTGATGCTGTTGCCACACAATGGCTTTTGCGCCGTCGTCGCGGACGGGGTCGGGGATCTACAGTGGCCGGGAGCCCGGGAGGCGCCAGTGCCGATCCTGTCCGATCGCGTGTACCGCGCGTTGTTCGCGGCGCAGATCGTTTCGCTGCTCGGCACCGGGCTCGCCACGGTCGCGCTCGGTCTGCTCGCCTACGACCTCACCGGGGCGGGCGCGGGCGCCGTTCTCGGCGGTCTGCTCGCGATCAAGATGCTGGCCAACATCGTCGTCGCGCCCGTCGCCGCGACGTTCACCGCCCGGATGGACCGGCGGGTGCTGCTCGTCTCCCTCGACGCGGTCCGCGCGGCCGTGGTGTGTGTGCTGCCGTGGGTGGACGCGGTCTGGCAGGTGGTTGCCCTGGTCGCGGTGTTGCAGGTCGCGTCGGCCGCGTTCACGCCGACCTTCCAGGCAGTCATCCCCGCCGTCCTTGCCGACCAGCGGGACTACACCCGCGCGCTGTCGCTGTCCCGACTCGCCTACGACCTCGAAGCGCTGGTCAGCCCGGTACTCGCCGCCGCACTGCTGACCGTCGTCGGGTTCTCGTGGCTGTTCGTGGGCACGGCGATCGGATTCGCCGCGTCGGCCGTGCTGGTTCTCACCACGCGCCTGCCCAAGCCCGCTCCCGTTCCTCGCCGCCTCACGGCCGGGCTGCGGGCCTACATCCGCGCGCCCAGCCTCCGCGCGCAGCTCGGCCTCAACCTGGCCGCCGCCGCTGGGGGCGCGCTGGTGCTGGTGGACACGGTGGTCATCGTCCACGGCCTGGGCCGCTCCAGCGCCGACGTCGCGATCGCGCTGGCCGTCTTCGGCCTGGGTTCGATGGCCACCGCCCTCGCCCTGCCCCGCCTACTCGACCACGAACCCCCGCGCCGCATGATGCTCGCCGCCGCCGGGACGCTGCCGGTCTTGCTCCTGGCCGCCCCGATCCTGATCACCGCCTGGCCGACCCTGCTGCTCCTCTGGCTACTCATCGGCGCGATGTATTCAGCGGTGCTCACCCCGGTCGGCAGGCTGATCCGTGACACCGATGGCGACCTGCCCGCCCTCTTCGCCGCTCAGTTCGCGCTGTCCCACACGGGCTGGCTGGTCACATATCTGCTGGTAGCGGCCCTACCGCCGACGACAGCCGCACTCGTCCTCGCCTGCGTCGCCGGGCTGGGCGTCCGGTTCGGGTCGCACGCCTGGAGGCTACCTCTTCGTAGTCATCCGGAAACGCTCCGCGCACGGCAGGCGATAGACTTGGTATGAGATACGTCTGGCTCGCGCTTGTCGCCGCCGCCCTCACCGCCTGCGGCACGACCACGCCCGCCGAACCGACCACGGTCCCACCCACCGCGTCCCGCGTGGAGCGCCCCACCGAGCCCGCCCCGCAACCAGCTCCCCCTGCCCCGTCTGCCGAATCCGCCCCGGCAGCGCAGTGGTCGATGCCTGACCTGGTTGGCGCCGTCCTCCAGGACGCCCAGGACAAGATCCAGGCGCTCACCGACCGTCAGCTGCTCTACACCGGCTCCCACGACGCGACCGGTAAGAAACGCAACCAGGTGGTCGACTCGAACTGGAAGGTCTGCACGCAGAACGTGTCCGCAGGCACTCCCATCGCCGCCGACACGAAAATCGATTTCGGGGCGGTGAAGGTCACCGAATCGTGCCCGTGACCGCACGCCTGGCCGAGCGCGACGGTCGATAACCGGCATACAAATGTCGGTGGTTCGTGTAAGGCTGGGTCCATGTCGTCCAAGAACTGGTTCGCGTGGGCCGCGCTCGGTGTCGTGTACGTAGTCTGGGGGTCCACCTACCTGGCCATTCGCTTCGTCGTGGAGTCGATGCCCCCGCTGCTGTCGGCGGGTGCGCGGTTCCTCGTCGCCGGGGTGGTCCTGGGGGCGCTCGTCGCGCTGTTCAAAGGGGTCGGCGCGCTGCGGATGACCAAGGCGCAGTTCTGGTCGGCGGCGTTTATCGGGTTCCTGCTGCCGGCGTGGGGCAACGGGCTCGTCGTGCTGTCCGAGCGGCATGTGTCGTCGGGGATCGCGGCGTTGCTGGTCGCTTCGGTGCCGCTGTACGTGGTGGTGTTGCGGCGGATCCTCGGTGAGCGGCCGTCGCGCACGACTATCGCGGGTGTCGGGATCGGGCTGTTCGGGCTGACGATCCTGCTGCTCGGCGGGCCGGGCGAGGGTGCGCACGGGTCGAGTTGGTACGGCCCGTGGCTGACCATTCTCGCGGCGCTGGGGTGGTCGGTCGGATCGGTGTTGAGCACCCGGCTTCCCTTGCCCGCCAACCCTTTCACGCTCTCCGCCGTAGAGATGGTCGCGGGTGGCGTGGTGCTGTTCGGCGCGGGCGCGGCGATGGGTGAGACGGTCGACTTCGGGACGATCACCGCCGGGTCGTGGGCGGGCTGGATCTACCTCGTCCTCTTTGGATCCTTGCTGGCGTTCAGCTCCTACGTGTTCGTGCTCGGCAAACTGCCCGTCTCGACGGTGGCGACCTACGCCTACGTCAACCCGGTGATCGCCGTATTACTCGGCGCGCTGTTCGCGGGCGAGCGGTTCGGCCTGATCCAGCTCGCGGGCGGCGTGGTGGTCCTGCTGGCGGTGATCCTGGTCGTGCGTGCGGAGCGAGCGAAAGTGTCGGTGCCCTCTGGCAGCATCCCGGAACCGTGCGAGGCGACATCCCGATGACCGAAACCATCACCGCATCCGCCGCGCGGCGAACCGCCCTGGCCGCCCAGGGTTTCGCCGACGCGCGGCCCAGCGGTCCGCCCGGCAGACGCCATTTGGCCAAGGTGCTCTCCCGGGTGCAACTGCTCCAGCTCGACTCGGTGAACGTCGCCGTCCGGGCGCACTACATGCCGGTCTTCTCCCGGCTTGGTGCCTACGACCCGGCTCTGGTCGATGACGCAGCCTGGTCGCACAGCACGCGCAAGCCGCGGTTGATGGTCGAGTACTGGGCGCACGAGGCCAGCCTGATCCCGATGGCCGACTGGCCGCTGCTGCAGTGGCGGATGCGCCGGTACGAGCACCGGTACATCAACCACCTGCGCCGCCTCACCAAGGACTCGCCGGGCCTGATCGACGACGTCCTCGCCACCGTCAAGGAACTTGGGCCGGTCGGCGCGGGCACCCTGGAGGCCGCGCTCGGCGGCTCGACGCCGCGGGCCAAGGGCGGCTGGTGGAACCGGTCGGACGTCAAACACGCCTGCGAGTGGCTGTTCGCGGTCGGGGAGCTGACCACCGGCACCCGGAAAGGCTTCCAACGCCTCTACGACCTGCCCGAGCGCGTCATCCCCGCCGAGATCCGCAACGCCGCCCCGGTCGATGACGACGAAGCCGCCCGCCGTCTCACCCTGCGCGCGGCTGTCGCCCACGGCATCGGTACTGAGAAGGACCTGCGCGACTACTACCGGCTGGAGCCGAAACGGTCGCAGCAGGCGGTCGCGGAACTGGTCGAGGCGGGCTTGCTGGAGGCGGTGACGGTCCAGGGCTGGCGCCACCAGGCGTATCGACATGTCGACGCGCGCACGCCGAGGAAGGTGTCGGGGCGGGCGCTGCTGTGTCCGTTCGACCCACTGATCTGGGAGCGCGACCGCACCGAGCGGATCTTCGACTTCCGCTACCGGATCGAGATCTACGTGCCCGAGCCGCAGCGGATCTATGGGTACTACGTGTTTCCGTTCCTGTTGGACGGGGAACTGGTCGGCCGGGTCGACTTGAAGTCCGACCGGGCCGCAGGGGTGTTGCGGGTCCAGGGAGCGTTCGCGGAACCGGGTGTCGACACAGCTCGGGTGACGGCCGAGTTGGCGGCGGAACTGCGGACGATGGCCGACTGGCTGCAACTGGACGACGTCCGGATGGGGGAGCGAGGTGATCTGGCAGGAGCACTGGCGACAGCTCTATAACGCGACACGAGCGACGAACGGCGGTTGTCCGTGCGCGCCCACCGGGTCGCTTGGTTGGCGACCCTGGCGGGTGGTCTTGCGCGCGCTGAGGTGGCGGATGCGCGTGGTCGGAGTGCTGCGCGTATGGGTCAGCCCATGGGGGCGGAGTCCGCGACGGCGACGCCGTAGCCGTGGGCGATGACGCGGCGGGCGGCCTCTTCGTAGCGTTCCGGGGTGTCGGGGGCGAGGGTGCCGAGGCCGTCCACATAGCGGTTGAACATGCAGAAAGCCGCCGCGATCAGCACGGTGTCGTGGATCTCGATGTCCGTAGCGCCCTCGGACCGTGCCGCCTCGACCAGTTCCGTGGTGACCTTGCGGCCGCTGTCCTGCACCGCGCCCGCGATGCGCAGCAGCGTGCGCAGCTTCTCCGGGATCGGGGCCGCGTCCAGGTTGGCGCGGACCTGGTCGACCAGTGGCATGCCTTCGTCCAGTTGGGCCGCCGCGAACGCGGAGTGCGAGGTGCAGCAGAACTTGCACTCGTTGAGCCCGGACACGTAGGCGGCGATAAGCTCGCGTTCGCCAGCGCTGAGCGAATGCGGCTGCCGCAACAAGATTTCGGCGAGCTCGTTGAGCGGTTTGGCGGTTTCGGGGCGGAACCGCATGGGCCCGGTGATCCCGGGGAACTGCGTCTCGTCCACACCCAGGTCGATGTGCGCCATGGAATAGCCTCCCCAGTCGGTGATCAACGCGAGTCGACCCTGCCAGATCCGGCCCCAGCGTGGAAATACTCTGAATGCGCGGAAATCTGTCAGACTGTCGCACCGAGTCGAGGTGGTGATGTCAGGGTGCCGAGCGCCGCTGCCGAGCGTTCTCCCATCTCCCGCCTGCCCGTCGAGGTGACCACCTACGTCGGGCGCACGACCGAGATTCTTGAGGTCAAACGGCTCCTCGGGGTGGCTCCGCTGGTGACGCTGACCGGCCCCGGCGGGGTCGGCAAGACCCGGCTGGCACTGCGGGTGGCCACCGCGGAACGGGCCGCGTTCGCCGACGACGTGGTCTTCGTCAGCCTCGCCGAGTTGCGCGAGCCGAAGCTGCTGATCAACACCGTCGCCGACCGGCTGGGCCTGGGTGACCGCGGCACCCGCACGGTCGCCGACCTCGTGGTCGACCACCTGCGCACCCGCAGACTCCTGCTGGTCCTGGACAACTGCGAGCACTTGGTCGAGGCGTGCGCCCGGTTCATCGATACCGTGCTGACCTCCTGCCCCGAGGTGGTCGTGCTCGCCACGAGCCGCCAGTCGCTGGGGGTGGCGGGCGAGCACGTGCTGCCGGTGCCGCCGCTGGCGATCCCCGAGTTCGGCGAGTCCTCCGAGGCGCTGGTGCGCTACGACTCGGTGCGGATGTTCCTCGACCGCGCGACGGCCGTCGTGCCCTCCTTCACCATCACCGACGAGCATGTCGACGACGTGATCAGGCTGTGCAGGGCGCTCGACGGGCTGCCCTTGGCCATCGAGTTGGCCGCGGTCCGGCTGCGTTCGCTATCGCCGCGCCAGCTCGCCGACCGGCTCAACAAGCGGTTCACCCTGCTCACCCAGGCCACCCGGTCGGCGCCGAGCAGGCACGAGACGCTGCAGGCGCTCATCGACTGGAGCCACCAGCTGTGCACCGACGAGGAGCGCATGCTGTGGGCGCGCGCCTCGGTGTTCTCCGGCAGCTTCGACCTCGACGCCGCCGAATCCGTGTGCTGCGGCGACGACCTGCCCCGCGATGAACTGCTCGATGTGCTCGACGGCCTGATCGACAAGTCCATCCTGCTGCGCGAGGAGAACCAGGGCCACGTCCGGTACCGGATGCTGGAGACGGTCCGCCAGTACGCCGAGGACCGGCTGCGCGCGGACGGCGACCTCGACCGGCTGCGCAGGCGGCTGCGCGACTGGTGCCTGGAGCAGACGACCGGGTTCGCCGACAACTATGTCGGCCCCGACCAGCTCGACTGGGTCCTGCGGATCAACCGGGAGCACGCCAACCTGCGTCAAGCGCTCGACTTCTGCCTCGCCGACCCGGTCGAGGCGGCGCTCGGCCTGCGGATGGTCACCGCCGTCACCGAGTTCTGGATCATGCGTGGGCTGATGACCGAGGGCCGGATCTGGTACGCCAGCCTCACCGAGCTGGTCGCCGCCGACGATCCCGTGCGCCCCGCCGCTGCCTGGCGCGCGGCGTTCCTCGCGCTGGTCCAAGGCGACATGACCGCGTACGAGTCGCTGCTGGCCACCGCGACCGAGGTCGCCGAGCGGTTCGACGACGACAGCGCCCGCGCCTACGTCCGGCACGTCCGCGCCTACGCCGCGCTCATGGGCAACGAGGGCGCGAGGTCCGCCGAGCTGTTCCAGTCGGCCGCCGAGACGTTCAGCAAACAGGGCGACCTCGGCGGCGAGCTGTGGTCGACCTACAACTCCGGCCTCGCGATCGCGCTCACCGGCGACCTCGACGGCGCCCGGGTGGTCCTGCGCGACACCATCGATCGCTATACCGAGCTTGGCGAGAAGTCGTGGCGGTCGTGGGCGCTGTGGTCGCTGTGCGCGGCCGAGTACCTGCACGGCCAGTACGAGGCCGCGCAGGACGCGGGCTTGGAAGTGCTGCGGCTGCAACGCCAGGTCGGCCACCAGGCCGTCATGGCGTTCGCCCTGCACCTGCTGGCCGGTTGCGCGACCCATCTTGGCGAGTACCAGCGCGCGGCCCGGCTGCTGGGCGGGGCCACCACGATCTGGCAGCTCGTCGGCGCGTCCCCCGGAAGTTACGCGGCCTTCCACGAGCCGATGCAGCGCGACATCCTGCTGGTCACCGGCGCGCTCGGCAACGACAGGGCGGCCGCGGAGTTCATGGCGGGCGCCGCGATGTCCACCGACGAGTCCGTCGCCTACGCCCTGCGCGAGGGCGACAAAGAGCAGGCCCCGGCCCGGACCGCGCCGCTGACCAAGCGCGAGATGGAGGTCGCGATCCTGGTCGCGAAGGGCATGACCAACCGGGAGATCGCCAAGGCGCTGGTGATCTCGCTGCGCACCGCCGAGACGCACGTCGACCACATTCGCACCAAACTGGGTTCCAACAACCGCGCGCAGATCGCCGCGTGGGTGGTTGCTCAGTAGGGCGTGTGCGGTTTTGGCTGGTCAGCGTGGGCTGCCTGTCGAGTTCACCAGCTATGTCGGGCGCGGCACCGAGATCCGCGAGGTCACCCGGCTGCTCGGGGTGGCTCGGATGGCCTTCGCGCTGACGGTGCTCGCGGGCTGCGCCACCCACCGGTCCGACTACCGCCGGGCCGCCCGACTTTTGGGTGCGGCGAGCACCCTCTGGCGGGCCGTCGGCGCGTCCCCGGACAACTACGCCGCTTTCGTCGAGCCGATGCGCCGCGACGTGGCGGCCGTGACCACCGCGCTCGGCGTCAACACCGCCGCCGCCGAGTTCACCGCGGGCGCCGCGCTCCCGACCGACGTCGCCGTGGCCTATGCGCGGGGCGAGGAGCCGCTGTCGCCCGCATCGGTGGACGGGCTGCCGCTGACCCGCCGGGAGATGGAGGTCGCCGAGCTGGTGGCCAAGGGGATGACCAACCGCGAGATCGCGTCGATGCTGGTCATCTCCCTGCGGACCGCGGAGACCCACATCGATCACATCCGGACGAAGCTCGGCTTCAACAACCGCGCCCAGATCGCCGCGTGGGTCGCCGCGCTTTGACCGCGTCACTGCCGACGCTCGGTCAAGGCGCGACGATGTTCGCCGTGACCAACATCATCGGTGTCTACATCCCGGGCTTCGCTACCGCAGGATCGGCGATCCGCATCGGGCTGTGAGTCCTCAGCAGGCTTCCGCCGTCTCGTCTTCCTTGCAGGCCGCCGCGGTGCGCAGCAGTTCGGCGCGGACGGCCAGTTCGAGTTCGAACCGGGCGTGCGGGTCGTTGAGCTGGTCGGCGAACAGGCTCTCCAGCTGGTGCATGCGGTAGCGGACCGTCTGCGGGTGCACGCCGAGGGCCTCGGCCACGTCCCCGGCGCGGCCGCGGTTCGCCAGCCACTCGTGGAGGGTGACGAGCATGCGTGAGCGCTGGCGTGGGGTGAGGTCGGCCAGCGGGGCCAAGCGCCTGGTCACCAACTGGTCGATCAGGAAGTCGTCGGAGAACAGGGCGAGGGCCAAGCCGTTCTCCCCGCAGCCGACGACCGGGCCGCCGGTGATCAGGCCGCGTTCGTGCAGGTCGATGGCTTTGCGGGCGATCCGCAGCGAGCCGCTGACCTCGTTGATGGGCACCGCCGGGCCGATCGAGACCGTCCAGCCGGGGAACGAGCGCGCCAGCGCCGCGCGGTCCACGTGGTCGGCGGCCAGCACCAGGCACGGCTGGGGACCGTCGAGGTCGGCCAGCACCTGGGCGCCCAGCGGCTTGGGCAGGTTGGGCGCGTCGGGGCAGCGCAGGGCCACCGCGACCACCGCCGAGGGCACCGGCCACCGCGCCGCCGCGGCCTCCTGGACGATCACCTGCTCGGGGGCGCGCTCATCGAGCAGCATCCGCAGCAGGCGGGCGCGGCGGTCGGCGAGGGTGTCCGAAGCGTTGTCGCGGGCGTTGCCGTAGCCCTCGATGGAAACCGCGCACAGGCGCTGAACCTGCCGCGCCACCGCCGCGGTCAAGATCGTGACGGCCTCGTCGGACACCTTGTGCGCCTGCCCGTAGGTCCGCATCCGCGCGCAGATCGCGCGTTCGCCCGCGGCGAAGGCGGCGGGCAGTGCGGAAGCAGGGCAGTCCGCTGCGAACGCCAGCGCGCCGACGCCGCGGAACATCTCCGTCCAGTCGTCACCGGCCGAGCCGGGAGCGAGCAAGGTGTCGATCCCGCGCAGGATCACCGCCTGCACCGCGGAGGGCAGCAGCCCGCCCGCCGGACCGGCGAAGGTCGCCGCGAACTCGGGCACCGACCGCCGCACCTCGGCGACGACCGCACCGGCCACCCGGCCTGCTTGGGCGCGGAAACCCGCGACAGCCTCACGTTGGACAGACGGCGACCACCGCTGCGCGGGCACCTCGCGGCGTGCCACGTGTGCAGGCGTGTCGATGACTGATCCGTTCTCCAGTCCCATGTGTGTCTCCAGCCTCGTTGGGTGCCCGCCCACTGGAGACTCTGCCATTCGGAGCAAGTACGTACATCGGCAGAACTACGTACCTGCTCCAAATTCACGAAAAGTTAGTACTCATCTACTTGAGCAGCAGCTTGATGAGCCGACGCCACTCGGCCGTGTCGCCCCCGTTGGCACCGAGCAGCGCGGTCAGGTCGTCGAAGTCGCGGTGCACGCTGTCCTTGAGCACCACCGCGGCCTGCTCGAACGCCGCGACCTTGGCCACGTCCGGCTTCACCGGGAGGAGGTGCTCGCGGTAGTAGTCGAAAAGTGACAGAACGACCGGGTACCACGCCGGTGCCTTGCCGGGGTCGAGTGTCGCGCGGAACTCGACGTACGCGTCGTCGTCTTGGCTGATCAGCAGGTATTCGAGCAGGTTGAGCCCGGCGACCAGCCCGGGAGCGCTCTCGACCGACGTCCGCAGGACGGCGCGGGCCTGGGTGTCGTCGCCGAGCTTGCGCAGCAGCAGGGCATAGCGCTTGCTCGCCCAGGTGTAGGCGGCGTTGCGGGCCAGCGTGTCGGCGTAGGCGGCGCACGCGTCGTCGGTGCGGCCCCACTTCTCCAGGAACCAGGCGTAGTGCGAACGCGCCCACAGATCGTCGGCCTCGGCGCCTGCCAGCGACGCGCGGTACCAGCGGTCGGCGTCGTCCATGCGCTCGTGGCGTTCGAGGATGTAGGCGTAGTAGCTCGCGCCCGCGGTCCGGTTGGGGTTGGTGGCGAAGGCCAGGTCGAGGTGCTTGAGGGCGGAGTCGTAGTCGTAGCACTTGCCGTGGCAGACGCCCATTCCGAAGTGGGCGTCGGCGGACTCGTCCTCGGTGAGCAGGTACTGGTAGAGCTCCATTGAGACGTGATAGATGTCGTTGTCCAGAAGGTGATCGGCGGCGGCCAGGATCTCCTCGTACGGGAACTCCTCGAACCGCGCCAGCACCCCCTCGAAATCCTTGTTCTCCGCGAGCCGGGTCAGCTCGCCAACCGTGGACGTGTCGGTCATCTTTGACTCCTGAGCCGGATCAAGGGCGCGGACCCCGGCAGTGTGGGGGAGCGCGCATGAGCCCCGGTCCGGTCCCGATCCAGCCGCCGACGCCGGGCTCCCGAACGGGAGCCCGGCGTCGGAGTCTGGCTTACGGTGCGGTGTAGCCAAGGGTGTACGAGCCGGACCCGGTGTAGGCGTGGATCCGGTACCGGTAGTACCCGGAGGTGCCGGTGTAGGTGATCGCCTCATTGGGGCCGCTGCCCGCCGAGGACGCCAGGGTGACCCACGTCGACCCGTTCCACCGCTGCAGGAACAGGTCGAAGTCGGTGCCGACCGGGCCCGCCAGGCACGAGGTGTGCTTGCCCGCCACGGCGTAGAACCCGCCGGTTCCCGGCTGGTACACGTTCGCCCCGTTGGCCACCGTGCCCGTGCGGGTGTTGGCGAAGCCGGAGCACGGTGCGCCCGCCGTCACCGTCAGATCGAAGAACGCCTTGCGGCTGTAGGTGGCCGACGCCGCGTTCACCTGGATCTGGTACGGGCCCGCCATCGTGCCCGCGGGCACGGTGATGCGCATCGTGGTCGAACCCCCGGTGGTCACCGACGTGGGCGTGAACGTCGCCGACGAACCGGTGCCCAGCGAGTCGAGCCCGGCTTCGAAGCTGATCGTCTCCGCCGTGCCCTGCACCACCGCGGTGCTGACGGTGACGGTCGCGGTGCCGCCCGCGGCCACCGTCGGGTTCGTCGGGGTCACCGTCATCGAGAACTCGCTGGGCGGCGACACCGTGAAGTTCAGGTTCGCGGCGTGCTGCTTGAACCACCCGGCGAAGGTGATCGGAATCGAGTACGTGCCCTGCGGTGTCGACGGCGAGGTCACCACCGTCGCGGTGATCGGGCTGTCCGACAGCGACGAGTCGCGGCTGAACTCCAGGCTCGTGCCGCCGGGGACGTTGGCGGTGTCCCACCTGATGTCGATGTAGATCGGGTTCCCGATCGGGGTCGGGGTGAACGTCGTCGAACCGGACGTCCCAGCGCGGATCGGCGCCGACACCGTCGCCTGGCCGATGGTGAAGTCGTCGGACGTGGCCGCCTCCACCGTTATCGTCTGCGTCGAGGTGCGCACCTCGGAACCGTTGGTGCCGCGCACGGTCACGGTGTAGTTGCCCGCGACCTCGGTGGACGGCGGCGTGATCGTCATCCACGTCACCTCGCCGGACGGCACGACCGCGGGCCGGAAGACAGCCGTCCAGCCGGACGGCACGGTGGCCGACATGGTGACCGACTCGCTGGTGCCGCTGGTGACGGCGGTCGTGACCTCGGACTCCGAACCGCGTCCGGCCAGCGCGTAGCCGGTGCTCGCGGCGGTGACCGAGAACGTCGATGACGTCGTCGGGCAGGTCGGCTCACCGGCCTGCGCCGGGACGGCCACGGCGTTCCAGGCGTCCTTGACCCGGTTGAACTCGGTGCAGGTGCTTGGGTACAGCGCCCGCGCCGCGTGCAGCGTGCTCGTTCGGGCCTTGCCGTAGTCCCAGCCCGACGTCTTCATCATCAGGCCGTTGTAGAACACCTTCGCCGCGGCGAGCTGGCCAAGGCCGGTCACCGACGACGGGCCGCCCGCGCAGATCGGGCTGGCGGGCTTGCCCACCGGGCTCGACCCCTCGGCGAGCAGGTAGAACCAGTGGTTGAGCACTCCGGCGCCCGCGTGCGGCTCGAAGCTGTTGATGTCCGAGGTCCAGCAGTTGGGGTCGCCGTTGATCAGCGAAGGGTTGTACATGTTGCGGATCGCCCCGGGGCCGTAGAAGTTGGCGCGCTCGGCGATCAGGTAGTCAGGGGTGTCGTTGGGGTGGTTGGCGTAGTACTCGGTCAGCGTGCCGAAGATGTCCCCGGTGCCCTCGTTGAGCGCGGCGATGCCGCCGTAGCCGCCCGCGTGCTGGAAGATCGCGTGGCCGAACTCATGGCCGACGATGTCGATCGAGGTGATCTGGTTGGTGCTCTGGCCGGACTTGCCGAAGCCCGCGTAGTTCCCGTACCAGTAGGCGTTCACGTCGGACAGGCCGACGCGCGACGGGAAGCCCCGGCCCGCGCCGTCGATGCCGTCGCGGCCGAGCCACGCGCTGAGCATGGACCACTGCTGGCCCACGGCGTAGAGCACGTCGACGCAGGCGGACTCCAGGTCGTTGGCCCCGCCGTTGCCCCAGGCGTCGTCGGTGCCCGCGAACGGCTTGGCGGTCTGGTCGGTGCAGCTCACGCCGGGCCGCGTCGGGTCGACCATCGAGTACGACGACCCGGAGCCCGATGTGCCGATGGCGGTGTTGGAGCCGCTGAAGTAGCCGTTTCCGGTGCCTGCCATGACCTCGTCGTGGCTGTCGATCAGCGCACCGGTTCGGGCGTCGACATAGACGTGCTGGCGGGTCGGGCCCTCGGCGTCGACACCCGCGACCAGGGTGTGCCACGCCAGTCGCGGGGTGCCGACGGCGAACACGACCAGGCGCGGCTCGCCCAGCTCGGTGACGGTCTTCAGGCGCGTCCGCGCGGCGGTTCGTGCGCGGTCGGCGTCCACGGCGGCGGTGGTGTCGACGTCGATCTCGCGCTCCTGAGCGGCGATCGAATTCCGGACCTTGTTGTCCGCGTCAACGGTCACCACGACGTCACCGCCGACGACCGGCAGGCCGCGGTGGGTGCGCTCGTAGGCGATGTGCTTGAGGCCGTCGGTGCCTGAGCGCGTCTTGTCCCGGCGTAACTTGTCGTGCTTGCTCTTGCGGACCGCCTTCGGCGCGGTTTCGACGAAGAGGTCGGCGGCGCGTTCGGCTGAGTGGGCCGCGGGCTGCGCCGTGACGCTGGGTGGGATCGTGGCCGCGGCCGACGTAGGCGACACGGTCATTGTCGCCAGCGCCATGGTCGCGGCCGCCATGATGGCAAGGCTGCGTTTCACGCAGGTGCTCCTCTGCAGTGCCCTGTAGGGCGTTGAACAAGTCACCTGTGATCAGACTGTGCCAATCCGAATCTGATCAAAGGCCGCGCGGAGGCTACCTGAGGTGGAAATCCTAGGTAGTTGGCGGTGTCGGACGTTGTTCGTGAGGAACCTTCGCGTAATATCGCAGACCTTTACTGTTCAGTTAGGTTGTCGCGAGCCCGATGACGGCGGTGCCGGAGCCGGTTCGCCCGCGCACCCGCAGCAAGGACGCGGACTCGGGCCTGCTGTTGGTGAGCGGCAACTCGCTGCGTGCGGTGCCCGAGCCGGACGACAGGTCGATCTCCGCCGTCGAGTCCGCCCGGACGCTGATCCGCAGATCGCCGGAGCCGCTGGTCAGCTCGACCTGGCCGGACACCGCGTCCGCGATCGTCACGTCGCCGGTGCCGGTGCGCACCATCACGTCGCCGGTCACCGTGCCCAACCACACGTTCCCGCTGCCCGTGTGCACCGAGGACGACCCTGCGACCACGGCGGACTCCACGTCTCCGCCGCCCGAGCGCAGCTTCACCGCGGCCGCGTTCGCGACCCGGATCGCGGCCACGGCGGTCGCCTCGACACGGCCCGCGTCGCCGGTCACGGTGACGGGCGCGCTACCCGCGCGGACCTCGACGTGCGATCCCTTGGGAGCGGTGACGACCACCGCCAGCGGCACGCCGCGCAGCGGGAGGGTCTGGGGTGAGCGGACCACGAGCCTGCCCGCGCCGAACTCGATCCGCGTCTGGCGGATCGCCTCGGCGGGGACATCGGCGGGCGCGTCCTCGCCGAGAGCTCCGCTGACCCAGCTCATCAGGTCGGCCAAGGGGGAGGCGTCGCCCGGTGCGTGCCGGACGGTCACGGTGACACCCGGTTCGTCGGCGAGCCGGACCTCGATCGAGCCGGACCCGATGGTCAGCGAGAGTTCGACCGGGCCGTCGGCCTCGAACGCGCGGGTGCTGATGGGGTCGGTCATCCCTCGTACCAGCCCTGCACTCGGGAGCCGTCTTTCTTGTCCCAGCCCTTCTCCCAGGCCTTGTCCCACTTTCCCCGGCCCTGCAACGCGCCCTGGACGGCCTGCTGGACGAAGGTGTTGAGGGACACGCCCTGGGAGGAGGCGGCCTGTTCGGCCTTGGCCTTGAGCTCCTCGAACAGGCGCAGGGTCATGCGGCTCATGTCGCCGCCGTCGAAGGGCGGCGGCTTTGGTGTCTCGGTGGTGTCACTTGGCGTCTGGGTGACGACGACACGCACATCACGGCCGTCCAAGCGGAGTTCCACAACCTGGTCGGGAAGTGCCGCTGTGACCTCGGCTGCGAGGTCGGACAGGGCGTTCATCAGGGCCAGACGGGCCGCGGGCTCGATCGCGGCGCCCAGAACAGCGGCGGCGCGGCGCATCGACTCGTCGCCTGCCGACGCCGTTGTGGTGAGGTCGTCGCGCAACGTGGCTAGATACTGGTTCAGGTCCATGACACCACCATGACACCACACATGACATCGGTCAAGGAAACCCGGGATCTCGACTACGCTGGCCGCGAAGTCGCAGACGGAAGAAGAGGACGGGCCACGTGACCGAGACGGTGTCGCCGAAGGTGCAGCTCATCGCCAAGACCGAGTTCTTCGCCCCGGCGGACGTCCCGTGGTCCACCGACGCCGACGGCGGCGAGGCGCTCGCGGAGTTCGCGGGCCGAGCCTGCTATCAGTCGTGGAAGAAGCCGAACCCGGCCACGGCGACCAACGCCGGGTACATCAACCACATCATCGAGGTCGGCCACCTGTCGGTGCTCGAACACGGCAGCGTCAGCTTCTACATGACCGGGCTGTCGCGCTCGCTCACCCACGAGTTGATCCGCCACCGCCACTTCTCCTACTCGCAGCTCTCCCAGCGCTACGTGCCGGAGAAGTCCGCCGCGATGGTCGAGCCGGACGTCATCGCCGAGGACCCCGAGCTGCACGCGAAGTTCCTCGAAGCCGCGCAGGCCGCGCAGGACGCCTACAACGAGCTGCTCGCGGGCCTGGAGAAGAAGTTCGCCGACGTCAAGAGCGCCACCCTGCGCAAGAAGCAGGCCCGCCAGGCCGCCCGCGCGATCCTGCCCAACGCCACCGAGACGCGCATCGTGGTCACCGGCAACTACCGCGCCTGGCGTCACTTCATCGCCATGCGGGCCACCGAGCACGCCGACGTCGAGATCCGCGCGCTGGCCGTGGAGTGCCTGCGCCAGCTGCAGAAGGCCGCGGGCAACGTCTTCGCCGACTTCACCATCGCCGCGCTGCCCGACGGCACCGAGGTCGCCTCCAGCCCGCTCGTCGCCGAAGGCTGAGCCGGTGAAGCGGCTCGTCGTCGACGTCGTCCCCGGCGCCTACACCGTCACCCGGCTCGACCCGGGCACCCCGGTCCCCGCGGCACTGTTCGAGGTGGACGGTCTGGTGTCGGTCACCCGGACACCGGCCGAGGTGTCGATCGTGTCGCCGTCGTCGGCCGCGCCAGAAGGCGGGCAGGCCGAGGCAGGTTGGCGGCTGCTGACCGTGCGCGGGCCGCTGGAGTTCACCCTCACCGGAATCATGGCGTCGCTGGCGGGTTCACTGGCCGCCGCCGGGGTGTCACTGTTCGCGGTGTCCACCTTCGACACCGACCACATCCTGGTCCACGATGCCGACCTCGTCCGCGCCACCGCCGCGCTGAAAGAGGCGGGTCACGAGGTCCACGGATAACGGCGACCCCGCCGCGAGCGACACACTAGGATCTCCCCGGCTGAGGAGGTACACCGGTGTCGCAGGAGCACGGACCGACCGTGGCGCACGGCCCCCGCATGGTCGCGGGCCGCTACGCCATTCTCAACGAGCTCGGTCGGGGCGGGATGGGCATAGTCTGGCTCGCCGAGGACACCATGATCGGGCGGCACGTCGCGATCAAGGAACTGCACCTGCCCGAAGGCGTGCCGCACAGCGAGCGCACGACCTTCGAGCAGCGCGTGCTGCGCGAGGCCCGGACCGCGGGCCGCCTCAACGACCCGGCCGTGGTGACGGTGTTCGACGTCGTGCAGGAGTCCGGCGCCACCTACATCGTCATGGAGCTGATCCAGGCGCCGACGCTGTCCGATGTGGTCAAGGAGCGGGGCCCGCTGCCCGCCGACCAGGTCGCCAAGGTCGCCGACCAGCTGCTGTCGGCCCTCGAAGCCGCGCACCAGGCCGGGATCATCCACCGCGACGTCAAGCCAAGCAACATCATGCTGGCCGCCAACGGCCGGGTTAAGCTCACCGACTTCGGCATCGCCCAGTCCCTCGACGACCCGCGCCTGACCAGCAGCGGAATCCTCATCGGCTCGCCGTCCTACATGGCCCCCGAGCGCATCCGCGGCGAGGAGGCGGGCGCGCCTTCAGACCTGTGGGCGCTGGGCGCGGTGCTGTTCTACGCCGTCGAGGGCTATTCGCCCTTCGAGCGCGCGACCACCGCCGCCACGATGCACTCGATCCTCAGCGAGGTCCCCTACCTGACCAGGGGTCAGGGCGCGCTGGCCTCGGTGATCACCGGCCTGATGATCAACACCCCGCAGGCCAGGCTCACCTCCGGCCAGGTGCGCGGCCTGCTCGGCCACGTGCAGACGGGCCCGGTGACCGGCCAGACGATGATGAACGGCGGCACGGCGTACTTCCCGCACGGCCAGCAGACCCACGCGCTCGCGGCGGCGGGCCCGAAGAAGAAGAGCATCAACTCGTCGGTCGCCTTGACCCTGGCGGCCGTGCTGGCTGTGCTGGCCGGCGTCGGCGGGTACTTCCTGAGCAGCGCCATCAACACGCCGTCGTCGAGCGACACCTACGTCGCGCAGAAGTTCACCTACGGTCCCAACGGCGATCTTGGGGACTTCGGTATCAGCGACGGCTACTGCAGCGAGAGCAAGCTGCAGAACGGCACCTCCTTCGACTCCGGCGACGACTGCAAGAAGCCGTTCTACTTCCAGGTATACGGATATCTGGAACCCACCAACTCCTCGAACAAATTCACCTACGCGGGCGACGAACTCAAGGAACTGGGCGACCGGTACTGCGCTTGGCTGTTCAAGTCCGAGCGGGTCAAGGACGACATCAAGGCGAGTCTGGGCTACGCGGTGATCGTCCCGTCCAAGGACAACTGGGACACCGACACGTCCGACGGCGGCGACCGCACGGTGTTCTGCGTGGTGCTCGACAAGTCGGGGAAACTGCTCGACGAGTCCCAGATCACCGCGCGCAGCTAACTTACTGCGGGTAAGTTAGAGGTATGGGTGTAGCCAAGGACGAACGTGCACAGCTCAGCGACCTGTTCGCCGAGGTCGGCCCCGACGCGCCCACGCTCTGTGGCGAGTGGAAGACCCGCGACCTCGCCGCGCACCTGGTCGTCCGCGAACGCCGCCCCGACGCCGCGGGCGGCATCCTGCTCAAGCCGCTGGCGGGCTACCTGGACCGTGTCCAGGACTCCTACGCCGCCAAGCCGTGGACCGAGCTGGTCGACCTGGTGCGCTCCGGCCCGCCGCTGCTGTCGGTCTACCGGCTCCCGATGGCCGACGACCTGCTCAACACCACCGAGTTCTACGTCCACCACGAGGACGTCCGCCGCGCCACACCCGGCTGGGCGCCGCGCCCGGCCGACCGCCACCGCGAGGCCGTCCTGTGGGCCGCGCTGGTCCGCGCGGGGAAGATGATGTTCCGCAAGAGCCCGGTCGGGATCATCCTCCAGACCCCCGAGGGCAAGTCCACCACGGTCAAGCGCGGCGCCGACACCGTCACGATCACCGGTGCCGCCAGTGAGCTGCTGCTTTACGCGTTCGGTCGCTCGGAGTCCGTTGTGGACTTCGAGGGCGACCAGTCGGCCATCGGCAGGGTCAACGGTCTCAACCGCGGTCTTTAGCTAATCGCCTGGCAAGGGCGAGTGCGGTGGTCGAGACTGTCGACCATGGGCGATGTTTCGTGGATCTTCGACCTCGTCTCGCCCGATGACTCGGTGCGCGGGCGGGCCTTGGCGCGTCACCAGGCCGCCGTCGCCGAGGGGCGCACGGCGCTGCACTGGATGAACTCGGTGTGGGCCAGGGCGGGCACCCCCGCGCCCGCCGAGCCCTGGCTCGCCGCCGAGATGGACCAGGCCCGCGCCGCGATGGACTGGCACAACAAGCAGACGATCTTCGGCCTCCTCGACGGGTTCCACAGCGACGACGCGCTGGTCCGGGAGATGCACGCCCCCTTCGTGGTCCTCTACCTGGTGTGGGAGGGCAGCTTCCCCGACGAGTGGCGCGACCCGGCGTCGTGCTCCTGGTCGCCGTGGACGCGCAAGGCGGCCCTCCTGGCGTCCCTGGCCCGCGAGGGCGTGCCTGACGTGATCCGGTCGCAGATGACCGACCTGCTGATCGGCGCGCTCTACCGGTCGTATCGATGCAAGGACTGGATCTACGCGGCGATGGTGCGCCACCTGAGCGACCAGTCATTCGTCGCCAAGATCACCGAACTGCTCGACGCCGAGGATCCGCTGGTCCGACTTCGCGCGGAATACATTCTGTACTTGGCGGAATTCCCTGAGACCGTGGTCCGACGCAAGACCTGGCGACGCTGGCTCGCGGGCGAGCTGCAACGGCGCTGAGCCCGCAGGCGATGTCTCGTAGTGGATCACGAGACTCAGGGAGCTGACCTGTGCGTAAGAACCCGGCGTTGACCTTCCAGGGCGCACTGCGGATCTTGGGCAAGTACGACTCACCCGCGATCAACAAGCTCCTCGGCGGCGCCCGGCTGTGGGCGGCGGCGCCGTCGCGTTGATCGCACCAGAAGGTGACAAGAGTCGCTGGCCAGCAGGTCGCGAGCGGCGGGACAGTGACCAGCGGGTAGCGTCTTGTCCTATGACCGCAAGTCCCACCGCCGCACCCGGCAGGCCGTTCGGCCGGGTGCTCACAGCCATGGTCAGCCCGTTCGACGCCGAGGGGGCCGTTGATCTCGGGCGGGCTCAAGAGCTCGCCGTGCGCCTGGTCGACCTGGGCAACGACGGCCTGATCGTCAACGGCACCACGGGCGAGTCGCCGACGACATCCGACCAGGAGAAGGCGGACCTGGTGCGGGCCGTGGTCGAGGCGGTCGGCGACCGGGCGACGGTGGTTGGCTCGGTGGGCACCTACGACACCGCCCACAGCGCGCACCTGGCCAGGGCGGCCGAGAAGGCGGGCGCGCACGGGCTGCTCGTGGTCACCCCCTATTACTCCCGCCCGCCGCAGGCCGGGCTGCTCGCGCACTTCACCGCCGTCGCCGACGCGACCGCGCTGCCGGTGATGCTCTACGACATCCCGCCGCGCTCGGTGGTGCCCATCGAGGTCGACACCCTGCGCAGGCTCGCCGAGCACCCGCGGATCAAGGCGGTCAAGGACGCCAAAGGCGACCTCCTGGCGGGCAGCCAGGTCATCGCAACCACCGACCTCGCCTACTACTCCGGTGACGACGCGCTGAACCTGCCGTGGCTGTCCATCGGCGGGGTCGGGTTCGTCAGCGTGATCGGGCACGTGGTCGCCGACCGGCTGCGGTCCATGGTGGACGCCTACGAGTCCGGCGACGTCGCCGCCGCCCGAGAAGTCCACAATGGACTTCTCCCGGTGCTGCGCGCGTTCAGCCGGGTCGGCGGCGTGGTCTTCTCCAAGGCCGCGCTGCGACTGGGCGGACTCGACGCGGGCGACCCGAGGCTGCCGCTGGTGCCCGCCACCGCGGAGCAGGTCGGCGCCATCGCCGCGGATCTGGCCGAGGCCGGGCTTCCGCACACCGCGGAGACCCGGGGCGCCGACCCCGCCACCGCGCGCGTCGCGCACACCGACGCCAACGCCGCGTACGTCAACACCACGACACACACGAGCGCCGGGACGGTCCATAAGTGAGCAGCGAGATGTCCGGTAAGCGGCCCGCCAACCAGCCAGGCCCGCTGCCGGAGGGGGGCCTGCGCGTCGTCGCGCTGGGCGGTATCGGCGAGATCGGCCGGAACATGACCGTCTTCGAGTACGGCGGCAAGTTGCTGATCGTCGACTGCGGCGTGCTGTTCCCCGAGGACCAGCAGCCCGGCGTCGACCTGATCCTGCCGGACTTCCGCGCCATCGAGGACCGCCTGAGCGATATCGACGCGCTCGTGCTGACCCACGGCCACGAGGACCACATCGGCGCCGTTCCGTTCCTGCTGCGCCTGCGGCCGGACCTGCCGGTGATCGGCTCGCGGTTCACCCTGGCCCTGGTGGCGGCCAAGTGCCGCGAGCACCGGCTCACCCCGAACCTGCACGAGGTCAAGGAAGGCGAGCGGCGCGCGTGGGGCCTGTTCGACTGCGAGTTCTTCGCCGTCAACCACTCCATCCCTGACGCGCTGGCCGTCGCCATCCGCACGCCCGCGGGCCTGGTCCTGCACACCGGCGACATCAAGCTCGACCAGCTCCCGCTCGACGGCAGGCTCACCGACCTGGCTGGTTTCTCCCGCCTCGGCGACGAGGGCGTCGACCTGTTCCTGGTCGACTCGACCAACGCCGAGGTCCCCGGCTTCGTCATCTCCGAGCGCGAGATCGGCCCCGTCCTCGACAGCGTCATCACCCGCGCCACCCAGCGCGTCATCGTGGCGTGCTTCGCCAGCCACGTGCACCGCGTTCAGCAAGTCCTCGACGTGGCCGTCGCGCACGGCCGCAAGGTCGCGCTGGCTGGCCGGTCGATGGTGCGCAACATGGGCATCGCCGCCGACCTAGGCCTGCTCACCGTGCCGCCCGGCCTGTTCGTCGGCATGGACGAGGCCATGGGCATGCCGGAGGACCAGGTCCTGTTCGTCTCCACCGGCTCCCAGGGCGAGCCGCTCTCGGCCCTGTCGCGGATGGCGCGCGGCGAGCACCGGCAGATCTCCATCCGCCCCGGCGACACGGTCATCCTGGCCAGCTCGCTGATCCCCGGCAACGAGACCGCCGTGTTCGGCGTGGTCAACGGCCTGGTCCGGCTCGGCGCGCACGTCGTGCATCAGGGCAACGCCAAGGTGCACGTCTCCGGCCACGCCCCCGCGGGCGAGCTGCTGTTCCTCTACAACGCGGTGCGCCCGAGCAACGTCATGCCCGTGCACGGCGAGTGGCGCCACCTGCGCGCCAACGCCGCGCTCGCCGTGCAGACCGGGGTGCCCGCCGACCATGTGGTCATCGCCGAGGACGGGGTGGTGGTCGACATGGTCGACGGCCGCGCCAAGATCACCGGCCGGGTCGAGGTCGGCCACGTCTACGTCGACGGCCTGTCGGTCGGCGACGTCGGCGAGTCGACGCTGTCCGACCGGCTCGTCCTGGGCGAGGGCGGCTTCATCTCGATCACCGTCGTGGTCGAGTCGGCCACCGGCCGCGCCGTGTCCGCCCCGACCGTCTCCGGCCGCGGCTTCTCCGACGACCCGAAGGCGCTCGACGAGGTCGTCGCGCTGGTCGAGATGGAGCTCTCGCACACCGAGTCCGAAGGCATCACCGACACCCACCGAATCGCCCAGTCGGTGCGCCGCGTGGTGGGCCGCTGGGTCGCCGACACCTACCGCAGGCGGCCGATGATCGTGCCGACCGTCATCCCGGTTTAGGAGATAACGTGCCGTTGATCTCGGTATCGATGTATCCGGGGCGCACGCCCGAGCAGAAGGCCGAACTGGTCGCCAAGCTGACCGACGCCTTCGTGGAGACCTGCGGCGGCACCCGCGACGGCGTGTGGGTCATGGTGAACGAGGTCGCGCCAGAAAACTGGGCCGTGGGCGGGGAGCTTCGCGGATAGTCCCCGGCCCACAGCTCAGCGACTAGAGCGGGATCCGCAGGACGGTTCCGCCGCCTGGGCAGACACCGCAGTTCGACACGTACGCGGCGCCGTGGCGGAAGGTCACGCCGCCCGGCAGGAACAGGCCTTCGCTCATCACGACGGTCTGCTGTCCGTTCTTGCCGACCCGGATCAGCGCACCGGTCGGGTCGCCGGAGAGCAGGCCGTTGGTGGCGATCTCCAGCACGTAGAGCCTCCCGCCGGAGAATCCCAGGTCGACGATGTTGGTGAACCCACTCGCCACGACCTTCGCCGAGTTTCCGGACACCCGCCAGACGCGCGCGGCGCCGGGCTGGAACGGGAAGCCGGTCAGCTCGCCGACGTAGTACGCGCCATCGGGGCCTATGACGACCGACGTGGGCACCGACTGCGCGGGCATCTTGCCCGGCGGCAGGAACGGCGGCGCGTCGACCAACTGGTCGGGGAAGACCGCCAAGGTGGTGAACGATCCGTTCGGCCGGACCTTGACCAGCGCGTTGCCGCCCGCGTCGGCCACGACGACCCCGGTGGGTCCCGCGACCAACGAGTTCGGGTTGCTGTCGGGCAGCCCGCCGTCGGGGTTGGCCGCTGCCTCGTAGCCCGCGACGTCGGCGACCTGGCGCCAGCCCTGTGGGTGCTTCTTGAGCAGCCAGCCCATCGCCGCCTGGCCGGTGGCGGGCAGCCCGGCCCGCTCTGCCGGGTCCGCGCCGAGGCCGACGGTGAACAGCAGCTTGCCGCCGCTGAAGTCGACGTCGGACGGGCCGAGCGCCTGCGAGCCGTCCGGGTGGGCGATCGACGGCAGGCCGCTCACCACGCGGTGCGGCACGCCATGGTGGATCGCCGACACCGAGCCGGACGTGCCGAAGCAGACGTCCTCGCCCTCCGGCCCCGGGAAGCACGGGCCCGCTCCGCCGGTGCCCGCCTCGGCCACGTAGAGGGTCCCGTGGTGGTCGAAAGCCAGGCCGCGGGGGTTGTTCAGGCCAGTGGCCACCGTGGTGACACCGCCGCCGTTCGCCTGTGCGGTCCAGGGCGTAAGCAGCGACATACCCATCGCCGCGGCGAGCACCGCGACCGATCGGGTTCGGGGCGGGCGCATGTCGAACTCCTTTCGGGCAGGGGGTGACCCGGCCAGTCTTGTCCGGGTTCACCCACCCGCTAGGGCCAAAGGCCCACCGAAAGTCTCTATCCGCGTCGAGCGGCTCGCGCCAGAACGACCGCGATGGTGGCGGCGGCGAGTTGTCGCAGCAGCTGGTTCCGCTCCCGCCGCCGCTCGCGTTTGGTCAACCGCATGCTCATTCCTAAGACGTCGTCGGACGCACGTCCGATGTGACGGCGCCCACCTGTTTGCCGGGCAGTGGCTCGAAGTGTTCGCTGGTCTCGTCCAGCATCAGCAGAGTGCCGGTGGGGATGTCGAAGAACAGCCCGACCAGCCGCACCCGGCCCGCGGTCGCCGCGGCGGCCACGTCCGGCATCCCGCGCAGCGACTCCAGCTGGACCGACACGTTGACCATGGCGAGCTGGTCGACCTCCGACCACCCGGCCGCCGCGGCCTGCCGACCCAGTGGGTGACCCTCGCGCCAGGCCCGCAGGCTCGGGCCCGCCCAGCGCAGCCAGCGGCCGATCGGGTCGTTCTCCGGGCCCGACAGCAGCGCGGTCATCGCCCCGCAGCGGGAGTGCCCGCAGATGATCATCGTTGGCACGTGCAGGTGGTCCAGCGCGTAGAGCACGCCCGCCCGCATCGACAGGTCGCCGGGCACCAGGTTGCCGACGTTGCGCAGGGTGAACAGGTCGCCGGGGCCGGAGGTGGTGATCACGTTCGGCACGATCCGGGAGTCCGCGCAGGTCAGGAACATCGCGTGCGGCTGCTGCGCGGCGGCGAGCTTGCGTAGGTGCGGGCGCAGCATCGGCGCCCCCCGGCGGTGGTACTCGCGGGCGCCGTCGAGCAGTGGGCGCAGGACGTGGTCGCGGGTCTGCCGGGGGATCGGCACCCCGGCGGCCGCGACCGGGAGCTCGCCCTGCCAGTGCGACCACGGCGAGAACCACCGCGGCGCGGGGCCGGTCCGCTTGCGCCGGGCCGTCGGGCCGGGGCCGCCGATCTCATCGACCACCACGGTCCCGCCGGTCGACTCGTGCTGCCGCTGCCAGGCCGAGAGGTGTTCGTAGGCGGCGTGGTCGAGGTAGTCCACGACCAGTTCCAGGTGCACCGCGCTGCCGTCGGGCACCTGCGCGAGCACGCGCGACAGCCGCGGCAGCGACAGGAAGCACAGCGTCCCTTCCACCACGACCGCGCAACTGGCGTCGTCAGGGCCGCGCTCCACGCGCACCCGCGCCCACACGATCCGGCGCAGCGTGGCCAGCAGCGCCACCGCGAACCCCAGCAGCACCCCTTCGAGCAGGTTGAGCAGCACCACCCCGGCCACCGTCACCACGTAGACCGTCAGCTCGCCGTGTCGGCGGGCCGTGCGGATGTCGGTGAGCTTGACCAGCTTGATCCCGACGACCACCAGCAGCGCGGCCAGCGCCGCCAGCGGTATCCGCTCGACGATGTCGACCAGCAGCACGGTGAACAGCAGCACCCAGACTCCGTGCAGCGTCGCTGAGGCCCGGGTGCGTGCCCCGGCCCGCACGTTCGTCGCGCTGCGCACGATCACGCCGGTGATCGGCAGGCCGCCGAGCATCCCGGAGACGATGTTGGCGCTGCCCTGGCCGACCAATTCGCGGTTGAGGTCGCTGCGGTGGCCGTCGCGCAGCTTGTCCACCGCGACCGCGGAGAGCAGGCTCTCGACGCTGGCGATGATCGTCATGGTGAACACGCCGAGCAGGAACGGGAACCACTCGCCGTGGGGCAGGGTGGGCAGGGCGATGGCCGACAGCGGCGCGTCGGGCAGCGACACCCTGGCCACGTCGACCCCCGACGTGAACACGGTGACCAGCACGATCGCGACCAGCGGGCCCGGCACGGCGCGCACCCGGGCGGGCAGACGGGGCCACGCCAGCAGCAGTGCGATCACCGCCAGACCGATCACGGTCGCGGCGCCGTGGTGGCCCATGACGCTCGCGGGCAGGTCACGGAAGTTGTGCAGGGCGCTGGCCACCGGCGATCCGCCGAGCAGCACGTGCACCTGGCTGATCACGATCGTCACACCGATGCCCGCGAGCATGGCGTGCACGACCGTGGGGGAGATGGCGAGCGCGGCGCGGCCGATCCGGCAGGCGCCGAGCAATACCTGGAGCACGCCCGCGCACACGGTGATGGCGCAGGTGACGGCCCAGCCGAACTGGCTGATGAGTTCGGCGACGACGATGGTGAGTCCGGCGGCGGGGCCGCTGACCTGGAGGCGGGAGCCGCCGAGCGGCCCGGCCACGAGCCCGCCGACGACGGCGGCGATGAGGCCCGCGAGGACGGGGGCGCCCGAGGCGGTGGCGATGCCGAGGGAGAGGGGGACGGCGATCAGGAAGACGACGAGCGAGGCGGGCAGGTCCTTGCGAAGATCACTGAGTCGGTAGGTGTGGCGCGGCGGGGCGTGGGCCGGGCCGCCGGATCCAGGTGTGCCCATCGGGACCTCCATTGCGTTCGGTTGTCATGGACTCCACGGTGAAGACCGGAGATGAGCACATGGTGACCGATCGAACACGATGTGTCGCCTTCGGAAAGTAAACATCTCTTTACCGAGGCGCGGTTCGTGACGCGTTTGAAGATCGACTCTCACTCGACCGCGTGAACTTCGACGTGACCGAGGTCTCAATCGGTGGGTAGCGGATCGGCGGGCGTGACGGGACCGTGGGCCGCGACCTGCACCAGCGCGGCGCCGGTCAGCAACACCGCCATACCGCCGATCTGGACCGGCGTCAGTGTCTCGCCGAGCATCAGCCACGCCAGTACGGTGGCCACGATCGGCTCCGAGAGGGCCAGCACACTGGCCACTGTGGACGGTAGATGGCGCAGGGAACTGATGCTCAGCGCGTAGGCGAGCGCCGTGCTGATCAACGCGACCGCGACCAGCAGCGTCCACACCGGCACGTGCCACTCGCCGAACGGCTGGACCGTCCCGGCCGCGGCGAAGTCGATCTCCCAAGGCGGGGAGACCACGAAGATGCCCGCCGCTCCGATCACCATGCCCCATGTGACCATCCCGATCGGGTGGTGCTCGCTCGCGCCCCGTTCCCCGAGCAGGTAGTACGACGCCGAGCACAGTGCCGCGCCCATCCCGGCGAGCAGTCCGACGCCGTCGAGGTCCAGCGACTTCCACACCTGCGCCACCAGCGCGAGCCCGGTGAACGCCAATCCGGTGCCGATCCAGGACAGCAGCGGCAGGTGGACGCGGCGGACGAACCGGACCCAGAACGCCACCAGCACCGGTGAGGTGTACTCCAGCAGCATCGCGATGCCGACGGGCAGCCGCGAGACCGCGATGAAGAACAGCAGCTGCACCAGCGCGACGCCGAGCAAGCCGTAGGCGATCAACAGCCGCCACTGGTCCCGCCGCACCCGCAGGATCGACGGCTTGATCAGCATGACGCCGACCAGTAGAACCACCGCGGCCAGCCCGGCGCGGACGCTGGCCACCTGCTGCGGGGTCATCCCGGACTGCATCGCCGCCTTGGCCAGCGGGCCCGAGCTACCGAACGCGACGGAGGCCATCAGGATGTAGAGCGTCCCGCGGCCTCGGTGCGTAACCGGCTTTTCGAGTTCGATAGTCACGGGGACAGTCTGCCTCACATCTCGGGTGCAATGGTTGGATGGTAGGACGTTTGTCCGGCGAAGCGTTAGCCGCGGGACCTCTATGCTTCGCGCGGAACGCGCGGAGGTGACATTGCACGGCGAACGACCGCGGCCGGTGCCTGGGCTGCACCGGGTCCGGTTCGGCACCGCGGAACTGCTGGCCGACCTCGACCGCGACAACGGCTGGCTGCTCACCGTCGAGGGCGTCGCACAGTCCTATGTGGATCTTGACGACCCGTGGCACCTGGAGTTCGACTACGTCCGGCGCATCGGCGACATCATCGACGCCCTACCGTCGGGACCGCTGGACGTGCTGCACATCGGCGGCGGGGCGGCCACCCTGCCGCGCTACCTGGCCGCCACCCGACCCGACTCCGACCAACTGGTGATCGACGCCGACGGCCCGCTCATCGACCTGGTCCGCGCCGAACTGGGCCTCGACACGATCCCGGGGCTGCGCGTCATGGTCGCCGAGGGTCGCCCGGCGGTCGCCGAACTGCCCGACGCCGACTACGACCTGGTCGTCCTCGACGCCTACGAGCGGGCCGCGATGCCCGGCGGCCTGGCCACCCGCGAGTTCCTCGCCGACGCCCAGCGCACCCTGCGGCCGCACGGGACGATGGTGGTCAACATCTCCGACGGGCCCGGCCTGCGCTTCGCCCGCCGGTTCGTGGCCACCATGCTGTCGCTGTTCCCGCACGCGCTGCTGCTCGCGGAACCGACGGTGCTGCGCGGCAGGCGCTACGGCAACCTCGTGGTGGCGGGTTCCGCCGACGAACTGCCGGTCCGAGACATCGCCTCCAGGGCCGCGGCCGCGGCGTTCCCGGCCCGCTGCGTGCCGACCGAACAGCTCAAAGCCTTGGCCGCCAGGGCCGTCCCGATCACCGACGCGAACCCGATGGCCACGCCCACCCCGCCGGAACACGCCTTCGGCCTACCCGATCGGTCCGGCCAGTAGCACCCGGTCCCGCACCTCGGCCTTCGCCCGCACGGGGGCGCGGCGCCAAGGTAAGGCGGCTGATCTACGGCCGCCAGGGGCTCTTGGAGTCGCACGGACGGGTCGGATCGTGGAACTTGGGCGTGTCCGGCTCGTCCGCGCGCAGCGGGATCAGATCCGCGGTGATCGCCTGCATGATCCGGGTGTGCGCCCGCATCGCGTCGCCCGGCTTGTCCAGGGTCAGGCCGGACAGGTCGACCCGCGGCCCAAAGTGCACCCTGAACACCGGGCGGTCGCGCATCGCCCGGAAGAACGAGAACAG